>NZ_JBIDDK010000009.1:0-280426 GCF_043205095.1 Micromonospora sp. NPDC047557 | reverse complement strand
CGGGGTGGCACCGGCGCGGCTCCGGTCGGGGGGGGGGGGGGGGGGGGCGCCGGGGGGGGGCCCCCCCCGCGGCCCCCCCCCCCCCCCCCCCCCCCCCCCCCCCCCCCCCCGCGCCCCCCCCGCCCCCCCCCCCCCCCCCCCCCCCCGCTGCTGGTGCTCTTACAGGCTGAGCCGCTGGCCCGGGAGGATCAGACCCGGGTCGGCGCCGATCAGCTGCCGGTTGCGCTCGTACAGGGCCTGCCAGCCGCCGGCCTGGCGGTGGCTGTCGGCGATCTCCGACAGGGTGTCCCCCGGCTTGACCACATACGTGTCGCCGCTGGCCGCGGGGGCGGTGCGCTCGTGGTTGCGGGTCGCCGGCTGGTCGCCGCGCGACGACCGCTCCTTCGGTGCGGTGGACCGGTCCTTCGGTGCGGTGGACCGGTCCTTCCCGGCGGTGGACTTCGACGACTTCGCGGTCGACTTCGTCGAGGACTTCGTGGCGGAGCCGCCCGACGAGCCGCCCTTGCGGCCGCAGGTCGGCCACGCGCCGATGCCCTGCCCGTCGAGCACCTTCTCGGCGATGGCGATCTGCTCGCCACGGCTGGCCAGGTCGGCACGGGCGGCGTACTTCTTGCCGCCGTAGCCGGCCCAGGTGCCCTGGGAGAACTGCAACCCGCCGTAGTAGCCGTTACCGGTGTTGATCTTCCAGTTGCCGCCGGACTCGCACTGGGCGATCGCGTCCCAGTTGACACCGGCCTGGGCCGGGGCCGCGGGGCCGAAGAGGGCGACGGCGCCGGTGACCGCGCCGACGGCCAGGGTGCCGACGGCGACGCGGCGGGTGGTGACCCGTCGATGACGGGGCGTGTAGACAGACGTCATGTGTGGTTCCTCCACGCCGGCGAGGTGAGCTGTCGGGTTCGGGCCGAGGAGCCCGGCCGCGCGGTGGCGGCTTCACCCCGAGGTGACATGCACCGAGGAACGTGGGTCCCCCGCTCCTGCCCGGGGTTCTGGTATCCGACGACCGGGGGCAGGATTTGGCGTTGCCGGTCGTGGCGTCCACGGTGGTGGACTCGATCGACGGTAGGCACGGTCGGTGACCCTCGCCCAACCCTTGTGAACTTGTTCACCGGCGCACGCGCGGGGCCTCTGCCAGCGGTTGCGGACCACGCGGGACTGTGCACCGACCATGATGGACCGATTCCGATCAGGCCCGGATGTCACCGCCCGTACGCAGCCAGGCGGTGATGCGACGGAGCAGTTCGAGGTGCCCAGGAGACTCGTAGGAGCGGGTGTCGTGACCGAGAGCGGAGTAGACCACCCGGCTCGGACCGAGGGTGCGTGCCCAGACCAGTGGGTGGGTGACGCCGCCCTCCTCGTGTGCGTACAGGGCCTCGCCGTCGATGCCGTCGACCAGGCGCAGGTCGGTGTACCGCTCGTCGTGGACCTCGATGTCGCCGAGACCGTCGGCGAGCGGATGCGCGACGCCGGTGCGCCGGGCGAGGAACGGGCCGATCGGCGGGTGGTGGGAGCGGCCGTGCTCCCAGGACGCGCCGATCGTGGCACGCCAGCTCGGCAGCCGGGGAAACGCGAGGGTGGCGCTGTGCATGGCCAGCAGGTTGCCGCCACCCGCCAGGAAGCCGGCCAGGGTGTGGCCGAAGAGCTCGTCCTCGGGGAGCAGGGTCGACCGGTCGGCGCTCGCGTTCACCACCAGCAGCCGCGTGCCTTCCAGCGCGGTCGCGAGCCGGTCGACGGAGGTCACGACGGCCGCGTCGCCGATGAGCTCGGCCAGCCTCGCACTGGTCTCGGGCAACGGGTGCCAGGGGTCGGCGTGCGGTCCCTCCCCGCTGAAGATCACCGTGTCGACGGGCATCGGCGCTCCTGATGAATTGACGTTCGGGCAGGAAACCATAGATCGACGGCCGCGATGCTCGGAAGCACCCGGGGTCGACCCCGGCAACCTTCCCAGGAGGAGAGCATGTCGATCCACCGGAGCCGCATCGGGCGCCGCAGCGCCGCCGCCACCCTCGTGACCGTCCTGGCCAGCGCCGGCCTGACCCTGCTCGCACCGACCGCCGCGCAGGCCTCCAGCCCGTGCACCAGCCTGACCTTCTACCGGGTCGGCGGCTATCCGGGCGGCGCGGACATGCACGTGCCCACCGTCGGCTGGCAGACCGGGAACAAGCAGTGCTACCTCACCTACGGCCACTCGGGCTCGGCGGTGCTGGTGCTGCAGGAGGCGCTGAACAACTGCTACGCGCGGTCACTGAGCCTCGACGGCAACTACGGCCCGAAGACCCGCGACGCCGTCCGGTACGCCCAGCACAAGATCAACGAGGACATCGTGTACGCGAACATCGCCGAGGACGGCGAGTACGGCCCGCAGACCCGGGCGTACATGGGCTTCGCGATCTTCGGGGTCAACGGCGGTCCGGTCATCCCGAACGTCTGCTACTACCCGGGCTGAGCCGCGTGACGGCGCCGGTCGGAGTCCCCCGTGGAATTCCGACCGGCGCCGTCCCGCCCCCCCTGTCCGGTTCGGTCTGCGGATCAGCAGACGCGGACCGCCTCGATCCGCTGGTTCCAGTTCCCCCCGATCGCGGCCGAGTCGTACGCCAGGTTCGCCCGGTAGCCGTAGGCGTGCTGGTAGCCGAGCAGGCCGGTGGCGTTGGCGTTGTCCCAGAAGGTGGAGACGGTGCCGGACGGACGGTTGTTGATGATCGACTGGGTCCGGTTGCGGAAGTACGAGGGCAGCCCGACGTCGTTGCAGCCGTTGTACGGCCCGTCGAGCAGGAAGATGTCCCCGCTGAAGTTGGTCCCGCTGTAGAGGCAGAGCAGACCCGAGGGGCAGGCGTAGTTGGCCTGGGCGGGGCTCGGGGCGACGCCGAGCGCGGCGCCCACGGCAAGCACGCCGAGCAGGGCGGACGTGAACCTTCGCAGAGCACTTCGCACGAGGATGACCTCCGGTGTCGTCACGACCGGGACAGGCCGTGAGTCGAGTTGCCGACATCACATTGATCGATGCCGCTGTGCCAACGATGATCTGCGCGGCAGGTCGACGAATTCCTGCCGGAATCTCAATCCGGCCGCCCGGCGCCGGATTGTCCGACTGGCGACGCGGCGAGCGGCGGTTCATGGAGATTCGGGTCCTCGGGCCGGTCGAGGTCTGGGCGGACGGCCGCCTGGTCGACGCCGGAGCAGCCCGCCAGCGCGCCGTCCTGGCCGCGCTGGCGGTGGACGTCGGCCGACCGGTCCACGTGGAGTCCCTGGTGGACCGGGTCTGGGGCGACACGCCACCGCCCAGGGTTCGCCACAACCTGCACGTCTACCTCGCCCGGCTCCGCCGCGTGCTGGCCGACGCGGGCGCACCGGCCGCGCTGGTACGACGATCCGGCGGCTATCTGCTGGACCAGCCACCGGAGACAGTGGATGGCCAACACTTCGACGTGCTGCGGCACCGCGCCGATGGACTGGTTGACGACGACCCCGAGCGGATGGAGCTGTTGCGCCGGGCGCTGGAGCTGTGGCGCGGCGAGCCACTGGCCGGGCTGCCCGGCGAGTGGGCGGCCCGGGTGCGGCAGGACTGGCACCGCCGGCACACCGACACCGCCGTGCAGTGGGCCCGCGGCCTGCTGCGGCGGGGCGAGCCCGAAGCGGTCATCGACCCGCTGACCCGGCTCGCCGACGACCATCCCCTGGACGAACCGGTCGCCGCCGTGCTGCTGCACGCGCTGGCCGCGGCCGGTCGCGGCGCACAGGCGCTGGCGTACTACGCCCGGCTGCGGGACCGGCTCGCCGACGCGCTCGGCGCGGACCCGGGCGTCGAGCTCCGCCAGCTGCACCAGGCCATCCTGCGCGGTGAAGTCACCGTGCCCACTCCCGGGCCGTCCCCCGCCCCCGCCGCAGCGGGCCTCGTCGCCAGGCCCCACCCGGACCGCCCGATCCCCGCGCAGTTGCCGTCGGATGTCCGGGGTTTCGCCGGGCGCGGTCCGGAGCTGGCCCGTCTGGACGCGCTGCGGGCGTCCGCCGAGGCGCAACCCGGTGCGGTCCCGCTGGCGGTGCTCTCCGGAGCGGGCGGGGTGGGCAAGACGGCGCTCGCCGTGCACTGGGCACACCGGGCCGCCGGACACTTCCCCGACGGGCAGCTCTACGCCAACCTGCAGGGCTACAGCCACAGCGGTGTGGTGCGCAGCCCGGAGCAGGTGGTCCGGGGTTTCCTGGCCGCGCTCGGGGTGCCGCCGCGGGAGGTGCCGGCGGATGAGCAGGCACAGACCGCCCTGTACCGGAGCCTGCTCGCCGGTCGGCGGATGCTGGTGCTGCTCGACAACGCCCGGGACGCGGCGCAGGTCCGGCCGCTGCTGCCGGGCGCCGCCGGCTGCCTGGTGCTGGTGACCAGCCGGGATCGGCTCACCGGGCTGGTGGCCACCGAGGGCGCCGAGGCCGTCGTGCTGGATCTGCTCACCGCCGAGGACGCGCAGGCCCTGCTCTACGCGCGGATCGGGGCGCGGGCCAAGGTCGAGCGGGCCGCCGTCGACGAGCTGGTCCGACTCTGCGACCGGCTGCCACTGGCCCTGGTCGTGGTGGCGGCCCGGGCGGTGGTCCGGCCTCAGCTGCCCCTGACCGAGCTGGGCGCGCAGCTCCGAGCCGACGGCCGGCTGGACGGACTGGACACCGGAGAGCACGACAGCAGTGTGCGGGGGGCGCTGTCCTGGTCGTACCGGCTGTTGTCGGCGTCGACCGCGCGGCTGTTCCGGCTGGTCGGGGGAAGTACGGACGTGACGGTGAGTACGGCGGCCGCGGTCAGTCTCGCCGGCGGCGGTCGACGGGCCGTCCGGGCGGCGTTCGCCGAGCTGGCCGACGCGCATCTGGTCTTGGAGCGCGGCCCGGACCGGTACGCGATGCACGACCTGTTGCGGGCCTTCGCGGCCGAGCTGTCCGCCGAACACGATCCGGCCGGCGACCGGGCCGAGGCGCGCGGCCGGCTCTTCGACCACTACCTGCACAGCGCGCACGCCGCGGCCGTGCTGCTGCACCCGCACTGGGATCCGATCACCCTCGCCCCGGCCGTCGCCGGCGTCCGGCCAGAGAAGTTCGGCGACCATGACGAGGCGGTGGCCTGGTTCACGCGCGAGCGTGACGTGCTGATCGCGCTCGTCGAACGATGCGCCGCCAGCGGGTTCGACCGACACGCCTGGCAGCTGGCCTGGAGCCTGACCAGTTTCCTGGACCGGCAGGGCGGCTGGCACGACCAGTTGGCGGTGCAGCGTACGGCGCTGGCGGCGGCGCGGCGCGGAGGCGAGGTGGCCGGGCAGGCGCACGCGCACCGCAGCCTGGCCCGGGCGCACGCCCGCCTGGGTCGGCTCGACGAGGCGCCCGGTCAGCTCCAGCGGGCAATGGAGCTGTTCCGCGAGCTGGGCGACCCGGCCAACCAGGGGCACACCTGCCTCGACCTCGCCGAGGTGGCCGACCGGGAGGGCAGGCGTGCCGAGGTGGTCGAGCACGCCGAGGCGGCGTTGGCGCTGTACCGCGAGGCGGGCCACCGCTACGGGCAGGCGATGGCGTTGAACGCGGTCGGCTGGTATCGGGCCCAGCTCGGCGCGCACGACGCCGCGGTGCAGGCGTGCCAGCAGGCGCTGGAGCTGCTGCGCGAGTTCGACGACCGGCAGGGCCAGGCGCCCACCTGGGACACCCTCGGCTACGCGCAGCACCGCGCCGGGCGACCCGCGGAGGCGGTGGTCGCGTACCAGCACGCGCTGGCGCTGTACCGGGAGTTCCGGGACCGCTACTACGAGGCGGACACGCTGACGCACCTCGCGGAGGCGTTGGCCGACGTCGGCGACCCGGCGGAGGCGGCCCGGAGCTGGCGGACGGCGTTGGGCATCCTCGACGAGCTCGGGCACCCGGACGCCGAGCGGGTCCGCCGCCGGCTGGCGGACGCCGACGCACCCGGACCGGCCGGCGGGGCCCGCTGATCGGGCGACCCGCCGGCCGGAGGGGTCGAACGGCTACAGGGTGCGCGCCAGCCGGTCGGCGAGCGTACGGGTGAAGCGGGCCGGGTCGGCCAGCTCACCGCCCTCGGCGAGCACCGCCAGCCCGTACAGCAGCTCGGCGGTCTCGGTCAGGATTTCGGTGGAGTCACCCTGCTCGTGGGCCTTGCGCAGCCCAGTGACCAGCGGGTGACCGGGGTTGATCTCCAGGATGCGCTTGGCCGAGGGGACGTCGTGCCCCATCGCCCGGTACATCTTCTCCAACGTCGGCGTGAGGTCGTGCGCGTCGCCCACGACGCAGGCCGGTGAGGTGGTCAGCCGCGACGACAGGCGGACCTCCCGAACACTGTCGGCGAGGGTCGTGCCCAGCCACTCCACCAGCGCGGCGAACTCCTGCCGCTGCTGCTCGCGCTCGGCCTCGGCCTGCTGCTTCTCCTCGTCGGTGTCCAGGTCGACCTGACCCTTGGCGATCGAGCGCAGCGGCCGGCCGTCGTACTCGCCGACCCGCTCGACCCACACCTCGTCGACCGGGTCGGTGAGCAGCAGCACCTCGTGGCCCTTGGCCCGGAACGCCTCCAGGTGCGGCGAGTTCTCGATGGTGGCCCGGGAGTCGCCGGTGGCGTACCAGATGTCGTTCTGGCCGTCCTTCATCCGCGCGACGTAACCGGCCAGACCGGTCGGCTCCGCCGCGTCGTGGGTGGAGGCGACCGACAGGATCTCCAGCAGGGAGTCCCGGTTGTCGGTGTCGTCGATCAGCCCTTCCTTGACCACGGCGCCGAACTCGGTCCAGAAGGTGCGGTAGCGCTCGGGGTGGTTGGCCTTGAGGTCCTTGACCGTGGCGAGGACCTTGCGGACCAGGCGGCGGCGGACGATCTGGATCTGCCGGTCCTGCTGGAGGATCTCGCGGGAGATGTTCAGCGACAGGTCGTGCGCGTCGACGACGCCCTTGACGAAGCGCAGGTAGGTGGGGACCAACGCCTCGCAGTCGTCCATGATGAACACGCGCTTGACGTAGAGCTGCACGCCGCGACGGCCCTGCGGGGAGAACAGGTCCAGCGGGGCGTGGCTGGGCAGGAACAGCAGCGCCTCGTACTCGAAGGTGCCCTCGCCCTTCATGTGCACGACCTCGAGCGGGTCGGCCCAGTCGTGGCTGACGTGCTTGTAGAACTCGTTGTACTCGGCGGCGTCGACCTCGTCGCGGGGCCGGGCCCAGAGCGCCTTCATGGAGTTGAGGGTCTGCACCTCGCTGGTGGCGGCCTCGCCCTCGGCGCCGGGACGCTCGACGCGCATCCGGATCGGCCACGCGATGAAGTCGGAGTACCGCTTGACGATCTCGCGGATGGTCCACTCGGCGGTGTAGTCGTGCAGGTTGTCCTCGGTGTCGGCAGGCTTGAGGTGCAGGGTCACGGCGGTGCCCTGCGGCGCCTCGTCGACGGCCTCGATCGAGTAGGTGCCCTCGCCGGTGGACTCCCAGCGGGTGCCGCCGGTCTCGCCGGCCTTGCGGGTCAGCAGGGTGACCCGGTCGGCGACCATGAACGCGGCGTAGAAGCCGACGCCGAACTGCCCGATCAGGTCCTGCGAGGCGCGGGCGTCGGCGGACTCGCGCAGCTGGCGCAGCAGCTCGGCGGTGCCGGACTTGGCGATCGTGCCGATCAGCCGGACCACCTCGTCGCGGGTCATCCCGATGCCGTTGTCCCGCACGGTCAGCGTGCGGGCGTCCCGGCCGACCTCGATGGCGACGTGCAGGTCGTCGGTGTCGGCGACGAGATCCTTGTCGACGAGCGTCGCCAGCCGCAGCTTGTCCAGGGCGTCGGACGCGTTCGAGATGAGTTCCCGCAGGAAGACGTCCTTGTTCGAATAGATCGAGTGGACCACCAGCTGGAGGAGCTGACGCGCCTCGGCCTGGAACTCCAACGTCTCGGCCTGGTTGCTCACACCGTCTCCCTTCTCGGCTCGTGCGGAGGTTCGCGCAAAGGATACGAGTCGTCACCGCTGGGGTCGTGCCCGCGTCCGGGTCGTATTCCCGATCCGCGGGGCACCCGCGGTGACATAGCTGACTTTGCTCTACAGAAGTCAGCCGGATAGCGTTCCGGTCAGCAATCGACCTCGCGCCATCTCGGCCAGCCACGAACCTGGAGCCCTCCCATGAAGATCGCTGGAAGCACCGCCCTCGTCACCGGCGCCAACCGGGGCTTCGGCCGACACCTCGCCGCCGAACTCGTCGCCCGGGGCGCGACCGTCTACGCCGGCGCCCGCAACCCCGACTCCGTCGACCTGCCCGGCGTGACGCCGGTCCGACTGGACATCACCGACCCCGATTCGGTGGCCGCAGCCGCGAAGCTGGCAGGTGACGTGAACCTGCTGATCAACAACGCCGGCATCGACAGCCGGGCGGACCTGCTGGAGGGCGACCTGGACCTGATCCGGCTGGAGCTGGAGACGCACTACCTCGGCAACCTCTCGATGATCCGGTCCTTCGCCCCGGTCATCGCCGGCAACGGTGGCGGAACGATCCTCAACGTGCTCTCCGTGCTGTCCTGGGTGAATTTCCCCCTGCACGGGTCGTACGGCGCCGCCAAGTCGGCCGAGTGGGCGATGACCAACGCACTGCGCATCCAGCTCGCCGAGCGGGGCGTCCGGGTCGCCGGTCTGCACGTCGGCTACATGGACACCGACATGGCCGCGACCGTGACCGGCGCCAAGTCGGACCCGGCGGCGATCGCCCGGATCGGCATCGACGGTATCGAGGCCGACGCGTACGAGATCGTCACCGACGAGATCAGCCGGCAGGTGCAGGCCGGGCTCGCCGGCGGGGTCGCCGCGCTCTACCCGCAGCTCCCCTGACCCAGGACGCGACGGGCCGCCGCCGGATCATCCCGGCGGCGGCCCTCTTCGACCGGTACGCCGTCAGCTGGCCTGCAACGTCACGTCGTCGATCACGAAGCTGGTCTGCAACGACGAGTCCTCGGTGCCGGTGAACTTCACTGTCACCGTCTGCCCGGCGAACCCAGCCACGTTGAACGTGCGCTGCACGTAGCCGCTGGCGGCGTTCAGGTTCGAGTACGTCGCCAGCGTGGTCGAGCCCACCTGCACGGTCAGCTTGTCGTACGCCGTGGAGGTGGTGGTCTCGGCGGTGTCGACGTGCAGCCAGAACGACAGCGTGTAGCTGGCGCAGCCGGCCGGCACGCTCACCGACTGGGACAGGGTGTCGGTGTGGGTGCTGCCGTACCCGTCGAGCCACGCCTTGTACGACCCGGTCCGGGCCGGCTGACTGCTGGAGTTGGTGATCACGCCGGAGGACGCAGTCCACGGCGTGCTGCCGCTCTCGAAGCCACCGTTGCCGACCACCTGCCCGCCGGCGCAGCCGCCGGTGCCGGTCACCGTGAGGGTGAGGCTGGCCGTCCGGGTCACCGACCCGGTGCCGGTGACCGTGACGGTGACGGTGCCCGTGGCGGCGCTGGCCGACGCGGTCAGGGTCAGCGTGGCCGACCCGCCGGAGGTCACCGACGACGGGCTGAAGGAGACGCTCACCCCGCTTGGCGCCCCGGACGCGGTGAGGCTGACCGTCTGCGCGGAGCCGGCGGTGGTCGCGGTGCCGACCGTGGCGGTGGCGCTGGCGCCCCGGGCGACGGTGAGCGCGGTGGGGTTGACCGCGATCGAGAAGTCGTTGGTCGGGGTGCCGCCGCCCACGGCGAGCTGCCACAACGCGTACGCGACGCCGTCCGCGGCCCGGTTCAGCACCGTGGCGCTGACGTTGGCGGTGGTGTCGCAGGAACGGTGGTAGCACGAGTCGTAGGCGGCGTTGGCCGTGCCGCCCCACTTGGCCGCCTGGGTGCTGGTCTTACGGGCGCTCGCGCCCGCGGCGTAGCCGGAGGTGGGGATGCCGGCCTGCTGGAAGTAGTAGTCGTCGGAGCGGCCCTGACCCTCGACGTTCTCCTCCGGTTGCAGCCCCAACGAGTCCCAGTACGCCTTCAGCGGCGCCGCCGTCGTGGAGGTGACCCGGTTGATGAAGTAGCCACCGTTGGTCGAGCCGACCATGTCGAAGTTGTAGTAGCCCTTGATGTAGCCGCGCTGGGTGGTGTTGAGCGAGTTCACGTAGAACCGGGAGCCGTTGAGGCCCTGCTCCTCGTCGGTCCACCAGGCGAACCGGACCTTCTTCGTCATGGTCGGGTTCTGCGCGGCGAGGACCAGCGCGTTCTCCAGCAGGGTGGCGGAGCCGGAGCCGTTGTCGTTGATGCCCGGGCCGGCCGAGACGCTGTCGAGGTGGGCGCCGAACATCACCACCTGGTCGGTCGGGCCGCCGGGCCACTCGGCGATGAGGTTGTTCGAGGGGTACGTGCAGCTGGAGCAGGTCTGCTCGCTGACGGTGTAGCCGGCGGCCTGGAGCTTGCCCTTCACGTAGCTGACCGAGGCGGTGTAGCCGGCCGAGCCGGCCCGCCGGTTGCCACCGTTGCTGCTGGCGATGGAGTTGAGCTGGGTCAGGTGCGCCTGGACGTTGGTGACGGAGATGTCCGGCGCCGCCAGGACGGCGGCGGACGCGGCGATCGGCCGGGCCGCTGTCGTCGGGGCGGAGGGTGACGCGGTCACCGGCTGGGCGGCCAGCGTCACCGTCATCCCGGTGAACACGGTGAGCGCGATTCCCGCGCTCAGCGTTCTGCCTCTCATGGGGGCTCCTCGGGGGTTGGAGAGATAACCGAGACACTTACAGAGATCTATGTCCTCGGCATCGGACGTTCGTCCCGAACCCCCACCGCTTCGACGATGGGTACCGACGTCGGCACAGGTGAGTAGAGGTGCCAGGATGGGTAGGTAACGCCAGCAGGGGTCGTCGGGCCCGGAACGGGGGGCTTAGCGATGAGGGCGGGTCGAGCGTGACGCGACCCCGCACCGACCTGTTCGACGGCGGCGGTGACACCGGACGGCTGATGGCCGAGCTGAACTGGGCCGACACCCCGCTGGGCGCGGTGTCGAGCTGGCCGCAGAGCCTGCGTGCCGCCGTGCGGGTGGTGCTCTCCTCCCGTTACCCCATGCTCCTGCTCTGGGGCGACCGCCTCTCCCAGCTCTACAACGACGCGTACTCCGCCCTGATCGGCGACAAGCACCCCGCCGCACTCGGCGACGACGTGCGGGTGACCCTGGCCGAGGGCTGGGACGTCCTCGCGCCCCTGATCCAGCAGGCCATGGAGACCGGGGTGGCCAGTTGGGTGCCCGCTCTGCAACTCCTGCTGGAGCGCGCCGGCTACCGCGAGGAGGCGTACTTCAGCGTCTCGCACGCCCCCGCCCGCGACGACGACGGCCGCACCGTCGGCGTGCTGACGGTGTGCAGCGAGGTCACCGAGCAGGTCGTCGGCGAACGGCGACTGCGGCTGCTGCGCGACCTGAGCCTGCGCGGCGACGGGCGCACCGTCGACGTCGACGCCACCTGCGCCCGGCTGATCGACGCGATCGGCGACCATCCACTGGACGTGCCGTTCGCCGCGATCTACCTGCGCGACGGCGCGGTGCTGCGCCGGACGGCCTGCGCGGGCGGTGACGCGGGTCACCCCACGGTGGCCGAGGCGCTGCCGGACGTCGTCGACCTGGCCGACCCGAGCCCGGCGGCCCGCGCCTGGGCGCTACCGGACGCCGCGCAGGGTCGGCCCACCGACGTGACGGGCGTCGCGGATCGACTGCCGCTGCCCGCCGGCCCGTGGGGCGATGCCACCCACACCGCGCTGGCACTGCCGCTGCCCTCGGCCGCCGAGGACCAGCCGCTCGGCGTCCTGCTGGCCGGCGTCAGCCCCAACCGGGAGCTGGACGAGGCGTACCGCTCCTTCTACCAACTGCTGACCCAACAGGTCTCCATGGCGGTACGCAACGCGAAGGAGTACGAGCAGGAGCGGCGCCGGGCCGAGACGCTGGCCGAGCTGGACCGGGTGAAGACCACCTTCTTCACCAACGTCAGCCACGAGTTCCGTACGCCGCTGACCCTCATGCTCGGGCCGCTCGCCGACGCGCTCGCCGACACCGCCGCGCCGCTGGCGCCCGGGCAGCGGGAGCGGGTGGAGACCGCCTGGCGCAATGCCACCCGGCTGTTGACCCTGGTCAACAGCCTGCTCACCTTCTCCAGCCTGGAGGCCGGCCGGGCTCGCAGCGACGCCCGCGAGGTCGACCTCGCCGCGCTCACCGCGGAGCTGGCCAGCGTCTTCCGGGCCGCCGTGGAACGGGCCGGCCTGGCTCTGGAGGTCGACTGCCCGCCGCTGCCCCGGCCGGTCACCGTCGACCCGGTCAACTGGGAACGCATCGTCACCAATCTGCTGTCCAACGCCCTGAAGTACACCTTCATCGGCCGCATCCGGATCGCCGTGGACGCCGACCACGACGAGGTACGCCTCACCGTCGCCGACACCGGAATCGGGATCGCCGAGGCGGACCTGCCGAAGCTCTTCGAGCGCTTCCACCGGGTGCAGGGCACGCGCTCGCGCAGCCACGAAGGCACCGGCATCGGCCTGGCCCTGGTCCACGAGCTGACCCGGCTGGAGGGCGGCGAGGTCCGGGTGACCAGCCAGGTGGGTGCCGGCACCGCCTTCACCGTGGCCCTGCCGTGGTCCGCGGCGCGGCGCGCGGTGACGACCGGGCCGGCACCCAACGGGCGGGGCGACGTGGCCCGCGCCGCCGTTTCAGAGGCGGTGGGCTGGCTGACCGACCCGGCCGGCAGCATCGCCGAGCCCGCCGCGGCACCCGGACCGGCCGCCGACGAGTTGGCCGGCGCCCGGATCCTGGTGGCCGACGACAACAGCGACATGCGCGCGTACCTGAGTCGGCTGCTCGCCGGTCAGGGCTGGCGGGTGCGGTCGGTCACCGACGGTCGGCAGGCCCTCGACGCGATCCACCGGGATCCGCCGGACCTCGTGCTGACCGACGTGATGATGCCGGTGCTGGACGGCTTCGACCTGGTACGCCGACTGCGCGCCGACCCGGCGACCCGGGCGCTGCCGGTGCTGGTGCTCTCCGCCCGGGCCGGCGAGGAGGCCAGCGTGGTGGGCCTGAGCCTCGGCGCCGACGACTACCTGGTGAAGCCGTTCGCCGCCGCGGAGCTGATCGCCCGCATCCGTGCCGCCATCCGCCGCGCCCGCACCGACCCGTCCGGCGACGCCGCCACCGCGCGGACCGCCGACGACAGCCTGAGCGCGGCCGACGCACCGAGGTCGACGCGACCCGCCGGGGCCACCGCCGAACCGGCCTACGACGAACCGGCCCACGCCGAACCGGCCCGCGGGGAACCGGCCAACGCCGAACCAGCCGACGGAGAACCGGCCGGCGGGTCCGTGGTCGGCACGGCCGACGACGGGCTCGGCGACATCCTGGCCGCGGAGTGGACGTACCCGTCCGTGCCCACCTCGGCGGCCGCCATGCGCCAGGACGTCCGGCTGGCGTTGGACGAGCTGGACGTCCACACGGACGTGTTGCAGGATCTGCTGCTCGCCGCGTCCGAGGCGATGAACAACGCCGTCGAGCACGCACAACGACCCAGCCGCCCCGAGGTGCGGGTCCGGCTCCAGGTGGGTGCCGACCGGGTCCGGATCTCGGTACGCGACTTCGGCACCTGGCGGGACCGTCGGCCGGCCATGGACCGGGGCCGGGGCGCACTGTTGATGAACGCCTACGGCGACGTACGACTGGTCTCCACCGGCGAGGGGACGACGGTGACCATCGAGCGCCGGCTGACCGACCCGGCCTGAGTCACCGCCGCCAGCGACTCAGAGCCGACGGCCCCCGCGGTCACGGGCGACGATGCCGTCCAGGCGCTGCCCCGGCGTCAGCGTGGCCGGGTCGAACCAGAAGATCACCACCTGCTTGTCGATGCTCCAGCGCGCCACCCGGGCATCGACCTGCCGACCGTCCACCGTGCCGATGATCCGCTCGGCGGGGCCGACGAAGTAGCCGAAGGTGGGCACCGGCACGGCCGACGAGCGCTCGTCGTAGCCGATCTGGTGGAACCCGGGGCTGCGGTCGGCGCCCTCGACGTCGTTGACCAGGATGTCCGTGCTCAACGTGCCGTCGGGGGCGCGACGACCGGCGGCCAACCCGATGGTCACCTTGGGCTCGCCGGGCACCGACACCGCGACGACGTAGTAGACCCGCCAGTCGGCGCCGTGCCGCACCCCCGTGTCGATCAGCTTGCCCAGGGGCTTCGGACCCGGCACGCCGGGGGCCACCGTCGGCGGTGGCGTGGGCTCCGCCGACGCCGACACCGACGCCGTGGCAGCGGCCGAGGGCGGAGCGACGGCGGCCGGCGGTGCGGGACCGGTCGGCCCGGGCCCGCCGACCGCCACCACGGTGACAGCGACCAGCCCCGCCACGACCGTCGTCGCCGCGCCCCCGGCGACCCGCCGACGGATCCGCAGCCGCCGTCCCGCACGCATGACGGTGGCCAGATCGAGCGTGGCGTCGGGGCGCTCGGTCGCCCGCATGGCGTGGCGGAGCCGGTCCAGCTCGCTCATCGGCGCGCCTCCTCGTCGACCATGCGCGGCGCGGCCGTGCGCAGCTTCTCCAGGGCTCGCGAGCTGGTGCTCTTGACGGTGCCTACCGATACGGCGAGTTCCCGGGCCACCTGCGCCTCCGGCAGGTCGAAGTAGTAGCGCAGCACGACGATGGCCCGCTCCCGAGGGCTGAGCGCGCCCAGGATGGTGACCAACCAGCGCCGGGTGGCCACGTCGTCGGCCACGTCGCCGCGCCGCTGCTCCGGCACCTCCTCGGTGGGGTACTCCCGCATCGGCCGCCGCCACCGATCCACCAGGTGGTTGACGAGGGTGCGACGGGCGTACGCGTAGGCGTCGTCGTCGTGGATCCGCGACCACGACGCGTAGGTGCGCACCAGCGCGGTCTGCGCGGCGTCCTCGGCCTGGTGGTGGTCGCCGGTCATCAGGAACGCGGCGTGCACCAGTCGCGCGGACGCCGCCCGCGCGAACTCGACGAACTCCGCGTCACCCCGCGCCACCGCGAACCCTCCCCCGTGCCACACCTGTTCAGACGGGCGAGACCCCGCGAAGGTTGAGTCCCCGCGACGTCAACCTTTTGGCGGGCTCACCCGTCTTCTCACCCGCGTCGCCGCAGACCGGCGCGCGAGGGGAGAGAAACATGTCGACGAAGGCTACCCGTCGGGGGTACCTGCCCTCAGCGGCGTTGCTGCTGGTCGTGGCACTGCTCACCGGGTGTGGCCTGCCCGCCGCCGGGAAGGGATCCGCCGGTGGCGCCGCGAGCGGACCGGACTCCGCCGGCCTGCCCGCGGCGGGACCGATCGCGACGGGACGGCCGGCGGGAGTGGCCGGGAGCGGCGGTGTCGCGGCGGCGCCGCCCACGGTTGTGCCGGTCAGCTATCCCGCCACCGGCAGCAACCGCTGGTCGGTGGCCGCGGCCGAGACGACGGGTGGAGGCGGGAGCACCGGCGGGTTGCTGCGCTACCGGGTCGCCGTGGAGCGCGACATCCGGGGCCTGCGGGTGGGCGACATCGCCACGGCGATCTCCGCGACGTTGAACGACAGGCGCGGGTGGACGGCGGACGGGACGCGGCGGCTGCGCCGGGTCGGCGCCGACGAACCCACCGACTTCACGATCTACCTGGCGACCCCGGGCACCCGCGACATCCTCTGCCAGGACGTGCCGGACGGCTACACGTCGTGCCGCAACGGCGCCCGGGTGGTCCTCAACGTGGCGCGCTGGGTCACGGGGGTGCCGGAGTACGGCGCGAGCCTGGCCACCTATCGGCAGTACATGGTCAACCACGAGGTGGGGCACAAACTCGGGTTCGGTCACGAGCGGTGCCCGGGGCGGGGCCGGCCGGCGCCGGTGATGCAGCAGCAGACGCTGGGCCTGCACGGGTGCCGCGCCGGGGCCTGGCCGTACCCGAACGGCACGACCCGCTACCGCGGGCCGATCGGAGCGTACGACGACGAGATCCCACGGCGCGAGGGCGCCTACGCGGCGCACTGACCCCGACGACCGGAAGGCCGTACGTCAGGTGCGGCGGCGGCGTTCCTGCTCAACCCGCTCGTCGAGCCGACCCAGCTCGTAGATGGCGTTGAGGCTGGTCGGCAGCCGGCGGACATTGTCCGGCCCGGGGTCGGGTTCCGGCCCCGGGTCGGGATCCGACGCGGGAGGGGGATTCGACGCGGGAGCGACGGAGGAGTCGGACGGGCGGCGACGCAGGAGCAGCAGTGCCAGCACCGCCAGGACGGCCGCGACCAGCAGGTAGGACATCGGCGGCCAGCCACCGCGGGCGGGGTCGGCGAGCGCCGGCGGGACCTCGGGCACCGGGGTGTCGAAGGTGCGCACGGGCACGCCGACATCGGGGGCATCGGCGCCGGAGCCACCGGCCGGGCGGCCGGGGGCGGCCGGAGCCCGGACACCGGCCGACGACCCGGCGGTCGCACCCGGCGCGGTCGAGCTGGGCTGGCCGGTCGCTGGTGACCGGGTCGGCGCGGACGTCACGGTGGGGGTGACGCTCGGCGTCGGCGTCGCACTCGGCGCACCCTGGCCGCCGAGCAGATCGTCGACGACCCGGCCGACGCCACCGAGGATGTCGCCGACCGGGCCCGAGGTGGCCGACGGGGACGGCGCGGGCGCGAGGGCGAGGGTCAGCGCGAGGACGACGACGGTAGGCACGGGACCACCTCGAATGTGTCGACTGCCAGGCACAGTACCGCGTTGTGGGATGGCGTGGGTGACCCGCCACGTTGGGCCGGCGCGTGCCGGCCACTGTTACCCAGCGGTTACGCCGCGGCGAAGCTCGCGTGCCGCGGCCGGGCGACCGTGACGGCAGAGGGTCACCGGCAACGCTGCCGCGACGTGACCCCGGCATCGAGCGGAGAGATCACCATGAGGATCAGGAGCACACTGACCGCGTTGGCGGTCGTCCTCGCCGGTCTGGTCGCCAGCGCGGGCAGCAGCACCGCGGCGGGCACCACGACCGGGTCGGCGTCCTGCGGGATCGCCTGGGGCAGCGCGGAGAAGTCGGCCGGCGCGCTGAGCGACGCCCCGCTGGTCGACGTACGGACCGGGCAGCACGACTGCTACGACCGGGTGGTGTTCGAGTTCGCCGGACCGGTCGACGGTTACGCGGTCGGCTACGGCGAGACATGGACCGAGGGCGAAGGGCTGGCGCTGTCGCCGTACACCGCCGGGGGCGCGCTGCTGCGGGTCTCGCTGCGGGCCCCGGCGTACGACGCCGCACACCAGGGCACCGTGCCCTACGCGGTCGGCGAGCACGTGGCGAACCTGCTGCGCTGTTCAACGCTGCGCGACGTCGTCTTCGGCGGCAGTTTCGAGGGCTACAGCACCTTCGCGGTCGGCGTACGGGCTCGGTTGCCGTTCCGCACGTTCACGCTCGCCGGCCCCGGCACACACAGCCGCATCGTGCTGGACGTCGCCCACCAGTGGTGAGTGGAGCCGCAGTGGGGCGATCCGCCTGGCCGTCCCGCCCGTCCGGGGCGGACGGCCAGGCGGGGATCATCGGCAGCCACGTCGGAACCGCGCACTAACCCGCGTGGGGGCGGCGAGCCGTACTGAACCGTCGTTGGTAGGCGGCGGGGCTGATCGACAGCTCTCTGGCGAAGACCCGTCGCATGCTCTCGTAACTGGGGAACCCGGCGAGGGTGGCGGCCTGCGTCGCCGTGTGGCCCTGGTCGAGGAACGCGCGGGCCATGTCGAATCGGATGTTCTCCACGTAGCGGGCCGGTGTCGTGGACAGTTCGTCGTGGAAGAGCCGGGTGAGGTGCCGGGTGCTCACGTTGAGGTGTTTGGCGAGTTCACCGAGCGTGTGACGCCCGCGGGGGTTCGCCGTCACGAGGTCGGCGATTCTCCGCAGTGCCGGCGAGCGGGGCGGCGGACCCTGCAGCGGCGCGGAGAACTGGGACTGGCCACCCGCACGCTGCATGTACACCACCAGGGCGCGTGCGACGTCGCGCGCCAGGTCGGGCCCGTGGTCCTCTTCGACGAGAGCGAGCGCCAGGTCGATACCGGCCGTCACCCCTGCCGAGGTGTACGTGGTGCCGTCGCGCACGTAGATCGCGTCGGGCTCGACGCGGCAGGTCGGATGCCGGGCGGCAAGCTCGTGCGCGACCTTCCAGTGCGTGGTGGCGCGCTTGCCGTCCAGGAGGCCGGCGGCGGCCAGGACGAACGCCCCGGTGCAGATCGATGCGACCCTTCCGGCCACCGCCGCCGGTCTCCGTGCGGCCTCCGCCAGGTCGGCGGGGACCTGGGCGCGCGGATAGTGGTCGGAACCGGCCACCAGGAGCGTGTCGAAGGCCGGGGCCGAGGCGACGGCGCCGTCAACCGCGATCCGCACCCCGAGGCTCGACGTGACGTCCGTGCCGGTCGGCGACAGCAGCACGATCCGGTAGTCGGCACCGAAGCGGTTCGCCTCCTTGAACACCTCCGCCGGACCAGCGACATCCAACAACGTCACTCCGTCGTAGACGAAGATCGCGACGCGATGGGGCGGCGTGGACACCGATCATTGGTAGCACGCCATTACCGGGGAAGACGGCGATCCTCCTGGGCGGCGTCGCTCACCCGGCGATATCCCTGTCCGGATGTGAGTGGTTCCTGGCCGGATGAGGGCGGCACCGTACGCCGATCGGTGGGCAGCATGGAGGTCACCAGGACGTTCGCACACACTGTCGGGAGGTCAGCGGGCATGTCAGAGGTCATCGCGGGGTTGGAGATTCCCGATACAGCGGCGGTCGCCGAAGCGACCAGGCACATCCGGGAAACGACCGGACCGCTCATCTATCACCACTCCCGACGGGTGTTTCTCTTCGGTCTGACGCACGCGCGCAGGCATGGTGTGCACCCGGATCCAGAGCTGCTCTATCTGGCGTCGATGTTCCACGACACTGGCCTTTTGACTCCGTTCTCCGAGGTCGAACAGCGCTTCGAAGTCGACGGCGCCGACCACGCGCGCGCATTCCTCCTGGACCGGGGTTTCTCTCCGGCCGCCGTCGAGACCGTCTGGACCGCGATCGCGCTGCACACCACACCGGGCATCCCCGACCGGATGGGCCCGGAGATCGCCACCACCTACCTCGGCGTCCTGACCGACGTGCTCGGCCTCGGCCTGGACGGGCTGCACCACGACCAGCTGGACGAGATCCTCGCCGTTCACCCCCGCGGGGACTTCAAGAACGAGTTCCTGCGAGCCCAGTTCGACGGGCAGAAGAATCGCCCCGGCACCACGAACGGCACCGTGAACTCCGACATCCTCGAACACTTCATCCCCGGTCTTGAGCGCGTGACGACTGTCGAACGCATCGTCGGCTCGCCCTGGCCAAGCTGACCGGACACCTGTCCACGCGGTCGGCGCCACGCGTCGGCCGGGTGCCGAACCCGCACCACCGGGCCGCACCGACGAGCTCTCCCGAAAGGAACCGACCATGCAAGCGATCACCGTGCGCGACCGTGACGCGGGCGCCAGCGGGCTCACCCTCACCGACATGCCCTACCCCCACGCCGCGGAGAACGACGTCATCGTGCGCGTGCACGCGGCGGGTTTCACCCCTGGGGAACTCGACTGGCCAGCGACGTGGACCGATCGTGCCGGCCGCGACCGGACACCCAGCATTCCCGGGCACGAGGTGTCCGGAGTCGTGGTCGGGCTCGGCTACGGAACCACCGGCCTCACCGTGGGCCAGCGGGTGTTCGGACTGACCGACTGGGCGCGCAACGGATCCCTGGCCGAATACACCGCGGTGGAGGCCCGCAACCTCGCTCCGCTCGCGACCGACATCGACCACACCGTGGCCGCGGCGCTGCCCATCTCCGGACTGACGGCGTGGCAGGCGCTGTTCGACCACGCCCACCTCACGACCGGCCAGACCGTTCTCATCCACGGCGCTGCGGGCGGCGTCGGCTCGATCGCCATCCAACTCGCCCGGGAGGTGGGTGCCCACGTGATCGGCACCGGCCGGGCCGACGACCGCGATCTGGCCCTCGGCCTCGGCGCGCAGTCCTTCGTCGACCTGGACGCCGACGACGTACGGCACGTCGGCGAGGTGGACGTGGTGCTCGACGTCATCGGGGGCGAGATCCTCCGGCGCTCGACCGAACTGGTACGCCCGGGCGGCACCCTCGTCACCATCGCCGCGCCGCCCACCGTCCAGCCGAGAAACGGGCGCGCCGTCTTCTTCGTCGTCGAACCCGATCGTGCCCGGCTGGCCGACCTTGCCCACCGCGTCCGGACCGGGCGGCTCAAGCCCGTCGTCAGCGCCGTGCGGCCGCTCTCCGAAGCGGCCTCGGCGTTCGTCCGCCAGCGCCGCACCCCCGGCAAGACGATCATCCGGATCGCCCAGGAGCACGGAACGCGGCAACCGACCACGGACAGCTAGCTCGCCGGGGTCTGCTCGGCTGCCTCTCCAGCCGCCTCGTCGGCCAGGTGCCAGACCTCCCGCATCGGGGCCCACCAGTCCCCCGATCCGGGTTCGGCGAGCGATTCCTGGCACGGGTCGGTCAGCTTCCACCACTCTTGCGTCTGCGGATCGGCGGCGATGTACCGCAGGTCAGCCTCGTAGTCGTCACCGACGTACTCGTAGTAGCCGAAGAGCAGGTCGCCGTGGAGGAAGATGGTGTAGTTGCGGAAGTTCGCCTCGCGCAGCGTCTTCTCGACGCTCGGCCAGACCTCGGCGTGTATGCGCAGGTAGGTCTCCCGGTGCTCCGGGCGAAGCCGGATCACGCAGCCATGACGTTGCACGTCGTGTCCTCTCAGGTGCACTGGTCACACGGGTGGCGACGGCCCGGAGCAGGTTGGCCATCGACGGCCATCGCGTTGGCGACCCGATGGTAGCCGTACCCAAGATCGAGGATCACCCGCCGGAGGCCGAGGGCGACCGTTCCGTGCCCCGGACCCGACCGGACCGCCGACGCCGACCGTTTCGCCAGGGCTGCGCAGCGTCGCGGCGGGTCTACCCTCAGGTGGTGGAGGGCCGCGTGCTGGTGGTCGAGGACGACGCCTCCATCCGGGAGGTCACCGCCCTCGGTCTGCGTCGCGCCGGCTTCCGGGTCGACACCGCCGTCGACGGGCGGCAGGCGCTCATGACCTGGCGAGCGCACCCGGTCGACGCGATCGTGCTCGACGTCATGCTGCCCGGCCTGGACGGCCTGGAGGTCTGCCGGGAGATCCGGCGCACGAGCCAGGTGCCGATCCTCATGCTGACCGCCCGCACCGACACGCTCGACGTGGTGGTCGGCCTCGAATGCGGCGCCGACGACTACCTGCGCAAACCCTTCGACCTGCCCGAGCTGGTGGCGCGGGTCCGCTCGGTGCTGCGACGGGCGAACGCGCCGGCCGGGTCGCACACCATCGCCGTCGGCGACTTGGAGATCGATCCGGGCGGCTTCGTGGTACGCCGCGACGGCCGAGAGGTGACCCTGACCGCCACCGAGTTCCGTCTGCTGCTGGAGCTGGCCCGACGTCCCGGTCAGGTCTTCACCCGGGAACTGCTGCTGGACCTGGTCTGGGACCACCGTTTCCTGGGCGACTCGCGGCTCGTCGACGTGGCGGTGCAGCGGCTGCGCGCCAAGGTCGAGGACGACCCGGCGCACCCACGGCGCATCCGCACCGTGCGCGGCGCCGGCTACAAGCTGTCCACGCTCTGACGGGAGGTCGGCGATGGCCGGACGAGCGGTGGCGCCGGGCCGCCTGCGGCGCCGGCTCACGATCGCGTTCGTGCTGGTCGCCGGGGTGTCCGCCGGCCTGCTCGCCGGTGGGGCGGGAGTGCTGCTGCGACAGTCCTGGTTGGACGCCTCGCTGCACCAGGCCGCCGCCGACGCGCGCTACCAGCTCCTGCTCGCCGGTGAGTTCCTGCCCCTGACCGAGCAGCACGGCACCGAACTGCTCGCCAGCTTCGAGGGCAGCGGCCGGCACGTCGTCCTCGTCGACGGCCCGACCCGCCCCTCCCATCCCGCGTACGCCCCGGCCCTGGGCACGCGACTGCGGGCCGCGGTCGCCGACGGGCAGCTCGCCTACCAGCGCTCGGCGCCGGGCCAGCGACCCCGACTGCTGGTGGTCGGCGGACGCATCCCCGGCTCGACCGCGGAGCTGTACGTGATCACCGTGGAGGACGACATCGCCGCCGACCTGGGTCAGGTGCGCACCGCGCTGCTGGCCGGCTGGGTGCTCGTCGTGCTGGTCGCCGCCGGGGTGGGTCATCTCCTGGCCCGCCGCACCCTGGAGCCGGTGGGTCGGGCCAGCCGCGCCGCCCGGGCGCTCACCGAAGGGCTGCTCGCCACCCGCCTGCCGGTCCGCGGGCGGGACGAGTTCAGCGTCTGGGCGGCGTCGTTCAACGAGATGGCCGAGGCGCTGGAGTCGAAGATCGCCGCCCTGTCGGCCGCGCAGGCCCGGGAGCGGCGGTTCACCGCCGATGTGGCGCACGAGCTGCGTACCCCGGTGACCGCCCTGGTGGCCGCGGCCTCGCTGCTGCGCGAGCAGCTGGACCTGCTGCCCGACGACGCCCGGCCGGCCGCGCGGCTGCTGGTGGGCGACGTGGTCCGGCTACGCCGCCTGGTCGAGGACCTGATGGAGATCTCGCGGCTGGACGCAGGGCGGGAACGGCCGGACATCGAGGCGGTGGACGCGCCGGCGCTGCTTCGCGCGATCGTCGCGGCGCGCGGCTGGCCGGACCGCGTGCTGGTCACCGGCGACCCGGTCGCGCTGCGCACGGACCCGCGTCGCCTGGAGCGTGTCCTTGCCAATCTGGTCGCCAACGCGGTCGAGCACGGCGGCGGCGAGATCCGGGCGACCGTGACCGGGGCGGGCGCGCTCGTCGTCTTCGAGGTCACCGACCAGGGGCCGGGCATTCCCGCCGAGCACCTGCCGCACGTGTTCGACCGGTTCCACAAGGTCGACGCGTCGCGCTCCGCGCCGGGCAGCGGGCTCGGCCTGGCCATCGCCCGGGAACACGCCGCCCTGCTCGGCGGGGTGCTGAGCGTCCGCAGCGCGCCGGGTGCCGGCGCCCGGTTCTGCCTGGAACTGCCCGCGCACGGCCCGGACGGGCCGTCCGGCGGCGTGCCGCGCCCGGCGGGACACCTCGACGAGGACGCCGAGACGGCGACCGCCGGCCCGACGGGCGGTGCCGGATGAGCCGCCGCGGCGCGGTCCGAGCAAGCCGGCGCGGCCGGTGGCGCGCGGTCGGCGTGCCGGTGCTCATCGCCGCGCTCCTGCTCGGCGCGTGCGGCACGCCCCGCTCCGGCGTCCTGGGCGCGGCACCCACCGCGCCGCCGCACAGCACCCCGCCCGCCGGACGCCCGACCTCCGCACCCACCCCGCCGTCCGGGCCAGCACCGTCGCCGGTGGCCACCCGCACCGCGCCGCGTCCGCCGGCACCGACAGCCACCGCCACGCGCCGGCCGGATCCGGTGACGCTCGAGCTGTGGTACGTGCGAAACGGCCTGCTCGTCCCCACCCGGCGCACCCGGCCGGCCACCCTCACGACGTCCCGGCTCGCGCTGACCGAACTGGCCGCCGGGCCTACGCCGGCCGAGGCCGCCACCGGGATGGTCACCCTGCTGCCGGCCGGTGTCGAGGTCACCCGGATCACCGACGGCGTGGCGACGCTCGGTCCCGTTCCGTCCGGCAACGACCCGACGGAGCGTCGGCGGCTGCGCGAGGCGCAGGTGGTGTGGACGCTCACCCAGTTCCCCACCGTCCGGCAGGTCCGCTTCCCCAGCGGGGCACCGGTCGGCCGGGCCGACTATCCGGACCTGCTCGCGCCGATCGTGGTGACCGCCCCGAGCGTCGGTGAGCGGGTCACCGCCCCGCTCACCGTCACCGGCACCGCCGACGTGTTCGAGGCCACGGTGAGCATCCGGGTGCTGGACGCCGGCGGCCGGGAGGTGGCCACCGGCTTCGGCACCGCCAGTTGCGGCAGTGGCTGCCGGGGCGCCTACCGGCTGGTGGTCGGTTGGCGCACGGCCCGGGAGCAGCACGGCACGATCGAGGTGTACGAGGTGTCCGCGCGCGACGGCGCCCGGATCAACACCGTGGCCGTGCCGGTGATCCTCGCCCCCACCGGGAGCTGACCACGGGATTCATCCGCCCGACGTGGGCTGGAAACGTAACCGTTTCATCCACGGGGTGCGACGCATCTCATAAAAGCCTGCAGGAACGGCCAGCAACGAACTAGGTTCAGTACGACATCGTTTCACGGGGGGTCTTCGGGTGTTGGATGGTCAGCAGGTGAGCGCGGGCGTCGGGGTGCCGGCCGCCCGGGCCGCGCGCTGCACGTCCAGCGGCCTGTTCACCGTGGTGATCGACCTGCTGCGCGAGGTCGGCTACGACCGGATGACCATCGACGCCGTCGCCGCCCGCGCACACGTGAGCAAGGCCACCATCTACCGGCGGTGGGACGGCAAGGCCGAGCTGGTCGTCGCCGCCCTGCGCGACCGTCAGGTCGGCGTGCACAACCCGCCCGACACCGGCTCGCTGCGGGGCGACCTGATCGAACTGCTGCGCGCCACCGCCGCCATCTGCGTCGCCGACTGCGACCTGATGCAGGCGCTGACCTTCGCCATGCGGACCAGCCCGGAGCTGGAACGCCTGGTACGCCACCAGGTGCTGCCCGCCGGGCGGGTGGCCAGCACCGCGATCCTCGTCCGCGCCGCCGCCCGCGGGGAGATCCCCCCGGATGCCGGTGAACGGGAGCTGTTCCACGACCTGGCGCCCGCGCTCACCCTGTCCCGCGTCGTCGCGCACGGCCTGCCCGCCGACGACGCGTTCCTCACCCAGGTCGTCGACCAGGTGCTGATCCCGGTGCTCCGCTACCAGCACGACCGCCCGTCCCAGGCCTGATCCATCGACATCCGCACCACGGAAGGCTTCACCATGCCCGGAACCACCTCGACAGCCCCCGGCGCACCCGGCGCCGGGACGTCGACAGGCGCACCGCACCCGCGGCGCTGGATCGCGCTGGCGGTCATCGCGGTCTCACAGCTGATGGTCGTCCTGGACGCCACGATCGTGAACATCGCGCTCCCGCAGGCCCAGTCGGACCTGGGGATCACCGACGCGAACCGGCAGTGGGTGATCACCGCCTACACGCTGGCCTTCGGCGGTCTGCTCCTGCTCGGCGGCCGGATCGCCGACTACTGGGGTCGCAAGCGCACGTTCATCGTCGGCATGGTCGGCTTCGCGCTGGCGTCCGCGCTGGGCGGTCTGGCCACCAGCGGCGAGATGCTGTTCGCCGCCCGCGCGTTGCAGGGCGCCTTCGGCGCGCTGCTCGCCCCGGCCGCGCTGGCGCTGCTCACGGTGCTGTTCACCGAGGCCACGGAGCGGGCCAAGGCGTTCGCCGTGTACGGCGCGATCGCCGGCGGTGGGTCCGCGGTCGGGCTGCTGCTCGGCGGGGTGCTGACCGAGTACGCCGACTGGCGCTGGTGCCTGCTGGTCAACATCCCGGTCGCCGCCGTCGCGATCGCCTTCGCGATCCCGCTGGTGCCGGAGAGCCGGGCACACGGCAACACCCGTTACGACGTGCCCGGCGCGGTCGTCGTCACCGCCGGCCTGGTCTCCCTGGTGTACGGCTTCACCAAGGCCGCCGAGGACGGTTGGGACGCCACCGCGACGCTCGGCTTCATCGCCGCCGGTGTGGTGCTGCTGGCCGCCTTCGTGGTGATCGAGCTGCGCTCCAACCACCCGCTGCTGCCGCTGCGGATCATCCTGGACCGCAACCGGGGCGGGGCGTATCTCGCCTCCACGCTGATCGGCGCCGGTCTGTTCGGGGCGTTCCTGTTCCTCACCTTCTACTTCCAGGTGGTGTTGCAGTACAAGCCGCTCGAGGCGGGGCTCGCGTCGCTGCCGGTCACCGCGGGCGTGCTGATCGCGGCCGGTGGCGCCAGCCAGCTCATGCCGAAGGTGGGCGCCAAGCCGCTGATGGTCGGCGGCGCCGTGCTCGCCGCCGTGGCCATGCTGACGCTCACCCAGATCGACGTGGACACCTCGTTCCTCACCCTCCTGCTGCCCGCCCAGATCATCCTCGGCATGGGCCTCGGCTTCACCTTCGTGCCGCTGTCCAGCCTCGCGCTGGTCGGGGTGCCGGAGCACGACGCCGGAGCGGCCAGCGCGACGCTGAACGCGACCCAGCAGATCGGCGGCTCGCTGGGCACCGCGCTGCTGAACACCTTCTACACCAGCGCGGTGGCCGCGTACCTGGTCGGCCGGGCGCCGAACCCGGTCACCCAGGTCGAGGCGCTCGTGCACGGCTACCGCGTGGCGTTCGCCTGGGGCGCGGCCCTGATCGTGCTCGCCGGGCTGGTCACGCTGGTCCTGGTGAAGGTGCGCAAGGAGGACATCCCCGCCGGCAACGCCGTGCACATGGGCTGAGCCGGACGACACGGCCGGCCGGGCCGCTCCTGATCGGAGCGGCCCGGCCGGCGCGCCCGTCCGGTAGCGTCCCCACCATCGTCGAAGATCCGTTGAGGAGACACATGTCCACGGCTGCCGACCAGATCATCCATGCGCTACGGGCGGGCCACGAGGAGCTTGCCGCGCTCGTGCGCGACCTCAAGGAAGACGACCTGCGCCGGCCCTCGGGGGCCAGCGAGTGGCAGGTCTCCCAGGTGCTCAGCCACCTCGGCAGCGGCGCGGAGATCGGCCTCGCCGGGCTGACCGCCGCCCGCGAGGGCACGCCCGCCCCCGACGGCGACTTCAACCGCACCGTCTGGCAGCGCTGGGACGCCATGTCCCCCGAGGAGCACGCGGCCGGCTTCCTGGAGTCCAACCAGCGGCTGGTCGAGGCGTACGAGGCGCTGGACGCCGACACCCGCTCGACGTTGCGGATCAACCTCGGCTTCCTGCCGGAGCCGGTGGACGTGGCCACCGCCGCCCGGTTCCGGCTCAGCGAGTTCGCGCTGCACCAGTGGGACGCCGAGGTGGCGTTCAACCCGTTCGCGGCGGTGACGCCGGAGGCGGTGCCGCTGCTGATCGAGCAGATCGGCGGCATGCTGGGCTGGACGAGCCGGCCGCAGGAGCTGGGCGGCCGGGAGGCCACCCTGCTGGTTCGGCTGCGGGACCCGGAGCGCACGTTCGGGTTGCGGCTGGGCGAGCAGATCACGCTGACCGACGCGCCGGAGCAGTCCGACGGCGAGCTGTCCCTGCCGGCCGAGACGTGGCTGCGGCTGGTGGTCGGCCGGCTCGGCCCGCAGTACACACCGGACGGGGTGCAGGTGACCGGTCCACTGACCCTGGACGACCTGCGCCGGGTCTTCGTCGGCTTCTGAGGGACCGCGCGGGCCGGTGCTCCCGGCCCGCGCCTACCCCCGTCAGCCCTTGACGCAGACGACCTGCTTGAGGTGCGCGACCACCTCCACCAGGTCCTCCTGCTGGGCCATCACCTCGGTGATGTCCTTGTACGCGCCGGGGATCTCGTCGACGACCCCGGCGTCCTTGCGGCACTCGACGCCGGCGGTCTGCGCGGCCAGGTCCTCGGTGCTGAACGTCCGCTTGGCCTGCGCCCGCGACATGCGCCGGCCGGCGCCGTGCGAGGCCGAGCAGTACGCGTCCGGGTTGCCCCGGCCCCGCACGATGTACGACCCGGTGCCCATCGACCCGGGGATGATGCCCAGGTCGCCCCGGCCAGCCCGGATCGCGCCCTTGCGGGTGACCAGCACCTCCACCCCGTCGTAGCTCTCCTCGGACACGTAGTTGTGGTGGCAGGAGATCGGTTCGTCGTAGCCGACCTGCGGGAAGTGCTCACGCACCACACCACAGAGCAGGGCCAGCATGACGGCCCGGTTGCGCCGCGCGTACTCCTGCGCCCACCACAGGTCCCGCCGGTACGCGTCCATCTCGGGCGTTCCGGCGAGGAACACCGCCAGGTCGCGGTCGGGCAGGTCGACGTTGTGCGGCAGCTTCCGGGCCACTCCGATGTGCCGTTCGGCCAGCTCCTTGCCGATGTTGCGCGACCCGGAGTGCAGCATCAGCCAGACCCGGCCCTCGTCGGCGCCGCCCTGCTCCAGGCAGACCTCGATGAAGTGGTTGCCGCCGCCGAGCGTTCCGAGCTGCCGCTGGGCGCGGGTCTCCAGCTGCGCCACCCGCCGGTCCAGGCTGGCGAACCGACTCCAGAAGTCGTCCCAGCCGGCCTGCTCCAGGCCACGGACCCGGCGCGGGTTGACCGCCTCCTCCCGCTGGGCGAATCCGACCGGGATGGTGGCCTCGATCGCGGAACGCAGCCCGGCCAGGTCGTCCGGCAGGTCGGCGGCGGTCAGCGAGGTACGCACCGCCGACATGCCGCAGCCGATGTCGACACCGACCGCGGCCGGCGAGACGGCCTGTCGCATGGCGATCACGGAGCCGACCGTGGCGCCCTTGCCGAAGTGCACGTCGGGCATGACGGCGACGCCCTGCACCCAGGGCAGCGCGCCGATGTTGCGCAGCTGCTTCGCGGCCTGCGGCTCGATGGCGTACGGGTCGGTCCAGACCCGGACGGGCGCCCGGGTACCGGCGAGGGGGGTGAAGCCCATCGTGGTCTCCTCGTGTCAGGCCGGCACCAATCGTTAATGATGACCGGAAATGATCGTGCGCCAGGATGGAACCGGCGCGAAAGCTCGTCGGATACGAAAAGGGCCGCCAACCCGCAGGGGGTGGGCGGCCACGCCTGACGCGTGTGGCGTCAGCGAGGTCGCCGCCATTGGCACCGAGCCTGGGGTCGCCCCTGCGCGGGCCGGCCGAGACAGCGGTACGACGCGCCGGACGGCAACGCGGCACCGGCACCGCTACCTGGCCTGCGCCAGGTGGCGTCGGTGGCTGTGCGTTGCGACATGGCGCGCTCCCCGGGTGTGCTCGGCCGTACTGCGCATGACGGTAGGCGGGGTAGGAGCTGTCCGCAAAGGATATTGCGCCCGCGCGGCCGGCCGTGGTCTGGCCCCGGGGAGTCACTCTCGCGACCTGTCGAGCTGCCCCGTAGATGGGGCGGCGCTTCCGCCGAGGCCAGCCGGAGGAAGCACCGCCCACGGCGTTCGCGACACCGCCCACGGCCGACGGTGGTCGCGGGACCGACACGTCTGCCCGCCTGCCTGCCCCGTTCGTGGGGCAGCTCGACAGGGCGCGCACCAGGGGGCGTCGGGGCGGACCGCCGAGCGACGTAGCGGGGCTCAGGTGTCGTAGCAGCCGTCCCAGGGCGGGTCGAAACCCAGGTCGTCGGGGACGAACTCGGCGTGGTCCGCGCCGTCATACTCCTCGGACCAGTCGACCAGTCCGAAGACGTGCCCGTCGACCTCGACCTGAAAGAGCCCGATGGCGATGTCTGCGAAGACCCGGCCGGGCAGCGCGTCGAGCCACTCGGCGAGGCGGGCCTCGGCCCGGTCGATGGAGGCGTCCTCGGTCTCGCTGGTGCCGGCGAACCAGATGTCGGAGTCGGTGTGCACGCCGTCGGCGTCGAACCGGTGCAGCACCGCGTACCACCGCTTGTGGCGGTACCAGTCGTCGTCGGCTCCGCCACCGTCATCGAGCGTGGCGGTGACGGAGCCGAAGAACTGACCCTTGTCGTACCGGCCGATGGTGCTGGTGCGGTAGTCGGGCTCGTGCGCGATCGGCACCAGGTCGGGAATCGCCATGGCCGGGAGGCTACCGCGACGCTATGACACGGTCACCAGCCGGAAGGACTGCGCCGCCGTGCCGTTGCAGGTGTACTGGATGAGCTGGACGCTGTCCGCGGTGGACGCTCCCGGCACGTCGAGGCACTTGCCGCTGTTGCGGTTGACCAGCCGGTAGTAGCCGCCGCCCTCGGATTCCGCCCGCCACTGCTGGTTGTTGCCGCCGCTGTACGACCAGAGCTGGATGGGCGCCGAATCCGCGGTCGACCGGTCGGTCACGTCGAGCACCTGGGCGCTGTTGCCGCGGTTGCTGACCCGCAGGTAGCCGCCGCTGGTCGGGGCGAACTGGTACTGCTGGGCGGCGCTGCTGTTGCACGCGTACTGCTGGATGGCGGTGCCGTTGGCGGTGCCGGCGGCCCGCGCGTCCACGCACTTGCCGCTGCCCCGGTTGACGACGGTGTGCCAGGCGGTCGGCGAGATCGGGCCGGCGGTGCCCGTCGGCGTGGGCGTCGGGGTGGGCGCCGTGCCGGTGCCGGCGAGCCAGTGCAGACCGTCGATCAGCAGCTTGTTCTGCTGCGGGCTGTCGAAGGTGGAGGACAGGCCGGTGTTGGTGCTGTAGTTCATCGCGTTGTGCCCGAAGTTGGCGTACAGCATCTTGTAGCGCTTGTTGCTCCACACCAGCGGGTAGTAGCCGCCGTACCAGGACTGGTTGGGGTCCGTGCCGACCGGGAAGCTGGACGGGTCGACGGAGGCCAGAATGTCGATGTCCGGGTTCTGGCGCAGGTCGTTGCTCCAGGAGTACCACTCGCTGACCGACGACGCGAAGGTCGCCGGGAGCGCCTGGGTGGCCGGGTGGGTGCGGTTGTCGGCGCGCATCGTGACGCGGGTCGGCCCCCAGGTGTTGGTCTGGAAGGAGCCGGAGCCGAGAAAGGTGTTGTAGTACCAGCTCCAGCTCGACGGGTCGGTGGTGAACGCGCTGACGTGGAAGCCCATCCACGCCCCGCCGTTCTGCATGTACTGCTGGAAGGCGGGCCGCTGCGCGGCGGGCGGCGCGTCGTCGAGGAACATGATGACCTTGTACTGGGCCAGGTTCGCGGTGTTCAGCAGACCCCAGTTGGTGGTCGCCTCCCAGGAGAAGCCGTACTGGGCCGCGGCCTGCGGAAACCAGGCACGAGCGTCGCGGTCGAAGTCGATGTGCGCGGCGTCCCAGGTGCCGTTGTAGAAGGCCAGGACCTTGAACGTCGGCGCGGCCTGCGCGCTGCGCGCGACGCCGAGGCCGAGGCCGGCGCTCACGGCGACGACGAGGGCGACGAAAACCGACAGGATCCTTCTGGTACGGGAGGGAAGTTCTGCGATCACCTGATCGTCCCTTCGGTCGGGACGCGCGCCGCCGCGTCGACGTGAACTATTTGTTCACAAGGTTTACAGATAGACGAAAGGTTATGCGGTGCCGACCCGGTGCGTCAATCGCCGGTCGACCGATCGGGTGGGATTCCTGCGGCAGCGGGTACCTCGGCCGGATGACCAGCCCGGACGCCGTCGACGTCGACCAGCCACTCGCCGTGGACGTGCCCGCCGCGCCGCACGACGCCAGCGGCGAGCGGGTGCCGACCCGCGACCTGGCCGGGCTCGCCCCGGCGGCGAGACCGGCACGCCGCTGGACCCCGCGCCGGGTGGTGGCCACCCCGGCCGCCCTCGACCACCCCCATGGGCAGCGAATCGTCGACCGGTTGCGGGCGCTGGGCATCGAGGTGGAACGACTGCGGTCGAACCGGCTCACCGGCGTACGCGCTCAGACCGACCGGGAGACGTACGCGCGCGCCAAGGCGACCATGGCGATCGTGGTGAGCCCGCCGTCGCGGCGTGTCCTGCAACCCATCGCCCCCAGCGCCGACTGGCGCGTCGACCTCGCCGAGGGCTGCCCCGCGCACTGCCAGTACTGCTACCTCGCCGGCTCGCTCTCCGGCCCGCCGGTGACCCGGGTGTACGCGGACCTTGACGACATCCTGGCCGGGTTGGCCCCGTACGCCGGGCGCGGAACGGTGACCAGCCGCAACGCACGCCGGGCCGACGAGGGCACCACCTTCGAGGCGTCCTGCTACACCGACCCCCTCGCGCTGGAACACCTGACCGGCAGCTGGCGGCGGGCGGTGCGGCACTTCGCCGACTGGGACGCGCCCGTGCAGTTGCGCTGGACCACCAAGTACGCCGACGTGGACACCTTCGTCGGACTGCCCCACCACGGCCGCACCCGGGTCCGGTTCAGCGTCAACTGCGCCCCGGTCAGCGAACGATTCGAGGGCGGCACGGCACGGGTGCCGGACCGGCTCGCCGCGCTGCGCCGGCTCGCGCTCGACGGCTACCCCGTCGGGTTGACCATCGCGCCGATCATGCCCTTGCCGGACTGGCGCGAACGCTACGGCGAGCTGCTGGACCAGGTCCGCGCGGCGGTCCACGGGGTCCCCGAGCTGGACCTGACCGCCGAGCTGATCACCCACCGGTTCACCCCGGGCAGCAAGGAGGTGCTGCTCGGCTGGTACCCGCACACCCGCCTGGAGATGGACGAGGAGTCCCGCAGCCGCAAACACGGCAGGTTCGGCGCGGTGAAGTACGTCTACCCCCGCGACACGATGGCCGAGCTGCGGGGCTGGTTCACCGACGAGCTGGCCGCCCGCGTACCGGCCTGCCGCATCCTCTACTGGACCTGAGCCGCGCTTCGTCGACCGAACGCCGACACCGCGGGCGGTCGCGCCGAGGTGCGCGTCACCCGAGCGAGGAGCGCGCCACCGGCGCGGCGAAGTACGTGCGCGGGTGCGGGTCGTCGCGCAGGCCGTAGTGCCACCACTCGCGGTCGTAGTTGACGAACCCGGCGTCGGTCATCAGCCGCCGCAGCAACTGCCGGTTGTCCCGCGCCGTGCCGGTGATGCGGGGGTCGGCGGTGTGCGCCCGGGCGTCGAAACAGTCGAACCCGGTGCCCATGTCGATGCTGTTGTCGGCGAAGCGCCGCCCCGGCGGCGCCGTACAGGGGACCAGCGGCTGACCGGGCACGTACGCGGGTTGGCTGGCGGGCGGCTCGTCGACGAGCGTGAGGTCCAGCGTGCTGCCCCGGCTGTGGGCGGTCGGCGCGCCGATGTAGCCGTCGGCGAAGAGCCGGTCCTTGGCCAGGTCCGGATAGAACTCGGCCTTGGTCTGCTGCTCGCCGGGGCGCTTCGACCAGGCGACGAAGTCGTCCACCGCGGGCTGCGGGCGGTAGCAGTCGTACACCTTGAGGCTGTGGCCGCCGGCCAGCGCGGCGTCCTGGACCCGGCGCAACGCCTCGGCGGCCTGACGGGTGAGCAGGCACAGCGGTTCGCGGTAGCCGACGATCGGCCGGCCCACGAAGTTGTGCGCCGTGGCGTAGCGGATGTCGGCGTGGATGCGCGGGTCGACGTCGGTCAGCACCACGAAGCCCGGCAACCCGCCGGTCGGGGTCGGGGTCGCCGACGACGGTGGAGGGCTCGCCGACCCGGTCAGCGGGGCCGAGACCGGGGCCGTCGGGCCCGGACGCGGCTGCGGACGGGAGCAGCCGCCGAGCACCGCGACGAGCGCCAGCACGACGCCGCCACCCACCCGCACTGACCTGCGCACCCGTCCTGTCTATCAGCAGCGGTCGGTGCCGCGAGCCGGATCAACCGCGGGCCGCCGCGAGCCCGTTCAACCGCCGGCCGCCAGCGGAGCCGGATCCGCCACGGTCGGCGCCGGGTCGGGGGTTTCGACCAGGTGCACGCCGACGAAGCGCAGGGCCGCCTCGTCGTCGTCGATCCCGCCGGCCTCGTGGCCGTTGTACCGCCACACCGACAGCTCCGTCGCCCCGGCATGGGCGTTGTGGGCGGCGTACACCCCCGATGGGGGCACGATGTCGTCCATCAGCGCCACCGAGTAGCGCGCCGGCCGGCGGCAGCGTCGGGCGAAGTTGACGCCGTCGACGTACGACAGGGTGCTCAGCACCCGCTCCTCGGCGTCCCGGTGGATCGCCAGGTAGTCGCGGATTTCCCGATACGGGTGGGCGTCGGTGACCACCACCGCACGCGGAATGTCACAGAGGAACGGCACGAGGGCGACCACGGCCCGCACACCGCGGGCCAACGCGCCGGCCGCGAGCGCCAGTGCGCCACCCTGGCTGTGCCCGAGCACCGCCACCCGGGTCGGGTCGACCATCGGCAGGGTCCGGGCCGCGTCCACCGCCCGGACCGCGTCGGTGATCAACCGTCGGTAGTAGTAGGTGCGGGGATCGGCGATGCCCCGCGTCGCCACGCCGGGCGCCTCCGGGCCGGCGGCGCCCAGGTCCGCGGTGACGCCCCGGCTCCAGCCCGAGCCCTGCCCCCGGGTGTCCATCTGCAGATGGGCGAACCCGGCCGACGCCCAGAGCAGGTTCTCCAGCGCGTGCCCGCGCCCGCCCCCATAGCCCACGTACTGCACGACTGTCGGCAGCGCCGTGCCGGCCCCGTGCGGCACCCGCAGCCAGGCCCGTACGGGCTGGCCGGCGAACCCGGGGAACGTCACGTCGTACACGTCGATGGCTCGCAGGCCGGTCTCCACGGGCTCGAGCCGGACCGGCCAGGTGGCGTCACGGGCCTGCGCCAGGGTTTCGGCCCAGAACTCGTCGAAGTCGGCCGGGTCCCGCACCACGCCGCGGTACTCGCGTAGCTGCGCCTCGGGCAGGTCCGTGTGCATGGCGCCCCTTGTCTGTCGCGTGCACTGAACAGGGTGCGTCCACGGCGTGGCCGACGCCGACAGCCGGGCGGCGGAGACGGGACCGTACGCCGATACGCATCCGACAAATTACCGGAACATTTCCGCAACTCAGCCGAACGCTAGAACCGACCTGGCGTGTCGTCAACCCCCGTCCGTGAGGCAAGATGGCGCGAGGGGCGGGCGTGCCGTTCCGGGACACTGGATGGACGACGCTCGCGGTCGTCTCTCCGGAGCGGTGAAGGAGACACGGGTGGACGCGGACGACGGACGCAGGGTGACCATCACCGCGATCGCACGGGAGGCCGGGGTCTCGGTGCCGACCGTGTCACGGGTGCTCAATGGCCGGTCCGATGTGGCCCCCGACACCCGCGAACGCGTCGAGGAGTTGCTGCGCCACCACGGCTACCGGCGCCGCAGCAGCCGCAGCGTCCGCCGCGCGGGCCTCGTCGACCTGGTCTTCAACGACCTGGACAGCCCCTGGGCCGTGGAGATCATCCGGGGCGTGGAGGACGTCGGGCACGCCGCCGGGGTGGGCACCGTGGTCTCCGCGATCCACCGGCAGCCGACGGCGGCCCGGCAGTGGTTGCAGAACCTGCGCACCCGCGCCACCGACGGCGTCATCTTCGTGACGTCGCACCTGAGCCCACCCCTGCACGCGCAACTGCGCCGCCTCAACGTGCCGGTGGTGGTCGTCGACCCGGCCGGCGTACCGGCGATGGACGTCCCGACGATCGGCGCCACCAACTGGGCCGGCGGGCTCGCCGCGACCGAGCACCTGCTGGCGGTCGGCCACCGGCGGATCGGCTTCGTGGCCGGGCCGACGCACCTGCTGTGCAGCCGGGCCCGCCTGGACGGCTACCGCGCCGGGCTGGAGGCCGCCGGGGTGCCGGTGGACGACGCGCTGATCTACCCGGGCGACTTCTACCACGCCTCCGGCTTCGCCGGCGGCACGGCGCTGCTCGATCTGGCCGACCCACCGACCGGCATCTTCGCGGCCAGCGACCAGATGGCGTTCGGCGTCTACGAGGCCATCCGCCGCCGCGGGCTGCGGGTTCCCGACGACGTCAGCGTGGTCGGCTTCGACGACCTGCCGGAGGCCCGGTGGGCGTCGCCGCCGCTGACCACCGTCCGGCAGCCCCTGGTCGAGATGGGGCGGCTGGCGGTGCGGACCGTACTGCGACTGGCCCAGGGCGAGGGCATCGACTCGCCCCGGGTGGAGCTGGCCACCGAGCTGGTCGTCCGGGACAGCACCGCCGTCCCGCCGACCGGCTGATCCCTTCCGTTCCGACGGCCCGAACCGGATCGGTTTCCGGTCCCACCTGTTCCGGTCCAGCCGCGAAAATTCCGGCCTGCCGGTCCGCCGCACGAGCGACGACGACAGGCGTGGACGCCTCGCGGCGCGGTGGGCGACCGGGGCCGCCCACCGCGCCGAGCGGGTCAGTGGTGGTGGTGTGCCCGGACGGCACGCCGGATGGTCACCGGCTGCGCGGGCGCGCCGTCGACCGGCGCCGGGTCCTCGGCCGTCGGCGCGATTCCCTGAGCGGCGATCCGGTCCAGGGTGGCGAGCCCTGCGGCGTCCACCGTGCCGAAGATCGTGTAGTTGGGGCGTAGCGCCGAGTTGGCGTACACCAGGAAGAACTGGCTGCCATTGGTGTCCGGCCCTGCGTTGGCCATCGCCAGCACGCCCCGGGCGTAGACCCGGCGTACGCCGGTCGGGTCGGTGGGGGCCGGCGGCAGGTCGGTCGGCAGCTCGTCGCGGTACCGGTAGCCGGGGCCACCCTCGCCGGTGCCGGACGGGTCGCCACACTGCAACACGCTCAGCGTCGGGTACGCGGTGAGCCGGTGGCACGGGGTGCGGTCGTAGAAGCGCTTGCCGACCAGGTGCAGGAAGCTCTGCACCGTGCACGGCGCGGCGGCCCGGTCCAGGGTCAACCCCATCGGCCCCTGGTTGGTGGAGAGGGTCACCCGGACGCTGCCCCGGTCCGGGGTGCGGCGCGGGTCGGGCGGCAGCGGCACCGGCCGGGCGGCCGGCTCGTCGGGCGTCTCGGTGTAGGCGCACGGGCCGTGCGTGGTGCGCGGCGGGCGGGCATCGGCGGCGGTCGCGCTCACCGCGTCGTCGGCCGCGCCCGGCGCGGCCACCGCGGCAGCCGACGCGCCGACGATCAGCGTTGCGGCGAACGCCGTCACACCGACGAGGCGGGTCAGCGCGCGCACCGACCGGCGGGGTGCCGCCGCGCCGGAAGGCGTTTCGAGTTCACTCGACACAGGGATCCTCCTGGGCTCGTGCTGCCAGAAAGACCGGAGTCTATGGATGCCGAGGCTCGTTGTCGATGTGACCGGGCAACCGACGGCGGCGGTGCCACAGCAACCCGCCCAGCAGCGCCAGCACTCCCGCGCCACTCAGCGCGACCACCGACCACAACCATCCTGAGCCGGTGCCCGCCGGGCCGCTGGCCGCCGCCGGGCGGGGCGGACCGGGCGCGGCCAGCGCGGACGGCGCGGCCGACGGCGTGGCGGTCAGCTCCCCCGGCTCGACCAGGCGGCCGACGCTGGCGTCGCGGGGCAGCGAGAAACCCCAGTCCAGCAGGGCCGCCCCCTGCTCCCAGCCGCGCATCGGCGCCGGCTCGGCACCCAGCAGCGTCACCACCAGCCGACGCCCGTCACGTTCCGCCGCGCCGACGTAGGTGTGCCGCGCCAGGTCGGTGAAGCCCGTCTTGCCGCCCAACGCGCCCGGGTACCGGTAGATGAGCTGGTTCTCGTTCTGGATCTGGAAGCCCTTGGTCCGCTGCGCCGGCTGGGCCGGAATCGTCGCCTGCTGGGTGAGCGCGTACCGCCGGAAGGTCGGCTGCGCGAAGCAGGCCCGGGCGATCAACGCCAGGTCGTACGCGCTGGTGAACTGGCCCTTGCCGTCCAGGCCGGACGGGGTGACCGCGTGCGTCTGGAGCGCGCCCAGGTGGTGTGCCTGCTCGTTCATCGCGCGGACTCCCCCGGCCGCGCCGTCGGACCCGCCGCCCAGCCGGGCCAGCGCGTTCGCCGCCTCGTTGCCGGAGTTGAGCAGCAGCCCCAGCCAGATCGTCTCGATCGTGTAGCGGCCGCCCTCGACCAGGCCGACGGCGGAGGAGCCGGGCTCGATGTTCATGTCCGCCGCGGTGACGGTCACCGTCTGGGCGGGGTCGAGCCGGGGCATCATCGTGGCCGCCAGCAGCAGCTTCTGGACGCTGGCCGGAGTGCCGTACTCGTGCGGGCCGCAGCCCCCGAGCACCTGGCCGGAATCCAGGTCCGCGACCAGCCACGAGGTGGCGGTGATCGCCGGCGGCGTGCCCGCGCCGATCGGCATGACCAGGCCACTGGTGGCCAGCCCGGCGCCGCCGACCACCCGCGCTTCGGGCACGGCGGGCGGGGGCGAGGGCCGGGGCGGGCGGGACATCGCCGGCGCCGGCACCCGAGGGCACCGCACGGCCCGCGGGGCGGCAGCGGCACCCGTGGCGGCGGCGCCCGTGGCGGCTTCCGTCGCGGCGACGGGCGTGGGGGCCGCCGCTGCGGCCGCGACCGGCGCGGGAGCGAGCAGGACGGCGGACGCCGTGACCGCCAGCAGCGCAGCTCTCATGTGTCCGACCCTAGTCAACAAGATCGCCCGGCGGGAGCGGTTGGCCGCTCGACCCTCCGAGGGCGGCTCGCTCCACCAGGTAGTCGTGCAGCGCGGCGCTGCCCCGCAACCGGCGCAGGCTGCGGGCGTGCAGGTCCTGCTCACGGCGGGCCAGCTCGGCGCGTACCCGCTGGGCGCTGCCGGTGGTGCGCAGCTCGCCCAGCACCGCCTCGATGATCTCGAACGGGTAGGCGCCCCGGCGCAGGAGCGCGACGACCTGCGCGGCGCGCAGCTCGGTCTCGTCGTACACCCGGTAGTTGGTGCCGGGGGCGCGGCCCGGCCGCAGCAGGTCACGCGCCTCCCACAGGCGCAGCTGCGAGGTCCGCACCCCGACGAGGGCTGCCACCTCGCCGATGCGGACGCCGCGGCGCTGGGCCGGCCGGGTCGCCGGCGGGTTGGCCAGCACGGTCTCGAAGGCGCCGAGCACGCGGCGGATGTCGGCGCGTTCGCGGTCCAGCTCGGCATGGCCGCCGTCGAGCGCCGCCAGGGCCGCCGGCACGTCACCGCGGTGCACCGCCGCCATGATCTCCCGGGTACGGCCCCAGCCGTGTCCCTCGGCCAGCCGCCGGGCCACGGTCAGCGCGCGGGCGTGCGCGGTCGTGAAGATCCGGTAGCCGCTCGCGGTACGCCGCACCGGCGGCAGGACGCCCTCCTCGACGTAGTTGCGCACCTGCTGCACCGAGATCCCCACGGTGGCGGCGAGGTCCACGGCCCGCAGGCGATCCTTCGGCACGGCCTCCACGCGGGCAACCGTACCGCTTGACACGTGATTTGAGACTTTCCTGGTCTTTCCTCAGAGCAGCACGCTCCACGCTTCGAGAAAGTCTTCACGGGAGGGTGAATGAGACAATTTAATGCGTCCGGTGCACGGCGGGTGGTCCCGCCATGACTTCGTAAAGGGTTCGCATGTCGCAGCCAGCAAGGTCCGCCGCCGACAGCCACGACATGATCGAGGTACGCGGAGCGCGGGAGAACAACCTCGCCGCCGTCTCGGTCGACATCCCCAAGCGCCGGTTGACCGTCTTCACCGGCGTCTCCGGCTCCGGCAAGTCGTCGCTCGTCTTCGGCACCATCGCCGCCGAGTCCCAGCGCCTGATCAACGAGACCTACAGCGCGTTCCTCCAGTCGTTCATGCCGAACCTCAACCGGCCGGACGTCGACTCGCTGCGCAACCTCGGCGCCGCCATCGTGGTCGACCAGGAGCGGATGGGCGTCAACTCCCGCTCCACCGTCGGCACCGCCACCGACGCGTACGCCATGCTGCGGATCCTCTTCAGCCGGCTCGGCGAGCCGTCGGTCGGTGGCGCCGGCGCGTTCAGCTTCAACCTGCCCGAGGGCATGTGCCTCACCTGCGAAGGGCTGGGCCGGGTCTCCGACCTCGACGTCAACGAGCTGGTGGACGTCGAGCGCTCGCTCAACGACGGCGCGATCACGGTGCCCAACTTCGCGGTGGACTCCTGGTACTGGCAGACCATCGTCGGCTCCGGGTTGTACGACCCGGACGTCAAGCTGCAGGACTACACGCCGCAGCAGTGGGAGGACTTCCTCCACAAGCCGGCCACGAAAATCAAGATAGGCAGCAACACCTGGACGTACGAGGGCCTCGCGGTCAAGGTCAAGCGGCTCTACCTGGCCAAGGACCGCGACTCGATGCAACCGCACATCCGCGCCTTCGTCGACCGGGCGGTCACCTTCACCACCTGCCCGGCCTGCGACGGCACCCGGCTCAACGCCGCAGCCCTGTCGTCACGGATCGCCGGCCGCACCATCGCCGAGTGTTCCGCCATGCAGATCAGCGACCTGGCCGCGTTCGTGCGGAACATCGACGACCCGGGAGCGGCCCCGCTGATCGGCAACCTCCGCGACCTGCTCGACTCGCTTGTCGAGATCGGGTTGGGCTACCTCAGCCTGGACCGGGAGTCGGCGACCCTCTCCGGCGGCGAGGCGCAGCGGGTGAAGATGGTCCGACACCTCGGCTCCAGCCTCTCCGACGTCACGTACGTCTTCGACGAGCCCACCGTCGGCCTGCACCCGCACGACATCGCCCGGATGAACGACCTGCTGCTGCGGCTGCGCGACAAGGGCAACACGGTGCTGGTGGTGGAGCACAAACCGGAGACCATCGCCATCGCCGACCACGTCGTCGACCTGGGGCCGGGCGCGGGCAGCTCCGGCGGGCAGATCTGCTTCACCGGCGACGTCCCCGGCCTGCGCCGCTCCGGCACCCTCACCGGGCGGCACCTGGACCACCGGGTGAGGCTGCGCGACGAGGGACGCCGCCCCACCGGGCAGCTCAGCATCCGCCACGCCGACCTGCACAACCTGCGCGACGTCGACGTGGACATCCCGCTCGGCGTCCTCACCGTGGTCACCGGCGTGGCCGGCTCCGGCAAGAGCTCGCTGATCCACGGCTCACTGCGCGGCCGGGCCGGTGTGGTGATCGTCGACCAGTCCCCGATCCGCGGGTCACGACGCAGCAACCCGGCCACCTACAGCGGACTGCTCGACCCGATCCGTACCGCCTTCGCCAAGGCCAACGGCGTCAAGGCGGCGCTGTTCAGCGCGAACTCCGAAGGCGCCTGCCCGGCGTGCAAGGGCATCGGGCTGATCTACACGGACCTGGCGATGATGGCCGGGGTGGCGAGCGTCTGCGAGCGGTGCGCGGGGCGGCGGTTCACCGACGAGGTCCTCACCTACACCCTGCGCGGGAAGAACATCAGCGAGGTGCTGGCCATGTCGGTCACCGAGGCGTACGGGTTCTTCCCCAGCGGGCCGGCGCACCTCATCCTCCGCCGGCTGGTCGACGTCGGGTTGGGCTACCTCAGCCTCGGCCAGCCGCTGACCACCCTGTCCGGCGGGGAGCGGCAACGGCTCAAGCTCGCCATCCACCTGGCGGAGAAGACCAGCACGTACGTCCTCGACGAGCCCACCACCGGCCTGCACCTGGCCGACGTGGACCAGCTGCTGGCCCTGTTGGACCGCATGGTCGACGCCGGCAACACGGTCATCGTCATCGAGCACCACCAGGCCGTGATGGCCCACGCGGACTGGCTCATCGACCTCGGCCCGGGCGCCGGGCACGACGGCGGGCGCATCGTCTTCACCGGCACGCCAGCGGACCTGGTCGCCCACGGCGACACCCTCACCGCCACCCATCTCCGCGAGTACGTCCACAAGCCAGCGGAGCTGCTGAAGGGGTGACGGGTCGGCGGTGCCCGGGACGCGGCCGGTTGACGCCGCACGGCGTGCGAGCGCGGGCCGACGCGACGCGGTGGGGCGGCCCACGCCAGTGGTCGAGGGCGGGCCGGCCCTACCGCGTGGCCGGCGACACCGACGGTCAGGCGACGTGGCGCAGCCAGCGCCGCTGCCAGGGTGTCTCGACCGCCTTCGGGTGGTAGCCCGCCCGGACCCAGGGCACCGCCCGCTCCGCCGGCAGGCCGTCGAGGATCGCCAGCGCGGCCAACGCCGTTCCCGTCCGGCCGACCCCGCCCCGGCAGGCCACCTCGACGCGTTCGCCGTCGCGTGCCCTGTGCAGCGCCGCACGCAACGCGTCGAGTGCGTCCGCCCGGTCGAGCGGTACCCAGAAGTCGGGCCACCTGATCCGCCGGTATGGCCACGCCGGCTCCGGGCCGGGCGCCAACAGCAGCGCGAAGTCGGCCGGCGAGGCGGTCGCGGCGACGCGGCGTCCACGCACCACCGCACCGCTCGGCAGTACGAGCAACCCGGACTGCTCCGACCAGATCTGCGCGGCGGTCACCGGAACATTGTGCCGCGACCGAGGGCGGGTCATCGTGCCCGGTGGGCAGAGAAAAGCGCCGCCCCCGACCAGTTGGTCGGGGGCGGCGCTGGTGTCGGTGTGCAGGTCGCCTCTCGGCGAGTGGCGCGACGCGGCTCCAGCCGAACGGTATTCCGCGAGGGCTATGTAGGTGAGGCCCGGGGACACTGAGTCACACCGACACTGGTTCACAACCAGCCGACGCCTCCCGGTGTTCCCGCTCCGGCGCAGATCTTGGACAGTTTCCGTCAGCTCGGAACGGAAACTGTCCAAGATCTGCTGCGCGACATCCCGTTCGGGCGGGCCCAGGCCGAGCCGGGCATTCCGAGCGAGCCGGCGGGTAGACATGCCGATGGCCGGCACCCGGGTTCGGGGTGCCGGCCATCGGTCGGTTCGTGCGGTGGGTCAGCTGTTCCAGTACTGGCCAACCAGGTCGGCGGCCTGCTGCTCCCACTGGGCGTAGGCGTCCGGGTACGCCGAGACCTGCACGGTCTGCGCGGCCTCGGTCAGCGGCATGTCCTGCCACCCGTCAACCTGACGCAGGCCCTTGAGGAACGCGGTCGTGGAGTACTCCGGGTCGGTGATCTGCTCCGGCGTGCCCCAACCACTGGACGGGCGCTGCTGGAACAGACCCAGCGAGTCATGGTCGTTCATGTCGCCGAGGTGGCCCAGGTTCTCCAGCTTCGACTCCTGCAGGCTCGTCGCGATCGAGATGACCGCGGCCCGCTCGGGCAGGCCCGCCTTCTTCGTCGCGGCGATGATCGCCTTGGCGTTGGCGGTCTGCTCGTCGTTCAGGTCGATGTGCGACTGGGCACCCTGGGTGCCGTGCGGGATCAGCTTGCTCGTGTCGGGCTTGTCGGCCTGCACCACGGCCACCGGCCGGGCGTCCGTGCTCGGGGTGGCGACATGGGCGATCGGGCCGGCGAAGACACCACCGGCGAACGCGAGACCAGCAACGGACAGCATGCTCTTACGGAAGATCGTGTTCATGGGGGTAGCTCCTTCGGGGGTAGGAACACCAGCGACACCAACGGGGGTCGGTGACGCGGGTGTGAGCACCTCGTCCGGCGCTGCACTATCAAGGGGGAAGTTGGGGGCGAGCCGGGAAAGGCTCGCGGCGCGGCGACCTGCGAGCGGTGCTCGTGGCGCCGGGACCGTGTGTAACGACCGCCGGTCCGGGGTCATTCCCGGGCCCTCAGCGGGGCCAGGTAGCGGAACCGGGGGCGGGCCCACGGTCGTTCGGGGGTCTGCAACGACCCGGCCGGGCCGGCCATTCCCCAGTCCGGTCGAGCGGGCGGGGGTGGCCGTGGTCCTGCGATCGTCAGGGTGTGTAACGACCCCCGGCCCGCCACGATTCCAGCCCACGGATGCACCCGGTCACACCCCAGCGCGCCCGCAACCGGACATCACGCCCACGACCCACCACCCTTGAGCGCCGGCGCGGGCCGGCGGGTGACGATCCACCCCGAATCCCCGATACCGGAAAACCCGGGCGATCGGGACGTCCGGCCTCTAGGAGGGGGTGCCCAGGTAGTGCAGGACAGCGAGGATGCGGCGGCTGTAGCCGGTCGTGTGGGCGCGTGCCGGGCAGCAGCCGGGCACGGCGACGCCGAGCGGCAGCCGCAGCCGCAGCCGCAGCCGCAGCCGAGCGCACCACGGGCGGGTTCGCCGCTCCCCTGTCACTTGGCGTCCCTTCGTGTCGCGTACCCGTCGCTCCGCTTTGCCGGAGACATCTGCGAGGCGGCGAGCTAACGCTCGTCGGAGGCCCGGGAGCCGCCCCGGTAGAGGGTGCCCCGACCGCCCGGATCCGGCATCCCCGACGGTGGCGCACCATGTCGAGAAGGACCCGAGTCCGACCAGGGGCGGTCGGCCGACTCGGGGTTTCGCGCGGAGCGGCGGGCACGCAGCACCCGGGAGCCGACGAACCAGGCGACGGCCGCGACGCACGCGACGATCACGACGTTCTGGAGTGTGCCGACGTAGCCCTCGACGAGGTGCCAGTTGTCGCCGAGCAGGTATCCGGCGAGCACGAAGGTGGTGTTCCAGATCAGGCTGCCCAACGTCGTGTAGAGCAGGAAGGTCCGCACCGGCATCCGCTCCACCCCGGCCGGGATGGAGATCAGGCTCCGGAAGATCGGGATCATCCGGCCGAAGAACACCGCCTTCACGCCGTGCCGGAGAAACCACGCCTCGGTCCGGTCCACGTCGCTGAGCTTCACCAGCGGCAGTCGGGCGACGATGGCGCGCATCCGCTCCCGGCCCAGGGACGCGCCGATCAGGTAGAGCGCCAGCGCGCCCAGCACCGAGCCCAGCGTGGTCCAGAAGATCGCGCCGACCAGGCTCATCCGCCCCTGCGCGGCCACGAAGCCGGCCAGCGGCAGGATGACCTCGCTGGGGATCGGCGGGAACAGGTTCTCCAGCGCCACCGCCAGACCGGCGCCCGGCCCGCCGAGCCGTTCCACCAGATCGCTGACGTAGCCGACGATTCCGCCCTCGGGCGGTTCGGCCGCGGCGGCGGGGGTTCCGGTGGCGAGCACGGCGTGCGACGTTCGAATCATGTCCCCACGCTACGAACCGATCCTGAGAATCGACCATGAGGCGGACCATCCGACCCCGCGGGTCGCCCCCACCGGCGGGCGTGCGGAAAACCGCACCCCGTTGCGGCTCGCGGTGGCGCAGCCGCCGTGCGTACCCCTGGAGGTCGCACAGAACGCGCGGGCGCACGCCGACGCGGTCCGCGCGGCGCGCGCCCGGGTGGTGGTCTTTCCGGAGCTGTCACTGACGGGGTACGAGTTGCAGGGCCCGGTCGTGTCGGTCGACGACCCCCGGTTGGCGCCGCTGGTCGACGCGTGCGCCGAGGCGGGAACGCTGGCGCTGGCCGGCGCACCGGTGGCCGGTGACCACATCGGGGTGCTGGCGGTGACCGGCGACGGGGTGACCGTGGCGTACCGGAAGATGTGGCTGGGCGGCGTGGAGGCGCAGCGCTTCCGGCCAGGCGACACACCGCGGGTGCTCGATGTGGACGGGTGGCGGATCGGGCTGGCGGTCTGCAAGGACACCGGCGTCGCCGCGCACGCGCAGCGCACGGCCGCGCTCGGCATCGACGTGTACGCGGCGGGGGTGCTGGAGTTGGCGCGCGACGCCGGCGTTCCGGACGAGCGGGCCCAGCGGATCGCCACGACACACCGGGTCTGGGTGGCGGTGGCGAGCTTCGCCGGGTCCACCGGCGGCGGCTACACCGAGGCGGCGGGCCGGTCGGCCATCTGGACGCCGCAGGGTGAGGTGACCGCCCGGGTGGGCACGGCACCGGGCGAGTGGACCGCCACGACCCTCCACTGAGGGCGCCGCCGGCCGGGCCGAGGACCACCGACGAGGGACCGCTTGTCGTACCGCTGCGGCAGGATCGGGGTCATGAGTGCGATCCCCTCTCGGCTGTCGGTGGTCACCCTGGGCGTACGCGACATGGGTCTGCTGCGGTCGTTCTACCGCTCCCTGGGCTGGCCGGAGCTGTCGGCGAGCGACGACGGCTGGTCGGCGTTCCTGCTCGGTGGCGTTCTGCTCGCGCTCTATCCGCTGCCGGATCTGGCCGCCGAGGCGGCACCCGGCATCGCCACTGCGGCCGGCGGCTGGTCCGGCGTGACCCTCGCCTGCAACGTCGATGACCGCGCCGAGGTCGACACGGCCTTCGCGGCGGCCGTCGCGATGGGGGCGACGGTGGTGGCGGAGCCGACCGACCGCCCGTGGGGTGGCCGCTCGGCCTACATCGCCGACCCGGAGGGCAACCGCTGGGAGATCGCCTGGGCGGGCACCGCCGTCTTCGACGAACGCGGTGCCCTCGTCTCCTTCGGCTCATGAGTGCCGAGGTTGCCCACCGGTGACCGCCCTTGAGATGCTTCGGTCCATGACCATTTTCCCGCCGACGTTTGCCGAAGATGTCGTGAATCAGCCGGCCCAGGCACAGGTCGAGGCATTCATCGACGAACACCGCCGAGCGCTCAACGGCGCCCTGGACGGGCTGACCGAGGAGCAGGCGCGTCGCTCTCTGGTGCCGTCGCGGACGACGCTGCTGGGTCTGGTGAAGCACGCGACCTTCGTCGAGAAGGTCTGGTTCGACGAGGCCGTCACGTGCCGGTCGCGCGCCGAGATCGGGATCCCGGCGACGCCGGACGAGTCGTTCATCCTCGATGACGGGGACACGATCGCCACTGTCCAGCAGGCCCACCGCGAGGCGTGCGAGGCGTCGCGCCGCGCGACGGCGTCACTGGGTCTGGACGACCTGCTGCGCGGCAACCGGCGCGGTCCGCTGCCGCTGAACTGGGTGTACCTGCACGTGCTGCGCGAGCTGGCTCAGCACTGCGGGCACGCGGAGATCCTGCGCGAGCAGATCCTCAGCGAGTAAGGCGCCGGCGCGGCGTTACTGGATCACGCTCTGGCCGACCGGGGCGGTGTCACCGAAGCGGCGCAGGGTCCAGCGGGCCGGCGGCCAGCCGCCGGTGTCGTGGTCGGTGACCCACTCGGTGATCGAGGCCGGCGGCACGTCCAGGTCGAACGCCCGGAAGATCGGCTGCGCGGCGAGCGCGTGGAAGGCGCCCTCGACGGTCTCGCTGTGGCCGACCAGGACCACGGTGCCGCCCCGGTGCCGGTGGGCGATCTCCATGATGGCGCGGCTGACGCGCACCACCAGTTCGGCCCAGCTCTCGTTGCCGTCCTCGAACGGCCGGAACACTCCCCCACCGGGCACCGCGTGTTCGGTGCGGAAGCGGGTGACCGGCAGTCCGTCCGCGTACGGCGGGGTGTGCCAGGTGCACAGGCCGCAGTCGGCCAGCGGGCGGACGCCGAACGCCGCGGCGATGGGCTGCGCGGTCTCGACGGCGCGGCGCAGCACGGACGAGTAGACCGCCAGCGGCCCCTCGACGGCGTAGTCGTCGACGAGCCGCTGGGCCAGCCGGTGTGCCTGGTCGTGGCCGAGCGGCGTCAGCCCGCGGCATCCGTGCGGGCCGCCCACGATCCCATCGACCTGGTGGACCGACTCGCCGTGCCGCACGAAGATCAACCGTGTTCGCATCGGCCCATCATGCCAGCGACGTACGCGGATGGATCAGCCGTCCGTACGAGATGACGGCCGTCAGCCGGCGTCCAGCACCTCGCGCAGCCGTGCGGCGAACTCTTCGGGCTTGCCCGGGTAGCCGAACTCGCCTCCGAGGAAGCCGCCGTGGTGACTCGGGAACACCACGGCCTCCTGGCCGAGCAGGGCCGCCGTGCCGAGGGCCGTACGGGCGGTGTACGTGCCCGCCGACTCCTCGCCGACGGCGATCACGATCCGGGTCGAGGACGCCGTGAGCGCGCTCGCGTCGGGTTGGTAGTCGGTGATCGCCCACGAGCTCTTCGAGAGCAGCGGATTGTCGCGGGTGCCGTCGTCGTCGGTCGGCATGCCGATCATCGCGGGGTCGGGCGCGGGCTGGGCGAAGTAGGCGTCGGTGAACTCACCCTGCCACGACGTCATCGCGACGAACGCGGCCATGCCGGCGCCGAATCCCTTCGCCTGGTACGCCTCGTTGAAGGCGGCCCGAGCGCGCTCGGCTGCCGCGACGTCCGGGAGCACCGCGTTGATCGGCGGCTCGTGGGCCACCAGCGTGACGACGTCGCCGGGGTGGGCCGCGACGAGTTCGAGTGCGGTCACGGCACCGCCGCTGCTGGCGAACACGTCCACCGGGCCGGCGTCGAGCGCCTCGATGAGCAGGTGCAGGTCGGCCGCCTGCTGCTGCGGCGTGTGGTCGGACCGGCCGTCGGTGCGGACGCTGCGGCCGAGGCCGCGCGGGTCGTAGGTGACGACGGTGCGGTCGGTGAAGTGCGGGGCGAGCGCGTCGAAGCCCTCCGCTGTCATCGGCTGACCGATCATGAGCAGCGCGGGACGCCCGTCGCCCGGGGGTAGGGGGCCGCGGACGTCGTAGACCAGCTCGACGCCGGGCACGGCGAGGGTATGCGTCTGCTTCGTCGTCATGCCGGTGAGACTACGACAGATGCCCTCAGTCGGCGGTGCGCCCGGCGGGCAACCCGCGGGCCTGATTGAGCAGTTCGTCGAGGTGGTCGCCCGTCTGCCGCGGCAGCCGGCCACGGTCCACCAGCTCGGCGATGGTGTGTCGCAGGTCGGCGATGCGCCGCTCGCGGTCCTTGGACCGTCGGTTCACGTCGGCGAGGTCGTCGCGAAGGTCCTCCGCGGTCTTGCGCTCGACATCTCCGCGGGCCACCGCCGCGGCGAGCACCTGGGTGAACTCGTCGCTGACCTGGCGGAAGCTGACCGGCACCTGCTGGCCGACGGTCGACGGCGCGGCGCTGGCGGTCGGCCGCGACGGAGACGCCGACGGCCTCGGTGCCTGCGTACTGGGCGCGGGTGTCGGGGCGGAGGTCGACGGCGGGGCCGCGACCTGCCCGGACCCGGGTGTATCGGGTGTGCCGACGCCCTGGGTGAGCAGCGCGCCGAGGCCGACCAGCACGGCGAGACCGGCCGTGACGAAAAGGGCCAGGGGTCGGCGCGATCGGCGGCGGGCCGGCACGGCCGCGACCGGCACGGGCCGGGCGGCCGAGCGGTCGATCAGGGTCGGCGGGTGGGCCGCCGAGGCGGGCGCCACGATGCGCAGCAGCTCGGTCGGGGGCTCGACCGGTTGGCCGGCGCCGAACCGGCGGGCCAGCTGCGCGGCGCTCGGCCGGCGGGCCGGGTCGGCGGCGAGGCAGGCGAGGGTCAGCTCGGCGATGTCGGCGGGCAGGCCGTCCACCCGCAGCGGCGGCACCGGCGTGCCCCGCCGGTGCACCTCGAGGGCGTCCTCCCAGCTCTGCACGGGCAGGGGCGCCTGGCCGGTGAGCGTGCGGTAGAGCAGCGCGCCGAGGGCGTACACGTCGCTGGCCGGGTCGGGCGGACCGGCGGCGAGGCGCTCGGGGGCGAAGTACGCGGGGGTGCCCATCAGCGGCTCGCCGGACTGGCTGTCGAGCCCGCCGAGCGCGGCGATGCCGAAGTCGAGGACCTTGGCGCCGGTGTCGGTGAGCATGACGTTGCCCGGCTTGACGTCACGGTGCACCACGCCGATACGGTGCGCGGCGGCCAGCGCGGCGGCGATGTGCCCGGCCACGCGGACCGCCTCCGGCCAGGGCAGGGGGCCGTTGCGCAGCCGGTCGGCCAGGTTGTGGCCCTCGACCAGCTCCATCACCAGGTACGGGACGACGACGCCGCCGGTCAGTGTCGCCTCGGCGTAGTCGTACACCTGGGTGACGTGTGGGTGGGTGAGCCGGGCGGCGGCGCGGGCCTCGCGCTGGATGGTGGCCCGCAGTTGCGGGTCGGTGGCGAACTGCCCGGCGAGCACCTTGATCGCGACCGGCCGGCCGAGCACGTCGTCGTCGGCCCGCCACACCTCGGACATGCCACCGAGCCCGATCCGCTCGTGCAGGACGTAGCGGTCGTGGAGGCGGAGGGTGGGCGTGAAGGGTGACATGGCTTCACCAGTCTGCCTGGCGAGTGCCCGTTCGACCACTCAGCGTGCCCGGCTCGGCACCTTTCGTCCCATGCGTGCCGAAATGGGTCAGGAGCAGCGCGTCACCGTGGGCATCGGCCGGGGCTGGATCCGGTCGGCGAGCCGGCGCAGGGCGACGGCGGTCACCTGTCGGGTCGGGGCGAGCAGCGGCCGGCGGGGCCGGTCGGCCTGGACCGGGGCGTCCGGTCGGGCCGAGTTGACGTGTCGGTTCATCGCGTCGAGAGCGGTGACGTAGCCGGTCGGGAATTCCATGGTCAACTCCTCGGGACAGGTCCGGTGGAGGCCCGGACGACGAGTGCGGTGGGCAGCAGCACCTGACCGGCTGCGGCGTCCGCGGGTGGGTCGAGCAGCAGTTCGGCGGCGATCCGGCCCTTTTCCTCGGCGGGTTGCCGGACGGTGGTGAGGCCTGCCGACGCGGCCTCGGGAATGTCGTCGAAGCCGGTCACCGAGACCGGCGGGTTGGTGCCGCCCGGCTGCTGGGCCAGCGCGTCGAGCACACCGAGGGCGAGGACGTCGGAGCCGGCCAGCACGGCGGTCGGCGGTGCGGGCCCGTCGAACAGGCCGGCGACGGCGGCGGCCGCGGCCTGGCGGCTGTTGCCCCGGGCGTTGACAAGCGTCAGCTCCGCCCAGCCGACGCCGACCTCGGCGAACGCGTCGGCGAAGCCGGCAAGCCGGCCGCGGGTGGTCGGGTGCCTCGCCTCGTGCACCCCGGACAGGGTGACGGGGCCGGCCGGCGCGTCGGGCAGCACGGCGTCGGCGAGCAGGGCCACCCGGCGGTGACCGAGGCCGGCCACGTGCGCGGCGACGCTGCGAGCCGCGGCCCGCTCGTCGATGCCGACGAACCGCTCGTCCGCGCCGGCGTCGTCGTGCGACGCCGTGCTGACGTACGGCAGCCCGCGCGCCCGGATCACGTCCAACGCCCACTCCTCGTCGGCGACGCAGTAGACGCAGAAGCCGTCGACGGCGGCGTTCTCCACCGCCCGGCGGGCGTCGGTCTGCGCCGGTGGGAGCGGCACCAGCAGCATGCTGGTGCCGTGTCGCTCGGCGGCGCCGCTCACCCCGGTGAGGAAGCGGATCGCGAAGGGGTCGGTGAAGGCGTACGACAGCTGCGACGTGAACAGGACCCCGATCGAGCCGACGAAGCCGCGGCGCAGGGAGCGGGCGGTGGGATTGGGCCCCGGGTAGCCGAGTTGGCGCGCGGCGTCGAGGATCCGCTCGCGCAGTGCCGTGGAGAGCTGGTCGGGGCGGCTGTAGGCGTTGGACACGGTGCTGCGGGAGACGCCGACGGCGTCCGCCACGGCTTGCAGTGTTGGCTTCACCCGGCACCTCTCTGTATCGATTCAGACTGGATCGATACAGAGACTAACCCGACGGGTTGGCGACGGTCAATACGAATCTGCGAACGCTCCGGGCCGCCCCGGACGAGCGCTCAGCTCACTGCGGGTAGAGCTCCTCCAGCAGCCGACCGAGGATCTCCGGCGTACGCTCCGGCGGCTCGGCTTCGACGCACAACCGCTCCATGGCCACTGCGTAATTGTCGAGGTCGTCGCGCTTGTCGAGGTAGATGGCGCTGGTGAGCTGTTCGATGTAGACGATGTCGGGCAGCTCCTGGTCGCCGAAGCGCAGGATGGTGAAGGCGCCGCCGGCGGCCGCGTGGCCCCCGGCGGCGAACGGGATGACCTGGAGCCGGATGGTGGGCGACTTGGTCGCCTCGATGAGCGCGACGAGCTGCTCACGCATCACCTCGGCGCCGCCGATCGGACGACGGAGCGCCGCCTCGTCCACGACGGCCCAGAGCTGCGGCGGGTTCTCCCGGCGCAGGAGTTGCTGGCGCTGCATCCGCAACTCCACGCGGCGATCGATCTCGGCGGCGCCGGCCCCGGCGTGCCCGAGCAGCACGACCGCGCGAGCGTACTCCCGGGTCTGCAGCAGGCCGGGGACGAACTGCACCTCGTAGCTGCGGATCAGCGCGGCCGCCGCCTCCAGGCCCAGGTACGACTGGAACCAGCTGGGCAGCACGTCGCCGTAGCGGTGCCACCAGCCGGGGCTGTTGGCGTCCCGGGCGAGCTTCAGCAGCGCCGCGCGCTCGCCCTCGTCGCTGACGCCGTAGAGGGTGAGCAGGTCGGACACGTCGCGCTCCTTGAAGCCGACCCGCCCCAGCTCCATCCGACTGATCTTCGACTCGGAGGAGCGGATCTCCCACCCGGCGCCCTCCCGGGTCACCCCGCTGGACTCCCGCAGGCGGCGCAGTTGGGCGCCGAGCAGCATGCGCAGCACGGTCGGCCCGGTTGTCGGGCCGCCCTCGGCGGGAACCATCGTCACGTGCGGACCTCCGGATACCGACCACGCGGTCGAGCACCCCAGCCCGGCCGACGTGTAAGCATGCCATGGACCGACAGTGAGGTGAACTCCTCCGGACCGGCTATTCAGTCCCGTCCCCGGGACGGCCTTCGACGACCGGTCAGTTGATCAGGTGATCGAAGTCGCCGTCGCGTGCGCCGAGCACGAACGCGGCGATCTCGTCCACTGTGTAGATCAGCGCGGGTCCCTCCGGATGGCGCGAGTTGCGAACGGCGATGCCGGCTCCCCCGGGCAGTTCGGCGAGTTCGACGCAGTTGCCGCTCGGGTTGCTGCGGCGGCTCTTCTGCCAGCTCAGCGGGGGCAACTGAGTAATCGGAACGCCATTGGGTGGCTGTTGCATGAGAGGCGTCTTTCTGCTCACGAGCCCGCCGGTGCCCGTGGGAGGAGCGGTGACGGCGAGGGTGCGGTATCGACAGTGGACGGTTATGCACGTGCATCTGCTATTGCATCTGCACCGGACGGCGAGCATGATAACGCACGTGATCGGTGCTTATCCGTTCACTTTGCGTTACCCCGACTGGGGCAACCACCAGGGAAAACTGCCCGACGCGGCACCGCGCCGCGAGACCGAAGGCTGGAGGCGGTCGCGGCGATGGGAGGTCTCGTGCCGGATCCGATGAGCGTCGCCTCCGGCATCTGTGCGGCGGGAGCGTTGCTCTCCTCCTGGCAAATGCGCCGGCGGGCCCTGCGGGCCGAGGCCGAGATCGGGCACCTCCAGGCCGAGTTGGCCGCCGAACGGCATGCCGCCAGCCACGACCCGCTCACCGGGCTGCCCAACCGACGCGCCTTCTACCGCCTCGCGGCCGCGCTGCTCACCAACGCCGACGGCCAGCCGCTGATCGCCATCGTGCTCGACCTCGACGACTTCAAGCAGATCAACGACCGGTACGGGCACGCCGCCGGCGACCAGGTGCTGATCAGCGTGGCCGAACGGCTGGCCGGCTTCGCCGGGGACAACCTCGTCGCCCGCCTCGGCGGCGACGAGTTCGCGGGCCTGCTCGCCAGCCCGACAGTCGACCGGCGCTGGATCGAGCACGCCACCCGACGCCTCAGCGAGACCGTCGCCGCGCCCATCCGGCTCAGTGGGTGCAGCGTCCGGGTCACCGCCTCGGTCGGGCTTGCCCCGGTGACCGGTCCGACCCAGCTCACCGACGCGCTCAGCCGCGCCGACGCCGCCATGTACCAGGCGAAGAGCCTCGCCGGCCCGCGGTCGCCCCGCCAACTCGTCGACAGCGCCCGCCTCGCAGAGCGGTGACCGGTCAGGTGGCGGGGCCGCCTCAGGTGGCGGGGCTGCCGAACCACCGGGGCAGCTGACCCACCAGGTCGGCCTGATCGTCGCCGGCCCAGGCCACGTGGCCGTCCGGCCTCAACAGCACCGCGGGTACGTCCAGTTCCGCACTGACGTCGACGACGTGGTCGACCCGGTCGGCCCACCCGGCGACCGAGAGCCGGCCGGTCTGATCGAGCAGCAGCCCACGACCGCCGTGCAGCAGGTCGTAGAGCCGTCCCCGCGTCAGCCGCACGTCCCGCAGGTGCCGACCGAGCAGCTCGTGGCCCGCGCCGAAGTCGTAGCGCACCCCCAGGCCGGTGACCTTCTCGATCAGGTACCGGTTGACGTCCTCGAAGTCCAACAGTTCCGACAGCAGGTGGCGCACTGCCTGCGGCCCCGGCTCGGGCGACAGCAGGAACATCTGCGCGCGGGTGTTGACGAGTACGTCGGCTGCCACCGGGTGCCGCTCGGCGTGGTAGCTGTCCAGGAGCCCGTCGGGCGCCCAGCCGTCGACCGCGGCGGCCAGCTTCCAACCGAGGTTGACCGCGTCCTGAATGCCGAGGTTGAGCCCCTGTCCGCCGGTGGGCGGGTGGATGTGCGCCGCGTCTCCGGCCAACAGCACCCGACCGACCCGGTAGCGCTCGGCCAACCGGGTGGCGTCGCCGAAGCGGGAGAGCCAGCGCGGGGAGTGCACGCCGAAGTCGGTGCCCGCGTACGCCCGCAGTTGCTGTTGGAACTCCTCGATGGTCGGCGGGACGGAGCGATCCTCGGTGACCCCCGCGGCGGGCACGAGAACCCGGTACACGCCGTCCCCGAGCGGCCCGAGGCCGAACCGCAGGTGGGTCTTGCGGACCTCGGCCACCACGTCGGCCACCGTCTGCGCCGGTACGCCCACCTCCATCTCGCCGAGCAGCGAATCGACCCGGCTGGGTTCACCGGGAAAGCCGACACCGAGCAGCCGACGGACCGTGCTCCGGCCGCCGTCGCAGCCGACGAGGTAACGCGACCGCAGCGGCGTGCCGTCGGCCAGCTCCACGGTCACCCCGTTGTCGTCCTGGCTCAGCCCGACCAGTTCGCAGCCGCGGCGGACCTCGGCGCCGACCTCGACGGCGTGCTCCGCGAGCAGCCGGTCGGTGGTGGTCTGCGGAATACCGAGGACGTACGCGTGCGCACTGTCGAGACCGCCCGGCGACGGCTTGGGAATCGCGGCGAAGTAGCCACCGAGCGGATGCCGCGTGCCCAGAGCGAGGAAACGCTCCAGCAGACCGCGCTGGTCCATCACCTCGATGCTGCGCGCGTGCAGACCCAGCGAACGGACGTACCGGGTCGGCTCGGCGTCCTTCTCCAACACGACAACGCGCACACCGTGCAGTCGCAACTCGCTGGCCAGCATCAGACCGGTCGGCCCGCCGCCGGCAATGATCACATCGATCACGAGATCCCCCGATTTTCCCAGATTTGGGCTTCGGGTGGAGATTCTGCGGCATCACCCGGGTCTTGCCACAAGACCCCCGGTGCGATATAAGTTGGAGGTGGCAGGGAGCGCGACTTCGCTGCCGTTTTTGTTTCCCTCGCGCGCCCTCCGCGTCAGCGCATTGTGGACAGGTGGCGCTCCAGTGCGGCGTACGACTCGGCTACCCCCTGCGCCATCCCGGACTCGGCCATGCCGTCGCGCTGCTCGGTGGTGTCGAAGCGGGTGGTGCCGGTGAGCACCGTGCGGCCGTCCTGCTCGGTGAAGACCAGCGTCTCCACCGCCACCTGGCCGGGCATGCCCTCGAACTCGAACGTCTGGACGATCCGCTCCGGCGCGACGATCTCCCGGAACTCGCCCCGGAAGGCGTACTCGTTGCCGTCCGGGGCGTGCTCGACGAAGCGGTAGCGACCGCCCTCGCGGAAGTCGATCTCGACGTCCAGCGGGTTGCCCCGGCCGTACCAGTGCCGCAGGTGTTCGGCCTGGGTGTGCGCGGCGAAGACAAGCTCGCGCGGGGCGTCGAACGACCGGGTCGTCGTGATGTCCCGGTCGGAGGACACGTCGATCGTCAGGTCACGGGTTTCGGTCACGGCTGGTCTCCTTCAGGTCGCGTAGGTAGTCGTCCAGGGCGTCGTGGCGCTCGTCCCAGAGCCGGCGGTACTGGTCGACCCACTCGGCGAGGGTGCGCAGCGGCGCCGGGTCGAGCCGGCAGCGCCGCCACTGCGCCTCGCGGGTCCGCACGATCAGCCCGGCACGCTCCAGCACCGTGAGGTGCTTGGAGATCGCCTGGAGGCTGATCGGGAACGGCTCCGCCAGTTCGTTCACCGTCGCCTCGCCGGTTGCCAGTCGGGCCAGGATGGCGCGGCGGGTCGGGTCGGCGAGCGCGGCGAACACGGCACTGACCGGATCTGCTGTCATGTCGCTTTCAACCACCTAGATGATTAACCGATGAGTTGAATTTACAGCTCATCCGCTGCCTGTCAACCCGTTCCGAAGATGGTGCGGCGGCGGCCTGGTGAGTCACCCCGGAGACCGGGTATGGGGAGACGGCCGTCCCGTCGCCGAGAGGAACCCGTCGTGGTGAGCATTCGCGCCCTCGTCCTCAACTGCACGCTCAAGCCGTCGCCAGCCCCGTCCAGCTCCGACCAGTTGGGTCGCGAGGTGGTGGCGGAACTCGCCCGCCAGGGCGTGGACGGCGAGATCGTGCGGGTGGTCGACCACGGCGTGCGCTTCGGGGTGTCGACGGACGAGGGCGACGGCGACGGCTGGCCCGCGATCCGCGCCAAGCTGCTCGCGGCCCAGATACTCATCATCGCCACGCCGATTTGGCTGGGCCAGCCCGCCAGCGTTACCAAGATGGTCCTCGAACGCCTGGACGCCGAACTGTCCGAGACCGACGACCAGGGACGACTGCTCACCTACGGCAAGGTGGCCGGCGTCGCGGTCGTCGGCAACGAGGACGGCGCGCACCACACCATCGCCGAAGTCCAGGGCGCGCTCAGCGAGGTCGGCTTCACCCTCGCGGCGGCCGGCGCGACCTACTGGGTCGGCGAGGCACTGCACAAGGTGGACTACCGCGACGCCGGCCCCAAGCCGGACACCACCGGCCGCACCACCAAGGCCCTCGCGCTCAACAGCGCACACCTGGCCCGGCTGCTCGCCGAGCAGCCGTACCCGCCGCCGGAGGCGCAGGGCGCCGCCGTGGGCCCGAGCCGCGAGCCGGCCTGACGGGCCGTCCGGCCCCGGGCGTGCCAGAGGGTACGGTCAGCGCCAGCCGTAGCCGGCGCGCAGCGCCTGCCCGACCCGGTCGAACCGGGGCCGGTCCAGCACGGCGCCCTCGCGGCGGATGCTGTCCTCGCGCATGGTGAGCACGCGGTCCAGCCGGACCCAGCTCGGCCGGTTGTCACGGTCCCACTCGCCGGGGCCGAGCGCGAACCAGTGCCGCTGACCGTCCCGCTCGCTCTGGCTGGACAGCATCAGCCCGAACAGCGTCCGGCTGTGCCGTCCGACCACCAGCACCGGGCGGTCCTTGCCCTGGCGGGGGTCGTCCTCGTACGGCACCCAGGTCCAGACGATCTCGCCCGGGTCGGCCTGGCCGTCGACCTCCGGCGCGTAGCTCAGCTCGCGCCGCTGCAACGCGCTCACCTGGCGAGGGCGGGCCACCCGCGCGGGAGCCGGCCCGGTACGCCGGGGCGACGGGATGACCGCGCCCACCCGGGAGATGCGTTGCGCCACGTTCCTCAAAAGACCAGCCACGGCGGGCAGCGTACCGGCCCCGGGGCGGCCCGCCGGAGTCGGCGCACTGCGGCAGACTGGCCCGATGGACGAACTGCCCGACGACCTGCCGATCCTTGAGCGGCGCGCGGTGCGCGTGGTCGTTCGCGACGACACCGACCGGGTGCTGCTGTTCCACACCCGTGACCCGGACCATCCCCGGCTGGGCACGTGGTGGGAGCTGCCCGGCGGCGGCATGGACCCCGGCGAGACGTACCGGGAAACGGCCGTGCGGGAGCTGCGCGAGGAGACCGGCATCGTGATCACCGCCGACCAGGTGGGCGCGCCGACCTGGCGGCGACGGGCGAGCTTCCTGCACCGCCAACTGCGCCACGTCCAGGACGAGGTGATCGTCGCCGTACGGCTGGACGGGCCCGGGCCGGACGTTGACGAGGCGGACCGGCTCGACTACGAGCGTGAGGACTACTTCGGCTTCCGGTGGTGGCCGCTACCGGAGGTGGTGGCCAGCGGGGAACGGTTCTATCCCGGCCAGCTCCCCCGTCTGATCACGCCCTTCCTGGTCGGCGAGCAGATCGAGGAGCCGTTCGAGCTGTGGTCGTGAGCAGGGTCGACGAAAGATGCCGGACCTCGGTACGACGGGCAGAGTGGGGACATGACGACCGACCTGCACGCGCCGCTTTCCGCGTACGCCGAGCGGCTGCACGCCACGATCGGCGACCGGCATCACGTCGCCTCCCCGCTCGGGGCCTGGCTGCTGCTCGCCCTCAGCGCGGCTACGGCTGACACCGACCCGGAACCGGCGACCGGGCAGCTGGCGGACGCCCTGGGCACCGACCTGGCCCGCGCGGCGGAGGTTGCCCGCGCCCTGCTGGACGCGCCGCATCCGCTGGTCGCCTCCGCCACCGCGCTCTGGCTCCGACCGGGTCGGTTCACCGACGAGTCGGCCGGGTGGCGGGCCGCGCTGCCGGCGGCGACCGAGGTCGGCACGCTGCCCGACCAGGCCGGGTTGGACGCGTGGGCACGCGAGCACACCGACGGCCTGATCGAGACGTTCCCCCTGAAGGTCCACCCGGACGTCGTCTTCGCCCTGGCCAGCGCGCTGGCCACCCGGATCTCCTGGGCCCAGCCGTTCGAGGTCACCGACGCCCGCGCGCTCGGCCCGGCCAGCGCCTGGGCGCGCGACCTCCGGCGAGCGCTGCGCAGCCCGGATCACGGGCACCAGGGGGCCATCGTGACGACCGAGCGGGCCGGCGATGTCATCGTGCACGCCGCCCGGGCCCAGGCGACCGATGGCGCGGGGCTGGTGGTGCTCTCGGTGGCCGCCGCACCGCACGTGCCGCCGACCGATGTGCTCGCCGCCGCGTACGACCTCAGTGCCGGCGCGGCCGACGGCGCGCAACCGGCCGGACGGCGCTCGCTGTTCGACCTGCCGCTCGGCGAAGCTCCGCTGTGGACGCTGCACGAGGAGCGGGTCCGGACCCGCGCCCGCGACGGCCGCGAGGAACGACACAGCGCGGTACTCCCCTGCTGGTCGGCCCGCAGCGAGCACGACCTGACCGCCGAGCCGCTGGGCTTCCCGGCGGCCACGGCGGCGCTGGCCGGGGCACTCGCCCAGCCGGTGCAGGGCTTCGAGGCGCGGCAGGTGGCGATGGCCCGGTACGGCCGGTACGGCTTCGAGGCGGCGGCGGTCACCGGGATGTTCGGCACCGTCAGCCTGCCGCCGGAGGGCGTCGCCCGCACCGCCGAGCTTCGCTTCGGCCACCCATACGCCGTGGTGGCCGTCGCCACCGACAGCAGGGCCGACGGCGTCACCGGGCCGTGGCACGGGGTGCCGGTCTTCTCGGCGTGGGTCACCGAGCCGGACGACCTGCCCGACGCCGACGGATGACGCCGTTGATCCACTCCAGGTCCGCGCTGTGGCGGCATCAGCGCGCGCGAATACCCCTATATCGGCGACCTGGAGTGGATCACGCAGGATCGGACGGGGCACCGTCGCGGGGCAGCCGCGCCACCATCTCGTGGAACTCCTGCACGGTCACCGCCTCGCGCAGCGTCGCGAAGACGGCGCCCGTGCCGAGCCGTGCGGTGGCCGCGTCCACTCCGGCACGCTGGCTTACCAGGCGCAGGAAATCCACCGGGCCCGCGTCCATGGGTGGTGGCGTGACCGGCCCGTCGACGTCGACGCCCAGGCCGGCGTCGAGCCCGTCGCCGCCGGTCGTCAGGGCCGGGGCCGACTCGGTCGGATGGGCGTCCGGCGCGAAGTCGTACAGGTAGCCGTCGATCTGGTCGGGAAGGTGCCCGGCGGGGTCGGGGGCGCCGCCGGTGACGCGTTCCGCCATCGTGGTGAGCACCGCGCGGGCGAGGGCGGCAGCCTGCCCGGTCGGTAGGCCGGATCGTCGGGACACCGCGTCGATGAAGTGCGGAAACCCGTCGCCGCCCGCGCTGTCGGTCACACCGGGGCGGTTACCCGCGCTCGACAGGGGCAAACAGCGGGAACCCGCCGTCAGCGCAGCAGGTCCGCGGCCAGCAGGTGATCGAAGATGAGCTGGTCGACCGGGGAGGTGCGGTGCCGGTCGGCGTACCCGAGCCAGGCCATCTCGGCGATCTCACTGGCCGGCCGCAACAGCCCCCGGTATCCGGCCTGGTAGCAGGTCATCCGAACGGTGATCCCGGTCGCATGCCCGTGCGCCTGCGCGCTGAACGTGCCCAGGTGCACCGCGCTTCGCACGTCGACCTCGACGCTCAACTCCTCGTCGATCTCCCGGCGCAGGGTCTCCAGGTCGCTCTCCCCCGGCTCGCGCTTGCTGTCGGGCAGGTACCACACATCCTTGCCCTGCGAACGGGTGCTCAGCACCCGTCCGTCCTCGATGAGGATCCAGGCCACCTTGTCGATCTCACGCACGCGCGCCTCCCGCCCCGTTGAGAGCGGGCACGCTACCACCCGGCGCGGGCCGCGAGACACTCAGTTGGCCAGCAGGTCGAGCAGCAGCGCGGCGGTCCAGCCGAATGCCGGTGAGCCCAGCCCGGCGCCCGTGTCCGGGTGGAAGTACTCGTGGCAGCCGGCCCCGGCGACCAGGTCGATCATCGAGCGGCGCAGGCCGGCCGCGAGCTCCGGGTGCCCGTGGGTCAGCAGGCCGCGCCGCACCAGCCAGCCGATGTTCAGCCAGCTCGGCCCGCGCCAGTAGCGCAACGGTTCGAAGTCGGTCGCGGTGCGGTCGTAGGTCGGCAACGGCCGGTCCATCCACCGGGCCACCCCGAAGCGCGGCGACCGGGCCTCGGCCACGAGCGCGTCGACCTGCCGGGCGGGCAGGCCGGGCAGGATCAGCGGCGCGAGCCCGAGCACGGTACGCGCGCCGACGAGCCGACCGGTGCGCAGGTCGCGGGGCTGGAACGTGCCGGTGCCCGGATCGTACAGCCGGCGTACCAACGCCTCGGTGACGCGGTCCGCGCGGACCCGGTGCGGGGCCGGGTCGGCGCCGGTCAGCGCGGCGATCTCGGCCAGCGCGTGCTCGGCGGCCCCGAATGCCGCGTTGAACAGCGGGCATTCCACCAGGAACGGATGGCCGTCGGCCAGGTCGCGGTCGGCGTAGCCGTGGTCGCGGTAGGCCGAGACGATCGCCAGGTAGCGCGCGTAGTCCAGGTCCGTGGGGCGGTGCGCGGCGTCGGCGTGCGCGGTGTCGTGCCGACGGTACGCGCGCATGACCGCCGCGTCGGCGTCGACAGCTGCCATCGGCTCGTCCCAGGCGGGGCTGTTGTCCAGACCGGACTCCCACGGGTGGACGACGCACACCAGCCCGTCGCCGGCGACGTCCCGCCGCGTCGCCAGGTACCGCTGCTGGGCGACCAGCGCCGGGTAGAGCCGGCGCAGCGCGGCCAGCCCGGCCGGATCGGGCGCTCGCCGGTACGCCAGCAGCGCGGCGGGCGCGTGCACCGGCGGCTGGACCAGGCCGGAGGTGTCCACCGTCGGCGCGCCCTCGACGTCGGACGAGCGCCACAGCTCCGGCCCCGGGAAGTACGCGCCGACCCGCAGCGCCGGGTTGAACACGATGTGCGGCACCCGCCCGTCGGCCCACTGCGCCCGGAACAGGCTGGTCAGCTCCTGCCAGGCCCGTTCGGGACGCGCGTGGGCCAACCCGATCGCGATGAACGCGGAGTCCCAGCTCCACTGGTGCGGGTAGAGCGTGCGCGACGGGACGGTGTGGTCGTGCTCCCAGTTGGCGTCGAGGGTGGCGACGGCGAGCCGGCGCAGCCCGGCCAGATCGGTCGGACCACCGGTGCGGGTGGGGACAGCGCCGGCGGTCATGCGGCGGCCTGCCGGGGCAGCGCGTGCCGCAGCACCGCGGCGGCCTGTTGCAGGGCCCGGACCGGGTCGCCGCGCAGCCGGCACTCCAGGGCCAGCCAGCCGCGGTAGTCCAGCTCCAGCAGGGTCCGCACGAGCGCCGGCCAGTCCAGGTGCCCGGTGCCCGGCTGGTACCGGTTGGAGTCGCTGACCTGCACATGCCCGAGGTACGGCGCGGCGGCGCGCAGCGCCCGGTGCACGTCGTCCTCCTCGATGTTCATGTGAAAGGTGTCGGCGACCACCCGCACCGAGGGCAGCCCGAGCGCGGCGCAGAGGGCGACCGCCTCGTCGAGCCGGTTGACCATGTGGTCCTCGTACCGGTTGAGGGGTTCGAGGAAGAGGGTGACTCCCTCGGCGCGGGCGTGCTCGCCCAGCTCGCCGAGGGCGTCGAGGAGCACCTGGCGGTCGCCGGCCGGCGGGCGGGGCGGCTCGAACGGTGGCAGCCGCCGGGAGAACATGCCCCACGCGGCCGGGGTCATCGCCCCGACGCCGCCCAGCTCGGCGATGACCGAGAGCTGGGAGCGCAGGTTGCGCACGGCGTCGGCGGACCGGGCGGGGTCGAAGTCGCCGATGAAGTGGTCCATCTCGACGCAGACGGTGGGCATCACCACCCCGGCGGCGCGGGCCCGGCGCAGCTCGGGCAGTCGGTCGGCGAACGCGAGGTCGCCGCGTCCGCGCAGCTCGATGCCCTGGTAGCCGAGCGCGGTGGCGAGGGCGTACTTCTGGATCAGGTTGGTGCCCGGCAGGAGCTGTTCCTGGCAGGCCAGCGCGATGGTGGTCATCTAGAACCTCAACACCACTTGGAGGACGTCACCGGCGCCGCGGTCGAGCAGCGCGAGGGCGTCGGCGACCGCGCTGGCGTCGACGATGTGGCTGACCAGCGGCAACGGGTCGACGCTGTGCTCAGCCACCAGGTCCATGAAGGTCTGCGCCACCCGGTCTCCGGTCCACCGGCCGGCCATGCTCGGCGCGGGGGTGGGGCCGGAGACCTGGGCGGCCACCAACTGGATGCGGTTGTGGTGGAACTCCTCGCCGAGGCCGAGCGCGTCGGCCTGGCCCTGGTAGAAGCCGGCGGCCACGACCCGGCCGGCGTGTGCGGTGGAGCGGATCGCCTCGTGCAGCGCCGGGTACGCCCCGGACAGCTCCAGGCAGACGTCCGCGCCCCGACCGTCGGTGGCCGCGCGCAGCACGGCGGCGGCGGACTGGGTCGCGACATCCACTGTGGACCGTGCGCCGTAGCGGGTGGCGTATGCGAGCCGGCCGGGCACCTGGTCGACGGCGACCACCCGGGCGCCGGAGAGCACGGCGAGCCGGGTGGCGAGCAGCCCGATGACGCCCTGCCCGAAGACGCCGACCCAGTCGCCCAGGTGCAGGTCGCCGGCGAGCACGGCGGTGAGCGCGATCGCGCCCGGCCGGGCGAAGACCGCCGCGAGCGGGTCCAGGTCGGCGGGGAGCGGCCGGACCGCGTCGGCGGGGAGCACCGCCTCGGCCCGGTGCCCCCAGATGCCCCACACGAGCTGCCCCGGGTGCCGGTCGACGACCTCCGGCGCCACCTCGACGACCTCGCCGACCTCCTCGTAGCCGAAGCCGATCAGCGGGTACGGCACGGGGGTCTGGCGGGGGACGAACATGCGGGCCGCGTCGTCCCAGTCCTTGCTGAGCCGGGGATTGCTGCCTCGGTAGAGGGTCAGCTCGGTGCCGGCGGAGATGCCCGAGTAGCAGGTGCGGACCCGGACCTGGCCCGGGCCGAGCGGATCCGGCGGGCAGGGCTCGAGGCTGATCCGTCGAGGCCCGGCGAGAGAGACCACCCAGTTGCCCATGTGTCACATCCCGGTAGCACTGGGCTCCAGGATAGACACAAAATCGCAATATGTCTTGTTATTGATCAATCGAAGGTGTTGAATCCGGCATGTACCCTTCGAGAGGAGTGCCACCGATGTCAGCACCTCCGAGGCGGATACTCGCCACCACCCTGATCATGGCACTGACCGCGTCCACCCTGCTGGCCTGCGGAGATGACGGTTCAGACAGCAACAGCAAAAAGATCACCGTTTGGAGCCTGGAGGACGTCGCCGACCGCGTCACCGCCACCAAGGCGATCATCGCGGACTTCACCGCGAAGACCGGGATCCAGGTCGACCTCGTGACCGTCAACGAGGACCAGTTCCCCTCCCTGATCGCCGCGAACGCCGCCGCCGGCGAGCTGCCCGACGTGGTCGGCTCGGTCTCCCTGGCCGGCATCCGCACGCTCGCCGGCAACGAACTCCTGCACGCCTCGGCCAACACGGAGGTCGTCGACAAGCTGGGCCGGCAGACGTTCTCTCCCCGAGCGTTGGAGCTGACCTCCGACGACGGCAAGCAGCTCTCCGTGCCCAGCGACGGATGGGGGCAGCTGCTCGTCTACCGCAAGGACCTGTTCGCCGCCGCCGGCCTGCCCGCCCCCGACACGTACGAACGGATCACCACCGCCGCGGCGAAGCTGAACACCGGCGGCGTCGCCGGGATCACCGCGGCGACCTCGCCCAGCGACGTGTTCACCCAGCAGACCTTCGAACACCTGGCGCTGGCCAACGGCTGCCAGCTCACCGACGACTCCGGCGCGGTGACGCTCGATTCGCCGCAGTGCGTCGAGGCGTTCCGCTTCTACGGCGACCTGATCCGCACCAGCTCGGTGAAGGGCGCGCAGGACGTGGACACCACGCGGGCCACCTACTTCGCGGGCAAGGCGGCCATGGTGATCTGGTCGCCGTTCATCCTCGACGAGCTGGCCGGGCTCCGCAACGACGCCAAGCCGACCTGCCCCCAGTGCCAGGCCGACCCGACGTTCCTGGCGAAGAACAGCGGGTTCGTCACCGCGATCAAGGGCCCCAACGGCACCGAACCCGCGCAGTACGGCGAGATCAGCTCCTGGGCCGTGCTCGACGGCGCGGCGGCCGACCCGGCGAAGTCCTTCGTGGAGTACATGCTCGGTGACGGCTACCCGCGCTGGTTCGGCATGTCCCCCGAGGGTCGATTCCCGGTGCGCAAGGGCACCCCGGCCGAGCCGGAGGCGTTCCTCACCGCCTGGAACACCAGCCAGGCCGGCGTGGACGCCAAGAAGCCCCTCGCCGACGTGTACGGCGACGAGGTGCTGGCCACCCTGCGCAGCAGCCCGGACACCTTCGGCCGGTGGGGGCTCAGCCAGGGGCAGGGCAAGCTGGTCGGCGCCATGCTCGGCGAGCTGCCGGTGCCCAAGGTGCTGGGCGACCTCACCTCCGGCAAGACCGACGCGGCGGCCGCCGCCGGCCGGGCCAAGAAGGACGTCGAGGCGATCAAGGCGGGCGTCAATTGACCACCACCGCCCCCGGCACCGGGCGCTCCCCCACGAAGGAGCGGCCGGAGCCGCCCCGCCGCCGACCACTGACGCTGCGCCGCCGCGAGTCCCGCGCCGGGCTGGCGCTTGTCGCGCCGACCCTGCTCGTCACCATCGCGGTCATCGGCATCCCGATCATCTGGACCGTGGTGCTCGCCTTCCAGCGGGTCCGGCTCGCGACCCTGCGCAAGACCGGGCTGTTCGGCGAGTTCACCATGGACAACATCGACCGGGTGCTGCACACCCCCGGCTTCGCCGACACACTGTGGGTCACGCTGCTCTACAGCATCGGCGGCACCGTCGGGTCGATCGCGCTCGGTCTGGTCGCCGCGCTTGTGGTGCGCCGGCCGTTCCGCGGCCGCACGCTGGTGCGGGCCTCCATGCTGCTGCCGTACGTGGCGCCGGTGGTCGCGGTCACCTTCGTCTGGCAGGTGATGCTCGACCCGCAACTCGGCATCGTCAACCACTGGGGTCAGCGCCTGCTGGGCTGGGACGCGCCCGTGCCGTTCCTCACCCAGGAGTCGACCGCGCTGGCCACGGTCATCGTGTTCGAGGCGTGGCGCTACTTCCCGTTCGCGTTCCTGTTCCTGCTGGCCCGGCTCCAGGCGGTGCCCGGTGAGCTGGAGGAGGCCGCCCGGGTCGACGGGGCCACGCCCACCCAGCGGTTCCGGCACATCCTGCTGCCGCAGCTACTGCCGGTGATCGCCCTGCTGGGGGTGCTGCGCTTCATCATGACGTTCAACAAGTTCGACGACGTCTACCTGCTCACCGGCGGGGCCGCCGGCACCGAGGTGGTCAGCGTCCGGGTGTACGAGTTCCTCACCGCCCGTACCGACATCGGCGCGGCGGCCGCGCAGGCGGTCGTACTGGCCGTGGTGCTCATCGTGTTCGTGCTGATCTACCTGCGCTTCTTCGGACGGAGGGTCGGCTGATGGACCGGGACATGGTCGAGACGGTGAGCCTGCGCTGGCTGCGCCGCCTGGTGATCGCCGCGTTCCTGGTCGTCACCGTCTTTCCCTTCTACTACATGCTGGTGCTCTCGGTGCGCCCCATCGAGCGGCTGCTGCTCGACCCGGGCTCGCTTGTCGTCGGCTTCGGCGAGCTGACCGTGGCCACGTACGCCGAGGTGCTCAAGGCCACCGACGACGGCGGCCAGGGATTCCTCACCTTCATCCGCAACAGCGGCCTCGTCGCGGTCGCGGCGACACTGCTCACGCTGCTCGTCGCGATCCCCGGCGCGTACGCGGTCGCCCGGCTCCGGTTCTTCGGCCGGCGGCAGGTCGACTTCCTGTTCCTGGCCGTCTACCTGTTCCCGTCGATCGTCATCGCGATCCCGCTGTTCGTGGTCTTCAGCCTCGCCGGGCTGCGCGGCTCGCTGTTCGGCCTGGTGCTGGTCTACATCTCGCAGACCCTGCCGGTGTCCGTCTACATGCTGAAGAACTACTTCGAGACCATCCCGGTCAGTCTGGAGGAGTCGGCGGCCATCGACGGCGCCGGCCGACTCGGCATCATCCGCCGGGTCAGCCTGCCCCTGGCCGCGCCATCGATCATGGCGGTCGCGCTCTACGACTTCATGATCGCCTGGAACGAGTTCCTCTTCGCCCTGCTGTTCCTGGTCGACAAACCGGACCGGTGGACGGTGTCGCTGGGGTTGTCACTGCTCTCCGACGGCGTGGAGGTGCCCAAGACGGTGCTGATGGCCGGGTCGGTCGTCCTCACCCTGCCCATCGTGATCCTCTTCTTCGCCAGCGAGCGGCTGCTCACCGAGGGCCTGACCAGCGGCGCGGAGAAGGGCTGACCGGTTCCCCTGATCGGTGGCAGCCCAGCGGCCCGACACGCCGACCCCGTCGCCGCTGAGCTGCCACCGATCGGTGCGCCTGCCGGACGGCCCATCGCGCCCCGACCGGCCCGGTTACGGTGGCCGTATGGCCAACCCGACCCGCTGGGCGACCGACACCGGTCCGGAGCACTCGCAGTGGTACATCGACCGGTTCCGCAAGCTCGCCGCCGAGGGAGCGGACCTGGCCGGCGAGGCCCGGCTGGTCGACACGCTCGTCGCGCCCGGCTCGCGGATCCTCGACGCGGGCAGCGGCACCGGCCGGGTCGGCGCGGCCCTGGCCCAGCGCGGGCACACAGTGGTCGGGGTGGACGCCGACCCCGCGCTGGTGGAGGCCGCCCGCGCCGACCATCCCGGCCCCCGCTGGCTGGTCGCCGACCTGGCCGAACTGGACCTGCCGGCGCTCGGCGAGGCGGAGCCGTTCGACGCGGCGGTCCTCGCCGGCAACGTCCTCGCCTTCGTCGCCGCCGGCACCGAGCCGGAGGTGCTGCGCCGACTCGCCGGGCACCTGCGCCCCGACGGCGTGCTGGCGGTCGGCTTCGGCACCGAACGCGGCTACCCGCTGACCGCGTTCGACGCCGACGCGGTCGCCGCCGGGCTGCGCCTGGAGCACCGCTTCGCCACCTGGGATCTGCGGCCGTGGCGCGACGACGCGCCGTTCGCGGTCAGCATCCTGCGCCGCCCGGCCACCTGACGCCGGAGCGGCGTCAGGACGGGGCGGCGACGGCCCGGGCCGCGGCCGGGTCCAGGGTGGCGCCGGCCGGCACGAGGCTGACCAGGCCGGCGGGCAGCCGTACCGGTCGCACGTCGCGGTAGCCGAGCATCGCCAGCACCTCCCGGTCGGCCAGCACGTACCGCCGGCCCAGGTCGGTGACCACGGACACCGCGCCTCCGGACGCGCCGGGCGCCGCGGCGGCCTCGACCACCGCGCCGCCACCCGGCTGCACCACCACGTGGTCGGCCAGCGCCGCGCCGCCGCTCGGCGCGGTCCGTGGGACGGCCGCCAGGTCCGGCAGGCGTACGCCCCGCAGCACCTCGCCCGTGCCGCCGTCGTCCCCGACCCGGGCGCAGATCGCCGCGTCGTCGGAGCTGGCGAGCCGGGGCGGCACGGGCGGTGGCGCGGTCGGGCCGCTCGGCGCGAGGTCGGGCAGCGTGGGCAGCGCGGCGAACCGACCCAGCGTCATCGGTTCCGACTCCCCCTGCCCGGTACGGGCCAGCAGCAGCCCGGCCTGCAGCTCGGTGATCCCGGCCAGCCCGTCGTCGAGCGCCACCGCGTACTGCCGGCCGCCGCCGGAGTTGCGCACCAGGTAGACCTGACCGATCGTGGCGCCGGGCACGCGGGTGGCGGGTCGACCCTCGCCGGGCAGCGCTAGCGGGGCCAGATCGACGCCTGCGGGAAGCGCGTTGAGCAGGGCCGGCGCGACCGGCACCGCCCGCGTCCGGGTGGTGGCCAGCGCGGCCAGCACCCGGTTGGGATCGCGGACCAGATACCGGCGCTGGTGCCATACGAGGTGCAGGCCGCCGTCCGGGTGGCGCAGCAGCAGCGCGTCGTCCCCCAGCGGCCGACCGCCGTCGGGGTCGGTGCCGATCAGCAGCGCGGACCGGGGGTCCTCGCCGCCGGCCGTCGAGCAGACCGTCCAGGCCGACGTCGCCAGCCGGCCCGGGGCGGGCAGCGAGTCCGGTGCGTCGGCGATGCCCAGGGGCAGGCCGCGCGGCACGTCGTCGATCGAGCGTCGGGAGACCAGCACGGTCTTCGACCGGTCCGCGCCGACGATCAGCAACGCCGACGCGTAGTTGAGCACCGGGTGCAGCTTCTGCTCCCGGTAGACGAACCGGGCGCCGGACTCCTTCTCCACGATCACCGCGCCGGGGTCGCGCCACCCCTTGCCACCGCCGGCGAACAGGCCGTAGAGCGCCGAACCCCCGAGCCCGATCGCCGCGACGAGGACGCTGGCCAGGCCCGCGCCCGCCAGCCGCCGAAACGGTGACTGGGCGGGGTCGGTCTCCCGCATCACCAGTGCGGCGACCGCCCGCTGGACGCTGAACTGGTAGGAGTGCAGCTGATCCTGCCGCGACGGCATGAGGTCCCTTCCGCTGGTTCGACCGGGCCACAGGATATGCGCTGCGTCGATGTCCCGTGGACCCTGCGTGGCGGGCCCCGCCCCGACCGGTACCATCCGGGGACGAATCCGGCGGCGAGAGGGCATCCGTGGGCGCGCGTTTCGAGGAGCTGGCCTGGCGGGAGACCCCGATCGGCGCGATCAGCCTGCGGCGGCGCCGCGACCCGGCGCTGCAGGTCGAGGTGTACGAGGTCAAGCTCGACGACGAGTACCTGATGTCCAGCCTCTTCCCCGTCGCCGAGATCGAGCTGGCCCGGCTGGGCCTGGCCGAACTGACCGGCGACGCCCTCGACGTGGTGGTCGGCGGCCTCGGGCTGGGCTACACCGCGTGCACCGCGCTGGCCGACCCACGGGTGCGAACACTCCTCGTGGTGGAGGCCATCGAGGACGTCATCGACTGGCACCGGCGGGGACTGCTGCCGTTCGCGGCCGGGCTCGCCGAGGACCCCCGGACCCGGTTCGCGCGAGCCGATTTCTTCGCCGCCGTGGCCGGTGACGACGGGTTCGACGCCGAGACGCCCGGACGTCGATTCGACGCCGTCCTGCTCGACGTCGACCACTCACCGCGCAACGTCCTGCACCCGAGCCACGCACCCTTCTACGCGCCGGACGGGCTGCGCCGCCTCGCCGCGTTGCTGCGCCCAGAGGGCGTCTTCGCGCTGTGGTCGGACGACCCGCCGGACGACGAGTTCGTCGCGGCGCTCACGGAGGTGTTCGCGACCGCGCGGGCGCATGTCGTGCCGTTCGCGAACCCGCTGACCGGCGGCCAGTCCGCCAACACGGTCTACGTCGCCCACCGCTGACTCCGCCCGGGGATGGCGTTTGAGGTTGGCGGAATCGGGGAGGTGGAGCCCGGGGGTCGCCGCATCTCGCGTCGCGGCCGGGTTACGGGAGGTCGCGATGCGTGCCCTGCTCTGGGTCGTCGGTGTGGTCGCCGGCGTGCTGATTCTGCTCGGGCTGATCCTCGAGGCGGTCCGCTGGCTGATCATCATCGGTCTGATCGCGCTGGTGATCGTGATCATCCTGGGCGTGGTCAAGGGACGGCAGGCCATGCACCACCAGACCCGCCGACGGTGACGCCGGGGCCGTTCAGAACCAGTCGGCGCGCATGTCGAGCGTGGTCCGGTCGAGGCTGTCCAGCAGGTCGAACTGCGGGCCGGTCCGGGGCAGCTCGGCCGTGAAGAAGTAGCGGGCGGCCTGCCGCTTGCCGGCGTGGAAGGCGTCGCCGTCCTCCTGCGGCGGCAGCGCCAGCACCTGCTCCAGCCACATCCACGAGATCACCACGTGCCCGACCGCCTCCAGGTAGACGCTGGCGTTGGCCAGGGCGAGCACCGGGTCACCGCCGGACCAGAGCCGGCGGGTGACCGCGACGACCCGATCCACCGCGCCGGCCAGCCGGTCGGCCAGCTCGGCCGCCTCGCCCCCGGCCTGGCGGCCCCGGCTGACGGTGTCGCCCATCCTCTCGGTCAGCAGGAGCAGACCGGCGCCGTCGCGCATGGTCATCTTGCGTCCCAGCAGGTCCAGCGCCTGGATGCCGTGGGTGCCCTCGTGGATCGGGTTGAGCCGGTTGTCCCGGTAGTGCTGCTCGATGTCGTGGTCGCGGGTGTAGCCGGCGCCGCCGAGCACCTGGATCGCCAGGTCGTTGGCGGCCAGGCACCACTGCGACGGCCAGCTCTTGGTGATCGGGGTGAGCACGTCCAGCAGCAGGTGCGCCCGCTCGCGGTCGGTCTGCTCCGGGGCGGTCTGCTCCTCGTCGAGCAGCCGGGCGCAGTAGAGCACCAGGGCCAGGGCACCCTCCACGTAGCTCTTCTGCGCCAGCAGCATCCGCCGTACGTCCGGGTGGTCGATGATCGGCACCTGCGGCGCCGCCGGGTCCTTCGCGTCGACCGGCCGGCCCTGCGGCCGTTCGCGGGCGTACGCCAGGCTCTTGAGATAGCCGGTGTAGCCCAGCGCCATGGCACCGGCGCCGACACCGATCCGGGCCCCGTTCATCATGTGGAACATCTGGGCGAGCCCCTGGTGCGGCGTGCCGACCAGGTGGCCGACGGCGCCGGGGCGACCGGCCGGGGTGTGACCGCCGTCGCCGAAGCTGAGCAGGGTGTTGGTGGTTCCCCGGAAGCCCATCTTGTGGTTGAGCCCGGCGAGTACCACGTCGTTGCGGTCGCCGAGCGATCCGTCCGGCTCGACGAGCACCTTGGGCACGATGAACAGCGAGATGCCCTTCACCCCGGGCGGCCCGCCGGGAATCCGCGCCAGCACCAGGTGGACGATGTTCTCGGCCAGCTCGTGATCACCGCCGGAGATCCACATCTTGGTGCCGAAGAGCCGGTACGTCCCGTCCGGCTGCGGCTCGGCGCGGGTGGTGATGTCGGCCAGCGAGCTGCCCGCGTGCGGCTCGGAGAGGCACATGGTGCCGAAGAACCGACCCTCCAGCATGGGTCGGACGTAGGTGTCGACCTGCTCGACGCTGCCGTGCGCCAACAACAGCTTCGCGTTGCCCAGAGTCAGCATCGGGTACGCCGAGGTGGCCACGTTGGCCGCCTGGAACCAGGCGAAGCAGGCTGCGGCGACGGCCTGCGGCAGTTGCAGACCGCCGACCGAGGCGTCCAGCCCGGCCGTCAGCAGACCCGTCTCGGCGAAGCTGTCCAACGCTGCGCGCACCTGCGGGATCAGCCGCACCCGCTGCCCGTCGAACGTCGGTTCGGCAAGGTCGGCGGCCCGGTTGTGCGAGGCGAACTGCTCGGTGGCCACCCGCTCGGCGAGGTCCAGCGCGTCGTCGAAGGTCTCCCGGGAGTGCTCGGCGTAGCGAGGGCGCTCGACGAGCTGCGACACCCGCAACCAGTCATGCAGCAGGAAGTCCAGGTCACGGCGGGAGAGCAGGGTGGACGGCACGGAACTCCTCGGCGGGGCTGGGGTGTGTCGGTTCGGAGGCGGCGGCCCGGCGTCGCCCCGACCCATCCTGACCGATCCGCCGGGAGCACACCACCGCCGCCCGTCGGCGGGCGTCATTGTCGTACCCGCCGACTAGGGTCCCTTCCCGTGACCGCGCCCGGAGACGTCGACCCCGAGGTTCTCGACCGGCTGCGCCCGATCTGCCGCGGATTGCCGGAGACCTACGAGGAGCCGGCCTGGGTGGGCACCCGTTGGCGGATCCGCCGGCGCACCTTCGCCCACGTGCTCACCGTCGACCCCGACCGTCAGGCCGTGCACGCGCGCGCCGCCGCGCTCGACCGCCCGGCCTGCCTGTTGGTCTTCCGGTCGCCGCTCGACGAGATCGCCGGTCTGCTGAGCGTCGGGCACCCCTTCTACAAGCCGGACTGGAGCCCGAACGTGCTCGGCATGGTCCTGGACGCGGACACCGACTGGGACGAGGTCGGCGAGCTGCTCACCGAGAGCTACTGCGTGCAGGCGCCCAAACGGCTCGCCGCACTGGTCGACCGGCCCGGCTGAGCCCCCGGCGCCCGCCGTGACGGCGTTTCGCGGGGTCCGACCCGGGGACACCCACCGGATGGTGGCGGCGCTATATCTGTGGAGCGGTCGAGGCCCGATCGGTGAAGATTGGGGGCGTGTCCGTTCCCGCCCGTCAGATCCGCGCTCGCTATTCGGCCGACACGATCACCGTGTACCAGGCGTACCCCTCGGAGGTCGCGCTGCCGGCGGTCGCCGCCGGCCGCTTCGTGGCCCCCTTCAAGCGGGACCGCATGACCTGGATCAAGCCGTCGTTCCGGTGGATGATGTACCGCTGCGGCTGGGCCACCAAGCCCGGCCAGGAGCGCGTGCTGTCGATCGACATCGCGCGGGAGGGCTTCGAGTGGGCGCTGGCGCACGCCTGTCTGAGCCACTACGACCGGGACGTGCACGATGACCGGGTGACCTGGTCGCGGCAGCTCAGGAGCAGCCCGGTACGGGTGCAGTGGGATCCGGAACGAACGGTGCGGATGGCCGCTCTGCCCTATCGGTCGCTGCAGGTCGGGTTGTCCGGTGCGGCGGTCGCCCGGTACGTCGACGACTGGATCGTGGCCGTCACGGACATCACCCCCACCGTCCACCGTGTACGGGAGCTGGTGCGGGCCGGCGATGAGCGAGCGGCGACGGACCACCTGCCGGTCGAGAGTCCCTACCCGCTGCCGGCTCAGATCGCCGCTCGCCTCGGCGCGGCGGGCGGTGGGTGAGAGTCCTCGATATCCTGCCTCGCATGCATCGAAGCCGTGTGTACGCGTTGCTGATCGACGCGCCCGAGGCGGAGGCCGCGCGGGCGGCGGAGTTCTGGTCGGCGGCGCTCGGCGTCGGCACCCGGTCCCATCCGGCCGAGCCGCAGTTCGTCGGCCTGCACGAGGCGTTGCCGGGCCTGGTCACCGCGGTCCAGGCCGTCGACGACGCGCCGCGCTACCACCTCGACATCGAGACCGACGACGTGGCGGCCGAGACCGCTCGACTGGTCGGTCTGGGCGCCACCGAGGTGTCGCAGTGGTTGGAGTGTCGGATTCTGCGGGCGCCCGGCGGGCACCTGCTCTGTGTGCTGCCGGTCGAGAGTCCACCCGAGGTGTTCGACACCCAGTCCCGGACCTGGTCGTGACGCGCCGGGCTGTCAGAGGTCGGCGCTAGGGTCCGGCCATGGCGAATGTGGTGTTGGTGGCGGGCGCGTGGCTGGGGTCGTGGGCGTGGGACGAGGTGGTGCCGGGGCTGCGGGCCGCCGGGCACCAGAGCTTTCCCCTGACCCTCTCCGGGGTCGCCGAGAGGCAGGGCGTGCCCGCCGGGCAGCAGACCCATGTGCAGGACATCGTCGGCGAGATCGAGCGGCGCGACCTGCGCGACGTGGTGCTGGTCGGGCACAGCTACTCGGGCATCCCGGTGGGTCAGGCCGCCGCGCGGATCGGCGACCGGTTGACCCGGGTGGTCTACGTCGACGCGGAGGTGCCGGTCGACGGCGGGTCGTTCGCGTCGGACTGGTGGCAGGGTCAGGCGGCGTTCGAGTCGGTGCTCGCCGACAACGGCGGCGACTGGCCGCCGCCCGACCCTGCCGAGTTCGACGGCCAGGGGCTCGCCGACGAGCAGATCGCGCGGCTGCTCAAGGGCGCCACCCCGCACCCGGGCGCCACGCTTACCGAACCGGCCGTGCTGGCCCGTCCGCTGGGCGAGCTGCCGACGACGTACGTCAAATGTCTGCTCGACGGGCCGGAGCCCAACGACACCGTGTCCGCGCTGCTGACCAGCGAGCGCTGGCGGCTGGTCACGATGGCCACGGGCCACTGGCCGATGTTCTCCCAGCCCGACGAGCTGGCCCGGTTGCTGGTGGAGGAGATCGGCTGACCGCGCGGGCGACGACGGTCTCAGCGGGCCACTCCGGCAGGTCAGGTCGCGGGGTCGTCGAGGGTGGCGATGTGGCGTACCGGGGACGCGAGCAGCCACAGGACGGCCAGCACGCCGCCCACTCCGGCGACGACCAGGGCCGGCCGCAGCCCGAAGGTGGTGCCCAGCGCGCCGCCGACCAGCGCGCCGAGCGGCCGGATGCCGTAGTTGACGGCGCTGTACGCGCCGGCCCGGCGACCGCGCGCGTCGTCGGGTGTGACGGCGGTGAGCAGAGCGTTGAGGTTGACGTCCATCAGCATCACACCGACGCTGGAGACCATCTCGATGGCCGCCAGCATGGCCACCTTCGCCCAGGTCGGGCCGGCGATCAGTGCCGTCAGCGCCAGCGGCGCGGGAAAGACCACCACGCCGATCATCGCGGTACGGCCCAGCCCGATGGCCCGCGACAGGCGAGGCGCCAGGGCCGCGCCGGCGAGTCCGCCAAGCGCGCCGACGCCGAACGCGACGCCGATGGCGCCGGCTGACAGGCCGAGTTCACGGTTGGCGTAGAGCACCAGCAGCGCCGCGGCGATGAAGGTGAAGAAGTTGACGGTGGTGGTGCAGCCGAGCGCGGCGCGCAGCACCGGGTGCCGCAGCACCAGCACCAGGCCCTCGCGGACCAGGCCGAGTGTGGACGTCCGCCGTGGCGGCGGAGGCGACTCGGCGACCGGGATGCGCCGCAGCAGCAGCGCGGAGGCCAGGAAGGACACCGCGTCGACGAGGATCGCCACCGGTGCGCTGAGCGCCTGGACGAGCCCACCGCCGACGGCCGGGCCGGCGATGAACGAGAGGGACCGGCTCACGCTGAGTTTGCTGTTCGCGTCCACGTACGCCGATCGCGGCACCAAGGCGACGAAGAACGCCTGCTGTCCCAGGGTGAACAGCACCGCTCCGGCGCCGGTGAGCAGCGCCACCAGGTAGAGCTGGGTGAGGGTGATCGCGCCGAACAGGTAGGCCGCGGGCAGGCTGAGCAGGACTGCCGCGCGGAGCAGGTCCGCGATGATCAGGAGTCGACGCTTGTGGGTGCGCTGGTCCACCCACGCGCCGAGGAACAGGCCCAGCAGGTTGGGCAGCCAGATCAGCGCGGTGAGGACGCTGACCTGCACGGGCGTCGCGGCGAGCAGGGAGACGGCGATCAGCGGCAGGGCCAGCTCGCTGATCCGGTCGCCGAACGCCGAGATCGTCTCACCGATCCAGAAGGTGCGGAACCGCCGGTCGCGGCCCAGCGCCGGTGCGGGCGGGGCGTCGACGGCCGTCATGACGCGGGCGAATCGTCGCTGGTCTCGGGCAGCAGGTAGCGCAGCATCCGGACGAGCTGGGCGCCGTCCGGCGTCGTCTCGTCGTCCTTGCGCCGCACGTACGGGGCGAGCAGTTCCTCGATCGCCTCTTCCAGGTGCCGCAGCTCGTCAGGTGTGGCGACGAAGCGGGTGTCGGCCACCCCGGCCAACGCGCGCCACTCGGCGTCCAGCCGGGGTTCGTCGTGCAGCAGCCACTGTTGAGGCGCGTCGGCGTAGCGGGCGAACATCTCGCCGCGCAGCTGCCGGGCCGCGGCCTGCCCCTCGGCGTCGTCGGGCAGCGTGAAGCGGAACCCTCGGGCGGCTGCCTGCCACCAGCGTTCCCGCTTGCTGGTGGCGCCGTCGGCATCGGTGACCAGGCCGAACGTCGCGAGGTGGCGCAGGTGCCAGCTGACCACCGACGGCGTGGCGCCGACGTGCGGCGACAGTCCGGTGGCCGTGGCCGGGCCGTGTTGCTGGAGCCGGTCGAGGATGGCCAACCGGACAGGATGCGCCAGCGCCCGCAGCGCCTGCGGCTCGGTGATCTCGAAATCCCCATATGGATTCTTGAGAGACATGTTTCGAAAGTAGCCTCTCAGATCGTGCGGAGCAACCCCCCGGAGACGCCGGTTCCTCTGCTCAGCTCACTCCCAGGCGGGCCAGCGGCTCGACCAGTTCCCGCTCCTCGTAGCTCAGGTGCGACAGCAGGGCGTCGGTCAGCAGGTTCACCGCGGCGCGCAGCTCGGCCAGGCCGTCCGGCGCCCCGATGTACGCGACCAGCGCCTTGTCGACCCCCTCCAGCACGTCGTGGATGACGTGGTGCTCCTGCTCCAGCCGGTCGACGACCGGGCGCAGCCGCGGGTCGGCCTGCCGCAGCCGCGGAAAGAGGGCCTGGTCCTCGATGGTGTGGTGGGTGGTGACGATGCGGCAGTAGGACTCGCAGTAGGCGCCCAGCGTCCACCGGTTCTGCCGCATGGTCATCGTGTTGATCTGCGATCGCGCCGCGCCGGCGTCGAGCTCGCCCGCCGCGACCTGCTCGATCAGGTCGTGGATCTGGGCCAGCTCGCCGCGCAGGCCGTCGTGCACCTGCACCAGGTGCTGGCCGTTGGCCTGCTCGTAAGCGGTGTAGGTGCGGGTCGGGTCGGGCGCGGGCCCGGTGGGACGGGCCGACTCGTCCCAGACCTGCCGGTCGCTGAGCCGCCGGCCGTCGTCCGGGGTCGGCACCACCGCGAAGGCCCCGGCGGTCACCCTCGCGCGGGTCGGCCGCGCGGAGGGCGCGACGAGCGCCGCCGGCTCCGCGGCCACCGCCGGCTCGGCGGGAGTACGCGCCGACGCCGCGCCACTGTCGCGTTCGGCCGCGACCAGTTCGCGCACGGCGGGGGCCACCTCGCCAGCGAACCGGCGCAGGTCGTCGGGGTCGTCGCTGGCGAGGATGAACGTGCCGACGCCGTCGCCCAGCGCCAACTCGGCCAACTCCCGCACCCACTGCTCGGCGGGCCCGTGCAACGGGCCGCCCCCGGCCGACGAGAAGGTGCCGGAGATGTTGAGCAGCCGGCGGACGTCGCGGGGCGAGCGGCCCGCCTCCTGGGCGGCATCGTCGATGATCTTGTTGCCCCTGGCCAGGTCACCGGGCTGGAGGTAGTCCAGTGACGGCAGCCAGCCATCGGCCCGGCGACCGGTGAGCGCGAGCATGCGCGGCTTGTACGCCCCGAGCCAGATCGGCACCGCGTGGGCGGGGGCGGGGCCGCGCTTGGCGCCGACCACACGGTGGAACTCGCCGTCGACCCGCACGCCGCCGCGCGCCTGGGCGTCCCACATCTGCCGGATGACGTCGATGCCCTCCTCCAGCGCCCGTACGCCCTGCCCGGGGGTCAGCCGCCGGCCGCCCATCGCTTCGATGGCGTCCCAGAACGCCCCCGCGCCGAGACCCAGCGCGACCCGACCGCCGCTGAGCAGGTCGAGGCTGGCGACGCTGCGGGCGAGCACGGCGGGCGGGCGCAGCGGCAGGTTGGTGACGTTCGCCGACAGGTGCACCCGGTCCGTCCGCGCCGCGACGAAGCTCAGCAGCGTCCAGGTGTCCAGAAATCGCGGCTGGTACGGGTGGTCCTGGAAGGTGACCAGATCCAGCCCGACCTGTTCGGCCAGGACCGCGAGCCCGACCGTGCGGTCCGGATCGTCGTTGCCGGGCGTGGTGAACGATCCGAAGACCAGGTCGTGGCCGTAGTCGCTCATCGTGCGAGCCTCCCGTCGTCCGCGACGCGTCGGACGATGCGTCGTGACCCAAATCTTATGTCAGACAGAACATCTGCCGCCAACAAGGTTGGTTGTCCTGCGCTATTGTCGGGGTATGACGGGTGCCAGCGACCGGCCGGACCGGCCCGATCCCCTCGACGACGATCTGGGCTGGATGCTGGGAATCGTCTTCCGCGGCTACGTCCGGGCAGCCGAGCACGCCCTCACCGATTTCCCCGGCGGCCCGCGGGGCTATCAGGTGCTCACCGCGGCGGCCACCGGGCCGGCCCGCAACCAGGGGGCGATCGCCGAGGAGCTGGGCATCGACCGGACGGTGCTCACGTACCTGATCGACGACCTCGAACGCCCGGGGTTCGTCGCCCGGCGGGCGGACCCGGCCGACCGGCGCAGCCGGCTGGTGGACGTCACCGACGCCGGGCGGGCGGCCTGGGAGCAGCGGCGCGAGGCGCTGCGGCAGGTCGAGGCGCACCTGTTGGGGTCGCTCACGCCGACCGAGTCGGCGACCCTGCGCGCACTGCTGCAACGGGTCGCCTGCTCGACCCAGGCGATCGACCCGCTGCGCGATCTCTGCCAGGCGGTGGCCGAGGTGCGGCCCGAGCCCGCTGCGCCGACGCCGAGCCGGCCGGGCGCAGCGTCCGAGCGTGGTCGCCCGCGCGCCGCCCGATCGCGCGGCCTCAGCGACGGCTGACCGGACAGTCGACCAGCGAGCGGGCCCGCCGGCCCCCCGACCATCGTGCGTCGAGGAGTGCCGGCTGGCCCACCGTGTGGCGGCAGCGTCGCTGCGGCGACGGGTCAGCGCACGTGCACGAACACCGGGTTCGAGTAGAACCAGAGGTCGTCCCACGGGCTCTCCAGCCCGTCGGCGAGCGGCTCGGCCTCGTCGGTGCTGGTGCCGCGCACCCGCGCGTAGGTGTCGGCCTCGACGTTGCGCAGGGTGTGCCGGATGACGTAGTCCGCACCCTGGCGACGCCAGTCCCGCGGGCCGAACCGGGCCACCACCGTGGTGGTGGGGTTGGTGTCGGCGTCCGGGTTGGCGCTCGGCCCGGTGATCTGGCCGACGATCAGGTCCACCCGACGGACCTCGGGACGGTCGCCGTTGCCGTTCACACCGTCCAGCGGACGGAAGGTGATCTCGATCTCGACGTCGGTGCGGCTGCGGCGACTGACCGTGATGGTCTCGCCGACCTCGGCCGTCTGCCCCTGGGACCTGGCGGTCACGTCGAGGCTGCGGATCAGGTCGCCGGTGGTCACCCAGATCCGGCCGTTGCGCAGGCCGTCCATGATGTCGGCGTAGTCCTGGCGGGCGTACACGTAGGTCTTGCTGTACTCGCCCGGCCAGAAGTCCGAGCCGCCGCGCGTCCAGTGCACGTGCGAGTCCGACGTCGCGGTGATCCACCAGCGCCGGCCCTCACCGAGCAGCGAGTCCCAGAGCCCACCGACCCGCGCGGTCATCTGGTCGAAGCCACCGTAGGTGGGGTGGTTGCCGTACCCGCCGCGCTTGCCACCGTTGAGCGGACCGGCCTGGTGGCCGGGCGCGCCCTCGAAGCCGATGTAGACGTCGGGCGCGGCGTTGTTGCCGTTGCGGAACTCCCGCGGCGTGTCCTGACCGTAGACACCGAGGCCGGGCGCCGACCGGGAGGCGTGGTGGGCGATCACCAGCGGCTTGTGCGGCATGCCCCGGGCAACCTTGAGGAACTCCACCATCTTGGCCTCGGTGTCGCGGGCCGGGTCGGTGGGGAACGCGTCGTACTTAGCGAACCGGCTCTCCAGCTCGAAGAGCTGCTTCGCCTCGTCGTCGTGGCGCGGGATCATCAGCGTGTGGTGGTCCAGCGAGGGCGCGTCGAACTCCATGCCCCAGAACTGGAGCACCTCGGGGACCAGCTTGCGCGAGCGCAGCAGGTCGGGGTACGCCTGCTCGATGTTCACCTTCGAGTGTGTGGGTCCACCGTGGTCGGTGCACATCGCCCAGGTCAGACCGAAGTTCTTGGCCATGATCGCGTTGGTGACGATCGGGTAGACCGCGTCCGCGCCCTTGTGGAAGACGATCGGGCTCTTCGTGGTGTCGAACTCGCCGCTGTACTCGGAGTGCACGTGGTGGTCACCAGCGCGCCAGGACCGGTTCTTGGCGTTGCCCCGGTCGCTCGTGTCGTCGCCGGGTCGACGCTCCTCGTCGGCCCACGCTGCGCCGGCGCCGACCAGCGGGCTGGCGGCGGCCAGCGTCGCGCCGACGCCGGCGTACTTGACCAGCTTGCGCCGCGACAACTGCGCGTGCTCGATCTCTTCGGCTTGCTTGTCTCGCACGTGAGAGCCTCTCCTCGATCAAGCGAATGCTCTTTCGATCAAGAAGCCTCAAAGAGGTTGGTGAACGCCCGCCGTACGACGGGCGGGTGCACGATGAACACCCTCGCCGAGCCCGTTGAAGGGCGCGCGAGGCGCGGCGGTGGGTCACGCGCCGACAGCGGGGCGTGCGCGTCGTCGTCAGATCCGGGCGCGTGGCAGCCAGCCCAGGAAGCGGAGTCGTACTCGGGGCAGGGGCTGCGTCGGCAGATCCTGGGCGGCGGCCACGAGGCACGACCCGAGGTAGACGGCGAGCGCGGCACGCGCCCCGCCGAACTCGGCGAGCAACTGACTCTGCTTGGTGGCGCAGGGCCATTCGCGGCCACATCCGGTGCAGGTCCAGCTCGGCGGGCTGGGCAGGTGCTCGGGCAGCGTGGTCCGCCGGTACCGGCCCACGACACTGTTGTCCGCACGCACGTCGCGTCGCCGGGGCTCGGGGCCCCCGTTGCGGTGCGCGGGTGGCCGCGGGGCGGGCAGATAGCGCCGGACGGTGCCGAGGAGCGCCCCGACGCGGACCAGGGCGTCCGGCCCCACCTGGTGGGCCAGCAACGCCGTGAGCAGGTAATGCCCCAACAGGTCGAAGGAGTCACGATTGAGCCGCAGGTCGCGGCACCTGTCGACGAACTCGGGCGTGGTCAGCGGCACCCGGTCGTCGAGCGCACGGCGCAGCACCGTGCGCAGCGCGACGCCGAGGCTCGCCAGCGCGTCACCCTCGCCCAGGCCCAGGCTGTCCTCGTCGGCCACCCGCGCCAGCGCCTCGGCCACCGCCAGCCGAACGACGCGGTCCGGATCGGTACTGTCCAACGCCCCACCTCCGCCTGCTGGCCGGATCTCCGGCAGTGGTCCGGACGCCGTGACGTCCGGAGATCATGAACAACATTTCGCTGCGGCCGCCGGAGCGACTAGGACAGCGGGCGCAGGATCGCCGCGCGCGATAGCCGAAAAGCGAAGTCGACTCGCCAAAACCTCGGATCACCGGCAGTACATTGTCGACTGCCGTATGGTGGAAATCCCATCAATGGATATCTGATTTGTTGGGAATCCTTAAAGCTCGGTCCACCTCGACAGCGCTAGACCGGTCGCCACCCGTCCCTCCTTCGACACCCGATGTCCACTGGGATCCTCCTCTGGTCGCCCGATCGCCGGCGGCCCCGAGGAGGCCGCCGCCACCGCCGAACCGCCGGTCAGCAACGTGCCGATCATCGGCCCGTGCGCCCAGACACGTCCTGACCACACCGTCGGCCCTGGTCCCCACCCGGCGGTTTCCTCCCGGACGGAGACAGCGGATGACGTCACCAGTGCAGACCCGAGGATTCGACAGCCGCGACCCGGCGGTTATCTACCGCTTCCTGGCCAGCACTTACACCCCGGACCTGCGGATCCGCCCCGGCGAGGCCGGATACCACCTCGTCCACCAGCGCGTCGACACCGGGCCGTTCGCCCTCGCCAAGACCCGGCAGACCGCTCATCTCGACATCCAGGTGGGCGACATGGACGGGCTGGTCGTCTGCCGCACCCGTACCGCGATGGTCAGCCGCGCCTGCGCGGGTTCAGCCCACCGGTTCGGCCCCGGCGACGCCTTCCTCGTCACCCGCCCCGGTCAGCCGGTCCACGTGCGATGGGACCCCGGCGAGGTGGAACTCTGCGTCCTGGACCTCGGTGTGTTGACGCAGGTCGCGACCGCCGCCACGGCCCGAAGACCCGGCCAGATCCGGTTCACCGACCTCGGCGGAGTCAACGCGTCGCTCGCCCGGCTGTGGCACCGAACCACCGGTTACGTCAGCGACGTCGTGGCGAGCATCCCGAGCGCCAGCGCCCAGCCGTTGGTGATCGGCAACGCCGCACGGATGCTCGCCGCGACGGCGCTCGCGATCTTCCCCAACACGGCGTTCACCGACGAGACCACCGAGGACCGCCGCGACGCCAGCACCGCCACCCTGCGCCGCGCCGTCGCCTTCATGGAGGAGAACGCCGACCGGGACATCAGCGCCGCCGACATCGCCAGCGCCGCCGCCGTCTCACAACGCGCGGTGCAACTCGCCTTCCGCCGCCACCTCGGCACCACCCCGATGGCGTACCTGCGCAGGATCCGGCTCGACCGGGCCCACCACGACCTGGTCCGGGCCGACCCGGGACAGGAGACCGTGTCGGCCATCGCGAGTCGCTGGGGGTTTCCCAACCACAGCAGGTTCACCGCCCGGTACCACGCCAGCTACGGCGTGCCGCCCCGCGAGACGCTCCGCGCCTGACACGGGGCCCCCGGGTGCGCGCCAGGTGACGCTGCCCGCACCCGCGACATCGAGCTACCTCGCCGAGATCACCACGATCCGCCCCCAGGACGCCAACCAGACCGGCGCCTGTTCACCGCAGAGCCCGGGCGAGGCGACGGACGGCCTCGTCCATCATCTCGGGCGCCGCGGCGGCGTAGGTGAGGCGCAGGTGCGGCGCCGAGGGCTCGGCGGCGTACCAGGGACGACCGGGAAAGACGATGACGCCCTCGGCGGCAGCGGCGGCGGCCAGCGCCACGTCGTCGGTGCCGTCGGGCAGGCGGACCCAGAGGTGCAGGCCACCGCGCGGGATCGGCTGCGGGCACAGGCTGGGAAGGTGCCGCCGCAGCGCGGCCACCAACGCCGCACGCCGGGTCCGCAGCGCCGTGGCCAGAGCCCGTCGGTGCCGCGGCCACGCCGGGGAGGTGAGGAACTCCAGCGCCGCCTGTTGCAGAGGGCCGGCGACGTAGAAGTCGTCGAGCAGCCGGGCCGCGCGCAGCCGGGCGCCGGCTGGGCCGCGTGCGCCGATCGCCGCGACGCGCAGCCCGGGCGCTGTCGACTTGGTCAACGAGCGCAGGTAGATGACGTGCCCGTCGGGGTCGTCGGCGGCCAGCGGCGGTGGGGCCGGACCGTCGATGGTGAGGTCGCGGGCGTAGTCGTCCTCGATCAGGAACGCCCCGGCGTCGCGTACCGCGTCGGCGACCTGCGCCCGGCGGTGACCCGCCAGTGTCGCGCCGTGCGGGTTGGCGTGCAGCGGCTGGCAGTAGAAGAGCCGCGCGCCGGTGCGGGCGAACGCGGCGGCGAGGTGGTCGGGACGGACCCCGTCGGCGTCCGCCGGCACGGGCACCACCCGGAGTCCGGCGGCCCGGGCCACGGCCAGCGCGCCCAGGTAGGTCGGGGACTCGACGAGCAGGGCGTCGCCGGGGGCGGCGAGCGCCCGCAGTGCCGAGGACAGCGCGGCCTGCCCACCGGGGCAGATCACCATGTCCTCGGCCCGCAGCCCGGGCCCGGCCTCGCGGGCGAACCAGGCGCGGAGGTCCTCGCGCCCCTCGACCGGTCCGCGCTGCCAGGTCGCGGGCTGGCGGGCGGCGCGGGCGAGAGCGGCGCCCAACGCGGCGGCGGGTTGCAGGTCCGAGTCCAGATAGCCGCCGGACAACGGAATCGCGCCCGCGCGCGGTAGCGCCAGCAGCGCCTGCATCTCGCCCTCACCGGACGGGCGGGGACCGAGCGCGACGGTCTGCCAGGACAGGTCGGGTACGCGTCGCTCGTCCGGCGGGGCGGCCACGAAGGTGCCCCTGCCGGGCCGCGCCTCGATCAGCCCTTCGGCCACCAACCGCCGGATCGCCTCGGCGACGGTGACCGGGGAGGCCTGGTGTCGGGCGGTCAGCTCCCGGACGGAGGGCAGGCGGGCGCCGGGGCCGACGGCAGCCGCCAGTCCGCGTAGATCTTGGATAACGCGATCCGCTGCGTTACCGTTTTCCATGAAGGACAAGAGTAGCGCTACTCCTGCCGGTACGGTAACAGCGGGTCGCGCCGGCGGCCTCGCCCTCGGCGCGCTGGGTGTGCTCGGGTTCAGCCTGTCGCTGCCCGCGACCCGCGTCGCCGTCCAGCAGCACCTCGACCCCTGGTTCGTCGCGTTCGGCCGGGCGGTCGGCGCGGGGCTGCTGGCCTGGGCGTACCTGCGTCTCACCCGCGCACCCCGGCCCTCGGCCGGTCAGTGGCGGCGGCTGGCGATCGTCGCCCTCGGCGTCGTCGTGGGCTTTCCGTTGTTCACCTCGCTGGCGCTTCTCACCCAGACCTCCGCGCACGGCGCGGTTGTCATCGCCGCACTACCCGCGATGACGGCCGTGTTCGCGGTGCTGCGTGCCGGTGAACGCCCGCCACCGCTGTTCTGGGTCGCCAGCACCGGCGGCCTGCTGGCGGTGCTCGCCTTCCTCGGCGCCGGTGGCGCGGTACCCGGCACGCTCACCCTGCCCGACCTGTTCCTGCTCACCGCGGTCGTGCTCTGCGGCCTGGGCTACGCCGAGGGCGGCGCGCTCGCCCGCGAGCTGGGCGGCGCGCGGACGATCTGCTGGGCGTTGCTGCTCGCGCTGCCCGTCACCGTGCCCGTCACCGTCGTCGCCGCCGTGGCCGACCGGCCGCACGCCGACCCCCTCGGCTGGTCGGCGTTCGGCTACCTCACCGTCGTCTCGATGTTCCTGGGCTTCTTCGCCTGGTACGCGGGCCTGGCCCGGGGCGGCATCGCGCAGGTCGGTCAGGTCCAGCTCGCACAGCCGGTGCTCACCCTGGGGTGGTCGGCACTGCTGCTCGGCGAGACCGTCACCCGCACCTCGGTCGCGGCGGCGGTGGTGGTGCTGGTGTGCGTCGTGTTGATCCAACGCACCCGGCGGTCGGCGCTCGCCCAGCGACCGGCGCGGCCGGGCCCGGCCTAGTCCTGCTCGCGCTCGCGGGCGGTCTGCACCTCGGACACCGAGGCCTCCAGCAGGTCCGCGAGGCCGCGCAACTGATCGGCGACCCGGGCGCCGAGAGGGGTCAGTGAGTATTCGACGCGCGGCGGGATCGCGGTGAGCACCTCGCGGGTGAGCATGCCGTCGCGTTCGAGAGTCTGCAGGGTCTGGGAGAGCATCCGCTCGCTCACCCCGTCGATGCGCCGCCGCAGCGCGTTGAACCGGTAACCGCCCTCACCGAGCGCCAGCAGAGCGAGCGAGGCCCATTTCGAGGTGACGCTCTCGAAGGCGGCACGGGAGGTGCAGCCGCGCGCGAAGACATCACTGACGAGTTCCTGGGTAGGCCCCGCCGGGTCCCGGGCCGGCACGTCGCTCATGTCACCAGCTTACCCGACGCTTACCCGAGAGCTTGTGCTGTAGATTAGTAAGTGCTTACGTTTCGTCACTGCCAATCGGAGGTCCCCATGCCCACGTATGCCGTCACCGGTGCCACCGGCCGGCTGGGTCGCCTGGTGATCGAGCACCTGCTCGGCGCCGGCGTGCCCGCCACCGAGATCGCCGCGATCGTCCGCAGCCCGGAGAAGGCCGCCGACCTGGCCGCGCGCGGGGTCGAGATCCGCCGGGCCGACTACGACGACCCGACGACGCTGCCCGGCGCCGTGGCCGGCGTACGCCGCCTGCTGCTCATCTCCGGCGACACTCCCGGGCAGCGGACCGCCCAGCACACGGCGGTCATCGAGGCCGCCACGCTCGCCGGGGTCGGGCGCGTGGTCTACACCAGCATCCTGAAGGCCGACACGACCACGAACCCGCTCGCACCGGAGCACAAGGCCACCGAGGAGGTCCTGGCCGCGTCGGGCCTGCCGTACACGCTGCTGCGCAACGGCTGGTACACCGAGAACTACACCGATCAACTGCCGCAGTACCTGCAGAGCGGCACCATCCTCGGCGCCACCGGCGGCAGCAAGGTCTCCGCCGCGCCCCGGACCGACTACGCGGCCGCCGCGGCGGCGGCGCTGACCCGGGACGAGGAGGGCAACGCCGTCTACGAGCTGGGCGGCGCCGCGTTCACCTTCGACGAGCTGGCCGACGCCGTCACGGAGGTGACCGGCACCACTGTCGTCCACCGGGATCTGTCGGCCGCCGAGCTGGCCTCGGCGCTGGAGAACGTCGGGCTCGACGCCGGCACCGCCGGGTTCGTCGCCGCCCTCGACCACTCGATCGCCATCGGCGAGCTGGCCACCGACAGCGACGACCTCAGCCGGTTGATCGGCCGGCCGAGCACCCCGCTGCGCGACGCCATCCGGGCCGCGCGGGCCTGACCGGCCGCGGTCTCGTCACGGTTCGCCGATCGGGCGGGTGACCGGGTGTACGCCTCCGTCGCCCGCCCGCCGGACCACCGCTGGGCTTCGCCCTCGGCTCCGCCTCGGCCTCAATCCGCCGCGAGCCTCTACTCCGCCTCGTCCTCCGGCTCGGTGAGGTCGGCCAGCAGGTCGGCGGCGTCCCGGTTGCCGCCGTCGGCGAGCCGCCGAAGCTCCCCGACGTCGGCCCTCTCGGCGGCCAGTTCGACAAGCTGGTCGACCGCGTCCCGGTCGCCCCCGTCGGCGAGGCGACGCAGCTCGTCCATGTCGCCGAGTTCGCTGGCCAGTTCCACCAGCTGGGCCGCCGCGTCGGCGCTGCCGCTCTCGGCGAGCTGGCGCAGCTCCCCCAGGTCCTCCCGCTCGCCGGCCAGTTCGACGAGCTGGTCGACCGCGTCCCGGTCGCCGTTCGCGGCGCGTTCCCGCAGACCGGCAAGGTCAGACTCCGACATGCGCACCCCCCACCACGAAACCTAGACCAGTCGGGACCACGCGGGCCGGTGGAACGCCCCGACAGCCCCGTCAGCCCGCCTCCGGCGACGCGGCGAGCTACCGGTAGCGCGATCCGGCGCCGGCGACCGCGCGCATCGACACCGCGACGAGCCCTCCGGCGTCGACCAGGGCGATGGCGGCCTCGACGATGGCGTCCCGGCTGTGCGTCGTGACTAGGCTGGTGACTATGCCCCCGCACCGCCAGACCGACGATGCGAGGTGGGCCCACGACGCCGCCTCGGCGCACACCGACGGGTCGGCCGCTTGATGAGCGGACCGCCCGCGCCCGCGCAGCGAGACGCACCGTCCACACCCCAGCGCGGCCGGCCCGCGCTGGCCGACGCCTGCGCACGGCTCGCCCGGTCCCGCCCCTTCGAGATCGGCATCGTCGTCGTCATCCTCGCCAACGGGATCGTCCTCGGACTGGAGACGTACGACGGTCTGGTCCCCGCGACCCGGGCGCTGCACGGGCTGGAGGTGCTCTTCCGCGCCGTCTTCGTCGTCGAGATCGGCATTCGGCTGGCGGCCTACGGCCGACGTCCGCAGGACTTCTTCCGGCACGGCTGGAACGTCTTCGACTTCGTCGTGATCGCGGCCATCTTCGTTCCGGGCCTGCACGGCGACTCGGCGCTGCTGCGCGTGGTGCGGGTCGCCCGGATGGTCCGGCTGGTGCGGTTCTCGCCGGGCCTGCGGACCATCGTGTCCGCGCTGTGGCGCAGCCTGCCCGGCGTCGCCGGGTTCCTCGCCCTGGCCGTGGTGACGCTCTACGTCTACGGGATGGCCGGCTGGCTGATCTTCGGCGACAGGTACCCGGACGAGTACGGCGACATCGGCCGGTCGCTGCTGACGTTGTTCGTGCTGCTCTCGCTGGAGACACTGCCGGACCTCATCGAGCAGGGCCTGGCCATCTCGCCGTGGACGCTGCTCTACTACGTCAGCTACGTGGTGATCACCGTCAACCTGCTGCTCAACATTCTCATCGCGGTCATCGTCAACTCGATGGAGGAGGCCCGCCGCCTGGAGATGACCGAGCGGTTGGCCCCCGGCTACGACGAGGACGGCGACGGCGTACCCGACGAGGTGGACCGCATCGCGCTCACCCAGCGGCTGGACGACCTGCGGGCGGTCATCGCCGAGTTGGAGCGGGAGTTGCGGATCGACCGGGAGGACGCCCACGGACGACCCCACCGCGTGGACACCCCCTCCCGACGGTGAGACCACGATCTCGATCATGACGGCCGGATCGGCTAGTCTCGATGGCGGTCCCGCCGGTCCGAACGAAGGGGCACCGCGCATGACGGCCAGTGTCGACAGTTTCCCGTCCCGCACCGACGTCCTGACCACACTCGACACCGTGATCGGCGAGGTGATCCGCCCGCAGGCGGAGGCCGTCGACCGGGACGGCGCCTTCCCTCGCGAGGGCGTCGACGCCCTCGCCGCGGCGGGCCTGCTCGGCCTGGCCTCCTCCCCGGAGGTCGGTGGCGGCGGCCAGGGCATGCGCGCGGTCGCCGACGTCATCGAACGGCTGGCCGCCGAGTGTGGGTCCACGGCGATGGTGGTGCTGATGCACTACGCGGCGACCGCCGTCATCGAGGCGCACGGGCCGCACGAGGTTCGCGCGGCCATCGCCGCCGGCCGTCACCTGACCACGTTGGCGTTCTCCGAGTTCGGTTCCCGCAGCCACTTCTGGTCGCCGACCGGGTCGGCGACGGCGTCCGGTGACGGCGCGGTGCGACTCGACGCCCGCAAGAGTTGGGTCACCTCGGCGGGCGAGGCCGACAGCTACGTCTGGTCGAGCCTCGCGCTGGCGTCGGGGGCCGGGCCGATGACGCTGTGGCTCGTTCCGGCCGACAGCGCCGGGCTCCGCGTCGCCGGTGACTTCGACGGGCTGGGCCTGCGCGGCAACGGTTCCCGGCCGATGACCGCCGAGGGCGTGGTGGTCCCCGCCGACGCGATGCTGGGCACCGACGGCACCGGCCTCGACACCGCGCTCGGCGCCGTACTCCCCTGGTTCCTGGTGCTCAACTCGGCGTTCTGTCTCGGCCTCGCCGACAGCGCCGTCGCCGAGGCGGGCCGGCACCTCACCGGCACCACGCTCACGCACACCGGCGCGGCGCTTCGCGACGCTCCCGTCGCCCGACGCGACTTCGCCCAGTTGACGATCCGCACCGACGCCCTGCGCGCCTTCCTCGGTGACACCCTCACCGCGTTGGAGACCGGCCGGGACGACGCGACGCTGCGCGTGTTGCAGGTCAAGGCCCTCGCCGGCGAGACGGTCGCGGACGTCACCGACGGGGCGATGCGGCTCTGCGGTGGCAGCGCCTTTCGCAAGGAGTTGGGCCTGGAGCGCCGGTTCCGCGACTCGCGAGCCGCCCGGGTGATGGCACCGACCACTGACGCTCTGCACGACTTCGTGGGCCGCGTCGCCACCGGCCTGCCGCTGCTCGACGAGGCCAACCGCTGATGCCGGCGCCGTCGGTCCTGATGGGGGCGGTCGCGTACGACCCCAAGGTCGTCACCATCTGGGAGGGCTTTCGCGGCTGGCTGCGCGGTCACGGCCTGGATTTCGACTTCGTCCTCTACTCGCACTACGAGCGACAGGTCGATGACCTCGTCGCCGGCCGCATCGACGCCGCGTGGAACTCCCCGCTCGCGTGGCTGCGGGCCGACCGTTTGGCCACGGCCGGCGGCGGCTCCGTGCACGCACTCACGATGCGCGACACCGACCGGGACCTCACCTCGGTCGTGGTGGTGCGCGCCGACTCGCCGGTACACCGGGTCGAGGATCTCGCCGGAAGGGTGGTGGCCACCGGCGCGGTGGACAGTCCGCAGGCCACGCTGATCCCGCTCGGCCACCTCGCCGCGGCCGGTGTCCGGGTCGACGTGCGCCGGTTCGACGTCGGTGTCGGGCTGCACGGTGACCACGTCGGAGGCGAACGTGACGCCGCGCGCGCGCTGGCGGCCGGGGAGGTCGACGCCGCCTGCATGATCGACGCCAACCACCTGATGTTCGTGCAGGAGGGCACGCTGCCACCCGAGGGCACCCGGATCGTCGCGCAGACCGGGCGGTACGACCACTGCAACATGACGGTGCGCGAGCCGGCGTCCGACGGGGTCCGGCTCTTCGGCACCCTGCTGCGCGGCATGTCGTACGCCGATCCGCAGGTGCGCCCGCTGCTCGACCTGGAGGGCCTGACGGCCTGGCAGGACGGCCGTACGACCGGGTACGACGCCCTCGCCGAGGCGGTCGACGCGAGCGGGTTCTACGCCCCCGACGGGCGGGTGACCGCCGCGGACTATCGGCCGTGACCGCCGACGTCGAGATCGATCTCGGCGGCCTCGGCTTCGGCCGTGGCGCGCACCTGTTGGTGCAGCGCGCCCTGGCCGGGTTGCCGCCCGGCGGCCGGGTGGCGGTCTCCGGCACCGACGCGGCGTTGGGCGTGCACCTGCCGGCGTGGTGCCGAAGCCGGGGTCACCGGGTCGAATGGCCCGATCCGGCGGACCGGAGTCGCCTGGTGGCGGTCGTCGTCCGGGGCGCCGCCGACGACGACCGCTGGTTCGGCGCGGAGCGGGCCGGGCCTGCACTGCCCTCGGCGTTGAGCAGTCGTCCACCGCCACGCTGGGGGCTCGGTGCCCGTGGCGCGCTGCTGGAGGCCGGCGGCCCCGAGGCCCGCTTCGACCTGGACGACCGCGATCTGGTGTGGGCCGACATCGCCCCCACGTTGTACGCGCAGGCCGCCGCACGGCAGTGGGACCCGCAGACGGCGGTGCCGTGGGACGACACGTTCGCACTGCCGGCGGATGTCGAGGCCGCGGTGGTGCAGGTCATGACCTACCTGGTCGAGAACGAGCAGGCGGCTCTCGTCGTACCGGCCCGGTTCATCGGCCGCATCCACCCGCACTTTCGGGAGGTGATGCAGCTCCTCGCGGTGCAGGTGGCGGACGAGGCCCGGCACATGGAGGTCTTCAGCCGGCGGGCGCTGCTGCGCGGCGCGGAGTTGGGCACGTCCTCGGCGGGTGGTCGGCAGTCGCTCTTCACGCTCGTCGCCGAGTCCGATTTCGCCCTGGCGTCGTTCCTGCTCTCCGTGCTCGGCGAGGGCAGCTTCGTCGATCTGCTGGGGTTCCTGGTGCGGCACGCTCCCGATCCGGTGACCCGCCGGATCTGCTGGTTGGCGATGCAGGACGAGCGCCGGCACGTGGTGTTCGGCATGGCCCATCTGGAGCACCAGGCGACGGTCGACCCACTGCTGAGGGACCGACTCCGTGCCGCGATCCACCGTCGTCACGACGCGCTGGCCGACACCGCGGGCCTCAACGCGGACGTCTTCGACGCGCTCGTGGTGCTCGCGGCGGGCGGGTGGAACCCCGATGACGTGGCCGCCGGCTTCGACCACGTGCGTGCTCTGCAACAGGCGATGGACCAGGGCCGCCAGCGCCGCCTCGTCCGGCTCGGTTTCCGGCCGGACGAGGCGGCCGCGCTCTCCGCCCTGCACACCCGCAACTTCATGTAGACCCGGGCGCACGGCACCGGGCGTAGCGTGGAACCGCCATGGACACCGAATCCCGCGCGCTTCGTGCGGATCTCCTCCGGCGACGCGACGAGACCGCCGCGGAGGCCGCCGCGCTGGAGGGCGACCTGCGGAGCCTGTTCGAGGCGTCCCGGTCGTCGAACGCCGACGACGAACACGACCCCGAGGGCAGCACGATCGCGTTCGAACGGGCACAGCTCAGCGCCGTCCTGGACGCGACACGTCGACGCCTGGCCGAACTGGACGAGGCGGTGAGCCGTGTCGACGCCGGCAGCTACGGCGTCTGCGAACGATGCCTGCGCCCGATTCCCGCCGAGCGGCTCGCCGCCCGCCCGTCGGCGCGTACCTGCGTCGCCTGCGCCAGCCGACGGTGACGGTGACGGCGCCCGCGGGCCCGGGGGCCGGCGGACGCCGCCGCGGGGACGTCAGCTGGCGCAGCAGCCGCCGGCCTGGCCATCGGCGGGCGCGGTGTCGACGGCGACGAGGCTGAGCAGCCCGCCGGAGACGCCGGTGGCCAGCCCACGTCGGGCCGGCTCGGCGGCCGGCGTCGGGCCGCAGCAGCTGTCGCCGCTCACCGAGTCGGCGGCGTTGCTGGAGCACACGCCGGTCTCGGGCAGGTCGAGCTGGACGTCGCGGGCGGCGGCCCAGTCTCCGGCCAGGGCGGCGACGACCGAGCGGACCTGCTCATAGCCGGTGGCCATGAGGAACGTCGGCGCCCGACCGTAGGACTTCATGCCGACGGCGTGGTAGCCGACCTCCGGGTGGGTGAGCTCGTCGATGCCGTGCGGAGGCACGGTGCCGCAGGAGTGCTCGTTCGGGTCGATCAGCGGGGCGAGCGCGCGGGTCGCGCCGAGCACCGGGTCGAGGTCCAGCCGCAGCTCGGCGGTGATCGAGTGGTCCGGGCGGAACCCGGTGGCCGCGACGACGCGGTCCACGAGGACCGACTCCTCGCCGCCGTCGGCGTGCCGGACGACCACCCGGACGCGCCCGTCGGCCGGTGTGAGGGCGTGCACCCAGAAGCCGGTGAGCAGCCGGACGCGGTCCGCGTCGACGTGCCCCCGCAGCCGCGCGCCGAGAGCGCCACGTGCCGGCAGGGCGTCGGCGTCCCCGCCGCCGTACGTGCGCGCGGGCGAGGTGGTGCGGATCGCCCAGGTCACCTCGGTGCCGGGCTCGGTGGCGGCCAGGTCCGCCAGGGACAGCAGGGTGTTCGCCGCGGAGTGACCGGCGCCCACGACGAGCGTGTGACGGCCGGCGAAGCGGTCCCGGTCGGCGCCGAGCACGTCGGGCAGCGCGTGTTCGAGGTACGCGGCCACGTCGGCCTCACCCCGGGCGGGCAGGCCGGACGCGCCGAGCACGTTCGGGGTGCCCCAGGTGCCGGAGGCGTCGAGCACGGCGCGGGCCAGCAGCTCGTCACCGTCGGCGAGGCGGACCAGGAACGGCGTGGTGTCGCGGCCGGCGGTGCGTAGCCGGTCGAGGCCGAGGCGGCTGATCGCCTGGACCCGGGCGCCGTAGCGGACGTGCGGCTTGAGGTGGGGCAGCTCCGCGAGCGGCTGGAGGTACGCGCCGACCAGCTCCGCCCCGGTCGGCAGAGCCTCGGGGTCGGGTGCGATCCAACCGGCGTCGTCGAGGATCCGGCGGGCCGCCGGGTCGATGTTGTAGCGCCAGGGCGAGAAGAGCCGCACGTGTCCCCACTGGGCGACGGCGGCGCCCGGGGTGTCGCCGGCTTCCAGGACGACGAAGGGCAGGCCGCGTTCGTGCAGGTGGGCGGCGGCGGCGAGGCCGGTCGGGCCGGCGCCGATCACCACGACGGGAAGGCTGTCCAGGGCGTTCATCGGGTGGCTCCTTGTCAAATGATGGTGGGGCTGCGGCGTTCCAGCAGGACCACGTCGCGCCAGCGGTCGTGGTGGCGGCCGATCCGCTCCCGGACGCCGATGACACGGAACCCGGCCCGCCGGTGCAGGGCCAGGCTGCCGGTGTTCTCCGGGAAGACGCCGGACTGGATGGTCCAGATGCCGGCGGCCTCGGTCGAGGTGATCAGAGCGTCGAGCAACAGCCGGCCGACCCCACGCCCCTGGGCCGCCGGGTCGACGTAGACGGAGTGCTCGACCACTCCGGCGTACACCGGGCGGCTCGATGTCGGTGTGACAGCGACCCAGCCGAGGATGGCGTGGCCGCCGTCCACGGCCACGAAGCGGTGCGCGGTCAGCCGGCTGGCGTCGAACGCCGCCCAGGTCGGCGCGGTGGTCTCGAAGCTGGCGTCCCCGCCGTCGAGGCCCGCCTGGTAGATCGTCAGGACGCGGTCCGCGTCGCTGGCGGTCATCGGGCGCGTGGTCAGGTCGGCCATCGGCAAGGGCTCCCCTCCGGTCTCGGACGATGAGAGACTGTCTCGACGTCTGTCGAATCAGACAGTTGCACGCTGATTAGACGTCTGTCAAGCTAGATGAATGTCAAAACAAGCGGCCGTGGACGTGCTGTGCTGCCCGCCCCTGTCCGAACGGCGTGTGCCGGCCGAGACCGCCGCCGCGCTCGCCCCCGCGTTCAAGGCCCTCGGCGACCCGGTCCGCCTGCAGCTCATGTCGATGATCGCCTCCGCCGAGGGCGGCGAGATCTGCGTCTGCGACCTCACCCCAGCGTTCGACCTGACCGGCCCGACCATCTCGCACCACCTCAGGACGCTGCGCGAGGCCGGGCTCGTCGACGCCGACCGTCGCGGCACCTGGGTCTACTACCGCGCCCGGCCGACGGTCCTGCGCCAACTCGCCGCACTGCTCACCGTCGTCCCGACCGAGGCCGGCCCCGCTCCCGCCGCCCGGTCGGAGTGCTCGTGAGCACCGTCACCCGCCAGACCGGCCCGGCCGCGAGCGCCGTCGTCGGTCGCCTCTCTCGACTCGACAGGTTCCTGCCGGCCTGGATCGGGCTGGCCATGGTCGTCGGGCTGCTGCTCGGCCGCCTGGTCCCCGGGCTCGACGACGCGCTGGACGCGGTGGCGGTCGGCGGGATCTCGCTGCCGATCGCGATCGGTCTGCTGGTCATGATGTATCCGGTGCTGGCGAAGGTCCGCTACGACCGGCTCGACACCGTGACCGGCGACCGCCGCCTGCTGATCTCGTCGCTGGTCCTCAACTGGCTCGTCGGCCCGGCCGTGATGTTCGCCCTGGCCTGGGTGTTCCTCGCCGACCAGCCCGCGTACCGCACCGGGTTGATCATCGTCGGCCTCGCCCGCTGCATCGCCATGGTCATCATCTGGAACGACCTCGCGTGCGGCGACCGCGAGGCCGCGGCGGTCCTGGTCGCGCTCAACTCCGTCTTCCAGGTCGTCGCCTTCGGTCTGCTCGGCTGGTTCTACCTGTCGGTGCTGCCCGGGTGGCTCGGGCTGCCGGGCGCCGAGTTGCGCGTCTCGGCCTGGGAGATCGCCCGCAACGTGCTCATCTTCCTCGGCATCCCACTGCTGGCCGGTTACCTCACCCGGCGGCTCGGCGAGCGCGCCAGGGGTCGCGAGTGGTACGAATCCCGCCTGCTGCCCCGCGTCGGCCCCGCCGCCCTGTACGGCCTGCTGTTCACCATCGTGATCCTGTTCGCGCTGCAGGGCGACGCCATCATCGGCCGGCCGTTCGACGTCGCCCGCATCGCCCTGCCGCTGCTGGTGTACTTCGCGCTGATGTGGGCCGGCGCCTACGCTCTCGGCCGGGCGCTCGGACTCGGCTACGCGCGCACGACCACCCTCGCGTTCACCGCCGCCGGCAACAACTTCGAACTCGCCATCGCCGTCGCGATCGGCACCTTCGGCGTGGCCTCCGGTCAGGCGCTCGCCGGGGTCGTCGGGCCGCTGATCGAGGTGCCGGTACTTGTCGGCCTCGTCCACGTCTCGCTCTGGGCAGGCCGTCGCTTCTTCACCCCACCCGTTGACCGAGAGGCGTCACGATGAGCGACAAACCCAGCGTCCTGTTCGTCTGCGTCCACAACGCCGGCCGCTCCCAGATGGCCGCCGGCTGGCTGCGCCACCTCGCCGGCGACGCCGTCGAGGTCCGCTCGGCCGGCTCCGCCCCGGCCGAGACGATCAACCCCGCCGCCGTCCAGGCCATGCGCGAGGTCGGCATCGACATCACCGACCAGACCCCCACCCTCCTGGAGTACGCCACCGCGGAGTCCTCCGACGTCATCGTGACCATGGGCTGCGGCGACGCCTGCCCGGTCTTTCCCGGCAAGCGCTACGAGGACTGGAAGCTCGACGACCCGGCCGGCAAGGGCGTCGACGCCGTCCGCCCGATCCGCGACGACATCCGGGTCCGGGTGGAGCAGCTCGTCGCCGATCTGGCCGCCCTTGGCTGAGCACGGACGAGGCCGACACACGCCACCGCTGGCCGGCACCACGACGGGACTCACCGACGGCAACGGAGTCCACATAGATGTGATGTATCGCTTCAGCGGCACCGATGAGGCCGGCCCGAGCCGACGTCGACCGTCGGGGTGAACATCTAATCTTCATCGGGACTCGGCCGATGTTCACGGCACCACCCGGCCCCGGCCGGGGCGGTGCCGGACGACGCGACCCGCAGCGCGGCGGAGCAGGTCGACCGGCCTGCGGGAGGGTCGGCAAGCAGCGTCGGCGTTCCACGACACCCGTCGCGACCTCGCCGCGTCGGTTCGTCCATCGGGCCGGGCGGAAGGCCCGGCGGGCGAGGAACGGACGCCGTCACCGGACGCCGCCAGAGAGCATAAAACATTAGATCTATATTGCCACGGGTCGATCGATGTCGTTGACGCAGCCGATCGAGCCTCCGTATACTCCAAATGATCATCAGATCTTTAGCCTAGTCGGGCGAGGAGCGCATGCCGCAGATCACTGGCGTCACCGTCGAGGACGTCCGCTTCCCCACCTCGCTGACCGCTGACGGGTCCGACGCCATGAACAAGGACGGCGACTACTCGGCGGCCTACGTCATCCTGCATACCGACGGCCTCGACAGCGCCGGCGCACCGCTCGCCGGTCACGGCCTCACCTTCACCATCGGCCGGGGCAACGACATCGTCGTCGCGGCGGCGGTGCACCAGGCCCACCGCCTGGTCGGCATGGACGTGACGACGATGGCCGCCGACATGGGGGCCGTCTACCGCCTGCTCACCTCCGACTCCCAGCTGCGCTGGCTCGGGCCGGAGAAGGGCGTCATCCACCTGTCGTTGGCGGCCGTGCTGAACGCGGCCTGGGATCTGGCCGCGCGACTCGCGGACAAGCCGCTGTGGCGGCTGCTCACCGACATGTCCCCCGAGCAACTCGTCGACATCGCGGACCTGCGCTACCTGTCCGACGCGCTGACCCGGGACGAGGCACTGGCCATCCTGCGCGCCAAGCAGAGCACGAAGACCGACCGCCTGGCCGAGCTGGCGCGCACCGGCTACCCGGCCTACACCACGTCGGCCGGCTGGCTCGGCTACGGCGACGACAAGCTGCGCCGGCTGTGCCAGGAGGCCGTCGACTCCGGCTACGGCTACGTCAAGCTCAAGGTCGGCGCCGACCTCGACGACGACATCCGGCGGTGCCGGATCGCCCGGGAGATCCTCGGCCCGCACCGCAACCTGATGATCGACGCCAACCAGGTGTGGGACGTCGACCAGGCCATCGAGTGGGTCAAGGCCCTCGCCCAGTTCTCACCACTGTGGATCGAGGAACCGACCAGCCCGGACGACATCCTGGGCCACGCGGCCGTACGCCGTGCCGTCGCTCCGGTCGGCGTCGCCACCGGCGAGCACTGCCACAACCGGGTGATGTTCAAGCAGCTGTTCCAGGCCGAGGCCATCGACTTCTGCCAGTTGGACACCGGCCGGCTGGCCAGCATCAACGAGATCGTCGCCGTGCTGCTGCTCGCCGCGAAGTTCGACGTCCCGGTGTGCCCGCACGCCGGCGGTGTCGGGCTCTGTGAGATGGTCCAACACGTGTCGGTGCTCGACTACGTCGCGATCTCGGGGGATCTCACCGGCCGCGTGACCGAGTTCGTCGACCACCTGCACGAGCACTTCACCGACCCGTGTGTCGTCCGGGACACCGGCTGGGGCAGCGGTTACGTCCTGCCCGGCACGCCCGGCTACTCCACCCGGATGCACCCCGAGTCGATCGCGCGGTACCGGTTCCCCGACGGCCTCTACTGGGCCGCGGCAGACCCGGCTACGGTGTCATCTCCGGAGCCGTACGTGATCGCGGGTGGGACGGCCACCCCCGCCGGCCGCTAGGAGGTGTCATGTCCCGCACCGACGAAGTGGTGAACGGCATCAAGCGGATGATCCTGGAAGGGACGTTCAAGCCCGGGGATCGACTGCCCATCGAGAAGGACCTCGCCGAGTCCCTCGGCGTCTCGCGGGGATCGCTGCGCGAGGGGATGTCGGCGCTGTCGATCCTCGGCATCGTCAACATCCGTCAGGGCGACGGCACGTACGTCACCAACCTCGACGCGCCGCAGCTGCTGGCCCCGATGGGCTTCGTCGTCGACTTCCAGGGCCAGGGCGACGGGCGGCACATCCACACCGTCCGCCGCCTGCTGGAGTGCGAGGCCGCCCGGTTGGCGGCGACCAGGATCACCGACGAGGCCCTCGCCCAGGCCGGGGAGCTGCTCGACGAGGCAGCCCGGATCGCCGGTCGGTCGCCGCAGGACCACGAGCGGATCATGGAAATCGACATCGCGTTCCACCGGATCATCGCGGCACACGCCGACAACCCGGTGCTCATCGGCCTGATCGAGGCGTTCGCCGGGCGCACCCTGCGCGGGCGGCTCTGGCGGAGCCTGCACGAGGAGGGCGCGGACCGGCGTACCCACGACGAGCACGTGGCGATCCTCAAGGCCCTCCGGGCGCGCGACCCGGAGCGGGCCCGCACCCGGATGGCCAACCACCTGATCGGTGTGGAGGAGTCGCTACAGGGGTTGCCCGACGAGAGTGAGACGGGCGTCGACACGCAGGCGCAGTGATCGCCCGCCCGCTCCGCGCGCCAGCGGGACCGATGCCGGTCCCCGCGCGCGGTCACGGGCGGGCGATCGCCGTCACCGCTCGTCCCGCTCCGCGCCGGTGCTCCCGGTCATCGCCGCGACCAGGTCGTCGGTGGTGACCTCGTCGGCACGCAGCCGGGCCGCCCGTCGGCCCAGGCGCAGCACCTCCACCCGGTCGGCGATCTCGAGCACCTGCGGCATGTTGTGGCTGACCAGCACCACCGACATGCCAGCGTCACGGGCCCGGCGGACGACGTCGAGCACCCGCCCGGTCTGCACGACGCCCAGCGCCGCGGTCGGCTCGTCGAGGATGACCACGTTCGTCGCCCAAATGATCGCCCGCGCCACCGCCACGCACTGCCGCTGCCCACCGGACAGCATCGCGATCGGCGTGGTGACCCGGGGAATCCGCACACCCAGCTCGGCGAGGGCCGCGGCGGCCCCCTGCCGCATGGCGCGTTTGTCGAGCAGCCCCAGCCGGCCGAGCGGCCCGGAGCGCAGGATCTCCCGCCCCAGGTAGAGGTTGGCGGCGACGCTGAGATCGTCGGCGACCGCGAGATCCTGGTAGACGGTCTCCACCCCCGCGCGCCGGGCGTCCACCGGCGTCGCGAAGTGGACAGGACGACCACCCACCCGGATCTCACCCTCGTCGGGAGGGTGCACACCGGACAGCGTCTTGATCAGCGTGCTCTTTCCGGCGCCGTTGTCACCGATGAGGGCGACGACCTCACCCTTGTGGACGGTGAAGTCCGCGCCGCGCAGCGCCTCGACGTGGCCGAACCGCTTGACGATGCCACGGGCTTCGAGGACCGGCGGTTCGTCGGCGGCTGGCTGGTCGGTCTCGACGGTGGTCGCTGGGGCGGCGTCCATCACTGCACCGGAGGGTTGGCGCAGCTGGGCTCGAGCACCGCCTTGATCTCCGCCGAGTCGATGTTCTTCTTGGTGACGAACGTGACGCCGGTGTCGGCGGACGCCAGCGGTGCCTTGTCCCGAAGGTGCTTGACCATCTTGTCGACGCCGAAGTAACCCATCTTGAACGGGTTCTGCACGACCAGCGCCGAGATCTGGCCGCTGCGCAGCCCCGCGATCTCGTCAGGGGCGGCGTCCCAACCGATGATGACCACCTTGCCGGACTTGCCGGCCGCCTGGATGGCCTGCGCGGCGCCGAGCACGCTCGGCTCGTTGGCCGCGAAGATGCCGGCCAGGTTGGGGTTCGCGGTGAGGATGTTCTCGGTCACCCGCCGCGCCTCGTTGACGTCACTGCGGCTGGGCTGCTGCCCGACCAGCTTGAGGTTGGGGAACTGCGCGAGGCCGGCCTTGAAGCCGTCGACCCGTTCGGTGTTGGTCTGCGAGCCGGGTTGGAACTCCACAAGCGCCACGTCGTGGTTGCCGGGGCCCAGTTCGGTGGCGAGCAGCTTGGCCGCCTCGACGGCCGACGCCTTGTTGTCGGTGGCGAAGAGCGGCACGCTCGAGGGCTGCGGGCTGGTGCCCGAGTCGATCATCGCGACCGGGATGTCGGCGCCGAGCGCCTGGTCGGTGGCCGGCGCCAACGCCCGGGAGTCGGTGGCCGCGTAGACGATGCCGTCGACCTTCTTGGTGACGAAGTTCTGGATCAGGTTGACCTGACCCTCGACGTCCGTCTCGGTCGTCACCCCGTCCCACTGGACCGTGACGTCACCGGCGCGCTGCGCGGCGCACTCGGCGCCGGCCTTCACCGTGTTCCAGTAGTCGGCCCCGACGGCCTTCGGCACGACGGCGAGCTTCAGCGGCCCGGCCGCGTCCTTGGTCGCGCCGTCGCCTCCGTCGCGGACCTCGACTCCGCCGCACGCGCTGAGCAGAGCGGTCGCCGCGGCGACGGCGACGATGACCTGTGCGCGCAGAAGACGTCCTCGTGGCCGTCGGCTGGTGGTGGTGTGTGACATGGTGTGCGTCCTTCCTCTGTCGAACTCCGGGAACGGCATGTCAGCCCCGTGACTCCAGCCGCCGACGGCGGTACTGGTCGAAGTAGACGGCGGCCCAGATGATCAGGCCGACGATCACCTGCTGGTAGTGGATGCTGATGTCGAGCAGGACGGCGCCGTTGCGGACCAGGGCGATGAGGAAGGCGCCGATGATGGTCCCGACGATCCGGCCCTGCCCACCGAAGAGGCTGGCGCCCCCGATGACCGCGGCCGCGATGACGTCGAGTTCCAATGAGATGCCGTAGTTCGGCTGGCCGGAGTTGACCCGGGAGGCGGCGATCATGCCGCCCAGCCCGACCAGCACACCCGCCAGGACGTACACGTACGTCAGGTGGCGGCCCACCCCGATGCCCGAGCGGCGGGCGGCTTCCAGGTTGGACCCCACGGCGTAGGTGTACTGCCCGAAGCGGGTCTGCGAGAGCAGGAACGCGACCCCGACGGCGACCACCGCGGTGATCACCACGGCGAACGGGATACCGATGATCTCGCCGTTGCCCAGCAGCTGGAACGACCGAGGCAGACCGTAGACGCCGACCGCCCCGGTGATGATGAAGACCAGGCCCCGGCCGACCGACATCGTCCCCAGCGTCGCGATGAACGGGGGTATCCGGGCGACGGTCACGAGCAGCCCGTTGAGCAGCCCGGCCAGGGCACCGACACCGATCGCGACAGCCGTCGCCGCCAGGAGCGGGAAACCCAGGTCACGGACGACCATCGCTCCCGCCACGCCGGCGAGCGCGGCGACCGAGCCGACCGACAGGTCGATGCCCCGGGTGATGATGACCATCGTCTGCGCGGCGGCGATGATGGCGATCACCGCGGTCTGCGCGCCGATGTTGAACAGGTTGTCGGCCGTCAGGAAGTAGGGACTGGCGAAACTCAACGCGATGAACAGGACGACGAGCGCGGTGGCCGCGGTGAACTCACTGAGCGCGTGGGAGATGCGCTCTCGCAACCAGTCGTTGAGCACGCCGCCCTGGGGCTCCGCGGTCGCCTCGGCCGCACTCATCGCCGGCCCCGGCTCTCGTCCACTGTGTCCCCGGCTCGACACGCGTCCCCGCCGGTGATCGACGCATTCCTCAGCAACCGGACCTCCCCAGGACGTCACACACGGGCCACTCCCCGCAGCGCCTGCGCGATAGATCGGATGTTTCCTGCGATCAGGCGTTACCTTCCCACGGTCACGCTCATGTTGCCAAGGTCTTACAGGCATGTTGTGGCATCGTTATGCACGCTTCGTGCACCATACGTCCGACCAAAAAAGCGTTGCCGTCAAAGGGCTGCGGCGAATGCCCATCGACCCACCGTCGCATCAAGCCAGTGTTAGCGGTAACGCCAGGAACTCGCCGCGCGGACGTCGTCGCCGGAGAGGCTCGCTGCCCGGCCGCCGCTCACCTTGAGCATGTTATCGATAACATGCTATGTTCCGCCACGGAGTCGAGGGCACGTCCCTCCCGCTCGGAGTCATCGACACCTCGAAGGGCATCGGGTCCCGCGACCCGGTCGACGGTCGGTGACCTGTCCGAGCCACACCTGTCCGGCGTACGCCGTGTTTCCGCGTCCGCACCCGGTCGCTCCGTCATGACGTCCGCCCGCAGGCATCGCCGTCGGCGGACCTGTCGCACCGTCCCCGGGCCCGCCCACATCCGCTCCCGAGCGGTTCCCCACGGGCAGCGCACCGCCGGTCTGGCAGCGACCCTCGACTCCGGCCGCCACCACCTCGAAAGGCAGGACCATGGACACAATCCCCGACGAACGCGCACCGCGACCCCGATTCCGGGGCCGTCGGGTGCTGATGCCGCTCGCGGCCACCCTCGCGGCGGTCGCCGCGACGGTGGCGGTGACCTCCGCCGCCAACGCCGGTACCACTCTGGGCGCCTCGGCGGCCGAGAAGGGCCGTTACTACGGTGCGGCGGTACCCGCCTTCAAGCTGTCCGACAGCCAGTTCGCCACCATCGTGAACCGGGAGTTCAACCAGCTCACTCCCGAGAACGAGATGAAGTGGGACGCCACCGAGCCGCAGCAGGGCCGGTTCAGCTACACCGGCGGCGACCAGATCGTCGCCCACGCCCAGTCGCACGGCATGATCGTCCGCGGCCACACGCTGCTGTGGCATTCCCAGCAGCCGGGGTGGGCGCAGGGCCTGTCCGGCACCGCGCTGCGCAACGCCGCGATCAACCACGTCACCCAGGTCGCCACCCACTACCGCGGCAAGATCTACGCCTGGGACGTGGTGAACGAGGCGTTCGCCGACGGCGGCAGCGGCGGTCGACGGGACTCGAACCTGCAGCGCACCGGCAACGACTGGATCGAGGCCGCGTTCCGCGCCGCCCGCGCCGCCGACCCCGGCGCCAAGCTCTGCTACAACGACTACAACACCGACGGCATCAACGCGAAGTCCACCGGCATCTACAACATGGTGCGCGACTTCAAGTCCCGCGGCGTGCCGATCGACTGCGTCGGCTTCCAGTCCCACCTCGGCACCTCGGTGCCCAGTGACTACCAGGCCAACCTCCAGCGCTTCGCCGACCTCGGCGTCGACGTGCAGATCACCGAGCTGGACATCACCCAGGGCTCCAACCAGGCCAACGCCTACGCCCAGGTTACGCGGGCCTGCCTGGCCATTCCCCGCTGCACCGGCATCACCGTGTGGGGCGTGCGGGACAGCGACTCGTGGCGCGGCAACGACAACCCACTGCTGTTCGACCGCTCGGGCAACAAGAAGGCGGCGTACACCTCGGTCCTCAATGCCCTGAACTCCGGCGGAACCCCCACCCCGACCACCCCGCCGCCGACGACCCCGCCGCCCACCACTCCGCCGCCGACCACCCCGCCGCCCACGACCCCGCCGCCCACGACGCCGCCGCCGACCGGTGCCGGATGCTCGGCCTCGGTGTCGCTGAACTCCTGGAACGGCGGCTTCGTCGCCACCGTCAAGGTCACCGCCGGTTCGACGGCCCTGCGGGGTTGGACGGTCCGGATCACGCTGCCCTCGGGCACCGCCGTCACCAACACCTGGAGCGCACAGGCCAGCGGCTCGTCGGGCGCGGTGGACTTCCGCAACGTCGACTACAACGGCCAGGTCGGCGCGGGAGCCAGCACCGAGTTCGGCTTCCAGGGCACCGGTGCCAGCCCGTCCGGCACTCCCACCTGCACCGCGAGCTGACCCGTCCCCGCTCAGCTCACCACCCCCGGCACCCTCGGGGCGTCGCGGACGTGCCGCGCGCCCCGGGGGTGCCGTACCACCAAAGATCAGATGGACGGCGTACGGACGCCTGGCCGTCCTCCTCCCGGGCCAGCGCCAGCAGGCCGGCCAGGTGTCGTCGACGTCGCCGCGCCACCGCCCGTACGCCAAGAAGCAGGAGCAGCAGCGCGAGGTGCACCCACGGCAGGGCCCAGGTGGTGACCGCGACGGACGTCCGGCGCAGGTCGGCGCCGGCTCACACCCGAGTCCTCTGGACCACCCTGGCAACCAGGGCCTCCGCGACGTCACGGACCTTGCGGTTGGTGTCCTGGGAAATCTTCGACAGCAACGCGAACGCCTCGTCCGGCGTGCACCGCCGCTCCCCCATGATGATCCCCTTGGCCTGCTCGATCACCGCGCGACTGTGCATCGCCTCCCGCAACTGCTCCGCCAGGGTGGCCGCGCTGTCGTACAGGTGGGCGTTGGCCAGCGCCACCGCCGCGTACGCGGCGAAGTGTTCCGCGACCGCGATCGCCGGCGGATCGAAGGCGTTCACCGTGCCGCCGTAGACGTTGAGCGCCCCCACCACCGACTCCTGGATCGGCAGCCCGATCGACAACGAGCTGCCCACGCCTGCGGCACGCGCCCGCTGCGCCCACTGCGGCCAGCGCTGCTCGACTGTCATGTCCGGCACCGAAACGGTGTCGCCGCTGGCGGAGGCGTCCAGGCACGGGCCCCGATGCTGCTCGTACTGCCGCTCGTCCAGCTCGCGGGCCAGATCGCCGGTGAACGCGGCGGTCCAACCCGTGCGACCCCGGACCAGGGTGACCGAGACCTCCCGGGCGCCGGGCACGCTCCGGCTGGCCAGCGTGGCCACCCGATCCAGCATGTCGTCGAGGCTGATCTCGTCGAGTCTGATCCGGCTCAACTCGGCCAGCGCCTGCGCGGGATCCACCGTCGGCTCGGTCATCGCCGACGTCCGTGTCGGCCGGCACCCGCCGGCAGGTGGGAGTCGCCCACAGTCGGTCACCTCGTCGGATAGTGGCGGCATCTCGCTGCGTGGCCGCCGTCGACGTTCTGCCTACCCCGCGCGGCGCCGACTCACACCGCAGCCGGCCGGCTCAGGCGTCCAGGCAGGAGCGGACGGCAGCGGTGAGCCGGTTGGCGCGCTCGTCGCCCGCGGAGTACATCTGGTTGACCACGTAGCCGAACCCCACCTCGTGGTGCGCGTCGGCGAAGGCGAGGTTTCCTCCGGCGCCGTCGTGGCCGAAGCTGCGCTCCCCCAGCAGTGGCCGCGCCGGCGGAGAGTGCAGCAGGAAGCCGGTGCCCCAGCGCTGGCCGGTGTCGGGCGGGCCGTGTCGCTGCTGACCCTGGGAGCGGACGACGACCGCGTCGTCCACCGAAGCCCCGGTGAGCAGGGGGCCACCCCGCAGGTCGGACACGCAGGCCGCGTAGAGCCGGGCCAGGCCGTCCGCGGTGCTCACCGCGCCCGCGCCCGGGATGCCGGCGGCCTGGATGTCGGGGTCGTTGAAGCTGACCAGACCGTCGGCGTCGGCGGGGAAGGCGAACGCGCCACCCATGGTGATGCCCCGTTCGGCGACCGGGTCGACGAACGGATCGGCGTCCGGCGGTGGCGCCAGATCCCAGGCGACGGTGTCGCGCTCGCTGGCGGGGAGCCCGAGCCAGGTCCGCAGTCCCAGCGGCCGGGCGAAGGTGTCGTGGAAGTACGCGCCGGGCAGTTGGCCGGTGACGCGGTGGATGAGCTCGCCGACGAGCCACCCGTAGGTCATCGAGTGGTAGCTGTGCGCGGTGCCTGGCTGCCACAGCGGCGTCTGCGCCTCGATCGCCGCGACGACCGGGCCCCAGGCGAGCACCTCGTCGAGGGTCAGGGGTCGGTCCAGGGCCGGCAGGCCGGCCTGGTGGGTGAACAGCCAGCGTACGGGGATGTCCGCCTTGCCGTGCTGGCCGAACTCCGGCCAGTAGCGCGTCACGGGCGCGTCGAGGTCCAGCCGCCCCTGCTGCGCCAGCAGGTACGCGCAGATCGCCAGGATCCCCTTGGTGCAGGAGAAGACGACGGCCGGCGTGTGCGCCGTCCAGGGCCGTCCGGTGCGGGTGTCGGCCAGCCCGCCGTACAGGTCGACGACCTTGCGACCCCGCACGTAGAGGGCGACCGCGGCGCCGACCTCGCCCCGGGAGGTGAAGTTGTCGCGGAACGCGTCGGCGACGCGTCCGTAGCGTTCGTCGACGTCGCCGTGGATCTGCGTGGCCACTGCCTATCCCTTCAGTGAGCCCTGGATCAGGGCCTTGATGAACTGTCGCTGGAAGATCAGGAACACGATGAGGGTAGGGGTGAGGATCAGCAGCGAACCAGCGCACAGCAGCACCAGGTCGGTGCCCCACTGGCCCTGGAAGGCGCCGAGCGCCCCAGCCATCGTGCGTTTGGTGGCGTCGTCGACGAGGACGATCGCGAGTAGGAACTGGTTCCACGTCCACAGGAACATCAGGATCGTCAGCGACGCGATGGCCGGGCGGGCCAGCGGCACCTGGACCCGCCAGAACAGCTGCCAGGTGCTGCTGCCGTCCACCCGGGCGGCCTCGGACAGCTCGACCGGCACGTTGGTGAAGTGGGCACGCATCCAGAACACCGCGAACGGCATGTAGAGGCCGATCAGCGGCAGGATGATGGCCCACCGGGTGTTGAGCAGCCCGAGGTCCTGCATCTGGTAGTAGAGCGGGGTGACCACGGCCTCGAACGGCAGGGTGAGGCCGAGCAGCAGCAGGCCGAAGACGAGACGGCCGCCGGGCACCCGCAGTTGACCGAGCCCGAAGCCGGCCATGGTGGCGATGAGCACCGACACCGGTACGACGCCGGCCACGATGAGCAGGCTGGAGCGCAGCAGCGCGCCCATGTTGGCGGCGGTGAACGCGTCGGCGAAGTTTCCCCACTGCGGGTCGGACGGCCAGGCCAGCCCGTCGGGCACGGTGCCGCGCGGTTGCAGGGCGGCCGAGAGCATGCTCACGAACGGCAGCAGGGTGACGAGGATCAGGGCGATCAGGAAGACCCGCCCGGTCACCTGCTCACGTCGGCTCAGGTTCACGGCTTCTCCTTGCGGGTCAGTCGCTGGATCGGCAGCACGAACGCCAGCACCAGCAGCATGAGCACGACGGCGAGCGCCGAGGCCAGACCGACCTGACGCTGTGAGAAGGCGAGGCGGTAGATCTCCAGGCCGGGAACTGTGGTCTGCAGGCCCGGGCCTCCGCTGGTGGAGATGTAGACGATGTCGAAGCTCGCCAGAGCGGCGATGATCGTGACGGTGAGGCAGACCCCGATCTCCTGGCGCAGGCTGGGCAGGGTCACTGCGAGGAACTCACGGACCGGCCCCGCGCCGTCCAGCCGGGCGGCCTCGTAGAGCGCCGGATCGATCTTGCTCATGCCGGTGACCAGCAGGATCGTGCAGAGACCGAGCAGGACCCAGGCGCCGATCACCCCGACGGCGGGCAGCGCCGTGTCGAAGTCGCCGAGCCACGCGCGGGCGAGGCCACCCAACCCGAGCGCGCGTAACACCTGGTTGACCAGCCCGTTGGTCGAGAGCAGCCAACTCCACGCTATGCCGGCCGCGACGAGTGGGATGACCTGTGGCAGGAACAGGATCGTCCGGACGACCGTCCCGAACGCGCCGGTGGTGATCCGGCGGACCATGCTCGCCACCAGCAGCCCGAGCGCGACCGGGATGAAGCTGAAGAAGACGATCAGGATGATCGCGTTGGAGATGATCTTCAGCAGGTCGCTGTCGGTGAACACGGTGACGTAGTTGTCCAGGCCCGCCCAGCGGGCGACGCCGATTCCGTTCCAGTCGTAGAACGAGTACTGGACGGTCAGGGCGAGGGGGCGCAGGACGAAGACCGCGTACATCAGCAGGGCGGGCAGGACGTACAACCAGCCGGTCCCGGCCGCGCGGGCCCACCGAAACCGGTGAGCCCGCGTGGACGTGGAACGGGCGGGACGGCCCGTGGACGACACCCGGTCGTCCCGCCCGGTTGGTGCGCTGCCGAGGGCAGACGTCATCGGGACAGTTCCTTCGCGTACTCGGCCTGGACCGCCTTCACGTATCCCTCGGGCGTCTGCTGGCCGGCGACCAGCTTCTGCATCTCCGGCGTGATCGCGGCGGCGAAGATGCCGCCGGTCGCGTTGGCGGTGAAGTCCACCGCGCCGTTCTCGGCCCCGAGCTGCTGTGCCGCCTTGAGGGTCTCGGCCAGCACGGTGTTCGGGGCGGCGGCCGGCACCGGGAGATCGCTCGGGCCGCCCGGGCTGGAACCGCCGACCGTCACGGCGATCTCCCGCGCCTTGGCGTTGGTGTGGACCCAGTTCAGGAAGAAGGCCGCCGCATCCGGGTTCTTGGCCTTCGCGGAGACGCCGAAGGTGTTGGGGGCGGACATCGCGACGTGCTTGGCACCGGCGGTCTCGCCGGGGAACAGGAAGAAGCCCACGTTGCCGGGCATCGCCTTGTCGAGGTTGGCCGACTCCCAGTCGCCGTTGAACATGAACAGGCCGTTGCCCTTCTGGAACTGCCCCACCATGCCCGCGTAGTCCAGGGCGTTGGCGTCCTTCGTGAAGTAGCCGGCCTGGGCCCACTTCTGGATGGTCTGAGTGGCCTTCAACGCGGCCGGGGTGTCGAAGGTGGCCCCCGGCTTCTGGAAGATCCAGTCGGCGACCTGGGCCGGGTCGCCGAACTGGTTCTGTAGCGCCTGGTGCGGGAAGTTGATGCCGGCGGTGTTCTTGTTGAACTGCATGATCGGCTGGACCCCGCTGGTCTTCGCCTTCGCCAGCAGCTGCTCAAACTCGGCGACGGTGGCCGGCGGCTGGGTCATGCCGACCTGGCTGGCCAGCTTCTTGTTGTAGAAGACGCCGGTGACGCTGTAGCCGAGCCCCATGCCATAGAGCGAGCCGGTGCCCCGGGTGTTGTCGCTGACGCGCAGCTGCATGAGCTGCGAGGCCGGGAACTTGTCCCAGCCGTACGCGCTGACGTACGGGTCGAGGTTCTTGAGCAGGTCGTCCTTCACCAGGTCGACCATCGTGGGGAGCCGGATGATGTCGGGCGCGTTGTCCGAGGCCATGACGCGCGGCGCGTTCTCCACGATCACCGTGAACTGGTCCTCGCGGATGGCGAACGTGACGTTCGGGTGCTGCTTGGTGAACTCGTCGGCGAGCGCCTTGGCCAGCGGGAAGCCGGTCTCCGCGTACATCTCCAGCTTGATCGGCGCGGTGCCCAGGTCGGTCTTGACGGCGGCGTCGGGCCCGGCGGTCGACGACCGGTCGGCTCCCGGAGCGCTGCACGCCGTCGCGGCGAGCCCGATCACCAGCAACGGCGCGAGGATGACCGCTCTGCGTCGCGGGATTTTCGTCAGCAATTCTGCCATTTTATGACTCCTAGATTCCTCCGCGCGTCCCGCGGCTCAGGGCCGCGCGACGGCTCCAGCGGGACCACCGCGACCGGGTGAACAGCCACGACAGGTACGTCGTGGCGGGTCGCCCGGCCGCGGCAGACGTTCCGGCCACCGTTGACCCTCAGCACGGAGGCCGACGACATCTCCAGACGCGCCAAAAGTGGTCGCTAAACTGATTTAGCAGAGCATGCGCGTGACACGGGAAGCTGTCAAGGACAACCTGGCAACGGTCCGGAAACATCGACTTCACACGACGCCCGACCCGACCGGGGCCAGAGTCCGGGCGCCGACGCATCATGATGGGCAGGAGCGGGGCCGTGGCACCGCGCCTGATTCGGAGGACTGATGGGCCGCAACAGAGCAACCCTGGCCGACGTCGCGCGGCGAGCCGGGCTGTCCAAGACCGCCGCGTCGATGGTGCTCAACGGCAGGGAGGGCACCCGGCTCTCGGCCGAGGCACACCAGCGCGTGTTCGCCGCCGCCGAGGAGCTGGGCTACCGGCCCAACCTCGCGGCGCGCAGCCTGCGTACCCGCAAGACCGCGACCATCGCGTTCGTCTCCGACATCGTCGCCACCACCCGCTTCGCCGGCGGTCTCATCCGCGGCGCGCTCGACGCGGCCCGCGAGCGTGACCACGTGCTGCTCATCACCGAGACGCAGGGTGACGCCACGTTCGAGCAGTACGCCATCGAGGCCATGCTCGACCGACAGGTCGACGGAGTGATCTACGCCGCCATGGCCACCCGGCGACTGACGGTGCCCCCGGCCATCCTCGGCGGCCCGGTGGTGCTGCTCAACGCCACCAGCGCCGACGGCCTGCCCTGCGTCCTTCCCGACGACGACCGGGCGGGTCGCACCGTCGCCACCGCCCTGCTGGAGCACGGCCACCGCGACGCCATCGCGCTGATCGGCCGCAACCGGCTCAAGGAGGGCGACCCGGAGATCTCCCTCGCCGCCCGGGCCCGCCTGCGCGGCATCCAGCAGGCGCTGGGCGACGCGGGCGTCAGCCTCCTCGCGGAGTGCTTCTGCACCGAGTGGCTGCCCGAGCACGGCTACGCCGCCATGCGCGGGCTCCTGAGCAGGCCGTCGCGACCCAGCGCGGTCATCTGCATGAACGACCGGCTGGCCTTCGGCGCCTACCAGGCGCTCGGCGAGGCGGGCCTGAGCGTCCCGGACGACATCTCGGTGATCTCGTTCGACGACGACCCGATCGCCGCCTGGCTGCGCCCCAGCCTCGCCACCACGGCGCTGCCCCACGAGCAGATGGGGCGGCGGGCGGTCGAGCTGCTCCTGGACGGTGGCGACGCAGAGCCGTCACTCGTCGCGATGCCGCTGCGCCGACGCCGGTCCCTCGCGGCCCCCGCCGACTGACCCGGGCCGACCCGCGACCCGGGCGGGGTCGACGTCCTCGTCGGCTAAACCGGTTAAGTGCTACGTTTTCGGCCATGCTCCGTCTAGCCGACCACTGGGTGTGGGACAGCTGGTACGCGCGGGACGACAACGGCCTCTGGCACGTGTTCTTCCTGCGCGCGTCCCGCGCCCTGCACGACCCGCACCGCCGCCACCGCCGCGCCTCGATCGGCCACGCCGTCTCGACGGACCTGCACACGTGGCGTCTGGTCGCCGACGCCGTGGTCCCCGCCGACGCCCCGGCCTGGGACGACCTCGCGACCTGGACCGGGTGCACGGTCCGCGGGCCGGACGGGCGGTGGTACCTCTACTACACCGGGGTCTCCCGCGCCGAGGACGGGCTCGTCCAACGGATCGGTCTGGCCGTCTCCGACGACCTGATCACCTGGCATCGCCACGGTTGCGGGCCGGTCGTGCAGGCCGACCCGACGTGGTACGAGCTGCTCGACACCGACCTGTGGTACGAGCAGGCGTGGCGCGACCCCTGGGTGTTTCCCGACCCGGACGGCGACGGCTGGCACATGCTCATCACGGCACGCGCCAACACGGGAACAGCGGACACGCGGGGCGTCGTCGGCCACGCCACCTCCCCCGACCTGCTCACCTGGACCGTCCGACCGCCGCTGTCGACGCCGGCGGGGTTCGGTCACCTGGAGGTGCCCCAGGTCGCGGTCGTCGGCGGGCAGCCCCTGCTGCTGTTCTCCACCGACGCGACCGCCAGCGCCCGGCGCGACGACCACCGGATCTGGGTGGCGACCGGGCGGAGCGTCCGCGGGCCGTGGGACATCGCGGCCGCCCGGCCGGTCACCCACCCGCACCTGTACGCGCCCCGGCTGGTCCCGGGAGCGGACGGCGACTGGTCGCTCATCGGCTTCCTCGACCACGTCGACGGATCGTTCGTCGGTGAACTCACCGACCCCATTCCGGTGCGCTACGACGCGTCGACCGGGCTGACCATCCAGGCGACGAGGACGGTCACCGCGACCTGATCCGGAGGGCCACCCGGCCACGCCCGGGCCCGGTCGCGGCGGACGGGCGGGCGACCGGCGACGACGCAGGTCCGGGCCGGGGCGACGCCGCCCCGGCCCGGACCTGTCGGTGCTTGCGTCAGCGCTGGGTCCACCGTTGGTTGGCGGCCCCGGTGCAGGTCCAGAGGAGCACCGTGGTGCCGTTGGCGGTCCCGTTGTTGTTGACGTCGAGGCACAGGCCGGACTGCGCCCCGCTGATCGTGCCGTTCGCGTTGAGGGTCCACCGCTGGTTGGCCCCGCCGTTGCAGTCCCAGATCTGGACCTTGCTGCCCGCCGTGGCGTTGGTGGGCGCGTCCAGGCACTTGCCGAGCGACTGGAGGGTCTGCCCGTTGGCCGTCCAGCGCTGGTTGGCGGCCCCGTTGCAGTCCCAGATCACCGGCTGGGTGCCATTGGCGGTGTTGCTCTGCGGGATGTCCAGGCAGCGGCCCGAGGCGACGCTGGCCAGCGCGAAGGAGGTGGTCGACGGCGGGGGCGTCGTCGGCGGCGGGGTGCTGGTGCCGCCGCCGCTGACCCGGTACACCACCGTGCCGTGCGCCGGGACGCTGGCCGAGATGCTGCCCGTGCTGGTGGTGGTGGCGTTGCTCCAGGCCTCCACCAGGGTGAACGAGCTGCCGGACTTGCCGACCGCGGCGGCCGTGGTGGAGATCGTCGTGGTCGAACCGCCCTGGTTGAACAGGGCGACGGCGACGTCACCGTTGGCCAGCCGCTTGGCGAGCACGCGGCGGGTGCCGTCGAACGAGACCTGGCTGGCCTGCAACCCGAGGGAGTCCTGGTTGATGGCGATCAGGTTGCCGTTCTTGAGGATGGTCTGCGTCGCGGAGTTCATGCTGCGCACGTCATTGCCGGCGATCAGCGGCGACGCCATGACGGCCCACATCGCGAAGTGGCTGCGCATCTCGGTGTCGTTCATGCCGCCCCGGCCGACCTCCATCATGTCCGGGTCGGTGAACGCACCCGGTCGCGCGTAGGGCGCCAGGGGAACGTTGACGTTGATGATGTTCTGGATGCCCATCGGGTAGCCGTTGGTCTGCCCGGTGTCCCACGCGTTGGTGATGTCCTCGGTGGTCCGCCAGATGTTCGCCACGTCGCCCCAGTTGCGCTGCGGACCGGTCTTGGCGTGGATGCTGTTGGGGTTGATGCTGTAGACGATCGGCCGGCCGGTCGCGGCCAGCGCGTCACGCATCTTCGCGAAGGTGGTGACCTGATCGTTGATGCTGCCGTTCGGAGAGCACCAGTCGTACTTGAGGTAGTCGACGCCCCAGGCGGCGAACTGCCGCGCGTCCTGTGCCTCGTGGCCCTGGCTGCCGGTCGCGCCCGGGTAGCTGTTGAAGTACTGGGCGCAGGTCTTGTCGACCGGCACCTGGTAGAGGCCGAACTTCAGCCCTCGGGCGTGCAGGTAGTCGCCGAGCGCCTTCATCCCGCTGGGGAAGCGGGTTGGGTCGCCCTGGAGATTGCCGGAGCTGTCGCGGTTCGGGTTGAACCAGCAGTCGTCGACCACGACGTACTGGTAGCCCAGATCGCGCATGCCGTTGCTGACCATCGCATCGGCCGTCTGCCGGATCAGCCCCTCGTTGATGTTGCAACCGAACGAGTTCCAGCTGTTCCACCCCATCGGAGGTGTCCGGGCGACGCCGTTCTCCAGTGCCTGGGCCACCGGGACGCGCAGGCCCACGAGGACGGCGGCCAGGAGCAGCCCGGCCGCCGCTGCCCGCCCCCAGTGTCGGGCTCGGACGATTCGCTTCATGCGGGAGCATCCTTTCGTGATGCCGTCCACCAGGGACAGCCGCCCGGATGAGGCGGGCATCATGAATGTCTACGAGCCCACTGTTAGCGTTAACAGCAGACGCCGGTCATATTACGGAGCCGTTTCGTCGAATTCAACTACTTCCATGTTTCGACGTGCCGCCCCCCGTACGATCGCAGGGGGCGGTCGCCGAGCGGGATCGCTAGAACTGCGCGAAGAACCGCCACACCTCGCCCTTGGTCCAGGTCGTGATGCCGCTCTCGGCGTACGTGCCGTCCACCGGCCCCGGCATGTGGCCGTTGTCGAACGCCGCCCACTGCACCGGATATCCGGCCCGGCACCCGGAGTAGGCGGTGGTGATGTGCGTACGGCTGCCCGCGGCCGGCTCCCGCGGGCTCTGCGCGGCGCAGCCGTTGTTACGGACGAACGTGTCCCGCAACGACCGCCCCGAGGAGATGGAAAGCACCGAGTCGGTGATGCCGTGCAGACCGAAGTACGCGATGGGCTGGGTGCCGCCGCTGCACCCGCTGAGCTGGGCGCCGCTGAACACCGCCACCGCCCGGAACACGTTCGCCCGCGCACACGCCAGCGCGTAGCTCATGCCACCGCCGTAGCTGAAGCCGAGCGCGAAACGCTGCGCCGTATTGACGCAGAGATCCGCCTCGATCAACCGGATCATGTCGTCGACGAAGGTGATGTCCTCGCCGCCGGAGTTGGCCCAGCCGTTGCCGAGGCCCTGCGGCGCGACGAGGATCGCGGTGTTGTTCGACTGCTCCTGCTGCCCGTAGTAGGACCACGGCGTCCCACTCGTGCCGCCCGAGTTGACCTCGGCCGCGGTGCCGCCCCGCCAGTGGAACGCGAAGATCAACCGATAGCGGGTGCTGCTGGAGTAGGTGGCGGGAAGCCGCAGGATGAAGCTGCGGCTCTTGCCGTTGCTCTGGATCGTGTGGGTGCCGTTGGCCAACGTGGGGCTCTTGCCGCATCCTCCACCGGTCCCGGTGTCACCCGACACCTTGGCCAGCTGCCACTGCTGGTTGGCGCCGTTGAGGTCGGCGTACTGGACGACGTTGGCGCCATCGGCGGTCGAGGCGCCCTGGACCTCCACGGCCTTGCCGCTCTGCCGACCGATCAGCCGGACGTTTCCGGCGTCGGAGTCGGCCAGCCGGAACTGTTGGTTGGCCGCGTTGTTGTCGGTCCACTGCACGATCGCCGCCCCGTCGGCGGTCGACGCGCCGCTGACGTCGAGGACCTTGCCGGAGAGCCGCGACTTCAACCGGTAGAAACCGCCGCCGGAATCCACGAACTGCCACTGCTGGTTGCTGCCGTTGTTGCGCGTCCACTGGGTGATCCGCGCGCCGTCGTTGGTGGCCTGGCCGTACACGTCCAACGCCTTGCCGCTGGTGCGGTTGATCAGGACGTACCAGGCGTTGGTGTCCACCGTCGCCGCCGCCGCGGGCGCCGCGTTCACCCCGACGAGGGTGCCGGCGGCGAGCAGGGTCGCGGCCGCCGCGGCCAGCCCCGACCGCCAGCGCTGCGGTGGGGCGGCGGGATGAAGCGCACCGTTGGTTTCCATGAATTCACTCCCATGCCGGGGTACGCCCCTGGGGTGGGCGTGACCTGTTTCGGGTTAGCGTTAACACTTCTGCTGGTCGATGACCGGCAGCAATGACGGGCCCCGATCTGTCGGCGGCCTGCCGCCGGGGCGCCCCGGCCGGGGTGCGGCCGGCCGGGGCGAACCGAATATCAGCTCCGCAGCTGCCACTGCTGGTTGGTGCCGCCGTTGCACGCCCAGAGGATGAGCTTCGTGCCGTTCGCCGTCGCGGCGCCGTTGGCGTCCAGGCAGAGACCCGACTGCGCGCCGGTGATCGTGCCGTTGGCGTTGACGTTCCACTGCTGATTGGCCTGGCCGTTGCAGTCCCAGATCACCACGGCGGTGCCGTTGGTGGTGCCCTGACCCGAGGCGTCCAGACACTTGGTGCCGTACACCATGAGCTGCCGGCTCGCGGTGTGGGTCCACCGCTGGTTGGCGGCGCCGCTGATGCAGTCCCAGAGCTGGGCCTGCGTCCCGTTGGTGGTGCTGGAGTTGCCGATCTCGGCGCAGCGACCCGACTGGACGCCGATGAGCTGCACGTTCTGCGGGTTGGTGCTGCCGCCGCTCTGCACGCCGGCAGCGTTGATCACCGTCTGCGCGCCGGACGGCCAACTGCCGTTCGAGACCGTGACGTTGCCGTTGACGACGTTGCCGCGGTCGCCGTTGGTCACGTTCGTGCTGCCGTTGGTCGACCAGTTGTTGGTGACCGTGAAGTTGCCCATGTTCTCGGCGTAGTAGTAGTTGGCGGTGGCCCAGGTGCCGGTGGAGGAGAACACGTTGTTGCGGGCGGTGTAGTAGCGCGAGCCCTCGTCGAAGTAGAGCCCGAACCAGCCGTTGGTCCGCAGGCAGTAGTTCTCGTTGATGGTCCCGCCCTGGTTCGCCGACAGCGTGTAGATGCAGCCGCCGTCGGTCATCTGCTGCATCACGTCGTGGATGTAATTGCCGATGACCTGGTTGTTGGCGGCGGTGGTCGCCGTGGAGTAGCGGGGCTGGTAGTTGTAGAGACCCCGGTTGGCGTAGTGGTTGCTGCCGCCGGCGTCGTTGGCGCCCCAGCCGTACCCGACCGAGAGGCCGGTGTACGGCATGTTGTAGACCTCGTTGTGCGAGACGAGCGCGGTGTTCACGTAGGTGGTCAGGATCGAGACCACGCCGCGGTACTCCAGGCCGAGGTCGTGCACTCGGCTGTTGCTGATGGTGATGTTCCGGTTGACCATCCGCTGGTCGCTGGGGTGGTGGGCGTCGGCGCGTACGCCGCCGACCACGATGCCGCCGGCCGAGTTGCGGGCGATCTCGGAGCGGGTGACCGTGATGTTGCTGGCGCCCAGGCCGACGCCGCTGGCGTTGGCGTTGGCGTCGTTGCCGATACCGATTGCCGTCTGCCCCAGGTTGACGAACTGGGAGTCGCTGAAGGCGATGGTGTTGGCGGCCGAGACCTGCACGGCGGCCGGCATCTGGGCCCAGCTCGGGCGGGTGGCCTCGAACAGCGGGCAACCCTCCTGGCAGGAGGTCAACGCGTCGGACGGGCGGGCCCAGGTGCCGACGATGTGCGCGCCGGTCTGCTGGTCGGCGAAACCGTTGCTGCTGCTCGGGCCGAGCCAGCTGGTGCCGGTGAAGGTGATCCCGCTGAACGAGATGTGGTGCGCGGGCGCGTCGTAGGTGCCGCCGACGTTGACCAGAGACTGCAGCTGCGGCAGCTCCACGCTGACGGAACTCATGCTCTGCCCGGCCAGCGGGATGTAGTTGAGCTGGCCGCTGCCGGGGTTGAGATACCACTCACCCGGCGAGTCGAGGAACTCGTACGCGTTGGCCAGGTAGAACGGGCCGGCCCGGTGCGGGCGGGACAGGGTGTCGAAGCCGAACGTGTTGTTGTTCCAGGCCGGCTGCTGCATGGTCAGGAAGTTGCCGCTGATGCTCTGCACCGGCGAGTACCGGTCGGTGAACGAGCCGACGCTCTCCACCTCGACCCGGTTCTGGTTGCCGAGGTTGTTGAGGTAGTTCAGCGCGCTGTTGCTGAACCGCATGCCGCTCGTGGTGAAGGTGAAGTCGGCGCGATTGACGGCCGTCCGCGCCCGGGTGGCGACGGCGCCGTTGACGTAGAGCTGGCGGCTGTCGAGCCCGGCCGGGACGCTGGCCCGCCAGATGTTCTTTCCGGAGTCGACGAGCGACCACCCGGTGACCGCGCGTGCGCCGCTGATCGTCGGGCGGGCCGAGGCCGCGGCCCGCCAGATCACCTGGTAGCCGTTGGTGCCGGAGTCGGCGGCGGTCAGCCGCATCGGCGAGGTGAGCCGGTACACGCCATCGGCCAGCTCCACGACGATGTCGCCGGACATGGAGCTGTTGAGCGTCCGTACCGCGGCCTGCGCGCCGGCCAGCGAGCACGGCTGGCTGGCGGAGCAGGTGCTGCCGCTGCCGGACGGGGACGCGTAGAGGGTGGTGGTCGCCGCGGAAGCCGGTGTGGCCGAGACGGTAACGGCGACCAGAGCGGTCAGTGCCGCCGTGGCGGCGCCGGCGAAGAGCCTGCGCGCCACGGAGATGGATGAGAGGGACACGGGACGGTCTCCTGTGCTGGTGGGGGGTGGGGGACGCCTCGACGAGGCGGGTTCGGAGGGTGGCGGATGGTGGTTAGCGCTAACAACGTGGGCGTGCCGACGCCGGGTCAGGCGACGACCTTCCGTAGGTGGTGCAGGCCGTCAACGGCGAGGCGGTCCTGTGAGGGGGCCAGGGACCGCCAGATCGACGCCGCGGTGGCGATGGTCGCGTTGTCTGCCGTGAACGACTCGATGCAGACCGCGCCGCGGTAGTCGGTGCCCCGCAGGACGGTGAAGAAGCGGGGCCAGTCGAAGTGATCCGCACCGGGCGCGCCCCGGTCGGTGCCGCTGACCTGGACGTGCTTGATGTGCGGACCGGCCAGCGCGAGGGCCGCGTAGGGGTCGGCCTCCTCGATGTTCATGTGATACGTGTCGATCATGATGCCGACGCTCGGGGGCAGGCCGTCGATCAGCTCGATCGTCTGCTCGACGGTGTTGACCACGCTCGTCTCGTAGCGGTTCAGCGCCTCGACGCCGATGCTCACGCCGCACTCGCCGGCCCGGTCGGCGACCGGCGCGAGAGCCCGCCGGAAGTCGGCGTAGCACGCCGCCCGGGCCGCCGCCGACATCCGCCAGGTACGACCGACCGCCGCGTACACCGGGCCACCGACACAGGGCGCGCCGACCGACGCCGCGCTCGCCACACACCCCATGAGGTACCCGACGGTCGACTCGACGACGGCCGGCGCCGCGTCCACCAGATCCCGCCCGGGCGGGGTCACCGCGCAGACCCCGGCCGCGACGAGGCCGTGCGCGGCCAGCAGGTCCCGCGTGCGGACCGGATCCCAGTCGCCGGGCTGCTCGATCGGCAGCTCGACCGCGTCGAACCCGAAGGAGGCGATCCGCGGGATCAGCCGGGCGAGGGCCTCGTCGTCGACCGGCGAGGCCCACACCCAGGGATTGACGCCGATGGCGTACACCGCGAACCTACTTCCAGCGCTGCGGATAGCCGGGCAGGTCGCGGCAGCCGCACATCGCGTAGTGCAGCGGCGGCATGCTCGCGTCGAGGTACTGGTCCAGGTTGTCCTGGGTGATCGTCGGCTGCGGCAGCTTCCACGGGTTGGAGACCTGGGTGCCGTCGAGAATGCTCAGCGCGGCGATGATCGGCGTCCGCCACTGGTACGTCGGGTAGGTCGGCGCGATGGCGGTGAGCTTCTTGTCCTTCCACAGCTTCAGGAAGTCGAGCTGGTCCTCGCCGTTCATCGGCGGTACGGGTTTGCCAGCGTCCTGGAACGCCTCGACCGCCGCCACGGCGACCGCTCCGGCGTCCATCCAGACCCCGTCGATGGTGCCGTACCGCTGGATGTAGTCGTTCACGATCTTCTTGGTCTTCGCCGGGTCGCCGTCGGTGAACTCGACCCCGACGACGTCGACCTTCGCCTTGTCCAGCGCGATCTTCGCGGCGGACCAGCGGGTCTCCAGCACGTCGACGCCGGGCAGGATGCGCAGGGCCAGCAGCTTCCCGCCGGGCTTCATCTTCTGGCTGACGAACTCCGCGCCGACGTGGCCGAAGCCGTAGCCGCCCACCGGGTTGATGAACGTCACCGGGCAGGTGGTGTTGACCCCCCGGTCGAAGACGACCACCGGAAGGCCCGCCTGGCAGGCGGCCTCGACGGCCGGGGTGAGCGTGGCGGTGGTGTTCGGCGAGACGATGAGGGCGTCGCACTTCTTGCCGAGCAGGTCGTTGATGTCGGCGATCTGCTTCTGGTCCTTGCCCTCGGCGTCGACGTGCACGAACTCGCTGATCCGACTCCGCTGCGCCTCGACCTCGGCCTGCATGGTCTTGAACCCGACCTGCCGCCAGGGGTTGTTCAGCGCCGCGTTGGAGAAGCAGATCTTGTGCTTGCCGGGCTTCTTGAACTTCGCGGTGTCCACCATCTTCGGGTTGAGCACCTGCTCCCACGGCTTGTCGGCCGGGCCCGTCGGGGCGGTGTCGAGCAGGGCCAGCTCGTTGTCGTAGTCAGCCTGCACGAAGAACTTGGACTGCTCCCCGGTGCCCGACCCGGCCGCCGCGGAGGCGGTGCCCGACGGTGACGCCGTCGGCTCGTCGGTGGCGCATCCCGCGAGCACCAGGACACTCGCCGCGGCCAGGGCGGTCATGGATCGTCTCATCGAATCACCTTTATCTGGAGGAGGAGGAACGCAGGGACGAGACCGCCACGGCGAGCAGGATGATCAGGCCCTGGACGGTCGATCTGAGGGCACCGGAGACGCCGGTGAAGTTCATCAGCGCGAAGAGCGTCTCGAGGGTCAGGGCACCGAGCATCGCCCCGACGACCGAACCGCGGCCGCCGCCGAGGGCGACCCCACCGAGCACGACGGCGGTGATCGCCCCGAACTCCAGCCCGACGCCGGCCTGGAACGACACCCCGCTGTACCCGCCCAGCAGGATCGCCGCGACCGCCGCCGCGAGGCCGCTGAGCATGAACGCGATCGTCTTGGTGCGCGCGACACGTACGCCGCTCAGCTCGGCGGTACGCGGATTGTCCCCGACGGCGACCAGCGTGCGACCGAAGTCGGAGCGCGTCAGCACGACGGCGATCGCCGCGACGACCACCAGGACGAGCAGCGCGTACGGGATCCGGCCCAGCAGCGGGACGTCCTCGATGGCTCGCCGACCGAAGCGGCGGAACTCCTCGGAGAGCCCACCCTTCGGCGCACCGTCGGACCACAGGTACACCGCGCCGACCAGGATCAGGAACATGCCGAGGGTGGTGATGAAGGACGGCACCCGCAGCACCGTCGTGACCAGACCGTTGACCAGCCCGACGAGCGCGCCGCCGACGAGCAGCAGCACGACCACCGGCCACGTGCGCGACGGATCACTGTCGATGAGCCGGGCGGCGACGACCACCTGCGCCGTGACCAGGGAGCCGACGGAGAGGTCGAACTCCCCGCAGACGATCACGAAGTACTGACCGGCGGCGAGCAGGATGATCGGCGCGGAGCGCCCGAGGAACGACATCAGCGACGAGGGCGCGAGGAAGTCGGGCTGGACGATCGCGACGAGGATCAGCAGAACCGCCAGGAGCGCGACGATCGGCGCGATCCCGTCGGTGCGGATCCGTAGTGGAAGCGGACGACGTTCGGCGACCCGCATGGTCAGGACCCCGCCTTTCGCATGGCCCGTCGGGCATAGACGGCGACCGCGGCGATGATGATCACGCCGCGGATCACCTGCTTGAAGAACGCGTCGACCTCGAGCTGGTTGAACACCGCGTCGATGCTGGCCAGCAGCAGTACGCCGCCGACCGTGCCGAGCACTCCCCCGCGCCCGCCCGCGAGGGCGGTGCCGCCGAGCACCACCGCGGCGATCGACTCCAGGTCGTACAGCCCCTCGGTGCCCACCCGTGGGGCGCCGGAGCCGAGTCGGCTGGCCAGGTAGACGCCGGCCAGGCCGGCGCAGAGGGAGCACAGCACGTGGGCGGTGATGAGGACCCGGTCGTTGCGGACGCCGGAGAGCCGGGCGACCTCCGGATCGCCGCCGACGGCGATGAGGTGGTGGCCGAAGCGGGTACGCGCCAGCGCGAACCAGGCCACCGCGGTCACGGCCAGCAGCAGCAGGAACGACACCGGGACCGGCCCGATCCGCTGGTACCCGAGAGTCCGCACGAGAGCCGGGGCGCTCTCGCCGGCCGGGCCGTCATAGCCGTTGTCGAGATAGCCCTTGAGCAGCAACCCGACGCCGAGGGTCGCGATGAACGCGTTGATCCGCAGCTTGGTGACGAGCACACCGTTGAGCAGCCCGATCGCAGCGCTGACCGCGAGCGCCAGCCCGATCGCCGGGAGCAGCGCGCCGTCGCTGCCGTTCATCGCCTCGGCCGCCACGAGGGTGCTGAGGCTGATCACGAACGCCACCGAGAGGTCGAGCGAACCACCGAGGATGACCAGGGTCTGCCCGACGGCGACGAGCCCGAGGCCGGCCGCGACGTGCAGCAGACTCACCGTCGTCGACTGGTTGAAGAGCTGGCCGCCGTCGAGCATGACGACAAGCCCGCCGATGACCAGAGTGAGGGCCAGGGCCACGAACACGCCCGGCACGGCACGTCGAGCCGGACGAAGCGACAGGGCGGTCACGCGGCTTTCTCCATTCGCGACTGCGGGGCTCGCAAACCCGGCTCACTCCTCGCGCTCATGCGGCGGCCTCCCGGACGGCGCCGACCGCGAGGGCGACGACGTCCTCCTCGGTCGCGCCGGCGGGCAGCTCGCCCGCGATCCGGCCGTCCCGAAGGACGACGATCCGGTCGCTCATGCCGAGGAGCTCCGGCAACTCCGACGAGATCATCAGAACGGCCGCCCCGTCGGTGGCGAGGCGGCGGACGAGATCGTGGATGGCCGACTTCGCGCCCACGTCGATGCCCCGGGTCGGCTCGTCGAAGAGCAGGATCCGTGGTGTCAGCGCGAGCCACCGGGCCAGGACGACCTTCTGCTGGTTGCCGCCGGAGAGAAAGCGGATCTCCTGGTCGTCGCCGGCGGCGCGGACCTCCACGGCGTCGAGCAGCTCACGCACCCGTGCGGTGCGGGCGGCGCGACCGGACCGCGCCGCGAACACGGCCCGGCTGGCGAGCAGCGCGTTGTCCAGCACCGACTGCCGGGCCACGATGCCCTCACCCTTGCGGTCCTCGGTGACGTACGCGATGCCCGCCCGCATCGCGGCACGCGGCGAGCGCAGCCGCACCGACTCGCCGTCCAGCTTCACGTCGCCGGTCGTGAACGGGGCCACCCCGAAGAGCGCACGGGCCAGCGCCGATCGTCCGGAACCCTGCAGGCCGCCGACGCCGAGCACCTCGCCGGCGCGCAACTCGAGGTCCACCCCCCGCAGCTTCCGGTTGCCCCCGCCGCGCACGGTGAGTCGCACCGGTCCGCGGTCGCCGGGGTCGGCCCGCGGCGGGTAGTAGCTGGACAGCTCGCGGCCGACCATGTGCCGCACCAGCTCGTCCGTGCTGGTCCGCGCAGTGACCACAGTGGTCACCCGGCGACCGTCCTTGAGGACCGTGATCCGGCTGGACAGGTCGAAGACCTCGGTGAGCCGGTGCGAGACGTAGAGCAGGCCGATGCCGCGTTCCTGGAGCCGGCGGACCAGACCGTAGAGGAGCTCGACCTCCTGGTCTGCCAGCGCCGCGGTCGGCTCGTCCATGATGAGCAGCCGGGCGTCCAGGGCGAGCGCCTTGGCGATCTCGACGACCTGTTGCTGGGCGACACCGAGCCGCCCCACCCGGGAGTCGGCTGGCAGCGCGGTCTCCCCGATCGAGGCGAGCAGGCGCCGGGTGCGGTCGAGCATCTCGCGGCGGTCGACAAGGCCGCGCCGGACCGGCTCGTGGCCCAGATAGACGTTCTCCGCGACGGTGCGCTCGGGCAGGAGGTTGAACTCCTGGTGGATGATGCCGACGCCGGCCCGCTGCGCGTCGCGGGGGCCGTGGAACACGCGCGGTTGGCCAGCGAACTCGACGGTGCCCTCGTCCGGGGTGTACGCACCCGAAATGATCTTCATGAGCGTCGACTTTCCGGCGCCGTTCTCACCGACGACCGCGTGCACCTCACCCGGCGCCACATCGAGGTCGACACCGTCGAGGACGCGCACACCGAGAAAGGACTTGCCGATGCCCCGCAGGGCCAGCAGCGGCGCCGGTTGTGGATCTGCCATCCCGATAGCCCTTACAGATAGTAGTCATCGATGAGATCCGTACACCGGCCGGTAGGCCGTTGGATGCGCTGAGCGACGGACTTTCGCAGGCCCCAGCGGAAATTGCGTTTTTATGGTGCAAACATTTCCTTGACATCGAGGAAACATCACACGTATGAAGATAGATGTTTGGATGCGGGTCCGCAATCCTCGATCTGCGGCGACTGCCAGGCCCGGCACTCGATCGGCTCGAGTGCTGACTCAGGCGCGTCAGGCCCGACCACCCCTACTTGGGGGTAACATCCGACGCTGGACGTTACATTGACACCTATCGATAGATGACTCATCCTGACCTCGCAGACCATGGACGAGACCACAGCCCACATCACGCTGTGTGACATCCAGCGGGGCTGACTGCCGTTTCGGCGGACGGCACGACGACCGCGACCAGCACACCCGTGGCCCACGCGCGCCCAGGCACGACCTGACGCGCTGTCGGCCCGTGCTCGCAATCGCCAGTTGCCCGCCCAGACCTAGGAGACGGCATGCGTCGCCCCACAATGATCATCGGATTGATCGTCGGACTGTTAGTGGCCCTCGGCCTGGCCCCGCCGGCATCGGCCGCCCCGGCGTTCCGCGCCCTGTTGTTCACCAAGACCGCCGGCTACCGGCACGACTCGATCCCCGCCGGGATCTCGATGTTCCAGCAGCAGGCCGCCGCGAACAACTTCGAGCTGGTGCAGACCGAGGACGCGAGCGTCTTCACGCCCGCGAACCTCGCCACCTTCGACGTCGTCATCATGTTCCAGACCTCCGGCATGGTCTGGACCTCCGCCTCCCAGCGCCAGGCCATCGAGGGCTACCTCGCCAGCGGCAAGGGCATCGTCGGCGTGCACAACGCCACCGACATGGGTATCGAGACCGAGTACCCGTGGTGGGACCAGATGATGAACGGCGGGGCCCACATGCCCGAGCACTCCCCCGGAGTGCTGGCCGGCACCGCCATCGTCGCCGACAAACAGCATCCGTCGACGGCTGGCCTGCCGGACCGCTGGAGCCGCAGCGAGGAGTGGTACAACTTCGACTCCAACCCGCGCGGCAACGTGCACGTCCTGGTGACGGCCGACGAGCGCACGTACAACCCGGGCGCGCGGGCGATGGGCCCGGACCACCCGATCTCGTGGTGCCGCAACACCGGCGGCGGACGGGTGTGGGCCACCGCGATGGGCCACGCGATCGAGTCGTACAGCGAGACGAACTTCCGCAACCACGTGCTCGGTGGCGTCAAGTGGGCCGCCGGCAACGTGCCCGGCGACTGCGGCGGCACCGTCTGGAGCAACTTCGAGAAGCGCACCCTGGACGACAACACCGCCGACCCGATGGCGCTGGCCGTGCTGCCGGACGGGCGTGTGCTCTACGTCCAGCGCGGCGGACAGGTCAAGATCTTCAAGCCGAGCACGAACAGCACCGTCACCGCCGCCACGCTGAGCGTCTACACCGGCGGTGAGGACGGTCTCACCGGCGTCGCGATAGACCCGGCGTTCGCCAGCAACGGGTACGTCTACCTGTACCACTCACCGGCGAGCAGCACGACCGACGTCAACCGGGTCTCCCGCTACACGCTCACCGGTGACACGCTCAACCTGTCCACCGAGGCCCGAATCATCGACATTCCCGCGTACCGGGACCGGACCTTCGCCGAACCCGGGCACACCGGCGGCTACATCGAGTTCGGGCCGGACGGCAACCTCTACATCGGCACCGGCGACGACACCCCGCCCAACCTCGACCCCAACTGGCAGGGCTACGCCCCGCTCGACTGGCGCTCCGGCAAGTCGTACCTGGACGCCGCCCGCTCCGCCGGAAACACCAACGACCTGCGGGGCAAGCTGCTGCGCATCAAGCCCTCGGCCACCGGTGGCTACACCATCCCGACGGGCAACCTCTACCCCCAGGGCACGGCGCAGACCCGACCCGAGGTCTACGCCATGGGCTTCCGCAACCCGTTCCGCTTCTCGATCGACCCGGCGACCGGCTGGGTCTACCTGGCGGACTACGGCCCCGACCGCAACCCGCCGACCACCAACCGGGGCCCCGAGGGGCTCGTCGAACTCAACGTGATCAAGACCGCCGGCAACTACGGCTGGCCGTTCTGCCACGGCAACAACCAGCCGTACGCGCCGTTCAACCCGGACACCGGCGTCGTCGGGGCGAAGTTCAACTGCAACGCCCCGGTCAACAACTCGCCCAACAACACCGGCCTGGTCAACCTCAAGCCGATCGTCGCGCCCAACATCTGGTACGGCTATCCCGCCTCGACGACCTTCCCGGAGCTGGGCTCCGGCGGGTCGGCGCCGATGGGTGGGCCGGTCTACCGCTACAACGCGGCGAACCCGTCGGCGACGAAGTTCCCGGCCTACTACGACGGCGTGCACTTCTTCTACGAGTGGTCGCGCAACTTCATCAAGGAAACGCACTTCGACTCGTCGACGGCGGTCACCCGGACCAACCCCTTCCTGCCCGGCGGCAACTTCAACAAGCCGATGGACATGGAGTTCGGCCCGGACGGCTCGCTGTACCTGCTGGAGTGGGGCTCCAACTTCGGCGGCGGCAACAACGACTCCGGGCTCTACCGCATCGACTACATCCAGGGTGGACGCTCACCGATCGCGAAGGCCGTCGGCACGCCCACCAGCGGCAGCGCCCCGCTGACCGTCCAGTTCAGCAGCGCCGGCACGACGGACCCGGACGCCGGCAACACCCTCAGCTACCAGTGGACCTTCGGTGACGGCGGCACGTCCACGGCGGCCAACCCGACGTACACCTACACGACCAACGGCAACTACACCGCACAGCTGAAGGTCACCGACAACACCGGCAGGACCGGCTTCGCCAACGTACAGATCACCGTCGGCAACACCGCCCCGGTCGTCACCATCAACGTGCCGCCCAACGGCGGCATGCTGAACTTCGGCGACAAGGTCTCGTACACGGTGAGTGTCTCCGACCCCGGCGGCGCGGCCATCGACTGCACCAAGGTGTTCGTCAACCCGGCCCTCGGCCACGACGACCACGCCCACGAGACCACCGAGTACCCGGGCTGTTCGGGCACCATCTCCACCGACCTGCTCGGTGGGCACCCCGAGGGCGCGAACCTGTACTACGTGCTCAACGCCCGCTACACCGACAACGGTGGCTCGGGCGGCGCGGCGCCGCTGACCGGCTACGCGACGGCGATCCTGCAACCCAAGCACAAGCAGGCCGAGTACTTCAGCAGCCAGTCCGGCGTGCGGATCGTCGACCAGGCCGCCGCGGAGAGCGGCAAGCGCGTCGGTGACATCTCCAACAACGACTGGGTGGCGTTCAACCCGATGAGCCTGTCGGGCATCAGCACCGTCAGCTACCGCCTGTCGTCGCCGAGCGGTGGGGGTTCCATCGAGCTGCGGGCCGACTCGCCCACCGGCACGCTGCTGGCCACCACGACGGTGCCCAGCACCGGCGGCTGGGACACCTACCAGTCCACGCCGGCGGTGAGCGTCGCGGCCCTGTCCGGGACGCACACGCTCTACATGGTGTTCAAGGGCAGCTCGTCCAACTGGTTCGACCTCGACGCGTTCACCTTCGGTGGCAACGGCGTGGGGGTCCCCGGCAGCGACGGCGGAGGGATCGCCGGCCGGACCTGGACCCTCACGGCGCAGCACAGCGGCAAGCTGATGGACGTCAGCGGCAACTCCACCGCCGACGGCGCCCAGGTCGTGCAGTGGGCGGCCACCGGCGGTAACAACCAGAAGTGGCAGGCGGTGGACGCCGGCGGCGGCGCCGTCTACCTCAAGGCGGTGCACAGCGGCAAGTGCCTCGACGTCGTCGGGGGCTCGACCGCGCAGGGCGCCTTCCTGCAACACACCACCTGCAACAACTCCAACCAGCAGAAGTTCACCGTGACGGCGACCGGCACCGCCGGGATCTACACGGTCAAGAGCGCGCTCAGCGGGCTCTGCCTGGATGTCAACGGCGCCTCGACTGCCGACGGGGCCCGGCTGTTGCAGTGGGGCTGCCACAGCGCCACCAACCAACAGTGGCGGTTCAGCGCGGTGTAGCGACCGGGCGGTAGCTCCGACAGGGCGCCGGCCACCCGATCCGAGGATCGGGTGGCCGGCGCACGGCGTTCAACTGTGGGTCGTCACCCGCCGAGCAGCCCGGCGTCGCGCAGCGCCGCCCAGAGCTGCTCCGGCACGTCCGCGTCCGACCGGCGCAGGGTCTCGGTCACCTGGGCCGCGTCGCGCACGCCGACCACTGTCGAGACCACGGCCGGATGCCGGCGGACGAACGCCAACGCCGCCTGCGGCAGGGTGACGCCGTACGCCTGACAGACCGCCGCGATCCGCCGCGCCCGCTCGATCAGCTCCGGCGGCGCCTGCTGATAGTTGTAGACCGCGTCGGCCGGCGGTTGGTCGCGGGCCAGCAGCCCCGAGTTGTAGACCCCGGCGATCACCACGCCGACCCCACGGGCCTGCGCGGCGGGCAGCAGGTCGTCGAGCGCGCCCTGTTCGAGAAGGGTGTACCGGCCGGCGCACATGACCACGTCGATGTCGGTCTCCTCGACGAACCGGGCCAGCATCGCCGACTGGTTCATGCCGGCCCCGATCGCGCCGATGACGCCCTGATCGCGCAACTCCACCAGCGCGGGTACCGCCTCGGTCGCCGCCTGCTCCCAGTGCTCGTCCGGGTCGTGCAGGTACACCACGTCCACGCGGTCCAGGCCGGTGCGCTCCAGGCTGGCCTCCAACGACCGGCGTACGCCGTCGCGGCTGAAGTCCCAGACCCGCCGCAGGTCGGCCGGCACGTCGAAGCCCTGCGAATCGCGCTCCCCCGCGGTCTCCGGCGAGGGTACGAGCAGCCGCCCGACCTTCGTCGAGACCACGTACTCGTCGCGCGGCCGGGACCGCAGCGCGGCGCCGAGGCGCCGTTCGGACAGGCCGAGGCCGTAGTGCGGCGCGGTGTCGAAGTACCGGATGCCGGCGGCCCAGGCGGTGTCGACGGCCGCGGCGAACTCGTCGTCGGACGTCGCCCGGTACAGGTTGCCGCCCTGCGCCGCGCCGAAGCCCAGCGCCGTGAGTCGGATCGCCGGCCGGCGGGGCAGCGCTCGGTCCGTCATGACGCCTCCAGCCGGTACGCGCGGTGGGCGGTCTCCCGCCAGATCGCTGCCTGCTCCTCGTCACGAAGTGGTGCCACCAGGTCGGCGAGCACGGCGACCCAGCGGGTGTAGGAGCTGGCGAGCAGGCACACCGGCCAGTCCGAGCCGAACATGAGCCGGTCCGGTCCGAACGCGTCGAGCGCGTGGTCGACGGCGGGCCGCAGGTCGTCGGCCGTCCAGGATGATCCGTCCACCTCGGTCACCAGACCGGAGAGCTTCGCGGTGACGTTCGGCTGGGCGGCGAGCTCCCGCAGGTTGGCCGGCCAGTCGCCGAGGCTCCCCGTGCCGAGCGCCGGTTTGGCGAGGTGGTCCAGGACGAACGACACCTCGGGCAGGTCGCGGACGAGCCGGGTGGCCGCCGGCAGTTGGTGGTCGCGGACCAGCAGATCGTAGGCGAGACCGGCCGCGCCGACCGCCGCGATGCCCCGCCGGACGTCGCGTCGGTCGAGGTACGCCGGGTCCGGTTCGGACTGGACCAGGTGCCGGATGCCGACCAACCGCTCCCCGCCGCGTGCCGCGCGGAGCCGGTCGAGGCGCTCGTCGATGTCGTCGGCGGTGAGGTCGACCCAGCCGACGACTCCGCTGATGAGCGGGTCGTCGGCGGCGATGCCCAGCAGGTGCTCCGTCTCCGCCACGGAGGCGATGGACTGCACGACGACGGTCTCGGTGACGCCAGCGGCGCGTGCCGCCGGGGCGAGATCCGCCGGGGTGAAGTCGTTGTCGATCGCCGCCATCGTGTCCGGGTCGATCCAGGGCTGCGGGTGTCGCGCACGGACCCAGAGGTGGTGGTGCGCGTCGACGATGCCGGGGCGCCCGGCCGGCGAGGTCGGCGTCATCGGCCCAACCAGCCGCCGTCGACGGGCAGGACGGTGCCGTGCACGTAGTCCGAGGCCGCGGCGGCCAGGAACACGGTGGCGCCGGCCAGGTCGTCGGCGCGTCCCCACCGGCCGGCCGGGATCCGGCCCACGATCGCGTCGTTGCGCGCGGGGTCGTCGCGGAGCGCCTGGGTGTTGTCGGTGGCGATGTACCCGGGCGCGATCGCGTTGACGTTCACCCCTCGGCCCGCCCACTCGTTGGACAGGGCTCTGGTCAGCCCGGCGAGGCCGGACTTTGCCGCGGTGTAGCTCGCGACGTTGATGCCGCCCTGGAAGCTCAGCAGCGAGGCGGTAAAGATGATCTTTCCGCGGCCCCGGTCGACCATCCGCCGACCGACCTCCCGGCTCAACACGAACTGGCTGGACAGGTTCACCTGCAACACCCGGTCCCACATCTCGTCGGGGTGCTCGGCGGCCGGCGCACGGGCGATCGTGCCGCCGTTGTTCACCAGGATGTCCACCGGCGCGACCGCCGCGGCCTCCTCGGCCAACCGGTACACCGCGGCCCGGTCGCCCAGGTCCGTCCGGATGCCGGTGAACCGGCGACCGGCCGCCTCGACCCGTTGCTGCACCGCACTGCCCTCGGGCTCCAACTGCGCGGACACCCCGATGATGTCCGCGCCGGCCACCGCCAGGGCCTCCGCCATCGCCAGGCCGATCCCCCGCCGGGCGCCGGTCACCAACGCGGTACGTCCCGTCAGGTCGAACAGGGCGCTCATCGGCCCTCCTCCCGCCAGTCGAGCAGCACCTTCATGACGCCGCCGCCACCCTCCAGAGCCGTGAACGCGTCCGTGACACCAGCCACGGGCAGCACCCGGGAGATCAACTCCCGGGCCGGGATGACGCCCGCCGCGACCAGCCGGATCGCCTCCACCACGTCCTCGCGCTGGTACAGCCGCGCGCCCAGCAGCTCCAGCTCGCGCCAGAAGAACCGGTGCAGGTTCACCGGACGCGGCTGCGGGTGGATCGCCACCATCACCAGTCGACCCCGGGTGGTCAGCACATCCACTGCCGTGCCGACCCCGGCGGCGGAACCGGACACCTCGAACGCGACGTCCGCGCCCGCGCCCTCGGTCCGCTCGTTGACGAGCGCGACCACATCGGTCGGTCCCGGGTCCACGGCCTCGATCCCGATTCCCGACGCGACCCCGCGTCGGAAGCCGTCCGGTTCGACGAGCAGGACCTGGGCCCCCCGCGCCCGGGCGACGGCCGCGATGAGGACGCCCACCGGACCGCCGCCGACGACGACCACGTGCTCTCCGGAGGTCACCTTCGCCCGTCCGACGTCGTGCACCGCCACCGCGACCGGCTCGACGAGCGCCGCGTGGTCCAGCGGCAGATCGTCGGGGAGCGGAAGCACCAACTCGGCCGGCACCGTCCACGACGACTGCATCGCGCCGGGCGAGTCGATGCCGAGGAAGTCCATCGCGTGGCAGATGTGCGAATTGCCGCGGCGGCACGCCGCGCACCGCCCGCAGGCGCGGGTCGGCATCACGGTGACGGGCTGCCCGACGGTCAGCCCGGTGACGCCGTCGCCCAGCGCCGCGACGCGGCCGGACATCTCGTGTCCGAGCACTGCCGACGCGCCCACCCGGGCGTCCATGTCGCCGTGGAAGATGTGCAGGTCCGTGCCGCAGATCCCGGTGTACGCCACCGCGATCCGCACCTGGCCGGGGCTCGGCGGTTCTGGGGCACGGTCCTCGATCCCGAGAGCACGCGCACCCCGGTAGACAACTGCCTTCACTGCTGCTCCGTCTCAACGTCGTTGGTTCGTACGGGTGCGTATGCCAGGGGCGGCCAGATCCGCATCCGTTGTGTCGGCGCCATCGACACGGTAATCATCCGACCAATCCTGGTCCAGTGGTCGCTTGTGGGCGGGCCGGCTCAGTGCCGCAGGGGCGCCACGTCGTTCTGGGACCCGACGGCATCGGCGAGCAGGGCCTCGACCCGTTCCGGTGCGGCGGTGGGCAGGTGCTCGGCTACCGCCAGCAGGCGTTTGCCCGCCCGCTCCGGTCGGACGTTCGGGCTGCCCGCGGTCGGGCCGCCGGCCCGGTGTCCGGCCGCTGCGATCGCCACCTCGTCGACCCGGATGCCCAGGCCCGGTGTGTCGCCGAGAATGAAGGCGCCGTCCTCGACGTGCAGGTCGAGGCCGATGCCCGCCGGCGGCCGCAGATCCTGTAGTTCGCTGACCAGGTGGTTCGGCACCGAGGTGGCGGCGTGCAGCAGCCCGACCGGGATGTTGCCGATGGGGCTGACCGGCAGGTCGTGGGCATGTGCCAGGGCCGCCACCCGCAGGAAGTGGGTGACACCCCAGACGGCGGCCATCTGGACGATGTCGACCGCGCCCGCCCCGATCAGCGGGCGGTACTGCTCCAGCCCGGTGAGGTTCTCGCCGGTGGCGATCGACGCTCGGACGCCCCGGCCGACGGCGGCCAGACCCTCGGCGTCCCAGCGGCGGACCGGCTCCTCGATCCAGATCAGGTCGAGGGTGCGTTCCAGCTCGGCCACGTGCCGGACGGCCTGCTTGCGCGACCACGCCTCGTTGACGTCGAGCATCAGACCGGGCCGCCGGCCGTGGCCCGCCTCGGTCAGCACCTCCCGCACCAGCGCGAGCCGGTGCCGGTCCCGCTCGATGTCGAGGCCGCCCTTGAGCTTTGCGGCGCGCAGGCCGTACCCCGCGTAGACCTCGTACTCGGCGACGAGCTCGTCGTCGGTCAGACCGATGTCGAGGCCGGACGCGTAGGCCGGGACGCGTCGGTCCCGCCCGCCGAGCAGCCGCCAGAGCGGCTCACCGGCGAGCTGCGCCTTGATGTCCCACAGGGCCGTGTCCAGTGCGCCGATCGTCCCGAACACCAGCCCGCCGTGACCGGCCTTGAAGGTGTGCCGGAGCATCCGGTCGTACAGGCTGGTCACCGCGCGGGGATCTTCCCCCTCGATGGCCGGGAAGATCTTCTCGATCTCCACGTGCGGACCCAGGCCGACGCCGCTGATCCCCGCGTCGGTCTCGACGATGGTGATCGGCACCGGCGTGACGCCGTCGGGGAACACTCCGTTGGCGTCGCCGACGGGCCGGCCCCACTCCTGGACCGTCGTCAGGGTTCGATACCCGGTGATGCGCATGTCAGCCTTTCGTGGAACCAGCGGCGACGCCGTCGGCGATCTGGCGCTGAAGGAACAGGTAGACCGCCAGGACGGGGATCGCGGCGATGAGCACCCCGGAGGCGAACGTCGGGATGTCCTCGGAGTACTGCCCCCGCAGCGAGGTCACCCCGACCATGAGGGTGCGGTGGTCGGCCGAGGGCATCAGCAGCAGCGAGATGAGCACGTCGTTCCAGCAGAACAGCGTGTTGAGGATGCCGACCGAGAGCAGCGCCGGAGCGCCGAGCGGCAGCATGATCCGCCGGTACACGCCGTACACGGTGTTGCCGTCGATCCGGGCCGCGTCGACGATCTCCGTCGGAATGGTCTTGTAGTAGCTGGTCATCAGAAAGACCGTGAAGGGCAGGAACTGCGCGACGTACGCGAGAATCAGCCCGGGGTACGTGTCGACGAGGCCGCTGTCCGCCATGACCCGGGCCAGCGGCACCATGATCACCTGGAAGGGGATGAAGAGCGCCGCGAGGCAGCCGATGAACAGCGCCGTCGAGCCCCGGAAGCGCAGTTGGCTCAGCGCGAAGCCGGCCATCGACCCGAACAGCAGCAGCAGGAACACCGCGCAGCCCACCACCAGGATCGAGTTGGCGGTGTACCGGGCCATGCCGACGCTGGTCCACGCCGTGGTGATGTTCTCGAAGCGCAGCGAGTCCGCAAGCGAGAACCGGTCGAGAATGTACTCCCGGCGGGTCTTCATGGCGACGTTCGCGGTGAACAGCAGCGGGTAGATCGTCGCGACCGCGAGGAGCCCCATCGGGATCACGAGCAACCATCTGCCCAGTCGGACGCGGGACATCAGTCCTCCCTCCCCGCGCGTCGGAGCAGCTTGAGCTGGAGCAGCCCGACGACGAGCATGATGACGAAGAGGGCTGTGGACGCGGCCGACGCGAGCGCCGGCCGGTTCATCTGCCCCTGCTGGATCCAGATGTAGTACTCCGGCAGGTACGTCGAGCCCTCCGGACCGCCAGTGGTCATGACGTAGAGCAGCCCGAACATGGACGTCAGCATCCCGATCATCGTGGTCACGAAGACGAACTGGATGGTGCGGGACAGGCTGGGAATGATCACGTGCCAGATCACCTGGGCCAGTGACGCGCCGTCCACCCGCGCGGCGTCCAGCAGCGCCGCGTCCAGGGTCGCGAAGCCCGCGAGGAAGACGACCAGGGCCATGCCGAAGGTCGCCCACATGTGCACGCCGACGACCGCGAACATGGCGACGTCCGGATCACCGAGCCAGTCCACCGGGCCGATGCCCACCGTGGACAGGACAACGTTGACAGGACCGTCAAACGAGAGCAGCAGGTTGAAGATCGCGCCGACGATGACCGGGGACAGCACCGCCGGGAAGAAGTAGACGCTGCGGTAGAACCGGTGGCCGGGGACACGCAGGTAGATGAAGGTGGCGAGCAGACCGGGGATGGCCACCGCCACCGGCAGGAGCAGCACCAGCAGCCCCACGTTGCGCAGCGCCTGCTGGAACAGCGGATCGTGGAGCAGGTCGACGTAGTTGTCGAAGCCGACCATCGCCCCGTCGCGGTCGCCGTCGCCGGTGAAGGAGAAGTTGACGCCGAGCAGCAGCGGCCACAGCCGCAGCAGCACGAGGATCAGGACGGCCGGGGCGACCAGCACGAAGGGCGCGAGCAGCTCGGCGCGACGGCCGCTGGCGGCGCGCCGGGGAACGGCACGACCACCAGACGGCGGTGGTACGGGCGGAACCCCGCCGGCCCGCCCGGCCGAGGCCGAGCGGACCGACGGGAGCGAGTTACCGATCGACACGAGATCAGCCCGCCGTGTCCACGGCGGCCATCTGCTTCACGACCTCGTCGACACTTATCGACCCGCTGAGGAGCTGCTGGGAGAGCCTGCCCATCAGGTCGAGCGCCTTCGAGGAGAGCGCCACGTGCGGCGCCGGCTTGCCGGTCTTGAGCGCGCCGACGATCGTGGTGACGGCCGGCCCGGACTGCGACACGTCGATTGTCGTGTCGGCGGTGATCGCGCCGGCGTTGGCGTAGAACGCCTTCAGCGCGTCGGTGGAGGTCAGCGAGCGCACCAGGTCGGCGGCCACCTTCGGGTCCTTGGTCCACTTGGCGACCGCGTAACCGATACCGCCGTCGTACGGCAGGCTCGGGGTGGCGCCACTTGTCACCGTCGGGGCCATCATGACGCCCAGCTTCTCCGGCGTGATGAACTCGTTGAAGTCCTTCCAGTGCCCGATGTCCGACATCAGACCGATGATGTGGGCGGCCTTACCGGACTGGAAGACGGCGAAGGCGTCGTTGAACATCGCTGTGGAGTTGGCCCCGTCGTTGTTCAGCTTCGCGGTGCCGGTCTCCTTCCACAGCTCGAAGATCCGCTTCACGTTCGGCGAGTTCCAGTCGCGCTTGCCGGCGATCCAGTTGTCGTACTCCTGCGGGGTGAGGACGCCCGACGCCATGGCCGACAGGAAGAACTGGATGCCGATGCCCTCCTTGTTGCCCTGGGCGAAGCACTTGGCGCCTGTCGCCTTGGTGATGGTGGCGCAGTTGGCGACGAACTCCTGCCACGTCGTGGCCGGCTTCGCCGGGTCGAGGCCGGCCTTCTCGTAGAGCGTCTTGTTGTAGTAGATCGGATGACCCTGCAGCGTCACCGGAGCGGCGTAGGTCTTGCCGCCCTTGGCGAACGCCTCCCAGCCGGCCAGTCGCTGCCGGTCCTCGCCCACGTACTCGTCGAGCGGCTGGAGCGAGTCCACCCGGTCGCGGATCTGACCGCCACCGTTGAACAGGATGACGTCCGGCCCCTTGCCCGACTGGATGGCCGCGCCCAGCAGCGTGTAGTACTGATCGAACGGCTGGGCCACGAACTCGACCTTGACGTCCTTGTGCTTCTTGGCGAAGTCGGCCTTGGCCTTCTCCACGTACTGCGCGGAGCTGGCCTCGCCGGACTTCCAGTCCCAGACGACAAGCTTCTTGTCCGAGCCTCCGGACGATGAACCCGAACCTGTCGCGCTTCCACAGCCAGTCAGGGCCAGCCCTGCAACGAGGACCGCGGACCACACTGCTCGTTGCTTCATCGTTGCTCACCTTCATATGGGGAGTGGCCGAGGCGCCGGCCGTCGATGCAAGATTGACGAGAACGTAACTCGTATGACGTCTGACGTCAACGGTTGCCCGTACACTGGGGGCGGACTCGTGGGCCCGCTCCCGCGGCTACGCGGAGGTGAACGTGACGACATCGAACCAGTCGACCGTCAATGGCGCGGCGGCACCGACCTGGGCCCGCCGCCCGGCCAACCTGGCTCAGGCGATCACCGCCGAGCTGGTGACCCGGATCGTCCAGGGAGTTCACCCCTCGGGCACACCGCTGCCCCCCGAGCCGGTGCTCTGCGAGACCTTCTCGGTGAGCCGAACGGTCATCCGGGAAGCGGTGAAGATCCTGCAGGAGAAGGGGCTCGTGCAGGTCCGTCAGGGCAGCGGAACGCTGGTCACCCCGCCCTCGGCGTGGGACATGCTCGACGAACTCGTCCTCGCGGCGACCATCGCCGAGGACGACACCCTGGCGATCCTCGACGACCTGGTGGTCACCCGGCGGGTGCTGGAGTCCGACATGGCCAACGTGGCCGCGCGGCTCGCCGACGAGGAGACCGTCGACCGGCTGCGGGCCCTGGTGGACCGGATGGACGAGCTGGTGGACGACCACGTCACCTACCAGGAGCACGACCGCGCCTTCCACGACACGGTCATGCAGGCGTCGGGCAACCGCATCGCCCGGGGCGTCGTCCGGTCCCTGGAGAGCCAGGTCGTCAACACCGCGCGCTACATGGGCCAGCCGGAGCGGGCCATGTGCGTGGCATCGAACCAGGGGCACCGGCGCATCTACGAGCGCATCGCCGCCCACGACCCCGACGGCGCCGCGCAGGCGATGTTCACGCACATCACCGAGGCGTGGCTCGTCCGGCGCAGCGGGCCGGGCAGCCCGACGCGGCTGCAGCGCTGACGACCCGGCGCCGCAGCGCTGACGACCCGGTCGCTGGACGTTGGCGACCCGGTCCGACCCGCCCGTGACGGCGGCGCGGAAATCCAGATTCATCCATCGCTTGAGAATGTTAGCGATAACAGACTACCCTCGGGCCGCAGAGGCGAAGGGCACGCTTCACCGCTCCACTCGATCCGCCGAGGTCGATGGAGTCGCGCATGACCAACGCCCGCTGCTGGGTGTCCGGGCCTCCCTCAGGGACGTTGACCACCGCCGTTGACAACGGCGGGCCGCCGCGCGCGGGAGCCATGGTGGACCCCCGATCCCTCCTGCCGCTCTCGCGGCACGGCCACCACCGAGGTCCCGAAGCGACCCGCGACGACACGCGGCACCCGCCAGCGAGAGCGGCGACCGTGCCCCGCCCGTCGTGACCCACCCTGGAGGTACCGATGCACCCCACACCGCCACCACGGACGAAGAACCGGCTCCGGCGCGGCATCGCCTGGCTCGTGAGCCTGCTGCTCATCTCGACGCTGACGCCGGCCACGGCCGCCCACGCGGACAACCCCATCGTCCAGCACATCTACACCGCCGACCCGGCTCCCCTGGTGCACAACGGACGGGTCTACCTCTACACCGGCCACGACGAGGACGGCTCCACGTACTTCACCATGAAGGACTGGCGGGTGTGGTCGTCGGCCGACATGGTCAACTGGACCGACCACGGCTCGCCCCTGAGCCTCGCCACCTTCAGCTGGGCGAGCGCCAACGCGTGGGCCGGCCAGGTCGTCGCCCGTAACGGCAAGTTCTACTGGTACGTGCCGGTGACCGCCCGGTCGACCAACTCGATGGCCATCGGCGTCGCGGTGTCCGACAGCCCCACCGGGCCGTTCCGGGACGCCATCGGCCGTCCGCTGGTGGGCAACGGCGAGATCGACCCCACCGTCTTCATCGACGACGACGGCCAGGCGTACCTGTACTGGGGCAACCCGAACCTGTGGTACGTCCGGCTGAATGCGGACATGATCTCCTACAGCGGCAGCGCCACCAAGATCCCGCTCACCACCGCCGGGTTCGGCACCCGGACGGGGAACGCGAGCCGGCCGACCCTCTACGAAGAGGGCCCGTGGGTCTACAAGCGCAACGGGATCTACTACAACGTGTTCGCTGCGGAGTGCTGCTCCGAGTTCATCGGTTACTCGACCGCGACCGGCCCGACCGGCCCCTGGACCTACCGCGGGACGGTCATGCCCCGCCAGGGCGCAAGCTTCACCAACCACCCCGGAGTCATCGACTTCAACGGCGGCTCGTACTTCTTCTACCACAACGGAGCGTTGCCCGGCGGCGGCGGCTACACCCGCTCGGTGGCCGTGGAGAAGTTCACCTACAACACCAACGGCACCATCCCGACGATCAACATGACCACGACGGGCGCCCCCCAGATCGGCACCCTGAACCCGTACGTGCGGCAGGAGGCCGAGACCATCGCGTGGGGCTCCGGCATCGAGACCGAGCCGGCCAGCGAGGGCGGGATGAACGTCGGGTTCATCGAGAACGGGGACTACATCAAGGTCAAGGGCGTGGGCTTCGGTACGGGCGCGACGTCCTTCTCCGCCCGGGTCGCCTCGGCCACGTCCGGTGGCACGATCGAACTGCGCCTCGGTAGCCCCACCGGCACCCGGGTGGGCAGCTGCGCGGTGCCGGGCACCGGTGGGTGGCAGACCTGGCAGACCGTCTCCTGCCCGGTCAGCGGCGCCACCGGGACCCAGGACCTGTACCTGCGCTTCACCGGCGGCAGCGGCAACCTGTTCAACCTCAACTGGTGGCAGTTCCAGGCCGGCGGCACCACGACGCCCACCCCGACCCCCACCGCGACGCCGACGCCCACCCCGACGCCGACCCCCACCGCGACGCCGACCCCGACGCCCACGCCGACGCCGACGCCGACGGTTCCGGGTGGCCAGTCCTGCGCGGTGACCAACACGGTGGTCAACACGTGGCAGGGCGGATTCGAAGGACGGCTGACGGTCACCAACTCCGGGGCCGCGTCACTCGACGGGTGGCGGGTCACCTTCACCCTCCCCAGTGGGCAGACGGTGTCACAGGTCTGGAACGGCACCCTCACCCAGACAGGCAACCAGGTGACCGTCGCGAACGCCGCCTACAACGGGCAGCTCGCGCCGGGAACGTCCACCACCGCGGGCTACCTCAGCACGAGCGCCACCAGCAGTCCGCCGACCATCACCCCGACCTGCTCCCCCGCCTGAGGGTCACCCCACCCCCAAGAACACCCCCACCCCGTCCCCACCTCGCCCACCGCCGACGTTGATCATGAATGTGCTGCCCCTGACAAGCCGATAGGGGAGCAGCAGATTCCTGGTCGACGGGGTGGGGAGGGGGTGGGGTGGGGGTCCTAGAAGTCGTCGTCGAAGGCCACCGTCCCGGTCACCCCCACCTGGTACGCCGACACCCGCCGCTCGAAGAAGTTGGACAGCTCCTGGACGTCCTGCAACTCCATGAAGGCGAACGGGTTGGCGGACCCGTAGTGCGGGGCGATCCCGAGCTGGACGAGACGGCGGTCGGCGACGTGCTGGAGATACTCCCGCATGTCCGCCAGGGTCAGGCCGGGCACGCCCTGACCCACCAGGTCCTCGGCGAACTGGACCTCGCACTCGACGGCCTCGGTGAGCATCTGGCGAACCTGGTCGGCGAGATCGTCGTCGAACAGGTCGGGCTCCTCGGCACGTACGGTGTCCACCACGTCGAACGCGAACGCCATGTGCATCGACTCGTCGCGGAAGACCCAGTTGGTGCCGGAGGCCAGGCCGTGCAGCAGGCCGCGGGAGCGCAGGAAGTAGACGTACGCGAACGCGCCGTAGAAGAACAATCCCTCGATGCAGGCGGCGAAGCAGATCAGGTTGAGCAGGAACGCGCGCCGGTCGTCCCGGGTCCGCAGCTCGCGCAACTCCCCCAGTGAGTCGATCCAGCGGAAGCAGAACTCGGCCTTGCGGCGGATCGAGGGGATGTTTTCGATGGCGGCGAAGGCGGCGAACCGCTCGGTCTCGTCGGGCACGTACGTGTCGAGCAGGTTGAGGTAGAACTGGACGTGCACGGCCTCCTCGAACAGCTGCCGCGACAGGTAGAGGCGGCCCTCCGGGCTGTTGACGTGCTGGTACAGGTTGAGCACGAGGTTGTTGGCGACGATCGTGTCGCCGGTGGCGAAGAACGCGACGAGGCGGCTGACCAGGTGCCGCTCAGCCGGCGACAACCTGTCCAGATCGGCGAGGTCGGCGTGCAGGTCGACCTCCTCGACCGTCCAGGTGTTGCGGATGGCGGCGCGGAACCGGTCGAAGAAGTGCGGGTAGCGCATCGGGCGGAGAGTGAGATCCATCCCGGGGTCGAGCAGCATGTGCGTGGTCCTCGTGTCGGCGGTGGTGTCGGCGGTGGTGTCGGAAGCGGTCACTGGCACGCCTCGCACGACTCGGGGTTCTCCAGCGAGCAGGCCAGCGCCTCGGCGTCGCTCGCCGACGGCGTGACGAGGGCGACGGCGGCGGGCGTGACGGTGGCCTGCTGGATGCGCGTGGCGGGACGGGAGCGCAGGTAGTAGGTGGTCTTCAGCCCGGTCTTCCAGGCGTACAGGTACATCGAGGAGAGCTTGCCGATGGTAGGCGAGGCCAGGAACAGGTTCAGCGACTGGGACTGGTCGATGAACGGGGCGCGGGCGGCGGCCAGGTCGATCAGCGCCCGCTGCGGCAGCTCCCACGCGGTGCGGAACAGCTCCCGCACGTCGGCCGGGAGTTCCGCGACGTCCTGCACCGACCCCTCCGCGCGCCGGATCGCCGACCGGATCTGCTCGGTCCACAGGCCACGCGCCTTCAGCTCGCGAACCAGGGCCGTGTTGATCTGGAGGAACTCCCCGGACAGGGTCTCGCGCTTGAACAGGTTGGAGACCTGCGGCTCGACGCACTCGTAACAACCGGCGATCGAGGCGATGGTCGCGGTCGGCGCGACCGCCACCAGCAGCGAGTTGCGCAGCCCGTACTCCCCGACCCGCTGGCGCAGCGCGGCCCAGCGCGCGGTCTGCGTACCCTCGACACCCCACAGGTCGGGCTGGAGCTGGCCCCGCGCGGCCCGGGTCTGGGCGTACGCCGGATGGGCGCCGAACTGGCGCGCCAGGTCGGCGGAGGTCTCCAGCGCCGTCAGGTACAGCTCCTCGCTGATCCGGGTGGACAACTCCCGCGCGGCCGGCGAGTCGAACGGCAGCCGCAGTGCGAAGAACACGTCCTGCAGGCCCATCAGTCCGAGCCCGACCGGCCGCCAACGGGGGTTGCTCGCCGCCGCCTGCGAGGTCGGGTAGTAGTTGATGTCGATGACCCGGTCGAGGAACGTCACCGCCGTCCGGACCGTGGCGCGCAGTCGCGGCCAGTCGATGCCGCTCCCGGTCAGATGGGCGGCGACGTTCACCGAGCCGAGGTTGCACACCGCGGTCTCGGCGTCGCTGGACACCTCGATGATCTCGGTGCAGAGGTTGGACAGGTGCACCACGTTGCCCGGCTCGGCCGTCTGGTTGCACAGCCGGTTGGCCGCGTCCTTGAAGGTCATCCAGCCGTTGCCGGTCTGGGCCAGGGTGCGCATCATCTTCCCGTACAGCTCCCGCGCCGGCACCTGCCGCACGTAGCGGCCCTGCGCCTCGGCCGCCCGGTACGCGGCGTCGAACCGCTCCCCCCACAGGTCGGGCAGCTCGGGAACCTCGTCCGGGTCGAACAGCGACCACACCTCGTCGGCCTCGACCCGGCGCATGAACTCGTCCGGGATCCAGTTGGCGAGGTTCAGGTTGTGGGTACGCCGGGCGTCCTCGCCGGTGTTGTCCCGCAGTTGCAGGAACTCCTCGATGTCCGGATGCCACGGCTCCAGGTAGACGCAGGCCGCGCCCTTGCGCCGGCCACCCTGGTTGACTGCGGCGACGCTCGCGTCCAACGTGCGCAGCCACGGCACGATCCCGTTGGACTGCCCGTTTGTGCCGCGGATCAGCGCGCCCCGGGACCGGACGCGGGAGTACGCGATGCCGATGCCACCGGCGAACTTGGACAGGCTCGCGACCTGGGCGTAGCGCTGGTAGATCGAGTCCAACTCGTCGCGCGGCGAGTCGACGAGGTAGCACGAGGACATCTGCGTGTGCCGGGTGCCGGAGTTGAACAGCGTCGGGGAGCTGGGCAGGTAGGCCAGGCTGGACATCAGCCGGTAGAAGCCCACCGCCTCGTCCGGCGTACGGGACAGGCCGCAGGCCACCCGCAGCAGCCAGTACTGCGGGGTCTCCAGCACCAGCCGGGTGGTGGGGTGGCGCAGCAGGTACCGGTCGTAGACCGTACGCAGCCCGAAGTACTCGAAGCGGCGGTCGCCGTCGGCGTCGACGGCGTCGTCGAGTGTGCGGCCGTGCGCGGCGACGAACGCGGCGGTCTCGTCTCCGATCAGCCCCTGCGCGTGGCCGGTCCGGATCGCCGCGCTGAACGAGGTGACGCCCTGTCGACGTACCTCCCGGTCGATGTGGCTGGCCAGCAGCCGGGCGGCGAGGCGCGAGTACTGCGGCTCCGTACCGATCATCTCGGCTGCGGTCTGGATGGTCAGCCGGTCCAGCTCGGCTGTCGTCGCGCCGTCGTACAGGCCGCTGATCGTGCGGGTCGCCACCCGCAGCGGATCGACGTCGGGCAGGTCGTCGGCCCAGCGCTCGACCTCGGCGACGAGCCTGCGCACGTCCACCGGCTCGCTGGCGCCGTCGCGTTCGCGGACCTGCGTCGGCGTACCCCGGAGGGCCGTCTCGCCGCCGGCCGCGGCTACCTCGGTAACTGTCACCACTCACTCCTCGCGAGCTTGAGGACCTGATGGCCTTCGGCACGAGGAGACCGACACCGACGGACGCCACGCCGGGGGCGCGGATCCGAAAGGCGTCGGCCGTCCCACGCGGCCTCGGACCACCGCCCACCCGGATGCGGGTACGCGGCGCGCTGGCAGGTCTTCGGACTCGCGGGCACGACCGGGGTTAACCCGGTCCCCTACTGGCCGTCGCTTCCCAGGCCAGGTGGCGGCCCAGTGCTGATGACGGCGGTCGTTCCCACTCACCGCTGCGGGGCAGTCCCGGAATTCCACCGGGTTCCCTCTTGCCTCGGCCACCCTGGGATGAGTGGCCGAACCAGCTGCGGTCGACACCATATATAGGGGCGGCCGGCTTTGTCACACCCCACATGTCGGGTTCGGGCGTGTCGCGGTCGTCGCTGACGGCCGTCGTCGATCCGTCGGCGACGGCGGACGCGCGAGCATCGGGCGGCGTCGCGTTCGGACATCGCCGTCGGCTTGACCGAGGAGAACCGGCACCGCTACGGTCGACCCACTATCTGCGGCGACGCGAGGGAAGCCGGTGAGAATCCGGCGCGGTCGCGCCACTGTGAGCGGTCCCCGACCTTGGGGCCCGCGAGCCAGGACGCTCGGTCGTCCGCAGCCTTGCGATGGGGACGCGTCATCCCCGAGGAGGTTCGTGCGCGCATGTCCAGTTCCACGTCCAGCCAGCCGCTGGTGCACCCCGCTGCCCCGACCCGTCTCCTGTGGACGGTCCTGGCCACCGTCGCCGTACTCACCCTGCTGGCCTATCTCGTCGCCTTCGACCAGGGCGCGGTCTCGCGCAGCGGGATGTACCTGCACGAACTGATGCACGACGGCCGGCACCTGCTCGGTGTCCCGTGCCACTGAGCGGCACCGGCAGCGCACCCACGTTCGTCACGGTTCTCCTGCGCGGGCTGCTCGCTGGCCTGGTGGCCGGCCTGCTCGCCGGAACGTTCGCCTACGTCGTCGGCGAACCCCACGTCGAGGCGGCCATCGCCCTCGAGGAGGCGGCACACGCCGAACCCGCCACCGGGGGGCACCAGCACGACGAGGACGCTCTGGTCAGCAGGAACGGCCAGCGCGGCGGGCTGTTCCTGGCCACCGCCCTGTTCGGCGCCGCGATGGGTGGCCTGCTGGCCACCGCGTACGTCCTGCTGAACCGGCGGCGGCGCACGGTTGACGACGGGTGGTCCGGCCTGCTGCTGGCCGGCGGCGCGCTGCTCGGCGCGGTGATCGTGCCGTTCCTCAAGTACCCGCCGAACCCTCCGGCCGTCGGCGACCCGGCCACCATCAACCAGCGCACGGTCACCTACCTGCTGCTGGTGGTCCTCGGCCTGGTGGCGGTCTGGTCCGGTTCGCTGGGCTACCGGTCGGTCGGCGAGCAGGCGCCGGTGTGGCTGCGCGCCGCCGCGGCGGTCGGCGGTTTCCTGCTGGTCACCGGCGTGGCCTACGTGGTGCTGCCGTCGTTCCAGGAGGTCCCGGGCGACTTCCCCGCCACGCTGCTGTGGAGCTTCCGGCTCGCCTCCCTCGGCACCCAGGTGGTGCTGTGGACCGGGATCGGCCTGCTCTTCGCCGCCCTGATGCACCGGCAGCGCGCGGTCACCGACGCACGACCGGCCGGGTGAACGCCACCAGCCTGCGGCTGGTCGCCCACGGTCACACCGACGCCCTGCGGCGGGCCCGGTTCGGCGGGAACGACGCACTGGACGAGGGTGGCCGCGGCGCCGCCCTCGCCCTGTCCCCCACCGTGCTGGGCCGGCGGGCAGCATCGGGCGAGGCCGACGCCTGCCTGTCCAGCCCCGCGGCGGCGGCCGTCCAGACCGCGTACGCCCTCGGCCTCGCGCCCGCCGTGGAGCCGGCGCTGGCCGACTGCGACTACGGCGACTGGACCGGCCGGTCGCTGGAGGAGATCGGCGCCGGGCAGCCCGACGCGCTGCGCGAGTGGCTGTCCACCCCGGACGCCGCGCCGCACGGGGGCGAATCCGTCGCCGCCCTGCGCGAGCGCGTCGGCAGGTGGCTGGACGAACAGCGCGGCCTCGGCCGGCGGGTCACGGCCGTCACCCACCCGCTCGTGATCCGGGTCGCGGTCGTGCACGCCCTGGGACTGCCGCTGGCGACGTACCGGCAACTGGACGTCGAGCCGTTGGCGATCGTCCGGCTCACCGGCCAGGGCCCACGGTGGCGGCTCCGCCTGAGCGCGCCCCCGGCACCCGCGAGCGGGTGACGAGGGTCGACCACGGACCCTGTAGAGCTGCCCCAGATTTGGGGCGGCATGGACGGACCCGTGCCCGGCGGAATCGGATCGGTGGTCTCTGCCCGGCACTGGCATTGACCGTCAGTACCGGCCCCGGCGGGTGGATCGCGGACGTCGGTGGCGCGCGGGCGCCAGCCGACGGCGGCGGGGAAGCGGGCGGCGGCGGGGTCGGGGCGGCCGGCAGGCGTATGGACCGGTGAGCGACATACCTCAGAGGTATAAATATGACTCTGAGGTATGTGCCTCACGGGCGACACGGCCTCTCCGGTCCTGCGGAGCGACAAGGCCACGCAAGGCCGGCGGCCGCACGACCCGCGCCCCGCGCCCCTCAACGCGCGAAGCGCGAAGCGCGAAGCGCGACCAGGACGCCCGACCGCGACGACCCACGACCCACGCGCGACCCACGACCACGACCACGACGCACGAGTACGACCACGACGCGCGAGGGACGACGCACGACGCGCGGCCACCACGCGCGACCCACGATCCACGACCACGACGCGTGACGCGCGCGGGTCTCGGGGTCGAGATCGGGCGGGCCCAGAACGGGTGTCGGGCGGGCCGTGAAGCACGGCCCGCCCGACTGTGTTGTTCCCGGCCTACTTCGCGCCGGTGACCGTGAACGGTCGGGACACGGCCGTCGCCGACGTGGCGCCGGACAGCATCACACTGGTCACGCCCGGCTGCGCCGAATCCGGAACGTTGACGGTCGCGCCGGAGACCACGCCGTCGCCGTTCGCGCGCACCGTGCCGACCGCACGACCGTCGCCGACGCTGACCGTGATCGCCTCGTTCGGCGCGAACCCGGAGCCGTCGACCGTGATCGACGCGCCGCGCGGTCCGGACGTCGTGGGCAGCGACACGCGCGGCTGGTACGCCGGGCCCGCCGGGCGCGCGGTCACCTGGACGGTGGCCGTCGCCGGCGTACCCGAGGACGCGCCGGTGGCGCTGACGGCGTACCGGCCCGGTGCCGTGTCCCCCGACGTCGCGACGGAGGCGCGGACCGTGCCCGTCGCGGACGCCGAGACCGTCACGCTCCGCGTCGTGCCGGCGGCCAGAACCACCGTCACCCGCTCGCCGGCGGCGAAGCCGCTGCCGTCGACCGTGACCGCGTCACCGGCGACGACCGGCTGAGGCCCGGACACCGCGAGCGTCTGCTGCGGCCCGGCACGCCGGACGGTGACGGTGAAGGTGGCGGTGCTGCTCGACAGCGTGTCCCACGCCGTGACGTGCACCGTGTAGGTGCCCTCCCGCGCGTAGGTGTGCTGGCCGCTCAGCGCGCCGGCCTCGCCGATCGTGACGTCGTCCGGAACCGTGCCGTCGCCCCACTGGACGCGGGCGCGGTAGCCGGTCTCGCCGGGGACGCCGCCGGTCACGGACCCGAGGTTCGCCGCGAGGACCTGCCCGGCGTCGACGCTCTGGTCGGTGGGGGCGGTGGTCGCCAGCGCGGCGGCCGGCGTGCCGTCGTCGGCGACGGCGAACACGTGGATCCGGCCCGCCGAGCGGGGATCGCCGGTCTGCGTCGGCAGGGTCACCGAGACCAGCGTCTTACCCGCCGGGATCTGGTACGGCGTGGTGGCGAACAGGAACGGCTGCGCGCCGTCGCGGCTCGTGCCACTGAGCCGGTACGCGGATTTCGCGACCACGATGTTGCCGTACGACGGGGTGCCGTTGGCGTTGCCGCCCAGCGTCCAGTCACTGAACTGGATCGGGATGCTGGCGGTGCTGCCGTCGCTGAACGTCACCGTGCCGGCGGTGCTCTGGTTGCCCTGCGTGCCGGCGCCGATGAACGAGATGTTCCGAGCGTCGGACGGCAGGTGCAGAGCGATCGTCGCGCCGTTGCCGGTGGCGTTGTCCGGCTGCCCGGCCGGGATCTGCGGCAGGGTGAAGCCCAGCGCCGTGCCCGGCACCTGCTGCCGCTGACCCTGGGTCACGCCGGCCGCGGCCAGGGCGGCCCGCGAGTACGCCCACGACTTCGCGTCGCAGTCCGCCGCGAGGATGCCCTCGTCGCCGACGCACACGGTGTCGAACGCCGCGGTGAGACCGTTCTTCGGCGCGTACGCGACGTCGACGCCGACCGTCACCGAGCCCTGGCTGGTGCCGTCGGTGACGGTGACGTTCGCCTGGTGGTAGCCGGGCGTGGCGTAGGTGTGTTCGCCGCTGACGCGGTACACGGCCCGCGAACTCAGCGTCAGGGTGCCCTCGGTGGCCGGTGAGCCGTCGCCCCAGTCGATCGTCGCCCGGTAGTCGTCGGCGGCGCCGCCGGTGACCGTGGCCAGCGCCACCGTCGCGGGTGCGCCGGAGAGCGCGTGCGCGCCGTCGGTGGCGGTCACCGTGATGTCGCCGCCGCCCAGGTCGAGGTCGCCGCCGGCGAGCAGCTCGATCTCGGCGAGGGTCGGCTGCGCGGCACCGACGGTCTTCGTCACGACGAGGCGGAACTGGGAGTACCGCCCCGGCTTGTCGATCCGGAACGGCCGGGTCTGGTTGCGCCAGCGGAACACCTCGCCCGCGCGGGAGTCCAGGGTGCTCCAGGTGAGGCCGTCGGTGGAGCCCTGCAGCCGCCAGTCCGCCGCGTCGCCGGCGCCCGCGCCGGAGGTGAGCGTGTAGTACGTCGGCTTCTGGCGGCCGCCACGGGAGGCCCAGCTGATCTGCGGCGTGCCCGACGACGCGGTCAGCTGCGTGGTCGACGAGTCGTCGAACAGCTTCGCCGCGTCCTGACCGCCACTGGAGGTGGCGGTGCCGAGGCCCGGCCCGGTGACGTCCTGCAACGGCTGCGGCGCCTCATCACCCTTGGTCAGCGACGGCGGCCCGTCGTTGCGGCCGGTGCCCCAGGACGACGGGTTCGGTCCCATCTGGAAGTCGATCGTTGCGCCCCGGGCGAGCGCGGACACGTCGATGGACACCTCGCGCTGCTTCTTGCCATTGACCTTGACGCTCTGCACGTACACGTTGCGGCTGCTGTTGTTCGCGGCGTTGACCACGATGTCGCCGGTCGGGCGGTGGACGGTCATCCTGGTGAACTGCGGCGAGCCGATGGCCCAGTTCGTCGAGCCCGCCTGCAACGGGTAGATGCCCAGCGAACTGAGGACGTACCAGGCCGACATCTCCCCGTTGTCCTCGTCGCCCAGATAGCCCTGGCCGATCTCGCTGCCGACGTAGAGGCGCTGCATGATCTCGCGCACGATGGCCTGCGTCTTCGCCGGCGCGCCGGCGATGTCGTACAGGTACGGAATGTGGTGCGACGGCTGGTTGCTCATGCCGAGCTGACCCAGGCGCACCGCGCGGGCCTCGAGCATCTCGTGGATGATGCCGCCGTAGCCGCCAGGGCGGTCGGCGTTCTCTCCGGTGGCGAAAAAGGTGTCGAGCTTGTCGCGCAGGGCCTTCTGCCCGCCGTACAGGTTGATCAGGCCCTGCGGGTCCTGCTGCGCGGTGAACGCGAAGTTCCACCCGTTGGTCTCGGTGTAGACGCCACCCCAGTCCAGCGGGTCACCGGCGAGGAACGTGCCGGAGGCGTCGCGGCCCTGGAAGAGCTTCGTCTTGTCATCGAAGAGGTGGACGTAGTTGCGGGCACGCTCCAGGAAGTACCGGGACTCCTCCTTGAGCTGGTCCCGCCGCGACTTCGGCGTGGCCGGGTCCTTGGCCAGGGCGGCGGCCATGTTGCCGATGCCGTAGTCGTTGATGTAGCCCTCCAGCGCCCACGACACCGACTCCCCCGTGGAGGTCGGCGTGTAGCCGAGGAAGAGCGAGGTCTCGATGCCCTTGCGGCCGACCGCGCCGCGCCCGGACGCGACTGTCGCGTCCTTGACGGCCGCGTCGTACGCCGCGAGCGGGTCGGGCAGCTTGACCCCGGTGAGGTACGCCTGAGCGAGAGCCACGTTCGCGCTGGTGCCGGTCATCAGGTCGGCGTAGCCGGGCGACGACCAGCGGGCGATCCAGCCGCCGTCACGGTAGTGCTGGACGAAACCGTCGGAGATCCTGGCGGCGACGTCCGGGTAGAGGAGCGCATAGGCGGGCCACACCGTGCGGTAGGTGTCCCAGAAGCCGTTGTTGACGTAGATCTGGCCGTCGACGATCTTCGCGCCGGTCCGGGTGGCGGTCGACGTGCCGGTCGGCGCGGACACCGGGCTGGCGTACTGCCAGTGGGGTGCGGTAGCGGTGCCGGTGTTCTCCGACTGGGAGTTCGGGTACAGGTTGAGCCGGTACAGGTTCGAGTACATGGTGACCAGCTGCGTCTCGGTCGCGCCCTGCAGCTCGACCCGGCCGAGGCGGTCCTTCCACGCGGCGGTGGCGGCGTCGCGGATCGCATCGAAGCTCCGGCCGGTCACCTCCAGGTCGAGGTTGCGGCGGGCCTGGTCGACGGAGAGGAACGAGGTGGCGATCCGCATCGTCACCTGCCGCTCGGCGGAGACGTCGAAGGTGGCGGACGTCGTGGTGGACGCCGTCGGCGCCCGGTCGAAGGTGCCGGAGACGAACATGCGGCTGCGCCCGGCGGACAGGCCGCTTCCGTTGTCGACCCAGCCGGTGAAGGTGCCGTCGGCGCCGATGGTGAACGTGCCCTTGGCGAAGACGAGACTTCCGGTCGCCGGGCCGGGGCCGAAGGTGAACCGCATGATCCCGGCGTGGTCGGTGGGCGACATCTCCGCCACCAGACCACTCTGCGTCGTGACCCGGTAGAGGTCCGGCTGCGCCGTCTCGTCGTCGTGCCGGAAGGCGAGCGCCCGGCTGGCGGGTGACCCGGTGAGGGGGCCGTCGCCGGCGACCGGCATCACCGACATCTGATTGCGGTCACCCATCCACGGGCTGGGCTCGTGGGAGATCGCGAGGCCCTGCAACGTGGGCAGGTTCGCCGCGTTGTTGGCGCGGTGGTACTCGTACTCCCAGGAGTCGGAGGTCGCGTCGGTCACCGGGGTGAAGAAGTTGAAGCCGTTCGGCACCGCGGTGATCGGCAGGTTGTTGCCGCGCGAGAACCCGCCCGTCGAGTTGGTCCCGCGCCGGGTGTCGACGTAGTTGGTCAGCCGGGAGCCGTCGATCGCCGCCGGCGAACCGGTCACCTCGACGTCGTCGAGCCAGCCCTGGAACCGGGTCTCCCAGGTGGCCTGCGGGTTGTCGTAGGCGAGCAGGATGCGGTCGATCGTCTTGCCCCGGGCGACGGCGCCGATGTCGGCGCGCACCGCGTTCCACTGGTCGGCGTAGAGCACCTTCGACGCGCCCTGGCCGGCCGGCGTCAGCGCGTAGCCGTGCTGGTCCACCGCCGACCGTCCGCTGAGGTAGCTGCCGTCGGTGAAGTGCAGGTCGACGGCCGCGTAGGTGGACGGGTACCGGGCGTCCTGGCCGGTGAACTCGGGGAAGATCCGGTAGGACAGGCGGGTGTTCGGCCCGACCGGGATGTCGACGTCGAAGAGCCGGTTCGTCGCGTACGAGCGGCCGTCGGCCTCCGCGCCGCCGGAGTAGCGCAGCGCGGCCAGCCCGGTGAAGCCGGCGCTCGGCTTCGTCGTGTAGCCGCCGACCGGCCCGGGGCCGACGCCGGTGACCATGGGCGTGGCGGGCGGGCGGACGTCCGAGCCGTCGCTGATGTCCCAGCCGGCGAGCTGGGTCAGGGAGTTACCGGAGTTCGCGGAGATGGACAGCCGGTACCAGCCGTACGCGGTCGTGTTGGAGACGCGGTACGTGTTGGTGGCGAACCGCTTGGCGAAGCGCTGCTGCGTCTGCCGGTCCAGGTCCGTCCAGGTGTTGCCGTCGGTGGACCCCTGGAGGGTGAAGTCGCGGGGGTCGCGGGTCGGTTCGTCGTCCGCCGAGGTCAGCGCGTACCGCGCCACGGCCGCCGGCTTCGCCAGCCGGTACGTCACCCAGCCGGTCGGTTCGAACGCCAGCCACTTGGTCGACGGGTTGCCGTCGGCGAGGTTCGCCGCGATCTCGTTCGGGGGGTTCTGGGCGCTCGCGGTCACGGCATCGACCTGGCCGAGCAGGCTGCCGGGCAGGTTCGCGCTGCTCGATCCGCTCAGGTTGCCCTGCACGGGCCGGCCCGACCTGTCGACCTCGACGGTGCTGGTGGCGGGTTGCGGGTCGGCCGACTCGAACGAGGAGCTGAAGGAGCCCGGTGGGGCGACATTGGGCGCGGCGTTGGCCAGGGGCGCGGCGACGACCAGCCCCAGCGGCAGCAGGGCGGCGGTGGTCGCGGCGGCCATCCGGAGGGACACGGTGCGCGCACGGGGGAGATACGGCATGGGGGCGGGGCCTTTCGACTCGATCCGGTCGAGTACGTCGTACGTCTGAGCGGGAGGGACGGTGGCTGCTGCGGTCGATCGTGGAGGGACGGGTCGGCCCTGACATCGTTGTCATCGGACGTGCGTGACAAGCGAGGGCAGAACCGGTGGATGTTGGGCAGATGTTTCCGGGCGACCACGGCCCTGTCAATGGGTTGACCGGAAGGAAACACGCCGGACCGGTGCGTCCCGGGTGGACGCCCCGGGCCTGCGGCGCTCAGCGACCGCCCGCGGCCAGCTCGGCCAGCATCCCCTCGCAACTGCGGACGACGACCTCCGCGCCCCGGCGCTGGGCCAGCGGGAGCAGAGGATCCTCGGCCCGGTCGCGCCACCGCCACTGGGCATCGGCGGCGACCTCCCAGAGCCGCTGCACTGTCGCCTCGTGCTCCACACCGAGCCGCGCGGCCAGACCAACCCCCTCGCCGCCCACCAGCCGCTGCGCCTCGGCCGCCAGCTCGGCGTCGAAACCGAGACGGGCGTTGCGCAGCGCCACCAGCAGGCGCAGCTCCCGGAACTCGTGCGCACCCGCCAGGATCTGCTCGATGGCGCCGACCAACTCGTCGGCCCCGCGCACCGGCTCGGCCCGGACCAGGGCCTCCACCGCGGCCAGTGCCGAGCGCGCCTTGAGCGTGTCGCGACGATCCACGAAACAGCGGGTCATCGACTCCCGCAGCTCGGTGAGCCCACTGCGCCGGATCAGCTCGGCCGACAACGCCACCCGGGTGTCGAATCCGCCGCGCACCAGGGTCGTCGCGAGCCGGATCCCGAAGAGCCCGAACCGATCCAGCAGACCGCCGCGCACCTCGGAGGCCAGGTGCACCGGAAGTTCGCCCCGGACGAAGCGGTCGGCGGAGAGCAGGTGGGCCTCCAGCTCGGCGCGGGACGCCCCGGCCAGCGCCGCGAGCGCGGCGAAGTCGGACTCGCTCAGCATCCGGCCCGCGAGGCCGATCGCCCCGCTGCACGCCACCACGTTCACGGCCAGCGCGCCCACCCGGGGATCCCGGTGGTGCCGTCGGGCCAGCTGACGGGCGGTGAGCAGCCCGTCGATCCGGCCGCCGCCCACCTCGTCCGCCCGGGACAACACCATGATCACGTTCACCGGGGCGGCCTGCCCGACGACACTGTCCCGAGCGGACTCCAACACCCGCAGGTCACTGTCGCGGCCGTCGCGGGTCAGGAACAGCACCGCGTCCGAGTCCCGCAGGACGCGATCCAGCACCGGCGCGTGGCCCTGCTCGTCGACCGCCGCGAGCGCCGGGGTGTCGATAAGCGTCACCTGCCGCAACGCCCGCGTCGGCCACCGCACCACGATGTCGCGCACCTCCCCGACCCGCCAGCCGAGATCCACCCGCATCCCGGTCGCCGACTTGACCACCGTCAGCTCCTGGGGAGGCTGGCCCACCGGGTAGGCGGTGGCGCGCGGCGAAGCGCCGTCCTCGTACCAGGTGAAGACGCCGTCCGCGCCCTCGACCGGCGCGACCTCCTCCCCCATCAACGCGTTCAGCACCGTCGACTTGCCGGCACGCCAGGGGCCGGCCACCGCGATCCGCAGCGGCTGCTCCAACCGCGCCACCTGGTGCCGCAACCGCCCGACGGCCCGCGCGTCGTGCTGGTAGACGTCCATGGCCTGGTGCAGCAGCCCCCACGCCGCCTCGTCCAACCGCACCCCGACGGTCATGCCCGGGGCTCCAGCAGCACCGGGGTGGACCGGGCGCCGGTCAACTGCTGGGACTGCTCGTAGAGCGCGGCCAGGCGGGTCATCTTCAGCCGGATCTCCCGCTGCCGCTGCTCGCGCAGGGCGACATCGGTGTCGGCCTCCTGCTTCGCGCTGCGGAACGACTGCACGATGGCCTCCTGCAACTCCTCGGTCAGCCCCGTGAAGTGATCGCGCAGCATCCGCTGCACCTGGCGGGTGGCGTCCCGGCAGTCCCGGACCATCCGGACGAAGAACTCGTCGACATGCCGCTGAATGGCCGTCTTGACGGTCGCCTGGCGGCGACGCAGCAACTGCTTGCCCTCGTCACGGATGCTCTTGCCGCCGAAGAGCGCGCCGATGCCGACCGAGACCGGGTTGATCATCGGCATTCCGGCCAGGGTCGTCGCGAGGCCGAACATCAGCATGCCGCCGTACGAGCCCTTCATGCCGGTGAACAACTTCTGGCCGGTGGTGAACTTGTCGATCCTCGGTCGCTCCAGATCCGGCAGCCGGTCGCCGAGATCCGCCGGCATCGTCATCGACCAGGGCGGCAGCACGTCGTAGCCGTACCGGTTGAAGTTGGCGGCCACCCGACGCGCGATCCAGTCGCAGCGCTGGATCAGCCACTCGTGGTTGGCTTCCGCGGCCTCGACGAGACTGCGCTCCAGCCACTCGGCGAAGGTGTCCCAGGCGACGAGGGGGTCCGCCGCGTCGAACGCCTCGTCCACGGCCCGCAGGATCTGGCGGGTGCGGTCGCGCAGGTCGTACTCGATGTCGGAGAGCAGGTCGGCCATCTCGTCGGCGAGCGTGTTCTGCCACCGGGTGGAGCAGCGGCGCAGCTCGTCGACCTCCCGCTGGGCGGCGTGCAAGCGGGAGATCGGCCCGGACTGCTCCTCGGCCTCCTGCGTCGCCAGCTCGGCGCGCAGCGGCGCGGCCAGTTGCTCCACCACCGTACGGGCCACCGCCTGCACCGACGCCCGCGCCAGGTGATCGGCCTTGCCGGTCAGGTCCCGCTGCAGGCGGGCGATCAGCGCCGGAAAGCCGGACTCGGCGTTGAGACCGCGATCGTCGGTCGTCGCCGCGCGCAGCCGCAGGGTCGCCGACACCGGAATCAGCGGCGCCGCGACACCGGCGTCGGCGAGGTGCTGCCGGTTGCGCTCGGCCACCGCACGCCAGTCCGCCACGAGATCGGTCTTGCTCTGCACCACCACCACGTTCGGCTGCGAGCGCGTGACGTGCAGCAGCATGTCCAGCTCGGCGACCGAGAGTTCCCGGGTCGAGTCCGAGACCAGCAGCACGGCGTCGGCGCGGGTGGAGGCGGCGACCTCCGCGGCCCCACCGAGCGCCGCGACCTGGTCGGTGCCGGGAGTGTCCACCAGCACCAGTCCGGCGGCGAGCAACGCGCGGGGCAACCCGATCTCGACGTACGCCGGACCGCCGCCCGGGCGCCGCCCGAGCGTGCCGGACACCCCGGCCGCGATCTGGTCGAGCGCCAAGGGGGTCCGCTCGACGAGCGTCGCGGCCGGGGCGCCCGCGGCGCCGGCGGGCCGTCCCGACACCGGCGGCGCCTGGACCACGGCCGCGGAGGCGGCCTCGGCGTGCTGCACCACGGTCGGCAGGACTGTGGTACGACCGTCACCGACCGGGCAGGCCGGCGCGTTGATGATCGCGTTGATGAGCTGACTCTTGCCCTGGTTCGGCTCGCCGACGACCAGGACGCGCAGCTTCGGGTCCAGCAGTTGGGCCCGCTTCTGTCGGACCGTCTGGAGTAGGTCGCCGCGACCGTGTGTGTTGCACGTCCGGGCGATCTCGTCCAGCACGTCCAACCAGATCCCCGCCATCACCGCACCAAGTGTGCGGATTTCGGCTCAATTAGCAAGAGGGACCGGAAAGGAAACCGGAGAGAGCCGGGCCGCCCGAGGCGACCCGGCCTCCCGCTTCCGACGGGAATACCCGTCAGAGCAGACCGCCGGTGATGCCCAGCAGCCCGTGGTCCGACGAGGCGGGCCCCCCGTCGTGCAGGTCGCCGGTCACACCGTCGGTGACCCCTCCGGTCACGTCACCGACCGTGCCGGTGACACCGGGGAGGAGACTGTCCACGTGGTGCGTGACGCCGCCCACCACGGACGGGACGTCGACCGGCGGCACCACACCGCCGACGGCGCCGTGCCCGAGGCCCAGGCCACCCAGGGTGTCGTCGACACCGAGGGAGCCGACGATGCCGTCGACCTGACCGTGCACGCCGGAGAGGACACCGCCGGTCACGTCGCCGCCGAGCACCGGGTCGGTGACGCCGAGTACACCGGTCGGGTCCCCGACGGTGCCGGTCACGCCGCCCAGCACCGGGTCGGCGATGCCGTCGACCGGCTGCACCACGTCCGCGTCGAGGGTGTGCGCCACGTCGGCCACGCCGGTCAGGTCGGTGTCGAGGCCGCTCGGGCCGACGCCCAGGCCGACACCCGGAAGCACGGTCACCCCGGCGGCGACGGTCGTCGGGTCCACGGCGATGGCGCCGAGCACACCGGCCTTGACGTCCACCCCGGCGGGCGAGCTGGTGATGCTGATCTGCTGCGCCACGCTCTGCAGCTGGCCGACCACGTCGGTGGCGTCGGTCACCAGCGGGTCGAACCCGAGCTGCCCGACGGCCGGAACCATCGGCGCGAGGCCCTGTCCCGGCGCGTAGTCGACCACGAGCGGCACCACGTCCTGCACGTCGGCGGCGGTGATGTCACTGAGCCCCGCGGAGTGCAGCGCGCCCTCCGGGTCGAGGTCGAAGGCCGACCGCGCGTCGGGGTTGGTCAGCAGGTCGAGCACGAAGTCGTGGAGGGTCTGTTGCGAGTCCATGTGCCGGTTCTCCTCGGATTGGCGTCGGCGACCGTCGTTCGTCGAGAGAGACGTTATTGCGGGGGCCGACCCCGGACATCGGGGCTCGGCCCGCATCCGATCCGGCCGCGTTAGGGCCTTGATCGGCTCGACCGTTAGGGGGACTGGGGGAAACCGTCCCGGGCAGATTAGGGTCCCGACCAGGGAGCGATCTCTGGTACGAACGTAGGAGCCCGCGGGTTTCGCCGGGGGTGGGTCGCCGGGCAGCGCCCGACGCCATCGCCACCAGCCGGCCAACTCGCGGAAAGAGAAGAGACGGATGCCGTACGTCCTGGGGATCGACATCGGAAGCACCAACACCGCCGCCGCCGTCGCGCGACGCGACGGACGGACCTGGACGCGCCCGGAGGCTGTTCCGCTCAACGCCGGCTCGCCCCTCGTACCGTCGGTGCTGCACCTGGCCGAGGACGGCGCCCTGCACATCGGCGGGCCCGTCACCGACGACGGCAGCCGCACCACCAGGGACTTCGTCCGCCGCATCGGCGACGACGTGCCCCTGCTGCTGGGCGGCGAGCCGTGCGCGCCGCAGACGCTCACCGCGGAACTGGCCGCCTGGGTGGTGGAGCAGGTGCACGCCGCCGAAGGCGGCCCGGCCGAGGCGGTCGTGCTCAGCCACCCGGCGGGCTGGCGGCCGTACCGGCGGGAACTGCTGCACCGGGCGCTCGTCGACCTCGGGCTGCGCACCGTCACGCTGCTGCCCCGCACGGTCACGGTCGCCGAGAGCCACGCGGCCCGCGGGTTCGCGGGCACCACGGCCGCCGTCTACGCGTTGGGCGGCGCCAGTTTCGAGGCGGCCCTGGTGCGGCGCACCCCGCGTGGCACCTACGAGAGCTTCGGCACCCCGCAGGGTCTCGACCCGATCGGCGGCGCCGACTTCGACGAACTGCTGGCCAGCCACGTACGTACCGTGCTGTCCCGGGAGCTGGCCGCCATCGGCCGTCGGGAGCACCACGCCGCCCTGCGCGGGCTGCCGGCCGAGTGCGACCGGGTCAAGCGGGCGCTGACCGTCGAGCTGGCCGCCGACGTGGTGCTGAGCCTGCCGACCGGCCCGGCGCGGATACCGGTGACCCGCGCGCAGTTCGAGGCCATGATCCGCCCGACCGTGCAGGCCACAGTGGACCTCCTGCTACGCACCGTGCACGGCGCCGGCCTGACGCCGACGCAGCTCGACGGCGTCCTGCTGGCCGGCGGCTCGGCCCGCATCCCGCTGGTCACCGAGCTGATCACCGCGGCGCTTCCGGTCCCGGTCGAGGTGGAGCCGGACGCGCAGCTGACCGCCGCCACCGGGGCGGCGAGCGCCGCCTGCCAGGTGGTGTCACCCCGCCCCCGGCACCCCCCTGCGGTCCGCGATCCGGCGCCGGTCGCCAGCCCCGGCCGGGCCACCATCCCGGCCCTGCGACGACCCCGGGACCACGCCACCGATCCGGGCGAGCCGCCACCCCGCCCTCCGGTCCGGATCCTCCCCCTCGACCTGCCGAAGGCGTCCCGCCTGGCACTGACGCTCAGCCGGGGACGCGAAGGATGACCACAATGATCATGAATGACGTCGTCGAGTCCCGACTGGTGCTCGGCAGAGCACCCCGGGCCCTGTTGGACCGGGTCGCCGACGATCCGACCGGCCCGCTCCTGGTCGGGCTTGCCGGCCCCGCCGGTCACGGCAAGACCGCGCTGCTCGCCGAGCTGACGCGCAGCCAGCAACGGGCCGGGGTCACCGTGCGGACGGGCGTCCCGGCGCCGGGCGACCCCGTCGACCCGGCCGAGCTGCTGCTGGTCGACGACGCGCACCTGCTCGACGACGAGCGGATCAGCGTGCTGCTGGGCCTGGTCGCCACCCGGCGGCACCGACTGGTCGTCGCCCACCGGCCCTGGCCCCGGTCGGCGGCTCTCTCCGAGCTGACCGACGCGCTGCGCCGCGAAGGGCAAGCCGTGCTGCTCGGCCCGTACGCTCGGGAGCAGACCGCGGCCCACCTCGCCGCCGCCGCGCCCGAGCTGGCCCACCGTGGCGATCTGGTCGACTTCGTGCACACGCAGACCGGTGGCGTCCCCCGCGACGTCGAGCGGCTGACCCGTGGCCTGCGCGCAGTCCCGGGCCTGACCGGCGCCCCGGCCGAACCACCCCGGTCCGTCATCCTCGAATTCGCGCCGGAGCTGGAGATCCAGCCCACCGCCGTACGACGGCTGCTGCTCGCGGTCGCGGCCGGCGTACCGCTGCCGGTGACCATGCTCGGCCCGCTGCTCGACCAGGAGCCGGAGGCGGTCGACGAGCTGATCGCCACGACCCGGGCGGCCGGGCTGATCGGCGCCGACGGCCGGCTCACGCCGATCGTCCGGCGGGCCGTCACCACGCTCAGCCCGGCCACCGAGCGCAGCGCGGTCTGGCGTCGCCTCACCGAGTTGCAGCTCGCCCGGGGCGGCCCGGTGCTGCCGCTGGTGCGCTCGCTGCTCGCGGTGGGCGTGCTCGGCGACTGCCCGGCCCCGACGCTGGCCGCGGCGGCGCAGGAGGCGCTGGCCGACGAGCCGGCCTTCGCCGCCGACCTGTTCGCCGCCGCCACCGCGGCCGGGCACCCGACGAGCGCCCGGCAGGCTCTCGCCGCCGCGCTCGCCGGCAACCTCGACGACGCGCTGCGCCTGGCGGACCGGCTGCTGGCCGCGACCGATCCGACGGACCGCGCCGAGGCGGCCGTGGTGGCCGCGACCGCTCTGGCGCACCGCGGCCACACCGGCCGCAGCGTCGAGCTGTACCGGTGGTCGGGCAGCGCCTCGTCGCTGGCGTACGCCACCGTCGGCGGGCTCGCCACCGGCGATCTGAGCGCCGCCGGGCCGCCGGTGGACGGGTCGGCCGGCGAGCCGCCCACACTGCACGCCAGCGCCGCCCGGCTGATGGCCCAGGGCGTCCGCGAGAGCGTCACCGGCACGCCGAGCGCGGCGCTCTCCGCCCTCGTCCAGGCCGCCGCGCTGCTGGAGCCGGACGGCCGGGCGGCGCTCCTGCCGGACAGTCCCGCCGCGTTGGCCGCCCTGACCGCCGTGCACTCCGGCGAGCTGGACATCGCCGAGCAGGTGCTGCACCGGGCGCAGGCGGCCGGAGTCGGCGGTCCGCTGATGGCCCGCCGGCACCGGCTTTTGCAGGCCTGGATCCTGATGGTCCGGGGCCAGACGCTCGCGGCGGCCGAACGCCTCGCCACGGTGACCGCCGACGAGCGGCCGTTGGAGTCCCGGGACCTGCTCTTCGCCGCCGCGCTGCAGATGGGCATCGGCCGGCGCACCAGCGACCTCGGTGCGCTCAAGCGGGGGTGGGGCCAGGCCCTGGAGGCGGTGGTTCGCCATCCCGTCGACCTGTTCACGCTGCTGCCGCTGGGCGAACTGGCCATCGCGGGCGCACGGCTGGGCGACGCGGCCCGGTTGGCGCCGTACCTACGGGAGGGCCGGGCGCTGCTCGACCGGCTCGGCGCCCCGACACTGTGGAGCGTCCCGCTGCACTGGAGCGGGTTGCACGCGGCCATCCTGAGCGGCGAGCCGGCGGCCGCCGACGACCACGTCACCGCCCTGCTGGCCGCCGCGGACCACAGCCGCTACGCCGCAGTGGTCGCCGCGGCCGCCGAGAGCTGGGTCGAGGTGCTGCGGGGCGTGGTCGACCCGGTGCGGGTGGAGGCCGCCGCCCGTGGCCTGCACGACACCGGACTGTGCTGGGACGGCGCGCGCCTCGCCGGGCAGGCCGCGATCCGCACCTCCGACCGGCGGGCGATGACCACCCTGCTGGAGTGCGCCCGGGTGCTGCAGGGCCGGCCGGCCGCCGCCACCGGTGGGCCGCGACCGGCCGCCGGCGAGAGCGCCACCCCGGCGGCGGGCGCCATCGCCGCCCCCACCCAGCAAGGGCTCAGCGACCGGGAGTACGAGGTGGCCGAGTTGGTGCTGGCCGGACTGACCTACCGGGAGATCGGTGATCGGCTGTTCATCTCGGCGAAGACCGTGGAGCACCACGTGGCCCGCATGCGCAACCGGCTGAACTGTGCCAACCGTGCGGAGCTGCTGGCGCTGCTGCGGACCGTCGTCGCCGACCGGGCCAGCGACGCCGCCGGGCAGCCCTGGCCGCAGCGGTCGGCGCGATGAGCCGGACGCGCCACGGGTCACCGCGGACCGGGCGGAGCGCGACGTGACGCGCACCCCCGAACGGCGACTGCGGATCCGGCTCGTCGCCGCGGCGGCGGTGCTGCTCACGCTCTGGTCGTACGCGGCCTACCTGACCGGTCAGGACGCGGTCGACCTGCTGCGGGTGCGGACCCTGGCCGACACCCTGGGCCAGCCCATCGACCGGCTGATCCTCGGCCTGCAGACCGAGCGCCGGGTGACTGCCGAGTCGCTGGAGGGGTCGGCGCCGGCGCGGACCGCGCTGGCCGGCGCCCGGCAGGTGACCGACCGGGCAGCCGCTGACGTCCGGGCGTTTCCGACCGGCCGCGATCTGCGCCTGCTCAGCGCCGGGGCGGTACGCGACCGGGCCGAGGCGCTCGTGCGGCGGTTGAACGGGCTGGGCGCCGTCCGGTCCCAGGTAGACGCCGGGTACCTCGACCGCACCGGGGCGATCGTCGGGTACGACCAGCTCGTCGACGCCGCCTTCGACGTGTACGGACCGGAGTGGGGCGCGTACGAGAGCAGGTTGGCGGTCGAGACCCGCGCGGTGATCGCGCTGGCCCGCGCCCGCGAGCTGCTCGCCCGGGAAGACACCCTGGTCAGCGCCGCCGTCCTGACCGGTCAAATCAGCGCCGAGGAGCGGCGCCGGCTGGTCGAGCTGGTGACCACCCAGCGGTACGCCCGCGCCGAGGCGGCGGCCGGCCGGCCGGCCGGCGACCGGGGCGCACACCAGCGTCTCGCGGCGGGCCCGGAGTTCGCGGGCCTGCTCGTCGTGGAGGACGCGCTGCTGCGGACGGACCGGGTCGACGCGCTGCGCGGGATCAGCGCGGCGGACTGGCGGGCGGCGGCGGACGCCGCGCTCGGCGCTCTGCACGAGCTGGTGACGACCACCGCCCGCGGGAGCGTCGAACGGGCCACGCCGGGCGCCGCGGTGATCGTCGGGCGGACCGGCGCGGTGGTGGGGCTCGGGCTGATCGCCGTGCTGGCGGTGCTGCTCGGCTGGGCCGCCGCCGTGCGCCGCCTGACCGACGAGCGGTCCCCCTCGAGCACCGGCCCGAGCCGGCCCGAGCTGGTCCCGGCCCCACCCGCCGACGACCAGCCACCCGCCGACGACCAGCCGCCCGCCGGTCAGACCGGCAGCGGTCAGGCCGGCAGCCGGCCGGCCGAGGACCGTCACGCCGGGGAGCTGTTCCTGCGGGTCACCCGTCGCAACCAGGCCCTGCTCCGCGATCAGCTCGACCTGCTGGACGCGATGCAGCGGCGGGAGCACAGCGCCGAGGAGGCCGACGAGCTGTTCCAGCTCGACCACCTCACCACCCGGATCCGCCGCAACGTGGAGAAGGTGATCACCCTCGCCGGCGCGACCCCGGCCCGCCGCTGGCGGCGCCCGGTCCCCCTGCTCGACGTCACGCGCGGCGCGGTCGCCGAGGTGCCGGAATACCACCGCGTCCTGGTCGCGCCGCACTGGCCGTGGTCGCTCGCCGGGCCGGCCGTCACGGACGTCGTACACCTGCTGGCCGAGCTGATCGAGAACGCCCTGGCCTACTCGGCCCCGGACACCACCGTCCGGGTCGCTGGTGAGCACCGGCCGCACGGCTGCGCGGTCGTGGTGGTCGACGACGGTCCCGGCCTCGACGCGACCGCGCTGAGCGAGGTCAACCACCTGCTCACGAACCCGCCGACCCACCCGCCCGCCGACGCCACGGGGTTGCACACCGTCGCCCTGCTGGCCGCCCGCTGCGGTGCCCGGGTCACGTTGCGGCCCAGTCGGCGCGGCGGGACGGCCGCGATCGTGCACCTGCCGGCGGAACTGGTCACGGTGACCGGCGCACCTGCCGTGGCGGTCCCCGGGCCCGGGCGCCGGCCGGGTCACGGCGGGCCCGACGCGCCCGACGCGGGCCGGGCGGGCGGTGCCGGCGGTGCCGGCGGCGCCGGTGAGCTGCCGATGCGGGTCCGCCAGTCCCGGGCCGCCGGGCCCGAATCCGGGCCGATCGGGCCCGAACCCGGCAGCACCGGCCCCGACACCGTCGAGCTGCCGGTCACGAGAGCAACGAGGAGACATCGATGACGCATGCAGTGGTCACCGCGGACAGCCTGACCGGCGCGCTGGACCGTCTGGTCGACCGGGTACGCGGGGCGGAGTTCGCCGTCGTGCTCTCGCCGGACGGGCTCCCGCTCGGCGGTTCCCGACGGGTGGAGCCCAAGCTGGCCGAACAGATCTCCGGCGTGGTCGCCGGTCTGCTGGCGTTGGGGCTGGCCGCCACCCGGACCTGCGACGCGGGCGGGCTGCGCCAGATCGTCGTGCAGATGTCGCGGGCGTTCCTGTTCGTCGCCACCATTCCGAACGGGACGATCCTCACCGTCCGGATCGCCGGCGACGAGACCGAGGTGGGTGACATGGCGTACGAGGTCGCGCTCTTCGTGGGGCAGGCCGAACGGCACCTGCCGATCACCCTCGGCCCCGCCTCCGCGGCGAGAAGCGGGGACTCTGGTGCACAGCGCCGGCTCCACTGACGAGGCGTGGTACGACGACGACGCCGGCCCGGTGGCCCGTCCGTACACGATGACCGGTGGGCGCACCGCACCCGAGCGGGGCCGCTTCGACCTCATCTCGCTGGTCGTCGCGCGGCGGCCGGCCACACCGCCCACGGCACTCTTCCCCGAACAGGCGCGGATCGTCGAGCTGTGTCACCATCCAGTGTCGGTGGCCGAGGTCAGCGCCGAGCTGGATCTGCCCCTGGGCACCGTCCGGGTTCTCCTCGGTGACCTGCTCGGGGCGGGTCTGATCGAGACGCACGAACCACCGACGCTGTCGGAGCTGCCGTCGCAGGAGCTGCTCGAGTCGATACTTGTCGGGTTGCGCGCCCTGTGACGGGCCGGGTGCCACCGCGACCCACCGGTCGCGGGTTGGCGTCCGGGGATGAAGTGAAGGGGAGAGGCAGTGCCGGCAACACCGCCGCAGCCACGGCGTACTGTGGCGATCATTCTGCTGGACCGGATCGTGGCCGCCGCCGCAGCCGTACGGCGGGTGGTCACCGGCCGGGGCGATGTGTCACGGGCCACCTGGATCGCCGTGCTCGCGGCGCTCGGTGTGGTGGTGGCGACGGTGATCTCCATCATCGGTGTGGTGCGCACACCGGAGCAGTTGGCGCCGGTGACCCTCGATCCGCCCCCGTCGGTGGACCAGTTGGGCACCCCCGGTGCCGGTACACCCCGGGGGCAGGCGAAGCCGGCAGCCAGCAGCCCGCCCACGTCCGCGCCGCCGTCGGTCAACGCGGCCCCGCCGCCCATCGAGCCGCCGACCAGCGCGCCGGCCGTGACCCCCTCGTCGGCGTCGCCGACCCCGGCCGCTCTCGGCGCCGACTTCGCCATCGAGGACCAGGCCCTGCTCAGCTACGGCGCCGCCGTGACCATCAGCAATCCGGGGCCGGCTCCGGTGACGCAGTGGACGCTGGCCATCACGCTGCCCCGGGAGTCGCTGCGCGTCAGCGCGGTCCAGGGCGCGCGGGCCACGCAGGACGGCGCGGTGTGGACGTTCGTGCCGGACGGGAGCGTCGGGCAGGTGCCGGGCAGCGCCTCGGTCCGTGTGACGTTCCGGGTCAACGGCGCGGCGGTCGGCGCGACGCCCACGGCGTGCACGATCGACGGGGTCGCCTGCGGCGGGCTACCGGACTGACGGCGGCCGGCCCTCCGGTGGCGCGCGTCGCTCATGCTGAAGGGGTGATTCGCTTCGTCCTGAACGTCCTGTGGCTCGTCTTCGGTGGTGGCCTCGTGCTGGCGATCGGCTACGGCTTCGCCGCGCTGGTCTGTTTCGTCCTGGTCGTCACCATCCCGTTCGGCGTCGCCTCGTTGCGCCTCGCTGTCTATTCGTTGTGGCCCTTCGGTCGCACTCTGGTGCCCAAGCCGGGCGCGGGCGTCGGCTCCGGGCTGGCGAACGTGCTGTGGGTGGTGCTGGCGGGCTGGTGGCTCGCCCTGTCCCACATCCTCGCGGGCATCGCGCTCTGCGTCACGATCATCGGAATCCCGTTCGGGATCGCCAACTTCAAGCTCGTCCCGGCCGCGTTCTGGCCGCTGGGCCGGGAGGTCGTGGACGCGCCGTGACCCGTCACCGGGTCGCCCGCGCCGCCGCGGGCGACCCGGTCCGGGCCGGCACCGTCGATCGTGGACAATCCGGGGTGCTACCTCCGCCGTCGAACCCCCCGATTGGAGCCTGGCATGGCCGGCCCGGACGCCGAACTCACCGCGACGCTTCAGCCCGACGTGCCGCACGCGGCGCGGATCTGGAACTACTGGATGGGCGGCAAGGACAACTTCCAGTCCGATCGGGCGGCCGGTGACGCGGTCGCCGAGGTCTACCCGGAGATCGTCGTGATGGCGCAGCAGTCCCGCGGGTTCCTGGTGCGGGCCGTTCGGCATCTGGCCGCCGAGGCGGGCATCCGGCAGTTCCTGGACATCGGCACGGGCCTGCCCACCATGCAGAACACCCACGCGGTCGCCCAGGGCGTCGCGCCCGACGCGCGGATCGTCTACGTCGACAACGACCCGATGGTCCTCGTGCACGCCCGCGCGTTGCTGGCCAGCACCACCGCGCAGGGCGTCACCACGTACGTCCCGGCCGACTACCACGACCCGGAGAGGATCGTCGCCGAGGCGGCGCGGACGCTGGACTTCGACCAGCCGATCGCGGTCATGTTCATGGGTGTGCTGGGATACGAGCCGGACCTGGACGTGGTGCGCTCGATCGTCGCGCGGACGATGGCCGCGACCGCGTCCGGCAGCCACCTGGTGCTCTGGGACGGCACCAACACCAGCCCTGCGGTGGTCTCCGGCGCGCAGCGGTTGGCCGAGAACGGTGGTGTGCCGTACATCCTGCGCAGCCCGGCGGATCTCGCCAGTTGCTTCTCCGGGCTGACGATGGTGGAGCCCGGCCTCGTGCCGATTCCGCTGTGGCGCCCGGACGACGCCGACGCCGAGGGGATCGACGCCTACGGCGCCGTGGCCCGCAAACCCTGACGGGCGCGGGCCACGGCCGGGTCACCGGTCAGCGGCTGCAGGCCAGCGTCAACCCGTCGGGGACCGCGCTGGTGGTCACGAGCAGGCCGAAGGTCGTCGTGCCGCCCGGCGGGAGGGTCCCGTTGTAGGAGGCGTTGCGGACCGTGACGTCGGCGCCGATCGTCTCGACGACCCCGCCCCAGACCGTCTGGATGCGCTCGTCGCCGGCCCACCGCCAGGAGACGCTCCACCGGTCCAGCGCCTGCGTCCCGGTGCTGCGCACCGTCACGGTGGCGACGAAGCCGGTGCCCCAGCGGGAGTCGATGGTGGCCGTCGCCCGGCACGCCGCCAGCGGGGCGGTCCGGGCCGGGCCGATAAGGTACGGGTCCCGCCGGCCCTCGGCGTCGGTGAACCGGTACCAGTACTCGGTGTCGGGTGTCAGCTGGCCGATGGTGACGGTCCCGTTGCGCTCGGGTCCGCTGACGGCCTGGGCCACCGGAGCCCGCCACTGCTGGGCGTCCTCCCGGCTGGCGAAGAGGCTGACCGTCATCGGCGGGTCGTAACCGCAGGGCGGGCGGAACAGGATCGAGTACGACAACGTCACGCTCGTGGTGGTCACCGCGGCCACCGAGGCGCTGATCGGTAGGGCCGGCGGGCAGGTCGGGGTCGGTGACGGCGACAGGGTGGGTGTGGGCGTGACCGCCGGCGCTGGCGCCGTCTCGGCGGAGCCGGTCGTGCCGGCCCAGCCGGCCAGCGCCATGGTCGTGACTGCCAGGACGATGCGGAGCATCGGTACCTCCGGGAGACCGTCGCCGTCGCGGTCGCGGATGGGCGACCGACCGTAGGGGCCGGACGTGCGGCGGCCGCCCGACGGCGATCGGCATGCGGCCGCTGACGAGGACTGCCCGGCGCGGGTGGTGTGGTCACCTCGCGCGTCCCCGCATCCGAAAGAAGAACGGGCGCGCTGGCTCCCGAGCGCGACCGACCCACAGCATCGCATTCGACGGACATCAATACAATCTGCCCAACCGGTGAGCGGCGTCGGCACCGGGTCGTCGGACGCGAGCCCGTCGAGAAGCGGCTGCCTGCTCCTCGCCGCAGGGACACGTGCCGGACCCCTGAGCCGACGATCATCCATCGTGGCCTGTCAATTCGACGCGGGAGCACACCATGCGCGACAGAAGCAGCACGAACCGGCGAACCCGGGTGGCGAGGGCACTGACCGCGACGGCCGCCGCGGCGGCGCTGACCGTCGCCCCGCTCGTGGCGCCGGCACCCGCCACCGCCGCCGTCAGCCGGGCCGAGTTGGCCCTGCGCTGGGCGCCCGTGCACTACCAGGACGTCGACGCCACCGGGGCCCACGCCCTGGGCGGCCAGTCCGACTATCTCACCGCTGTGGACTTCGACGGCGATCTCAATGGGCGCAACAACTGGGACCGCGCCGGCCAGTCGGGCACCTCGCTCGCGGCGCATGCGTACTACTCGGTCGTGGAGACGAGCACGCACTGGTACATCACGTACCTGTTCTTCCACCCTCGGGACTGGACCGATCACCCGTTCTTCGAGACCGAACACGAGAACGACGGCGAGGGGGTTCTCTTCGCGGTCGAGCGCGACGGCTCCCCGTACGGCGTCCTGCGCGGCGCGGTCACGGTCGCGCACAGCGACTTCTACTCGTACACGCCCGCCGGCAGCACCTGGACCAGCGGCCGCGAGAGCGTCGACGGCACCCTGCAGTTCCAGACCTCACCGCACGACTCCTTCACGCACCCGGTGACCGCGCAGGAGGCGCAGGGGCACGGCCTGAAGGCATATCCGCAGTACGCCATCAACGGCGACGGCCTGGTCTACTACCCGTCCACGGTCGCCGAGACGCCGGAGAGCGGCAACGACCGCGACGTGCGGTACCAGCTCGTCGACATCTTCGCCGCCGGAGGGCTGTGGGCGCAGCGGGCCAACGCGAACCTGTTCGCCAGCCTGGGCACGTTCGCCGGCGACACCTCCGGCGACTGCGGCGCCGGCACCTGGAGCTGCTCGGCGAACTCCGCGAACGCCCCCTGGGGCTGGGACGACGGCAACGACGTACCCGCTCGCGGCGAGCTGGCCAGCGACCCGGCGAAGCTGTCCGCCGAGTACTTCACGGTCCCGGCCGGGCTGGCGCGCAGCTACAGCTACAACCCGTACGCCGGTGCCGCCGCGGCGCTGGCCGAGGCGGCCAGGACGGCAGCGCCGACCGTCGACTGACCGACGGCCCAGGTGCGCGGCCGGCCCCGGTCGGGCCGGCCGCGCACCGGTTCACGAGCCGCCGCCGGGCGCGTTCGGCCGCCCGCGGCGGTCGCGCCGCGCGGCGTCGGCACGTAGCCTGCGCAGATGCGACACACCCTCGCACCCGGCGACGAGACCCTGCACGGTCACTTCTCCCCCGACCTTGCGCCGGCCCTCACCATCGACCCCGGCGACACCGTCACCTACCGCACCCTGGACTGCTGGTGGTCGGCCGGCCCGTACCCCGGCGGGGCGAACCGGGACCGGCCCCGGGCCCCGCAGCACCGGCCCGATCACGGGCATGCGCTGACCGGGCCGGTCGCGGTCCGCGGTGCGCGGGCCGGCCAGACCCTCGCGGTACGCATCGACGCGATCGTCCCAGCCACCTGGGGAACGACGGTGGCCGGCGGGTGGGCGAGCGGGTTCAACAAGCGCTACGGCGTCGCGGCCGACGGCGTGGTGCATGCCTGGGAGCTGGATCCGGTCGAGTTGACCGGCCGCAACCAGCACGGCCACACGGTGGCGCTGCGCCCGTTCATGGGAGTGCTCGGCATGCCGCCCGCCGAGCCGGGAAAGCACTCCACCATTCCGCCTCGACCCTGGGGCGGCAACCTGGACTGCAAGGACCTGACCGCCGGCAGCACCCTGCTGCTGCCGATCCCGGTCGACGGGGCGCTGTTCTCGGTGGGGGACGGGCACGCGGCGCAGGGCGACGGTGAGGTCGGCGGTACGGCGATCGAGTGCCCGATGGACGAGGTGACACTGACCTTCGACGTCCGGGACGACTTCCCGGTCACCGGCCCGGTGGCCCGCACCGCCGACGCCTGGCTGACGCTGGGTGTGGGAGCGTCCCTCGACGACGCGACGTTCATGGCCCTCGATGGGATGCTGACCCTGCTGCAACGGCTGCACGGCCTCAGCCGACCGGACGCGGTGGCGCTGGCCAGCGTCGTCGTCGACGTGCGGGTGACCCAGATCGTCAACCAGACCGTCGGCGCGCACGCGGTGCTGCGCGACGACGCGCTGCGCTGAGCCCACGGCGGGACCACCCGCGCGGCGACGACGTGGCGAACCGCCCGCGCCGGCTCGCAGCGGCGGACGGCTGTCAGCGCAGCCGGCGGGCGGTGAACCTCACCGGCGGCTCGGCGATCGCGTCCTGTGCCGCGATCAGCTGGATCTCCCGGGTGCCTGCCGCGAGGGTCGCCTCCAGGACGGCGAAGACGGAGCTGATGGTGCGCTCCAACGCCATCGCGGGTGAGCCGGACGTCAACAGGTGCGCCAGGTACAGCGCCGCGGTGACGTCACCGCCGCCGTTCGGATTGATCGGCAGCAGCGGCGTGGTCACCGCCCAGGCGCCCTCGTCGGAGACCGCCACCACCTCCAGCGCGCCCGCCGGGAGGTCGCCGTGCAGCACGCTGGTGACCAGGACGTGCCGCGGCCCGGTGGCACGGACGACGTCGACGGCCTCCAGCACCTCCGCCAGCGAGGACGTCGTGCGCCCGGCCAGGAAGTCCAACTCGAAGTGGTTCGGCGTGATGATGTCGGCGCGCGGCACCACGGTGTCGCGCAGGTACTCCGGAATGCCGGGCCGGACGAACATGCCCCGACCGAGGTCGCCCATCACCGGGTCGCAGCAGTACACCGCGGCCGGGTTGGCGGCCTTGACCTGGGCCACCGCGTCCAGGATCACGGCGCCCATCGCCGGATCGCCCTGGTAGCCCGACAGCACCGCGTCGGCGCCACCGAGAACCCCCCGGTCGGCGATGCCCGCGATCACCTCGGCCACGTCGGCGGCCGCCAGCAGCGGCCCGCGCCACGCGCCGTACCCGGTGTGGTTGGAGAAGTGGACCGTCAGGACGGGCCAGACCTCGTGCCCGAGTCGCTGGAGGGGAAAGACGGCGGCCGAGTTGCCGACGTGGCCGTAGGCGACCGACGACTGGATGGACAGGATCTGCACCGACCCATCATGGCCGCCTCCGACGACGCGCAGCGCGCGGCCCGCCGAATCTGTCGGCTGGCCCACTCCGCCACCCGGCACGCACCGGACAGACCGCGTCGGCGCCGACCCGCGAGCCTGCGCCGGCACACCGTCGGGCGGCCCGGACCGTGGTCGTCCGAGCCGCCCGAGGTCGTCCGTCAGCGGGTCGTCAGCCGCCGAGGCTCGCCGCGGCCGAGGCGATCGACGAGGCGAAGTAGCTCACCTGGGTGTAGACGCCCGGGTAGTTGGGTCGGGCACAACCGTTGCCCCAGCTGACGATGCCGACCTGGATCCACGCGTTGGTGGCGTCGCGGCGGAACATCGGGCCACCCGAGTCACCCTGGCAGGTGTCCGTACCGCCGCTGGCGTAGCCGGCGCAGATCTCCTCGGCGGGGATGAGGTCGCCGCCGTAGTTGGAGTTGCAGGTGGAGTCACTGACGAACGGCACGGTGGCCTTGAGCAGGTACCGCTGCTGGCTGCCACCCTCGCGCGCGGCGCCCCAGCCGGCGATGGTGAAGGTGCCGCTGTCGTACGCGGTGCTGGTGGCGATCTTCAACGTGTCCAGCCCGGTCACGGGGGTGGCCAGGCGGATCAGCGCCCAGTCCTTCCCCGCGCCGTTGTAGCCGGGAGCGCGGTAGACGTAGTTGGACCGGACGGTGATCCGGCTGGACGACTGGAGGTCGACCGTCCCGAGCGTCGCGGTGATGCTGGTGTTGGTGCCGGTCGAGCCCACGCAGTGCGCCGCGGTGAGCACCAGCCGGGAGCTGTAGAGGGCCCCGCCGCACCCCATCGAGAGCCGCACCATGAACGGAAACTCACCCTGCGCGGCGCGAGTGCCGCCGACGACGTTGGGCGTGACGGGGCTGTCGGCCGCGGCAGCGGGCGCCGCGAGGGTGAGGCTGGCCGCAGCCAGCGCGGCGGCCACCAGGCCAGTGAGGGTACGCCAGCGAACCATGCAATCCTCCGCTTCGGAACGGCACGCCTTGTGAGCGCACCTGATCGAGATAGCGGTCATCGTATTGATTAGCATGGATGTTGCGGGTCATCCTCTCTGGGTCGTACCCCAGGGTTATGGATCCCGCCCCGCCGGCGGCGACGCCCGCGAGCGGTGACGACCGCCGCGAGACTGACCACCGCGGCGGTCAGTTGCAGCACGGCGCCGAGCAGGTCGACCAGGCTGGAGAGGGCGTCAGCGTCGGGGACAAGGTCCATCGCGGCCTCCGGGTTTCGACCCCCACCGTCCGCGCTCTGCGGAGGGCTTCCCCCGGGCCCAACCAACATCGACGGGCGCCACCGTCAGTATGGCAGCGGCCGGCGAGGCGACCAACCCCGGATTCCGGACCGTGGACCCGACGCTGGCCGGCTCACCGCCCGACGGACTCCTGACCGGCCAGCACGACCAGGCCCTCGGCCGGGACGGACACGGGCGTCGTCGCGCGGTCAGGCCAGACGAGGTAGCCCACCGGCGGCCCGGCCGAACCCCACCGCGCACCGACTATCGTGGCCAGCTGAGCGTCGTCCGCCCCCGCGACACGGCGCACCCGGGTGCCCGGAGCGTGCCCGTCGTCGGCCACGATCAGCAGCGCGTCGAGGATCTGCCGTACGCCGGTGATCGGCAGTCCCGGCACGTACGGCTCGCCCGCGTACCCCAGCCGCGGTGTCATCATCGTGCGCAGCAGCGCGCCCTGGCGGATCGCGCCCTGGCGGAGCTGCCAGTCGACGCCGGCCTCGGCGGCGACGAGCGCCTCCTCGATCGCCGACCACAGCCGCGCCGGCTCCCGATCGAGCAGCCGACGGGCCTCGCGGTCGGCGTCGGCGCAGGCCGTGTCGACCGCCGTGTCCTCGCCCAGCTCCGCGATCCAGGCGACGTCCCCCACCTCGGGCAGCAGCCCCGGCGACTCGGCCGCGACCACGAGGTACAGCATGGCGAGCAACTCCTGCCGACCCTCGCCGTGGTAGAGCCCGCCGACCCCCGTGCCGGCCGGGCCCCGGCTGGGCGGGAAACGGTCGACGAGGTGCGCGGCGCGGCCCTCCGGCAGGGCAGCCGCCCGGCGCGTGTCCGCCCGCCGCTCGTCGAACGAGCGCCGTTCGCGGCGGTCGACGAGGAGTTGACGGTACGGGTCGACGCCGATCGGATAGATCGTCCGGCCGTACGTGGCGAGGGTCTCGCCGGGTGCCAGACCGACCGATTCGAGCTGCCGGGCAGCCACCGAATAGGCGACGCCGCTGCGGGCCGCCTGCTCCCGGATGGCGCGCCTGCGGGCACGGCCCGGAACCGGGGTACGGCGGGACGGGAGATCAGACATGACGCCTCCGGTGCAGCCCCACGCGCTCCACGGAGCGGGCGGCGTGACCGGCACGCCGAGAATCGACACGACCGCGCGGAGTCGGCGACTCTTGGCCCCGAGCATGTGGTCGGGCGTGGGCCACCACATCGGGCGCGGGCAGGCGCTCTGCCGTCGCGAGCATATCGCGACCCGGGGCCGTCGGTCGCCCTCCACAGCCCCGGCCCCCGGTGTCGGCGGGTGTCGGCGGGGGTGTCGGTGCGGTGTCGGCGCGGTGTCAGGCGACCGGCGCACGCTCTGGGACATGACAACCGACCTGGTGATCGAGGCCGAGGGCCTCGTCAAGACATTCGGGAAGACGAGGGCGCTACAGGGCGTGGACCTCGCCGTACCCCGGGGGACCGTGCTCGGCGTGCTCGGCCCCAACGGCGCTGGCAAGACCACCGCCGTGCGCATCCTCTCCACGCTGCTCACCCCGGACGCCGGCAGCGCCCGGATCGGCGGCTTCGACGTCGTCCGCGACGCCGAGCGGGTCCGGCAGAGCATCGGCCTCACCGGCCAGTACGCCTCGGTCGACGAGGACCTGACCGGGCGGCAGAACCTGGAGCTGTTCGGGACGCTGCTGGAGTTGGGTCGCGGCGGCGCTCGGCGACGGGCCGCGGAACTGCTCGACTGGTTCGACCTGACCGACGCCGCCGGCCGACCGGCCAAGACCTACTCCGGAGGCATGCGGCGGCGGCTGGACCTGGCCGCCAGCCTCGTCGGCTCGCCGGACGTGATCTTCCTGGACGAGCCGACGACCGGGCTGGACCCGGCCAAGCGCGAGGACATGTGGGACGTGGTCCGTTCGCTGGTGGCCAACGGCTCGACGGTGCTGCTCACCACCCAGTACCTGGAGGAGGCCGACGCGCTGGCCGACGCGATCACGGTGATCGACCACGGCCGGGTCATCGCGCACGACACGCCCGAGGGGCTCAAGCGGGTCGTCGGCGGACAGACCCTCGAAGTCCGGCCCGCGGACCCGGCGCAGCTTCCCCGGACCGCGGCGATCCTGACCGAGGTCGGCTCGGGCGGGCAGGCCGACGAGATCCGCAAGGGCGTGCTCGCGGTGCCGGTCACCGACGACACCGCCCTGACCGAGAGCGTGGCGCGCTTCGCCGCCGCCGGCATCGCCGTCACCGAACTCTCCCTGCACCTGCCGAGTCTCGACGAGGTGTTCTTCACCCTCACCGGGCGTACGACATCCGAGGACGACACCACTTCCCGTACGGAGGTAGCGGCATGAGCACCCTGGTCGGCGCACCACCCACCGCGAGCCCCGCGCTGTCGACGGCCGCGGTGAACCCGCGACCGTTCCGGCTCGTGCGGCACTCGTTGGCCCTCGCCAAACGCAGTCTCATCAAGACCTGGCGGACGCCCGAGGCACTGATCGACGTCACCCTGCAACCGGTGCTGTTCCTCATCATCTTCGTCTACATCTTCGGTGGCGCGGTCGCCGGATCCACCCACGACTACCTGCAGTTCCTGCTGCCCGGAATCCTGGCGCAGACGATCGCCACCGGGTCCATCGCGATCGGCGTCAACCTCAACACCGACATCGCCAAGGGCATCTTCGACCGGTTCCGGTCGCTGCCGATCCCTCGCTCCGCTCCGCTGGTCGGCGCGGTCCTGGGCGACGTCGTCCGGTATGTGATCGTCACGGTCTCGACCCTCGCGATCGGTTACCTGATGGGTTTCCGGATCGACACCGACCCGTTCCGGGCGATCGCCGGGTGCCTGCTCGCGGTGCTGTTCGCGCTCTGCCTGAGCTGGCTGCCGGTCTACGTGTCGATGAAGGTGCGCACTCCCGGAGCCGTGCAGGGCCTGATGTTCGCGCTGATCATGCCGCTGAGCTTCGGGTCGAACGTGTTCGTCGGCACCGACACCCTGCCCGGCTGGATGCAGGCCTTCGTGAACGTCAACCCGATGACCCACCTGGTGGCCTCGGTACGCGGGCTGTTCCTCGGCACTCCGCTCGACGCGCACGTGTGGTGGACGCTCGCCTGGTGCGCCGGCTTCGTGGCGGTGTTCATGCCGCTGGCGCTGCGCGCGTACCGCAAGAAGGTCTGAGCCCGGGCTAGACGAGCAGGTCCTCCATCAGCTCACGGATCCGGGTGACGGCCGCGGCCACCGGCCGGGCGCGCCAGGCGGACACCAACGACTCACGCTGCTCCTCGTCACCGAGGGCGGCGTCGAGTCGTTCGCTGCGCCCGCTCGGGAAGAACAGCTCCATGTGCGTCCCGAGCCGCTTCGCGAGCGCGGACAGTTCGCGGGTGGTGGCGATGTCGTCCCGGTACGCGGCGAGTTCCGCGCCGCCCGACGCCCACGCCCCGATCACCGGGAGGTCCTTCGAATTCAGCGCGTCGTCGCGGGCGAGCGCCAGCAACGTGGCCGCCTGGGCGGCGGCGGTGCCCGACGCCCCCCGCGCGTCGGCCACCCGCAGGTACAGGACCGCCACCGAGGCCCGCACCATCACGCGCGGCTGCGGTGGCGGTCCGGTCCAGCCGGCGAGAGTACGGTTCACCGCGTCGGCGTGGGCGAGCGCCTCGTCGTAGCGCTCGCGCTGCCAGGCGAGGTGCGCCAGGCCGAGAAGCGCCTGCGCGACGTCCATCTGCTCGGCCTGGCCCGGCGTCGCCGTCTCACCGAGTCGCCGCTCCGCGTCCGCGTCGCCGGTCAGGGCGAGCTGCACGTCCAGCCGCACCCGGATCGACCGTGCGTCCTGCTGGGCGCCGATCATCTCCATGTGCCGGACGCTGCGCGCCAGCCACTCGGCCGACCGCCCCTCGCTCCCGGGGAGCAGGAACTGCCCGACGGCACCCGCGGCCATCGCCATGCCCCAGTGGTCGCCCGCGACCTCGAAGCGGTGGTACGCCTGCTCGGCGTCGTCGATCGACGCCTCCGGCAGACCGCTGTTCTCCCGTACCGCCGCGCGCGCGATCAGGCCGAGCGCCTGCACGTACGGGTCCGGGTGCGCGATCATCTCGTTGGCGCTCTTCAGGCTCCGCTCCAGGTCGGACTCGTCGAAGCCGGGCAACGCCACCGCGAATGCCCTCAGCCGCGACGACACCTCGGCGGGTCGTTCCGCGAGCAGCGTCCGCAGCGCGCGCCGAGCGAGCACGGCGGGCCGCAGGTCGGCGCTGATGCCGCTGTTCACGCTGATCAACACGCATGTCCAGGCGAGTCGGTCTCCGTGCGGCAGGGGCCGGCCGCTGGCCCGGCCCCGCAGGATCGCCGAGCGTCGACGCCGCTGCGGCTCGTCGACGTTGAGCAGCCCGCGCCCCCAGGCGAGGACCTCCAGGTGCAGGCCGCGCACGGTCCAGAGATGCAGCAGCGCGGTGGCGACATCGACGACGGCGGGCTCGTCGTCCTGCTCCAGCGCCCACCGCAGGCCCGCGACCAGGTTGTCCTGCTCGGCGGCGCAACGGTCGAGCGCCTCGACCTGGCCGGGGCCCACGAGGCGACCGGCGAGCCCGACGGCCTCGTCCCTGGCCCAGCCGACCAGACCGGCCATCGCCACGCCCCGGTCACCGACGGCGTCCAGGCGGGCCTCGCCGTACTCGCGGACGGTTTCCAGCATCCGGTAGCGGGGTGGTCCGTCCCCCTCGACCAGGGTCAGCAGGGACTGTTCGACAAGCCTCGCCAGACCCCGCCGCACGTCCGGGGACTGCGCGACCGCGGCGGCGAGGTCCGCGGTGAACGGCGCGGGGATGACCGCGATCCGCTCCAGCAGCGCACGGTCGTCGGGGGCGAGCAGTTCCCGGCTCCAGTCGACCATCGCCCACAGGCTCGCGTGCCGTTCCGGCAGGCCCCGCAGCGCGTCGTCGAGCAGCGCGAACCGGTCGGTCAGTCCGGCGAGCACGTCGTCGATCGGCATGTGCCGCAGTCGCGCGGCGGCCAGTTCGAGGGCCAGCGGCAGGTTGTCGAGCCGGTTGCACAGCGCGAGAGCCCGCGCGGTGTCCCAGGTCGGCACCGCGCCGCCGGCCCGCGCCCGGGACTCGATCAGCCCGAGCGCGTCGGAGTCCGGCAGGGCGGTCAGTCGGTGCACCCACTCGCCGGCCAGGCCCAGCGGCGCACGACTGGTCGCGAGCACGGCGACCTCCGGGGAGGTCACCGCGAGCAGGTCGGCGACGACGCCCGCCACCGCGTCGAGGACATGCTCGCAGTTGTCCAGGACGACCAGCCCGTCGAGGTCCGGCGCCAGCGCCCGCAACCGCTCCTCGGGGCTGAGCACCCGCCGTTCGAGGCCCAGGTTGCCGCCGGTCGTCGAGGTGTCCGCGCCACCGAGCGCCGCGAGCACCGTGGGCAGCACCTCGTCGGGCGAGCGCAGCCCGGCCAGCTCGACCACGCGTACCGCCTGCCCGGCCGCCGCCGTGCGCCGCGTGACCTCGGCCGCGAGGCGGGTCTTGCCGGCGCCGCCGGCCGCCACGATCGTCACGAGGGCCGACTCGTCCAGCGCCGCGTCCAGGGCCTCGACGTCGCGCTCGCGGCCGACGAGGGCGGTCATCGGCCGGCGCCACGCGGCGGGCAGGGCGATCCGCGCCGGCGGGCGGGGCGGCGCGACGACGGCCGGCGCGGTGAGCTCGCCGCGCAGCAGCGCCAGATGGACCTGGGTGATCACGGGCGACGGGTCGGTGCCGTAGCGCTCGGCCAGGTCGTCACGGAGGCGCTCGACCACCTCCAACGCCTCCGCCTCCCGCCCCTGCGCGGCGAGCACCCGCACGAGCAGGGCGGCGGACGGCTCATCCGGGGGCGTCCGGGCAGCGAGCCGGCGCAGGTCCGCCTCGTCGTACGGCCCCGCACCGGCGAGCGCCGCCTCGGCGCGCAGCGCGGCGACGTCGGCGAACAGGCGGGTGTCCTCGGTGGTGACGATCTCCGGCACCTCGGGGAACAGGGCACGGGCCCGGTCGGCCGAGTCGCGGGCCGCCCGCGCGTCGCCGGCCCGCAGGGCGGCACGCCCGTGCTCGAGGAGCGCCCGCGCCTCGACCGCATCGACGGTGACCTCGTCGGCGGGCAGGCGGTATCCGCCCGGCACCGCCACCACGGGCAGCCCGAGACGGCGTACGCGGGACACGAGCGCCTGCACCGCGCCGGTCGCGTCGTCGGGCGGCGCCCCGTCCCACACCGCGTCCACGAGCAGACTGGTGGAGACCGCCCGGCCACGCGCGTCGACGAGTGCGCGGAGCACCGCCGCCAACCGCTCGCCCCGGACCGGCCGGCCGTCGACGGCGAGGGGGCCGAGGATCGTGATCTGCACGGAACCAGCATCCCCCACGCCAACCACCGCACCGAGCAGGGTGCCGGACGGCGCGAAGGTCTTCCCGGGTGTGCAGCGCGGCGCGGGATGCGTCCAGGACGGCGTGGTGCGTACAGTTTCGGGTCGGACTTGGGGTGGACCGGCGAATCCGGCACAGGAAACGGGACGAGACAGCGACGCATGACAGTGGACAAGATTGCCCAAAACGGTCAGGACGGCATTGACCGGGACCGGCTGGAGACCTGTCTCAGCGTCTTCGAGGCGTTGGAGGCCCTTCCGTCCGACCACCCGGACGTGGTGCGGGTGCAGCGGGCCACCGCGAAGCTCTACAAGGTGATCAAGCAGCGGCGACGCGAGGAGCGGCGCGACGCCATCCTCGCGGCCGACCGGGCGGTGACGGAGGCCACGGCCACCGGCGCCCCCGGCCGGATCGACGACGAGACCCAGGGCATCCCCCTCGCCTCCCCCACCACCGGCACGACTGCGGGATTCCTGCACAACCCGCGCGGCTGCTACATCTGCAAGCAGCGCTACCGCGAGGTGGACGCCTTCTACCACCAGCTCTGCCCGTCCTGCGCGGCCCTGAACCGGGAGCGCCGGGACGCCCGTACCGACCTGACCGGCCGGCGCGCGCTGCTCACCGGCGGCCGGGCCAAGATCGGCATGTACATCGCGCTGCGGCTGCTGCGCGACGGCGCGCACACGACGGTGACCACGCGGTTCCCGCACGACGCGGTCCGCCGCTTCGCCGCGATGCCCGACAGCGGGGACTGGCTGCACCGCCTGCGGATCGTCGGGATCGACCTGCGCGACCCCGCACAGGTGATCGCCCTCGCCGACTCGGTCAGCAGCCAGGGCCCCCTCGACATCCTGATCAACAACGCGGCGCAGACCGTCCGCCGCTCGCCCGGGGCGTACGCCCAGCTCGTCGCAGCGGAGGCCGCGGCCCTGCCGGACGGCCCCCTGCCGGAGCTGATCACGTTCGCCAAGCCGGGCGGCCCGGCCGGCGGTCTCACGGCCGGGCCGGAGTCGACCGCGCTCACCCCGCACGCGCTCACCGCGTTGGCGTTGACGAGCGGCTCCGCGTCGCCCGAGCGGATCGCGGCGTCCACCGCCATCGACGCCGGCGGCCTGGTGCCGGATCTCGACTCGGTGAACAGCTGGGTCCAGCGGGTCCAGGAGGTCGACCCGGTCGAGCTGCTGGAAGTGCAGTTGTGTAACGTCACCGCGCCGTTCGTGCTGGTCAGCCGGCTACGTCCGGCGATGGCCGCCGCGCCGGCCCGCCGCAAGTACGTGGTGAACGTCTCGGCGATGGAGGGTCAGTTCGGTCGCGGCTACAAGGGCCCGGGGCACCCGCACACCAACATGGCCAAGGCCGCGTTGAACATGCTGACCCGCACCAGCGCCCAGGAGATGCTGACCGACGGCATCCTGATGACCAGCGTCGACACGGGTTGGATCACGGACGAGCGGCCGCATCCGACCAAGATGCGGCTGGCCGACGAGGGGTTCCACGCCCCGCTGGACCTCGTCGACGGCGCGGCCCGGGTGTACGACCCGATCGTCCGCGGCGAGCAGGGCGAGGACCTGTACGGCTGCTTTCTGAAGGACTACGCGCCCTGCGCCTGGTGAACGACGCTCGACGAGGAGAAACACATGTCATCTGACCAGTGGCCGACGCTGGACGAACTCCAGCGCGAGGAGAACGAGCTGGAGCTCGCGGGGCTGACCGAGACCGACGCGTACGAGCTGGGCGTGCGGGCCGTCACCGCCGCCGCCCAGCGGGGGCTCCCGATCTCCGTGGGCGTGTGGCGGACCGGACGGCAGTTGTTCCACTGTGGCCTGCCCGGTTCGACGGCGGACAACGACGGGTGGCTGCGCCGCAAGGGGCGCGTGGTGATGCGGTTCGAGCACTCGTCGCTCTACATGGCCCGGCTCTGCCAGGACAAGCAGACGACGCTCACCGAGAAGTTCGGCCTACCGGCCGCACGCTACGCCGCGGCCGGAGGCGCCGTGCCTCTGCGAGTTCGTGGCACCGGCGTCGTGGGCTGGATGGGCGTCTCCGGCCTTCCGCAGCTGGACGACCACCGCTTCGTCGTCGACATCCTGCGCGGCAACGCGCGCTAGCCCTCCCGCAACCGCCGGGCGCCGCCCGCCCGCCGCACATCGGCGTCGGCGGGCGGCGTCGGCGGGCGCTCGGCGCGTCCGCACGGCCGTCAGCCCGCGCGGCGGTTCGCGCGGAGGGCGCCCAGGATCACGCCGGGTGTGGCCAGCGACAGCGGGTGCTCCCGCAGGGACACGACCTCGTTGAACCGGCGGGCGATCGCCACGTCCGTGACGGTCGCCGTGAGGATCTGCCGGCTGACCCAGCTGGAGACCCGATAGCCGCGCGGGTAGGGCCCGTCGACGTGCGGCAGCGCCAGGTCCGCGGAGGTCGAGGTCGACCAGGCGGCGTCGACCACGACCTTCTGCAGGGCGAGGAAGTGGCGGGCGGGCTCGCTCAGGTCCTCCTCGGATTGCAGGTACGCCGACAGGCAGGCCGCGTGCAGGGCCGCCGCCGTCATCCCCTGCCCGTACACCGGGTTGAACGACGCGACGGCGTCACCGACGCTGACGAGTCGCGCCGGGAACCGCCGCAGCGTGTGGAAGTCCCGCCGGCGGCTGTCGGCGTGGTGGTAGGTCTGGACGTCGCCGAGCATCTCCTGCTCGGCGACCTCGCCGAACTCCGGCGGGAACTGCTCCCGCAGCCGTCGGACGAAGTCCTCGGCGGTGCGGCCCGGCCGGTCCTTCCCGTAGCCGGCCATCATGGCCATCCACCGGCCGTCCTCGATGGCGAAGAAGGCGGCGCCGGCGATGTCCGTCATGGTCCGCGGAGTGTGCAGGGCCAGGACGACTGTCGCCTCCGGAGACTGCTCGGGGCGGCGGAACAGGGCTGTCGCGTAGTTGAGGTGCACGGCCATCCGACGGGTGGTGGGCCGCTCCCAGCCGGCCTGCACCAGCCAGTCCGAGAGCCGGCTGGACCGCCCCATGGCGTCCACCACCAGGTCGGCGTCCTCGACGCCAGGCACCTGATCGACCTCGTACCGGACGCCGGTGACCGCGTCGTCGTCGAACACGAGACCCGTGGCACGGGCGGTGACCGTCTTGACGTTGGGCAGTCGGAGCACCTGCTGACGGATCAGCCCTTCCAGGAGGGGCCGGCTACCGGCCAGGCTGTCGTCGTCGTCGGGTACGACCACCTTCCGTCGGCCGTCGAGGTAGCTGCGTCGGGCGGCGGGCGGCGCCTCGACCGCCCCGTGGGCCAGCGCCTGCTGCCGGAACCCGGGGAACAGCTGCTCGAGCTGGAGCAGGCCGCCGGGCAGCAGTGCGTGCAGTTGCGTCCCCTGTGGCACGCCGGGCCGGGCGCCGCTCACCTGCGGGTCGTCCCGGTCGAGGAGGACCACGCTCTCCGCGTGGTCGGACAGGACCCGGGCGGCCAGGAGCCCGGCGACACTGCCGCCGACCACCACCGCCTTACCCAGGCGCGGGGTTGGTTGGTCGGGGGGTCGCACGGCGTTCAACGCGGCGAAGACCCGAACCGGGGAGAGGGACATCGTGCTCTCCAAGGGGTACGAGGTGTGGCCCCGATCGTTGCACAGCGTCGACCGTCGACCGTCGCCCCGACACGTCCGCCCGGGTGTCGGATACCAACCATGTCGCTGGACGGGGTCGGCGTTCGTCTGAGCGAGGCTGGCGCGCCGCGCGTCCGTACTGTCACCATCACCGGCATGCCTGTCGCACGTCGTACCCTGCTCGGAGCTGGCCTGGCGGCCGCGACCGGCGCCCTCACCGGCTGCGGTGACAGCGACGGCACCGGGCCGGCCGACGCGGTGACCGCCACCGACGCCGCGGGAAACAGGGTGGGCTTCGGCGCGGCCGGGAACACCCCGACGGGTACGCCGAGCGCCTCCCCGTCGCCCGGCGGCGGGGCCACGGCGGCCAATCAGGCCCGGTACGCCCCGCAGCTGACGGCCCTGCTGCGGCGTCACCTCCCCGCCTCGCCGCAGACCGTCCGGCATCACGGCTTTCCCGGTGCGGTCGCCGTCGTGCTGGTCGACGGACGGACAACTGTGCACACCGCCGTCGGGGAGGCGCTGCGCTACGCGGCCGGCCCGAAACTCCTCGCGGCGAGCCAACGCGTCGCGATGCGCCCCGACTCCGTCTTCGACCTCGCCTCGGTCACCAAGGTCTACACCGCGATCCTGCTGCTGCAGCAGGTCGAGAAGGGTCGCGTCGACCTGGGCGCGCCGGTCCGCGACTACCTGCCCGGCTTCACCGGCGCCGGCAAGGACGCTGTCACCGTCGAGATGCTGCTCACCCACACCAGCGGTCTCCCGGTGGGCGCCACGGTCACCGGACTGCCCGACAACACCGCACGCTGGAACGCCGTGCTCGCCACCCCGCTGGTGTCGTCGGCGGTGCCCGGGAAGACGTTCCGCTATTCCAGCGTAGGGCTCATGGTCGCCGGCAAGGTCGTCGAGAAGGTCACCGGAAGCCGACTCGACAAGGCGCTCAAGGCCAACCTCACCGGTCCGCTCGGCCTGCGCGACACCGGCTTCAACCCGACCACCTGGCTGTCCGGCACCGCGCGGGCAACCCGGATGGTGGCGACCGACGCCCGCTCGTCCCGCGGTCTGCTGCGCGGCACCGTGCACGACGACGTCGCCAACCACCTCGGCGGCGTCGCCGGCCACGCGGGGGTCTTCGCCAGCGCCGCCGACCTCGCCGCCATCGGCCAACTGCTCCTCAATGGCGGCACCTACCAGGGCAGACGGGTCCTCGCCGCCGACACCGTGCGCACGATGCTCAGCAACCACAACGCGGGCAAGCCGGCCGTCGACCCCGAACGCCCCCACCGCACGGCCGCCCACGGTCTCGGCGTGGTGCTCAACCAGCCCTGGTTCATGGGCCGGCTCGCGTCCGCGCGCACCTTCGGCCACACCGGCTTCGCCGGCCCCTCGTTCCTGGTCGACCCGGACCGCAGGCTCGTGCTCGCCCTGCTCACCAACCGGGCGCACCCCAACTGGTCCTGGGCGAATCCCGATCCTGTCCGCGCCGCTGTCGGCGACCTCCTCGCCGCAGCGGTCACCTGAGCCGCCGAGCGGGCCGTCAGCCCGCGAGGGCGGCCGGTTGCCGGTCGCGGCGACGCCCGGCGGTGAAGCTGACGATTCCCAGGCCCAGCCCGACGACGGCCAGGACCAGGCCCACCCGGGCCGGCGCGAGGTAGCCGAGCCCGGCGGCGATGGCGACGCTGCCCAGGGCCGCGCCCAGGCTGTTGGCGATGTTCATGGCCGACTGGTTGAGCGCCGCGCCCATCAGTTGGGCGCCGGGGGCGACAGTGATCAGGCGTGCCTGCAGTACCGGACCGAGGTAGAGGCTCGTCGCGCCGACCAGGAACGCGCCCACGAACAGGCCCACGCGGTTCGACGCGACGAGGCTGAACACACCGATGCTGACGATCATGGCGACGAAGCCGATCATCATGCTGCGGCGGAGGTCCCGGTCGGCGAGCCAGCCGCCCAGGGCGTTGCCGACGGTCATGCCGAGACCCACCGCGACCAGCGCCCACGGCACGGTCGCGGCGGAGAGGCCGGCGACGTCGGTGGTGACCGGCGCGATGTAGGAGTCGACAGCGAAGAAGCCGGCGAAGCCGATCGCCCCGGTGGCCGCGACCAGCCAGACCTGCGGGGTCCGCAGGGAGCGCAGTTCGGCGGCCGGCGAGCCGTCCGCCGCCGCGGCGACCTCCGGGACGACCGCCAGCACCGCCAGCAGCGTGAGCAGGAAGACCCCGGCGATCACCAGGTACGCCGCACGCCAGCCGACCGCCTGCCCGAGCCGGGTGATCAGCGGTACGCCCACCACGTTGCTGACGGTCAGCCCACCGAGCACGGTGGCGAAGCCCCGGGCCTCGTTGCCGGGGCCCATCAGGGTCGCCGCGAGCAGGCCGGCCGCGCCGAAGTACGCGCCGTGCGGCAGCGCGGCGACGAACCGCGCCACCAGCACCAGCTCGAACGTCGGGGCCGTGGCGGACGCGATCGTGCCGACGGCGAACAGGACGAGCAGCCCCAGGACGAGCTTGCGGCGCGGCAGGCGCGCGCTGAGGGCGGCGATCAGCGGAGCGCCCACGACCACGCCCAGCGCGTACGCGGTGATCATCCAACCGGCCTGGGCGACCGCGTTCGACGACGATCGGGCGTACTCCTGCGGGAGCAGGCCGCGTGCCATCTCGGGCAGCAGACCCATCGCCACGAACTCCGTCAGGCCGACCGCGACGCCGCCCAGGGCCAGGGCCGCCAACGCCGCCAGGCGCTGACCTCTGCTCAGTCCGTTCACCGAGCGAATTTAGCAACAGCGTTGCGTAATAGGCTGGCGAGATGACGCGCACCACAGCCGACGTGACGTTCCTGCGCGGATACAACCAGGCGCTCGTCCTGGCCGTGGCGCGTACGGTGCGGACGTTCGAGCGGTCGACGGTCGTCGACGCCACCGGCCTGACGCCGCAGGCGGTTTCCAAGGTCATCGCCCGTCTGACCGCCGACGGGCTGATCCGTTCCGCAGGCGTCCGCCGCCTGGGCATCGGCAAGCCGGCGGTCGTCTACGAGCTGGTCCCCGACAGCCGGTACGCGATCGGCGCGCACGTCGCCCGCCGCACACTGCGACTGGTCCTGGTCGACCTGGCCGGCACCGTGCGCCACTCGACGGTCAGCCCTCTGCCCGGCGACTTCACCCCCGAGCAGCTCCTCGACGCCCTACGGGTCGGCATCGACGCGATCACCGCCGGCACCGCGCTGCGGAGCCGACTGACCGGCGTGGGCCTCGGCATGATCGGCCCGCTCGACCACGCGCACGGGCTGGTCCGCGACGCGCACGGCCTGCGGCACTGGCACGACGTACCGCTGCGTGAGCTGGCCGAGGCGCACCTGGGCCTGCCGGTGCACCTCGACAAGGACGTGACCGCCGGGATCACCGCCGAGGCCTGGCGGCACGGCGCCACGTTCGGCGACGCGGCGCTCATCATGGTCGAGTCCGGTATCGGCGGTGGCTTCTGGCTGGGCGGCGCCGCCCACCGGGGCGCGCACACCAACGCCGGGGAGTTCGGGCACACCGTGGTCGACCTGGACGGGCCCCGCTGCGTCTGCGGACGCCACGGCTGCCTGGAGGTCGTGCACCTGCGCGCCGTCGAGGCGGGAGACGTCCCCCGCGCGGCCCGCGTCCTCGCCGTCGGCGTCGTCAACCTGCTGCAGACCCTGGACCTCGCCCACGTGGTGCTGGCCGGCGCGGATCTGCTGCGCCACGCCCAGGTCTACCGCGCCGCGGTCGAGCGGGCCGTCCGCACGGACGTGCCGCGCGCGGACTGGCTGACGCCGACGGTGACCCTGTCCGGTCTGGGCGCGGACGTCATCGCCGCCGGCGCCGCGATGCAGGTGCTCGATCAGCGCTACGGCATCCCCGACCTCGCTCCCGGCGCCCCGCCCACGATCGTGCGACAGTCCGTCGTCGGGGCGCGCTGAGCGGCCCCCAGGGGAGCACGGGGGCGATCACCGCGGGGCGGCGTCCGCGTAGGCGCAGCCGCTGGCCGGGCTCTCGCTGGAGCTGATCACCGCGTCGAGTCGGTCCCTGACCTGGACGAGTTGGTCGATCTGTCGGGTGAGGCGGTCGCGTTCGCCGTTCAGCAGGGCACGGGACTGCGGGGTGTTGACCTTCGCGTCGACGCAGGGCAGCAGATCCAGGATCGTCCTGCTGGACAGACCCGCGGCGTACAGCGTCTGGATGAGCTGGACCCGGTCGAGCGCCTTCTCGTCGTAGTGGCGCTGACCGCCACCGCTGCGTTCGGGGATCAGCAGCGACTGCTCCTCGTAGTAGCGCAGAGCGCGCACCGACACACCCGTGCTGGCGGCCAATTCTCCGATCCGCACGACCCCTCCCCCACGGCGGTGACAGCCGCCACACAACCTTGTCCCTCACGTCCACGTCAGGTTTTAGCGTAGGTCGCGTACGAATCCCCGTCCAACCCCAGCGGAGGGCATCATGCGGATCTCAGGCTCGATTGCGCTGGTCACCGGCGCCAACCGTGGCATCGGCCGGCACTTCACCCGACAACTCCTCGAACGCGGCGCGGCGAAGGTGTACGCCACGGCCCGCGACCCCGAACGGATCGACATCCCCGGCGTCGAGAGGCTCCGACTGGACATCACCGACCCGCAGGCGGTGCGGGACGCCGCAGCGGTCGCCTCCGACGTGACCCTGCTCGTCAACAACGCCGGGATCACCACCGGGACCAACCTCGTCACCGGCGACCTGAGCACGATCCGATCCGAGATGGACACGCACTTCTACGGCACCCTCGACATGGTGCGCGCGTTCGCCCCGATCCTGGGCGCCAACGGTGGGGGCGCCATCCTCAACGTCCTGTCGGCGCTGTCGTGGTTCTCCTACGACGGGGCGAACGCCTACGGCGCCGCCAAGGCGGCCGAGTGGAGCCTGACCAACGGCGTCCGGCTCGAACTGGCCGCGCAGGGCACGCTGGTGACCGGCTTGCACCTGGGCGCCGCCGACACCGACATGATGGCCGACTACGACGGCGACAAGATGGACCCCGCCGACGTCGTCCGCGCCGCCCTCGACGGCATCGAGGCCGGCCGGATCGAGGTCCTCGCCGACGAGTGGAGCGCCCACGTCAAGGCCTCCCTCGCCGGCGATCCGAGCGCGTTCTACGGCGCGGCCGCAGCCGGCTGACGCGCCACGACGGCGGCGGCCGGCCACCGGCGAGGTGACCGGCCGCCGTCGCGCGAAGCGGTCGGAGCCGGGCGTCGCCCGCCGCGGTGGCCTCCTGCACGCTGGCCATCCGCTTTGGCTGCCCGCCGTGTCGATGTGCTGTTGAGCGGTATACCGCAGAGGTATGAATATGACTCTGAGGTATACCGCTTACGACCGCATCCGCCCCCACGGAAGTGACCCACGGTCACCGTCGGCCGCTGGCTGCGCCCACCGCCCCAGCCAGGGTTAGGAATACTCGTCTAGGGCAGGTGGGCGGTCGGCGGCGTCACATGCCGGTCGGCTCGGGAGCGTCGCTCGGCGGGTGCGCCAGGACGAACCGCTGCACGGCCGCGCCGCTGACCGTGGCACAGAACTGCCGGTACCCGGCCTGCGCTCCCCAGTGCGACAGGGCCAGCGGCCGGCCGGCCGGGAACGCCCCGTAGTCGAGGTCCCACGGCGCGACCACGAACCTGCCGCCGTAGCGGTCGTCGCCGAACGTCCGGGCCAACGCCCGCAGTGCCTCGATCTGGTCGGGGGCGAGCGGTTCGACGTACCACAGCACGGTGTAGCCGTGTTCCAGGTTGTGGACCAGCGTCTCGATCGGCGGGCGGTCACGGGTGACATAGAACCGGCGCACGGTCGGGGCGGGCACCACGAAGTGCGGCCCGGACGACGGTGGGACCAGGTCGTACCGGACGCGGGTAACGTACGGCTCGGCGGTTCCCGGGCCGACGTGGAGGCCGGCGCCACTGATCCGGTCGGTCAGCTCCGGATCGCAGCCGGCCCGGTCGGCGTCGACCCCGATCGCGGAGGCCGGTCGGTGGGTGGCCGGGTCGGCGTACGCGCGCAGGAACGGGGTGGCCGCCACCACGAGCAGGACGGCGCCGAGCGCGGTGGCCGCCGCGGCGATTCTCGGCCCGTACCCGGAGCGTGCCTCAACCACGGCCCGCTCCCTGCGTCCGCAGGTGGGCGGCGGTCCACTCCAGCACCGCCTCCACCGGTGGCATCCCCCGGCCGGCGAGGGTGCCGGTGCTCAGCGCGAGCACGGGAACGGGCGGCACCACGCCGTACCCGTCGGCGCGCAACCGCGCCACATTGCGCTGCACGGCGGGGCGCTGCCACATCGCGGCGTTCATCGACGGCACCAGCACGACGGGAGCGGCGGCGGCCAGCACGCAGGTGGCGACCAGGGTGTCGGCGATTCCCAGGGCCGCCTTGGCCAGGGTGTTGGCGGTGGCGGGCATGACGAGCACCAGATCGGCCCACGCGGTCAGGGTCAGGTGCGCGACGTCGGTCGTCGCCTCCTCGTCGGTCAGCGCCGGGCGTCCGGTCAGGAGGGCGAACGAGGCGGCCGGGACGAAGCGGGCGGCGGCGGGAGTGAGCACGACCCGCACGTCGAGTCCCAACGCGTGGCGCATCACCATGATCGACTGAGGCAGCGTCAGCACGTCCGCGGATCCGCAGGCGGCGACGAGGATCCGTCGCGCCGGGAACGGCCCCGGGTCGTCGGTGGAGACGACCGGGCGCTGCGGCGCCTCGGTCACGGTACGGGTATCCATGCGTCGCCTCCTGCGTGGGCGGGTTCGTCGTCGGTCAACTGGCAGCGGACCAGGTCGGCGTACACGCCCCCGGCACGCAGCAGCTCGTCGTGCCGGCCGCGCTCCACGAGCCGGCCACCGGCGACGACGAGAATCTGGTCGGCGTTACGGACGGTGCTCAGCCGGTGGGCCACCACGATCCGGGTGCAGCGCATCGCCGAGATCGCCTCGTCGACGCGCCGCTCGGTGGCCACGTCGAGGTGGCTGGTCGCCTCGTCGAGCAGGAGCACGGCAGGCTGCCCCGCCAGGGCCCGCGCGATGGACAGCCGCTGCCGCTGCCCACCGGAGAGCGCCTGGCCCCGCTCGGCGACCTGCGTGTCGTAGCCCATCGGCATCGCCGCGATGTCCTCGTCGATCGCGGCGGCCTCGGCGGCCGCCCGGATCGCCGGCATGCCGACACCCGGATGCACCAGGCTGATGTTGCGCCGGATGGAGTCGCGGAACAGGTAGCTCTCCTGCAACACCACCCCGAACTGGCGGCGCAGCGCGGTCGGGTCGATGCGCGACAGGGGCACCCCGTCGAACAGGATCTCCCCGCCGGTGGGCCGGTAGAGGCCGGTCAGCAGCATGGCCAGGGTGCTCTTGCCGCTGCCCGACGGCCCCACCACGGCGACCTTCTCCCCCGGTGCGACGTCGAAGGAGATCTCCCGCAGCACCGGCGCCGCGCCACCGTCGTAGCGGAAGCTCAGGTCGCGGACGCTGATCCGGCCGGTGAGGCGGGGCGCGGGCAGGTCGGGGTCCCCGGCGGGCTCCGGCTGGGCGGCGAAGACGTCCCGCAGGCGTTGCAGGTGCGACACCACCGACTGGAGCACCTGCGCGCTGCTCACCAGCGAGGCCAACGGGGTGAGCGCGGACAGCGCCAACGCCTGCAGGCCCAGGGTCGCACCGAGGCCGGCGCCCTCGAAGAGCCGACCGGTGCCGAGCCACAGCAGCGCCAGCGGCCCGGCGAGTTGGACGCTCGCGGTGATGTTGGCGACCGTGGCCGAGAGCCGGTTCTGGGCGATGTCGGCGTCCAGCGCGGTGGTGTAGCGGCGCAGCCAACCGTCGTACACCTGCCGCTCGGCGCCCATCGACTTGACCGTCGCGATGCCCGACAGCGCCTCCATCAACGCGCTCTCCGCGTCGGCCTGCACGGTGAGGTGCCGCTGGCTCAGCCGCAGCAGTCGACCGTTGACCAGCGCGACGGCCGCCACCTGGACGACACCGATCGCGGCGGCGAGCCCGGCGAAGGTGAGGTCCCTGGCCACCAGCACCCCGAAGTACGCGATCACCAGGACACCGTCGATGACCGCCGTCAGGACCTGGGTGGTGACCAGTTCGCGCAGCAGGATGCTGCTGGACAGCCGCTGCATCAAGTCACCGCTGGCCCGCTGCTGGAAGAACGCGTACGGCAGCCGCAGCAGGTGCCCGAACAGCCGGGTCATCAGCGCGGCGTCCACCCTGGCCTGGAGCGTGACCAGGAGCCGGGAGCGCAGGTAGGCCACGCCGAACTGGGTGAGCACCAGCGCCGCGATGCCCAACGCCAGGTACGGCATGAGGCTGGTCTCCCGGGCCGGCATGATCTGGTCGAAGGCGACAGTGGTGGCCAGGGGCAGGGCCAGTCCCAGGGTCTGGAGCACCAGGGAGACGCCGAACGCCGCGCCCAGGCGTGGCAGGAAGGGCCGCAGCAGCGGGTGCGCGCGCCGCCAGCGGGCCACCGGACCGGGCCGGGAGACCGCTGGCTCGGGCACGGCCGCCGGGTCGGGGGTGAAGGTCAGCACCGTGCCGCTGAAGCCGGCGGCGAACTCGGCGGCGCTGAGCAGCCGACGCCCGAGCGCCGGGTCGACGAGCCGGACGCCCCGCACGCCGACGTGTTCCACCACGACGAAGTGGGCGTCCTCCCAGTGGGCGACGGCCGGCAGGGGCAGCTCCCCGACCTGGGCGGCGTCGGCGCGGAACGCGCGGCCCCGCAACCCGAACCGGGAGGACGCGGTCAGCAGCGCCCGCGCGGTGACGCCGTCGCGGCCGACGTCGAGCCCGTCGCGCACCCGCGCCAGCGAGGCGCGTACGCCGTGCCGGCGGGCGACCATGGCCAGACACGCGGCGCCGCAGTCGGTGTCGGTCATCTGCATCACCAGCGGCACCCGCTGCCGGCGCCGCCACGCCGGGATGCTGGTCAGGCGGCCCACTGTCGCCTCCGAACGCCGAGCGCGCCGGTGCGCGCGTCCGCCGGTGGCGCCAGCAGGAGGACCGACGGCACCCGTTCGGGTGCGGCGAGCCGCAGCAGGGCGAGCCCGATCCCCGACAGGCCGGTCATCAGCTCCGGCGTGGCGAGCGCTGTCGGGTTGGCGCAGCGCCAGCCACCGCTGAGGCCGTCGCGCAGCACCGCCGCCGCGGGCGCCGCCGCCTGCTGGGGCGCGGCCGTCAGCAGCAGGTCCAGGTTGCCGAGGTCGCCGTGGCACAGCGAGTGGTTACGACCGAAGCCGGTGGCGAGCGTCGTCCGCACGGCAGTGCCGATCTCCGCGTCCAGCGCCTCGTCCGGGCCGAGGGCGTCGCGCAGCAGCAGCCGCGACAGCCCCACCCCGGGGGCGCCGTGGCACCAGGTCACCGTGCTCTGCCCCGGCCGGCGCAGGTCAGCCCAGTTCGCCAGCTCGGGGCGAAACAGGCCGCGGTCGTACGCCAGCACGCGGGCCGACGCGTCGGTGTAGGCGGGGTCGCCGGTCACCTGCCCGGCGCGGGCCAGCGCGGCGGCGATTCCGGCGGAGCCGTGCGACAGCCCGCCGAGGAGGTCGCCGGCGGCCCCGCGGGCCGGGTGCGGGTAGCGCTCGGCGGCGGCGTGAAGTCGTCCGGCGGCCGCGCGCAGGGCGGGCTCGACCCGCTCGGGGTCCAGACCGGCGCCGGAGACGGCGAGGACGGCGCCGGCGTACCCGTCGACCAGGTCGAGGGCCTGCTCGCCGGCGGCCAGCCCGACGATCCGCGCCAACGCCACGTCGACCACCGGCGCGAACCTGTCGGTCCGCCACAGCGCCCCGAGGTGCCCGAAGGTGTAGAGCAGGCCCGACCAGCCGGTGAACGCGCCGATCCGGTCGCCGGGAATCCGCCGGTCGAGGACGCGGGCCGCCAGCCCGGCAGCCGCCCGGCCGGCGAGGTCGGTGAATCGCCGTTCACCGGTGAGTCGGCCGGCGTGGGCCAGAAAGAGCGCCACGCCCGCGATGCCGTCGTAGAGGTGCGGGCCGAGCGGCGTCGGCGCCCACCGGCCCGGGTCGGCGGCCGAGGGCGTGAGGCCGAACCAGGTCGGCTCGGCACCGGGGCAGGCGAGACCGGCCACCACGTCCGCCACCTCGGCCGCGGCGGCCAGGTACGCCGCCGGAGCGGGCGTCGACGCCGGTGGCAGATCCGCCAGCCGCCAGCGCACCCGCGCGTGGGGCGCGTCGGTGCCGTCCACGCGGGCGGCGAAGGCGGCCTCGATCAGCCAGCGCTGCCGGGCCAGGTCGGCCGGCCCGAGCCGGGCCAGCCGGCGACGCGCCTCGTCGAGTCCGGACCGGGCCAGCAGGCCCGGCAGTCGTTGGCCCCGGCTGCTCCAGAGGTCACGCGAGTCCACCCGGGTGGTGAACATCGGCACGTCGCGGCGTGCCAGGTCGGCGCGCTCTGACGCGACGGTGGACGCCAGCAGCGGCAGGTCCGCCACCCCCGACCAGAGCCAGTCGTACAGCCGCTCGGTGTCGAGGCCGTCCTGCAGCGCGTCGGTGTGCAGCGCCGCATCGCGCAGCCGCAGGTACGTGCGGGTGGGGCGGAGCACGACGCGGATCTCGTCGGCGGCGAACGCGGTGAGCGGCCCGTGCGGGGCCAGCAGGTCGTCTCGGACGGCGGCGAGGAGGTGCGTCATCGACTCGAACCCCTGCACCACCCGCGGCAGGTGCGCGGCGACGTCGGTCGCCGCGCCGGCGGTGGCGGGGTCCTGCCGGTCCTGCTCGTCGTGGTGGTGACCGGGAGCGCACAGCCGCATCTCGTCGGTCCCCTCGTCCTGCCACGCCGAGCAGTTGCAGCCGTCGCCGACCGGTCCGGCGGCCTCGTCGGCGCGAGGCAGCAGGCCGACCGCGAGCACCGAGTCGGCGATCGCGTCCCCGCCCCGGGCGCTCGTGGACCGGAGGACCGCCGGGGTGAACACGGTCTCCAGGTCGATCAGGACCGGATGCTCACCGTGGGCGACCACGTTCTCCTGGTGGCAGTCGGTGGCGCCGATGGCCTGCAACAGGGCCAGCAGGGCGCCGAACCGGTGGGCGTAGCGGCGCTGTCCGGCCATCGTGGCAGGCCCGCGCGTGTCGACGTACGAGGCCCAGCCGTACGCGCCGCGCGGCAACACGGTGAAGGTGTGCAGGTCGGCGCCGCGGTCGTTGAGCCAGGCCAGCAGGTGCTGGAACCGGGCCTCGACGGCAACCGGGCGGGGCTTGTAGACCAGCCGCAGCCCACTGTCGAACGTCGCCACCAGCACCCGGCGGCCGTCGCGGTGGGGGTCGCCGGTCTCCTGGACCTCGACCAGGCGACCGAGCGGAGCCCCGGAGTGGAAGGTCGCCGCGAGACTCGGCGCGTCGGCGCGGAGCCGGTGCAGGAACTCGACGGTGCGCTCGGCCCAGGCGCGGGTCAGCTCGTACGCCTGCCGGGCCAGGACCGGGTAGTCGGCCAGCAGGTCCAGGGCCGCCTCGGGGGCGCGGTACCGGCCGAAGAACGCCACGAAGCGCTCCTGCGGCGTCGCCCCGGACGACGTGCCGCGCAGCCGGTCGATGTTGAGTTCCAGGACGACGGCCCGGCTGAGGAGTACGACCAGTTCGTCGAGCAGGCCGGTCAGTCCCAGCCGGTCCGCGTCGGCAGGCAGCGGCACCGCGCCGTCGGCGAGGTGACGAGCCTGACGTGCCACCCGGGCGCGGGCCTGTGCGACCAGGGGCGCCACCAGGACGAGGCAGGCGTCGAGCGGGCGGCCGGGCAGCAGTTCGGGGTCGATCTCCCCGTCCGCCGCTCGCGCATAGCAGGCCAGCAGTTCGTCGATCCATGCTGGCGTCCCGTCAAGACGTGCGGCGAGCAGCTCGGGCGTCTCGTCGAGCAGAGCGAGAAGCACCTGCTCGTCGATGCCCTCGGCCGCCAGCCGGCTGCGCCAGTCCTCGTCGTCGGTGAACGCGCCGGCGGTGCGCCACCGCGACAGCCGCCACCGCGACCGCTCGCCGGGCAGCGGGGCCGTCGGCACGGGCGCGGCCAGCCGTTCGGCGATGCTCAGCGCGGCCAGGAGGCGCTGCTCGACGCGGACCCTCGGGTCGTCGGCGGCGCGGTGCGGGTGTTCGGACATGCGGGGCTCCCGTGGCGGTGGGGTGGGCGGAACGACGGGGTCCGGGCCAGGCCCGGACCCCGTGCGGACCCGAGGGTTCGGAAAATCAGCAGACGCAGTGGCAGCAGGCCGTGGTGTGGCCGGTGGTCGCGGCGGCGCCGCCGGCCACGGTCTCCAACTGGTCGCGGTCCAGCTCGACCAGACCGGCCGGGTGGGTCTCGACGGCCTCGGGCGAGGCGGCGCGGCGGTACTCGTCCTTCCAGCTGCTGACGATGTCGGTGATGGACATTCGTGGCTCCTTTCGCGACGACCGTCGGCCTGTCCGGCGGTCGCTGGCAGAAACCAGCGTGCGGGCCACGGGGGTACCGGCACATGAGTAGCCGCTACCTCATCCCGGGCCGGTGGTGTCACGCGGACGACAACCGAACCGCGGGGTCGGGGCGTCAGGTGTGCAGGCATGTCTGGAAGCTGACGGCGCCACCGGGCGGGGTGTGTGAGGGTGGGGCCCGCGCCACCCAGACCGCCGCGCACACACGGTCCGGCAGAGCGAGCGGATCGAGGACGGAGATGGCGACCGGGCCCGGGGCGGGCACCCGGCCGGTTTGAAGGGGTTCCGTGGCTGCATCAGGGGGTTTCGTCGACAGGGACGCCGGATGGCCGTTCGTCGGCCGGGCGCGCGAGCGCGACCGGGCGGTCGAAGCGCTCACCGCGTCGGCGGGTTGGGGGGTCCTGCTCACCGGCGATCCGGGGGTGGGCAAGAGCCGGCTGCTGGAGGAGGTGCTGGCTGAGGCGCTGCGGCGCCAGCATGTCGTGCTGCGGGTCACCGCCACTCCGGGCTGGCGCGGCGTGCCGTTCGGCGTGCTCGCCAGCCGGCTGCCCCAGCCGTCGGACGCGAGCGTCGCCGACGTCTTTCGCGACGTCGAGCGCCGGCTGCGCGAGGTCGCGGCGGGCCGGGGCGTGGTGGTCGGGGTGGACGACCTCAACTGGCTGGACGACGCATCCGGGGCGCTCCTCGAACGCCTCGTCGCGGGCGGCACCGTGCGGGTGGTCGCGAGCGTCCGGGGTGACGCCCTGCACGCGGCGCCGGTCGCGGCGCTGCACCGCTTCCGCGCGGTCGACCGGGTCCACGTGCCGCCCCTGGACCCGGACGAGACCGCAGTGCTGGTCCGTGAGGGGCTCGGCGGCCCGGTCGACGGTCTGACGATCGGCGCGCTGTGGCGGATCAGTCAGGGCAACCCGCTCTTTTTGCGGGAGGCGCTCCGGTGCGGATTGCGCGACGGCGGCCTCGTCCAGCGCGACGGGATGTGGACGTGGCCCGCCGAGTCGCTGTGCTCCACGCACCTGTCCGACCTCATCGAGCAGACCCTCGGCACGCTCACTCCGGAGGAGGCCGAGGCGTTGCGGTACGTCGCGCACGCCGAGCCGGCTCCGCTGGCGCTGATCGAGCGGACCGTCGACCCGCCCGTCGCGGAACGGCTCGAGGAGCGCGGCCTGATCCGCCTGGTCCGGCATGACACGGGCGTGCTGGTGCAGACCGGCCATCCGCTGTACGCCGAAGTGGTCCGCAACCGCACCGGGGAGCTGCGGGCCCGCCGGCTGCGCCGGACCCTGGCCGAGGCGCTGGCGGGCGTCGACGGTGGCGGCACCGAGGACCGGGCACGGATCGCGGCCTGGCGCTGCGAGGCCGATCTGCCGGTCGATCCGGACGACCTGCTGGCAGCGTCGGAGTACGCGCTGCGCCGCCACGACCCGGCGCTGGCCGAGCGGCTGGGCCGCCGGGTCGACTCGGCGCGGGGCGACTGGCAGGTGGGCCGGGCGTTGGTGGCCCAGGGGCGCGGCGACGAGGCCGACCGGCACCTGGCCCGCGCCGCGGCCGACCTCGACGACGCGCGTGACCGCGCCGAGGCGACGGCGCTGCGGGCGCTGAACATGTACTGGGGTGACCGACGGCCCGACCGCGCCCGCGAGGTGATCGACGCGGGCCGTCACGACCTGCCCGCCGACGCGCTCGCCGGGCTGCTCGCGGCGGAGGTGGGGATCGCTGCGTTCGGCGGCGACGCGGGGGGCGCGCGTGCCCTGATGGCACGCCTGGCCGCCGACCGGCCCCGGGACCCGCTGCTGGCGACGGCCGTCGCGGCGTTGCTGCCGTACCTGCTGCTGTTCGACGGGCAGCCGGGGCAGGCGGTGCGGATGTTCGACACCGGAGAGGTCGACATTCCGGAGACCTGGCCGACGATGCGCGCCGCGACGCAGGCCTGCCACGTGCAGGCCCTGCTGCTGTCCGGGCGCCTGCACGACGCCGAGCGGCTGGCCCAACGCTACTACCGGGACGCTGTCACGCGGGGCGCGGCGGACGCGGTCGGGCTGCTCGCCTTCTCACTGGGCAAGTGCGCCTACCACGCCGGGCAGATGCGGCGGTCGATGCGGTGGCTGCACGAGGCGCGGACCCTCACCGCCGACCGTACGCTGTTCCCGATCCGCGACTACGTGCTGTCGGCGAACGCGTACGTGGCGGCGCAGTTGGGTGAGCTGGCGGAGAGCGGGAGGTTGCTGCGGCAACTCTTCGACGATCGCACCGACAGCGACGGCCCGCACGGCGGCGGGCTGGTGGCCATCGACGCCGAGCTGACCGAGGCTTGGCTGACCGCCGCGCAGGGCCACCCGGCGACGGCCGTCGCGACGCTGCGGGAGTTGCAGGGGCGTGCCGGGCAGGCGACGACGGTCACGGTCGAGTGCCTGCACCTGCTGTCTCGCCTGGAGCCCGGCACCGCGACCGCCGAGCGGCTGTGCACGGTCACCGCCGACTGTGACAGTCCGCTGTTCGCGCTGTGGTCCGACTACGCCCACGCGCTCGCCGCCGACGATCCGGCCGCGCTGGAACGCGTCGGCAGCGCCCTGGAGGCCAGCGGCTACCTGACGCTCGGGCTGGAGGCCGTGGTCGCCGCCGAGCGGGCGTGCCACCGTCGAGGCGACCAGCGCCGCGCCAACCTGCTGGCCCGGCGCGCGGACCTGCTGCGGGAACGGTGCGGCGGATACTGGCCCCCGTTGAGCCCTCGGCCCGCCGACCGGGACGGGCTCACTCCCCGGGAGCGACAGATCTGCGAACTGGCCTCGGCCGGGCACGACAATGCCGCGATCGCGGCCAAATTGGTGTTGTCGGTGCGGACGGTGGAGAACCACCTTCAGCGGGCGTACGTCAAGCTCGGCGTCCGCGGCCGCAGCGGGCTCCCGACGGCGATCGGGGCGCAGCGGGCGGGGTAGGGCGCGCGGGCGTCGATCCCCTAGAGCCGGGCGTCGCCGGCCGCGGTGGCCTCCTGCACCGCCGAGGTACGGCGGACCTCGGCCCGCTGGTCACCGGCATCGTCCCGGTCGGCGGCGGCCATCCGGGCCGCCCGGTTGGTGCTCGGCGCGGCTTGGTCGCCCGTCACGCCGCCGCGGATGCGGTTGTTCGCGGCCACCTGCGCGGCCGGGTTGTTGCCCGTCACCGTCAACTGGCCGTTGATGATGTTGTCGTCGACCGTGACGCCGCCGGTGGTGCTGGTGACGCTGACGTCCGCGCCCCAGTAACCGCCGGAGGCGCAGCTGTCCAGGGCGCCGTTCGGGCCGAGCTGGACGCCGCCGAGGTTGCCGGCGAACGTGGCCCGACCCCGGACCGCGCTGCCACACACGACACTGCCGGTGGCGCTGTTGAGCACCGACAGGGTGCCGTCGACGAACGAGTCGTGCACGTCGGTGTAGTAGGTGCCGGTGCTGCTGACGTTGCGCGTCACCTGGGTGCCCCCGTCGAGCCGGACCTCACCGGCGCCGACGGTGACGTTTCCGGCGATCGTCGCCGCCTCGGCGAACAGGAAACTGTCGATGGTGGCCGAGCCCTTCGGGCGGACGGTCACCGCACCGGTCTGGGCGTCCTTGAGGAACACGCCGTACCCGCCGGCGGCCAGCACCACCTGGCCGTCGACGCTGGTCTCGGTGGCGTCCAGGTAGCCGTCGGCGGCGACGCGTACCTCACCGCTGACCCGACCACCGGTGACCACCAGGTTGGCGCCGGCGGCGACGGTGACGTTGCCGGTGATCGTGGTGCCGGTCAGCGCGCAGGACTCACCGGCCGGAACGAGCAGGTCGTTGGGCACGGTCACCGCACCGCCGGTGCCGATGCAGTGGGTGACCAGGTCGGCGTGGGCGGTGGGCGCCACGGCCAGCACCGAGGCGGCGATGACGGCGGTCACGGTGGCCAGCTTGGCGACGGTACGTCCGGGCATCGTGGTACTCCCTGTCGATGAGATTCGGGTGCTCATGCGCCGACGTCCGATCGGGCCGCGGCCCGGACGATGGCGCCCTGCTGCCGCTTGGTCAGCGTTCCGGCGGTCACGAGAGCGGTGGTGACCGCCTCGACGTGCCGGACGAAGTCGGCGTGGCCGGGGTAGTCGGCGTGTTCGTCGATCAGATCGTTGATGGTGCAGCCGTCGCCGGTGTCGGCGTTGGCCACGCCGGTGTCATCACCGTCGATGATCACCGTGGCCCGGGTGTCGGACGCGGGGCAGGCGTCGGTGCCGTCGGCCACCACAGTGAACGTGGTGGACTGCTCGGTGGCGGCGTTCCCCGCGGTGTCGGTCGCCCGGTACCGCAGGGTGTGCGCGCCGACGGTCCGGACGCTGACCGGGCCGGCGTACGCGGTCCAGCCGCCGGTGTCCAGCGCGTACTCGACCGACGCCACGCCCGATCCGGCGTCGGTCGCGGTGACGGTGACGGTCGCCGCGCCGACGTAGGCGCCGCCGGCGTCCCGCTCACCGGTGACCGTGGCGGCCACCGTGGGCGGGGTGTCGTCCTCCTCCGGCGGGGCGACGACGGTGAAGTGGGCCATCTGCTCCGCCGAGGTGTTGCCGGCGACGTCGGTCGCCCGGAAGTGCAGCATGTGCATCCCGGCCGCGGTCACCACGATCGGGTTCGTGTACGCGGTGAAGGCCGCGCCGTCGAGGGCGTACTCGATGGTGGCGACCCCCGATTCGGCGTCGGTGGCGGTCAGCGTGGCGGTGGCCGTACCGACGTAGTTGCCGTCGCCGTCGCGGTCGCCGGCCAGCGCGGCCGTGACCACCGGCGCGGTGGTGTCCTCCTCGGTCGGCTCGACGATCCGGAACGACACCGAGCCGACCGTGCTGGTGTTGCCGGCCTCGTCGGTGGCCCGGAACTGCACCGAGTGGTCGCCGACCGCGCTGATGCGCACCGGCTGGGTGTACGGCGCGAAGCTGGTGTCGTCGACCTGGTATTCGACGGTCTCCACACCCGAGCCGGCGTCGCTGGCCGTGACGGTCACCGTCGCGGTACCGACGTAGTTGCCATCCTGGTCGCGGTCGCCCGACACGGCGGCGGTGACGGTCGGCGGCGTGGTGTCGTCGCCTCCCCCGCCGTCGGTGACGACCAGTTCGCCGACCATCTGGCTGTGGCCGGGGATCGAGCAGAAGTAGCGGTACCGGCCCGGGGTCAGCGTGACTGTCGCCTGGTGGCGGCCGTCGTTGGCGTCGAACGGGCTGGCCAGGATGTTGACTGTGACGTCGTGGTTGTAACCCTCGGTGCTGGTGTCGAAGGTCAGGGTGTGCGGCATTCCGGTCGTGTTGCCGGTGGCCGCGCTGTTCTCCCAGATGATCGTCGCCGCGCCGGCCACCGCCTGGGTGGGCACGGACTTGTAGCGGGTGGTGTTGTCGTCGGCGGTCCAGGTCAGCACCTGGTCCGCGGCGGCGCGCGGGGCGGCGGAGGCGGGTGGCGCGGCCAACGGCGTGACCGTGAGCAGGAGCGCCGCCAGCGCGGCCGTGAGTCGTCGGATCATCGTCTCTCCTAGAGTTCCCGCACGCGGATGTTGCGGAACTCGGTCAGGTCGTTGTCACCGTGGTTCTGCAGGCCGATGAAGCCGGACAGGAACTGCCGCAGGTCGGTCGGCGGGTCGCCGGCACGGGAGGACTGCTTGCCCGGCGTGTTGTCGAACTCGTTGATCACCACGCCGTTGCGGATCATCGTGTAGTGCTGCCCGACCGCCCGGATCTCGTAGTCGTTCCACACGTTCTTCGGCGTGACACCGGCCTGGGCGAACGGCACCGGGTCGAAGTTGTAGACCGAACCGGTCTTCTGCGGCTCGCCGGTCTCCCCGTCGTAGATCTGGATCTCGTGGCCGCAGTAGATCGCCATCCAGGCCGGCGAGGTCCGGGCCGACCCGATCGTGCCGCAACTGCCCGGTGGCCGCTGCTCCAGCGGGACCCGCAGGTCCGGGAAGCGGATGAAGACACCTGTGTTGGCCCGGTTGGTGCCCGGTGCGATGTCGCGGAACTGCACCTTGAGCGAGAAGTCCGCCAACTCCTTGGTGTGCCAGAGCATGCCGAGGCCGCCGCTGGAACGCAGTGCCCCGTCCGGCTGGATGCTGAACGATCCCGTCGGCGCCTGCTGCCAACCGCGCAGCGACTCGGCGGTGCCGTCGTAGAGCGGCTCGTATCCGGTGCGCCCGTCCCGGCCGATGTCGGACGCGGCGGCCAGGCGGGTGAGCGTGCCCGATTCGCGGGCGTTGAGCAGGCCGTCGTCCTGCAACGCGCGGGTCACCGCGCTGACGTGCCGGACGAAGGCGTTGTGGTCGGGCCAGGTGCTCTCGTCGTCGATCAGGTCGTTGATCGTGCACCCCTGCCCGACCGTACGGCTGGGCACTCCGGTGTCCGTGTCGCCGAGCCACACCGTGGCCCGGGAGTCCGGCACCGCGCAGCCGACCGTGACGGTGGTCTGCACCGTCGCCGTCTCGCCGTCGGCGTACGTGACGGTGAGCTTCGCGGTGTAGGTGCCGACCTTGGCGTACGTGTGCCGGGGGTCCGCCTCGGTCGACGTGGCACCGTCGCCGAACTCCCACCGGTGGCTCACGCCGCCGGACCGGGAGCCGGTGAAGGCGATCGTCAACGGCTTGTTCTGCACGGCGACAAAGTTCGCCGCCGGTGCCGGGGTGGGCGCGCCGCCGGTGTAGGTGATCCGGATGAGCTTCTGGTTGGGGTGCAGGCTGAAGAACCCGCCTCCGTAGTCGAGCAGGTAGAGCGCGCCGTCCGGGCCGAACTTGGCGTCCATCCAGCTCTGCAGCCGGGTGTCGCCGTTGCCGCTGGGGATGATGGCCCGCAGCGACTCGGCGTACACCGGCGGGGTGGCCGTCGGCACGCCGGCGGGGTCGACGGTGACCGCGACCCGGTTGGCGGCGTTCGACTCGTCGCCGATGAACCACTTCTCGTCCCAGTACGCCGGCCACGCCACAGTGCTGTTCGGATCGACCCGGTCGCGGTGGTAGGTGGGACCGGACATGATGGCCTGCCCGCCGCCGCGCAGGTACGGCTGCGTGTAGGTGGCGTCGGCCGCGACGTACGTCGGGAGGCCGCTGCCGTCGGTGCGCTTCGGGAAGACCGGGCCGCCGCCATCCGGCGAATACCAGATCATGTTGTCCCGGGCCGCCGGGATGTCCACCAGCCCGGTGTTGCGCGGTGACTCATTCTTCAGGTTGCCGCAGTCGTACCAGCCGGTCAGCACTGTCGCGTCGGTGCTGCTGCGGTCCCGGTACGGCTGCCGGTTGCCCATGCAGTACGGCCAGCCCTGGTTGCCGGCCGAGGTGATGATGGTGGCGGTCTCGTACTTGGCGGGGCCCAGCGTGGGGCTGGGCGACGAGGCGTCCGGGCCGACCCAGCCGGCGGTCAGCCACTGGTGCTCCGGGTCGATCTGGAGGCGGGCGATGTTGCGCACGCCCATCACGTAGATCTCCGGGCGGGTCTTCTCGGTGCCGGGCGGGAAGAGGTTGCCCTCCGGGATGGTGTACGTGCCGTCCGGCTCCGGGTGGATCCGGATGATCTTGCCGGCGAGGTCGTTGGTGTTACCCGCCGTGCGACGGGCGTCCTGGAACGAGATGCCCTGGTACTCCTGGGTCCAGTTGTTGCCGGAGTAGCCCTGCGACCCCTCGGAGGAGTTGTTGTCGCCGGAGCCGACGTAGAGGTTGCCCTTCGCGTCGAACGCCATGCCGCCGCCGGCGTGGCAGCAGCTGTGGATCTGCACCGGGAACTTCAGCAGGTCCTTACGGGTGGCCTGGTCGATGGTCTGGGTCGCGCGGTCGTAGGTGAACCGCGAGACGGTGCGCTGCCCGACCCGCTGCACGCGGTCGATCGACTCGTGCGGCATCCAGTAGACGTAGAGCCAGCCGTTGTCGGCGAACTTCGGGTCGGGCACGATGCCGAGCAGGCCCTCCTCGTTCTTCACCAACTCCGAGCCGCTGCCCCGGTTGCCCATCACCCGCAGGGTGGTGAGCAGCTTCACCTGCTTGGTCCGCGGGTCCCAGGAGTGGATGGTGCCGCAGCCCAGGCCGACGTTCGGGTCGTTCCAGTCCGCGATCGGGCCGCTGGGGCAGGCCGCCTTGCCGACGTAGAAGACCGTGCCGTCCGGCGCGATGGTGAGCCCGTGCGGCTCGCCGATCTGGTCCAGCTGCCCGGTCTGGTTGGCAGCGGTGAGCCGCTCCACCTTGTAGTTCGCGGCAATCGTCGCCTGGCAGTCGCCGCGTACGCGGCCGGTGGTCCAGTTCAGCGCCCCGGTCAGGTGCGCGCGGAACGCCTCCTCGGCGTAGCTGCCCTCGGTGTGGCCCATGCCGGTGTAGAACGACCGGCCGCCGTCGTAGTCCCGGCACCAGGACACCGGGTGGAACGGGCCGTTGGCGCCCGGACCCGGGTCGTAGTGCCGTTCCTCGACCTGGGCGAGGGTGTGCACGGTGCCGATCGGGTTCGGATCCCAGTTGTCCCAGCGGTCCGACCGGGTGAGGGTCAGCGGCAGCGACGCGGTGGCCGGGTGTTTGCGGTCCAGGATGTCGACGACGGCCCGGTTCACGGGGGTCGGCGGCGGCGCGGTGGCCGCGCCGGTGAACAGGCGCAGGTCGGCGAGCTGGATCAACGGCTCACCGCTGTTGGCGGTGATGTTCAGCCGGTAGCGGGTGAACTCCTGCGGCGCGGCGATGTCGAACCGGCGGGTCTGGAACCGCTCCGCGAAGCTCTGGTTGGTGCGTCGGTCCAGATCGGACCAGTTCTGCCCGTCATTGGAGCCCTGCAGGGTCCAGTCCTTCGGGTCCCGCCCGACGAAGTCGTTGGCCGACGTCAGCGCGTACCCGGTGATCCGCTTGGGTGCGGCCAGCTGGTACGCCACCCACGCGGTCGGGGTGCGGACCAGCCACTTGGTGTTGGCGTCGCCGTCGGTCAGCTTCTCCTTGGTCTCGCTCGGCGGGTTCTCGCCGCTGGCGGTCACCGCGGCCACCGGCTCGGCGACCGGGATGGCGCCCGCCGGACGGGTGCCGATCAGGCCGGTGAACCAGGTGGAGTCGACCTGCGCGCGGGCGGCGTCGGCGATGCCGACGAAACCCCCGCCGGCCTTCATGTAGCCCTGCAGCGCCGATTCCTGGTCGCGGTTGAGCGCGGCGCCCGTCGCGGAGAGAAAGACCACGCTGCGGTACGCCGACAGCCCGGCCGTGGTGAAAACCGCCGGGTCCGTGGTGGCCGTGACATCGATGTCATGACTGGCCGCAAGCTGTCGGATGGTGTCCACGGCGCGCGACACCGGGTCCTGTTGCTCGGCCACCGGCCCGTGGAACACGAGCACGGCTGTTCTGGGCGGCTGTGCCGCCTGGGCGGCGGCCCCGGGTCGCGGCGCGGCGGTCGCCGCCGTGGCCATGGCCGTGGCCGGAATCAGTGTGGCGAAGGCCGCTACCGCGGCGAGGGCTCGTCGTACGTCTCTGGTCATCCCCGTCCCCACTTTCGGTCAGCTTCCGTGCGTGTGGGTGTGGCCCTGGAACCGGTGGATCGCCTCCTCGGCGCCGGGGGGCATGCTGCCGTCGGCGTTGCGCACCAGGAAGATCCCGGCCATGCCGCCGTCGGAGTGGTTCTGCACGTGGCAGTGGTACATCCACGCGCCGGGTCCGACGCCCTCCCCGGCCAGCACCTGGAACCCGAACGAGCTGCCCGGGTTGAGGTCCTTGTTGTCGATGACCAGGCTCGGGTCGGCCGGTCCCTCCAGCATTCCGGTGCGGTTGTCCGCCCAGCGGTGCGCGTGCAGGTGGAAGGTGTGGAACAGGTTGCCGTGCCCGATGGCGAGCCACTCCACCCGCTGGCCCAGGTTCGCCTCGAACATCGGCGTGTCCGGGGCCATCCGGTTGTTGATCGTCATGTCGTGGAACACGACAGTGAACTGCTTCTCCGGCAGGATGTCGCCGCGACGGCGGACGATCAGCGCCCCGTACAGGCCCTTCGCGACTCCGGCGGTGCCGTGGTCGGTGCCCATGGCGTGATCGTGGTAGTGCCAGTAGCCGGCGCTGCCCGGCATGTACCGGCGACCCGACGCGGCCACCATCTCGTGGGAGCGCCAGACGTACGTCCGGGTTTCGCCGGGGTTGTTGAACGAGTCGTTGAACGGGCTGCCGTCCGAGTCGGTGCTGTAGTCCACCCCGTGCGGATGGATGGACAGCCGCTGGTCGGTGGTGTTGACCAACGTGATCTCCAGGGTGTCCCCCTCGTAGATCTCCAGCACCGGCCCCGGCACGGTGGCCTGGCCGGGCGCGAGGCCGTACCCGAACAGCCCGTTGGGCAACCGCTCGGCGTAGATGGTGACCTTCTTGGTCACTCCGGCGGCGGCCTGGGCGGGGCTACCTCCGAACGCGCCGCCGAGTGTGGGGGCGGACGCGCCCAGCGCTCCGGCGGCGAGCGCCCCGGTGGCGATCAGTGATCGGCGGGACAGGTGGCGATGGGAGCCAACGGCGTGATCGTCCATGGGTCTCCGTTCCCGACCGGGCGAAGACGCGACGAGGGCAGGGTGCATCGACCGCCGAGCACAAGGCGGCAGCACGACTGAGGTGAGGATCGTCGCGGACTTCGCTCGGAAGACTCAGAACTTTCGATGGATGAACCCAACTTATGTAATCCATCGACGAAAGTACAGGTCTGATTGCAGGAAGATTACCGCGAGATCACGCCATACGTCGATTGACCAGGCGATGTGGAGTGCTCAGACGATGTGCCGGCCGTCCGTCGGCAGGCCGGGGGCCTCCGGCGGCTCGGGCGACTGGTCGGGCTGGCCGAGCCGCTCCACCCGGGTCGGGTCGAGGACCCGGGCGAGGAACGCGCGGGTCCGCTCGTGCTTCGGCGCGCCCAGCACCTCCTGCGGCGGCCCCTGCTCGACCACGACACCACCGTCCATGAACACGACCCGGTCCGCCACGTCCCGGGCGAACGCCATCTCGTGGGTGACCACCATCATAGTCATGCCGTCCTCGGCGAGCCCTCGCATGACGGTGAGCACGTCGCCGACCAGCTCCGGGTCGAGCGCCGAGGTCGGCTCGTCGAAGAGCATGAGCTTCGGCTCCATCGACAGCGACCGGGCGATCGCGGCCCGCTGCTGCTGCCCGCCGGAGAGCTGCGCCGGGAACGCGTCCGCCTTGTCGCTCAGGCCCACACGCTCCAGGTTGGCCCGCGCGATCCGCTCGGCCTCGGCGCGAGGACGCCGCAGCACCCGCCGCTGGGCGATGGTGAGGTTGTTCAGCACGGTCAGGTGCGGAAAGAGGTTGAACGACTGGAACACCATGCCGATGCCCCGGCGTACCGCGTCGATCTCGACGTCCGGGTCGGTCATCTCGACGCCGTTCACCCAGATCGTGCCGGCGGTCGGCTCCTCCAGCAGGTCGACGCAGCGCAGCAGCGTCGACTTGCCCGAGCCGGACGGCCCGATGACGCAGACGACCTCGCCCTGGCCGACCTCGAAGTCGATGCCCTTGAGCACCTCGAGCGGCCCGAAGGACTTGTGCAGGTCGCGGATCTCGACGGCGGGACGGGACGGGGTGGTCGTCATGCGGGTCACCGGGCCTTGGCGTAGCGGAGTTCGAGGCGGCGCACCACCTGGGACAGGGGCAGGGTGATGACCAGGTAGGCGAGGCCGGCCACCAGCAGCGGCGTGGCGTTCACCCGGTCGTTGAGCATGTCCCGGCCGAACTTGGTGACCTCGATGGTCTGCGCCGTCACGCCCAGCACGTAGGCCAGCGACGAGTCCTTGGTGAGCAGAATGAGCTCATTGGTCAGCGGCGGGATGACGATCCGGAACGCCTGCGGGATGACGATGGTGCGCATGGCGGTGAAGTGCGACATGCCGAGGGTGCGGGCCGCCTCCATCTGCCCCTTCGGCACGGCCTGGATGCCGGCCCGGATGGTCTCGGCCATGTACGCGGCGGCGGTCAGGCCGAGACCGATCGCGATCGAGCCGAACACGCCGCCGGGAATCTCCCGCTCCGGGAAGGCGATGGGGATGCCGTACCCGACGAGGAAGAGGACCAGCAGCGCCGGCAGACCCCGGAACAGCTCGATGTACGCGGTCGCCAGCCAGCGGTACGGCGCCACCCGGGACAGCCGCATCAGCGCGAGGACGGTGCCGAACACGAGGCCGAAGGCGAAGGCGCCCAACGTGTAGAGGATCGTGTTGCGCAGCGCCACGGTGATGATCGTCGGGAACATCGACTCGATGATGTCGACGCGGAAGAACGCGTCCTTGAGCCTGCCCCAGTCCGCGGCGAACAGCACCGCGGCGATGATCGCGACGAAGACCAGGTACTGGATGCCGAGGGACAGTCGTTCCCGCTGGCGGCGTCGCAGCTTCACGTTGGCTCGTTGCCTTCCCGGAGTGTGTCGACGGGAAGGGCGCGCGAGACGCGCGCCCTTCCCCACTGAGCTTCGATCAGGCGCTGGGCCGCTTGCCGATCCACTTTTCGTAGATCGAGTCGTACGAGCCGTCCTGCTTGGCCTTGGCCAGCGTCTCGTTGATCTTCTTGAGCAGTTCCGGGTTGCCGTCCTTCTTCACCGAGAACCCGTACTGCTCGCCGGTGTCGAACTCGGCGGTCACCTCGAACCCACCCGGGTTCTTGCGGAGGTACTCGGACCACACCGGCAGGTCGTTGACGGCGGCCTCGACCTGGCCGTTGGCGACGGCCTGCTGCAGGGCGGCGAGATCCTCGAACTCGACCAGCTGCAGGCCCTTCTCCTTCTCGAACTTCCTGGCGTAGTCACGACCGGTGGTAGCCGCCTGGACGCCGAGCTTCTTGCCCCGCAGGTCGTCGAGCGACTTGTACGGCTTCCCGGTCTTGACCAGCAACGCCTGCGTCGCGTCGAAGTACGGGTCGGAGAAGTTCATCACCTTCTGCCGTTCGGCGGTGATGGTCATGCCGGCGGCGGCCGCGTCGCACTTGCCGGTGTTCAGGTCCTGACCGGACTTGATCCCCTCGAACGGCGTGTCGATGATCGTCTGCTCGACGCCCAACTCCTTGGCCACGAGGTCCATCACGTCGACGTCGAACCCAGTGACCTTGCCGCTGGCGTCCTTCGACTGGAACGGCGGGTACGGCAGGTGGGTGCAGACGGTCAGCTTGCCGGCCTCGACCAGCTTGACCCCGCTGGCCTGGACCTCGCTGTCATCCTTCTTGGCGCATCCCGCGCTCAACGCCAGGGCGGCGACCGCCGCGACGAGGCCGGCCTGACGGACTGCGCTACGGACTCTCACGAGTGTCCCTCCGGTTCGGCTCCCCTGTGACAGGAAGCCAGGTTGGTGCGAAGACGGTGTGACAGGGGACGGTACCTGATTCGACGAACGGTACCCAGATCACGGGGCGTGGCCGTCGTGCTGCGGCGTCCATCACACCCCGTGAACGGGACAGGCGGTCACGAACGGGACGACGGGCCGCAGCGGACCGGTCCGTCCGCCGTCGTCCGAGTGACCCGCGGCGCGGGCCGCTCCGCCGCTCCGCCGCGACGAACGGCAGTTGAGTATCCGCCCCACCTCGAACGAGTAGGCCGCCGTGCTGGCCACCGCTGCGCCACCACAGAAGCTGGTGGACGATCAGTGGTACCGCCGGCACTGGAATGGGTGATCAGAACTGATCATCGAGCCGGGTACACCGAGGCGATTCCGGGTGGGAGGGCACGGCTGAGATGGACACCTACCCCACGACCCCTCAGATGGCCTTCGCGCAGTTCGTCCGCCAGGCCGTCGACGACGCCCGCGAGGAGCACGGTTGGACCGTCGGCGACATCGCGCAGCACACCGGCGTCAGCCGCTCGACGCTGTTCCGCTGGCTGGCCGGTGACTGGCAGCGCTACCCCGAGCTGGCGAAGGTCCGCAGCCTCTGCGCCACCCTCGACCTCTCCATCGCCGCCGCGATCCGGCCGCTCGCGATGCCGAACGCCGCCGTGACGCCCCGGGTGCTGGCGGAGGTCGAGGCGGACATGGGCACCATCCGCCGGCGGTTGCTCGACGACACGGTCTCCGCCGCGGACAAGCGCCAGATCCGGGAGCTTCTGCGCCGCCTCGCCGGCCGCGACCTCCCGGTCGAGGGAGCGGCGCCGTCCACGACCGGCTCCGGCGCCACCCCGCCCTCCCCGTCACAGGCAGGTGCGACGCGCCGGTAGCCCGATCGGACGGACCCCGCAGGGCCGGCTGGCCTCAGCGCGCGGCGCAGCCGACCTCAGCGCCGCCTGACGCGGCCGGCCTCAGCGCGCGGCGCGGCCTCAGCACGGCCCGGCCTCAGCGCGCGGCGCGGCCGGGGCGGCCCGGGCCGGTGCCGGAGCGCCGGGAACCGATGCGGGGAGCCCGCACCACCGGGGAGCTGCCGGCTCCGGGGCGGAAGTCCCGCGCCGCGGCGGCCACCATGTCGTCGGGATCGCCTTCGAGCGTCCGCCGGACGTGCGCCGGGATGATCTCTGACGTGGCCATCGCCAGCCGGACCTGCACCGAACGGTCGTCGACCAGGGCGGCCAGATCCTCCTCGTCCAGCTCCAGCGCGCGGACCAGCGCGGCTCGTACGTCGACCGCCGGGTCCCTGGCCAGGGCGCTGCGCTGCGCGGCGGTGGTCCGCGGGTTGCGGGCGAGCCCCTTACGGACGCGGACGGTGCGGTCGGCCAGCAGGGCGACGATGACGTCCGGATCGTGGGTGTGCGTGGCGAGCCGTTCCCGCACCTCGGGTGAGACGTCGTCGACCAGCCGGGCGGCCAGCTCGGGCTCCAACTCGCGGGTCTCGGCGAGCAGACCCCGAAGCTCCTTGTCGGGTGCGGCTGCCATCACCCGGCGGACCGACTCGTCGCAGGCCGGGTTGCTGGCGACGGCCCAGCGGACCCACCGGTCCGCGTCCTTGACCAGACGCAGGAGATTGCCGACCGACGTCGCGGGATTGCGCGCCACGGCCTCCCGGACGTGACGATCATGGTCGCGGGTCAACGACCGCAGGGCCTGCGCGGGCGCGTCCGGCCGGGCCGCGACCGCCTTGCGGACCGCGACCGACGCATCGGACGCCAGGTCGATGAGGGTCATCTGTGGCGTTGTGGGGTCGTGTGCGACGGCGAGCCGCGCGTCCGCCCCACCACCGGTCGGACGGTCGGCCGTGGTGCCCGACCCGCTGTCCCGGTCGGCCCCGCCGACGTGCTGCTGCTTGCCCATGGGCGCAATCATGGCACGCCCCGGACCGGACCCCGCGCGGCAAGCCTGCCCGCAGCCCCTGGTCCGCGGCGAGCCGCCGAGGGTCAGTCCTGGCGCGGGGCCACCAGACCGGACTCGTACGCGACGACCACGAGTTGGGCGCGGTCGCGGGCGTGCAGCTTGGCCATGGCCCGGTTGATGTGGGTCTTGGCGGTGAGTGGGCTGATCACCATGCGGGTGGCGATCTCGTCGTTCGACAGGCCCTGGGCGACCAGGATGACGGCTTCGCGTTCCCGCATGGTCAACTCCCGCAGGCCGGTCGGGGCCCGCAGGTGGCGCGGCTCGGCGACGTACCGGTCGATGAGCCGGCGGGTGATCGACGGCGCGAGCAGCGCGTCACCCCGCGCGGCGACGCGTACGGCATGCAGGAAGTCCTCCGGCTCGATGTCCTTGACGAGGAAGCCGGCGGCACCGGCGCGCAGCGCGTGGAAGACGTGTTCGTCGAGGCCGTAGTTGGTCAGGATCACGACGTGCACCCCGGCCAGGGCCGGGTCCGCGGCGATGAGCCGGGTCGCCTCGATGCCGTCCAGCACCGGCATCTGGATGTCGATGAGCGCGATGTCGGGCAGGTGCCGCCGGGCGAGGGCGACCCCCTCCCGGCCGTCGGCGGCCTCGGCCACCACCTCGATGTCGTCCTCGATGTCGAGGAGCGCGCGGAAGCCGCTGCGCAGCAGCGCCTGGTCGTCGACCAGCAGGACGCGGATCATCCGGGCGGACCGACGGGAAGTTCCGCGTGGACGGTGAAGCCACCCTCGTCCCGCGGCGCCGCGTGGAGGCGACCGCCCAGGGCGGTGACCCGTTCGTGCATCCCGAGCAGCCCGACTCCGGGCTTTGGCACGGTGGCCAGCGTGGCCGTGCCGTCGTCGTCGACGCGGATCGCCAGGGCGTCCGGACGGTAGTCGACGCGGACCGACGCCGTGGCCGCGGCGGCGTGGCGGGCGACGTTGGTGAGGGACTCCTGCACGATCCGGTAGGCCGTCCGGTCCACCGCCGCCGGCACGGCCTGTCGTTCGCCCTCGACCGTCAACGTCGCGTCCAGCCCGGCCATCCGGGCCCGCTGCACCAACTCCGGCAGGTGTTCGAGGCCGCGCGGCGGGTTCCTGCCGTCGTCCCGCAGGGCCTCCAAGGTCGCGCGCAACTCCCGGCTCGCCTCACGGCCGGCCTCCCGGATCGCCAGCAGCGCCTCCGGCACCGCCTCGCCGCGTCGGCGGGCCAGGTGGACGGCCACCTCGGCCTGCACCTTGATGATCGAGATCTGGTGGGTGAGGGAATCGTGCAGCTCCCGCGCGATGTGCAGCCGCTCCTCGTCGGCGCGGCGGCGCGCGGTCTCCTCCCGGGTGCGCTCGGCCTCGTCGGCCCGCCGCTCGGCCTGCCGCAACGCCTCACCGGCGGCGCCGGCGGCGATCAGCCACGCCACCTCGAGCGCGCCCCGGGCCCGGGCGAGCGCCTCGCCCAGCGGCAGGTCCTGCGGCGGGGCGAGAGCCGTGAGGGGCAGAGAGACAAGCATCAGCACGGCGGCGGCGATCGTGACGAGACGGTGTCCCGCCCGCACGCCGGTGTAGACCGCGAACAGGAAGGCGACGGCCGGCACGTCGAAACCGACCGCCTGGTACCCCACGGCGCACAGCCCGGTGACGGCGAGGACGGCGACGGGCCACCGACGACGCGCCGCCAGCGCCAGACCGCTGGCCGCCAGCAGCGGATAACCCAGCAGGTCGCTGTCGAGGGTGGAGTGGTCCGCGGACAGCCCGGCGATCAGCAGCACCGCCGCCACGCCGACGGCGATGGCCCAGTCCCGGACACCGGCACGCCCTGTGCTCATGGGCGCACCCTAGCCCGAGGTACGCCCCGGGCGACTCCTGCGCGCGAACGACCGGCACCTACCGCGCCCGCGGTAGTCGGGCGGCAGCTGCGCCGTGCGCGGCAGCCGCCTGCGCCGGTGGCGGCAGCGCGGAATGCATCCGGCCGCCGGACGACCGGCGGTCGAACCGGCGACAGGATCGAACGACAACAAACGAGACGTACGACGAAGGAGAGGCACAATGGTCCCCTCAGGAAACCCGAAGCGAGCCCGACTGGTGTTCACCGCAGCCGCGTCTGCCGTGGCCGGCGGATTCGGGCTGGCCGCGCCGGCCGCCGCGTACACCTCGTCCGCGCCGCTTGCGGCCAGCGTCACCACCATGAGCGCCGGGCGGCTCGGGGCGATTGTGGGTGGTCTGCTGGCCCTGACGGGGGTGATCGTCGGCGCGGTGGCCCTGGCCCGGCCCGCCAGCCGAGTCGGCACCGGCAACGGGCTGCTCGGGGCCACCGTGGCCCTGACGGCCGGACTGATCGGCGTCGCCCTCGGCGCGCTGGTGGTCGCGACCTCCGACGGCGGCATCGGCACGGGCAACGGGCGCGCCGGAGCGTACGTGGCACTGGTGCTGGGGGTGGCCGCCCTCGGTCTCGGTGGGTTGGCGCTGCGCCGCACCCGTTCCTGACCTCCCGTCCGGCGCGGCGTCACCCCCCCCGGATGACGCGCGCCGGCGGGAGCCGCCCCGAGCCCACTGTCTCCTGCATCGCGTGGAGCAGGAGGGAGGACGTCATCGACGTGGCGGCCACTCGTCAGGCGGGCCGCGCCCCTCTGCGGAAGCCCAGGATCACGACCGCGCCCACCACCAGATGCATCAGGACAAGGGCGAACCTGGTGCCGGCCGAGGCGTCGACCAGGGATGCGGGCACGAGAGACAGCACGAGGACGGCCACCGCGATCCCCGTCCAGATCGTCGTGGCGCGAGCCGAGAGGCGCTCGAGCGCCGCCAGGAGGCCCCAGCCGAGCAGGGCCGCGAGCGCGGACGTCACGAGCACGGCGAGCACCGTGACGTCCTGCGGACCGGAGCCCTGGTCGACGGTGAGCTGCGCGCCGGCGAGGGTGGCGATCGACCACACGGCAACGGCGGCGAGCACGGCGACCACGAGGGCGATGGACCGGTTCCGCACGCGCGAAGCGCCGTCGACGGCCCGGGGAGCAGAGGCTTCCGCAGACATCAGGGGTGACTCCTTAGTAGAGGGATACGGTGTCGAGATCGAACCGTACCAGAAGGTTTCGTTCTTAACTATCTCGTTCTCAACTTGTCCGATGTGGCGCGACGATGCTCCGCTACGAGATAGTTCGAATCACGAACTAGTTGCTAGGCTGCCGCCATGACCACCGGAACCTCGGGGCCCGATGCCGCAACCCCCGACCTGATGTTTCTGATGTCCTGGGCCACCCACGCGCTGGCGCAGGAGCACGCCGCCGCGCTCTCCGGCCTGGGCATCTCGACGCGTGCCTACTGCGTGCTCGATCGCGGCCGCACCGGCGAGTACACCCAGAGTCAGCTCGGCGAGATGTGCGGCATCGACAAGACGACGATGGTCGTCACCCTCGACGAGCTGGAACGTGCCGGCCTGGTCGAACGCCGCACCTCGACGACCGACCGCCGCGCCCGCATCGTCACCGTCACGCCCGACGGCGAGCGCCTGGTCGCCGAGGCGCGGCAGATCGTCGCGCGGCTGCAGAGTGACATCCTCGCCACGGTCCCGGCGCGCGAGCGCGCAATCTTCCTGGACGTGCTCGGTCGACTGGTGGACGGCCGGCTGTCGACCTTCGTGCAGACCGAACGGCGCGCCCGCAGACGGTCCTCCCGGGCAGCCTGACCACCTCCGCGCAGACCCGCCGGCGACGGACGGCGGTCCGTCGTGGACGAGACCGCTTGGCACGCCGGCGCGACTAGACTCGCAGGCGGCGTCGAGCGGGGGAGCATGTCCAGGTGAGTTCGGACCAGCTCCTCGTCACGCTGGACCGCGACAGTTCGGTGCCGTTGCAGCAGCAGCTCTGCGATCAGATCAGCGGGTCCGTGCGGGCCGGCCGGCTGCGCCCGGGCGACACGGTGCCGCCCAGCCGCGAGCTGGCGCACCAGCTCGGGGTCTCCCGGACGGTGGTGACCCGGGCGTACGAGCTGCTGCGTGCCAACGGGGTGCTCACCTCACGGCGGGGTTCCGGCACGCGGGTCAGCGCCGCCCTGACCGACACGCCGCCACCCGCCACCCGCGCCGCCCGCGCGCACCTGCGGCCCGAACCCCCACTCCCCACCGACGCCGGCAGTGCGCTGTGGAAGCCGTGGGAACCGGCGCCGATGCACCGGCCGGACGGGACGTACGACTTCCGGCACGGCACCCCGGCGCTGGCCAGCTTCCCGGTGACCCGGTGGCGGCAGTCCCTCGCCGACGCGGTGAGCCGGGCCGACGCAGTGGCCCTGGGTTACGGCCCGGCCGAGGGCGCGCTGTCGTTGCGTGCCCAGATCACCGCCCTGCTGCGGCGCAGTCGCGCGCTGGACGCCACCCGCGAGAACACGGTGGTGACCAGCGGCGCCACCCAGGCCATGGACATCCTGGTCCGGCTTCTCGTCGGCCCCGACGACGTGGTGATCATCGAGGACCCGAGCCACACCGTGCTGCGGCAGATCTTCGGCTACTCGCGGGCCGCGGTGGTGCCGGTCGGTGTCGACGAGGAGGGCCTGCGGGTCGACGAGATCGAGTGCCAGGTCCGCGCGCACGGCCTCGACCCGGCCCGGGTACGCCTGGTCTACGTCACCCCGTCGCACCAGTTCCCCACCGGGTTCATCATGTCCGAGCGGCGGCGACGAGCGCTGCTGCGCTGGGCCCGCGAACACGGGGCCACGGTGCTGGAGGACGACTACCACAACGAGTTCACCTTCGCCGAGGAGCGGTTGCCGTCGCTGGCCGCCGACCCGCAGGACGCCGACGTGGTCTACGTCGGCAGCTTCAGCAAGACCCTCTTCCCCTCGCTGCGCATCGGGTACGCGGTGTTGCCGCCACATCTCGTCCGGTCGTTCCTGGGCATCAAGTGGATCACCGACCGGCTCACCCCCACGCTCACCCAGGAGGCGCTGGCCGAGTTCATCTCCTCCGGCGCGTACGCCCGGCACATCGGCCGGATGGACCGCCTCTACCGGCAGCGGCGCGCCCGGCTGCTGGAGTCGCTGTACGAACACTTCGGCGCGGGGGTGCGGATCTCCGGCACGGCGGCCGGGCTGCACGTGCTGGTGACCCTGGGCGGCGCGCCCGACGTCGGCGAGGCCGAGATCGTGCGCGCCGCCGCCGCGCGAGGCGTACGGGTCTACCCGGCCTCGGGATACTTCGTCACCCGCCCGCCGACCGAGCCGACCTTCCTGATCGGGTACGCGGCGCTGCCGGCCGCAAGGATCACCGAGGGAGTGGCGCTGCTGGCCGACGCGGTGCGGGACGTGACGGCTCGGTGAAGCGGGGCCGGGAAAAGCGCGCGCTCTGGGCGTACGGGACGGTGCAGTCGAAGACCGCCTTCGCCGTGCGCCCGTCGGCCGACAGCGACGGGGAGTAGCCAGTGTGCTGGCTCGGGTCGAGCGGAAAACCCTCCCGGTCCGGTAGCACGAGCAGGTCCTGGTCGGCCTGGAAGCGGGTGACCATCGCCCACCACAGGTCCTGATCGGACTCGATGTCGACGTCCTCGCCCACGCACAGCACCAGCTTGGCCATCCGGAACTGCTCCAGCACCGCCTCGGCGGCGGCGCGTACCGCCACGTCGTCGGACGGGCCGCGCTTGGCCGGCCACTGGAGCACCACCATGAGCTGGCCGCCACCCGCGGTGTGACAGTGCGCCGCCAGGGCCGGCGTCCCCCGGCGGCGCAGCAGGTCCAGCACGGCGGCCTCCATCCCGAAGCCGAGCAGCACCGACTGCTCGTGCCCGGGCCCGGAGACCGCCTGCAGGATCGGGCTCTCCCGGGCGGTGATCGCGGTGATGCGGATCAGCGGCAACGAGGGGTGCGCCCGACCCTGGTAGCCGAGGAACTCCGGCGTGGCCACCGTGCCGTGCGCGCTCTCCGGCACCCGGTCGGCCAGCAACTCGCCCTCGATGACGTACTCGGCGTGCGCGATGAACTCGGCGTCCACCGTGGCGCAGGGCAGCAGTTCCACCGGCTGACCGGCGAGCGCGCCGGCCACCGCCAGCTCGTCGAGATCCGGCGGGACCAGCGAGGTCGGGCAGCAGGAGGACAGCAGCACCGCCGGGCTCAGGCCGAGGTGGATCGCGATCGGCAACGGACGCCCCCGGCGCAGGGCGGCCTGGTGCGCGAGCTCCAGGTCCCGTCCGGGGACCATCCAGATGGTCAGCGTGTCGGGCCCCTGCACGCACATCCGGTGCACGGACAGGTTGCGGACCCCGGTGTCCGGGTCGGTGGCGAGCACCGCGCCGAGGGTCAGGTAGGGCCCGGCGTCCTCGTCGGTGAGGACCGGCACCGGCAGCGCGGTCAGATCCAACGGCAGCGTCTCGCGCGGCCAGCGGGACTCGTCGGGGGCGGGCACCGGTGGACGGGGGGCGGCCACCGCGGCGAGCAGCCGGTGCGGCAGCTCGGCCGGCGTGCAGCCGAGCAGACCGGAGGCACGCCGGCGGGTGCCGTAGAGGCCCATCAGCACCGCCCGGGTCGGGCCGTGGTCGGGGCGTACCCGGTCGAAGAGCACCGCCGGGCCGGCGCCGGTGGGCGGGGCGGCGGGCGCACCCGCCCAGCGGGCGTAGTGGGCGGAGACGCCGTAGCGGGCGGGCAGCTCCGTGGCGACGCGGACCAGCTCGCCCGGGAGCGGGTCGAGGCTGGCCAGGGCGTGCCGCAGGTCGACGGGCGGGCGGTGGCTCATCACTCCTCCGCCAGTGACGCGGTGGCACGGCGGGCTGCCAGCATGTCGAGCTGCATCCGGGTCAGCTCGTCGATGAGCGCACGGTAGGTGCCGACCGCGACCTCGGGCGGCATGCCGTGCTGCGCGGCCAGGTCGTGCACCCGGCCGAGCACCTGGCGTACCCGGTCGGGTGATCGGACGGTCGCCTCGTCCGTCTTGTGCGCAGTCAGCTCCTGCACCACCCGGGTGCGCTCGGCCAGCAGGGCGATGATCCGCTGGTCGAGCGCGTCGATGGCGACCCGCAGCTCGGCGATCCGGGCCGGGCCGTCGGCGCCGCCGACCGGCGGGGAGCCGGCCGGCGGCGCGATCCGGTGCTGATCGCTCACGGCTGCGGGACCTGATCGATCACGAAGACGACGGTGGGCTCGGCGTCGCTGCCCTGGGACCGGTGCTCCTCGTCGTCGGGGATGACGAAGCCCATGCCGGGGCGGCACGGCACCGACCGGTCCCGGAAGTGGATGGTGAACTCGCCCTGCAGGACGTAGCCGGTGTGCCCGCGCAGGCACCAGTGGTGCTCGTCGAAGCCCGGCGGCAGCTCCAGCAGGCGCAGACGCTGACCCCCGACGTACGAGATCTTGACGCGCCCCTCGGCTCCCGGCTTGTCCCACCTCTCCCACTCGGTGGCCGGGAAGTCGATGCCGACCGGCGCGGTGACCTGCTCAGTGGACATTCTCGATATCTCCTCTGGTTGGGGCGGTTTCGGTGCGGCGGGGCCGCGGAACACGCTCGTTGCGGTCACGGCGCGGGAGGACCGGACCGCCGTCGACCCGCTGGTGCCGCTTGAGCAGCTGCACCATGTCGAGCATCCGGTGCACCATCCGCTCCAGCGCATCGACGCCCTCGACGTCGGTCAGGCCGGGAGCGCCGGTGGTGTTGCGCAGCAGGACGGGGAAGCCGCTGCCCACCAGAATCATCCGGTTGAGCAGCAGGTTGTTGACGATCTGGTTGTGCACCGAGGAGTCGCTGTACCGGCGCCCGGTGACGATGATGCCGCCGACCTTGTCGGCCAGCGGCCGGGTGAAACGCAGGTAGCCGACGCCCGCCCGCTCGATGAAGACCTGCATGAGGTGGGCGAGGCCGAAGCCGTGCACCGGGGCCGCGTAGATCAGCCCGTCGGCGCTGGCCATCTGCTCCACCAGGGCGGGGACGTCGTCGTCCACCTGGCAGGGCAGGGTACGGCTGTTGCAGTCGCCGCACGGGCTGCACGGCGAGATGCGGTGCTCGCGGAGCGCGATGGTGCGCAGGATCGCGCCCCGCTCGGCGATCAGCTTGCCCGCGTACGCGATGGCGTGGTCGGTGTTGCCACCGGGCCGTTCCGATCCGTTGATGGCGAGGATGGTCGCTGCTTCGCTGTGCAATGGCACCCCCGGTGCTCGTCGCGGAGGGTGGACGCCGCAGCGGCGCCCACCCTCTTGCGAGGTCAGTCCGTCAGTTTTCCGGCGAAGTAGTCGATGTAGGCCTGCATGTCGAAGTGGCCGTGCCCGGAGAGGGAGAAGACGATGGCCTTCGACTCGCCCGTCTCCCGGCAGCGCAGCGCCTCGTCCACCGCCACCCGGACCGCGTGGGTGGACTCCGGCGCCGGCACGATCCCCTCGCTGCGGGCGAACAGCACGCCCGCCTCGAAGCAGGCGGTCTGCGGCACCGCCCGCGCCTCGACCAGGTCGATGTCCCGCAGCGCGCTGACGATCGGCGCCATGCCGTGGTAGCGCAGCCCACCGGCGTGGATCGCCGGCGGGTGGAAGTCGTGGCCCAGGGTGTGCATCTTGGCCAGCGGGGTGAGCCCGGCGGTGTCGCCGAAGTCGTAGTCGTAGCTGCCCTGGGTCAGCGACGGGCAGGAGGCCGGCTCGGCCGCGACGAACCGCACGGTCGGGCCGCCGCCCAGCTGGCGGCGCAGGAACGGCAGGGCCAGCCCGGCGAAGTTGGAGCCGCCGCCGGCCGCGCCGACCACGATGTCCGGGTAGTCGTCGGCCATCGCGAGCTGGAGCAGCGCCTCCTGCCCGATGATCGTCTGGTGCATCAGCACCAGGTTGAGCACCGAGCCGAGGGCGTACTTGGCGGCGCCGCCGCTGGACATCGCCGCCTCCACCGCCTCGGAGATGGCCAGGCCGAGGCTGCCGGTGGAGTCCGGGTCGGCGGCGAGGGCCGCCCGGCCCGCCTCGGTACGGTCGCTCGGGCTCGCGGTGACCGACGCGCCGAACGTCTCCATCAACCCCCGCCGGTACGGCTTCTGGTCGTAGCTGATCCGCACCATGAAGACCTCACAGTCGAGGCCGAAGTACGCGCAGGCCATCGAGAGCGAGCTGCCCCACTGGCCGGCGCCGGTCTCGGTGGTCAGCCGCTGCACGCCGTCGAGCTTGCTGTAGTACGCCTGCGGCACGGCGGTGTTCGGCTTGTGGCTGCCGGCCGGGCTGACCCCCTCGTACTTGAAGTAGATCCGGGCCGGCGTGTCGAGGGCCTGCTCCAGGCGACGGGCGCGCACGAGCGGGCTGGGCCGCCACTGCCGGTAGATGTCGAGCACCGGCCCGGGGATGTCCACGTCCCGCTCGGTGGTGAACTCCTGCTCGATCATGCCGGTGGCGAAGAGCGGTTCGAGATCCGCCGCGGTGATGGGCTCCCGGGTGCCGGGGTGCAGCATCGGGGGCAGTCCCTTGGGCAGGTCGGGAACCACGTTGTACCAGGTCGTCGGGATGTCACTCTCGGGCAGCACGAACTTCGTCGCGGTCATGGCCTCTTCCGATGCGGGGTGGGGTGTCAGGGACTGGCGGTGGCCGGTTCGGCGAGTGCCGGCACGGGCCGGACGGCCGGTCGGATCCGCAGCGCTGCGAACGCGACCATGCCGACCACCGGGGTCAGCAGGAGCAGCAGGAGAACGGGACGGTGTCCCTGGGTCTGCCAGACGAAGCCGAGACCCATCGGCACGACCAGCCGGGCGGAGCTGAGCACGAAGGCGTTCAGGGCCATGAAGCCGCTGACCCGGTGCTCCGCCACGTGGTCGGCGATGTAGGTGGGCACCACCACCGACGCGATGATCTCGCCGAGGGTCCAGACCACCGTGGAGAGCAGCACGGCGGGCAGCGAGAATGCGAACACCAGGACGGCCATCCCGGTCGACCAGAGCAGGCCCGCCACGATCAGCAGGACCCGGGTCGAGTACGCCTTGATCCGCTTCTCGATCAGCAGGCTGGCGCTGACCACGACGACGCTGTTGATGGTGTAGACCGCCCCGACCAGCGCCACCGACGAGTGCAGCACTGTGGTGACCGCGAGGGGCAGCGTGTATTCCAGGCCGATCAGCGGCGCGACGTAGCAGAACGAGACGAGCACCAGCACCGCCACGTCGATGTCGCGCAGCAGCCCGGCCCGTCCGGTGTTCCCGGTCGACGACGCCGTCGGGGCACGCCGGGTGTCCGCCGGCACGAAGAGCCAGATGGTGGTCGCCGCGAGCAGGCCGAGCAGGATGTTCCCGGCGAACATCAGCTGGTAGGAGAAGGCCGCCGCGAACCCGCCGAGCAGCGGGCCGACCCCCATGCCGAGGTTGTTGGCGAGGTAGCTGACCGTGTACGCGAAGGGCCGCTCACCGGGCTCGGTCAGGTCGGCGATCAGCGTGTTCGCCGCCGGCGCGAACATGCCCATCCCGACCAGCGCGACGAAGAGCAGCACCGCGTACGTCCAGGTGGGACCGTCGACCAGGGCGAGGCCCAGGTAACCGGACGCGTTGAGCAGCAGGCTCGACACCAGCGCGGCGCGTCGGCCGGCCCGGGCGCAGACCGGGCCGCTGAGCAGGCTGCCGGCGAGCAGGCCGGTGCTGCCGACGGAGATCAGCACGCCCGCCTCGCCGGTGCTGAGGTGCCGGCTCTGCACGAGGTAGACCGCGAGCAGCGGGAAGACGAACATGCCGGCCCGGTTGATGAAGGACGCGTAGACCAACATCCGCAGCGGGCGCGGCAGGGCTCGGAACCGGGTCAGCCACATGACGGCTCCCCCACCGGCTCGGTGCGCACCTCGAAGGAGTCCCGGATGACCTTGAACCGGGCGCGGACGTCGTCGAAGTCCCGGCCCTCACAGACGTACCAGCCGAGCACGTCGTTGGAGGCGGTCGGCACGGCGAGCACGTCCCCGACGGCCTTCCACACGTCCGCGTCGCGCACCGCGTCCAGCGCCCGCAGCTCGTTGGCCGTGGTGATCGCGGTGATCCGCCCGTACCGGTCGGAGCAGAGGTATTCGGTGCCGATCTCCGGGCCGAGGGTGGCCGCCGGCACGTGCTCCGGGTCCAGTTCCAGGCGGCACCACTCCCCCGCCAGGTTGATCCCCCGGCCGGCCTGGATGGCGGGGACGATCGAGCCGCCGCCGGCCCGTGCGGCCGCCTCGCCGAAGACGACCTCGCCGTCGTCGCGGAGGAAGAACTCCACGTGCGCCACGCCGGTACGCATCCCGAAGCCGCGCAGCACGGTGGCGCTGGCGGCCAGGATGCGCCGCTCCGCCGGGGTCAGATCGTGCTTGCGGGAGACCGTGCCGCCGGGCTCGTCGCGGAACTCCAGGACCGAGTACGTGTAGCGGGACAGCTGCTCGAAGACCACCTCGCCGTCGCGCAGCAGCGAGTCGACGTGGTACTCGGCGCCCCGGACGTACTCCTCCACCCGATAGTCGTGCCGGTCGTCGGCGATCAGCGGCCACACCCGGGCCAGGTCCTCGGTGGAGTCCACCCGGTGGGTGTCGCCGCAGGCCCAGCCGGCGTACGGCTTGATCACCACCGGCCAGCCCACCTCGGCGGCGAACTCGGCGACCGCCCCCACCGTCTCGGGGCGGCACGAGCGGGCCACCGGCACGCCCAGCTCGGTGGCCCGGCGGTGCATCACGTTCTTGTCCCGGAAGGTCAGGGCCTCCTCCGGGTCGAGCCCGTCGATGCCGTGGTCGCGCCGGCAGTACGCGGCGGTGAGCACGTCACCCTCGAAGAGCGGGAAGATGCGCCGCACCGGGTGCGTGGCGAGGATCGTCGCGACGACCGAGCGGACGGCATCGGTGTCGTCGAGGTCGGCGTGGTAGCAGGGCAGGCCGGCGGCTTCGGCGGCCGGCTGCCCGGTCGGCAGCAGCGCCACGGTCATCACGCCCAGCTCGGCGGCGGCGGCGACCACGCTGCGGAACTGGGCCGCGTACCGGCCGGCCGCCGGTCGGTAGATCACCAGGATCGCGGGGTTCACGGACGGCTCCCCTGGTGGTTGCCGGCGGGGCTGAGCGGGCCTGCGGTACGCAGGACGGCGCTTGTCGTCCCTGCGTCGAGCACCGCCTCCTGCCGCGGAGCATCGGACAGGTCGTCGAGGGCTGCGGCCAGCCGGGCCAGCGCGTCCACCACCTCCGCCCGGCCGCCGGGGTGGGCCGACTCGACGGTGAGCAGCAGCCGGTGCCGGCCCAGGTCGGTGCGGACGAGGTGTCCCTGCCGCCAGTTCCAGCGCCGGGAGTGGGCCCGCCCGTCGGAGTCGGCGTAGACGACCTCGCCCGGTTCGGGTCGCTCCGGCGCGTCGGGCACGCCGAGGGGCAGGAACGTCTCGGTGCCGTCGGCCGGTCGGACGACGAGGTCGGTGATGCCGTCGACCGCGCACGAGGCCACCGGCAGCGCCGCGCCGAGCGAGACGGCGTTGCAGAGGTCGACCAGGGCGTTGATCCGGGGCAGTCGGTCGCCCTTGGCGACCCGTCGGGCGATCGACTCGGCGGCGCAGGGGAACCGGTTCGGGTTCACCCCCACCGTCCGGTACGCCTCCCGCCACGCGGCGATGCCGGGCAACTCGGCCACCCCCGCCTTGTCCAGGTCGGCCGCGTGCAGCGCGTCCTCGGCGGCGGTCAGCAGCGCCGACACGCGGGGAGGCGCCGGGGCGACCTCGACCGCCGACACGGCGAGCACGCCGAGGACGTAGTCCGGCACTGCCGTCAGCACCCGGTCGTCGATGCGGACGGTGAGGGTGTCCGCACCGTCGCTGAGCTGGGTCATCGTGATCCTCGTGGGGTTCGGGTCCGATTGTCGGTCCGACCGTACGCAGCGGGACGACCACCGGGTGTGGCCAATCCGGGATGATCCGGTGTGGCCAATCCTGCGGTCGGTGGCGGGTCGTCGCGACGGCCGGCACGAGCCCGCGCGCCGAGCAGCGTGGTGCCCACCGCCAGGACGCAGAGTGCGGCGCCGACCGGCCCGAGCAGGTCGAGGGCGTCCGCGCCGCCGTGGCGCAACAGCCGGTTGCCGAGGAAGCCGCCGAGGGCGATGCCCACGAACGTGGCCGAGGAGTTGAGGGACAGCAGCAGCGGCCCGGAGGTCGGCGCGATCGTGAAGAGTCGGTGCTGCTGGGCCGGCTGCGTGGCCATCGCGGTGACGCCCCAGGCCGCCATGGCCAGCGCGGCCGGAAGCAGCGCCTGCCGGGTCAGCGGTAACGTGACCAGCACCAGGGCGAGCCCGGTGATCGAGACCACAAGCACCGGCAGGCCACCGAAGCGGTCGGTGGCCCGCCCGCCGAGCACCGTCCCGGCGACCGCCGGCACACCGAAGATCAGCAGCAGCACCGCGAGCACTGTCCCGTCGCCGTCGGTGGCCGGCGCGAGCAGCGCCCCGACGTACGTCAGCGCGAGGTAGCCGCCGGTCATGAAGAGCGCGGTGGTGAGCACCGCCAACCCGACGCGGCTCTCGCGCACCGGGGCGAGCCGGGCTGCCAGCGATGGGCCGGGCGGCAGCGCCAGCCTGGGCAGGCCGACCAGCACCGCCACCGCGCAGGCGGCGCCGAGGGCGGCGAGCAGCCAGAAGGTGGCCCGCCACTGCAGGTCGGCGGCGAGCCAGGTGCCGAACGGCACCCCGGCCACGGTGGCCGCGGAGAGGCCGCCGAGCACCACGGCCATGGCCCGGCCACGCCGCTCGGGCGGGGCCAGCGCGGCCGCCGACGCGGTGGCGGCGGGGACGTAGAGCGCGGCGCTGACCGCCGTCAGGACGCGGGCCAGCAACAGCAGCGGCAGGTCAGGGGCGAGCGCCGAGGCGACGTTGCCCAGGGTGAACCCGGCCAGCGAGATCACCAGCACGGTACGCCGCTCCAGCCGGCCGGCCAGCGCGCCGAGCACCGGGGCGGCGACGGCGTACGCGAGGGCGAAGACGGTGCTCACCCACCCGGCCGACGCGACGCTCACCCGCAGCGTGCGGGCCACCTCGGGGAGCACCCCCGCGACGACGAAGGTGTCGGTGCCGATGGCGAACGCCCCGACGGCGAGCAGCGGGACGACCGGCACGGACCGCCGCATCACGCCACTCCCGCCGGCTGCCCGGCGCGGTAGCGGGCGGCGTCCCCGGCGACCACCCGGCCGCCCAGCAGCACCAGCTCGATCGCCTCCGGCCGGCCCAGCACCGTGATGTCCTTGGCCGGGTCGCCGTCGGTGACCACCAGGTCGGCCAGCCGGCCCGGCTGCACCGTGCCCGCGTCGTCGCCGCGCCCGGCCAGCCGCGCGCCGTTGGCCGTGGCCCAGGTCAGCACCACCGGCGCGGGAATACCGGCCATGCTCACGTACGTCTCCAGCTCCTCGGCGTAGCGGCCGTGCGGGGTCCAGGCGAACCCGAAGTCGTCACCGGCCACGATCGGGATGCCCATCTGCACCATCAGCGGCAGGATCCGCAGGGTGTTCTCCACCTCGGCCTGGAACTCGAGCGTCTCCAGGTACTCCGGGGTCTTGCCGTGTTGGGTGCCGGTGGTGAGCAGCCGGTACGGCTGGTGCAGGCTCGGCACCACGAAGATGCCCCGCTCGGCGATCGCCTCCAGGGCCGCGTCGTCGGCGTACGTGGCGTGGTCGATCACGTCGACCCCGGCGGCGATGGCGTTGCGGATACCGCCCAGCCCGCGCGAGTGCGCCCGGATGCGGACCCCCCGCTCGTGTGCCGCCCGCGACGCGATCACCAGCTCCTCGGCGGTGAACAGCAGCTCGTGGGAGCGGCCGTTGGGGAAGGTGTCGTCACCTGTGGAGAAGACCTTGATGATCTCCGCGCCCTGCTTGACCTCGGTGTCGACGTACTCGATCAGCTCTTCCGGGGTGTCGGCCAGCCGCATGAGGTCGCTCGGGATGCGTTGCTTGACCGCCGGGTTGCGGCGCTCCGGCGGACCGGACACCATCAGGTCCCGGCTGCACGGGGTGATGCGCGGGCCGGGCAGCTGCCCGGCGTCGATCGCCCGGCGCAGCGCCATGTCGATGCCGGCCACCGAGCCGGCGCCGACGAAGGCGGTGTAGCCCAGCCGCAGCATCGCCGCCGCGTTGGCGGCGGCGCCGAGGGTGACCTCCGGGATCGTGTGCTTGAACAGCATCTCCCGGCCGTCGAGCACGTTCAGGTACGCGATGTGGGTGTGGCCGAGCGTCATGCCCGGCATGACCGTCCGGCCGTCGAGGTCCAGGACGTCGACGCCCGGGTCGTGCAGGGGCGCCTGCGCCTCGGGTAGCACGGCCACGATGCGCTCGTCGTCGAGCAGCACGCTGTGGCGCGGCCGGGAGGGCACCCCCAGTCCTTCCTGGACGGTGGCGCGGTGCAGCAGCATTCGTCGGGACACGAGGCGTCTCTCCGGTTCTCTCGGTGTCGGGTCTCAGCGGCGGCCGAACAGGGTCCACACGATCTCGGCCCCCGGACGGCGGGCCACCCACCGCAGGCCGTGGCCGTCGACCCCGGGCGCGTTGGTCACGGCGACGTCGGCGCCGCCGGCGGCGAGGATCTCGGCGGCGTGCTGGGTGGAGTCGGCGTCGACCCACCGCACCGACAGGTCCCGCAGGGCCGGCGGCGCGAGGTCGGTGAAGATCCGCCGGACCTCCCAGAGGGCGGCCACGGCGAGCTGACCACCGGAGGCGTCCGGCTCGCGGTCCGGATGGGCTGCGATGCCGTACTCCGGGGTGGCCTGGGCGAAGTAGGCCTCCAGCCGCAGGTCGCGGTGCCAGTGGAAGCGGGTGAGCCCCTGATAGGCGCTCGGCACGAGGGCCTGGTCGACCCGCCGGTCCACAAGCGCCGCGAGCACCGCGTCGAAGGTGTCGGACAGCTCGACGCGCAGCCCGTGCCGCTCGGCGAGGAACACCGCGGTCAGGTGGCTGGACGTCCCGGGCGGGCCGAGGGTGGCCAGGGTGGTGCCGGGCCGGCTCGCCCAGCCGTCCACCACGCTGCGCCAGCGCCGCCCGTACGCCTCGGCGAGCGGCCCGGGCAGCGCCGGCACCGGCTCGTCGGCGACGGTCTCAGGTGGTGTAGCCACGGTTGCCCGCCATCCGCTGCGCCACCTGTGTCTCGTGGTCGGCCTCGACCCGCCGGTCGACGATCCGGGCGGCCTTCCAGCTCACGAAGGCGCCGGTGCTGACGATCGGGTCGAGCCCGTCGGTCAGCTCCACCTCGACGGGTACGCCGAGCGCGGCCGCGGCCCGCTCCCGGACGCCGTCGGCCACCCCGGCGGGGTCGTCGACGAGGTCCTTGAGCAGTTCCAGGCGGACGGTCAGCCGGTCGCCGCCGGCGGCCGGGTCGTGGTCGATCACCACCTGGTAGCCGCCGGAGCCGGTGACCCCGGTCAACACGGCCGTCTCGATCTGCCCGGCGGTGAAGCGTCGACCGCCCAGCTCGATGCGGTCCAGGGTCCGGCCGACGATCTGCACGAGGTCGCCGGCCATCTCGCAGTCACAGTCGGACCCTTCGACGATCACCGCGTCGCCGGTGCGGTAGCGGACCAGCGGCTTCACCCCGTCGATCAGCATGGTGACGGTGAGTTCCCCGCTGCCACGCGGGCCGTGTGACGCGCCCGTCTCCGGGTCCACCACCTCGATCAGGTAGTTGGTCTGGGAGAGGTGCATCCGCTTGTTGCGGCAGGCGGTGGCGATGACGAACGCCTCCTGCGAGCCGTACAGGATGTTGTAGACGTCCGCGCCCCAGACGGATTCCAGGTTGCCCGCCAGTGCCGGGGTGCACATCTCGCCGGTGACGAACAGCAGCTTCACGGCGAAGTCCTCGCGCAGCCGGTAGCCGTAGTGCTCGGCCGCCTTGGCGAGCATCATCGCCACACCCGGCGTGCAGCAGACGACCTCCAGCTCCAGGTCCTTCATGAGTTGCAACGCCTTGGCGAACCCGATCACCGGCGAGTACGGCCAGATCTTCGCGTTCAGCGAGCCGACGTTGCGGGCGATGTCACCGAGGGTGTCGCCGAAGGAGTGCACCTCGGTCGGGCCCATCAGCCCGATCCGCGGCGGGTGGTCGCCGAAGTGGTGGCGGAAGATCGACGCCCAGGACTCGGTGACGTGGGCGTTGCTGGCCACCACCTCCCGACCGTCGCGGGGGCACGGGGTCGCCCGGCCCGTCGTGCCGGTCGTCTCGTAGAAGAAGACCCCGTCGGCCAGCGGCCGGCTGAGCACGTCGAGCATCTCCTCGCGCAGGTGCGTCTTCGTCGTGAAGGGCAGCCGGTCGAGGGTCGCCGGGGTGATCGTGGCGAGGTCGACGTCGGCCAGGTGCCGGGCGTAGAACGGCGACCCGGTCGTCACCTGGTCGAGCACCGTGCGCAGTTGGCGTTCCCGCCACGCGTTCAGGTCGGCGGGATCGAGGGTGCGGTCGTAGAAGGCCTTGTGCAGGGCCAGGTAGTCGACGGCGAAGTCGGCCGCCGGTCCAGTGGTCGGAAGCCACATGGTCGGGATCCTCTCCAGGGGTGCGCCGGCTGCGGTGCGATCGGCGATCGGGCGGTGACGCGACTCAGTGCAGGCCGCCGTTGACGTTCACCACCGTGGCGGTGACGTAGCTGCTCGCCGGGTCGGCGAGCCAGGCGACGGCTGCGGCGATCTCGGCCGGTGTGCCGAACCGGCCGACGGGGATCCGGGCCCGGTAGTCGTCTCGACGCTGCGCTGGAATCCGGGCGGCCATCGGGGTCTCGACCAGCCCGGGAGCGACCGCGTTGACCCGGATGCGGTGCTCGGCGAGCGACCGGCCGAGGCTGTGGGTGAGCGCGATGCACGCACCCTTCGACGCCCCGTACGCCGCGTCCGGGCTGCCGGACTGCCCGCTGATCGAGGCGACGTTGACCACCGTGCCCGGCCGGTCGGCGCTGATCAGGGCGCGGGCGAACGCCTGCGTGCAGAAGAACGCGGCGCCCACGTTGACGTCGAACACCTGCGCGTACGTCTTCGGGTCGTAGTCGAGGAAGGCTCGGGCGTGGTAGACCCCGGCGTTGTTCACCAGCACCTCCGGCAGGCCGTACCGCTCGCGGATTCCCGCGAAGAGCTGCTCGACCTGCTCCGGCACGGCCACGTCGGCGACCAGCGAGGCGTACGCCGCCGGGTCGCCGCCCGGGTTGACGTCCACGCCGAGCACGCGGTGCCCGGACTCGGTCAGGGCCACCGTCACGGCCCGACCGATGCCGCCCGCCGCGCCGGTGACCACGGCGAGGGGTGCCGACCGGTCGGTCATGACGAACCCGCCGTCAGCGTCGCCGACGCGCTGCGCAGGAAGTTGTCGAACAGGCGCAGCCCGTCCTCGGTGAGCACGCTCTCCGGGTGGAACTGCACCCCCTCGACCGCCAGGGCCCGGTGTCGTACCCCCATCACGTAGCCGTCGTCGGACGACCGCGCGGTGACGTGCAGGGCCAGCGGCGCCGGGTCCGCGACGATGAGCGAGTGGTAGCGGGTCACGGTGAGCGGGGCGGGCGCGCCGTCGAAGACTCCTCGACCGTCGTGCGTGACGACGCTGGTCTTGCCGTGCATCAGGTGCCGGGCGACCGCGACCGTCCCCCCGTACGCGAGGCCGATCGCCTGATGACCGAGGCAGACGCCGAGCAGCGGGACCTGGCCGGCGAAGGCGTGCACCAGCTCCACGTGCCCGGACTCGGCGGGATGACCCGGTCCGGGGCCGAGCACCACCGCGTCCGGTCGCAGGGCCGCGAGCTGGTCGCTGGTCCGCGTCCGGGAGCGGACCACAACGGTCCGCGCGCCGAGCGTCCGCAGGTACTGGTCGATGATGTGGGTGAAACTGTCGTACGCGTCGACGAGCAGGACCTTCACGACAGCAGCTCCGCACCGGTCAGGGCCCAGAACGTGGCGTTCATCTTGGCCAGCGTCTCCCGCCACTCGTCGCCGGGTGTGGAGTCGGCCACCACCCCGGCGGACGCCTGGGTGCGGTAGCGCCGGCCGTCGTGCACGGCGGTGCGGATGCAGAGCGCGAGCACGGCGTACCCGCGGACGTCCACGAGCCCGACGGCGCCCGCGTAGACGCCCCGAGGCTCGTCCTCCAAGCCGTCGATGATCTCCATCGCCCGCAGCTTCGGCGCGCCGGTCATGGTGCCGGCCGGGAAGGTGGCGCAGATCGCCGCCCACACGTCGGCGTCGTCGGCGAGCTGGCCGGAGACGGTGGAGACCAGGTGGTGCACGTACGCGAACGGCTCGACGTCGAACATGGCGTCGACGCTGAGCGTGCCGGGCACGCAGACCCGGCCGATGTCGTTGCGGCACAGGTCGACAAGCATGACGTGCTCGGCCCGTTCCTTCTCGCTGGCCGCCAGCTCGGCCACCCGCCGGCGGTCGGTCTCCGGGTCGGTGGCCCGGGGCGCGGTGCCCGCGATCGGCCGCATCGACAGCCGGCCCTGTTCGATGCGCAGGAACAGTTCCGGGCTCGCCCCGATGACGGTCTGGCCGGCCCACGGGGTCAGGTACATGTACGGCGACGGGTTGCGGTGGCGCAGCCGTCGGTAGACCTCCAGCGGCGTGAGCGTGGTCTCCACGTCGATCCGGTGGCCGATCTGGATCTGGTAGCTGTCCCCCACCTCGATGTGCCGCAGGCACTGCTTCACCCGCGCGGCGAACGTCTCCTCGTCGACGGTGTCCCTAACCAGGGTGGGCGGCGGGGCGGCCGGCACGTCCGGGTGGCCGTCGGCCGGCCCGGGAAGGTCCGGCAGCCGGGCGGCGGCGTCGTCCGGCGGCAGGTGCGGGCCGGAGGCGGAGAGTTGCCGCACCGTGCCGGCGCGCAGGTCCCACCAGACGGTGTGCCGGAACAGCGCGAGTGTGCAGCGCGGGATGTCGTCGACCACCCGGTCGATCCAGAGCTCGTCCATGTCCCGCGCGGCCTCGTACGCCAGGGTGGTGAGGAAACCGAAGGCGAAGGTGTCGGCGGGGACTGTGGTGCGGACCGCGAACGCCCGCTGCACGGCCCGGACGGCGGCCCACACCTCGCTCGGTCCGGCGACCGGCCAGACCCGCTGGGCGCCGCGGCGCCGGACCGGCTCACCCAGGACGGCGGTCAGCACGGCGGCCACGGCGTCGCCGAGCGCACCCTCGGCGGTCACCTCCAGCCGGTCGGCGATGAACCGCACCTCGGCGAGAAGACCCCAGCCGACGGCTGCCGCACACCGGTCCTGCGCCGGGCCGTCCAGGCTTTCGAAGAGATACAGATCGTTGTCAGCGCAACTTTCCGCGAGTGCCGTATAGAGCGACAATGGATCGATCGACGGCAGTGTGACAGATGTCACCTCTATGGGAATTGAGTTGGTCAATGGTGTATGTGCCGCCGCCACCGAATGCGACGGGATGGGCCACGTGGCGAACTCTGTTGACAATAGGGACACTTGCGGAACCCCCTCTGAACAGCCCGATTCCGCGCCACCGTTGGCGCTGACCCCACCGGCGACGCGGCAGGTCGGACCCTTCCCCCCAGACGAAAGGACTCGCACGACCACTCTGACACCGGCGGTGGATGCGTCCGCATTGGACATTCTCGGAACGTACGCCCTGATTCGCCGGTCAGTGAGCGGTTGCGCGCCCGGCCAACACTTTCCACAGGCACGGATCACGCTGTCCATACCACTTCGACGATCTCGGAGCGGACCACTTGTCCCTGAATCTAAGCCTGTCAATAGATGCTCAATCACGTGAAACGCTGGCGGTGCAGCTCCGTAACGCATTTCGTACGCAGATCGAGGAGGGCACGCTGCGTCCCGGCACCCGCGTCCCGTCGAGCCGGCAACTCGCCGCCGACCTCGGGGTGTCCCGCAGTGTGGTCGTCGAGGCGTACGAACAGCTCTGCGCCGAGGGGTACCTCGTCTCCCAGCACGGCTCGGGCACGTCCGTGGCGACGACACGTACCGACGTCGGCTCGGCGCTCACCCCGGACGACCGCGCGCCCGCCGCGGCGGTCCACGACCTGCGTACCGGCGGCCTGCACGACTCCACCTTCCCCCGCCAGGACTGGATCCGGGCGGTCAGCGCGGTGGTCACCTCGGCCGGGCGCCGGGAGCTAGGGTACGCCCCACCGTCCGGCCTGCCCGTCGTCCGGCACACCCTCGCCGGCTACCTCGGCCGGGTACGCGGCGTCCGCACCCGACCCGAACACCTCATGATCACGTCAGGCTTCGCGCAGGGCCTCGCGCTGCTCTGCCGCGAGTTGCGCGACCGGGGCCACGACGCCATCGGGGTGGAGGACCCGGGGCACCCGGGCGAGTGGGAGTTCATCGCCGAGGCCGGACTGCGTCCGGTGGGCATCCCGGTGGACAGCGACGGCATCCGGGTCGACGCGCTGGCCGCGAGCGGGGTCCGGGCCGCGCTCGTCACCCCGGCCAGCCAGTTCCCGACCGGGGTCACGCTCAGCGCGCAACGCCGGGCGCACCTGGTCGCCTGGGCGCAGGAGGTGGACGGCTACCTCGTCGAGGACGACTTCGACGCCGCCCTCGTCGCCCCGGCGCAGCGGATGCCGGCGCTGCAGAGCCTCGCACCGGACCGGGTGATCTACGCCGGCAGCGCCAGCAAGGTCCTCGCCCCGGCGCTGCGCCTCGGCTGGCTGGCCACCCCGGCCGACCTGACCGCACCCGTCGAGCGGATCCGCGCCGGCTGGGACATCGGCTGCTCCGGGCTGGAGCAACTCGCCTTCGCCCGGCTGGTCGACACCGGGGCGTTCGACCGGCACCTGCGCCGACTCGGCGCCGACGTCCAGAAACGCCGTCAGGCGGTCCAGCAGTTCGTCTCCCGCCACCTGCCCGACGTCACCGTCCTCGGTCAGAACGGCGGGCTCCAGGCGTACCTGGTGCTGCCGGCGCGGTGCGCCGAGGAGGCGTTGGTGCAGGCGGCCCGCCGTCGGTCGGTGCTGGTCCGCGGCGGCCGCTTCTACGCCCTGCGTGCGGACGACCGGCCGCCGGCGCTGGTCGTCGGCTACGCCGGGGTACGCGGCCCCGAGTTGGGCCGTGGGCTGGCCGGGATCGCCGCGGCCTACCGGGAGACGACCGGCGGCAGCGGTGCGTGAAGCCGCGGAATCCGCTTGTTAGTGGCGGCGGGCTCCGGCGAAGTGGTCCCGGTGAGCGCACGGGGCCTGGACGTCGCCGGAACCATCGCGCGCGAAGGCTCGCTGGGGCGGATCCCGGACGTCAGCGTCGCGACGCCGTGACCGGTCGCGGCCGATCCAACACCGTGTCGGCCCTGCGATGCCACCAGTGGCGCGACGCCAGCGCCGCCAGCCCGGCGCCGGCGGCGTTGAGCAGTACATCGTCCACGGACGTCACCCGGTCCAGCCGCAGGACGTACTGCGCGGCCTCGACCAGGACCGAGCAGCCCGCGGCGAGCGCCACGATCCGTGGTACGGACGCCAGTGCCGCGAACCGCAGCGGAGCGAAGAATCCCAACGCCGCGAACACCAGGAGGTTGCCGACGACCTGACCCGTCAGCGTCAGCAGCCCACCGTCGGAGAAGATGGTGAACAGGTCACGGAGCGGCACCAGGCTCAGCCGCCCGGGAACAGCACCCGCCCGGGAGCCCGGCAACATGATCATCCAGACCCACGGCAGCGTCCCGTACACGATGCCGACCTCGGCCAACGACGTTCGCCACGCCCACGGGGCGCCGTTCGCACGCCGACGGCCACGGCCTCGACGTCCGCCGCCGACGCCGGCCGCATCGCCGAGTCCCCCATGACCGCCAGGCTACGACGTGACCCGTCGCGTCGCCTCGGCCACTCAGGTGGCCCGGACCGCCTCGATGATCGACTCGGCGACCTCGCCCGGCCGGGCCACCGCCATCGCGTGCGAGCCACCGACGATCTCGCGCTGGCCCCGCGGGGCGGCCCGCTCGGCCATGAACCGGTGGGCGGCGGCCGGGATGTTCATGTCGGCGTCGCCGAACACGAACCAGCTGGGCAGGGATCGCCAGGCGGGCTCGCCGGAGAGCCCGTCGCTCAGAGCCTGCTCGGTGATCGGCCGCTGGGTACGGGCCATCAGCGCGGCGAGGTCGCTCGACACGTCCGCGGCGAACTGCGCGTGATAGGCGTCCTGGCCGATCGCCACCTCGTTGCCGCCGGTCGACACCGGGTACTGCACCAGGGTGTCGGCGAGCGTGCTGCCGGGGAACTTCCCGGACAGCGACAGCGCCGATTCGCCAGTGTCCGGGGCGAAGGCGTTGACGTACACGAGGGCACGCACCGTTGTGTCGCCCGCCGCGGCCTGCGTGATCACCATGCCGCCGTACGAATGACCGACGAGAACGACCGGGCCACCGATCCCGCGTACCACATCCCGCACGTACGCGGCGTCGCCCGCGACGCTGCGCAGCGGGTTCGCGGCGGCCACCACGTTGTACGCGGCGCCCAGCCGCTCGATCACGCCGTTCCAGCTCGCCGACTCGGCGAACGCGCCGTGCACGAGGACGATGGTGGGCTCCGGATCGGCCATGACACGCGCTCCCTTGCTCCGTGACAGTGTTCATCCGCCGGCACGCCGGCAGGCCTGATTACCCGTTCGGCGACCGCGAAACGCGTCGTAATCCGCTTGTGCCCGGCGGGCGGGGCTGTTTCCCTGTTGCCGATGACCGACCTTCGAACGCCGCGCCTGCGCCTACACCCCATCGACACGGCAGAGGGTGACCGCATCGTCGGCCGACGCCCCGCAGCCGGCGACACCTGGGCCGACGATTTTCCGTTCGACGGCGACGTCCACGGAGTCCGGGCCTTCCTCAACGCCACGGCCGCCCACGGTGACCAGCGCCCCTTCGGGCACTACCGCATCACCCGTACCGCCGACGGGAAGGCCATCGGTGGCATCGGCTTCAAGGGCCAGCCGGACGACGGATGCGCCGAGGTCGGTTACGGCCTCTCCCCGTCCGCGCGCGGTCACGGCTACGCGACGGAGGCACTCGCGGCCCTGCTGGACGTCGCGGCCGGTCACGGGCTGTCCCGCGTCGTCGCCGACACCACCGCGGACAACGTCGCTTCCCAGCGGACCCTCGAACGCGCCGGGTTCCGCCGCGTCGGCACCAACGGCGACCTCCACAGGTACGAGGTCCCCCTCGACGCGCCTTCGCGACCTACTCTGCCGCGGTAGCCCCAGGCCTCCTCCGGCGCTGTCGACGCACCTGCCGGACCGGGAACCGTCGGCGTCCGGAACATCTTGACACCTGTCGATGTTAGCGCCAACACTTAGGGCCGTTACGTGGGCGCAACGCGCTCGACATGATCCCGGCCCGCGGGCGTTCCTTCCCAGCGGGTGCCGCGGGTTGATCGCCGCTTTCGCGGCCGATCGGCTCTCGCGCACAGACGTCACGGAGGACAGATGCCGCTGCGACTCCACCGAACCGATGCCGCCGCCCGCCGAGGCACCGGCCCGGGGCGTACCGGTCGCGGTGGCGCCCGAGGCCCCCGATCGCTCCTGGTCGCGGTGCTGGTGGTGCTCGCCGTGTCGGCCGGCCTGCCGATGGGCGCCGGGCCGGCGTACGCCGCACCCGCCGTGAGCTACACCAACCCGTTGGCCAACCAGCGGGCCGATCCACACATCTTCCGGCACACCGACGGCTACTACTACCTGACCGCGACAGTGCCGCAGTACGACCGGATCGTGCTGCGGCGTGCGACCACCCTGCAAGGGTTGGCGACGGCCGCGGAGACGACGATCTGGAACCGGCACACCAGCGGAGAGATGGGCGCCCACATCTGGGCGCCGGAGATCCACTTCATCAACAACCGGTGGTACGTCTACTTCGCCGCGGGCCGCACCGACGACGTGTGGCGCATCCGGATGTACGTGCTGGAGAACGCCAACGCGAACCCGCTGACCGGTTCGTGGACCGAACGCGGCCGGATCACGACACCCTGGGACACCTTCAGCCTGGACGCCTCGACCTTCGTGGCCAACGGCGTGCGCTACCTGACCTGGGCGCAGCAGGAGCCGGGCATCTCCACCAACTCGAACGTCTACCTCGCCCGGATGGGCGCCAACCCGTGGCAGATCACCGGCACCGTGACCCGGCTCGTCGTGCCGACGTACGACTGGGAGACCCGCGGCTACCGGGTCGCCGAGGGGCCTGCGGTGATCCAGCGCAACGGCCGCCTCTTCCTGACCTACTCCGCCAGCGCCACCGACGCCAACTACTGCCTCGGGATGCTGAGCGCCTCCGCCACCGCGAACCTGCTCGACCCCGCCGCCTGGAGCAAGAGCCCCAACCCGGTGTTCACCAGCAACGCGGCCACCGGCCAGTACGGCCCCGGCCACAATTCGTTCACCGTCTCCGAGGACGGGCAGAGCGACATCCTGGTCTATCACGACCGCAACTACCGGGACATCAGCGGCGATCCGCTCAACGACCCGAACCGACGGACCAGGGTGCAGAAGGTGTACTGGAACGCCGACGGCACCCCCAACTTCGGCATTCCGGTGCCCGACGGGGCCACCCCGGTCCGGCTGCGGTCGCACGACCTGACCACCAGCTACATCCGGCACTACGACTACCGGGCCCGGGTCGAGCCGAACGTCACCAACCTCGCCGACAGCCAGTTCCGCATCGTCAACGGCCTGGCCGGCGGCGGAACGGTGTCACTGGAATCCACCAACTTCCCGGGCTACTACCTGCGTCACTACGGCTTCGCCCTGTCCATCGCGCGGAACGACGGCTCGTCGGTCTTCTCCAGCGACGCGAGCTTCCAGCGCCGGTCGGGCTTGGCGGACAGCGCCGGGCTCTCGTTGGAGTCGCAGAACTACCCGGGCCGCTACGTCCGCCACCGCGACGGCCTGCTCTACCTGGAGGCGGTCAGTTCGAGCGCCGAACGCGCCTCCGCCACCTTCCACCTGGAATAGCGGGACCGGGTCGGCTGCCCCACCAGCACCGTGCCCGCCCCGCGACCCCGAGATCGTCGGCCGGTCCTCGCGACCCGCCGACGCCGATTGGAGCATCCGATGATCCGGCGTCCCACCATCGCCGTCCTGGCCGGACTCTGCCTCGCGGCCAGCGCCGCCCCGCTGCCCGCCGCCGCACCTGTGAGCGCTCACACCACGGCCGCCGTCGCGCTCGCCGGTCCGCCCGGCACACCGCCCGGAGCGTGCCTGACGGGGGCCGGGTCCGGGTCACCGCTGCCGTCCAGCTCCGTGACGGCGACGAAGATCCGTAGTGGCTTCAACTTCCTTGAAGGGCCCGTCTGGGTCGCCGACGGCGGCTACCTGCTCTTCTCCGACATGGCCCCCGGCACCGGGCCGTACAACGTCCAGCCGTCGACGATCCGCCGGTTCACCCCGCCGTCGACCTTCGACACGTTCATCGCCAACGCCGGCAGCAACGGTCTGGCGCTCAGTGCCGACGGCCAGCAGGTCATCGCGGCCACCCACGACCAGCGCAGCGTGTCCGCGTACCGGTTGAGCGACCGGAGTCGCAGCACCGTCGCGGCGAACTACCAGGGCCGGGCGTTCAACTCGCCCAACGACGTCGCGGTCCGGTCCGATGGCGTCACCTACTTCACCGACCCCAACTTTCAGCGCGGCAACCGCCCGGACCAGATGAACGGCCGTACCAGCGTCTTCCGCGTCTCCGGCGGCCAGGTGTCGCTGGTGGACGACCAGTTGCGCCAGCCCAACGGCATCGCGCTCTCGCCGGACGGATCCACGCTGTACGTGGGCGCCTACTCCGAAAACAAGATCTACAAGTACGCCGTCCAGCCCGATGGCACCACCGGCGCGCGCAGCGTCTTCGTGAACTACATCGGCGGTCCGGACGGCGTCACGATCGACTGCGCCGGCAACGTGTACTGGGCCTCGGGCGGGGACTCCCTGGTCCACGTCTACTCCCCCACGGGCACCCAGCTCGGCACGATCCGGCCCGGCTTCTCCGGGACGACAAACGTGGCCTTCGGTGGGCCCGATCGGCAGACCCTCTACATCACCTCAGGGCCGTGGGGCGACTCCGGCCTCTACAGCGTGCGGCTCAACGTCCCGGGCTATCCGTACTGACAGGCGACGCGGTGGCCGGGCCGGCCTCCCAGACCGGCCACCGGGGATCGTCGTTGTGCACGATGATGTCGACGTGGTCGGTCGGGCGGACCGTCGCGTTGTAGAGCTGCTGGGAGGGGATGTAACGCTCCCGCCAGCGCCGTTCGACGTCGGCCCGGGATGACACCCGGCTCTCTCTGACCACGGCACGATCCACCGTCGCCTCGAGCGCGACCGACACGAAGACACGCAGGTCCCACCGGTCGATCAGTTCCGGCCGCATGAGAAAGACGCCGTCGAAGAGCAGCACCGCGTCGGTCGGGGCGGTCGCGACCGGCGGAGACACAACCGTGTCGGTGGTGGGGTCGTAGACCGCGTGTTGGAAGCGACGGTCTCCGTCCGGGCCGAGCGGATCCAGCAGAACCCGCTTCAGCGCCTCGTGGTCGTGGGTGTCGAAGTAGCAACCTTCGGCCGAGTACTCGCCGCGCGGATAGCGCTGCGCCCTGGGGAAGAGGAAATCGTCGATAGTCGCGCGGATGACGTCGCGGCCCTGTGCGCGCAGGACGACGGCCAGTTCGTCGGCGAGGGTGGTCTTGCCGGCGGCGGGCGGTCCGTCGATGGCGACCCGCATCGGGCGTGCGACGGCGACGGACCCGACCGCTTCGGCCAGCCGGCCGAGCACCTCGTCACGGGCGCCGTGCGCCATGCCTGTCCCGCCCATCTGTGTTCCAGACTGGAGCGAGCTTACACTCACGTTCCGTGCCGAGGTCTGGAGACGCCCGCCGATGAGAGGCCGCTACGACAACCTGAAGCGGACCCGCACGCTGGACCCGCGGCGTGACTACCTGGACATCTACCAGACCATGCTGCGCCGCGAGTTCCCCTGGGACATGAAGCTCGGGCTCAACCTCGCCTTCAACCGGTCCTTCTCCATCCCCGCCATCGCCGCCGTGCACACCGCCACCGGCGAGCTGACCGACCGCACCCAGAAGCGCATCGACGACACCGGCCTGCTGATGTACGAGATGGTGCTCAACGGCTTCGACCAACCCCGTGGCCGCGACGCGCTACGGCGCGTCAACCAGATCCACCGCCCGTACGACATCGGCAACGACGACTTCCGCTACGTCCTGGGCTGCCTGGTCGTGATCCCGACGCGGTGGTTGCAGGAGTACGGCTGGCGCCCGCCCTGCTGTCACGAACGGCAGGCGACGTACCTGTTCTACCGGGAGCTGGGCCGGCGGATGGGCATCACGGACATCCCCGGGTCGTACGCCGAGTTCGAGACCTGGTTCGACGCGCACGACGCGGCTCACCTGCAGCCCAACGACGAGGCGGCGGCCATCGAGCGGGCCACGCGGATGTTGATGCTCACGCGGCTCCCCCGGCTGCTCGCACCGCTGGGAAACGCGCTGGTCAGCGCCATGTACGACGCGCCGCTGCGACGTGCGACGCGGGTCGACGCGCCGCCGTGGCCAGTCCGGGCCGGCCTGCACGCGGCGTTGAAGACGCGCTCGCGGCTGCAGCGGTGGTGCGGATCGCCACGGACGACCCCGCTGTTCGCCGAGGGCATGAGAGCCAGGAGCTACCCCGACGGGTACGAGATCAGCCAACTCGGCCCGCACCATGACCCCACCCCCGAGTAGCAGGGGCAGGTGGAGCCGATGGGGTCGCCTTCCGCCGACACCGTCATCTTCGATCTCGACGGCGTACTGCTGCGCGGGGACGCCTTCGGGCTCTTCATGCGGCGCGTCGGCTTCGCGGGCGCTCGACTGCCGCTCGCCGTCGTCCTGCTCCTTCTCCTCGCGCCCGTCATCGCCGTCCCCGCCTTCCGGCCACGGGCGGCGCGGTGGATGAGCCGGATCGGTCTGGTGGGCCGAAGCGCGGGCCACCTGGAGGCGGAGCTCGGCCGTTTCGGCGCGGACCTCGGTGCGGAGCCAGGGCGCATCATCGCGCCCGGTGTCCGGATGATCCGTGCCCACCTTGCCGCGGGCGACCGGGTCATCGTGGTGACCGCCTGCGAGCACACCCTGGCGCGTGCCCTGCTCGACGCGATCGGCCTCGCCGAGGTCGAGCTCGTGGCCTCACACATCCGCGGCCCGAAGCTGATCGTGCACAACCACGGGGCGACGAAGATGGTGCAGCTCGCCGCCCAGGGGGTCACGCCGCCCTGGCGGGTCGCCTACAGCGACTCACTGTCGGATCTGCCCCTCCTCGGCGGCGCGGAGCAGGCCGTGCTGGTCAACGCGAACGCGCGGCAGGCCGCCCGGGCGCGGCGGCTGCTCGGTGCCCGGCTGCGCACCGTCACCTGGAGGTGTGACGTCCCCTCCCAGGGCCAGAACGCGTCCGGCCCGGTCGACTGACCGGAGCCGTCTCCTGGCGGCCGGGGCCACGGGTCATCGACAGTCTCGGATGACCCGAGTTCGTCCCAGGGTCTGAAATCCTATTTACCCAGTAGGAATAGTTGGTTAGCGTGGGAGCCATGATCAGCCAGCTGAATCCTCTCGACGGCACCGCGGTCGCGGTGTCCCGGGGATGTTGCCGTGGCTGGACCACCGCGCGCGGCTGCTGCCGCTGACCACGCGTTCCTGACTTCTCCCTGTCGCCACGCCGTCGACTCGACGACGAGCCGCAGCGTGTCCGCGACCCCATCAACGGCCGCTCGACGCCGCGCCGTGTCCCCGCCTGCCCGGGACGGCGCGCGCCCTGGTCGTTCCCGCCCAGGAGGACTGTCATGACCGTCACCGCCGAACCGGTCGCCCCCATCGATCCGGACACCTTCCGTGCCCTGCTGCGCCGGCAGGCCGCATCGGTCACGGTGATCACCGCCGCCGGAGACCCGCCGGTCGGGTTCACCGCCACCTCGTTCACGTCCGTGTCTCTGCGTCCGCCACTGGTGTCGTTCTGCCTGGCCCGGTCGTCGTCGAGTTGGCCGACCATCGCGGGCGCGGAGCACGTCGCGGTACACCTGCTCGGCGCCGACCAGCGGGAGGTCGCGCGGACGTTCGCCACCAGCGGCATCGACCGATTCGCCACGCACTCCGGCTGGCGGCCCGGCCCGTACGGGGTGCCACTGCTGGACGAGCCGGTCGCCTGGCTGCTGTGCCGGGTGACCGAGCGGGTGGTCGCCGGGGACCACGCGATCGTGCTGGCCGAGCCCCTGACCAGTCGCCACGGCGACGGCGCCCCGCTGCTTTACCACATGGGGCGGTACGCCGCCCTAAAACCGTCCACTAAGGAGCTGTAAGTGAAGTCGTCACCCCATGTCGATCGCCGCGTGTTCCTGTCGGCCGCCCTCGGCGCGGTCGCGCTGGGCCTGACCGCCTGCGCCGGCGACGAGACGCCGACGGCCGCGCTGGCCGCTGGCGCGCCGCTGCCGGAGGCCGTGCCGAAGGGCACGAAGCTCGTCGTGGGCGACAAGGAGCATCAGAAGGCGCTCGAGTTCTCCGGCGAGGTGGACAAGTTCACGTTCCAGGTGGAGTTCGCCAACATCAGCGGTGGTCCGCAGACCCTGGAGGCGTTCCGGGCGAAGGCCCTGGACGTCGGGGCCGTCGCGGACATCCCCCCGATCCATTCCCACTGGACCGGCATACCCACGAAGATCGTCGCGTCCAAGTTCCGCCAGGATCCGCTGAACCACGCCATCTACCGGCTGGGCGTCGCCCCCGGGGTCGCCGTCGCCACGCTCGCCGACATCCGTGGCAAGAAGATCGCGTACAGCCCGGGGCAGGCGCAGGGCGCACTGGTGCTGCGGGTCCTGCACCAGGCCGGGCTGAGCAAGCGGGACGTCAAGCTCGTCGAGCTGCCGAGCACCGGCGACGTGTACGCGACAGCGCTCGCCAGCCGCCAGGTCGAGGTCGCACCGCTCGGGGGTGTGCAGATCCGGCGGTACGCGGCGAAGTACGCCCGCGACGGCGCCACCACGATCCCGCACGGTCTGCGCGACGACCCCGGCCACCTGTACGCACCGGTCACCGTGCTCGCCGACCCGGCGAAGGCGGCCGCGATCCGGGAGTACGTGGGGGCGTGGGCGCGGGCCTGGCGGTGGCGGGAGGCCAACCCGGACGAGTGGATCGAGCGGTACTACGTCAAGGACCAGGGCCTGACCGCCGACGACGGGAGGTGGCTGGTGGAGAACGCCGGCGTCGCCGACATCCCGGCGACCTGGACCGAGGCCGTCGCCCGGCACCAGGAGACCATCGACCTGCTGGCGAAGGAGACCGGCAACAAGCCACTGCGGGCCGAGGACCTGTACGACAGGCGGTACGAGTCCGTCGCCGCGGACGCGCTCGCTCCCGGAGGCGCCCGATGACCGCCTCCCTCCTCACCCGGCCCCACGCCACGGTGCCCGCGCGCGCGAACCGGCCGAGGCGCCGGCTCAAGCCGGGTCGCCCCATTCCGTTCGGGGCGACGCTCGGCCCGCTGCTGCTGCTGGCGGCGTGGGCTGCCGGCTCGGCGACCGGGTGGCTCGACCCGCGTACCGTCTCGGCCCCCTGGACCGTGGTGACGACGGCCGGTGACCTCATCGCGGACGGCCGACTGCAGGACAACCTCGCCGTCTCGGCCCAGCGGGCCGTCCTGGGCCTGGCCTTCGGCACCGTGATCGGCACGCTGCTGGCCGTGGTCGCGGGGCTGAGCCGGTGGGGTGAGGCGATCCTCGACGGCCCGATCCAGATCAAGCGGGCCATCCCTGCCCTCGCGCTGGTGCCGCTGCTCATCCTCTGGCTCGGCATCGGTGAGCAGATGAAGGTCACCACCATCACGCTGGGCGTGCTGGTGCCCGTCTACATCCACACCCACAACGGGCTGCGCAGCATCGACAGCCGGTACGTCGAACTGGGCGACTCGCTGCGGCTGTCGCGGGCCGTCTTCCTGCGCCGCATCGTGCTGCCCGGTGCGCTGCCCGGCTTCCTGCTCGGCATGCGGTTCGCTGTCGTGGGCGCCTGGCTGGCCCTCGTGGTCGTCGAGCAGATCAACTCGACAAGCGGCATCGGCTACATGATGGACCTGGCCCGCCAGTACGGCCAGACCGACGTGATCATCGTCGGCCTCGTCCTGTACGGGCTGCTCGGGCTGCTGTCCGACGGCCTCGTCCGACTCGTGCAGAGGAGGGCGCTGTCGTGGCGACGCACGCTGGCGGACTGACCGGGACTCGACCGGTACGGGTTCAGGGACTGGTGCGTGGCTTCGGCGACCGCACCGTCCTGGACGACCTCGACGTGGAGATCGGCGCTGGGGAGTTCGTCGCGCTGCTGGGGCGTAGCGGCTCGGGCAAGAGCACCCTGCTGCGGGCGCTCGCCGGCCTCGACGATGATCGGCCCGCAGCGGGCGTCGTCGACGTACCGGAGAACTCCTCGGTCGTCTTCCAGGACGCCCGGCTGCTGCCGTGGCAGCGCGTCCTGGACAACGTCGTCCTCGGCCTGCGCGGGCCGGACGCGGCCGCACGGGGCCGCGCGGCCCTCGCCGAGGTCGGGCTCGCCGGCCGTGAACGGGCCTGGCCCGGCGAGCTCTCCGGTGGCGAGCAGCAGCGGGTGGCGCTGGCCCGGGCTCTGGTGTCCGAGCCGGAACTGCTGCTGGCCGACGAACCGTTCGGCGCGCTGGACGCGCTGACCCGGCTGCGCATGCACGGCCTGCTGCGTGAGCTGTGCGCCCGGCACCGGCCCGCGGTGCTGCTCGTCACGCACGACGTCGACGAGGCCGTCACGCTCGCCGACCGGGTGCTGCTGCTCGACGCGGGCCGCATCGCGATCGACCTCGCCATCGACCTGCCGGCGCCGCGCTCGCACCGGCAGCCCCAGTTCCTCGCCTACCGGGAGTCCCTGCTGCGGGCACTCGGCGTCGACCCGACGGAAGGATGACAATGCTGCACCTCAACGCGTTCCTGATGGGTGTCGGCCACCACGAGGCGGCCTGGCGGCTGCCGCAGAGCGACCCGTTCGCGCAGACCGACGTCGCGCACTTCACGAACCTGGCCCGCATCGCCGAACGCGGCAAACTCGACTCGCTCTTTCTCGCCGACAGCCCGGTGCTGTGGAACAGCATCGGCCGGCGGCCGGGCGGCACCCTCGAACCGACGGTGCTGCTCACCGCCCTGGCCGGCGCGACCAGCCACATCGGGCTGATCGCGACCGCCTCGACGACGTACAACGAGCCGTTCAACCTGGCCCGCCGGTTCGCGTCACTGGACCACATCAGCGGCGGCCGGGCCGGCTGGAACATCGTCACCACCGCCGGCGAGCAGGCGGCCCGCAACTTCAACCTGGACCGGCTGCCCTCCCACCGCGACCGGTACGAGCGGGCCGCCGAGTTCATCGAGGTGTCGCGCAAGCTCTGGGACAGCTGGGACGACCGGGCGCCGCTCGGCGACAAGGAGGCCGGGCGGTGGGGCGACGACGACCTGCTCTACCCGCCGGAACACGTGGGGCGGCACTTCCGGGTCGCCGGCGCGCTCAACGTCCCCCGCTCCCCGCAGGGCTATCCGCTGCTGGTGCAGGCCGGGTCGTCCGAGGACGGCAAGGAGCTGGCCGCCCGGTACGCCGAGGCCGTCTTCACCGCCCAGCAGACCCTCGCCGAGGCGCAGACCTTCTACCGCGACCTCAAGCAGCGCGCCGCCCAGGCGGGCCGCGATCCGCAGACCATCAAGATCCTGCCCGGCATCGTGCCAGCGATCGGGGCCACCGAGGCGCAGGCCCGCGCGCTGGAGGAGGAGTTGGACCAGCTGATCAAACCCGAGTACGCCCGGCAGCAGCTCGCCACCACCCTGCGGGTTGCGCCGGAGGACCTCGACCTGGATAAGGAGCTCCCCGCCGACCTGCCCAGCGAGGACGAGATCGAGGGCGCCAAGAGCCGGTACACGCTGATCGTCACCCTGGCCCGGCGGGAACGGCTGACCGTGCGCCAGTTGATCGGCCGGCTCGGCGGAGGGCGCGGTCACCGCACCTTCGCCGGCACCCCCGAGCAGGTCGCCGACGCCATCGAGGAGTGGTACCGCGCCGGCGCGGCCGACGGCTTCAACATCATGCCGCCGGTGCTGCCGTCCGGCCTGGAGGCCTTCGTCGACCACGTCGTGCCCATCCTGCAGCGCCGAGGGCTGTTCCGTACCGAGTACACCGGCACGACCCTGCGGGACCACTACGGCCTGCCCCGCCCGGCGAACCAGTTCGCGCGGCAGCTCGCCGCCACCGCCCGCTGAATCCCTGGAGAGGACGAACGATGGTGGACCACCGACCCTTCGGACGCACCGGCGTACGGGTCAGCGCGCTCACGCTGGGCGCGATGAACTTCGGTCAACGGGGCAACCCGGACCACGAGGACAGCATCCGGATCATCCACCGGGCACTCGACGAGGGCATCACCTCGATCGACACAGCGGACGTCTACTCCGACGGCGAGTCGGAGGAGATCGTGGGCAAGGCGCTCGCCGGCGGGCGGCGCGACGACGTCTTCCTCGCCACCAAGTTCCACGGCCAGGTCGGCGACAACCCGCAGCATCGGGGCAACTCCCGGCGCTGGATCGTCCGCGCCGTGGAGAACAGCCTGCGTCGGCTCCGCACCGACTGGATCGACCTGTACCAGGTGCACCGGCCGGAGCCGGGCACGGACTTCGACGAGACCCTGGGCGCCCTCACCGATCTCGTGCGCCAGGGCAAGGTCCGCTACCTCGGTACCTCCACGTTCGAGCCGTCGGCCATCGTCGAGGGCCAGTGGATCGCGCAGCGGCGCAACCGGGAGCGGGTGGTCAGCGAACAGCCCCCGTACTCCATCCTGGCCCGCGGCGTGGAACGCGAGGTCCTGCCCGTCGCCCAGCGCTACGGCTTGGCGGTGATCCCGTGGAGCCCACTGGCCGGTGGCTGGCTCTCCGGTCGCTACCACGCCGGGCTCGACGCCCCGATCTCTCGCCGGGCCGACCGGCTCCCGGCCCGGTTCGATCCGCGACTGCCGGCCAACGCCGCCAAGCTGGTCGCCGTCGAGAAGCTGTCCGCCCTCGCCGACGAGGCCGGCCTGTCCCTGATCCACCTGGCGATCGCGTTCGTCCTGGAGCACCCGGCGGTCACCTCGGCGATCATCGGGCCCCGCACCCTGGCGCACCTGGAGTCGCAGCTCGGCGCCACGAAGGTGACGCTGTCCCAGGACGTGCTGGACCGCATCGACGCCATCGTCGCACCCGGCACCACGCTCAACCCGGCCGACGCCGGCTACCAGCCGCCCGCACTGACCGATCCGGCGTACCGCCGTCGCGGCGGGTCGGCCACGCCGCCGGCCGGGCTCACCCCGTGAGCGGCGGACCGACGCCGACCATGCGGCCGCCCCTGCGGACCCCGCCCCGAACCCCCGAACGGAGAACCCTCACCATGACCCTGCTCACCCGTCGAGGCTGGCGCCGCGGCGCGGCCGCGATCGCCGCCGCCGCGCTGACCGCAGGCCTCTCCCTCGCCGCGCCGGCGACCGCCGCCACCGCCACGATCGACACCGCCCTCGAGTGGTACGACGTCACCGCGACCGCCATCGCGACCGGCACCCGACCGCAGGTGACCAACAACCGGGCGTGGGCGATCAGCTGGCTCGCCGCGGCCCGCGCGGTCCGGACCGCGCCCGCCTCGCCCGCCTACCAGGACGCCGCGCTCGCGTCCGCCGTGCACACCGCACTGAGCGCCCTGATCCCGGACGGCGCGCCCACGCTCGACGCCGCGCTGCGCACCACGCTCGACCGGGTCCCCGACGGCCGCGCCAAGGACCGCGGTCGCGCCGCCGGCCAACGGGAAGCCCGCTCGTTGATCGCCGAGCGTGCCGACGACGGGCTCGATCCCGCCTCCGTCAACCCGCCGTACCCCACTCCCGCGGCCGGGGCGGGAATCTGGCAGCCGACCCCGCCGAGCTTCACCGCCGCCCAACAGGCCGGAACCCGGTTCGCCACGCCGTTCCTGCTCGACCGCGCGGACCGGTACCGGCCCGGGCCGCCGCCGGCGGTGGGATCGGCGCGCTACCGGGCCGACCTCGCCGAGGTCCGGGCGTACGGTGCGGCCGGCAGCACCGTACGGACACCGCAGCAGACCGACACGGCGACGTTCTGGCTCGGCTCCTCGCTGACCCTCTACACCGGCATCCTGCGTGCCGCGCTCGCCCAGTCCACCCGATCGACCGCCTGGCGGGCGACCCTCGTGGCCCTCTTCCACGTCGCACTCGTCGACACCCAGATCGCGACCTCCGACACCAAGTACGCCTACCTGCGCTGGCGGCCGGTCACCGCGATCCGGGCCGACGGCGACCCCGGCTGGACGCCGCTGCACGACACTCCGGCACATCCGGACTATCCCAGCGGGCACAACACCTACTCCGGGGCCGCCGAAGGGGTGCTCACCGCCCTGATCGGGGCGCGGGCACGGGAGGCGTACACCATCACCAGCCCCAGCCAACCCGGCGTCACCCGCACCTACACCGACTGGCGGCGGCCCACTGAGGAGAACGTCGACGCCCGGGTGTGGTCCGGCATCCACACCCGTACGGCCGATGAGGCGGGCGTCCGGCTCGGCCGTGACGTCGCCGCGCACACCGTCCGCAACGCGGCCCGGCTGTTCGCCTGACCCTGCTCACCGGCGGGGCGGCACGTCGCCGTCCCGCCGGCCTCGCCCGGTTCCATCTTTCTCAGGGAAGGCGTCGCAGATGAGCCCGCAATTCCTCTGGTACATCCCCAACCAGGTCGAGCCCGGTCATCGCGGCGACGACGTCGTCGAGCACCACAACAGTTTGCAGACCCTCACCAGCCACGCCCGGACCCTGGAGGAACACGGGTGGGGCGGCGCCCTCCTCGGGACCGGCTGGGGACGGCCCGACACCTTCACCGTCGCCACCGCGCTGGCCGCCCGGACGACGACGTTCCAGCCGCTGATCGCCATCCGGCCCGGCTACTGGCGGCCCGCCAACTTCGCTTCCGCCGCCGCGACGCTCGATCACCTCAGCGGCGGCCGCGTGCTGATCAACATCGTGTCGGGCACCGACGACCTGGCCGCGTACGGCGACGGCGAGGGCGACCAGGCCCACCGCTACGCCCGCACCCGGGAGTTCCTCCAGATCGTGCGCAAGCTCTGGACCGAGGAGAACGTCACCTACCGGGGCGAGCATTTCAGCGTCACCGACTCGACCGTGGCGCTCCGGCCGGTCGTCCGCGGCGATCGCCGGCACCCCCGGCTCTACTTCGGCGGCGCCTCCCCCGCTGCCGAGGAGGTGGCCGCCACCGAGGCCGACGTCCAACTCTTCTGGGGCGAGCCACTCGACGGCGTGGCCGAGCGAATCGAGCGCCTCCGACTGCTCGGTGACAAGTTGGGACGCGAGCACGCCCCCCTGGAGTTCGGGCTGCGGATCACCACTGTGGTGCGGGACACCACCGAGCAGGCCTGGGCCGACGCCGAAGCCAAGATGGCGCGGATGGCGGCGGGCAACGGCTTCGGTGGGCGGGACCGGCGCTGGCAGACGGCGGTCGGTCAGCGGCGGCTGCTCGACCTCGCCGCCCGCGGTGACGTGCTCGACGACAACCTCTACACCGCCCCCGGCAGGTACGGCGGCGGCGGAGCCGGCACGACCTGGCTGGTCGGCTCCGCCGAGGACGTGGCGAGGTCGCTGCGGAGGTACCAGGCGCTGGGCGTCACCCACTTCGTGCTGTCCGACACGCCCTACCTTCCGGAGATCCGGCGCCAGGGCGACCAGCTGCTGCCCCTGCTGCGGGAGTAGGCGCGGACCGCCCGCAGGTTTTCGACAGGGTGGCTGAACGTGAATCTCGCCTGAGCCCACAGTTCTCGCCCTAGGTTCGATGCGCAGGACGCAGCCGAACCGGGGAGAGACGTGGACAGCTATCCGGCGATCGAGGATCACGGACTCATCGGCGACCTGCAAACCGCCGCGCTGGTGACGTGTGACGGCACGGTCGACTGGTTCTGCGCGCCGCGCTTCGACTCGCCGAGCATCTTCGCGGGCCTGCTGGACAAGGACAAGGGCGGCTACTTCCGCATCGCGCCACACGACGTCCGGTACGTCACCAAACAGCTCTACCTCCCCGGCACGCCCATCCTGATCACCCGGTTCATCAGCGCGGACGGCGTGGCCGAGGTGATGGACTTCATGCCGGTGACCGGCGAGCGGGTCACCGACGCGCATCGCCTAGTCCGCATCGTCACCATGGTCCGCGGCAGCATGCGCTTCCGCGTGGAGTGCCGGCCGCGGTTCGACTACGCCCGGGAAGCGCATCAGCTGGAGCGCCACCGCAACGGCTACGTCTTTCGCAGCCGGTCGGCGACGCTGACGTTCAACCCGGTGGACCCCACGGGCCGGTTGATCTCCGAACGCGGCGAGATTCGCCTCGAGGGCGGCGACCTCGTCGGGTTCGGCACCCTGAACGAGGGCGACACCGGCGGGGTGGTCCTGGAGACCGCCGGCACCGAGCCGCGCGTCATCCCGGCGGAAGAGATCCAGGGCATGTTCGAGTGGACCCGGGACTACTGGCGGCGCTGGGTCGAACGCTCCCGCTACACCGGCCGGTGGCGGGAGATGGTCGAGCGCTCCGCCATCACGTTGAAACTCATGACGTACGCCCCGACCGGCGCGATGATCGCCGCGCCCACGGCGGCGCTGCCCGAGCTGGTCGGCGGAACCCGCAACTGGGACTACCGCTACACCTGGGTGCGCGACACGTCGTTCTCGGTGCACGCGCTGCTCGGGCTCGGCTTCACCGAGGAGGTCAGCCGGTACATGACCTGGCTGGACGAACGGATCCGTGAAGCCGGCGACCACCAGGATCCGCTGAAGATCATGTACCGGGTGGACGGCTCCTCCGACCTGCACGAGGAGGTTCTCGATCACCTGGAGGGCTACCGCGGCTCGCGGCCGGTGCGGATCGGCAACGGCGCCGCCGACCAGCTTCAGCTCGACATCCACGGCGAGGCGCTCTACGCCATGCACCTCGCCGACGAACAGGGCATCCGCGTCTCGCACCAGGTGTGGAAGAGCACCGTCCGGCTCGTCGACTGGCTCTGCCACAACTGGGACCAGCGCGACGCCGGCATCTGGGAGAGCCGCCACCACCCCCGCAACTACACCTTCGGGCGGGTGATGTCCTGGGTGGCGCTGGACCGGGCCATCCGGCTGGCCACCCGCACCGGCCGGCCCGGGGACATGACCTGCTGGACCGAGCAGCGCAACCGGATCTACGACCAGGTCATGGCCCGCGGATACAACCGGGAGCACGGCACCTTCGTGCAGGCGTACGACGAGAGCGTGCTGGACGCGGCGCTGCTCGCCATGCCGTCGGTCGGTTTCGTCACGCCGAGCGACCCAATGTGGCAGTCCACCCTGGAGGCGATCGAACGCGACCTGGTCTCCGACAGCCTGGTCCACCGGTACGACCCGGTCCACTCCCCCGACGGTCTCCCCGGCCATGAGGGCACCTTCAACATGTGCACCTTCTGGTACGTCGAGGCGCTGGCCCGGTCCGGTCGCCTCGACGACGCCCGACTCACGTTCGAGAAGATGTTCACCTTCAGCAACCACCTCGGCCTCTACGCCGAGGAGATCGCCGTGACCGGGGAGCAGATCGGCAACTATCCCCAGGCGTTCAGCCACCTGTCGCTGATCAACTCCGCGCTGACACTCAACGACCTGCTCGACACCGAGGCCGAGGCCCGCAACCGCCGGTAGCACGGGCACCCTCCGGTCGGCCGCGTCGGGCGTGGCCTACCCCCCGACGGCGAGGGCCATTCGGCGTACCGCCTCGGTTATCAGCTCCGGCGCGGTGGCCAGATTCAGCCGGACGTGACCGCCGCCCCCGGTGCCGAAGGCCGTACCGGAGTTGAGCGCCACCCGGCCGCGGTCGAGGAACACGGCCGCGGGGTCGTCACCGAGGCCCAGGGCGCGGCAGTCGAGCCAGGCGAGATAGGTGGCCTGACCGGGGTCGTAGCGGATGGCGGGCAGATGCTCGGCGAGCAGCGCCGCGAGGAGCCGCCGGTTGTCGTCCAGGCCGGTCAGCAGGGCGTCGAGCCACTCGCCGCCGTCGCGGAAGGCGGCGGTGTGGGCGATCACGCCGAGGTGGCTGGTGCTGACGCTGGCCTCGAACGGCACGCGGGCGAGGTCTCCCGCCGCGGCCGGGCCGGCGATCAGCAGCGCAGCGCGCAGGCCGGCCAGGTTCCACCCCTTGGAGGCGGACATCAGCGACAGGCCGGTCTCGGCGCCCGGCACCGAGAGGTACGGCACGAAGCGCGCTCCACCGAGCACCACCGGAGCGTGGATCTCGTCGGCGATCACCCGCACCCCGTGCCGCTGGGCCAGCTGGGCGACGGCGGCCAACTCGTCCGCGGTGTGCAGGACACCCGTCGGGTTGTGCGGGCTGCACAGCAGGTACGCCGCCGGCCGCCCACCGGAACGCGCCTGCCGGAACGCGTCCTCAAGCGTGCCGAGATCGATCCGCAGGTCCCCGCCGAGCGGCGCCTCCACGATCCGGCGGCCGGCGTGCGCCACGAACTCGTAGAACGGTGGGTAGACCGGGCAGTTGACGACCACCGCGTCCCCCGGCTCGGTGACCAGCCGCAACGCCTCGACGACGCCGTGCATCACGTCGGGCACCAGCGCCGTGCGTTCCACCGCCAGCCCGTCCCAACCCCACCGCCGCCGGACAAACTCCGCCAGCGCCTGCGGGTACGCCGTGCCGGCGGTGTAACCGGTGTCGCCGCGCGCGACGGCGTCGGTGATCGCGGTGGCCACCGGCTCGGCCAGCGGCACGTCCATCTCGGCCACCCAGAGCGGCAGCACGTCGTCGGGGTACTCCCGCCACTTGAGGCTCGTCCGTTGCCGGAGCTGGTCGATCGTGAGCTGACAAAGGGGATTCACCGCGTCGCGCGGAGGGTTCAGCACGCCACTCATGGCCGAAGCCTATTCGGCGAGCCCGCAGCGCGCCGGACACCTTTCACGGTGCGACGACCTACGCGCCGTCGCGCGTCGACTTCGTTCGTGCCTCGAGAGCGGTGATAACGCCGATCATGTCGATCGCGCCCTGGCCGTTGTCGACCGCCTCCTGATACAGCTCCCGGCTCGCCCGGATGAGGGGATGCGCCGTGCCCGTGGCGACCGCGGCGTCTTCGATGAGGCGGGCGTTCTTGAGGACGTCGGCGATCGCCGCCTGGGGGGCGAGATCACCTTCGGTGAGCTTCAGAGCCTTACCCCGGGAGACGACGGAGGACATCGGCCCGGATTCGAGTACGGCCCGCAGCACCCCCGTGTCCGCGCCGGTCTGCGCCGCGAAATGGAACGTCTCGGCCAGGCCCGTCACCATGGTGATCAGGAACGTGTTGACGGCGAGCTTCATCGACAGTGCCGCCGGCACCGCGCCACAACGGAAGCGCTGCGCGCACATCGCGTCGATGAGCGGCTCGACATGCTCGATCGCTTCGTCGTTGCCGGCGAGCATGGCCACGAGCGTTCCCTCCGTGGCGGGTCCGCGAGACCCCGACACCGGAGCCTCGACGTACCGTCCGCCGGATTCGCTGACCTCCACGGCGAGCGCCTCTGAGTACGCGGTCGTGAAGGTGCCCATCTGGACGACCGTGTGTCCGCGTACGCGGCGGATGAACTCGTCAGTCCCCCGCCCGAGCACGGCGTCGACGGCCGCCTCGTCGCGCAGCATCAGGATGACCGTCTCAGCCGCGTCGAACACTCCCGGGAGGTCGTCGGCCGCGCGCGCTCCGGCGGCGACGAGTTCCGCGACGGGCCCGGGCGTACGTGCCCAGACGACCACGTCGACGCCCGCGTTGACGAGGTTCGTCGCCATGGGCACGCCCATGATGCCGAGCCCGATGAATCCCGCCGTACGAGCACTCATCCCGGCTCCCTGCTTCCCGTCGTCGTCCGATCTGGTGTGCCGAGCATGACGGTGAGGCCTTCCTCGGCCGCCAGCACAGGCCCGTCGAACTCCAGCTGTGCGGCGGCCACTGCGGCTGCCCGGTCGTTGCCCGGCCAGAAGTGGGTGAGCAGCAGTCGGCGGGCCCCCGCCCGGCGAGCCCACTGACCGGCCTCGGTGGAGGTCATCAGATGGCGGGTGGGTCGGTCGGTCTCGCCGTCGCGGTCGGTGGCCTCGACGATGAACAGATCGGCGTCGCGGCCGAGCTCGGCCAGCACGGGGGTCGGGCCGGTATCCCCGGAGTAGGCCACCGCTGTCCCGTCGGCCTCGATCCGAATGCCCGTGTTGGGCACGTGGTGCGGGAGGGACAGTCCGGTCAGGTCGAAGGGTCCCACCCGGTAGGTGCCGGGCAGCGGATGCAGGTCGAAGACCGCGTGCAGGTCGACGTCCGGCTCCAGGGCACTGATTCGGTCGAGCACACCCGGCGGGCAGTACAACGCCAGCCGTGGTTCAGCAGAGGATCCGTAGAACCGCATCCGAAACAGCCCGTGCAGGTCGACGCAGTGATCGGGATGCTCATGGGTGATGACGACAGCGTCGACCGCACCGTCTGGCCAGTGCCCGAGCAGCCGCGGCAGCGTGGCGTAGCCCAGGTCGAGCACCAGGCGGTAGCCGTCCCAGTCCACCGCGAAACCGCTACAGGCACGGCCCGGCTCGGGGAAGGCGCCAGAGGAGCCCAGCACGGTGACCCGTCGCATCCGCACAGAGTGCCAGACCGCCAGCCACCTGTCCGGCCTGCGCGTTCGAGCGTGCAGTGGCCGACCCCAACCTCAAGCTAGGCGACTCGGACGGCCGTGGCCGCGCCGGCGGGGCAGATGACAAGCAGGCAGCTCTCGACCCGTACGTCGTCGATGACCGGGCCGAAGGCATCCGGCGTGGTGCTGGCGAACTGCAGGACCGTGGTGGCGGACAGGACGTTGGTGAAATAGACAGTTCTGCGCACGTACCCCATGGCCGATGGCGTGTGGCCGGTGGTGTCGAAGGAGAAACTGTCGATGACCTGGCCGTTGGCCGTGACCTTGCCCGTCGCGATGAGGGGACCGTTGTCGGGGTTGCCGGCGAGGGCGTAGCTCACTCGATAGGTGGTGAGCAGCTTCGTGGGCAGCGTATGAGCGACCGCGCCCGGGCTGAACCCGTTGAGGTCGAGTGACTGGTCACCTTCCGCGGCCTGCCAGTCGCGGGTCAGACCGACGGTGCCGGTGGTGACGGTCCACGGGCCGAACTGCTGGCCGGCGGCATACTCCGTGAAGTCGCCAGCGATCTCCGGATTCTCAAAACCGTCGGCGAAGACGAAGGCGGCCGCGGCCGGACTCGCCGTGAGGGCGGTCAGCAGGGCTGACAGGCCCGCCGCCAGCGCCACTCCGATTGTCGTACGACGGGCACGCGGACGTGTCGTTGCCATGCTTGTCCTTCCGACGCGGAGACCGGCCGGGGCGGTGCCGGGACTTTCTGGCGGATCGACCACCGGCGGTGAATAAATCGATGCCTGTCAGTGACATTACGGTGATGCCGCAAAGGCTGGCAAGGTCGTTCATTTCCTGACAGTCGACCAAAATCTGACACCGATTGAGCAGCGGAGGGGCCTTGACATCCGCATGCCCCAGCGCCCTTGCCGTCCGACTTCCGGCGTCCGTCGAATGACCGGGCGACGGGACCCTGAGCAGTCATTGGCCCTGACGATGTTCGCCTCGTGCGCCGTGTTCGCCCTCTCCGGCGTCGACACGGCGCCCTGGCAGGCCGCCGCTGTCCTGCTCCTGGCCGCCGGTCTGCAGGTCGTCGGCGAGATGATGCAGGCATCGGGCTCCTGGGAGATCAGCTTTGGACTGGCACCCGCCGGGCGTCAGGGCCAGTACCAGGGCTTCTTCGGTGCCGGCACTGCGGTTGCACGCGTGCTGGGCCCACTCCTCCGCACCACTCTGATCGTCACCTGGGGCACACCCGGCTGGTTTCTGCTGGGCGCGATCTTCGTCGCCGCGGATCTCGCGCCGTCTATCGGCCCGCAGCCTCGGTAGCTGTTGGTCACTCAGCTAGGTCACGCCGTCGTCCATCTTGTTGAGCATCACATCGAGGTCACCAGATCGGAGCATCTCTTCCAGGGCCGCCACCATCGCCTCGACACCGGGCCTTGGCACGATGACCACGTCGGAGCACCAGAAGTAACGGCCGCCACCAACCTCGCCGGTCCTAGCCCACCGTTGCAGGGTACGGCCGATCTCATCAGTCGTCATGAATGTGGCGTAACGAAGGGTGCCGTCAGCAAGCTGGAGCTGCGCATCGATATTGTCGACAGTCTCAGGCTCGTCGTCCTGGCCGGCCAGGAAACGAACACGAGCGCCCTCGACCATGCGGTCCCATCCTGCTGCCTGATTCACCGAAACATCATCGCAGCCGCGGACGCTCAGGTTCGGCACCGTCTCGTTCCGGGCCGCCGCTTCCGCAAGCCCTCATCAACGTTGACGACTCTTGGACAACTGCATCGAGCGTGCGGTGGCGCGGGCCGCGGTGTCGATGAGGTCTGCGACCGCGTCGGGTTGCGAGACGGCCACCGCGTGGGACGCGGCGATCTCCACCGTCGTGGACCCCGCTCGGTCGGCCAGGAAGCGTTGCAGGTCTGCCGGAATGCCCCGGTCCTGAGTGGTGATCAGCGCCCAGGAGGGGATCGACTTCCAGGCGGCCTTGGTCACGCCCTCCTCCTGCGCGCCCGCCGAGGGGGGCCGCTGCGCTGCCGCCATGATCTCGGCGACGCTGAGGTCAACGTCGGCGGCGAACACCTCGGGGAACTTTTCCTGCACGATGTACTGATCCATGGTCATGCCGCCGTCGTCGGAGGGGATCGGCACCATGTTGATGCTGGTGGCGAGCTGACTTCCGGGGAATTTGCTGAGCAGACCAATCACACTCTCGCCCACGTCCGGGCTCACGCTGGCGACGTACACCAGGGCCTTGACGTTGGGGGCGCCGGCCGCGGCCTCGGTCATGACCAGCCCGCCGTAGGAATGCGCGGCCATCACGACAGGTCCGGGCAGGCTGTCCAGCAGAGCCCGTACGTAAGCGGCGTCCTTCTGCACACCGCGCAGCGGGTTGGCGACGGCGATGACCGGGTAACCCCGACGTTTGAGATTGGCGATCACTCCATTCCAACTCGAACAGCCGGCGAATGCCCCGTGGACCAGCACCACTGTCGGCATTTCTGTTTCCTGGGCCGACCTGTCAGAAGCATCGCTCATCTGGAGTCCTTCGAGAGGCCTCACCGCCCACCGCCTGCGATACGCAGACCGGGTCGACAAGGACGGTCAACGGAGCATTTCCCCGGCAATACGCATCAGCCCGCGATCCCGGCTCCGGCTTGCCGCACCCAGAATCCCGCATCGACAAGGCCGCCGTCAGTGGGATCGACGAACGGAGCGCCTCGTCCAATATCGCAGGCACAGATCAGACCGAACGTTCTATCGCTAAGATGGTGGGATGACGCGCGACGAACCCGATGCCCGGCCCTCTGAGGCACGACTCAGGCTCCTCCGCACGGCGATCAGAATCTTCTACGCGGAAGGCATTCACTCCGTCGGCGTCGACCGGATCATCGCCGAGGCGAAGGTGACCAGGGCCACGTTCTACCGGCACTTCCCCAGCAAGGACGACCTCATCCTGGCCTACCTACGTGAGGTGCATCAGCTGGAGCGCGGCATGGTCGACGAGGCCGTCGCCGCCAACCGATCGCCGGTCGATCCACTCCTGGCCATCGCGGGTTCCATCGCTCAGAACATCCAGTCCCCCGGGTTCCGCGGGTGCGCGTTCCTGAACGCCGCAGCGGAGTACCCCGACACGAACCATCCCGTGCACCAAGAACTCACGGCCCACCGGCAATGGTTCCTGGACACCATCACCATGCTCATGGCACAGGTCCACGAAGAAACGGCGGATCCCGCGGCACGCCACTTCGTCATGCTCCGGGACGGCGCCATGGCAGCCGGATGCCTTTCCGACCCCACGTTGGTGTCCGAGACCTTCCTGCGCGGTGTCGAAGGACTCCTCAGGATCAACTCGGAGCGTCAGTCGGCAGAGTCGGCCCGTTAGTCCTCGCGCGACCGTTGCCGCACGACGTCGAGCTGGGCCACCCCCGGGTGAGGGGATGACCCAGCTTGGCGAGCACGGCCGAACGGCTCGGGTCAGCGGCCGTACGCCTCGAGCAGACGTAGCCAGACCTCGCTGACGGTCGGGTACGCGGGAACGGCGTGCCACAGCCGCTCCAGGGGGACCTCACCGACGACGGCGATCGTCGCGGCATGAAGCAGTTCCGCGACGTCCGGGCCGACGAGGGTGAAGCCGACGATGACCCGCCGGTCCTCGTCCACGACCATCCGGGCATGCCCCTGGTAGCCGTCGGCATGCAGCGCGGACCCGGCGACGGCGGCCAGGTCGTAGTCGACGACCCGGGTCCGCAGCCCGGCGGCCTCGGCGGCGGCTGCGGTCAGCCCCACCGACGCGACCTCCGGGTCGGTAAAGACGACCTGCGGCACGGCGCGCGCGTCGGCGGTGGCGACGTGCCGACCCCACGGGCGTTCGTCTGGCGCTTCGCCCCTGGCCCGCGCCACGATCACGTCGCCCACCGCTCGAGCCTGGTACTTGCCCTGGTGGGTCAGGAGCACCCGCCGGTTGACGTCCCCGGCCGCGTACAGCCATCCGTCGCCGATCAACGCGCCGGCACCGTCGACCACTCGCAGGGTGTCGTCGACCGTGAGCCAGGCGCCCGGCTTCAGGCCGATCCGGTCGAGGCCGACGTCGTGCGTGTTCGGCGTACGGCCGATCGCAACGAGGATTTCGTCGGCCTCGACCTGGTCGCCGTCGGTGAGGGTGATGTGCACCGTGCCGTCGGCGTCGCGGCTCACCGAGGTGGCCTCGGCACCGAGTTGGACGGACACGCCGGCTTCTCGCAGGGACTGCGTGACCCGCTCGCCGACGAACGGCTCCGCCAGCGTGAGCACTCCGTCCCGCGCGAGGACCGTCACCGACGATCCGAGGCCGGCGTACGCCGTCGCCATCTCCGCGGCCACCACGCCACCACCGATGATGGCCAGCCGGCCGGGAACCTCGCTCGCGGCGGCGGCCTCACGGCTGGTCCACGGCGCCGCCTCATGCAGACCGGCGATGTCCGGCACCAGCGCGCTACTTCCGGTCGCGATGACGACCGCGTGTCGGGCGGTGAGCGAGGTCGGGGCGCCGTCCGCGCTGGTCACCTCGACGCTCCGGTCGGAGCTGATCCGCCCCTGGCCCCGATACAGCGCGATCCCCGCCGAGTTCAGCCAGGACACCTGGCCGTCGTCCTTCCAGTGCGAGGCGAAGGAGTCCCGGCGGCGCAGCACGGCCGCCGCGTCCAGATCGCCGGTCACCGCCTCGCGCGCTCCGGGCAGCTGACGAGCCGCCCGGAGCGCCGTCTGGCTGCGCAGCAACGCCTTGGTCGGCATGCAGGCCCAGTACGAGCACTCACCACCCACCAGTTCCCGCTCGACGATCGCGGCGGTCAGGCCGCCCCGCACGACGCGGTCGGCGACGTTCTCCCCCACCGGCCCCGCGCCGATGACAATGACGTCGTACGTGGCGTTCTGCACGTCAGCTCCCCTTCGCGGCGCGGCCGAGGCGGATGGCTGCGATGAGGAAGAAGATAGCGCCGGGGATGGCGTAGCCGATCGCGTTGGTCAGCGCCGGGTTGTCCGCGGAGGCAGCCGCGAAGAACGATCCACCGGCAATGACGGAGATGCCACCGCTAATGATCATCGGCCACTGGCCACCCATCTTGCGGCGGGTGACGCCCACGATCAGCTGAACCAGCCCGGCCACGACCGCCCAGGCGCCCCAGACGCGCAGGACCGCCGGGATGCCGGACGCGCCGGCGATGCCCAGGCCCACCGCGGCGAGCAGGCTGATCGCGACGTTCACGTACAGCAGGGTGGGCGATCCGGTGGCCCGCGATGCGCGGACATCGACGATGGCGGCGGCCACGTCGAACAGCGGGTAGAGCACGAGCAGCGCGACGGTGAGGGGGTTGAGGTGCTGGGCGAGTGGAAACGTCACGGCAGCCCAGACGATTGCGAAGGCGAAGCGACCGAAATACAACCGCCGCAAGGCAGCGGCCGTCGTCGAGATGCCGGGATCGGCAAGGGTGGTCATGGTCATCCTCTCGGTGATTCCGGAGCGGAGGGACGCCCAGCGGGTGCGGGCCACCGCCGGGACGGGACGGCGGTGCTACTCGATGTTGGAGAACAGCCCCGTGATCTCCACCTGAGCGCCCTGGAGCCCACCGAAGACGGCGCCGGCAGCGGGCGTCGCGACCGCGGCGGAGGCGTCCTCGTAGCTGGCGAAGTACAGGTCGAGCGTCCGGTACGCGGGAGTAGGCGTGCCGTCTTCCTTCGGCCACACCTTGGCCGACTCGACCCGCTGAACCTTCGGGAATGTCTCCGCGGCCCGGCGCACGTCGGCGTAGACCTTCTCGAACTCGGCAGGGTCGGCGGGATTACCGATAACGAGGGTGATCTTGGTAGGCATGGCGCTCTCCTTCAGGACAGCCGCGCACCCGACTGCGCCGGGTGGAACGAACGTTCTGTCCCTGAGAACCGTACCGACCGACACTTCTGCCGTCAAGACCGACCGTTCTATCTGGGCACATTGATCGAGCGGGGCTCGCCACTACCCGTCACAGCAGCGCCGGTGCGACATCCGCGCCCGGTGCGTGCCTCGCCGGGCGATTACCCGGCGACACGGGTCATCGCGGCGATCGACCGCCTTGCCTCCGCTTCGGCCGTGGCGGTGTTGGACACGGAGATCGCGTCAGCCGCCGTCCTCGCCACGTGGTTCCGCCCGCGCAGCAGGTGCGCAGGACCGCCGCGTCACGCCTCGGAGTCGCGATCTCCGGACGTCTCCCGTCCGATCGGCGAGGTGGGAACCTCCAGCGGCTGCCCCCGGCTCCGCAGCGCGTCGAGTAGCGCGACCAGGGCCAGCACTCCCGCCACCACGCTCAGCCCGGCCATCGGCGTCCAACGGGCCAACGCCGGCGTGAACAGCAGCAGGGCCACCAATCCGATCATGGGGGGTCGGGAAACCCGGCCGAAGATCTCGTACTCCAGCCGCATACGGGCGACGAGGAAGAGCATCGGACCGCCCACCACGAACAGCAGCCAACTGGGCCGCGGCTGCCCGAACGGATGATCAATCACCAGCTCGTAGCCGACCCCCGTGACGAGCACGCTGAGCACGATCAGCAGATGCGTCCGTTCCGACACCGCGCCCAGCCGGCCGGGCATGGCCGCCCGGTCCAGCGCATCGGTCAGCAGCAGACCGGCGCAGTGGAAGTAGATCCGCCAGAGCAGCGCGCTGGTGGCGAACGCGACCGCGAAGGCGGCTGCCCGCCCGGTGGAATAGTCCGTCCCGTCAAAGACGACGCCGATGACCAGAATCGACTCACCGAGTGCGATGAGAAACATCTGCTGGTAACGGTCGGCAAGATGCGTACCCGCGATCCGCCAGCGGCCCACCCTCGATGCGCCGAGCCACGGCAGCGGCCAGCCCAGGGCCCAGGCGAGGTAGTCGACGGCGAGTGCGACAGCCCACAGCGGCAGGCGGAGTCGGTCCGGGCCCAGCGCGCCGACCAGCCACAGCGGCGCGCTTGCCGAGGCCCACACGGCAAGTCGGATCGGCACCAGTCGTCGCGGGTGGCCACGCAGCGCGGCGGCGATCACCAGTGGCCGCACCACCATCACCATCAGGTACGCGGCCGTGAACGGCAGCGCTCGCTCCTCCATGGCGCGTGGCAACGTCACCGCCATGATCAGGCCGGCGAACATGGTGCCGACCACGACGGCTTGAATGATCGGTTGCTCTGGCTCGTAGCGACTGGTGATCCAGGCGGTGTGCGACCAGATCAGCCAGAGCGCCAGAAAGAGCAGGAGGGTACGTCCGAACCCGGTGACGAGCGCCCAGCCAGTGTCATCGCTCAAGCTGGCGAATCGTTGCGAGACCCTGGTGAGGGCCACGACGAAGGCCAGATCGAAGAACAGCTCCAGGAAGGTGGCACGGCCCGAACTGGTGGGAGGGCGCAGCAGCTCGGCACCCCGACCCGCCGCCATCGTCCGCCTCCGTCCGCCCCGTGTCACCAACGAGCCGGTCGCCAGAGGAGTTGCGTCCGCCCTCATCGCGCCGCAACGATGCCTGGCGCGCGCAGGAGTCGTTCGGAAAGGTGAAATCGCTGGCGTTGGCGGGGTCGCCCCGGTCAGTCGATGCCTTCGATGATGCGAAAATCTCGCTCGACGCCGTCGGAGAGGGCGACCAGCGCCTCCTGGTAGGCCTCGCTCTCGTGTGCCGCGACGGCCTGTTCGAAGCTGTCGAACTCGACCAGGACAGTGCGCTCGGCGATTCCGGCGTCGTGTGCGACGACTCGGCCGCCGCGGGCGAGGGTCCGCCCGCCCCCGGCCTGGACGGCTGCAGCGGCCAGCTTGTTGTAGGCAGCCAGCTTCTCAGGGTCTGAAATGGTGCGGTAGGCACTGACCCAGTAGCCCTTGGCCACGGAACCTCCAGTGTTCTTTCCACGATCGGCCGACGCGCTTGGCCCGTTTCGAGAGACAGGGGCGCTGCGGTGTCAGGCTACCCGCCGGGCCGGTACCGAGTGGGTCGCGGTGGCTACGCAGGCCGCTGGCTGAGGCAGCCCAGGCTGCGGCCGAAGGCGTAGGTGCCGTAAAACTCCTGCGAGATCAGACGACCCTCGGACTGTCAATGAACGGATCGAGATTGATTGCCGCCACACGCGAACCGGAACTGCAAGGTATTGAGATTCCCCTCTCTGCCGGCGGATTTCCTGGCCGATGAGGGAAACACAAACCTATGCTTGCCGCCGACCGCACTGCGGCTCATTCGGGGCCGAGGCACACCCATACAAGGACTTGCGAATGCGCCGGAAGTCTGCTCTGCACAACGGCACTGCTGGCGTCAGCGAATCACCGACCTCTACCGCGGAGGGCGTCGCGCGCCGATCCGCGATCGCCGAGGAACAGGCGTTTCTCGACGTGGCCACGGCCCGGCGCGACAAGCTTGTCGACCAGCTACAGGTCGAGCTTTCGTCGGAGGCGCTGGACGCATTGGCGCTGGCCCGGCAGCGCATGCTCCGCCAGCAGTACGACGAGTTCCAGCGAGCAGAGGAAGGGCTGGTCTTCGGCCGCCTCGACGGTCTTGATGGCACCGTACGCCACGTCGGCCGTGTCGGCCTCCGCGACGACGGCGAGGGCAGTGAGCCATTGCTGGTGGACTGGCGCGCTCCCGCAGCTCGGCCGTTCTACACCGCGACGGCTGTCGACCCACAGGGTCAGGCACGGCGCCGACACATCCGTACCACGGGATCGGCCGTCGTCGGCGTGGACGACGAGCCTCTGGACGGGACCACAACGGCGGAACTCGTCGGCGAAGGCGCTCTCCTGGCCGCCCTCGACCAGCGGCGCACCGGTCGCATGTCGACGGCGATCTCCACGCTGCAACGCGAACAGGACGACATCATCCGGGCGGAGGCGACCGGCCCACTGATCGTTCAGGGCGGTCCCGGCACCGGCAAGACCGTTGTTGCCCTGCACCGCGTCGCGTACCTGCTGTTCACCCACCGCAAGATGGCCGACCAGGCGGTCCTGGTTCTGGGCCCCTCGCCGAGGTTCCTCCAGTACATCGCCCAGGTGCTACCCGCGCTCGGTGAGACCGCCGTCGTCTCGGCGACCTGCGACACCCTACTGACCGACGTTCAGGTGGGCCGCGACGAGAGCCGGCCTCTCGCCGAGATCAAGGGCCGCGCCCTCTGGCGGCCCGCGCTCGAAAACTACGTCACGTCGCTACTTCCCCGGCCCCGCGAGCTGAAGCTGCGCTGGGAGGGCGAGTTCTACGTCATCGCCGCCACAACTGTGGCGCACGCGCTCGCCTCGGCGGTGCAGGGACGCCCCTACCACCGCGCCCGCGCGGCGTTCGCCGAGCAGGTGCACCACCTCCTCGCCGACGTCGTCGCCGAGCAGCGCGAGGCGCTGATGGACGAGATGGAGGAGGGCTTCGAGGACATCCTCGCCCGCGTCGACAGGGACATGGGGCATGACGACCACCCCGCCCGGACGTCCACCGGCAGCGACATCGACGGGACGCTCTCCGAGGAGGAGATCGAACAGTTGCGATGTCGTATTGCCGAGAACGCCACCATCGCCCGGTTCATCGAGGCATGGTGGCCCACCCTCGACCCCGAAACCCTGCTGGGTGATCTCCTGACCGACCGCACCCTGCTGGCCCGGTTCGCCCCGCAGCTGTCCCCCGAGGAGATCACCGCCGTCGCGGCCGAGCCCGCCGGATGGGCATCAAGCGACATTCCCCTGCTCGACACCATTGCCGACCTGCTCGGCGAGGTCGACGCCCCGCAACCACAGGGCGAATTCGTCGCCGACCGCGCTCGCCGGCAGCGTGGCTGGGTGTACGGCCACGTCGTCATCGACGAGGCGCAGGAGCTGTCCGAGATGCAGTGGCAGATGGTTCTGCGGCGCTGTCCCAGTCGCTCCATCACCGCCGTCGGTGACATCGACCAGGCGGAGGCAGCCCACCGGCACACCAGTTGGGCACAAGCGGTGCGGTCCGTTTTCGGAGACCGCTGGACCGCCGCGGAACTCACCATCTGCTACCGGACCCCGCGCGAGGTCATGGAGCTCACCGAACCGGTCTTGAAGAAGGCTGGCAGCCACAACACGCCGCCACGGGCGGTTCGCTCCTCCGGCATCGCCCCCTGGCAGCTCACGATCGCACCCGCTGATCTCGCTGGTGCTGCCGCCGAAGCAGTGCGGCAGCTGCAGCAGCGGTGGCACGGCGGCACTGTCGGCGTCATCGCCCCCGCCGACCGCATCGTCGAACTCCTGACCGTGCTGAGTGGTGTGCCAGTGCTCACCGCGACCCAGTCCAAGGGATTGGAATGGGACGCGACGCTCCTCATCGACCCGCAAGGCATCGCCGCTGAGCCGCGCGGTTGGAACGGCCTCTACGTCGCGCTCACCCGATGCACCCAGGAACTCGGACAGCTGATCCTCACGCAGTAGTCGCCACCTCTACTGCAGGGGCTGTCCGCGTCCGGCGTACGTCAGCGGTGGGGCCGGAGCCGAGCCGGCCCAGGCGAACGAATCCGTTGACACCATCATCGGCACGTCAATACGCTTAACAGGTTCGTTAAGTGAAGGGAGGGGGTTTCGGATGGCTGGCACCGATCAGCTCAGCGCGGTGTTCTCGGCGCTCGCCGACCCGACTCGACGGGCAATCCTCGCCGAGCTGGCCGAACGCGACGCCACGGTCACCGATCTCACCGCTTCTTTCTCCATCTCGATGCCAGCGGTGTCCCGACACCTGAAGGTGCTCGAACGCGCCGCGCTCATCTCGCGATCGCGGTCGGGCAAGTGGCGCGAGAGCCGCCTCGAGGCTGCCCCGCTGCGCGAGGCGGCCGACTGGATCGAGCACTACCGGCGGTTCTGGGACTCGTCCCTCAGCCGCCTCGATGCCCACCTTGCCGCGGTGCAGGCCGCCGGACGGGCAACGGATCAGATGGCCGACGACACCCGGGAGCTCGAATGAACGCCGACACTCCGCAGCTCGTCATCTCTCGCGTGTTCGACGCGCCACGGGAGCTCGTCTACCGAGCCTTCATCGACCCGGACCACCTGGCGGCGTGGTGGGGCCCGATCGGCAACTCACTACCGCGCGACGAGATCGAGTTCGACGTACGCCCCGGCGGCTTTCAACGGTGGACGGAGGTCAATGCGGCCAAACCCGACCTTCGCGTGCACGTCCACGTCGATCTCACCGACGTCGCCGACGGCGAACTGCTCGAAGGCGTCATGCGCGTCAGTGGTCGGCTGCAGGAGGGCATCGAGCCGTTCGAGACGAGGTTGCGGATCGAGTTCCACGACGAATCCGACGGGCGGACGCGACTGGAGATCCGCCAGTGGCTGCCCGAGCACCTGACACAGCCCAGCGAGGAGGGGTGGCGCCAGGCGTTCACCAAGCTGGACGCCGCGTTGGCGAATCTCCAGGTCCTTGCAGCTGACCATTGAGGGGTAGAGGCATGGCGAAGCTGATCTACGTGAATAACGTATCGCTTGACGGCTACATCGAGGACGAACGCGGGGCGTTCAACTGGTTGCCGATGGACGATGAGCTATTCGTGCTCTACACCGACCTCCTGCGGTCCGTGGGCACGTTCCTCTACGGCCGACGCCTGTACGAATCGATGGCCCACTGGGAGACCAACCCCGCTCTGGCCGCGCAGTCTGACCTCACGGCCGACTTCGCGAGCGTCTGGAAGGCGGCGACCAAAGTTGTCTACTCGACGACCCTCGCCGCGGTGTCGACTGCCGACACCCGACTCGAACGCCGTTTCGACCCCGCCGCGGTACACGAGCTGAAGGCCACGGCCAGCAGCGATCTCACCGTAGGAGGTGCCAACCTCGCGGCGCAGGCTTTCACGGCCGGGCTGGTCGACGAGTGTCAGCTGTTCATCTGGCCCGTTGTCGTCGGCGGGGGCAAGCCAGGGCTGCCGACCGGCACACGCACCGACCTTGAGCTGATCGATGAGCGCCGATTCCGAAACGGCGTCGTGCACCTCCGCTACCGCCCTGTCGGACAGTGAACGACCGCCCCGTCCGATCGCCGGCGCTTGCATCCCAGGCGGAGCGCTGACGACTGGTTCGGCGGAGGGTTTCCACAGGCTCTGGCCTGTGGAAACCCGCTCGCTGGCGGGACGGCCGGCCTACCGCGGTACGGCACGGAACCACGCCTCCCGGTCGCTCGGGTCCGGTCCGCGCCGGGGCAAGGTCGGCGGGTCCTCGGCGGTGACCGGCGCGTAGTGGTCGAAGGTGGTGGTCAGGACAGCCTCCCCGCCGGTGAGGTCGGGAAGAGCGGCAACGACCTGCGGCACCCGGGAGGACGGCAGCGTGCCGCTCACCTCGAGGTAACCGCCGGCGACGGCGGTCTCGTGGACCACGCCGCCCCGCCTGCCGAGCAGCGCCAGCACCGTCTCCACCGTGTGCTGGGGAAGGTTGACGTCGAACCGCTCGATCGGCTGGCACACCCGGGTACCGGCTTGGCGCAACGCCGCGGCGACCACCACCGGGGCGAGGTTGCGGAAGTCCGCCGCCACGGTCGAGATGGACTTGTCGAACTTCTGATGCGGCCTGCTCTGTCGCGGGAGATACCGGGAAGCCGTCATGGTGACCACACAGTCGGTGACCGGCCAGCCGTGCGGACCCTGCCGCAGCGCGGCCCGCACGCCCTCCTCCGTGGCGGCGACGAATGCCGGTGGCAACCGGCCGGGTTCGACACCAGGACGGAAGTCGATGCCGTGCCCGACCGGGGCAGCCTCGATCCGTAATCCGAGCCCGGCCAGGTACGGGTTACCGCGCTCGCGCACCCGCTCCTCGAAGACTCCGGTGCCGACGACCCGCTCGATGCAGGCCGTCAGGGTGCCGGAGAAGCGCACCCGGACGCCGTACCGGTCCTCCAGGAGGGCGGCGAGCACCTCCTTCTGGACCTCCCCGTGCAGACGGATCACCGCCTCCGCCTGCTGCTCGTCGAGCCGCAGGTCCACCAGTGGGTCCTCGTCGGCCAGCTCGGCCAGGCCGGCGAACATCGCCAGGCGCTGCTCCGGATTCACCGGCTCGACGACCGCCTGCCGGGTGGGCGGCGGAAACCGATAGCCGTGCCGCCGAGGCGGGTCCCCGATGTGCTGGCCGATCCGGGCCGAGACGCCACGCACCGCGGCGATCTGACCGGCGGACACCGAGGGGCGCACCAGGACGCCTTCGGGCTCGATGACGGCGATCTGGGTCACCGTCTGTGGGCGGGCTCCGGCCAGCTGCACCCGATCTCGCACGCGCAGACGGCCGGACCACAATCGCAGCCAGGCCCGCCGGCCGTGGCCGTCCCGATCGACGGCGAAGACCGTGCCCGCCAGCGGACCGTCCCGCTGCTCGCCACGCGGCAACAGGTCGGCGAGGAGGTGGCACAGCTGCCGTACCCCTGCTCCGGTGATCGCCGAACCGCACGCCACCGGGGTGAGTTCGGCACGGCGCACCGCGTTCCGGATCGCACGGCGGACGTCGCGGATGCGTACCGGCTCGTCTGTCAGCCACCGCGCCGCCACCGCGTCGTCGACCTCCGCCGCCGCCTCCAGCACCGGTTCGGCGTCGAAGCCGACGGCCCGCACCCGGACGTCGCGCCCGCTCTGGCCGGTGACCGTGGTGAGCAGGACCGGACGCGCCCCGAGCCGCTGGCGTACCTGGGTCAGCACCCGGTCGACGTCGGCGCCGCGGCGGTCCACCTTGTTCAGGAAGACGACCGTCGGTACGCCGATGCGGCGCAGCGCCCGCCAGATGGCGACGGTCTGCGGCTGGACCCCCTCGACGCTCGACACCACGAGCACGGCGGCGTCGAGGACTGCCAGCGACCGCTCGACCTCCGCGATGAAATCCGGATGGCCGGGGGTGTCCAGCAGGTTGATGCTCAGATCACCGATGGTGATCGACGTGACGGCCGCCCGGATGGTGATGCCGCGCCGGCGCTCCAGCTCCATCGAGTCGGTCCGTGTCGTGCCGGCGTCGACGCTGCCCAACTGGGACACGGCGCCTGCCTCGTAGAGCAGGCGCTCGGTCAGGCTGGTCTTTCCGGCGTCAACATGAGCGACGATTCCAAGGTTCAACAAGGCCAAGGCAGAACTCCACGGTAGGACGGTCAAGGGTCCGGAACGTGGAAGCTGCTCGCATTGTCACTCCTCGTGATGGTCGTTGTGGCCGACGTGCTCCACCGGGGTGCAGCGGTGCGGCGTCTTGAGGTTCGCACGCCCGCCGCGACCGCCGCCAGCGAATTCGATCGCGGCACCGCCACGGTCGATCCCGCGCATCAGGCCGTGTCGAGCCTCCTGGCGTCGCCGTGCCACCGCCCGCGCGTCCGGCACTGGTGGACCGCCGCCCCGTACCATCGGGCATCAGGTGGAGCGGCTGCAGTGGCGTGGGCGGCGACAATCAGGGCACGCCACGACGCCGTGCCGGCGACGCGAGCTTCCCGGCGTACGGAGGAAGGACATCCTGTTATGCCGGGCGAACGGTGGGTGCAGGTGCGGCGCGGCGGCGTATACCTCCTTGGCTCGCTGCTCCTGGGGGTCGCCACAGTGCTCGCACTGCCACTGCTGTGCGTGCCGCGGCTCGCCCGGCTCTGGGCGGACTGGCACCGTGACCGCGCCGGCCGGCTTCTCGGTAGGCCATTGGCCTCGCGTCCGGCACAGGGCGCGGCGCGACGCGGAGCGGCCGCGGGCGGCACGTCCCACGCCCTGCTCTGGCTGCCGGTGAACGTCATCACCGGTGTGGCGTTCGGGCTGCCCACGCTCCTGTGCGTGGGCAACATCGTGGTTGCCGCCATCGCCACACCCCTGTGGTGGGCGTTCGCGCCGGAGGACAGGCCACGGCTGTTCATCGACGTCCCGGTCACCGGCTGGACGACCGCCCTCACGCTTGGCCCACTTCAGATCCTCCTGCTCACCGCGCTGGCCTACGTGGGCTTCCCGCCGATGGCTCGCGCGCACGCCCGGATCTGCCTGGTGGTGCTGTCGCACTCGACGAACGAACAGCTCGCCGAGCGGGTAGCCGTGTTGACCCGCACCCGCGCGGACGTGCTCGACGCACACGGCGCGGAGCTGCGCCGCATCGAACGCGACCTGCACGACGGCACCCAGGCCCGGCTGGTGGCCATCGCGATGCGGCTGGCCGTGGCCCGACAGGCTCTCTCCGACAATCCGCGCGACGAGCAGTTCCTGGAAGATCTTCTGCGGGACGCACACGAAGGAACCGAAGAGGCGATGACCGAACTGCGCGACGTGATCCGCACCGTCTATCCGCCGATTCTCGCCGACCGAGGGCTCGACGGTGCCCTGACGGCCGTGACCACCCGCTGCGCCGTGCCGACCCGGCTGGACATCGGCGACCTCGAACGGGTCCCGCCAGCTGTGGAGGCCGTCGTCTACTTCGCCGTGGCCGAGGCGCTGACCAATGTCACCAGACACAGCCAAGCGACCACGGCCGGCGTACGGGTCAGCCGCGCGGCGGACAGCTTGTTGGTGGCGATCACTGACAACGGCACCGGCGGCGCCGACGATCGGCGGGGCACCGGCATTGCCGGGATCCGTCGCCGGGTGCTCGCGCTCGACGGCACTGTCGATGTCGACAGCCCGGCGGGCGGGCCGACGACCCTCACCGTGGAGTTGCCGTGCGGGTGGTGATCGCCGAAGACAGCGTGCTGCTGTCCACCGGACTGGAGCTGCTGCTGGGTCGCGCGGGCTTCCAGATCGCCGCCATCGCCGACGATGCGGCGGGTTTCCTGACGGCCGTGCGGGAGCACCGGCCCGACGTTACGGTCGTCGATGTCCGGCTGCCGCCATCCTTCCGCGACGAGGGAATCCGCGCCGCCCTGCAGGCCCGCCGGGAGCATCCCGGCCTTCCGGTCCTGGTGCTGTCGCAATACGTCGAACAGCAGTACGCCGCCGAATTGCTGTCCAGCACCGGCGGTGGCGTCGGCTACCTGCTCAAGGATCGGGTCAGCCGCGTGGACGAGTTCGTCGACGCGCTGCGCCGCGTCGCCGCCGGTGGTACGGCGATGGACCCCGAGGTCATCGCGCAACTCGTCCAACGCGCCGGTGACCCGGTCGCTGCCCTCACCCCCCGCGAGCGCGAGGTACTCGCGTTGATGGCGCAGGGGCACGACAACACCGCCATCGCTGAACGGCTTGTCGTCAGCGACAACGCCGTCCACAAGCACATCGGCAACATCTTCGCCAAGCTTGGCCTCGCCGTGGCCGACAGCGGCCACCGCCGCGTCCTCGCCGTTCTCGCCTACCTCAACGCTGTGGGCTGATCTGGCCCGGCCTCGTCACTCCCGCCCGCCGATCGCGTCGATCAACGCGGGTCGCATCGCGTACCGGGTGGCCATCCTGATCGCGCCCCAGGAGAGCGCGATGGTGACCGCCACGATCGCGATGAGCCCGGTGAGGGAGATGCTGGGAACGGGCGACTTCGTCAGGCCCAGGCTGATGCCGATCAGCGGCGGGATCGTCGCCAGCAAGCCGAACAGCAGTGCCGAGAGAACCACGATTCTGGCCTCGCCGTTCATCATCGCGCGGAGCTGGTTCCGGCTGGCGCCGATGAGTCGCAGGCTCGCGAACTCGCGAACCCGCGCCGCGGTCGCCATCACCAGGGTGTTCACCACGGCGATCGCGATGTAGCCCAGCAGCACCGTCTGGAACAGCAGGTTCAGCGCCCAGTCACCGGAGCCACCGGACCCCGACGTGGCCAGGAACGCCTCTCGGTCGCCGACCTGGACCGTCGGGTAGCGCTCAAGGGCGCCGCGCAGCGTGCCGGCGAGTGCTACCGGGTCGGTCCCGTCCACCGACCTGATCAGCACGGCGGTGGCCACCCGCGTGGTGGTGTGGGCGACGACAAGGTCGTTGGGCAGGGTGACATCCCCGAAGCCGAGGCCGTTCTCGTAGATCGCCACCACCCGCGGCTCGACCACCGTGCCGTCGCCGAGCCGCAGCTCAATCGTTGCGCCGACGTTCGCCCGGACGGTCTCCGCGACGATCCGGCTCAGCGCCACGGCATCGCCCCGCAGTTCTGCGATGTCGCCCTCGTTCACCGCGAGATCCATGGTTTCGGAGAGCCGTTCGGGCGCCACCCCCTGGGCGGCGAAGACCTTGGTCGCGGTGCTGTCCTCGGATGGGAAGGTCAACAGCACCCGCATCCGGGCCACCGGCGTGGCCACGGAGACACCGGCCACGCCGCGTACGGCGTCCACGACCTCCGGGGATATCCCGGCACCCGACGGCGCGGTCAACACGTGGTCGGCCCGCAGGCCGTCCTCGATCTGGTGCTGGGCCGCCGCGATCGTCGTGGAGGCGCCGAACACCTGCACGGCCGCCAGGGTCACGCCCATGGCCAGCGGTGTGGTGGCCGAACTGAGCCGCCGCCAGTTGGCCCGCGCGTTGGCCTGAGCGAGGAAGCCGCTGGCAGTGGACTGCCGGTTCAGGCGCGAGCCGAACAGCACGATGGCGCCCCGAAGCAGCAGGGGTCCAAGACACCCGAGGGCCACGACGAACAACAGGACCGCGCTTGCCGCGGTGTCGGCGGCCGAGTCGCCCGGCGCCGCGACATTGCCCCAGGTCAACAGCAGCCCGAGCGGGATGAGCAGGACGCCGATGGCCACCCGCATCCGGCCGAACCTCCGGGGCTCGACCGCGGCGTCGCCGAGCGCCTCGACCGGGCTGACGTTGGCCAGCCGGCGTGCGACAAGCCAACCAGCGAGCCGGGCACTGAGCACGCACAGGATCAGCGAAGCCAGGACGGGCAACAACCCCACCCGCATCTGGAAGTCTGGGGGCATCACGCCCGCGAGGACGAACACAGCGCGCATCACGTACGCGAGCAGCACGCCGGGAATCGCGCCGACCACGGCGCCCACCGACGAGACCACTGTCATCTCGGCGCCGATCATCCAGTGGATCTGCCTGGGCGTTGCGCCGATGGCTCGCAGCAGGGCCAGTTCTCGCCTGCGCTGCCGCACCGACAGCGCGAGGGTGCTCGCCACCACGAACACCACGATCAGGACCATGGTGCCGCCGAACGACGCCGCCGTCTCGACCACCAGGCTGCGGGCGTCACCCACGTCCAGGAACTCCACGTCGCCGCGTCCCGCGCCGGTGTGCGCCACCACGCCCGGCACGGCGGCCGTGATGCGCTCGGCCAGCTGCTCCGGGGCAACGCCGGGCGCGGCGAGCACGCCGATGGCGTCCACCCGGCCCGGACGCCCGGACAGCGTGGTCGCCTGGTCGTCGGTGACGAACACCGCGGACTGCCGGTCCAACCCGTCCCCCGGCGCGGTGGCGATGCCCACCACCCGGTAGGACGACGGGAGCGAGCCGACCACGAGCTGCACCCTCGCGCCGAGCGACACGTCGCCGCGCGCGGCGAGGTCGGCGTCGAGCACAACCTCGTCGGGCGCGGAGGGCACTCGGCCGTCGCGCACCCGGAACGGCCCGAGCGCCGCAGCGGACCAGCCGTGCCCGAGCACCGGGAAGCCGTCCGGACCGGCCACCACGTCGCCGTCCGGGGCCAGCACGCTGACCTCGACGTTGACGTCTCCGATAGCCGCCTGCACACCGGGCACCGCGGCGACGGCGGCGACCTTCTCGGCGGGCAGCGTGACACGCTCGCTGTAGCGGACCTCGGCGGACTCGTCCAGCCAGAACGACTGCTCACCGCCGAGGACCACCGCCGCGCCCGCGTACCGCTCGGGGGTCACGCCGGTGCCGAGCCCGGACACCAGCAGCATCCCGCAGGCGGTGATCACTGCCGAGCCAGCGGCGACCGCGATGAAGGAGCCGACGAAACCGCCCGTACGCCCCTTGATCGTGCTCCAGGCCAGCGACAGGTCCCCGGGTAACGGCACCACGAGACGGACCAGCCGCCGAAAGCTGCGGGTCACCACTCGCCCAGGTGCGTCATGCGCGACGCAATCTGCTCCGGAGTGGGTCGGGTCAGCTCGCCCGCGAGCCTGCCGTCGGCCAGAAACATCACCGAGTCGGCGTAGGAGGCGGCGACCGGGTCATGGGTGACCATCAGCACCGTCTGCCCCATCTCGTCCACGACGTGTCGCAGCAACTCCAGAACCCGTTTGCTGGACCGGGTGTCCAGCGCGCCGGTTGGCTCGTCCGCGACCACCACGTCCGGACGGGTGATCAGCGCGCGGGCGACCGCGACCCGCTGCTGCTGACCGCCGGAGAGTTCGCTGGGGCGCCGCCCGCCGTACTCGCTGATGCCGACCGCGGTCAGCACCTGGCTCAGCCACGTCTTGTCGGCCTTCGCGTCCGCCAGCCGCAGTGGCAGCGTGACGTTCTCCTGCACGGTCAGCGCGCCCAGCAGGTTGTACGCCTGGAAGACGAATCCGATCCGAACCCGCCGCAGCTCGGTCAACTCGGTCTCCGACTGCTCGGACAGGTCCGTATCACCCAGCACGACCCGGCCCGACGTCGGCCGGTCCAGACCGGCCGCGCAGTTCAGAAACGTGCTCTTGCCGGAACCGGAGGGGCCCATGACGGCGGTGAAGGTAGCGCGCGGGAACCCGGCCGTCACCGCGTCGAGTGCGCGTACCGCGTTCGTCCCCGACCCGTACTCCTTCGTCACCGAATCCAGGCGCACCGCGTACGGCGATGTCCGGACGGTCGGTATTGCCGGCGTGTCCGGCGAACCGCTCCAGGTGGCCCCGGCCTGCGCGACGCGCCGTCCCGACGGGCCCTTCGTTGATCTCATGCCATCCGACGCTAGGTTCCGCGGCGGTCTGGGCCGATACCCCGTGCCCCCGGACGTCAGGTACAGCTGCCTGTAGTGCCGGTGGTGACGAGCATCCGCTCGCTCAACTGGCCCGCCGTGAGCGTGTACGGCTCGCCCTCCCGGCGCAGCGCTGCGAGCACGTCGAAATCACCCGTTGCGGTCTTCATCCATCCTTGCAGGTTACCTTCTAGGGAAGATATATTGCTTCCGTGGAAGATAAATACTCTGACCTGGCCGCAGCAGTCCCCGTCACTGCCTATGTGGACCCGTCCTGCCCGTTCGCCTGGATCACCTCGCGGTGGCTCATGGAGGTGGCACGGATGCGTCCGATCACGTTGCGGTTCGAGGTGATGAGCCTCGCGGTGATCAACGAGCATCGCGACCTGGAACCCTGGTACCGCGAGTTCAACGACCGGGCGTGGGGGCCGGCGCGGGTGTGCGTGGCGGCAGCCGCTCACCACGGCCCCGCGGCCCTGGAGCGTCTGTACCCGGCGCTGGGGCGCCGGATCCACGACGAGGGCGACAAGGACTTCGACCGCGTGGTCCCGGCGGCCCTGGCCGAGGCGGGCCTTCCCGCCGACCTGGCCGAAGCCGCCCACCGCAGCGACCTCGACCCGCAGATGCGCGCCAGCACCTCCCGCGCTCAACAACTCGTCGGCGAGGATCTCGGCACTCCGACGGTGGTGGTCGACGACGTGGCCTTCTTCGGCCCCGTGCTGACCTCGATCCCCCGGGGTGACGAGGCCGTGCGCGTCTTCGAAGGTGCCCGCCTGCTCGCTGCCTGCGGGGCCTTCTCCGAGCTCAAACGCGCCCGGGCCCATGGCCTCAGCTTCGCGTAGTCCCGTCCGGGCTACCCGCAGACAGGTTTCCCATCGGCGGCCGGCTGCTGTCCTCATGCGCGCGCAGTTCGTCGCCGCCGTGGGCGAGGGCTGCTTCTACGTGACCTTCGTCGTGTATCTGACCCAGGTCAGCCACCTGAGGACGGCGCAGGTCGGCGTCTTGCTGTCCCTCGCGTGGGGCGCCGGCTTTCTCGCTACTCATCCCATCGGCGCAGTGGGCGACCGCATCGGACTGCGGCGGGTGACGATCCTGCTGTCCATGGCCACAGCGGTTGCCCTCCTGGTGCTGGCAAGCGCACCGGGCTTCTTGTTCGTCTGCTCCGGCTGCGTGCTGTACGCGATTGCGCAGAGTGGCGCTGGCGCCACCCGGCAGGCCCTGCTGGTTTCCCTCGTACCGTCCACCGAACTGGTCACCGTGCGGGCAGGCATCCAGACCGCCGTCAATGCCGGCATCGGCATCGGCGCTGCGGCCGGCGGCATGGCGCTCCTGGCCGGTACGCACACCGTCTACCGCGCCGCGCTGGTCGGGAACGCGATGCTCTTCATCGGCAGCGCGGTGGTGCTGATCGGCTTGCCCTCGGGTTCGGGCACCCGGATGAGGACTGGCTGGGGGGATGCGCCACGGGACATCCGCTACGTCGCAGTGGCCGCGCTCAACGCGGTGATGTATCTGTACATGCCCACGCTGAGCGTGCTGCTGCCCCTGTACCTGAGCAGTCGCACAGCCGCGCCCCGGTGGATCGTGGCGGGAGCCTTCCTCCTCAACACCATTGGGGTCCTGGGCTGGCAGCGCCGGACGGCTCGGCGGGTGACGACCCTGGGCGAGGCGACCCGGGCAATCCGCTTCGCTGGCCTCGCGCTCTGCGCCGCCTGCCTACTCTTGTGGACAGTGGCCGCCACCACCGACTCGGCTGTCGCCGCCGGCCTCGTCCTCGCCGCGGTAGCCCTGCAGGTGACCGGTGAGTTGCGACTGGCCGCCGGGTCGTGGAGTGTCGGATTCACCCTGGCCGATCCCGCCCGACCCGGGCAGTGGCAGGGCGTGTACCAGAGCGGCATACCGTTCGCCCGCGCCGTGGGGCCGGCCGCTCTGACCGCTGTGGTGATGGTCTGGTCCGGGCCCGGGTGGCTGGTGCTCGGGCTCACTTTCCTCGCCACCGGGCTTGTCACCACCCTCGTCGTCAACTGGGCCGCCCGCCACCGACCCTTCCCCCCAATCGCCCTCCCGAGGCAAACGGCATGTGCCACAGAAGCCCGACCTCGGGCGCGAGGAGGTGACTGAGATAGCCGAACTGGCTGCCCGGCGGTCGGTCCGGTGGACGCCCAGGATGCGTTCAGCTCGACGGATCTGAGCCACCTGCGCATGGGCACCTGGCAGATGCCCATCATGCTGCGCCAGCCCGGCGCCGTTGCCGAGCTCGCGATGACCGTGACAGCGAAAGCGTGCGTCATTGTCACGAAAGGCGGGTTCGGCAGCCACTACTGGGTCGGAACCTCGCCGGCGTTCCGTTCCCGTGGTGTGGGGCGGGCGCACCGCCCCGGTGCCGGTTCAGACAGTGGACAGCAGGGCGAGGGCGGCCTGCTTGGCGTGGTTGCCGACGTTCGTCCGGTCGTGGTGCGCGGCGAGGAGAGTGGCACCCTCAACCAGCACGAGCAGCTGTCGCCCGAGGGCCTCCGCGTCGACTGCGCCGGCCCGTCGGGCGATCGCGGTCAGGAGGTCGAGGCGGCGGTCCAGGTGGCGGGAGGTGATCGCCCGTACCGCCTCGGCATGGTGTTGGGCTGCGGCGTTCTGCATCGCGCAGCCCCGGAAGCCCGGCTCGTCGTACCAGCGCTGGAGTTCGTCGAAGACGGCAGCGAGTTGGTCGCGCGGATCGTCCCCGGCGGCGGCCACGGCCCCGGCGATCCACGTGGTCACCCGCTCGCTGCGGGCCTCCAGCACCGCCTGGATCAGGCCCTCCTTCGAGCCGAAGTAGCGGTAGAGGGTTTCCTTGGAAGCGCCGACGAGGGCGCACAACTCGGCGACGCCGATGCCGTCCAGGCCCCGCTCGTAGAGCAGCGGGGTGGCCGCCTCGACGATCCCGGCACGGGTGCGTTCCGGGTCGATCGTCGAACCCTTGGGAACTGGCATGACAATGATGGTACCGGTCGGTTCGTTCTACTGCTAACATCCCCCTGAGTTCGTACCGATCAGTTCTATCTACGGAGACGCTGATGGCATCCACCGCGCCTCCCGCGGGACTGTGGCAGGCCGTACGTCTGGCCCTGGGCACCGCCTCCGCGCTCGGCTTCGCACGCTTCGCCTACGGGCTGCTGCTGCCGGCGATGCGCGACGACCTGAACTGGACCCTTGCCCAAGCCGGCGCGGTAGGCGCCGCCAACGGCCTCGGGTATCTGCTCGGCGCGCTGCTGACCACCACGCTGGTACGCCGTCTCGGCGTGGCCGTCGCGTTCCGGGTTGGCATGGCCCTCACCGCCGCTTCGCTGGTCATGACGGCCGTCAGCGGCGACTACCTGGCGCTTTTGGCAGTCCGGACGCTGTCGGGGGCGACCGGAGCAGTGGTGTTCATCGCCGGCGGGGTGCTCGCGTCCCGGGCCGCAACCGCCGCCGCCTCGACCATGCCCATCACGGTGTACTTCGCCGGAACCGGGCTGGGCATCATGGTCAGCGGCGTGACCGTGCCGCTGCTCGGCGCGCACTGGCGGATGGCCTGGGTAGGCCTGGGCGCCGCCGCCGCGCTGGCAACCCTCGGGAGCTGGACAGCGGCCGGCACCGACGACGACCGGCGCGCCGCTGCCGGCCGGGCCCGACTCCGACCGCTCCTGACACCAGCCCTGGCCTACCTGCTGTTCGCCGCCGGCTACATCAGCTACATCACCTTCCTGTCCACCTACCTGGCCGACCGGCACGCCTCCATCGCGCATGTCGTGCTCACCTGGACGGTGCTCGGCGCCGCCGTGGCGGCGGCTCCCGCGGTGTGGAGCCGACCGATCGCCGAATGGCCCGGCACCCGGGCCCTGGCCACCCTGCTCGCCGTCCTGGCCGGCGGGTCGGCACTGGCGCTGACGTCGTCCGCGACCCCGGTCGCCCTGGCCTCCGCGCTCGCGTACGGGGCGACGTTCATGGGCGTGCCGGCCGCCATCACCGCCCTCATCAGAGCCCACACCCCGGCCGTCGACTGGCCCGCCACGCTCGCCGTCTTCACCACGGTATTCGCCGCCGGCCAGACCGCCGGACCGTGGCTGGCCGGCTTGGTCGCCGACCACACCTCCTCCGCGGCCACCCTCGAGTGGACCGCGGTCCTGTGCGCCGCCGCCGCAGCGATCACCCTCGTCGGAGGGCTGTCCTCCCGCGGCGGGCAGCGACGAGCCGGCGGATCCGCCGCGACGGACCACCATTCACAATCGACCGAAAGAGCAGGATCATGACGAACTTCGTCCTCGTCCCCGGGATGTGCCACGGTGGATGGTGCTTCGAGCACCTCACCCGGCGATTGCGCGACGTCGGGCACACCGTCCACCCGCTGACCCTGACCGGCGTGAGTGAACGCCGGCACCTGCTGCAGGGCACGGTGAACCTCGACACGCACATCCAGGACGTCATCGCCGTCCTTGAGGGCGAAAACCTGCGGGAGACGGTACTGGTCGGGCACAGCTACGGCGGAATGGTGATCACCGGAGCCGCCGACCGGGCGCCGCACCGGGTCGACTCCCTGGTCTACCTGGACGCGGTGGTGCCCGGCGACGGTGACTCCTGCTGGTCACTCGTCTCGGACCAGGAACGGAGCTGGTATGCAGACGTGGACGAGACCGGATGTGCGTCCCGGCCGCTGCCGTTCTTCGACGCCCGGGCGACGGCACACCCGATCGCCTCCGTGCTCCAACCGCTACGGCTCGCCGGCGCCCTGGCGCACATCCGCCGCCGGGACTACGTGTACGCCGCCGGGTGGGCCGACCAGTCGCCGTTCACCCCGACCTACCGCAGGCTGAGCGAGGACCCCCGCTGGACCACGCACGCGCTGGCCGCCGGCCACAACCTCATGCGCGACGCCCCGGACGAGCTGGCGAGGATCCTGATCGACGTCGCCGCGTCCCGCTGATCGGCGCCTCCGCCGGCGCCACCGGGCGACGTCCGGCGGCACCCGCGGAGGCGTACCGCGGGCGTCCAGCCGAGCCCGTTCGGGAACGGCTCCACGCGACGTGCACGATTTCGCGCGTGGCGGATGCAGCGGAATCCTGACGGATCCGGCTGAGCCGGGACCTCAGCTGCCCGGCTCTGCACGGAACTCACGACCAGTACGCGGGCCTAAGATCCGCTGCTATGGTCCGCACCACGCCTCCGCGTCCCCTGGACATCACCGCCCTCTTCCCCGAACTGCGGGACCATTCCCGCACCGCTACCCGCCTGCATCCCCGGCCCGGCGCTCCGACCGTCAGGGACAGCTCGGTCGGCGGACCGCTGCTGTGGCCGGCCAACGAGGAATGGCCGGTCTGCGACGACGCCGGGGCGCACGAGCCGTACAACCTGACCACCCCTGCCGCTCTGCGCCGCAGGCGGGAGATCTTCGCGACCGCAGAGGCCCGGGAGCGATTGGCGGGCGGGGACTTCTTGACCGCGGAGGAGCGGGCCGAGCTCGATGCGGCCGACGCTCTGGACCTGGACGACCTGATTGAGAATCCGATCCCGTTGGTCCCGGTCGCGCAGCTGTACCAGCGAGATGTCCCGGACTACGTCGGTCCGGACGGCACCGACCTGCTCCAGGTGCTGTGGTGCCCGGTGGACCATTCGGATCGGCACTACGGCCCTCGCGTCTTCCTCTACTGGCGCGACAGTTCCACCGTCGGCCCGCTGCTCGAAGCGCCTCCCGAACCGCCGGTGATCAGCGACATGTACCTGCCGATTCCGTGCGTGGTGCACCCCGAGCAGGTCCGCGAGTACCAGTACGCCGATCTGCTCCCCGATGACCTACGCGAGCGGCTCGACGAGTGGGATGACGACGAGGACGACAGCCGTCCCCACTATCAGAGCGACTTGTCGCTGGCGCCGGGCTGGAAGGTCGGCGGCTACGCGAACTGGTCGCTGACCGATCCGTACCCGATGGACTGTGCTGCCTGCGGCACCGCGATGACCTTGACTTTTGCCGTGGACACGGGCGACTGGAACGGCATGCACTGCAGCTGGCGCCCGCTCGAGGAGAACCCGACCGCGTCCCCGGACGTCGTCGGCGTGCAGATCGGGCGCGGCTACTCGCTGTACACCTTCCGCTGCCCCGAATCATTCGATCATCCCCCGGCCACCGCCATGCAGTGAAGCAGCCTCCGGCCATCGCTTACCGGCCTCCGCAACCAGAAACGCCACCACCGTGAACTCTCAGGGTCGCGCCAGCAACCGGCGGCGTGCTCGCCGGCACGCACGTCCGGCCGGTCGAGCAGTCCGAACGGGTCGCGGCGCACGCCCCTAACCTCACCTGGTTCGCTCGATGACGCCGGCCGTGCCGAGACCGTTGGTCGACACTGCGCCGCTACCCCAGAAGGACGAGGCGCCCGGGACGTTGGCCAGGGCGTCAAGGCTCGGGTCACTGCCGTCGACCTTCGGCCCGTACGCGACACTCCACCGGCCGCCGGTGTAGCGCAGCAACAGCGTGCCCGGGTACTCGATGTACGGCGGGATCGGATTCGTGCCGCTGATCCACACATTGCCGTTCGCATCACCGGCAACGGCGTACGCCCGGCCATCGGCTGCCGGTCCGGCCAACCGCTGCCACGTCCTGCCATTCCAGTGCAGGATGACCGGCTTGGGAGCGGAGTCGTAGTCCTGGGTGCCGACGGCCCAGGCGTCGGTCGACGAGCGAGCCCAAACACCGGTCAGCTGAGTGCTGGGAATCGATGGCAACGCCGCCACCCGCCACGCGCCACCGACCCGCTGCACGATTGCCGGCTCAGGGTAGGGGGCGTCGGCGACGTACCTGTCTCCGGCGGCGAACACGCTGCCGTCCTGAGTGCTCGAGACCGTTCGCAGGACGCCGTTGTACTGCTCCGTCCCCGGCACCGCCACCCGGTTGAACTGACCGGTGTCGCCTTCGACGACGAGCGGCCCGGAGCCGTCGTGGCCGACAAGCACCGCCCGCCCGCCGCCGGTGGCCGCCACGTCCAGCAGCGCCGACGGCCCTGCCGAGGTGCCCAACGGTGTGTGTCCCGTCCAGGTCTGGCCGTTGAAGTGCCCGGCATACGGCTGGCCGAGCTTCCCGATGCCCACCGTCCAGACGTCGCCGGCACTCGACGCATCCACCTTGTACAGCAGGAACGCCTCGTGCGGAAGTCGCCGTTCCGTCCACGCCTGCCCGTTCCACTGCAGCAGCGCGTATGGCTCGTCGATCGAGAATCCCGTGTAGGTCGACGCCTGATAGCCGACCGACCAGGCATTGCCCGGGCCGGTGGCGACCACGTCGGTCAACCGGCTGTCCAGGATCAGCGAAGGCACCGTCGCCCTCCACGCCGAAGGGGTGGCGGCCACGACCGCCATCGCCGGCAGGAGCGATGCGCCTGCTGCCACTGTGGCGAGCGTCGCCGCCGACAGCCCGCGCCGTGCCAGTGATCCCATGATCGCCCTCTCCCTCGATGGGTGGATGGCCTTCAGCATCGCGCTCGTCAATGGCTTACGCGCGCCCGATTCGTCTTCCGTAACGAAGGCGTAAGAACGTCGTTTCGCGCGCTGCTGCCTCCTGACCAGCCAATCCCATCGCCATGGCGGTGATGTCGTGGTGCTGGTGCCGGCGTCTGGGTCGGGTCTCGCTCTTCACCCCGGCGGCGCTCGGAAACCACGTGGCCGCTCTGCTCAGCGCCTCGGGTGCCGACACCACCTTGCGGGCCCGTGGATAGCCCCGGCCTGCCCTCCGATCCGGAGCTTCGGCCAGGCAGTCCGAGCTCGTGTGTTGCAATGTCGGCGCCGGCCCTTCCTGGTCTAGGGCTGGATGTCGTTGGAAAGGTTGATCCGGATCCCCGTGTTGCGGTATCCGGCGCGACCGAAAGCGGCCGCCATAGGCGCGTTGCCCATGTCGGTGGTGGCGGTGATGCGCGACTCCCCATTGGCTGCGTGAAGGCGGGTGATCTCGGCGAGCACCTCGTCCACGTAGCCGCGCCCGCGGAACTCCGGCACCACCCCGAGATAGCCGACGTTCACGTTGTACGAGGTCGCGGAGGGAATCGCCATGCCCGCCACCTCACCCTCGCGCGTGTAGGCGATCCGCCACCACTCCCGCTTGCCCGGCGCCCTGAGATAAAAGTCCATCTCCTCGCGCGCGGTCGCGTCCACGCCCTTGGCGGCCAGGTTCGCACGGGTCTGGGCATCCAGGCTGCCCTCGGCGATTCTCCTGAACACCGCGAGGAACTCCTCGTCGGAGGCCTCGGTGAACCGCAGCCTGCCAGCCGCGGGCGGCACCCCGTCGGCGGGAACCCACTCGAACTGCAACCGCTCCACCTCCCGGGTGAGGCCCGCCGCATGCGCCGCCGCCCGCCGCCACTCCACGGCCGCCAAGGTGGCCGGATCCTCGCGCCAGCCACCGGTGACCTTGATCCTGTACTGCACCGGCTCCGGGAACCCGGCCAGCGCGGCCCTGATCAGCTCGGCGGCGACCGCGGCACGGTCGCCCACGGCAGGATCCACGTCGAGGCAATCGAGCGCGACCGGATGCGGGCTGCCCTTCGGCCCCCACCACAATGCCCGTCCCACGACCCGGCCGTCATGCTCGGCGATCCATGTCCAATCCGGTCGGTACATGCCCTCGGCCAGGTCGGCCCGGTAACGGTCGGCGGGGATCCACCCAACGGGCTCGGTCACGATCCACGAGGTCACGCGGTCGGGGTCTGCGGGGCCGGTAACGCGGTAGGAGATCACGTGCGAAGGCTAGCGAACTCAGCATTATGCTCGTACGGGCCGAGAAGGGCTCCTTTCGGTTAGCTGCAGCATGGCTCCATTGCCTGCGGCTCAAGTCCCTGCGGACTCAGACGGATCTCGTCGTCGACCAGTCGTAGACCGCCCAGCCTCCCCGACGGGGGACAAGGTGGAGCGCCGTACCGGACGAACGACCTTGGGCCCGTCCGGGGAGGCTGGTAGCCCTTGTGGTGCCGGCGAGGTGACCCGCGGTGGTATCTCTGGGGAGGGTCGGGGTTCGGGGCGGAGACCGGAGGTCTTCAGGGTCTTTGTGTCCCCGCGGTGTGGCTGGCCGGCCCGGCCGATGCCGGCCGGACCGACCCGATTCTCGGACCAGTCCCGTGACCTGTGTCGGGACAGCCGGATTCGAACCGACGACCCTTTGTTACCAACCGTAGTCATCCCGGCCTTGTCATTGATTGCCGAGAATTGGCGTAGGCGGCACAGACACGATCAAGCAGCGGCCGCTTCTTGTCACTGGTTGTCAACGACAGGTGGCGGTTTCGGGGGGGTAACGGGGCAGACGGACCGGACGTCGCCAGGGTGCAACCGCGCCCGTCGCCCTACATCGGCGCCTCCCGCCACCAAGAGAACGGCGTGCCCCCTCCATCGCGACCCGTGTACCGCAGGCATGGGGGTACGGGTCGGTGGGGCGAGTTGCACCTCAACCGCATGGTCAGTGCTGTTGTTGCTCTGCGGCTGTGTTGACCAGTGATGGGTTCTGACAACGGCCCCGCCAACGGATCAGCCGCTTCGACGGTTGCCCCACTGGCGCGGGCTCTGGACCGAGCCTCGGCCGCCGAGGTGCTGACCCTTTCCATAAGGTTGAGGCGAGGCGACCTTGCCCTTCGCGCGCCGGGCAGCCCGATTTTCGTGAACGGCAGGCTGGTCGGCCTCGGCGGTGGTTGAGGATTCGGCATCCGCCGCGTGGTCGTCCTGGACGGGCTCAGACTCCGGCATCGGGTTCTCCCTGCGTTGGTGGACCGTCCTGCGGACCATCGACAGCCGACGGACGCGGATTAGTCGACGCCGGAGTGGGCACCATGACAATATCGCAACGCCGAGCCCGTCCGATCGACGGTCTCAGCCTCGACGGGTTGTTCGCGTAGTGCCGCCAGTCACGGACAGCGCGAAGCACCTTTACGGACCTTTTCAAGCAGCCATTTGTCAGGCGGCGGTGAACCCGCCGTCGACTGCGAGGGCGGCCCCGGTGATGAACGAGGCGTCGTCACTGAGCAGGAACGCGGCGAAGGCGGCGATCTCCTCTGGCTCGCCGATCCGGCCGATCGGGTGCATGGCCATGGCTGCCTCGATTGCCTCCTCGGCCGAGTCGCCCATGTTGCGGCGCAGCAGTGGCGTGTCGACCCCGCCGGTGACCAGGGCGTTCACCCGGATACCGCGGGCGGCGGTGTCGAGCGCGACCGAGCGGGGTCAAGCCAACGACGCCGTGCTTGGCGGTCGTGTAGGCGGCCATGCCGGCCTGCCCCACCACGCCGGAGACCGACGCGTTGTTCACGATGGCGCCTCCACCAGAAGCCTCCAGCGAGGGAATCTCGTGCTTGAGGCTGTAGAACACGCTGCTGAGGTTGAGGGCCAACTCGCCGTCCCATGCCTCACCGCTGAGGTCGGTGACCAGCCCCATGGCGGTCGCTGCGCCGACGTTGTTGAAAACGCCGTCGAGACGGCCGTAACGCTCGACCGCCCGCCGCACGACGGCGGCCACCTCGGCCTCCACCGTGACGTCGGTGGGCACGAAGATCGCGTGGGGCAGGCGCGAGGCCAGCTCGTCGCCAGCCTCCTTGCGGCCGGCGTAGCCGGGCACGAACGGGGTCCGCACTGTGATGCCACGTCCGGCGCCGGCGGCGTACGCGCCGGGTTCGCCATTGCCGCGCAGCAGGGCAAGGCTGCCGCCGTCACGGACGGCGTCCACCACCTGAGGGCCGACCAGCGCGGCGTCAACGAGCGCGTCCACACCGGCGGGTTGGGTGGCACGGATCCGCCGGGCGACGTCATCGCCGCGGGCGACGATCTTGGCTGCGCCCGACTTGCGCACCATGGCCTCGTCGGCAGGGGCAGCGTCGGCGATCACGACGAGGCCGGCCGCCGCGGCCATCTGCACCACATATCCGCCGACGGCACCGGCTGCCCCGGTCACGGCCAGGACCGCGCCTGGCTCCAGAGCGAGCTGGTCGAGAGCGAGCAGGGCGGTCAGCCCGTTCAGCGGCAGAGTCGAAGCCGTCGCGTGATCGACGTCCTGCGGTGCCCGGGTCACCGAGCCGGCGGGAGTTGTGCCCGCGACCAGGACCCGCACGTGGGCGGTCAGGTCCCGACCGGTGAGGCCGCCGTCCACCAGGTGAACCGGTCCGGTCGAAAAATCATCGGCGCACCGGACAACGAGACCCGGTCCCGCCATCGACTCCCTCTCGGACAACATCGTTCGATAAATAGGGAGCGACGAGTGACGAAATGGAGACGGACGGTACGGCGCGGATCGGTTCCCGTCCTGGCCCTGTCCCTGGCGATGGGCGGTGCCGTACCAGCCGCTGCCACCCCCCAGCCGGGCGGCGACCGGTCGGGCGACCGCCCGCCGACGGGTGCGCTTTCCGGCGAGCGGACCGTGCCGGTCATGGCGGTGCGGTCCACGGCGGCGCTGGACGGGCAGAACGCGGCTCCGGCCGGCCAGCAGTTCCGCTTCCCGGTGACGGTGCAGCGGCAAACCGGGGCACCGCGGGCAACCACGGTGGGCCTGACCCTCGACGTTTCCTACGACGGTGGTCACACGTGGCAGCCGGCCCGTCTGGTCCGCAGCGGCAACACCTGGACCGCGACCGTGGACCACCCGGCCGGTCACGGGTTCGCCTCGCTTCGGGCGTTCGCCGTGGATTCGGCCGGCAATACGGTCCGTCAGACGATCGTCAACGCGTACCGACTGAAGGGATGACCTGCGGGTGCTGTTCCGAAAGAGCGACAAGGCAGCGGCCGACGAGGAATACACCGCGTACGTCCGCACCACGATGGACCGTTGGCGTCGGGTCGCGTACCTGATGACCGGTGACTG
>NZ_JBIDDK010000008.1:0-300112 GCF_043205095.1 Micromonospora sp. NPDC047557 | reverse complement strand
CGCCCGGGGGGTGGCGGTTTTCTTCCCCCGGGGGGGGGGGGGGGGGGGGGGGGGGGGGGGGGGGGGCCCCCCCCCCCCCCCCCCCCCCCCCCCCCCCCCACCACGTGTCAGCCGGTGGTGAGGACGAACTTCTCCCAGGCCCCGACGGACGTACGGTTGGCGATCAGCGACCCGGCCCCGGCGTTCTCCGCGCACACGATCTGGTTGTTGACCGTGGCGCGCAGACTGACCGTCCCATCCGAGTTGGTGATGAGCTGGAAGGTCTCCCACGACCCGACCGACGTGGCGTTGGCGACCAACGCTGCGGCGCCGGCGTTCGTGGCCGAAACGTAGAGCCCGTTGGCGCGTGACCGCAGCGCGATGTTGCCGTTGCCGGCGTCCACCCGGTCGAACTGCTCAGTCGTGCCGACGCTGGCCTTGTTGGCGATCAACGCGGTGCTGCCGACCGCCGACACGTACTGGTTGTTGACCTGCGCCCGCAGCGTGCTCACCGGCGTGCTGCCACCGGTGCCGGTGGTGAAGGTGAACGCGTCGACATCGAACAGGTAGCCCGACCCGCCCTTGAAGACCAGGTACAGCGTGGTCGACGCGCTGGGCGGGTTGCTGATAGTGGCTGACGCATCGACGAACGTCTCCCAGTTGCCGGTCACCGGAACCGTGACCGTGCCCAGCAGAGTGCCGGTGGCCGACCCGGTCCGGACCTCGATGGTGCCACCGGCGCCGGCCGACGACGCCCGCACGGTGATGCGGTCGGCGTTGGCCAGGTTGTACGGCGTGTACGAGATCCAGTCGTTGTTCTCGATGAACCCGGCCGTGCGGCCACCCTCGGCGCTGGTGTGGTCGGTCGCCTGAACGCCCGACTGAGCGCCGAAGTGCTCACCCTGGCGGTGCTTCGGTTGCAGGGTCTTGATGCTGTGCGTGGTCAGACCGCCGTTGTCGGTGTAGGCGGCGTCGAAGACCCCGTAGATGTTGGCCGCCGCGTCGTGCTCCCCGTCGGTCGGGACGGTGATCGAGCCGCTGCACCCGTTCTTCGAGGTGATCTGGTGGGCGTGGCTGTCGTGGCCCAGCGCGTACGTCAGGCTCACCTTGGAACAGTCGATCGTGCCGTCCTGTGGGTCGCTCACGCTGATCTGGTACGGCACGGTGTCACCGAAGCTGAACAGCTGCCCGTCGACGGGCGAGGTCAGCGTCACCGTCGGCGCGGTGTTCCCCACGGTGATGACCAGGCTCGCCGTACCGGACAGGCCGGCCGGGTCGGTGACCTTCAGGGTGGGGGAGTAGGTGCCGTTGGTGGTGTACGTCTTGGTGGGGTTGGCCGCCGTCGACGTGGTGCCGTCACCGAACGTCCACAGGTAGCTCAGCGCCCCGCCCTCGGGGTCGGAGCTGCCAGCCGACGAGAAGTTCACCGTCAACGGGTTGGCCCCCGACGTGGGGTTCGCCGAGGCGACCGCGATGGGGCTGCGGTTGCCGCCGCCGATGTACTCGATCCGGAACAGCGCCTGGTTGTTCGAGCCGGTGCCGTAGTCCAGCACGTACAGCGCGCCGTCCGGGCCGAAGGCCATGTCCATGACCTGCGTGCCGCTCCACGGGAACGAGGAGATCTCGCCGCGGGAGCCGTCGGCGTTGATGGCGATCGGCTTGATCCAGCGGCGGCCGTACTCGCCGGCGAAGAACTGGCCGTTGAGCGACTGCGGGAACTTGATGCTGGAGTTCAGCGAGGCGTCGTAGCGGTAGACGGGCCCGGCCATGGGCGACTCGGAGCCGCTGCCGAACTCCGACGGTGACCCGGAGTCGCCGGCGTACTTGATCCAGGCCGGCTTCGCCGCGGGCAGCGTGCCGAGCCCGGTGTTGCGGAACGAGTTGTTGGTCGGCCCGCCCGTGCAGTTGTACTTCGACTGCGACGGCCCGGACGGGAAGGTGTATTCATTGTATGTTTCCGTGCTCGTGTTGCTGCCGGTGCAGTACGGCCAGCCGAAGTTGCCCGGTGCCGTGATGCGGTTGAACTCCACCTGACCCTGCGGACCCCGGCTGGAGTTGGTGCTCCCGGCGTCCGGGCCGTAGTCGCCGACGTAGACGACGCCCGTCGCCTTGTCGACGCTCATCCGGAACGGGTTGCGCATACCCATCGCGTAGATCTCGGGACGGGTGTTGGCCGTGCCGGGCGCGAACAGGTTGCCCGACGGGATCGTGTACGTCCCGTCCGCCTGCGGCTTGATCCGCAGCACCTTGCCCCGCAGGTCGTTGGTGTTGCCCGCCGAGCGCTGGGCGTCGAACTGCGGGTTGCGGTCGGTCCGCTCGTCCAGCGGCGCGTAGCCGGACGACTCGAACGGGTTGGTGTCGTCGCCGGTGGTCAGGTACAGGTTGCCGGCGGCGTCGAAGTCCAGGTCACCGCCGACGTGGCAGCACTGCCCACGGTCGTTGGCGACCTGGAGCACGATCTTCTCGCTGCTCAGGTTGAGCGTGTCGTCGCCGTTGAGGGTGAATCGGGACAGCCGCAGGTGCCCCTTCCACCGGTCCCAGTCCGACTGCGTGCCGGTGGTGGGGGCGTCCCCGGACGGGGTGCTCAACGTGGGCGAGTAGTACAGGTAGATCCATCTGTTGGTGGCGAAGTTGGGGTCGACGGCGACGCCCTGCAACCCCTCCTCGTCGTGCGTGTAGACGGACAGGGTGCCGGAGACCTTGGTGTTGCCGGCCACGTCGGTGACCCGAAGGACGCCGTTGCGGGCGGTGTGCAGCACCGAGCGGTTGGGCAGGACGGCCAGGGACATGGCCTCGCCCAGCTCGGCCGAGCCGGTGGCGAGTTTGACCTGCTGATAGTCGCTGGCGGGGATCACCACCGCCTGCGCGGCGGTGGAGGGCGCGACCACGGCCAGGGTCACACTCGCGACGGTGGTGACCGCCCCGACGAGTGCCCGGGACCAGCGCCGGGGGTTCGAAAGCATGATCGTCCTTCCTCGACGACCAGGGCCGGGCGTGCGGGGGCGCACCACGGCCAGGTGAGGGTGGTGAAGAAGCGAGCCGCGGCGCGTCAGTTGGTGACGAGGTCGAACTTCTCCCACTGACCGATGGAGGTCCGGTTCGCGATCAGCGGGGAGGAACCCCCGTTGTCGGCGGCCACATACCGGCTGTTCACGGTGGCCCGCAGGCTCACCGTGCCGTCGGAGTTGCGGATCAGCTGGAAGGTCTCCCACGCGCCGGCGGTGGCCCGGTTGGCGATCAGCGCGGCGGCCCCGGCGTTCTCCGCCGCGACGAACTGACCGTTGCTCTTGGCGCGCAGCGCGACGTTGCCGTTGGCGAGGTTGACCAGTTCGAACCGCTCGCTCGTCCCGGCAGTGCTCTTGTTCGCGATCAGCGGCGTGGTGGCGTTGGGCGCGCTGACGTACTGGTTGTTGGCGCGGGCCCGCAGGGTGGAACCGGTGGCGGCGGGAGGCGGGGTGGTCGGCGGGGCCGTCGTCGGCGGGGCCGTGGTGGGCGGGGCCGTGGTGGGCGGGGCCGTGGTGGGCGGGGCGGTGGTCGGCGGCGGGGTGGTCGGCGTCGTCCCCGGCGAGCAGTTGGCGCTGACCGAACCCGCGGCGACCTGCAGGCCACCGAGCAGCATCTTGGTGAAGTTCGGGTCGCTGTACGACGCCTCGGTGTGCCCGAGGCCCGTGTACCAGGCCCGACCGCCGCCGAACGCCTTGCACCAGGTGATCGGGTGGTCGCCGTTCATGTTGCCGCCGCTGTAGGACGACTCGTCGAGGCTGGCGAGCACCCGCGCGGTGGACCGGGGGTTGGTGCGGTAGTTGTACCACTCGTCGGAGCGGACCCAGGTGGCGCCGAGGTGCGCGGTCGACGGGTTGCTCCGGTCCTCGATCTTCACGGTCGCGGTCTGGATCGCCGGGTGCGAGTCGAACCACGCGCCGACCAGCTGGCCGTACCACGGCCAGCTGTACTCGGTGTCGGCGGCGGCGTGCACGCCGACGTATCCACCACCGGCCCCGATGTACGACTCGAAGGCCGTCTGCTGGCTGGCGTTGAGGACGTCGCCGGTCGTCGACATGAAGACCACCGCCTGGTACTGGGCCAGGTTGGAGGTGGTGAACTGGTTGGCGTCCTCAGTCGCGGTCACGGTGAAGCCGTTCGCCGCGCCGAGCTGCTGGATGGCGGCGATGCCGTTGGGGATGGCCGAGTGGCGGAAGCCGGCGGTCTTGCTGAACACCAGGACCTTGGTCAGCGGTGCGGCCGAGGCCGTCGTGGGAAGGGCTATCAGGCCGGCCATCAACACGGCCAGGCCGGTGACGAATGCCAACAGGCGGGGACGGGAACGCATGGTCTTGCTCCTTAGCTGAGCGTCGACCCCGAGGGGTGCGCGAGGGCACGCCCGGGGCCAGGGTGGCGGTGGTGCGGAAGCCGGGCCGCCGATGCTCGGCTGAGGTGGGTGCTGCGGTGATGTGGAGCGGTGGTGACGTGCGACTGGCCAGCCGATGACTGCGACCAACCTCTGTGGACGGTCACAGTGCATCGACTCACATCGCTGACGCAGTAAACCTCCGATGTCTGCGCCCCGTCAAGCCCACCCGCTCCGGCCTGGGACGCACCGTGGCACGGTCAGCGCCGGCGTCGGGGCGGGCCGTAGGGTCGGCGGTATGTCCACCGACGAAGATCGCGAGCGCATGTCGGCCCCGCCTCGACGTCGAGCTGGTCGCCTGGCCCGATCGCGACCACTACGGCGGTGAGCTCGGCCTGGATCAGGGCCTGTGGGAGAACGGCCGGTGCCCACGCTGCGAGGTCGAGGTCGCCTCGAACGCCAAGCGCGCGCACTGCCCGTACTGCGGCACCGCGTGCGTCCTGACCTGACGGTGCGCGCCGGCGTCGCGGTGATCAGCCTCGGCCGGTTCGACTACTCCGGGCCGCGGGTGCCCCTGGTCGCCATGAGGATGAGGTCGGCGATCGCCTCGGGGTGCGTGACCATGGCGAGGTGCGAGGAGTCGACCTCGATCGTCGTCGCGTTCATCCGCTCGGCCAGGAACCGCTCCAGCTCGGGCGCGGTGGTCCGGTCTGCCGTGGAGACGGAGTAGTAGCAGGGCCGGTCCCGCCAGGCCGCGACGGTCGTCCGGCCCGCGAAGAGGTCCCCTGCGATCGGCCCCTGAACCGCGAAGAGGGAACGCGCGCGGGCCTCGTCGACGCCACCGGCGAAGTCGTCGAGGAAGGCTCTCTCGCTGAGCTGCGCGAAGCCGTCGTTGTGCACGAGCCCGGCGTTCGCCGGCGGGGTGGGGAACCGCGCCGCGAGCGCCGTGAAGTCCTCCCCGGCGTCCGGCGCGCGGGCGGCGACGTACACCAGGGCGGTGACCTTGGGATGGTTGCCGGCCTCGCTGATGACCGTGCCCGCCCAGGAATGCCCCGCCAGCACCGTCGGCCCGTCCTGCCGGTCGAGGGCGCGGTTCGTGGCCGCCACGTCGTCGGCCAGGGAGGTCAGCGGGTTCTGCACCGCCGTGACCGTCAACCCGGCCCGCTGCAGGAGCGGAATGACGTCCGACCAGGAGGAGCCGTCGGCGTAGGCGCCGTGCACCAGGACCACGTTGCTGACGGGCCCGGTCGGGTTCGCGCCGCTCATCCGCACCGTCCGCATGCGACGACGCCGAGGCACCGCCCGGCCGCCGACGACAGTTCTCGCCAGCACTCTCCCTCACCGGGAGGCGTTCGGTGGGCCAAACGGGCGGGCTTCCGCCGGAGGCGTCAGCGACCGAGGACGAGGTACGCGAGGCCGAGGACGCCGCGGTAGCCGCCGACGTACTGGCGCAGCCGGTCGTCGAGCTCCGCGCGGATCTGGTCCGCGCGGGGATCCTCGGGGTACGTCAGCAGCCACTCCTGCCGCCCCGCGAGCCAGGTGGACTCGAAGTCGTCCCACTCCCGCTGGTCGGCGGTGCTCAGGTGCAGCAGCCGCCAACCGCGCGCGCGGGCGGCCTCGACGAGGCCCGCGAGATCGGTGACGTCGGCACCGAAGATGCGCGTGGCCTCCGCGGTGGGGTCGGACTGCCAGTACCCCTCCCCGAGCAGCAGCCGCCCGCCCGGTCGGACCACGCTGGCGAGGGCGTCGAGGGCCGCGCCGGTGCCGCCGAAGGCGTGTGCCGAGCCGATGCACAGGACCCGGTCGGCCGGCTCGTGCCAGGCCGCGGCCTCGCCCATCACGAAGGCGACGTGCCGGTTCAGCGACTTTTCGGCGGCGAGCCTGCGCCCGCGGGCGAGGGCGGCCTCGTCGGTGTCGACACCGACGCCCCTCGTCGCGACGGGGCCCGCCACGCCGCCCGCGGCGACGGCGCGCAGCAGCAGCTCGCCCCAGCCGCAGCCAAGGTCGAGCACGCGCGCGCCGGGGCGTACGTCGAGTCGTCGCAGCAGCAGGGCCGCGTGCTCCTCCGAGAGCGGCGTGTTCCAGCGCATCCGCGCGTACCGGCTGGCGGCGAGGTGGTCGGTGCTGTGCATCCGTTCAGGGTGTCAAGTCGTGATCACCGGCGCGCACCGGGTGGGGTGCGTTCAGGTTGCGCGCAGGTCGGGACGGGTGTCGGGGCGTACGGCAGGATCGGTGCAATGGACGCGGGCGCGGCGCAGCCCTGGCGGCCGCCGACCCGCCACGAGGTCGCGGCCGCGGCCGGTCGCGGCCTGGTGGACGTGATCGGCCCGGGCCTGCGGGTGCTGTTCTGCGGCTTCAACCCGGGCCTGTACTCGGCGGCGGTGGGGGAGCACTTCGCCCGCCGGGGCAGTCGCTTCTGGCCGGCCCTGCACGGCGCCGGCTTCACCGACCGGGAGCTGCGCCCGTGGGAGCGCGCCGAGCTGCTGCGGCAGGGGCTGGGCATCACCAGCCTGAGCAACCGGGCCACCGCCCGCGCCGACGAGCTGACCCCGGCCGAGCTGGTGGCCGGGGTGACCGGGTTGGCGCTGAAGGCCGAGCGGCACCGGCCGAGGTGGGTGGCGATTCTCGGGGTGACCGCGTACCGGATCGCGTTCGTCCGGCCGAAGGCCGGGCTGGGCCCGCAGCCGGAGCGGCTGGGCCCGGCCCGGGTCTGGGTGCTGCCCAACCCCAGCGGCCTGAACGCGCACTTCCCGCTGCCGGTGCTGACGGCGGAGTTCGCGGCGCTGCGGCGGGAGGCGGGTTCCTAGACGCCGTCGGCGGCCAGCGCCCGGTAGTAGGGGGTCATGGAGGGGTGGTACTCGTCGAACTCCGGTTGGCGGGAGCCGTCCCGGGAGGCGACGAGCAGGTCCAGGTAGTACTCCCAGCCGGCGCCCACCTCGGCGATGCCGTCCAGGCTGGTGAGGCGCTGGGCGAAGCGCAGCTCGGTGGTGCCGTCGGTCTCGGTCAACGCGAACTCCAGCAGCCAGTCGCCCGAGCCGTCGATCATCGACACGCTCAGGCGCCGCTGCGGCTCGCACACCTCGATGCGTACGTCGCACCAGGGCTGCTGCTCCTCGTACGCCATCTGGACCCGGATGGTCCGGCCGGGCCCGGCGTCGCCCTCCCACGGGCCGAACCAGCGGGCCGTGCGCTCCGACTCGGTCAGGCTCGCCCACACGTCCGCCGCCGGGGCGCGGAACGTGCGGGTCATGACGAGGTCGTGGCCGGTGGCGGTGCGGAACAGGCGGCCAGCGGGTGTACGGGTCATGCGATGTGCTCCGTTCGATGTGCCGCCGGGCCGCGGGCGCGGCGTTCCCGGCGGGTGCGATGGACCTCGGTCTCCAGGGCGTCGAGGCGCTGCTCCCACCGGTCCGGTGCGGTGAACTCGGCGAGCCAGTCGATCAGCGCGGCGAGCGGGCCGGGGTCGAGGCGGTAGATCCTGCGGCGCCCGACCAGCTCGTCGCGGACCAGCCCGCTCTCGCGCAGCACCCGCAGGTGGCGACTGACCGCGGGTCGGCTGATGGCGAACCGCTTGGCGATCTCACCGGCGGCCAGTGGCGCGTCGCGCAGCATGGTCAGGATGCGCCGCCGCACCGGGTCCGCGATCGCGGTGGCCACCTCGTCCACGCCGAAAGCGTAACTGATGGGTTACGGGTTTGCGCGAGGCGGGCTGCGTCGATCGTGGGCACATGATCACCTGACCTGGCACTCTTGACGGCATGCCAGCCCAGCTTCGATCCCGCCTGCTCGACTGGACCGTCGCCGTACCCGTGCTCGCCGTGCTGGTGTTGCTCGTGACGTGGGGGCGGGACCTTCCCGCCCTCGTCGTCGTGCTGGTCGCCGCGTTGCTGGGCGGTGCGGTGCTCGCCGCCGTGCACCACGCCGAGGTGGTCGCCCACCGGGTGGGGGAGCCGTACGGCTCGCTGGTGCTCGCCGTCGCGGTCACGGTCATCGAGGTGGCCCTGATCGTCACGCTGATGATCAGCGGGCCGGAAAAGACCCAGTCGCTCGCCCGCGACACCGTCTTCGCCGCCGTCATGATCACCTGCAATGGGATCCTCGGCCTGTCCCTGCTGCTCGGGGCGCTGCGCCGACGCGTGGCCGTGTTCAATCCCGAGGGCACCGGCGGGGCCCTGGCCACCGTGATCACCCTGGCCACGCTGAGCCTGGTCATCCCGACCTTCACCACGGCCCGCCCCGGCCCGGAGTTCAGCCCGGCCCAGCTCGTCTTCGCCGCCGTCGCGTCACTCGCGCTGTACGGGCTGTTCGTGCTGGTGCAGACCGGCCGGCACCGCGACTACTTCCTGCCCGTCGACACCGAGGGTCGGGTGATCGACGCGGAGGAGCACGCCAAGCCGCCGACCACCGGCGCCGCGCTGATCAGCCTGGGGCTGCTGCTGGTGGCGCTGGTCGCGGTGGTCGGCGACGCCAAGACCGTCTCACCGACCATCGAGGCCGGCGTGGCGGCGGCGAACCTGCCGCACGCGTTCGTCGGCGTGATCATCGCCCTGCTGGTGCTGCTGCCGGAGACCCTGGCCGCCGCCCGCGCCGCCCGCCGGGACCGCGTGCAGATCAGCCTGAACCTCGCCCTCGGCTCGGCGATGGCCAGTATCGGCCTGACCATCCCGGCCATCGCCATCGCCTCGATCTGGCTGGACGGCCCGCTGCTGCTCGGCCTCGGCGGCACCCAGCTCGCGCTGCTCGCGCTCACCGCGGTGACCGCCGTGCTGACCGTGGTGCCGGGGCGGGCCAACGTGTTGCAGGGCGGCGTGCACCTGGTGCTGCTGGCCGCGTTCGTCTTCCTGGCCGCCAGCCCCTGACCGTCTCGGCGTCGCGCGCCCCTCGGCGCTCGCCGGCCGCCGGCTCAGCCCGGCGGGTCGTCCGCCAAACGGTCCGCGCGGGCGTTCAGGTAGCGCTGCTGCGCCAGGTTCGTCGAGCGTGCCGCCGCCATCCGGTACGCCTTGCGCGCCGCGACCCGCTCACCGGTCAGCTCCCACAGGTGGGCGCGGGCGGCCGGCAGCCGCGGATCGTCGGCCAACCGGACGTCGTCGGCCAGGTCTGCCAGCAGCGCCAGGCCGGCCGGCGCGCCCCGGCTCATGGCCACCGCCACGGCGTGGTTGAGCGCCACGACCGGATTGTCGGACAGGCCGAGCAGCACCTCGTACAGGGCGGTGATCTGCGCCCAGTCGGTGGCCGCCGCGGTGGGCGCCTCGTCGTGCACGGCCGCGATGGCCGCCTGGAGCTGGTACGGCCCGACGACCCCGCGCGGCAGCGCCCCGGTGATCAGGGCGATCCCCTCGGCGATCTGGTCGGCCCGCCACCGGCCGCGGTCCTGCTCGGCCATCGGCACCAACTCGCCGTGGGCGCCGATCCGCGCCGGCGCGCGGGCGTCGGTGAGCAGCATCAATGCGAGCAGCCCCGCGACCTCGGGGTCGTCGGGCAGCAGCCGGTGCACCAGCCGCGTCAGTCGGATCGCCTCGGCGGTCAGGTCGGCGCGCAGCAGCCCCGGGCCGGCGGTACGCGCGTACCCCTCGGTGAAGACCAGGTAGAGCACGTGCAGCACCGCGGCGACCCGGTCGGCGCGCTCCGCCCCGGTCGGTGGCGCGAATCTCAGGCCACTGTCGCGGATGCGCTGCTTACCCCGGCTGATCCGCCGGGCCATCGTCGCCTCCGGCACCAGGAACGCGCGGGCCACCTCGGCGGTGCTCAACCCGCCCACCGCGCGCAGCGTCAGCGCGATCTGCGACGCCGGCGTGAGCGCCGGGTGGCAGCACAGGAACAGCAGGATGAGCGTGTCGTCGGCGTCCGCCGGGGGCCGGTCGGCGGCCGGCGCCAACCACTGCTCCGGCAGCACCCAGCGCGCCACCGTCTCCTCCCGCCGCGTCCGCGCCTGGTCGCGCCGGAGCAGGTCGGTGAGCCGCCGGGACGCGACGGTGATCAGCCACGCGCGGGGATTCTCCGGTACGCCGTCGCGCGGCCAACCGTCCGCCGCCGCGATCAGCGCCTCCTGCACCGCGTCCTCAGCCGTGTCGAAGTGCCCGTAGCGGCGGACCAGCGCGCCGAGGACCTGCGGCGCCAGCTCGCGCAGCAGATCCTCGGTGGGCGTTGCCGGCACCGGTCAGCCGGCCAGGTCCTCGACGCCGTCCAGCACCGGCCGCACGTCCACGTACGCGCCGGGGGTGTCCGGGTCGACCAGGCCGGCGGCGATCTCGGTGGCCCGGTCGAAGCTGGCGCACTCCACGATCGTGTAACCCGCGAGCACCTCCTGCGTCTCCGGGTACGGGCCGTCGGTGACCACGGACGCCCCGTTCCGGACCTGCACGCGACGGGTGTGCACCGGCTCGCTGAGGCCCCGCGCGTCGACCAGTTCCCCGGAATCGGCGAGCGCCTGGTGGAACGTCTCCATGTGCTGGTGCATGGCCGCGACCTGCTCGGCGGACATGGCCGGCCGGTCGGAAGCCCGCCCCGACAGCACGTCGTAGTCCTGCTGCGACCCGTAGAGCAGAATCATGTACTTCACCGTGGCCTCCTGTCTCCGGTGCCGCCCCGGCACCGCTCACCGGAAACGTCGAACCTCAACCCCGGTCCCCGGACACTCCCACCCCCACCAGATCCGTTGATCATGAAGTTATTGCCCTCGTGGCCGGCGTGTCGGGGCAATAACTTCATGATCAACTCCAGTGGGGGGTTACTGGCCGTAGGAGAGGCGGAGGCGGTTGTTGATCAGGTAGTTGAGGCGGTGTCGCAGGTAGCCGAGGGTGCTCTCGCTCGGTAGGTCCGCCTCGGTGGTCAGGGTCCAGCGCAGCGTGCAGTCCCCGCCGGGCAGTCCGTGCGTCACGTCGAAGCGGATCAGGTCCAGCGGCCGGTGCGGCCACAGCGACGACCACACCAGCAGCACCGGTGCGTAGCCCGCCACCACCCGGGGCGGCACCTCGTCGTCGCGCAACTCCAGCCAGGGACGACTGCCAGCCTCGTACGGGTCACGCAGCGACCGCCACACGACATGCGCCGGGGCCGGCTGGCTTCGTCGGCGGCTGCCCAGCACGTGCACGTCGCCCTCCTCACCGGACGGCCACCGCCGCCCCGGGCCATTGTGGCGGCCCGGGGCCGGCCGCGTGAACCGCCCGGCCGGCCGGGGGTGAAGCCGCCCAGCCGGTCCGAGGGTGAAGCCGCCCGGCCGGCCTGAGCGTGAACCGTCCGGTCCGGTCGTGCGTGAATCCGGTGAGCGTGGCGGTCGTACCGTCGGGGTACTGCGCAGCGCGAGCGCCGATGTCTGGGGAGGCACAGTGGGGGCATGGTCAGGACGCGACGCCCGAGGGCCCCTGGCGGGCCTGTTGGTCGCCGCGCTGGTGTCGCTCGCCTGCGCCGGCGGTGGGCTGGCCGAGCCGGAGGGCGAACGCCCGGGAGCGAACCCGCCGGCCGCCTCGCCGGGGCCGAACACCACCCGCGCCGACAGCACCACCAGCGTGGCCGAGTTCAAGCAGGACGTCGCCGACGCGCAGGCGGTCGCCGAGCGCTACTGGACGGGCCAGTTCAAGGCGTCCGGGAAGCGCTTCCAACCCGTCCGGCGGGTCACCCCGTACCAGCGGGCCGGCGAGGTCTCCTGCGGCGGGCAGCCGCTGCCCCGCAACAACGCGGTCTACTGCTCGCAGGGCGACTTCATCGCGTACGACGTCGCCTGGTCGGTGGCGGCGTTCCGCGAGGTCGGTGACGCGTTCGTGTTCTACCTGCTCGGCCACGAGTACGCCCACGGCATCCAGGTGCGTCTCGGCATCAACTACAGCTTCACCATCCAGCAGGAGTTGCAGGCCGACTGCATGGCGGGGGCGTACCTCGGCGACTCGGTGCGCTCCGGCGACCTGACCCTCGCCGAGGGCGACCTGGACGAGTTCCGGGAGGGGGTGGCGGCCGTCGGCGACGACCCCGACCAGCCGTGGTTCGCCGAGGGCGCGCACGGCACCGCCGAGCAGCGCACCGACATGTTCTTCCGCGGCTACGAGCGCTCGCTGAAGGAGTGCGACCTGGGCTGAGCGGGGTTGCCCGGATCACCCCGGCGCCCGTTGCCGCCACCGGCCACGGGTCGTGCTGGCAGGATCGCCGGTGTCGCCCACGACCCTGGAGGATCCGCTGAGCAGCCAACACCCCGCCGCCGTGCTCTTCGACATGGACGGCACGCTTGTCGACAGCGAGAAGCTGTGGGACGTCGCGCTGCAGGAACTGGCGCGCGAGTACGGCGGTGACCTCTCCGCCGACGCCCGCCGGTCGATCATCGGCACCGCCATGGCCGAGTCGATGCGCATCCTGCACGACGACCTGGGGCAGCCCGAACGGGACCCGGAGATCAGCGCGGCGTGGATCAACGCCCGGATCCTGGAGCTGTTCCGGAGCGGTCTGCCCTGGCGGCCGGGGGCGTTCGAGCTGTTGCACGCGGTCCGCTCGGCGGGAATCCCCACCGCGCTGGTCACCTCCAGCCCGCGGGCCCTCGTCGAGATCGCCCTGGACACCCTGGGTCGGGACAACTTCGACGTGGTGGTCGCCGGCGACGAGGTGGTCGCGGCCAAGCCCCACCCGGAGCCCTACCTGACCGCCGCGCGGCTGCTCGGCGTGCCGATCGAGCGCTGTGTGGCGATCGAGGACTCACCGACCGGGGTGGCCAGCGCGCTCGCCTCCGGCGCGGCCGTGCTGGCCGTACCCGCCGAGGTGCCGTTGCCCGACAAGGCCGGCGTACACCAGGTGGAGAGCCTGACGGGCGTGGACCTGAAGGTGCTCGCGGCCCTGCTGGCCGACCGGGCCGCGGCCTGACGAAAACGTGGCCTGACGAAGAAGGGGGACCCCGCCGTGCGGGGCCCCCCTTTTCTCAGCCTGGCGTCAGTCGTGGGCGATCGCGCCCAGGACGTTGATCCGGGCCGCCCGCACGGCGGGGAGCACCGCCGCCACCACCCCGATGATCGCGGCGAGACCGAGGAAGACGACCATCTGCCCCCAGGGCAGGTTCAGGTCGGTGATGCCCTCGTCCTTGAGCGCCTCGACCACCGCGGCGCCGAGGCCGATGCCGACCGCCACGCCCAGCAGCGCGCCGAACACGGAGATCACCACCGCCTCGACCGTGATCATGCCCATGGTCTGCCCGCGGCGCAGGCCGATGGCCCGCAGCAGACCCAGCTCCCGGGTCCGCTCCAGCACCGACAGCGCCAGGGTGTTGATGATGCCGAGCCCGGCGATGATGATGGCCAGCGCCAACAGGATCTTGATCATCGTGAGCAGCCCGTCGAGCGAACTCGTCTGCTGCTTGATGAACGCGTCCCGGTCGGCCACCGACACCTCGGGGCTGTCCGCGAGCAGCGTCTCCACCTGCGGTTGCACGTCGGCGACCCGGGCGCCCGGCGCCAGTTGGATGAAGCCCTGGATGGGCTGCGGGATCGCGAAGTCCTTCGCCGCCGTCGCCGGCAACGTCACCGGGTTGGTCAACTGCGACGACTCGTAGATGCCGCTGATCGTGTACGTGCGGGCCTCGCCCCGGGTCAGCTGCACGCTCACGGTCGAGCCGACCGACCAGCCACGGGACTTGGCGGTGTCGGAGCTGACGAGCATCTGCGTCGGCGAGAGCCTGTCGATGTCACCGGCGGTGGCCTTCGCTCCGAAGATCTGCCGCAGCGATGCGACGTCGCTGCTCGCCGCCACCCAGGTGCCCTCGCCGTTGATCCTGGCCATGTCGCCGTACTCGCCGTCGACCATCTGCACGCCGGGCAGGGCCTTGGCCCGGTCCAGCACACCCGGGTCGAAGCTCGGCGGACGCGGCCCACCCTGCTGGCCGGAGATCACCAGCTCGGCCTTGATGGTGTCCTGGGCGAGCGCGCTGATGCTGCTCTTGGCCGAGTCGAGGATCACCGTGATGCCGGTGACCAGTGCGATGCCGACCATCAGCGCGGCGGCGGTGATGGCGGTGCGACGCGGGTTGCGCCCGGAGTTCAGCCGGCCCAGCTTGCCCGGCACGGACCAGGAGAAGATCGCACCGAGCAGGTTCACCACCGGCCGGCTGATCAGTGGCGTCAGCAGCGCCACACCGATGAAGGCGAACAGCACCCCACCCAGGATGGTGGCGAGGGTCTGACCACCCGCGTTGCCGCTGAGCCCCACGAAGAGCAGCAGCGCGCCGATGCCGGTGACCACCGACCCGGCCACCGTGACCTTGGTCAACGGCCGGTCCGGCGTGGCCACGTCCTGCATGGCCGCGATCGGCGGGATCCGGGATGCCCGCAGCGCCGGCAGCAGCGCCGCCACCACGGTGATCACCAGACCGACGCCGAAGGAACCGATCACCGCGGCCGCCGGCACACCGATCCCGGCCAGGGTCAGCCCACCGGCCAACTTGCCGAACAGGTACGCCAGCAGCGCCCCCACACCGATGCCGGCCGCCAGGCCGAGCACCGACGCGATCAACCCGACCGCGATGGCCTCCAGCACCACCGAGCCGATGATCTGACGGCCGCTCGCCCCGATGGCGCGCATCAGCGCCAGCTCCCGGGTGCGCTGCGCCACGATGATCGAGAAGGTGTTGAGGATGAGGAACGTGGCGACCAGCAGCGCCACCGCGGCGAAGCCGAGCAGGATCTTGTTGAAGAAGGACAGGCCCTCCTTCAGGCTGGCCGAGGCGTCCGCGGCCACCTGCTTGCCGGTCTTGACCTCGAAGTCCGCGCCCAGGGTGCGGGCCACGTCGTCGCGCAGCCTCTCGTCCGAGACGCCGTCGGCGGCGCGCAGTGTGATGCTGCTGAACGTGTCCGGCTGGCCCAGCATCAGCCGCTGCGCCACCGGCGTGGTGAAGAAGACCTCGTTGACGCCGCCGATCGAGTCCCGGTCACCGCTGTAACCGAGGATGCCGACCAGCGTGAACTCCCGCTTCTTGGACTCGAACGCGGTGAGCACACCGACCTTCTGGCCCACCTGCACCTTCGCCGTCGTGGCCAACGCCTTGTTGACCACGATCTCGTCCTCGGCCTGTGGCGCGCGCCCCTCCCGCAGCTGCATCAGGTCGCTCTCGCCGGTCCAGTTCTCGCCCAACTGCGGCGGACCGAACGAGGTGATCACCTTGCCGTTGCTGCCGATCACCCGGGCGCCGTCGGCGTTGACGATGCCGGTCGCCGAGGCCACCCCCGGCACCTGCTTGACCCGGTCCACCACGGCGGCCGGCAGCGGAGAGGCGGTCTGCTCGCCCTCCATCTCGTCGACCTGCACCTTCGGCTTCGCCGCGACGTTCACGTCGATCTCGGAGAACCCGTCGGCGAAGACCGAGTCGAAGGATCGGCCCAGCGTGTCGGTCAGCACGAACGCGCCGGAGACGAACATGACCCCGAGCACCACCGCCAGCCCGGACAGGATCAGCCGGACCTTGCGGGCCAGCAGACTCTTGAGTGTCGCCCGGAACATCAGTTGCCCACCTCGGCCGGAGTGTCCAGCTTCTTCATGGTGTCCAGCACCGTGTCGGCGGTCGGCTCGATCAACTCCGAGACGATCTGCCCGTCGGCGAGGAAGACCACCCGATCGGCGTACGCGGCGGCGGTCGGGTCGTGGGTGACCATGACGATGGTCTGGCCGTGCTCACGCACCGAGTTGCGCAGGAAACCGAGCACCTCCGCGCCGGAGCGCGAGTCCAGGTTGCCGGTCGGCTCATCAGCGAAGATCACGTCGGGGCGGGAGACCAGCGCCCGCGCGCACGCCACCCGCTGCTGCTGACCGCCGGAGAGCTGCGCCGGCCGGTGCTCCAACCGGTCCTGCAGGCCCACCGTCTTGATCACCGTGTCGTACCAGGCCGGGTCCGGCTTGCGACCGGCGATCGACAACGGCAGCAGGATGTTCTCCTTCGCGGTGAGCGTCGGCAGCAGGTTGAACTGCTGGAAGATGAAGCCCACCTTGTCCCGGCGCAGCTTCGTCAGCCCCGAGTCGCCCAGACCGGTGACCGTCGTCGCACCGATCGACACCGTCCCCCGGGTCACCGAGTCCAGACCAGCCAGGCAGTGCATCAGCGTCGACTTGCCGGAACCCGACGGGCCCATGATCGCGGTGAAGCGGCCACGTTCGAACTCCGCGCTGACCCCCCGCAGCGCGATGACCTGAGCCTCGCCGCTGCCGTACACCTTCCACACGTCGTTCGCCCGGGCCGCGGCCTGCGCCTGCTGGCCTACCGTCGCGGTCACGTCATCTACCTCTTCCGTCTGTCCGAATCTCACGCCGCCCCCCGATGGTCCGGCGTGACCGTTCAATCTTCGGCGCTGCTCGCGCCCGTCCCGTCCGCCCCTGGGGGGACCCGGCGCGGATTTCCCGCTGCGGGTGCACCCCCATGCCGCATCAGGGTTGCCCCTGACCCGGCCGCCGATCGACAGGTTTCCCGACCGGCGAAACACCGCCGGACACGACACGTCCCCCGTTGGCCACAGGAGGGTCAACCGCGCCGAGCCGTCTACGGTCACGGTAGGTGAGCACGGCAACAGCGCCGTCCCCCCACGGAGGGATCTTCGAGTACGCCGGGTGGGGTAGCCGCCGCGCGTCCGCTACGCCCGCGGGCGGACCAGACCCGACTCGTACGCCAGCACGACCGCCTGCACGCGGTCGCGCAGCCGCAGCTTGGTCAGCACGTGCCCCACGTGGGTCTTGACGGTGGTCTCGCTGACCGACAGCACCGCCGCGATCTCGGCGTTGGACAACCCCCGGGCCACCTGCACCAGCACCTCGCGTTCCCGGTCGGTGAGCGCGCTGAGCGTCGCCGACGGTGTTGCCGCCGGGTCCGGCAGCAGGTCGGCGAAGCGCTCCAGCAGCCGCCGCAAAATCCGCGGCGCGACCACCGCGTCCCCGCCGGCCACCGTGCGGATCGCCGCGATCAGCTCCTCGGCGGGTACGTCCTTGGCCAGGAACCCGCTGGCGCCCGCGCGCAGCGCCCCCACCACGTACTCGTCGAGGTCGAACGTGGTCAGCACCAGCACCCGCACCGGCAGGCGGGAGTCGACGATCGCCCGGGTCGCCGCCACCCCGTCCATCCGGGGCATCCGGATGTCCATCAGCACGACGTCGGGCAGCAGTCGCCGGGACAGCTCCACCGCCTCCACGCCGTCGCCGGCCTCCGCCACCACGTCCAGGTCACCCTCGGCGCCCAGCACCATCCGGAAGCCCGTGCGCAGCAGCGGCTGGTCGTCGGCGAGCAGGATCCGTACCGGCCGCGCCGAGGCAACCCGATCGGCCATCACGTCTCCCGTCCCCTCGCCGTCGCGCCCACACCGGTCATCGTCGCGTACCCGGCCGGCGCGTCGTGGACCACGGTAGAGGCCCGCCGGCCGCGGTGTCCCGACCGACGCGGCACCGTCGCGGTCGGGTCCGAAAGCCCGCCGCGGCCCTCACTCGTCGGCGCCGGGCACCACCGGAGCGGAGCGTGCGTCACGCAGCGGATCGGCGTTCGCCGCCGCGACGGGGAACGGCGGTGGAGTGCCGCCGAAGGTGGGGCAGAGGGCCTGGTGACTGCACCAGTCGCACAACCTGCTCGGACGGGGTCGGAAATCCTGTCGGGCGGTGGCCTGCTCGATCGCCCGCCACAACGCCACCACCGTGCGCTCGAAGCGGACCAGCTCGTCGGCGTCGGGGGTGTAATCCAACACCTCGGCGTCGCGCAGGTAGAGCAGACGCAGCACCCGGGGCACCACCCCCCGGGTGCGCCACAGCACCAGCGCGTAGAACTTCAGCTGGAACAGCGCCCGCGCCTCGAACGCCTCCCGGGGCGCGCCGCCGGTCTTGTAGTCGACCACCCGCAGCGCGCCGTCCGGGGCGACGTCGAGCCGGTCGAGATAACCCCGGATCAGCAGCTCCTCATCGACGACCGCCGAGATCAGGCTCTCCCGTTCGGCCGGCTCCAGCCGGGTCGGGTCCTCCACGGCGAAGTAGCCCTCCAGCAGCCCCGCCGCGGAGCGCAGGAACTCCACCGGGCCGGCCGGCTCGGCGCCGTCGAAGATCCCGGCCAGCTCCGGCTGCTCGGTGACCAGCCGGTCCCACTGGGGGGCCACCAGGTCGCCGGCCGCGGCCGGCGTGCGGGCCTGCGCGGGCAGGTCGAACAGCCGCTCCAGCACCGCGTGCACCAGCGTGCCCCGGGCCTGCTCGACGGTCGTCCGCTCCGGCAGCCGGTCGATGCTGCGGAACCGGTAGAGCAGCGGGCAGGTCTTGAAATCCGCTGCCCGCGACGGGGACAGCGAGGCCCGCACCGTCGGCAGTGTCTGCGCCGGGGAGGAGGACTGGGGGGTGGTGACCGGTTCCGCCGTCATGTCCGCAAAGGTTAGGGCACCGGTGTGACACCGCCCGCCGCCCGCCCCACGCCGGGCCGGTCCGTAGCATCGGTGCGATGGAGCAGACATCCCGGCCGCCGCGTCGGTCCGACCGGCGACCCGGTCTGAGCGTGGGCCGGGTGCTCGGGGTGCCATTGCACCTCAACGCCTCGATGCTCCTGCTCGCCGTGCTGGTCGCCGTGCTCTACGCCGAGTTCGCCCGCCGGCAACTGGACCTGCCGCAGGTCAGCGGCTATCTGATCGGCTTCGGGTTCGTGGTGTCACTGCTCGGCTCGGTGCTGCTGCACGAGTTGGGTCACGCGCTCACGGCCCGCCGCTACGGCATCGGTGTGCGCGGGATCACCCTGGAACTGCTCGGCGGGTACACCGAGATGGACCGGGACGCCCCGACGCCCAAGGTCGACCTGCTGGTGTCGCTGGCCGGCCCGGCGGTCTCCGCGGTCCTCGGCGTCCTCGCGGTCGCCGCCACCCTGGCCCTGCCCCCGGGCACCGTGGCCCACCAGCTCGCCTTCCAGCTCGCCCTGAGCAACGTCATCGTCGCGCTGTTCAACATCCTCCCCGGGCTGCCGCTGGACGGCGGGCGTGCCCTGCGCGCCGCCGTGTGGGGCCTGACCCGCGACCGGCACCGCGGCACCGAGGTCGCCGGCTGGGCGGGCCGCGTCGTCGCCGTCGGCACCGCCGCCCTGGTCGGACTCCTGACCCTGACCGACTTTCTGGCGCCGGTGGCGCTGCCGCTGATGCTGCTGGTCGCCGTCACGCTCTGGCGCGGGGCCGGGCAGTCGATCCGGGCCGCGCGGGTCAGCCGGCGGTTCCCGCTGATCGACCTGTCCCGACTGGCGCGGCCGATCTGGCCGGTGCCCACCGGCACGCCGCTGTCCGAGGCCCAGCGCCGCCGCGCCGAGGGCGGGCAGCCCGCCGCCGCGCTGCTGGTCACCGACTCCACCGGCCACCCCGTGGCGCTTGTCGACCCGGCCGCCGCCGCGGCCGTCCCCGCCGAGCGCCGCCCCTGGCTGGCGGTGGACGCCGTCGCCCGCGCACTGGCCGGGCTCCCCACCCTCCCGGTCGGGCTGGACGGCGAACGGGTGATGGAGGCCGTGCAGACCCACCCGGGCGCGCAGTACGTGGTGACGTCAGGCGAAGATGTCGTCGGCATTCTGCACATCGGGGACCTGGCACAGCTCCTCGAACCCAACCGGAAGATGACATCGTGACCGCAACTCCCTCCACCGTCGCCGCCGACCCCGCCAACCCGGCGCTGACACCCGTGCACCGTGGCCCGTTCCGGCCCGGCGACCGGGTGCAGCTGACCGACCCCAAGGGGCGGATGCACACCGTGACGCTGGAGCCCGGCAAGGAGTTCCACACCCACCGCGGCATCCTGGCCCACGACGCGCTGATCGGGCTGCCCGACGGCAGCGTGGTGACCACCTCCGGCGGCGGCACCGCCTTCCTGGCGCTGCGCCCGCTGCTCTCGGACTACGTGCTGTCCATGCCGCGCGGCGCCCAGGTGATCTACCCGAAGGATTCGGCGCAGATCGTCGCGATGGGCGACATCTTCCCCGGCGCGAAGGTCCTCGAGGCCGGCGCCGGCTCCGGCGCGCTCAGCTGCTCGCTGCTGCGCGCGGTCGGCACCGAGGGGGAGTTGCACTCGTTCGAGCTGCGCGAGGACTTCGCCCAGATCGCCAAGCGCAACGTCGAGGCGTTCTTCAACGGGCCGCACCCCTCCTGGCACCTGCACGTCGGCGACGTCGCACAGTGCCAGGAGACCGGCTTCGACCGGATCATCCTGGACATGCTGACCCCCTGGGAGACCCTCGACATGGTCGAGCGGGCGCTGGTGCCCGGCGGCGTGTTCATCGGCTACGTGGCCACCACGCCCCAGCTCTCCGAACTCGTCGAGGCGCTGCGCGAGCGCGGCGGCTGGACCGAGCCCCGTGCCTGGGAGTCGCTGGTGCGCGACTGGCACGCCGAGGGCCTCGCCGTCCGCCCCGACCACCGGATGATCGCGCACACCGCGTTCCTGGTCGCCGCGCGCAAGCTCGCCCCGGGCGTCACCGCGCCGCCACGCCGCCGCAAGCCCAGCAAGGGCACCGAGGCGTACGCGCAGCGCCGGCAGGACCTGCGCGAGGCCGAGGCGGCCCGGCAGGCGGCCGCCGTCCGGGCCGCCGGCGGGCAGCCCGACGCGACGGGGGAGATGGACAGGCCGTGACCATCGGCGAGCGGGGGGAGGCGGCGGCATGAGCCGACCGGGTTACGGCGGCGGCGACCTGCCCGCCGTGTTTCCGGACTGGTCGCCCTACCAGGACCTGGAGTCGGCGGCGCGGGCCTATCTGCGCGACCCGGACGTCGCCCTGGAGGCGCTCGGCGGGGTGCTGCGCGGCGCCTCGGTGCTCGGCTTCACCCTGGAACGCTTCGTCAACGAGGTCAACGGCGTGTGGCAGGAGGTCGTCGTCTGCGACGGCAGCCGGCTGATCCTGTGGCACGGCGAGGACGTGCCGCCGGGGGAGGGGCCGCCGGGGTCGATGACGTCGTCCCTGCGGGTCGTGCCGGTCTCCACGGTCACCGAGGTGGGTTGCCGGCGGCGGCTCAACCGCTCCGACAGCGGCGAGATCCGAGTCGACAGCATCGACGTCTACCTGCTGCTCACCTCGTTGGACGAGGCCCCGCCGAGCGAGGAGATGGCGGGTACGCCCCGGCACGACGCGCTGCGCTTCGGCAAGACCCTCGACGACGGCGGCGCCGGGCAGATCGCCCGGCTGGAGGAGTTCGCCCGGCTGGTGGCGTCGGTGGTCGGCCGCCCGATGCTCTGAGCCGCCCCGGGGCGGGTCGAGCCGGCGTCACGTGGATTGCGCGACGCCGGCGCCCGTCCGGCTCAGTCGTCCTCGGCGTCCGGGCCGGCGACCTCGACGCCGTCGCCGCGCACCACGTGGATGCAGTCGCCCGGGCACTCCTTCGCGGAGTCGATCACTTCGAGGCGCAGGTGCGCGGGCACGTCCACCCGGCTGCCCGGCGCCATCCGCAGCTCACCGTCGACGCCCTTGACGTACGCCAGGCCGTCGATGTCGAACTCGAACACCTCCGGCGCGTACTGCACGCAGAGCCCGTCACCCGTGCAGAGATCCTGGTCCACCCAGACCTGCAACTGGTCGGTCGCGACCTCGGCCACCGGTGCACCCCCCATGTTCTCCCGTACCAGCCTCCGACGGTACCTGAACGCCCGTACCGGCCCGCCAGGCCACCCTTGGCGATCAAGGTTCGGTGACGAGGGTGTTGCGTGGGACCGAATCGGGCTCATAGCGGCTAGTGTTAGGTCAGAACGTTCAAGCCCCCCGGGGAGGTGGGACGTGGCAGCACGCAGCGACGACGCGGACTCGCGCGCCGCACGGTGGGAGAAGGAAGCCCACGATCTCTCCACGCAGGTCGCGTTCCTTCAGGAGGAACTCGCCCTGGTGCGGCGGAAGTTGACCGAAAGCCCCCGACACGTCCGGCAGCTCGAAGAGCGGCTGGCGGCCACCCAGGCACAGTTGGCGCGGCTGACCGAGAACAACGACCGGCTGGTGAGCACCCTCAAGGAGGCTCGCACGCAGATCGTCACGCTCAAGGAGGAGATCGACCGGCTCGCACAGCCGCCGAGTGGCTACGGAGTCTTCCTGGCCAAGCACGACGACGGGACGGTGGACGTCTTCACCGGCGGCCGAAAGCTGCGGGTCGCCGTCTCGCCCTCACTGGACGTGGACGAACTGCGCCGCGGCCAGGAGGTCCTGCTCAACGACGCGCTCAACATCGTCGACGCGTTCGGGTACGAGCGGGTCGGTGAGGTCGTGATGCTCAAGGAGATCCTGGAGGGACCGAACGGCGGGCCGGGCGACCGGGCGCTGGTGGTCTCCCACTCCGACGAGGAGCGCATCGTGCACCTCGCCGAGACGCTCATCGGCTCGGCGATCCGGGCCGGCGACTCGCTCATGATCGAGCCCCGCTCGGCGTACGCGTACGAGCGGATCCCCAAGAGCGAGGTCGAGGAGCTGGTCCTGGAGGAGGTGCCCGACGTCGACTACAGCGACATCGGTGGCCTCCAGTCGCAGATCGAGCAGATCCGCGACGCGGTGGAGCTGCCGTTCCTGCACGCGGACCTCTTCCGCGAGCACCAGCTCCGCCCACCCAAGGGCATCCTGCTCTACGGCCCGCCCGGCTGCGGCAAGACGCTGATCGCCAAGGCGGTGGCCAACTCGCTGGCCAAGAAGATCGCCGAGCGCCAGGGCAAGGAGAAGCACACCAGCTTCTTCCTCAACATCAAGGGCCCGGAGCTGCTCAACAAGTACGTCGGCGAGACCGAGCGGCACATCCGGCTGATCTTCCAGCGGGCTCGGGAGAAGGCCGGCGAGGGCACCCCGGTGATCGTGTTCTTCGACGAGATGGACTCGATCTTCCGGACCCGCGGCTCCGGCGTCTCGTCCGACGTGGAGAACACGATCGTCCCGCAGCTGCTCAGTGAGATCGACGGCGTGGAGGGCCTGGAGAACGTCATCGTCATCGGCGCCTCCAACCGGGAAGACATGATCGACCCGGCGATCCTGCGCCCCGGTCGGCTCGACGTGAAAATCAAGATCGAGCGACCGGACGCCGAGGCGGCGAAGGACATCTTCTCCAAGTACATCCTCTCCGGGCTCCCGCTGCACCCGGACGACCTCGCCGAACACGGAGCCGACCCCCAGGCCACCGTCGCCGCGATGATCGACGCCGTGGTGCTGCGGATGTACTCCGAAACCGAGGAGAACCGCTTCCTCGAAGTCACCTACGCCAACGGTGACAAGGAAGTCCTCTACTTCAAGGACTTCAACTCCGGCGCGATGATCCAGAACATCGTCGACCGGAGCAAGAAGATGGCCATCAAGGAGTTCCTCACCTCCGGTCGCAAGGGCCTGCGCCTGCAGCACCTGCTCGACGCCTGCGTCGACGAGTTCCGCGAGAACGAGGACCTGCCCAACACCACCAACCCCGACGACTGGGCCCGCATCTCCGGCAAGAAGGGCGAGCGGATCGTCTACATCCGCACGCTCGTCTCCGGCGGCAAGGGCGCCGAGGCCGGCCGGTCCATCGAGACCGCCAGCAACACCGGCCAGTACCTCTGACAACTCCCGGCGGCGGCACCAGCTAGCTCTGGTGCCGCCGTCGTACGTCCACCGCACCGTGCCGCGGGCCTGCGACGGGCGGCCCAACAGGCACGCCGCTTACCGCTAGACTGCGGCGACTTTGCCGACCGACCGAACGAGGACACACGTGCGTGCCGACGCCACCGTCGAAATGCCAGCAGTGCCAGGTGGCACGGACAGCCAGCGGCCGGCCGTGACGCCTCCCGCCCCGCCGACGGCCCGGCACCCCGGAACACTCCCGCTGCTCGTGATCCTGCTCGGCTGTTGGATCGTCCCGTTCGCCGCGAACGCCGTACACGCCGCGTGGCTGCTGCCCCCACTGATCCTGCTCGGCACGGCCAGCCTCCTGCGCTCCGGACGCACCTTGCTCGACCGGGTGACGCTCGCCCTCGCCCTGCTCGCCGGCCTCACCTGCGCCGCCGGGCTGCTCTTCACCGTCTGGCCCTGGGGCCTGCACCCCGTACCCGTCACCGGCTTGGCACTGACCGTGCTGACCCTGAGCGCCGTACTGTCCCGGCGCATGCCCCGGCTACCTCGCCCCGGCTGGTCGGACATCGCCTCGTTCGCCGCCGCCGCCCTCGGCGCCGGCTACCTCGCCTCTCCCTACCTGCGGACCGACAGGTTCAGTGAGCGACTCAACCTGGCCATGGCCGGCGAGGACAACAGTCGCCACCCCGCCCTCTTCGACGCGATCGACCGCCTCGGCGGTTACCTCTTCATCGACCCGGACACCGCGCGCGAGTACGTCTTCTCCGGCCTCGTGCACTATCCCCAGGGCTGGCACCTCACCACCGCGCTGCTCGACGGTTTCCTCCGCAGCGCCGGCGACCCGCCCACCGGGACCCGGCTGATGGACCACTACCTGTTCTGGTGCCTGGCCACCTTCGCCGGGTTGCTGCTCGTGTTGTGCTGGGCCGTTCAGCACGTCGCCGGCCCCCTGCGCCCGCTGCTTCGAGTCGTGCTCATCATCGCCACCACGGCCCTCGCCCTCGGAACCGAACTGCCCCGCCTGCTCGTCGCCGGCTATCCCAGCGAGACCTTCGGGCTCAGCCTGTCGACGATCCTCATCGCCCTCGTCGTCCGCCCCCTGCGCCGGCTACGCGAACAACTCATCGTGGTCGGGGCGCTTCTCATCGGGATCGGCTTCAGCTACTACCTGTTCCTGTTCCCCGTCGGCGGTATGGTGCTCTGCTGGCTCGTCGCCGATCGGCGTCGGCTGCGCGCCCGCGCCGGCACCGTCGCCGCCGTCGCGGTGCCAACCGCCCTGCTGGCCCCACTGATCGCCCTGCTCGGCCTGCTCATCGCCGGCCAGAGCGAGGCGCTCACGGCGCCCGGTGGCACGCCCATGGTCGAGACCTACAACACCCTGCTCGGGCTCGGGGCGATAGTGCTCGCCGCCGTTCTCACCCGTACCAACCTGGGTGAATCCACCTGGCGGCGGTACCTTGTCACCCTCGCCGTGGCCCTGCTCTTCTCCGCGAGCATCGCCGTGGCCAACCTTGTCACCGGCACCGAACCCGCCTACTACTTCGGCAAGACCGCGCACCTGGTCATCGTCGTGCTCATCCTCGGGGCGTCCGCACTCGTCCGACTGGTGCCCGTGCCCGCCCCGCGCGTCGACGCCGCGTCGCGCCGCCAACGCGTCACCCAGGCACTCCCCGCCGTCGCCACGGCCACCCTGGTGACACTCGCCGTGCTCGCCGGCACCGGTCTGCTCGGCTGGACCGGCGGCTACTTCCACCGCACCGGCAAGGACCGCACCTGGGCGACGGACTGGGCGCGCCGGGACGTCAGCGGAATCTCCCGCTCCGCGTCGATCGCCACCACCGCCAACCGCAACTACCCGGCGATCCCCGGCACCGTCACCCTCATCATCGACAAGCGAGCCAACCAGGGCTACCGGGAGTCGATCTTCCTCTCCGCGATGCAGGGCACCAGCGGCCAGACCGAACCCGGAATCTACTTCTCGATCTTCGAGGAGCCAGCCCGGACCGTCGAGATCCTGCGCCGCACCCCCCGTCCACTGCGCCTCATCGTCGCCAGCCCCGAAGCCCAGCAGACCATCGACGGCGCGCTCGCCGCCGACCCGGCGCTGCGCGACGGACTCACTGTGGTGCCACTCAAGCCCGCCACGGCCCGGTGACGCGCCGCGCCGACCGGCAGGGCCGCTCGGTCGGTCACGACGCAGACTAGTCTCGATGGTGTGAGCGGGCAGGCACGCCCGCTCCAGCGACGAGCGAAGCGAGTGGTCGCATGACGGTACGTCGGATCATGGGCACCGAGGTCGAGTACGGCATCTCCGTGCCCGGCCAGGCCGGAGCCAACCCGATGGTCACCTCGTCCCAGGTGGTCAACGCCTACGGGGCCCGGCCCGAGCTCAACCGGGGCGGGCGTGCCCGCTGGGACTACGAGGAGGAGTCGCCACTGCGGGACGCCCGCGGCTTCACGTACTCCGGGGCCGCGTACGACCCCGCCGAGGCTCTCGCCGACGAGGATCTCGGCCTGGCCAACGTGATACTCACCAACGGCGCACGCCTCTACGTGGACCACGCCCACCCCGAATACTCCACACCCGAGGTCACCACCCCCCGCGACATCGTGCGCTGGGACAAGGCCGGCGAGCGGGTCATGGCCGAGGCGTCCCGCCGGGCCGCCACCATCCCCGGCAGCCAGCCGATCCACCTCTACAAGAACAACACCGACAACAAGGGCGCCAGCTACGGCGCCCACGAGAACTACCTGATGCGCCGCCAGACCCCGTTCGCCGACATCGTGGCGTACCTGACGCCGTTCTTCGTGACCCGGCAGATCGTCTGCGGCGCCGGCCGCGTCGGCATCGGGCAGGACGGCGGGCAGAGCGGCTTCCAGATCTCCCAGCGCGCCGACTTCTTCGAGGTCGAGGTCGGCCTGGAGACCACCCTCAAGCGGCCGATCATCAACACCCGCGACGAGCCGCACGCCGACGCCGACAAGTACCGCCGGCTGCACGTCATCATCGGCGACGCCAACCTCTCCGAGATCTCCACCTACCTCAAGGTGGGCACCACCGCGCTGATCCTCACCATGATCGAGGAGAAGGCGCTCGGCCCCGACCTCGGCATCGCCGACCCGGTCAGCGAACTGCGCGCGGTCAGCCACGACCCCTCGCTCACGCACCTCATGAGGCTGCGCGACGGCCGCCGCCTGACCGCCCTGGACGTGCAGTGGGCGTACCTGGAGCGGGTGCGGTCCTTTGTCGACGACCGCTACGGCACCGACGTCGACGAGCAGACCGCCGACGTGCTGGACCGCTGGGAGGACGTGCTGGACCGGCTCGGCCGCGACCCGATGCTCTGCGCCGACGAGCTCGACTGGGTGGCCAAGCTGCGGCTGCTGGAGGGCTACCGGGAGCGGGAGAAGCTCGGCTGGGGCTCGCACAAGCTCCAGCTCGTCGACCTGCAGTACTCCGACGTTCGCCCGGAGAAGGGCCTCTACAACCGGCTGGTCTCCCGCGGGGCGATGAAGACGCTGCTCACCGACGAGGAGACCCGCAGCGCCATGACCGAGCCCCCGGAGGACACCCGGGCCTACTTCCGTGGCCGCTGCCTCGCCCAGTACGCCTCCGAGGTGGTCGCCGCGAGCTGGGACTCGGTGATCTTCGACGTCGGCCGCGAGTCGCTGGTCCGGGTGCCGATGATGGAGCCGGAGCGAGGCACCCGCGCCCACGTCGGCGCCCTGTTCGACCGCTGCGCCAGCGCCAAGGACCTCCTGGAGACGCTGACCGGCGGCTGAACGCGGCCCCGAATGCCCGCTGTGCGCCGCAAGCCGGCGCGCAGCGGGCTTTTCGTCGTCCGAGCGAGGTAAGTTCATCGCAGACGATCGTGGAGGAGGCAGCAATGGCCACTCATGACAGCGGCGGCCAGTCGCAGTCCGGCAAGTCCCGCCAGGGCGAGGAGATCGAGGACGTCACCACGGAGGCCAACCCCGAGGTGGCCGAGCGGCACGCCGAGATCACCGAGGACGTCGACGACCTGCTCGACGAGATCGACTCGGTCCTGGAGGAGAACGCAGAGGAATTTGTCAGGGGCTACGTCCAAAAAGGGGGCGAATAGGGCATAGCCGGGCAAAACGGACATGCCTCTGGGTGACCGGGATGGCCACCGCCGCTGCCGCGACTGCGGCGAGTGGCTGCCCCTTGATCGATTCTGCGCGAACAGCAAGCGACCGGACGGTCGGGGTAGCTACTGCAAGCCCTGCTTCAATGTTCGATCCAAGGCGAGCTATGCCAAGCGCGTGAAGGAGCAGCAGGGCAGGGACGTGCGGCAGCCGCCCGCCGTGCCAGAGGGTCATCGGCGGTGCCCGCACTGCGATGTCACGAAGCCCCTCGATGACTTTCCGCGTAACCGGTCCGCCCGCAGCGGTTACGGCCGATACTGCAAGCCCTGCCACAACGAGAAGGGCAAGGAGAGCAGGCTCCGACTGCATGGCGGCAGTCGCGAGTACCACCTCCAGCGGCGCTACGGCATCGGGGATAAGGAGTTTCAGGAGCTCCTGGCCGAGCAGGGCGGGGTCTGCGCGATCTGTGGCGGCGCGGACCCGCAACATCTGGACCACGACCATCGCACCGGGTGGGTGCGCGGGATACTCTGCTTCAACTGCAACGGTGGTCTTGGCCAGTTCCGTGACAGTCCTACGAGGCTGGCCAGGGCGATCACGTACCTGAGAGGAACCACGTGGCAGCGGGCTTTGATCCATCCGGGCGTCTACCAGATGTGTTCACCAACGCGGGGACGTCCTCCTTCACCACGTTTCTGAGCCGGGTGGCGCCCGAGATGCTGCCCGGTCGTCGGCCGCTGCCGCCGGGCATGGCCGCCGACCTGGCGCCGCACGCGACCACCATCGTGGCGATCTCGGCCGCCGGTGGCGTGGTGATGGCCGGCGACCGACGGGCCACCATGGGCAACCTGATCGCCCAGCGCGACATCGAGAAGGTGCACCCCGCCGACGCGTACTCGCTTGTCGGCATCGCGGGCACCGCGGGCATCGGCATCGAGCTGATGCGACTGTTCCAGGTGGAGCTGGAGCACTACGAGAAGATCGAGGGCGCGATGCTCTCGCTCGACGGCAAGGCCAACCGGCTGGCGTCGATGATCCGGGGCAACCTGGGCGCGGCCATGCAGGGCCTCGCCGTGGTGCCGCTGTTCGCCGGCTTCGACCTGGCCGCCGCCGATCCGGCGCGGGCGGGGCGGATCTTCAGCTTCGACGTGACGGGTGGCCCGTACGAGGAGACCGGGTACGACGCGATCGGCTCGGGCTCGCTCTTCGCGAAGTCGGCGCTGAAGAAGCGTTTCCGGGCGGGTCTGTCCGTGGACGACGCGACCCGGCTCGCGGTCGAGGCGCTCTACGACGCGGCCGACGACGACACCGCGACCGGCGGACCGGACCTGACTCGCCGGATCTATCCGGTGGTGATGACCGCTACCGCCGAGGGCACCCGCCGGTTGACCGACACCGAGACGGCGGCGATCGCCGAGGGTGTGGTCGCCGGCCGGATGGAGAACCCGGGCGGATGAGCCCCGTCCACCCCCACCAGTCCGCAGTCGTCAGCACAGCGCCGTAAGGAGAACCGCCGCCGTGGCCATGCAGTTCTACGCCTCGCCCGAACAGATCATGCGCGACCGCTCCGAGCTGGCCCGCAAGGGCATCGCTCGGGGTCGCAGCGCGGTGGTCCTGAGCTACTCCGGCGGGGTGCTCTTCGTCGCGGAGAACCTCTCCAGCGCCCTGCACAAGGTCAGCGAGATCTACGACCGGATCGGCTTCGCCGCCGTCGGTCGGTACAACGAGTTCGAGAACCTGCGCCGGGCCGGGGTGCGGATGGCCGATCTGAACGGCCTGAGCTACGACCGACGCGACGTCACCGGGCGGGCGCTTGCCAACGCGTTCGCGCAGACGCTCGGCGCGATCTTCACCGAGCAGTCGAAGCCGTTCGAGGTGGAGATCTGCGTCGCCGAGGTCGGGACGACTCCGGATGACGACGAGCTGTACCGGCTCACCTATGACGGGTCGGTCAACGACGAGCCGGGCCGGATGGCCATGGGTGGCCAGGCCGAGGCGATCACCGGTGTGCTGAAGTCGCAGCACCGGGCGGACATGTCCCTCGGTGAGGCGGCCCGGGTGGCGGTGCAGGCGTTGAGCAGCGTCGGTGGTGAGGGCGGCGCGGCCCGCACGATCGCCGCCAACCAGCTCGAGGTGGCGGTGCTGGACCGTCAGCGGGTGGGGCGTACGTTCCGCCGGATCACGGGCGCGGCGCTGACGGCGCTGCTGGACGGCGATGTCGCGGCAGCGGAGGAGCCGGCCGAGGCGGGCGGGCCGGACACGCCGGCGCAGCCGACCACTGAGGCGCACAAGCCGACGACGTCGGCGGGCTCCGCAGACCTGGAGGACAAGCCGGCGGACGGCAAGTAGGGCGGGTCATGTCGGCGGGCGGCCAGTTTCCCGGGCCGCCCGCCGCTTTGCGTTCCCCGCCCGGCCCCGCCCCGGGCCGTGGGCCGTGGGCGGGCCGGTACGTCGGCCGCTGGCGATACGCGGCGGGCGTGGGCGGCGCGGGGTCAGAGCCCTCCGGTCACCCCGGGTGTGACGGCCTCGCGGTGCGGGACGTCGGTGGGGGTCGTGCCGCCGGTGCGGGTGCCGCGCAGCAGGGCGGCCATCGTGGCGGCGACCACCACGGAGCCGATGGCGTAGCCGAGCTCGACCCGTAGCGCGGTGGCGACCGGGGCGAGGGTGGCGACGACCAGCGCGGCCACGCCGACGGCCCAGGCGACGGCCTGCGCCCGGTGCCGGTCGAGGGCGAGCAGCGCCTGACCGAGGACCATCGCCCAGAGGTAGGCGAGGGTGGCTGCCGCGAGCCAGGCGAAGTCGCCGTGGCCGAGGACGTCGGGCGCGTCGAACAGGGTCTGCACCAGCCACGGGCCGAGCAGGACGGCGAGCACGGCGCCGGTGAGGCCGAGCGCGGTGACGACGCCCAGGGCCCGGCGCAGGAGGCCGTTGAAGGCCGTGCGGTCGCCGGTGGTGGCGGAGGTGGCGAGACCGGGGAGCAGGGACGCCTGCAGCGACGCGAAGACGAACAGCGGGATCCGGACCAGCACCAGCGCGGAGAGCAGGGCGCCGGCGGTGGCCACGTCGGACGGGTCCAGCACCTTGACGTTGATCACGCCGATGTTGACGACGACCTGGGAGAGCAGGCTGGACGCGATGAGCAGACCGAGGCCGCGCAGGAACGAGGCCCAGGCGACGGGGACGCCGCCGCCGATGGCCCGCAGGACCGGTGGGGCGGTGACCGCCACGCCGATCAGCGGCGCGGCGATCAGCACCGCGCCGAACCAGACGGGGGAGGTGACGCCGGTCAGACCGAGCAGGGCGACGAGGACGATGCGCAGGCCGCCGTCGACGCCGAGCTGGGTGCCGTACCAGGGGAACAGTTGCAGGCCGGAGAGCACGCCGCGGGTGGTGTGCGCGACGGCGAGCGCGGCGAGCGACCCGATCAGCACGATGACCATGTCGTTGTCACCAGCGAAGAGCCGGTCGGCGAGCGGCGCCCGGGCGATGACGATCAGCGCGACGATGGCGACCAGCAGACCGAGGGCCAGGGCGGCCCCCCGGGCCAGCACGGGCCCGGGGGTGAGGCCCTGACTGCGCCGGCCGGCGACGAGGCGGGCGACCTCCTGCTCGACGGGCATGAACAGGCCGATGCCGAGCGTGAAGACGATCGTCCAGAGCGCCGCGAGCGACGAGTAGTCCGCCTCGGTGAGGCTGTGCCCGGCGACGGCCAGGTGGACGTAGGAGGCGAGCCCCAGCAGGGCCAGGCCGGCGCCGACGGCGACGGTCCCCGGTGGGACGAGACTCAGGAGCCGGCGGATCACCGGCGAATGAGCGCCAACGTGAGCACGGCGAAGGCACGACCGAGGTAGATCATGGCCTTGGCAGGGGAGTGGCTGGGAGTGCCCGCCATCCGCTTGCGCATGGCCACCGGCACCTGGCGGATGGTGTAGCCCCGCCGGGCGGTGTGCACCAGCGTCTCGACCGTGTCACCCAGGTACTCCACCGGGTACCAGGTGGCGAACATGTCGATCACCCGGCGGTTGGCGGCCCGGAAGCCGGAGGTGGTGTCGGTGAGCTTGGTGCGGGCGACACGCGAGAGGACCCCGGAGAGCATGACCATGGCCCAGCGGCGGGGGCCGCGGACGCTGTAGTCGCCCTCGCCGGCGAACCGGGCGCCGATCACCAGGTCGGTCTCGTCGAGCAGGTCGACGAGCTTCGGCACGTACCGGGGGTCGTGCTGGCCGTCGGCGTCGATCTGGATGGCCACGTCGTAGTCGTGGTCGCGGGCGTACCGGTAGCCCAGGCGCATGGCGCCGCCGACGCCGAGGTTGTACGGCAGCTTGGCGACCCGGGCGCCGGCCGCCACGGCGACGGCGGCGGTGCGGTCGGTGGAGCCGTCGTCGACGACGAGCACGTCGACGCCGGGCAGTTCGCCGCGGACCTCTCCGACGACGTCGGCGATCGAACCGGACTCGTTGAGCGCGGGGATGATGATCAGGACCCGCTTGCCGTTAACCATCGTGCGACACCAGTTCGTCTCGGGCCGCCCGGTCCGCGTCGATCTCGGCGCGCAGGAGGGCGAAGTCTTCTGCCAGGGTGCGGGTCTCTTCCTCCAGGGCGCTGACCTCCCAGCTGAGGTGCACGCAGACCAGCAGGAGGAAGACGATGCCGAGGAAGAGCACGAGGCTCACGCCGGACTGGACGCCGAGCAGTTCGGCGACGTTGTCCAGCAGGCGGGGGAAGAGCGACAGCGGAATGACGATCACCAGGACGCCGAGCCAGAGCATGCCGTACTTTTCGCGGAGCTGCCGGCGGCGCAGCAGCTCGACGATCGTGGCCAGCAATATCAGGCCGGTCAAGCCGGTGACGAGGGTGAGCTTCATGCGACCTTCCACGGGGCGGGTGGAGCGGCGGAGGCGAACGTGGCGGCCAGGGTGGTGTGCCAGCCCGTGAGGGGTGGCAGACCCGCGGCGGCCCAACGGCCGTGCCCTAGCACACTGTACGCCGATCGGGGGATGGAACGGGGGAACCGATCGTTGGTGATCGCCCGGGTCATGCGGTCGGCGCCGCCTTCAGCGGCTCCCACCAGGCCCGGTTGTCGCGGTACCACTGCACGGTCTGCGCGAGACCGTCGGTGAGGTCGATGCTCGGGGCGTACCCCAGCTCTTGGTTGATCTTGGTGATGTCCAGCGAGTAGCGGCGGTCGTGGCCCTTGCGGTCGGTGACCGGGACGACTCGGTCCCAGCCGGCGCCGCAGGCTTCCAGCAGCAGACCGGTCAGCTCCTTGTTGGTCAGCTCGGTGCCGCCGCCGATGTTGTAGACCTCGCCGGCGCGGCCCTTCTGCGCAACCAGCGCGATACCCCGGCAGTGGTCGTGCACGTGCAGCCAGTCGCGGACGTTGCCACCGTCCCCGTAGAGCGGAACGGTGCCGCCGTCGAGCAGGTTGGAGACGAACAGCGGGATGACCTTCTCGGGGAACTGGTACGGCCCGTAGTTGTTGGAGCAGCGGGTGACCACCACGTCCATGCCGTGGGTGCGGTGGTAGGCCAGGGCGAGCAGGTCGGAGCCTGCCTTCGAGGCCGAGTACGGCGAGTTCGGCGCGAGGGGCCAGGTCTCCGTCCAGGAGCCCTCGTCGATCGACCCGTACACCTCGTCGGTCGACACGTGCACGAAGCGGCCGGTGCCGTGGCGCAGCGCCGCGTCCAGCAGCGTCTGGGTGCCGAGCACGTTGGTGGTGACGAACGGCGCGGCTCCGGCGATCGAGCGGTCGACGTGCGATTCCGCCGCGAAGTGCACGATCACGTCGTGCCCGGCGACGACCTCGTCGACCACACCGGGGTCGCAGATGTCGCCCTGCACGAAGCGCAGCCGCGGGTCGTCGCGCACCGGGTCGAGGTTCGCCAGGTTGCCCGAGTAGGTGAGCTTGTCGAGCACGGTCACGCCGGCGGGGTCGACCGCGGGCACGCCCGAGGCGGTGCCGCCAGGCACGCCCAGCAGCATGCGGACGTACTCTGAACCGATAAATCCGGCACCGCCGGTGACGAGGATCCTCACGGGTCCAGGAGTGTACGCGAAGCGGTGGGCCGGCTGTCGGCGGCGACCACCGACATGCCGACGGGCTGGGAGCGGCTAAGCTCCCCCGGTGCGCGGAATCCTACTCGCCGGCGGCACCGGTTCCCGGCTCTGGCCGATCACCCGGGCAGTGTCCAAGCAGCTGATGCCGGTCTTCGACAAGCCGATGATCTACTACCCCCTCTCCACCCTGGTGATGTCCGGGGTGCGGGAGATCCTGGTGATCACCACACCGGAGGACCAGGACCAGTTCCGCCGTCTGCTCGGCGACGGCAGCCAGTTCGGGCTGCGGCTGGAGTACGTCACGCAGGCCCGCCCGGAGGGCATCGCCCAGGCGTTCGTGCTGGGCGCGGACTTCATCGGTGACGAGTCGGTGGCGCTGATCCTCGGCGACAACATCTTCCACGGCGTCGGTCTGGGTCGGCAGCTCGCCGCCCACGGCGACCTGGTCGGCGGCCGGGTGTTCGCGTACCCGGTGGCCAACCCGCAGGAGTACGGGGTGGTGGACTTCGACGCCGAGGGGCGGGTGCTCTCGATCGAGGAGAAGCCGGCCCGGCCGAAGTCCCGCTACGCGGTGCCCGGCCTGTACTTCTACGACAACCGGGTGGTCGACATCGCCGCCAAGCTCACCCCGAGCGCTCGCGGCGAGCTGGAGATCACGGCGGTCAACGAGACGTACCGGGAGACCGGCGAGCTGTCCGTCACCCTGCTGGACCGGGGCACGGCCTGGCTGGACACCGGCACGTTCGCCTCGATGATGCAGGCCGGCGAGTTCGTCCGGGTGATCGAGGAGCGGCAGGGCCTGAAGATCGGCTGTGTCGAGGAGGTGGCCTGGCGGGCCGGCCTCATCGACGACGACCAGCTGCGCGCGCTCGCTGAGCCGTTGGTCAAGAGCGGCTACGGCGACTACCTGTTCGGGCTGCTGGCCGAGAAGAACGAAGCGCGGGTGGGCCCATGAAGATCCGGGAGCTGGGCATCGAGGGCGCCTGGGAGATCACCCCCCAGCAGCACGGCGACCCGCGCGGCATGTTCATGGAGTGGTACCGCTTCGACCACCTCGCCGAGGCGGTGGGGCACCCGCTGCGGCTGGCCCAGGCCAACCTGTCGGTCTCGGCGCGCGGCGTGGTGCGCGGCGTCCACTTCGCCGACGTGCCGCCCGGGCAGGCCAAGTACGTGACGTGTGTGCGCGGCGCGGTTCTGGACGTGATCGTGGACCTGCGGGTGGGCTCGCCGACCTTCGGCCGGTGGGAGGGCGTCCGGCTGGACGACACCGACCGGCGGGCGGTCTACCTCAGCGAAGGGCTGGGGCACGGCTTCTGCGCGCTGACCGACGACGCGACGTTGAGCTACCTCTGCTCGGCCACGTACAACCCGACCGGCGAGCACGCGGTGCACCCGCTGGACGAGGAGCTGGGCATCGAGTGGCCCGCCGAGGTCCCGCTGCTGTCCGCGCGCGACGACGCCGCGCCGACCCTGGCGCAGGCCCGCGAGCGCGGCCTGCTGCCGGAGTACGACGCCTGCCGGCGGTTCGTGGCGAGTCTCGGGCCGGACGGAATGTCGCACTCAGCCGGTATGTGACCACCCCCGAGGCACGACCTGTGGTGTGACAGTGACGAACCGGGCCTCCGGGCGGCTAATGTCTCATCATGGAGCGGCGAATCTTCGGCCTCGAGACCGAGTACGGCGTCACCTGCACCTATCGCGGGCAGCGGCGGCTGTCCCCGGACGAGGTCGCGCGGTATCTGTTCCGTCGCGTCGTGTCCTGGGGTCGGTCGAGCAACGTGTTCCTGCGCAACGGGGCCCGTCTCTACCTGGACGTCGGGTCGCACCCGGAGTACGCGACACCGGAGTGCGACTCGGTGACCGACCTGGTGGCCCACGACCGGGCCGGCGAGCGGATCCTGGAGGGGCTGCTCGTCGACGCGGAGAAGCGGCTGCACGACGAGGGCATCGCAGGTGAGATCTACCTGTTCAAGAACAACACCGACTCGGCCGGCAACTCGTACGGCTGCCACGAGAACTACCTGGTCTCGCGGCACGGCGAGTTCGGCCGGCTCGCTGACGTGCTCATCCCGTTCCTGGTCACCCGGCAGTTGATCTGTGGGGCCGGCAAGGTCCTGCAGACTCCGCGTGGCGCGGTCTACTGCCTGTCCCAGCGAGCCGAGCACATCTGGGAGGGCGTCTCCTCGGCGACGACCCGCAGCCGACCGATCATCAACACCCGCGACGAGCCGCACGCCGACGCCGAGCGCTACCGGCGCCTGCACGTGATCGTCGGCGACTCGAACATGAACGAGGTCACCACGCTGCTCAAGGTCGGCACCGCCGACATCGTGCTGCGGATGATCGAGGCCGGGGTCGTCATGCGGGACCTGTCGCTGGAGAACCCGATCCGGGCGATCCGCGAGGTGTCGCACGACATCACCGGCCGGCGCAAGGTGCGCCTCGCCTCCGGCAAGGAGGTCAGCGCGCTGGACATCCAGCAGGAGTACCTGGCCAAGGCCACCGAGTTCGTCGAGCGCCGCGGTGGCGACCAGGCCGCCAAGCGGGTCGTCGAGCTGTGGGGCCGGGTGCTCAACGCGGTGGAGAGCGGTGACCTGGAGCCGGTCTCGCGCGAGATCGACTGGGTCAGCAAGCTGCGGCTGATCGAGCGCTACCAGCGCAAGCACGACCTGCCGCTGTCGCACCCCCGGGTGGCGCAGATGGACCTGGCGTACCACGACGTGCGCCGTGGGCGGGGCCTCTACGGGCTGCTGGAGCGTCGCGGCGAAGTGGACCGGGTGACCACCGACCCGGAGATCTTCGAGGCCAAGGAGACCCCGCCGCAGACCACGCGGGCGCGGCTGCGCGGCGAGTTCATCCGCCACGCCCAGGAGAAGCGGCGCGACTTCACCGTCGACTGGGTGCACCTGAAGCTCAACGACCAGGCGCAGCGCACCGTGCTCTGCAAGGACCCGTTCCGGGCGTACGACGAGCGGGTGGAGCGGTTGATCGCCAGCATGTGACGGGTGTGCCGGCCCCGGCGGTGGTGTGCCGCCGACGGGGCCGGCCGGCCCGGTAGGCTGGGCGCGCCATGACGACTTCTGAGCCACCCGACCGTTCCGAGCGCTCCGGGCGCGGCACCGAGCGGCAGAACTGGGTCGAACGCCGGCGGGAGAAGATCCGCGCCGAGATCGACCGGAACCGGCGCGGTGAGTACACCGTGCCGACGTGGGTGCTGGCCCTGGCGCTGGTGCTCATCGTGGGCGGCTGGCTCGCCCTGATCTTCCTCGCCTGATCCCGCCCCGCGCTGTCGCGCGAGCGGTGTCCGTTGCTGACCCACCGGCGCTGTCGCGCTCGTTCGTCGCGAGCGGTGTTCGTCGGTGACCCGCCGGGGCCAGAGGTTGGCCCGCCCGGGTCGCGTCGACGGGTATCCGCCGACGTCGCCGTCGCGGGCGGTCCGCCCGCCTCCCGCGCCGACGACACCGGGAAGCGACGACGCGGGAGGCGATCATGGACGACGACCGGACGGTGCCGCAGCCGGAACGCGGTGGGGGAGGCTGGCAGGACCCCGGGCCGCGCGACGTGGTCCGGGACCGGCAGAACCCCGATCTGCTGACCCCGCCGAGCACGGACGCGGGGACACTGCCCAACCTGCGGTTCTCGTTCTCCGACGCGCACACCCGCGTGCAGGGCGGCGGTTGGACCCGCGAGGTGACCGTACGGGAGCTGCCGATCGCCACCGAGCTCAGCGGCGTGGACATGGCGCTGGAACCGGGCGGGTACCGGGAGCTGCACTGGCACAAGCAGTCCGAGTGGGCGTACGTGTCGCGCGGCAGTGCCCGGATCAGCGCCGTCGACCAGGAGGGCCGCAACTTCCTCGACGACGTACGCGCCGGTGACCTGTGGTTCTTTCCGCAGGGGGTGCCGCACCACATCCAGGCGCTCGACGAGGGCGTGGAGTTCCTGCTCGTCTTCGACGACGGCGCGTTCACCGAGAACAGCACGTTCCTGATCAGCGACTTCTTCGCGCACACCCCGAAGGACGTGCTGGCCAAGAACTTCGGGTGGCGACCCGAGCAGCTCGACTCGATCCCGGAGCGGGAGAAGTACATCTTCGCGGGGCAGGTGCCGCCGCCGCTGGACCGCGACAAAGTGGTCAGCCCGAGCGGGGACGTACCCCGCAGCCTGAGCCACCGGCTGCTCGCGCAGCAGCCGCAGCGGTTCGCGGGCGGCCAGGTCCGCATCGCCGACGTCACCCAGTTCCCGGCGGCCACCACGATCTGCGCCGCGCTGGTCGAGGTCGATCCGGGCGGGATGCGCGAGCTGCACTGGCACCCGACCGACGACGAGTGGCAGTACTACCTCTCCGGCCACGGCCGGATGGGCGTGTTCGCCAGCCAGGGCGTGGCGGGCACCTTCGACATGCGCTCGGGTGACGTCGGGTACGTGCCGTTCGCCTACGGCCACTACATCGAGAACCTCGGCACCGAGCCGCTGGTCTTCCTGGAGATGTTCCGCAAGCCCCGGTTCGAGTCCGTCTCGCTGACCCAGTGGATGGCGAACACCCCGGCCCAGGTCAGCGCGGACACCCTCAACCTTCCCCGAGAGCTGATCGAAGCCCTGCCGAAAGACCAACGCCCGGTGATCCGCTGACCCACCCCGGTCCCACCCCTGCCCCACCCCGGTTGATCATGAAGTTATTGCCCGCCTGGCCGGCGTGTCAGGGCAATAACTTCATGATCAACGCGACAAATGGGGTGGGGGTTAGGGGAGGAGGGTGGTGGCGTGGCGGCCGGCTGCGGCGGCGGACACGAAGTAGGTGTGGTCGGCGTCGAGGTTGCGGCCCATCGTGGACAGGGGGACGGCGCTGGCGCGCAGCGCGGCGTCCAGGCCGGCGGTGGGCACTCGGACGATCCGGTGTCGGGCCGTCAGCGGCGCCAGCGCCGCGTCGACCTCGGCCGCGAGGGCCGGGTCCAGGTCGTCGGGCACCACCAGCTCCGCCGGGGCGAGGGCCACCCGGCCGTACGCGGTGAGGCTGTGGTGCGACACACCCCGGTGTCGGGGGCGGGGGTCGGCGTCGGAGATGCGCAGTGAGCCGACCGGCCGACCGCCGAGCGTGGCGATCGCGTTGACTGCCTCGCCGACGGCGACGCCGGAGAAACCCCACCGGGTGCCGGTGCCCAGGTTGCCGGGACCCTGGGCCACGATGGCCACGTCCGCGTCCAGCACGTGGCGGGCGGCGAGCAGGCCGCCGTGCAGGGTGGTGGCCTCCAGGTCGCCGCCGAACGCCTGCCCGACGGTGATCGTCCCGGCCAGCTCGTCGCGCAGCCCGGCGAGCGTGCGGGAGAACCAGGCCGGCAGCGCCCCGCCGTCGGTGAGCAGGTACGCCACCCGGGCGTGCGGGGCCTCGGCCCGGATGCCGGCCAGAATCGCCGGCAGCGCCGAGTGCAGGTCGGCGGTGACCACCGGCATCCCACCCAGGTCGTCGGCGTCGGCCAGCAGGGCGCGGTGCGGGCTGGCCTCCTCGTCGACGCCGAGCAGGATCGGCTGCAACGGGGTGTAGCGGGCCTTGACCAGGTGCCCGGCGTCGCGGGTGTCACCGGCGTCCGGCGGGTCCGGCGGCAGCCGGTCCGGCAGGGCCACCACGAGGGCGTATCCGCCGGTGCCCAAGCCCATCAGCAGCGCGCCGGCGTTGAGCAGCACCCGGTCGCCCGGCTCGGGCGTGCCGACCAGCTCGGGATAGGCCAGCGCCCGCATGCGCGTGCCGTCGGGCAGGTCGACGTCGACTTCCACCGCCCCGGTCCACTGCCGCCGCAGCGCCGCCACCGTCCCCGTCCGCCATCGCACCATGACGGGCACGCTAGCGGCGGGGACCAGCCGGCCCGCGCCCGGGTCGGCCCGCCCCTCAGGTGGGGTCGGGCTCGCCGCCGGCGTCCGCGCTCGGCCTGGCCTGGGTGTCGCGCGCCCGCCCGGCGGCTCCGGGCAGCGAGCGGGTCGGGTCGAGGAAGACGTAGCGGATCTCCGGGTATCGGCCGGTGAGCCGCCGCTCGGCCTCGTCGGCGGTGGCCTCGATGGCCGCGCCGGTGGCCTCGTCACGGAAGTCGACCTTCGCGGCGACGAGAATGTCGTCCGGGCCGAGCAGCATCGTCAGCAGGGTGTCGATGCGCTCGATCTCGGGCAGCCCGGCCAGGTCGCGTTCGATCTCGCGGCGCAGCCGCTCCGGGACGGCCCGGCCGACCAGCAGCGACAGGTTGTTACTGGCCAGGATCCCGGCGACGGCCAGCAGCAGCAACCCGATCAGGATCGACGCGATGCCGTCCCACACCTCGTCGCCGGTGGCCTGGGACAGGCCGACGCCGAGCGCGGCCAGCAGCAGGCCGATCAGGGCCGCGCTGTCCTCCAGGAAGACCGCCTTGACGGTGGTGTCGGCGGTCAGGCGCAGGAACCGGCGGGGTGTGGTGTCCCAGCGCTGGGACTCGCGGCGGACCTGCCGCACGGCCCGGGCCAGCGAGATCGACTCGATGACGAACGACACCGCGAGGACGATGTACGAGATCAGATAGTCGCCGCTGTGCTCGTGCACGAGGATCGTGGTGACACCGTGGGTGACGGCGAAGCCGGCGCCGGCCACGAAGGTGAACATGGCGGCGAAGAACGCCCAGACGTAGCTCTCCTTGCCGTACCCGAAGGGGTGTCGTTGGTCGGCGGGGCGGGCCCCGCGGCGCAGCGCCTGGAACAGCAGCACCTCGGTGGTCGTGTCGGCGACCGAGTGCGCCGCCTCGGAGAGCATCGCGGCCGACCCGGAGATCAGCCCGGCGACCAGCTTGGCGATGGCGATGGCGAGGTTGGCGGCGCCCGCGACGACCACGGTGCCGACGCTCTCGCTCTCGGTCTTCATCTCGCCCTGCGACATGAGGGCAACACTATGGCCGCGGGCGGCGACGCGCCGGGGGAGGGGCCCGATCCGAACAAGTGTGCGGCACGCCCGCGTGGGTGCACGCCTGCGCCGCGTCGGCTGCTAGCGTCTACCCGTGTCGCGGACCCGCACCGAACGCCTGGTCAACCTGGTGATCTGCCTCCTGTCCACGCGACGGTTCCTGACCGCCGCGCAGATCGCCGCGACCGTGCCCGGCTACGAGCACGACCCCGACGACGCGCGCGACCACGAAGCGTTCCAGCGCAAGTTCGAGCGGGACAAGGCCGAGCTGCGCGAGCTGGGGGTTCCGCTGGAGACCGGCACGGCCAGCGTCTTCGACGCCGAGCCCGGCTACCGCATCGCCCACCGCGAGTACGCGCTGCCCGACATCCCCCTGGAGCCCGACGAGGCCGCCGCGGTCGGCATCGCCGCCCGCCTGTGGCAGCACGCCGGGCTGGCCGCCGCTGCGTCGTCCGGGCTGGCCAAGCTGCGTGCCGCCGGGGTGGACGTCGACCCGCAGGCCACCCTCGGCCTGGAGCCGATGGTCACCGTCGATCCCGCGTTCGCGCCGCTGACCGCCGCCGCGCGGGACCGCCGCGAGGTCGGGTTCGACTACCGGGTGCCCGACCGGGACGCGCCCAGCCGCCGCCGGCTGCAGCCGTGGGGCGTGGTCTGCTGGCGTGGGCGGTGGTACGTGGTCGGCCACGACCTGGACCGCGCGGCGACCCGCTGCTTCCGCCTGTCCCGGGTGGTCGGCGCGGTCCGCGTGAACGGCGCACCCGGCGCGTACGAGCCGCCGGCCGGCGTCGACCTGATCAGCCACGTGGCCCGTTGGTCCGGGCCGGTGGAGCGCACCGGCCGGGCCACCGTGCTGGCGGCGCCGGGGCGGGCCGCCGGCCTGCGTCGCTGGGCGGTGGAGGTGACCGCCGGGCCGGACGGCGACCAGCTGGTCCTGCCGTACGCCGACCCGGACGGGCTGGCCGGCCAGCTCGTCGGGTACGGCCCGGACGTGCGGGTGCTCGACCCGCCGGAGGTCCGCGAGGCGGTCATCCAGCGACTCAAGGAGATCGCCGTCCGGCACGACGAGCTGACCGTCTCCGGGGGTGCCCGGTGACCCGCCCGGCCGCCCGCGGCGGTTCCCGCGCCTCGGCCGACCGGCTGGCGCGGCTGCTCAACCTGGTTCCCTACCTGCTGGCCCGGCCCGGCATCGAGATCGCCGAGGCGGCCGGTGACCTGGGCGTGACCGAACGGCAGCTCCGGGAGGACCTGGAGCTGCTGTGGGTGTGCGGGCTGCCCGGTTACGGTCCCGGTGACCTGATCGACATGGCGTTCGACGGCGACCGGGTGACCATCACCTACGACGCCGGCATCGACCGGCCGCTGCGGCTCACCCCGGACGAGGCCCTGGCACTCGTGGTGGCGCTGCGGATGCTCGCCGAGACCCCCGGCGTGGCCAACCGGGAGGCCATCGAGCGGGCCCTCGCGAAGATCGAGGACGCCGCCGGTGACCTGGTGGGCGCACCGGTCGCGGTCCGGCTGCCCGGGGACACCCGGCAGGTCGAGGCACTGCGCTCGGCCGTGGAGGGCGGAAAGGCGCTGCGGATCACCTACTACACGGCGGCCCGGGACGAGACCACCGAGCGCGTCGTCGACCCGCTGCGGATGCTGATGGTCGGCGGCCGGGCGTACGTGGAGGCGTGGTGTCGGCGCGCGGAGGCGGTCCGGCTGTTCCGGGCCGACCGGATCGACGCGATCACCGAGCTGGACGAGCCGGCCACCGTTCCGCCGCAGGCTGTCCCGCACGACCTCACCGAGGGTGTCTTCCGGCCGTCGCCCGACCTGCCGCTGATCACACTGCGGATCGGGCGGGGCGAGCGGTGGATCACCGAGTACTACCCGTGCGAGCGGGTCGAGGCCGGCGACGGCGACCAGTGGCTCGTCTCGCTGCGGGTGACCGACCTGGGGTGGGCGCGGCGGTTCGTGCTGGGCCTCGGCCCGGACGTCACCGTGGTCGCCCCGGTCGAGCTGGCCGAACAGGTCCGGGCGACCGCCGCCGCCGCGCTCGACGCGTACGCCGTGCCGGCCGCCGCTCCCCGGCCTGGGGCGGCCGCCGATTCCGTGCCGACCGGCGTGCCGTCGGGCGATCCGGCGGTGGCCGCCCGCACCCAGTAGGCTGACCGGCGTGCTGATCTGGATCGTGCTCGCGGTGGTGCTGCTCCCGCTCGTGGCGCTCGCGCTGGCCGTCCGTCCGGTGCTGAGCCGGCTGCCCCAGCTGCGCCGCGCCGCGGTGGCGTTGCAGCGGCGGGCCACCGAGGCGGAGGCGCTCCGGGAGACCGCCGAGGCGTTGCAGCAGCGCGCCGAGGGTGTCCAGCGCCAGCTCGACACCGCCCAGCAGCGACTCGCCGTGATCAAGGCCAAGCGCGGCTGACCGACCTCTGTCGGCCGCCGCCGTCTCCAGGCCAAGTGGCGATGGTTGACTGATCATCGCGGTTGGTCAAGACTTCACCGGCCGGGCCCTGATCATCATCCCCGGCCTGTGGCATTCGGTCCATCCGCACGTACGATGGGCTGCGTATCACCCCCCGGACACAGAGCGACTGGAGCTTCTCATGGGTGCCCTCAAGCCGTGGCACATCGCAGTTCTCGTGGTTGTGCTGATCCTGCTCTTCGGTGCGAAGCGGCTTCCCGACGCGGCCCGCTCGCTGGGTCGCTCGCTGCGGATCATCAAGGCCGAGACCAAGAGCCTGCAGGACGACGACCGCGACCTGGCCGAGAAGGCCGACGCGCAGGCCGGCTACCAGCCGCTGCCGCCGCACGCCGGCCAGCAGGCGCCGTACGCCGGGCAGCCGCAGCAGGCGCCGTACCAGCAGGCGCCGGCGCAGCAGCCGGTCGTCGACCCGGTGCACCGCGTCCGCGACAACTGACCGAAGGGCCCCACCACCGTGGCCTTCGCCCTGCGTAAGCGCGGCCCGAGCACCTTCGAACGGGCCGCCGACGGCTCGATGACGCTCATCGAGCACGTCCGTGAGCTGCGCAACCGTCTGTTCCGCGCCTCGCTGGCGATCCTGATCGGTTTCGGTGTCGGCATCTGGCTGGCGACGCCGGTGCGGGTGCTGCTGTCGAAGCCGTACTGCGACCTGCCGCAGTCGATGGATCCGTTGACCGGCAAGTGCAAGTTCGTCCAGCTCGGTGTTGCGGACGTCTTCCTGCTGAACCTGAAGATCGGCCTCTGGGTGGGCCTGATCATCGCGGCGCCGATCTGGCTCTACCAGCTGTGGGCGTTCATCGCGCCCGGCCTGCACCGGAACGAGCGGCGCTACGCGTACATCTTCACCGCTCTCGCCGCGCCGCTGTTCGCGGCCGGCGCGGTGCTGGCCTTCTTCGTCACCACGAAGGGCCTCGAGTTCCTGCTCAACGTGTCGGGCGACGACATCGCGACGAACCTTGAGGTCACCCGGTACATCTCGTTCGTCACCAACCTGATCCTGCTGTTCGGTGTGGCGTTCGAGTTCCCGCTGATCGTGCTGATGCTCAACTTCGTCGGCCTGGCGAGCGCGAAGCGGCTGCTCAGCTGGTGGCGGGTGGCGATCTTCGTGTTCTTCGCGTTCTCCGCAGTGGTCACCCCCACCCCGGACCCGTTCGGGATGACCGCCCTGGCGATCTGCCTCTCCGCGCTCTACTTCGCGGCGGTCGGGGTGGCGTTCATCAACGACCGTCGGCGTGGGCGGGGCAAGGAGGTCTACGCCGGTCTCGACGACGACGAGGTCTCGCCGCTGGAGTTCGACACGGACCCGGTCGTGGCCGGGCAGCGGGTCGACGCGACCGCGCCGATCGGCGCGCCCGAACCGATCGCGAAGCCGGCGCCCATCGAACGCCGCTACGACGACATGACCTGACGGCCCCGCGCCGCCGGAGGTCCACCGACGCCGTCCCCGCCTGCCGGGGGCGGCGTCGTCGCGTCAGCGGCCCCCTCAGACGCTCACCCCACGCGCCGGTGGCGAGACTGATCGTGACGTCGGCCGCCCCTGGTGAACGGCGGGTGTCCGACCGGTACGGTGCTGCCCGTGACCGCAGACGATCACCTGCCCGGCCCGCCCACCGATGGGCCGGTCAAGCGCACCCCGCCCGCCCGCGACTCGGTCGACCGCGCCCGGGACGAGGGTGGCCCGGTGGCCGTGCTCGCCAACCCGACGGCCGGCCGGGGGCGGCACCGGGCGCTGCTGCCCCGACTGCTGGACGGGCTGGCCGCCGCCGGCCGCCCGGTCCGGTTGCTGTCGGCGTCCAGTCCGGACGAGGCGGAGGCGGCGTGTCGTACCGCGGTCGCCGACGGCGTCGGCGCGCTGGTCGCGATCGGCGGGGACGGCACCGTGCACCGGGCCATGCAGGCCGTCGCCGGCACCGACGTGCCGTTCGGGCCGGTACCGGCCGGCACCGGCAACGACTTCGCCCTCGACACCGGCTTTCCGGCCGATCCGGTCGCCGCCGTGGCGGTGATCGCCGAGGCGCTGCGCGCCGGCCGTACCGGCGTCGTCGACCTGGCCCGGATGACCGGCGCCGACGGGGCCGAGCGATGGTACGGCGCGGTCCTCGCGGCGGGCTTCGACGCGATCGTCAACGAGCGCGCCAACCGGATGCGCTGGCCGCGCGGCCCCCGCCGGTACGACCTGGCGATCGTGGTCGAGCTGGCCCGGCTCCGGCCCCGCCGCTACACGCTGCGCCTGGACGGAGTGCCGCACGAGCTGGACGCGGTGCTGGTGGCGGTCGGCAACTGCCCGACGTACGGCGGCGGGATGCGGATCTGCCCCGACGCCGATCCGACCGACGGGCTGCTCGACGTGGTGGTGGCCGGCCGGGTCGACCGGCGGACCCTGATCCGGGTCAAACCGCGCATCTACCAGGGCACCCACGTGAGCCACCCGCTGGTGAGCAGCTACCGGGCCCGCACCGTGGAGCTGGCCGCCGACGACATCGTCACGTACGCCGACGGGGAACGATCGCTGCGCCTGCCGGTGACGATCACTGCCGTGCCGGGGGCGCTGCGGCTGCTGCTCTGACCCGTACCGCGCCGATGCTGGCGGCGATGACCAGCACGATGGCGGCGCACTCCAGCAGCGTCAGCGCCTGCCGCAGCACCAGCCAACCGGCGAGGGTGGCGATGGCCGGGCCGAGACTCATCAGCACCGCGAAGGTGGCGGTGGGCATCCGGCGCAGGGCCAGCAGCTCCAGGGTGTACGGGAGCCCGGAGGCGAGCACCGCGAGGGCGGTGCCCAGCGCCAGAACCTGCGGGTCGAGCAGGACTGCGCCGCCGTCGACGATGCCCAGCGGCAGGGTGACCAGCGCGGCGAGGGTCAGCGCGAGGGCCAGCCCGTCCGCGCCCGGGAACCGGCCGCCGACCCGCGCGCTGAGCACGATGTACGCGGCCCACATCGCGCCCGCGCCGAACGCGAAGGCCACCCCCGCCGGGTTGAGCCGGTCGAAGCCGCCCTGCCCGAGCAGCGCCACCCCGGCCAGCGCGAGCCCCGCCCAGCACCAGCTCGCGAGCCGACGGGCGGTGAACACCGACAGCGCCAGTGGGCCGAGCACCTCCAGGGTCACCGTCGGGCCGAGCGGGATCCGCTCGATGGCCTGGTAGAACAGCGAGTTCATGCCGGCCAGGGCCAGCCCGAACGCGCCGGCCGCGAGCCAGGCCGAGCGGTCGTACCCGCGCAGCCGGGGCCGGCACACGACGAGCAGCAGCACCGCCGAGATCGTCAGCCGCAGGGTGACCGCCCCGGCCACCCCGGTACGCGGAAAGAGCAGCGCGGCCAGGGCGGAGCCGAACTGCACCGACAGCGCCCCGCCGAGCACCAGCCCCACGGCGAGGACGCCGCCGCGGCGCTGTGGGGGCGCGTCGGCCGGGCGCGGCGCGGGCAGCAGGGTCTCCGTCACGAGCACGACGCTAGGCGGTCAGCCCGCAGGGCTCTCCGGCGGTGTCGACCGTCGGGAAGAACGCGAGCCGCGTCGCCCGGCTGGTGGCGAGCGGGTCGCGCTTCGGGGATACGAGAGCGTCGATGGCCAGCTATCCTGCTCGGACCGGTATTGATCCACAGTTGGGAGCTGGCATGCGCCTCGCCATGGTCACGGTCTCCGCTTCGCCGCGAGGGCACGCCCGGCACTGATCGGTCGCCGCCGGAGATCACCTTCGGGGGTCTGGTGCTCCTCGCCGCGGAGCGGTCCCACGACGACCGTTTCCTTCCCTGGCTCGAGGAGCTCTTGTGCGTGCCCCTGTATCCGCGCGTCTCGGCGCGGACTTCACCAAACTGTGGACCGCCGCGGCGGTCTCCAACGTCGGCGACGGTGTCACCATGGCTGCCGGCCCGCTGCTGGTCGCCTCCGTCAGCGACAACCCGGCCCTCATCGCCGGCGCCGTCTTCGCGCAGCAACTGCCCTGGCTGCTGTTCGCCCTGGTCAGCGGTGCCTACGTCGATCGGCTCGACCGGCGCCGTCTGGTCGTGGTCGTCAACCTCGCCCGCGCCGCGGCCCTGGCGGCGTTGTCGACGACCATCGCGACCGGAACCGTCTCGGTGGCCGTCATCTACGCGGTGCTCTTCCTTCTGGGTACGGGCGAAACCCTCGCGGACACCGCGCTGGGTGCCCTGCTCCCGGCGGTGGTCGCCCCGGAGGAACTGCCGCGCGCCAACGCTCGGCTCTACGCGAGCTTCACCATCGGTAACCAGTTCGTCGCGAAGCCGCTGGGCGCGTGGTTGTTCGTCGTCGCGGCGGCGGTGCCGTTCGGGGTCGACGCGCTCACGTTCGCGACGTCCGCAGCGCTGATCGCGGGCATCCGGCGCGTCCCCGTCGTTGGCGATCCGCCTCGGCGGGCCTCGCTGCGTGTCGAGGTCACCGCCGGCGTGCGGTGGTTGTGGCGGCACCGACTGCTGCGGACCCTCGCCGTGAGCATGGGACTGGGCAACATCGCGTTCGGTGCCGCGTTCGCCGTGTTCGTGCTCTACTGCCGGGAGCGCCTGGGTGTCTCCGCCGTCGGCTACGGCTCTCTGTTGTCCGCGTTCGCGGTTGGCGGCCTGGTCGGCACCGCAGTCGCCACGATGCTCACGCGCGCGCTCGGCAGCGCCACCGTGTTGCGTGCCGGCCTGGTGATCGAGGTCGTGACGCACGTGTGCCTCGCGACCACGACGACACCCTGGGTCGCCGCCGTCGTGCTGGTCGTGTTCAGCATCCATGCCATGGTGTGGGGCATCACCGTCACCTCGGTCCGGCAACGGGTCGTGCCTGCGCGCCTGCGCGGCCGGGTCGGCAGCGTGTACGCATTGCTGGATCTCGGCGGCGCGGCGCTGGGCTCGCTCCTCGGCGGCCTGTTCGCCAGCGCCTGGCAGATCACCACACCGTTCTGGATCGCCGCCGTCGCGATGGCGGCGATCGCCGCCATCGCCTGGCGGCCCCTGCGGGAGGCGGTCGCCTGAGCGGCCGGCCCCGAACGACGGCGAGGCTCCGCCGTTCGGGGCCGGCGCCCCGGCGTGGCCCTCCAACGCCGCCAGCACCCGAGCGCCGGACACGGCCGTAGGTGTTCGCCAACCCGGTGCTACCGGCGTACGGTCTCGGGTATGACCAGCGCGATGCGGAAGCTGTCCATCTCCGTCCCACCCGACGTGGCGGAGCGTCTGGAGCACGAGTCCAACGCCAGCGCGTACATCACCCAGGCCGTCCGGGACCGGATGCGTCTGGACGCCCTGGACGCGGAGCTGGCCCACCAGGGCATCCAGATCACCGAGCAGGGTGTGGCCGAGGCGCGCGCCCGTCGTGCCGCCGTTGAGGCCGACTGGTCGCCGGAGCGCCGGAATGCGCTGCGTGAGCGGGCACGCCAACACCTGCTGGACGCCGCCGACCAGCCGGCCGCGTGAGCGCCGCGGACGACCGGCCGGTTCGGCTCGTGCTGGATCGCTCGGCGCTGCTGGCTTATCTGGCGGGGTCGGTGCACGTCGGGGAGCCGCTGCACGAGGTCATCCAGGACCGCAACAGGTTCGGTGTCACCGCCGTGACCGCGGCGGAGGCCCTGGCGATCGTCAGCGACCCGAAGGAACGGGCGACCCTGCACCGGCTGCTGACCCTGGACGCCTGTGCGGTGCTCTCCACCGAGGGGCGCTCCTGGCACGAGCTCAGCTACTGGCGGACGGTGACGGGTCGGGCCGATCTCGCCACCACGGTGCTGGCCGTTCTCGACCATGACGCCTCGATCCTGACCGGGGAGGACCGGTACGGCGACGGCGAGCTGCCGGTCATCCACATCCCGACCTGACGGGTTCCGCGGGCGCGGCTGGGTTCAGGTCGGCAGGGCCAGGTCCAGGACCGCGCCGAGGCCGTTCTCCCGGCCCGGCTCGGCGGCCGGGAGCACCAGCACCGCGCAGCCGGCGGCGACGGCGCCCGCGTCCGCCGGGGTGTCGCCGACCATCAGCGTCTGCTCAGGGTCGACGCCGAGCATCCCGCACGCCCGCCAGAAGATCGCCGGGTCGGGCTTGCAGCGCCCCACCTCGTACGACAGCACGAACGCGTCGACGAGGTCGGTCAACCCCCAGGCCTCGAAGTGCGGTCGCAGGTCGAAGCCGATGTTGCTGACCACCGCCACCCGCACACCGGCATCGCGCAGCGCGGCCAGCGTGGGAGCGGTGTCCGGGTACGGCAGCCAGCCCTCGGCGACGAGCAGCCGCTCGTAGAGCGCGTCGGCGAAACCCTCGATGCCCGCGTCCACGGTTTCGGCCAGCCCCGTGTACGCACCCCGGTGGGCGTGCGCGTAGAGGTCCCGGTCGGCCCACAGCTCGGCCAGCCGGGGCGGCACCCGGGCCGGCAGAGGGCCGCCCGCGCGGCCGGCGGTGAGCAGCCGGTCGGCCAGCGAGGTGGCGCGAACCCGGTCCAGGGTGACCCCGCACGCGGCGGCGGCTTCGATGACCCACTGCCGGGGCTCCTCCACCTGGGCCAGGGTGCCGTGGAAGTCGAAGAGCACCGCCTTGACGGGCCGTCGGGACGCCCGAGGGGCACTGGCGTCCGCGACGCTGCCCGGCGGACTGGTCTGGGGCGGTTCGGCATGGTCCGGCACGCCGTGCACCCTACCGACCGCCGCCGACGGCCCCTGCGCACGGCCTTGTCGGGTGTCGTGTCCCGGCACGCACTAATCTTGGAGCCATGTCGAGCCCCGCCGAGCGGTACGCAGCGGCGCGCCGCCGGGCCGCGCAGACCGCGCAGTTCCCGGCACTGGACGAGTTCGCCCTGGACCTGGGGTTCGATCTCGACGACTTCCAGCGCGAGGCGTGTCAGTCGTTGGAGCGGGGCAGCGGCGTGCTGGTCTGTGCCCCCACCGGCGCGGGTAAGACCGTGGTCGGCGAGTTCGCCGTACACCTGGCGCTGCGCGGGCGGCCCGACGACCCGGCGGCGGCCGACGACGGCGCGACGCCACCGACCCGGCGCAAGTGCTTCTACACCACGCCGATCAAGGCGTTGTCCAACCAGAAGTACCACGATCTGGTCGCCCGGTACGGCGCCGAGCAGGTCGGCCTGCTCACCGGCGACAACGCGATCAACGGCGACGCGCCCGTGGTGGTGATGACCACCGAGGTGCTGCGCAACATGCTCTACGCGGGGTCCAGCACCCTGCAGGGGCTGGCGTACGTGGTGATGGACGAGGTGCACTACCTCGCCGACCGGTTCCGCGGCGGCGTGTGGGAAGAGGTGATCATCCACCTGCCCGCCTCGGTCACCCTGGTCTCGCTGTCGGCGACCGTGTCCAACGCCGAGGAGTTCGCCGACTGGCTGGTCACCGTGCGCGGCGAGACCGCCGTGGTGGTCAGCGAGCACCGGCCGGTGCCGCTGTGGCAGCACATGCTGGTCGGCAAGCGGATGTTCGACCTGTTCCACGACGCCGACGCCGCCCGCAAGCACGACGTGCACCCGGAGCTGCTGCGCTACACCCGCGACACCGTGCGCCGCCTGGAGCTGGGGGAGGGGCGCAGCGCCGGGCCGGGCGCCGGTCGGCGCGGCCCCCGCTGGCGTGGGCCGATGCGCCCGGACATCGTCGACCGGCTGGACCGCGAAGGGCTGCTGCCGGCGATCCTGTTCATCTTCAGCCGGGCCGGCTGCGCCGCCGCCGTGCAGCAGTGCCTGGCCGCCGGGCTGCGGCTCACCTCGCCCGAGGAGCGGGCCGAGATCCGCCGGGTGGTCGAGTCCCGGGTCACCGCCATCCCCGGCGAGGACCTGACGGTGCTGGGCTACTGGGAGTGGCTCGACGGGTTGGAGCGCGGCCTCGCGGCCCACCACGCCGGCATGCTGCCGGTGTTCAAGGAGATCGTCGAGGAGCTGTTCGTCCGGGGTCTGGTCAAGGCGGTCTTCGCCACCGAGACCCTGGCGTTGGGCATCAACATGCCGGCCCGCTGCGTGGTGCTGGAACGGCTGGTCAAGTACAACGGCGAGGCGCACGTCGACCTGACCCCGGGGGAGTACACCCAGCTCACCGGCCGCGCCGGTCGGCGTGGCATCGACGTCGAGGGGCACGCCGTCGTGGTGTGGTCCCCGGAGACCGACCCACGGCACGTGGCCGGGCTCGCCTCCACCCGCACCTATCCGCTGCGCTCCAGCTTCCGGCCCTCGTACAACATGGCGGTGAACCTGGTCGGCACGGTCGGCGCGGAGCCCGCCCGGGCGCTGCTGGAGTCCTCGTTCGCCCAGTTCCAGGCCGACCGGTCGGTGGTCGGCCTGGCCCGGCAGGTGCAGCGCAACACCGAGACCATCGAGGCGTACGGCGCGGAGGCCGCCTGCCACCACGGCGACTTCGACGAGTACTTCGCGCTGCGGGTGGCGATCGCCGACCGGGAGAAGGCCATCGCCCGGCAGGGGCAGACCCAGCGCAAGGCCGCCGCTGTGGCGTCGCTGGAGCGCCTGCGGGTCGGCGACGTGATCCGCGTGCCGTCGGGCCGGCGGGCCGGCCTGGCCGTCGTGCTGGACCCGGCGACCGGCGGTTTCGGCGAGCCTCGTCCGCTGGTGCTCACCCAGGACCGCTGGGCGGGGCGGGTCAGCCCCGGCGACTTCACCACCCCGGCCGAGGTGCTGGCCCGCATCCGGGTGCCCAAGCACTTCAACCACCGCTCGCCGGGTGCCCGGCGGGACCTGGCCGCCGAGGTCAGCGGCACCGGCCTGGACCGGCACGGCGGTCGCCGCGGTGGCCGCTCCCGGCAGGCGCCCGGCGAGGACCACCGGCTCAGCCAACTCCGCACCGAGCTGCGTAACCATCCCTGCCACGCCTGCCCGGAGCGCGAGGAGCACGCCCGCTGGGCGGAGCGGCGCCGTCGGCTGGAGCGGGACACCGAGGAGCTGCGCGAGCGGGTGTCCGGGCGCACCGGGTCCCTCGCGCGGACCTTCGACCGGATCGTGGCGCTGCTGACCGACCGTGGTTACCTCGCCCGCGACGGCGCGGTCACCGACGCCGGTCGGATGCTCGGCCGGATCTGGACGGAAGCGGATCTGCTGGTTGCCGAGTGTCTGCGCCGTCGGGTGTGGGACGGGCTCTCCCCGGCCGAGCTGGCCGCCGCGGTGTCCGTGGTGGTCTTCGAGGCGCGTCGCGACGTCGACGAGCGGGCGTCGCTGCCGCGCGGCCCGGTGGCCGACGCCGTCGACGAGACGCTGAAGCTGTGGGGTGAGATCGAAGCCGACGAGGCGGCGCGCGGTCTGGCCGCGACCCGGGAGCCGGACCTCGGCTTCGCCTGGCCGGTCTACCGGTGGGCGCGGGGCGAGGCGCTGGCCAAGGTGCTCGGCAGCGGGCACGAGATCGACGGGGAGATGCCCGCCGGTGACTTCGTCCGGTGGGCCCGGCAGGTGGTCGACCTGCTCGGTCAACTTGCCGACTCCGGCGGTGCCTCGCCGGAGCTGCGCTCCACCGCCCGGCAGGCGATAGCGGCCATCAACCGGGGCGTGCTGGCGTACCACACCTCCACCTGATCATCACTTTCGGTCAGCGTCGTCCGCGAACCGACGCATCGGACCGTCACCGCGACGGCACCCCCCGAACAGCCCGGGGGGCGCTGTTGCGCCTGGTCGGAGCACCCCTGATCATTGCCCGAGCGCCGTACTTACGCGCCGGTAACCAATGGGGGAGAGGACCGTCGTGGCGGACATCAATCACTTTGAGTACGGGTGGATCACACCCGCGCTGAGCTACGCGCTGTCCGTGCTCGGCTCGATCCTCGGGCTCGTCTGCGCCGGTCGCATCCGTACCGCCCGTACCGCCGGTCAGCGCGCCTGGTGGGGTCTGCTGGCCGCCTGGGCGCTCGGCGGCACCGCGATCTGGGCGATGCACTTCATGGCCATGCTCGGCTTCGCCGTCGGCGGCACCCGCATCCGGTACGACGTGCCCCTCACTGCCGCCAGCACCGCCATCGCGGTGGTCGCGGTCGGTATCGGCCTGGCCATCGTCGGCACCGGCCGGCTGAATCCGGTACGCCTCGTCGCCGGTGGCGTCTTCACCGGCGTCGGCGTCGCCGCCATGCACTACACCGGCATGGCGGCGATGCGCCTCAACGGCAGCCTCGGCTACGACAGCACCCGCGTCATCCTCTCGGTGGTCGTCGCGGTCGTCGCCGCCACCGTCGCGCTGTGGCTCGCGATGACCGTCCGGCGCCCACTGGCGATCTTCGCGTCCGCGCTGGTCATGGGCGTCGCCGTGAACGGCATGCACTTCACCGGCATGAGCGCGCTCTCGGTGCACCTGCACGAACGTGCGGACGGGGTGACCGGCACCAGGGTGAGCGCGTTGCTGGTGCCGATCATCGTGGCGGTGGTCTTCGGGGTGGTCGGGCTGCTCTACGCCCTGCTCGCCGCGCCCACCGACGACGATCGGGCCGCCGCCGCGTACCTCGACGCGCGCCGGGGACCGGAGCCGGCCCCGGCTGCGCCGGTGACCGCTCCGGACCCGGTCGGGCTGCGTGCCCGCTCCACCCTGGGGCAGCCCGGCACCCCGTTCCCGTCGCGCCGGGACACCCCGCCGCGCTGACACCCCGCACCGGAAGGGACGATCAGGCCACCGGGACCCGGTCCAGGAAGCCGAGCACCTGGCTGAGCTGCCCGTTGCCGTCCAGCACGGCGACGTCGAAGCCCACGACCGGCGCCTCGACCCCGTCGGGCCCCAGCTCCCAGGTGAACCGGATCTGGTCGTGGTGGCCGTCGACCGGGCCGGCCAGCCGGAACGTCATGCCGGGAAACTGGCCCTGCACCGCCGCGATCGTCGCGTCGATCGCCTCCCGGCCCTCGGCGACGGTGAGCGGGTCGACGTAGCGGGCGTCCGGAGCCCACACATCGGCGATCTGCGTGCGGCGACGGGCCGGGTCGGTCTCGTTCCAGATCGCGATGTACCGCTCGGCCAGCGCGTCGAAGCTCGTAGCCATGGCTCTCTCCTCATCGTCGGGTGACGAGCGGCGGTGGGCGCCGCTCTCGGGAGAGATGGTTGCGGCCGGCCCGCGGCGCTGTCGATTACGTCGGAGGTAATGGTCCGTACGCCGGCGCGATCACTAGGGTCGGTCGTGTGACGACGACGACCAGGCCGGTACGACGGGTCGGCGAGCTGCTGCGCGACTGGCGCCAGAGCCGCCGGATGAGCCAACTCGACCTGTCGATCGAGACGGGGATCTCCGCTCGACATCTGAGCTTCGTGGAGACCGGGCGGTCCCGGCCGAGCCCCGAGCTGATCCTGCGGCTCGCCGAGCAGCTCGACGTACCGCTGGCGGACCGCAACACCATCCTGCTCGCCGGCGGGTACGCGCCCGCCTATCCCCGCCACGACCTGGACGACCCGGAGCTGGCCCCGGTGCGTGCCGCCGTACGGCGGATCCTCGATGGCCACGGCCCGTATCCGGCGGTGCTCATCGACCGGCACTGGCACCTCGTCGAAGCCAACCCCGCCGTGGCGTTGTTCACCGACGGCGCGGCGCCGCACCTGCTCGTCCCTCCGGTCAACGTCCTGCGGCTCAGCCTGCACCCCGACGGCATGGCCCCGCGGATCGGCAACCTGCCCGAGTGGCGTGCGCACCTGCTCACCCGGCTGCGCCAGACGGCCGCCGCCACCGGCGACGCGGCCCTGCACGACCTGTACGAGGAGTTGCGCGGCTATCCCGGCGACAACGGCCATTCTCCGCCAATCGACGACCCGGTCTCGCGGGTCGCCGTCGGGCTGCGGTACCGCCACCACGGCCGGGACCTGTCCTTCCTCAGCACCACCACCGTGTTCGGCACCCCGCTGGATGTCACCGTCGCCGGGCTGGCCGTCGAGTCGTTCTTCCCCGCCGACGCGGCGACGCTGCGCGCCCTTGGCGTACGGGGCGGCGACGAGATCCCACCGAGCTGACCGAGGTGCTCCCGCTGTGCCGGTCGCGGGGCGTGTCGGTGTTGAATGCGGGGGTGTCCGCCACCCGCCGGTCAGCCCGGACACAGAGGAGAGTGAGATGAACTTCCAGCGCCTCGGCCCGAGCGGCCAGGAGATCCCGGTCGTCCAGCGCGACGGTACGACCTTCGACCTGCGGCCGCTCACCGCCGACCTGGACGGGGCGTTCTGGGCGTCGGACGGGATCGCGCGGACGCGGGTCGCGCTCGACCGTGGCGAGCTGGCCGAGCTGCCCGACGCGGACAGCCTGCGGGTGGGTGCTCCCATCGCCCGACCCCACAAGATCGTCTGCATCGGACTCAACTACCGCGATCACGCGGCGGAGACGGGTGCGGCGCTGCCCGCCGAGCCGGTGGTCTTCATGAAGGACCCGATGACCATCGTCGGGCCGTACGACGACGTTCTCGTTCCGCGCGGCTCGACGAAGACCGACTGGGAGGTCGAACTCGCGGTCGTCGTCGGCACGACGATCCGCTACGCCGACTCCCCGCAGGAGGCGATGCGGCACATCGCGGGGTACGCGGTGTCGCACGACGTCTCCGAGCGGGAGTTCCAGTTGGAGCGCGGGGGCCAGTGGGACAAGGGCAAGAGCTGCGAGACGTTCAACCCGCTGGGGCCGAGCCTCGTGCCGGCCGACGAGGTCGACGACCCGCAGTCGCTGGCGCTGCGGTTGTGGGTCAACGGGGTTCTCCGCCAGGACGGGTCCACCAAGGACATGATCTTCCCGGTCGCGCACGTTGTCTGGTACCTCAGCCAGTTCATGGTCCTGTACCCCGGCGACGTCATCAACACGGGCACGCCCGCCGGGGTGGCGCTGGGCCTTGCGGACCACCCGTACCTGCGCGCCGGCGACGTGGTGGAGCTGGAGGTCGCCGGCCTGGGGCGGGCACGCCAGACGTTGGTGGCGGCATGAGCGCGGAGTTCGCCGGGCTGGCCGCGCTGGTCACCGGAGGCGCCTCCGGCATCGGCCGCGCCACCGCCGTGGAGCTGCGCGAGCGGGGCGCCCGGGTGGCCGTCCTCGACCTCGACCCGAGCGGCCTGCCGGAGGGCATCGCCGGCATCGCCGCCGACGTGTCGAGCCGCCCGTCGGTGCAGCAGGCGGTCGCCGCGGCCGCCGACGCGCTCGGCGGCATCGACGTGGTGGTCAACAACGCCGGGATCGGCGCGACCGGAACCGTCGCCGACCAGAGCGACGACGAGTGGCACCGCGTGCTCGACGTCAACGTGGTCGGCATGGCGCGGGTCGTCAGCGCGGCCCTGCCCTGGCTGCGCCGCTCGGCGCACGCGTCGGTCGTCAACCTCTCGTCCATCGCGGCGCTCAACGGCCTGCCCGGCCGGGCGCTCTACTCGGCCAGCAAGGGCGCCGTGCTGTCGCTGACCCTCGCCATGGCCACCGACCACGTCCGCGAGGGTATCCGGTTCAACTGCGTCTGCCCCGGCACGGCCGACACGCCCTGGGTGGGACGGCTGCTGGCGCAGGCGGACGACCCGGCCGCCGAGCGCGTGGCGTTGCAGGCCCGCCAGCCCATCGGCCGACTGGTCACGCCGCAGGAGGTCGCGAACGCGATCGTCTACCTCGCGTCGCCGCTCTCGGCGTCGACCACGGGTACGGTGTTGGACGTCGACGGTGGCGTCACCCATCTGCGGGTCCGGCCGTGACGACGGGCGGGGGTGTGCGGTGCGGATCGCGCTGTTCGTGACCTGCCTGGCCGACACCATGTTCCCGCAGGCGGCCACCGCGACGGTGCGGCTGCTGGAGCGGCTCGGCCACGAGGTGGTCTTCCCGCCGGAGCAGACCTGCTGCGGGCAGATGCACGTCAACACCGGCTACCAGCGCGAGGCCGTTCCCCTGGTGCGCCGGCACGTGCGGGTCTTCGACAGGTACGACGTGATCGTCGCGCCGTCGGGTTCCTGCGTCGGGTCGGTGCGCCACCAGCACGCGACGGTGGCCCGGCGGGCTGGCGACGTACGGCTGGCCAGCCGGGCCGAGTCGGTGGCCGAGCGGACGTACGAGCTGTCGGAACTGCTCGTCGACGTGCTCGGGGTGACCGACGTGGGCGCGTACTACCCGCACCGGGTCACCTACCATCCGACCTGCCACTCGCTGCGGATGCTGCGGGTGGGCGACCGGCCGCGACAGTTGCTGCGCGCGGTGCGCGGCCTCGACCTGGTCGAGTTGCCGGCGGCGGAGCAGTGCTGCGGGTTCGGCGGCACGTTCGCCGTGAAGAACCCGGAGACGTCCACGGCGATGCTGGCGGACAAGATGCGCCACGTGCTCGCCACCGGCGCCGACGTGTGCGCCGCCGGGGACGCCTCGTGTCTCATGCACATCGGCGGCGGCCTGTCGCGGCTGCGGACCGGGGTGCGCACCGTGCACCTCGCCGAGATCCTGGCCTCGACCGAGCAGAGCGGCACCCCCAGCGCCCGATCGGCCGTCCGGTCATGACCCGCCGGACGTTCCTCGGCATGCCGGCGACCACCCCACCGGTGACCGCGCCGGCAGGCGTGGGGCACCTGCGCGGCGACGAGTCGTTCCCGAGCGCCGCGCGGCGCAGCCTGGCCGACCCGCAACTGCGGCGCAACCTCCGCCACGCCACGACGACGATCCGGGCCAAGTCCGCGAGTGTGATCGCCGAACAGGCCGACTGGGAGCAGTTGCGCGCGGCGGGCGCGGCCATCAAGGCCGACACCCTGCACCGCCTGCCCGACCTGCTGGAACAGCTCGAAGAGAAGGTCACCGACGCCGGCGGCGTGGTGCACTGGGCGGCGGACGCGGTTGAGGCCAACCGGATCGTCACCGACCTCGTCCGCGCGGCCGGCGCGGACCGGGTCATCAAGGTCAAGTCCATGGCGACCCAGGAGATCGGCCTCAACGAGGCCCTCGAAGCGGCCGGGATCACCCCCGTCGAGACGGACCTGGCGGAGCTGATCGTGCAACTCGGCGACGACCGGCCGAGCCACATCCTGGTGCCCGCGATCCACCGCAACCGGGCCGAGATCCGGGAGATCTTCCTGCGCGAGATGCCCGGCGTCGACCCGGCGCTCACCGACGACCCGACGGCCCTCGCCGCCGCCGCGCGCCGGTTCCTGCGCGAGACGTTCCTGAGTACGCCGGTGGCGGTGTCCGGCGCGAACTTCGCCGTCGCCGAGACCGGCACCCTGGCCGTGGTCGAGTCCGAGGGCAACGGGCGGATGTGCCTGACCCTGCCGGAAACCCTCATCACCGTCATGGGCGTGGAGAAGGTGGTGCCGACCTGGCGGGACCTGGAGGTCTTCCTCCAGCTGCTGCCGCGGGCGTCGACGGGGGAGCGGATGAACCCGTACACCTCGATGTGGACGGGAGTGACCCCGGGCGACGGGCCGCAGTCGTTTCACCTGGTCCTGCTCGACAACGGGCGCAGCGCGGTGCTCGCCGACGAGGTCGGCCGGGAGGCGCTGCGGTGCATCCGCTGCTCGGCGTGCCTCAACGTGTGCCCGGTCTACGAGCGCGCCGGCGGCCACGCCTACGGGTCGGTGTACCCGGGGCCTATCGGGGCGGTGTTGTCGCCCCAGCTCACCGGCATCGAGGACAACGCCTCCCTGCCGTACGCGTCGACGCTCTGCGGCGCCTGCTACGACGCCTGCCCCGTCAAAATCAACATTCCGGAGCTGCTGGTGCACCTGCGTGCCGAGGCCGTCGAGTCGCGACCGCGGCCCACCGCCGAGTCGATCGCGATGGCCGCCGCCGCGTACACGATGGACCGACCCCGGCTGTACGCGGCCGGGCAGCGCGCCGCGCGGCTGAGCCGGCTCGCCGGTCGGCGTGGCCGAGGGCTGCCCCCACCGCTGAACGGCTGGACCGCCAGCCGGGACCTGCCGGACCCCCCGACGCAGACGTTCCGCGAATGGTGGGCCGAGCGGTGACCTCCCGGGACCTCGTCCTCGGCCGGCTGCGGGCCGCGCTCGCCGCCGATGCCGCCGCGCCTGTCGACGTGCCCCGCGACTACCGGCAGGCCGACACCGTCGACCTGGACCAGTTGGCGCAGCGGCTGACGGACTACCGGGCGCACGTGCACCGGATCGCCGAGGCAGCCGTCGCCGACACGATCGCCGACCTCCTGCCGGCGGGCGGCACAGTCGTCGTACCGCCGGGTCTGCCGCCGGCTTGGCTGCCGCCGACGGTGACCACGCTGACCGACGACGGCCTCGACCACGCGCGGATCGGGGCCGCGGACGCCGTCGTCACCGCCGCGGCCGTCGCCATCGCCCAGACCGGAACGATCGTCCTCGACGGCTCGCCCGACCAGGGCCGCCGGGTGCTCAGCCTCCTGCCGGACCGGCACGTGTGTGTCCTCCGCGCCGACCAGGTGGTGGCCACCGTGCCCGAGGCCCTGGCCCGACTGACGCCGCACCGCCCGCTGACCTGGATCAGTGGCCCGTCGGCCACCAGCGACATCGAGTTGATCCGCGTTGAGGGGGTGCACGGCCCGCGCCGTCTGCACGTCGTCCTGCTGCCCTGACCCACGCCGGCCGCCGCGTCGCAGTGACGACCGGCTGGGGTCATCCCTCGGCTACGTAGACACCCTTACCGGGATGTCCCTCGACCAATCTCGGTCGGCATCAGTCGACCTCGGTGGGTCGCAGTTGGCTCAGCACGGTGGGGTCGGTGATCCGGTCGTCGGCGGCGAGCATGATCGCCTTGGACAGGATCGTGGACAGCATGGGGTCGTCGTCGAACGGCAGGTGCAGGCGCCCGGTCTGTGCGCGTGCGGCGACGATGCACAGGTACGCGTCGTCGGGCTCCATCATGACGTTGCCCGATCCGAGGTGGATCCGGTACGTGCGCAGGGTCCCCCGGACCCGCAGATACCGGTCCGTGAGGTCCACCCGGTCGGCGATGGCCATCCGGGGCAGCAGCCGGGCGAGCGCGTCCCGGCGTACCTGCGCCGACGGGGTCAGCTCCGCCACGGCGGTGCGGTGCCAGTAGGCGGAGAACCGGTCCTCGCCGCGATCGGCCCACTGCGGGTCGGTGGCGATCGAGGTGACGCCGACGAACAGGTCCACGTCGCGCATGGCCTCGCTGAACACCAGCGGTGGCACGTCGATGATCGGGGCGGGCAGCCAGGTCGTCCCGTCGTGTCGGGCGAAGCGCACCTGGTCGGTGGAGCAGTACTCGACGTCGTAGTGGTGTGGATCCGGGTTGTCGACGAGCGCGTGGTGGAAGGACGCCCGCCACGCCCCGCCGCCGAAGACCTTGGTGGCTTCGCTGTCGTACCCGCCGTCCCAGGTGCCGAGGTATCCGGCCTGCCAGCCACGGGCGCGCAGCAGGGCGTTGGCCTGGCGGTAGCGCAGGATGTGCCCGGCGAACCGGTTGGAGTAGGTGTGCGTCTTCTCCTCGGCGGGCGTGCGCGGGTAGACCTCCCGGAAGACCTGCTTGAACGGCTGCGTCAGGCCGGTGGCGACCAGATGCCCACGCCAGGCCAGCACCTCGGCCGTGTCCGCGCGGACCGGATGCCACAACCGGACCGATCCGGGCGCGAGGGCCCGGCCGTCCCGGTCGACGATCGCCCACCCGTCGCCGTCCCGTCGGGGCAGACCGGCCGTCCAGCGCTGGCCGTCGGTGCTGGTCTCCCACAGCAGGCGCCGCCCGTAGGTCGCCGTGACCGGGTGGTCGAGGAATCGCGACGACCAGTCCGGGTACGACCAGACGCGCTCCTCGGACAGCAGCCCCTCCACCCGCTGCCGCTCGCTGACCAGGGTCGCGCCGATCCGCTTGACGACGTCCCGTAGCTGCGTGAGCTCGTCGCCATGCGCTTGCTTGACCTGGGCCGGGACGCCCTTGAGCGCGACGCCGTCCCGGGCGAAGACCAGGCGTGCCCGGTCGCCCACGATCTCGACCGTCGCCTCGTACGGGCCGACGGCTGTGCGCAGGCACCCGTCGGGCCCGAGCCCGTGGTCGTCGACTGTCAGCTCCATGACCTCGCTGAGCGTCCACCCGCGTCGCGCGCCGAGCTGGGTCAGCGCGGCCTGGACCCGGCTCCGCACGGCCTTGTTGCGGACCGTCACGGCCAGCCGGGCCAGCGTGCGCAGCGGCACGTCGCCGTCGCGGTCGGCCAGCAGTCGTACCGCCGCGATCGCCGTGCGCGGGGCGTACGGGAACCCGGCGGCTCGGCGCGGGGCTGCCGCCGCGCTGGCGGTGACCCGCGCCAGCAGGTCCGTCGCTCTCCCGTCGCGCTCGCGCGACAGCGCCCAGACCAGCCCGCGCAGGAGGCGGTCCGTGTCGTCGTGGACGGTCCGGCCGTGGGCGGTGAACGCGTCGAGCAGCCGGCGGACGACCTGCCGGCCGCCGGGCGCGGCCGCGAGCAGTTCGTCGAGGCGGCGCAGCCACTTCGCGGTCGCCGCCGGTTTGTCCAGCGCGGCGCAGTGTTCCAGCAACTCGGGCACCCCCGGCGCGGCGAGGGCGGCCCCCAGGTCGGCGCGTACGGCTGGCCCGAAGGTGTCCCCGTCGTGCAACAGCGACGACGGCAGGCGATTACCGGTGGCGCGGTCGATGGCCCGGCCGAGCAGCGTCACGGCGCGTCGCCGGGGCCCCGTCGCGATGAAGTAGTCGTCGACCAGCTCACTGACCAGGGCGGACAGCGCCGGCACCAGGTCGGCCAGCTCGGCGGCCGTCAGGCGCGGCGCGATCAGGGCGGGCAGCTCCAGGTCGGCGCCGTTGTCGAAGCCGGCGCCGCGAGCGAGGACGTCCAGGCACCACACCAGGTCCGCCCGCGTGAACGGGACGTCCTCGGCGGCGAGGCTGCGTACGACGTCGTTCAGCGCGGTGGGGATCGAGCCGTTCGCCGACTCCCGGTGCACGGCCAGGGCGGCGCGGCGACGCTCCTCGGCCGGCCACGCCTCGACGGTGGCCCACTCCGGCACGCTTGTCACCGAGGAACCCCAGAAGTACGTGCTCGCGATCCTCAGCACCGCCCGGATCCGTTCGTCGGCCTCGGCGACACCGGCCTCCACCTGTCGCCGGTCCGCATCGCTCAGGTGGGGCAGGAGTGCCGTCCAGTCGCCCATGTCAGCCACCCACCAACGCGACGAGCCGGACGAACGCCACGTCCGGGTCGGTGCGCAGGTCGATCTCCTCGTCGAGGTCCTCGATCTGGCGGTCGCCGACCAACAGCAGGAAACCGTTACGGGCGAAGGCGGCGCAGGCGCGGTCCGCCTGCGCCACCCAGTCGAGTCGCCTGCCCGGAGTGACCCGGTAGCCGTTCAGCGTCGCCTCCGTGTCGGTCGGCTGGACCAGGCCCCGGAAGTGCCGCGGCTGCTGGGCGTTGAACCGCGCCACCTCCTCGCGCACCCGCAGCCGAACCAGCTCCCGCGCCGAGATGCGCTCCGGCAGGCCCGCCAACGGCCAGCTCTCGATGGCTCTGCCGGTCGCTGTCTCATCCCGAACGATCACCGTGACCATGCCCTGTGCTCCCTGCTCTGGAATGAGCGGCAGCATGGCACGACCCTCCGACGAGAAGCACCGCAGAAACTGTTCTGCCGAGCGCACCCGCCAGCGGCTGTCGTCAGCGGCGGGTCGGCCGTGTGTCGTCGATGACGAGGGTGGCCAGCAGGGCGGGGTGGTCGGTCGCGCCGCCCATGCCCACCGACCGGGTGCAGCAGAGCAGGATGTCGGTGCTCGTCACGATGTGCTGCACCGCGCCGTCGCCGACGCGCAGGTAACCGGGTGGCGTGCAGGACCGTACGTCGGGGTCGTCGTCGAGGCGGAGGTTGAGGTCGCCGCTGAGCACGGTGGGCGCGTACCCGGTGCTTCGCGCGATGGCGGGCAGGATCACGTCGAGCAGGTGGCCGCACTGGGTGAGCGCGACGGCACGGCTGGTCGCCGCCAGGTGGGTGGTGCAGGCGTTGAGGGCGCCATCGACGTGGACGCAGAGCCAGGGTCGTTCCTCGGGGTCCGCGACGTCCTGTGCGGGGTGGATTCCACTGTGTACGGCGTACCGGCTGTCGGCCGCCGGCAGCCGCGTCAGCAACCCGATGCCGTACGCCTGGCCGTTGCGGCACCGGGTGTCGGCGCCGCTGGGGCGGTCGCCGGCGGCCTGGAAGGCGGACACGACCGCCGCGCCGCGGTGGGTGGCCCTGAACGCCGCCTCCAGGGTGGGCACATCGTCCCGGCAGATCTCGTTGAGGGTGACCACTGCGGGTCGTTCGGCCCTGATCACCTCGGCGGCCCTGGTCAACGCCCGCCCGGTGTAGCAGCCGGCGCGACCGCTGTTGCACAGGTTCATCTGCAGCACCCGCACCGTCGTGGGCGTGGAAGCCCCGGCCACCGGCGATTGGGCCGGCACCCCGGCGACGGCGATGAGGCAGCCGACGGCGAGCGCTCGGCGGATCGCGCGATACGGGCCGGTGCCGCGGCGGCGGCCGAGGAGCGCGCCTCGGATTCGGGTGGTGTCGCCGGGCGGATCTGTCGACATGCGGGCTCCGGCAGGGCAGGCGACAGTCTTCGCCGAGGTGCCCGTGATCCTACTGCCGGCCGTCGCGCGGCAGGGCCCGGCGCGAGCCCTATGGTGGATCAATGATCACGTGCGTTGTGCACTACACCATCGACCCCGCGCAGATCGAGGCGTTCGAACGGTTCGCCCGCGCATGGATGCGGCTCGTGGCCCGGCACGGCGGCGTGCACCACGGCTACTTCCTGCCCGCCGAGGGCGCCAGCGACCGGGCCGAGGCGCTGTTCAGCTTCGAGAGCCTGGCGGCGTACGAGCGGTACCGCGCGCGGTTCGGCAACGACCCGGAGTTCGTCGCGGCCGACGCCATCCGCGACGAGTCGGGCTGTGTGGTGCGCTACGAGCGGACGTTCATGCGTCCGCTGCTGCCGGGTGACGACCCGGCCGTGCCGCGCTGACACGGGCCGTGCGGGGAGGGTGGACCCCGCACGACCCGTGCCGGTTCAGCGGTGCGGCCTGGGCGCGATGCGCGGCAGGACGTACGGCGGGCCGGCGAAGATCAGGTCCGACTTCAGCTCCTGGTACGCCCGCTTGGGCTGGTAGTTCTCGTCGTAGATGGTGGCCAGGCCCTCGGGCGGGTCGTTGAACCAGTCCGGCACCCACGAGTACTTGTCACTGAAACCCCAGACGGTGTACGACAGGCAGGTCCGTACCGCGAGGCACGCCTTCATCAGCACGCTGAAGTTGGCGGCCGACGCCTGCAACCGAGGGTTGATCTCCTCGGAGTTGCCGGCCTGGACGCCTGCGGTCATCTGGCTGCGGACGTCGACCTCGGTGAACGCGGTGGCCAGACCGAGCGCGGCGAACCGCTTCAGGGCGGCGGTCACCTGCAGGGTGTCGAAGTTGCCGTACTGGGTGCCCAGGTGGCCCTGCGAGCCGACGCCGTCGATCGGGACGCCCTGCGCGCGCAGCCTCTTGGCCATGTCGTAGACGAACTGCGTCTTGTCGTCGGCCGGGTTGCCCGAGCCGAACGCCTCGATGTTGTAGTCGTTGTAGAACAGCAGCGCGTTGGGATCGGCGGCGCGGGCCCAGCGGAACGCGTCGGCGATGTAGTCGGGGCCGAGGTTCTGCGCCCAGAAGCCCTTGTAGTGCAACGTCGACGGGGTGTCCCAGGGGTCGCTGACCGCCTCGTTGACCACGTCCCACTGCCAGATCTTGCCCTTGTAGTGGTTGACGACTGTGGTGATGTGCTTGCGCAGCAGTTCGCGCAGCTCCTGCTTGGAGATGCTGCCGTCGGCGACGCCGCTGGTCAGCCAGGCGGGCAGTTGGTTGTGCCAGACCAGCACGTGGCCGCGCACGGCCTGCCTGTTGCGCTTGGCGAACTCGACGAGCTGGTCGGCGGCCGTCCAGTCGTAGGTGCCCCGGGTGGGTTCCAGGCTCTCCCACTTCATCGCGTTCTCGGCCGTGACCGAGGAGAACTCGGAGGCGGCCAGCCGGCGGTACTGCGGGTCGTTGGCGTCGTTGAGGGCTGTCGCGTTCACCGCGGTGCCGATCTTCAGGCCGTGGCGTTGGCCGAGGGTCGCGAGGCTCTGCGTGGTCGGGTCGTACGGCCGGCTCGCGGTGGCCGGTAATGCGTTCAACGCCGCAGCGGTCGCGACGGCGACGACGCCGGCGCTGATCCACCGTCTTGGCTTCATCTGCCTTCCTTTCGAGCATGATCGACAAATGTCGATCTTTGAAGGGAGGGTGCGGCCCGGGACGTGAGTGGGCGGGATGGGGACCGGAAACTCGTTCGAAACATTATGGCCGTCGATGGGGCTCGTCAACTCTGAAAACTTCCGGAAAAAACTCGGGTGAGCTGCGCGACTGTGGAGAGTCATCGGATGAAAGTTTCGACGGTGCGCGGTGCGGCCGGCCAGCCAACGGCAGTGGGGACGGCACCGACCGGGATGGGTCGGTGCCGTCCCCACAGTGCGGGATCGGCGGCGGATCAGCCGTGCAGACGCGCCTCGATGGCCTCGATGACGCGCGGACGCAGCTCGGCGGCGCGGATAACGGCGTCCACCGAGCCCACCTCGACGGCGCGTTGGATGTTGTGCACCCGGTCGAACTCCGTGGCCACCTCGCCGAGCTTCTCCGCCCGCACCGACGAGCGCAGCTCGTCGAGCTCGGCGGCCAGCGCGGCGCGCTCGGTGCCGGCCGCCGCGGCGACGCGGGCCTCCAGGGCGCGCACCCGCTCGTCGGCGGCCGTACGGGCGTTGACGTCGGCGGAGAACACCACCGCCGCGGCGGGAGCGCCGCCGAGCACCGAGGCGTACGACCCCTCCAGCGCGAGCACCGTCATGCTCGGGTTCAACGCCTTCGAGAACACCACGAACGCGCCGCCGTGGTAGCGCGAGATCACGCAGAAGACGATCGGGCCCTGGAAGTTCACGATCGCCCGGCCGATCTCGGCGCCGTACTCCAGTTGCAGCTTGCGCATCGACTCGGGCGAGCCGTCGAAGCCGGACAGGTTCGCCAGCACGACCAGGGGCCGGTTGCCGCTGGCCGCGTTGATGGCCCGCGCGGCCTTCTTCGACGAGCGCGGGAACAACGTGCCCGCCGTGTAGGTGTCCGGGCCGTCGGTGGGCGGGAACCCGCGCCGCGGCACCGACCGGGACTCGATGCCGAGCAGGCACACCGGGATGCCGCCGAGGTGGGCGTCCTGCACGACCGCGGTGTCGGCGTCGGCCATGCCGGCCCACCGCTCCAGCACCGGGTGGTCCTGGTCGGCGAGGGCCCGCAGCACCGTCCGGATGTCGAACGGCTTCTTGCGGTCCGGGTTGGCCTCGGCGGAGAAGATCTCACCGACCGTGCGGAAGGGGCTGCCCGCCACGTCGTGCGGGAACGTGGAGACGTCGCGGTCCACCGGGTCGGTGGTGCTCGCCCGCCGCGGCGCGGCCTCGCCGGGCGCGACGTACGTGTGCTCGTAGTGGGCCATCAGCACGTCCCGCGCGGCGGTCAGGTTCGGCGCCCAGTACTGCGCCTGCCCGTTCGGCCCCATCACCCGGTCGTAGCCGCCGATGCCGAAGTTGTCCTCGGCGGACACCCCGCCGGAGAAGTCGAGCGACTGCTTGCCGGTGAGCACCATCGCCGAGTCCGGCGTCATCACCAGGACGCCCTTGGTGTGCATGAGCATCGTGGCCTCGGCGTTCCAGTACGGCTGCGCGCCGACGTTGATACCCGCCACCACAATGTTGATCTCGCCACCAGCCTGGGTGAACTCGACGATCCGCTTGAGGGCGGCGGCCACCCAGTCCATGTTCTCCGTACCCGAGGTCATCGAGATCCGGGCGCCGGCGGACAGCGCCCACCACTCCAGCGGCACCCGCATCCGCTCCGCCAGGTCCAGCGCGGCGATCACCCGCCGGCACTCCGGCTCGGACAGGGCGCCCAACGACTTCGTCGGGTCGCCGAGCAGCACGACCCGGGTGACACCCTCCGGATGCAGCGTGGCCGGCGTGGTGACGACACCGGCGACGATCGCGGCGCGGTTGCGCCCCTTCGGCCGGTCCACCGGCACCAGCGCGTGCGCGTCGTCGAGGTCGTGCTCGACGAAGTCACCGAGCCGGCTGGTCAACTCGTACGGGTACACCGTGTTGCGGCTGCTGGCCCGCAGCACCTTCAGCCGGTACTCGTCGAGCGGCTCGACCGGCTCGACCGGGGGCGTGCCGACGGCCAGCTCCGCGCCGCCCGCGGCGTCGAACGAGATCCGTACCGCGATCTTGGTCAGCTCGCCGGTGCGACGGTCGCGCTGCCGCGCGATGAACAGGATCTCCTCCAGCCCGGCGCCCACTGTCGTCGGGCGCACGCGCCCGGCGATCATCTCCATCTCCTCGCGGGTCAGCTCGCTCGGCGGCCAGACGTAGACGACGATCCGGTTGGTGGTGAAGCGCGTCTTGGACGGCCGCCGCGACTGGGCCCGGCGGATCGAGTCGAGGCAGGCCGCGATGGCGTCCTCGGTCGTCGGCAGCGCCACCAGCCGGCCGTCCTGCTCGCGCAGCTCGGTCAGGTCGCGCACCTGGGCGAACGCCACGAGACGCTCGTCGGCCGGATTCTCCCGCGCCACGCACTGGAAGAGGTAGACCTCCTCGTCGGACGACGGCAGCCGGGTCAGGTCGAACTTGTGCAGCCGCTCCAGCTGCATCCGCTGCGCGATGTACGGGTGCAGACCGCGGATCAGCCGGTCCTCGACCATTCCGCCGTCCGAGGGGCGGAAGGTGAAGTGGTGGTGCATGACCGCCCCGCCGCGACCCGCGACGGTGGCGGTGAGCCGGCGGACCTGCGCCGGCAGCGGATGTGCGGTGACCACCTGGAGCAGCGCGGCGGCCATCGCGTCGAAGTCCTCCGGCTGGTTCTCCCAGCCGAGGTAGATGTCGGCGTCGACGGAGTCCTCGTCGCCGGCCAGCTCGGCCAGCCCACGCAGCGCCCCGCCCAGCGCGTCGAAGCTCACCGCCGTGGAGACCACACTGGAGTCCGCGCGTTCGGCGACCACGAAGGCGCAGTCGGCGACCTCGCGGGTCCGCACCCGGGTGAGGGCCTTGTTGCCGTAGTAGCGGCGGGTCAGCACCTCCAGCATGACCGTGTTGTCCAGGTGGTCACGGACCAGGCGCTGGCCGAGCAGACGCACCAGCGGCTCGGTGCTGCGGACCATCTCGGCGATGCGCTCGGCGCGGTCGGGGGCGTCCGGGTGGGCGTCCAGGTGTCGCAGGTGCGCCCGGATCTGGGCGTAGACGCGGGCCCGGTTGCGGCGCAGCAGCGGCTGCGCGAACCAGGCGAACACCACGCCCCGGGCCAGGTCGGCGATGGCGGGGAAGCGGACCTGCGTCGCGGCGATCAGTCGCTCCAGCGCCAGACCGGCCGGCTCGCGCAGCGACTCGTCCGGCGGGGTCTCGCGCAGCCACTCGCGCAGCAGCGACGCCACGACGGTGGCGTCGGCGGACGCGCGCTGCTGGGCCAGGAAGATCCGGAACACGGCGGCTTCCAGGCCGGGGGAGCGCTCCAGGTCGGTGACGCCGTAGTGGCTCAGCGCCTTGGCGAGCCTGGCCTGGAAGGCGTCGGGCAGCCCGGCCCGCTCCACGTCGAGGCTCTGCAGGTAGGTGTGGAAGTACTCCCGGGCGCTGCGGACGTGGGCGCCGCCGTCCTCGCCGGTCGGCCGGTTGCGGCTCAGCTCGGCCAGGTCGGCGAACACGTCGACGAGGTCCACCTCGGCGGCCAGCGGTCGGTGCCCGTCCTCGGCGGCCAACCGTCGCACCACGAGGTAGTCGTCGAGCACCCGGCGGTCGTCGTGCGGGTCGACGTCGAAACCGAGCAGTAGGCCGCGCAGATCCTCCTGACCGCGCCGGCTGCGCTCGTACGCCCCCGCGTCGTCGTCGGCGGCGGGCAGGTCCAGCTCGACGCTGGCGACGCTCGGGCCGGCCGCGGTCTCGGTGGCCTCGTCGGCGAGCGGCTCCAGCCGCAGCAGCGGCGCGCCCGCCTCCACCTGGCTGCCCACCGAGACGGCGCACTCCTTGAGCCGGGCCTTGAACGGCGCGCGCAGCACCGTCTCCATCTTCATGGCCTCCAGCACCAGGACCGGCGCGCCCGCCTCGACCTCGGCGCCGACCTCCAGCGGAGTGGCGACGACAAGCGCGGGCATGGGGGAGCGCAGGACGCCGCCCTCATCGCGGCTGACCCGGTGCGTCACACCGTCGACCTCGACGAGGTGGGTCGGCCCGTGCGTGCCGGTGAGCAGGCGGTACCGGATGCCGTTGACGACGATCTGGCCGGTGTGCCTGTCGAAGCGGTCCAGCTCGACGTCGGCGGTGCGCACGGCGCCGCCCGCCTCGATGCCGACGCGGAACCGGTGCGCCCCGATCCGCGCCACCCGCATCCGGTAGGTGGCCCCGCGCAGCTTGAGGTCCAGCGGCCGGCCGCTGGCGTGCTGCACCTGCGGGCGGCCACCGGCGGCGGTCGACAGCAGCCGCTGTCGCTCGGCGCGCTCCTCCTCCTCGTACGACTCGATGGCGGCGGCGGCCAGGGCGACCGCGGAGTGCCGGTGCGTCACGAGTCGGCCTTCGCCCCGGACCCGGTCGATCCAGCCGGTGTCGGCGCTGGCGTCGATGATCTCGGGCTGGTCGAGCAGGTCGAGCACGAAGCTCTTGTTCGTCGCGCCGCCCTCGATGATGACCGTGGTGTTGGCCATCGCCCGGCGCAGCTTGCCGAGCGCCTCGTCGCGGTCGCGCCCGTACGCGATGATCTTCGCGATCATCGAGTCGAAGTCGGCCGGGATGGTGTCGCCCTCGCTCACGCCGGTGTCCACCCGGATGCCCGGGCCGGCGGGCAGGTCCAGCCGCGCGATGCGCCCCGGTGACGGCGCGAAGTCCCGGTCGGGGTCCTCGGCGTTGAGCCGGGCCTCGATGGCGTGCCCCCGCTCGGCCGGCGGCTCGCCGACGAGCCGGCCGCCGGACGCGACGTGCAGCTGCGCCTTGACCAGGTCGAATCCGGTGGTCAGCTCGGTGATCGGGTGCTCGACCTGCAGGCGGGTGTTGACCTCCAGGAACGCGAACAGCCGGTCGCCGGGGTGGTAGAGGAACTCGACGGTCGCCGCGCCCCGGTAGCCGACCGCCACGGCGAGCCGCTCCGCCGAGGTCTTCAGCTCGGCCGCCTGGGACGCGTCGAGCACCGGCGAGGCCGACTCCTCGATGACCTTCTGGTTGCGCCGCTGCACCGAGCAGTCGCGCACGCCGAGCGCCCACGCGGTGCCCTGGCCGTCGGCGATCACCTGGACCTCGACGTGCCGGGCGCCGGTGACCAGGCGCTCCAGGAACACGATGCCGCTGCCGAACGCCCGCGCCGCCTCCTGGCTGGTGCGCTCGTACGCGTCGGCGAGTTCGGCGTCGTTGGTGACCACGCGGATGCCGCGCCCGCCGCCGCCGGCCGTCGCCTTGAGCATGAGCGGGTAGCCGATCTCGGCCGCCGCCGCCCGGGCGGCGTCCAGGGTCTCGACGGCGCCGCGGCTCCACGGCGCGACAGGCACGCCGACCTCCTCGGCGATCAGCTTCGCGCCGATCTTGTCGCCGAGCTGGCGCATGGCCTCCGGGCTCGGCCCGACGAACGTGACCCCGATCTTCTCGCACAGCTCCGCGAACGCCGGATCCTCGGCCACGAAGCCCCAACCGACCCACGCGGCGTCGGCGCCGGTCTCGGTCAGGGCGCGCTCCAGCGTCGCCAGGTTCAGGTACGGGCGGGCGGACGCCGGACCGAGGTCGTACGCGATGTCCGCCTCGCGCACGAAGGTGGCCGTGCGGTCGACGTCGGTGTGGAGGGCGACCGTCTCGATCCGGCTGCCCGTCTCCGCGGCCAGCTCTCGGACCGCGTGGATGAGCCGCATGGCGGCTTCACCACGGTTGACGATGGCGACACGGTTGAACACCCGACTGACCCCTTTGGTAGACCATGATGTGCGTGCCGGACGTCGACGGCTCCCGGCAGTGGTCACTTTTCCGGCTCCGGACGGACAGCGCCATGGCGCAACCGCCGAACCAACCGTCGCTGTGTTGTAGGAACCCAACAAAACTTTTTGGCTGACGAGCCGCGGGCGTCGATCTCCGCCCGATCCTCGTCGTGGATACCCAGACGTCCCTTTGGCGGCTTTTGCTGGTGTTATCCGGAACAGTAAGGGGCGACGTGACCGCGCCTCGTGTGCGAGGCGGCTCCCGCCGCAGCGACATATGTGCAACTCTGGCTACGCTCCGCATTTCCGCGTACCCGCCAGGCAGCGGCACGCCGCGCGACGCCGGCGCGACGCTGATCAGCCGTCGTCCTTTCGGAGGAACCTGTGCCGCATCCATCTCCCGCACGGCGCTGGTTGGCCGCGATGGCCGTGGTCGGCCTGCTCGCCACCGCGTCCGCCGCCCAACCTGTCGCGGCTGTCGGCGCTCCCGCCGCCGGCCAACCCGTCGCGGCCCTCGGCCTGTACGCCAACAGCGCGATCGTCGCCCCCGGCGGCCCGCGGAAGTGGGTGGCGCTGCACTCGCTGGCCCCGCAGTCCCTCGGCACCTACACGGTGCGGGTGGACCGCAGCGGGGTCACCGCGTTCGCCGACGTCGCGGAGGGCGAGGGTCGCCGCACCTGCACGACCGAGGGGCCAGTCATCACCTGCGTGATCGACGGCGCCAACGAGCCGGACCAGGACCTGCTCACGCTGGGCGTGACCGCGCGCCCGGACGCCCAGGTGGGCCAGCGCGGTGAGCTGGCCCTGACGGTCACCGCACCCGGAGTGGGCACCGCGACCTACCGCTCCACCGTCAGCATCGGCGAGGGGGTCGACCTCGCCACCGCGCCCGACGTGGACCTGAACGGCACCCTCGGCTCCACCGTCACACTTCCGCTCAGCGTGACGAACCGGGGCGCGACGACCGCGCACGGCCTGGTGCTCTACCTGTACGGGTTCAACGGGCTGACGCCGGCCAAACGCTACGAGAACTGCGAGTACGTCGACCTGGACCAGGACAACAGCCCCTTCGCCTGTACGTTCGACGACTCGCTCGCGCCCGGGGAGACGGTCGCTGTCGACTCCACGTTCGCCGGCACTGTCGGCGCCGACACGTGGGCGCCCAACCTCTACTACAACTTCGGCTACTGGTTCACGCCTGCCGACTGGGAGGAGTTCCAGTCGCAGTACCGGCCGGCCGAGCCGTTGGGCCCCAAGGGCACCGATCCGGCGCTGACGCTGGTGCCGGCCACCGACACGCAGGTCCGCGGGCTCGGGCAGACCGACACTCGCTTCGTCAACAACGACACCACGATCACGCTCACGGTGGCCGGCGACCAGCGCGCCGACGTCGCGGCCGTCGGCGCCACCGTCAGCGGCGCGGTCGGCGCCACCGTCGCGACGACTGTCGGCTACGTCAACAACGGCCCGGCCCGCGCCGGGGACAGCGGTCAGCAGGGGCTCGCGGTCACCACCAGGGTGACCCTGCCCGCCGGCGTCACCGCGGTCACCGTGCCGAATTCCTGTGTCGACCCGACGGACGAGGAGTGGCGTCCGGGCAAGCCCGGCGCGCGGCTCTACGAGTGCTCCGGCCCCGGCGGCATCGCCCAGGGCGAGCGGATGGGCTTCGAATTCGGGTTACGGATCGACCGGGCCGGCAGCCAGACCGGTGCCGTCGCGCTGCGGACCCGCTCCGGGTCGGGCCCGATCGCGGACCTGAACCCCGCCAACGACACCGCCACAATTCTGATCAACCCCAAGGGCGGCAACCCCAACGGCAACGGCGGCAACCCCAACGGCGGCGGTGGTGGAGACGGCGGCTCGCTGCCGATCACCGGCACGCCCGTCGGCCTCATCGCTGTCGTCGGCGCTCTCCTGGTGGGCATCGGGGCCGGCGGCTTCCTCCTGACCCGCCGCCGCACCCGTGTCGAGGCCTGAGGACCCGACCCGACTCCGTTTGATCATGAAGCTGTTGCCATGACACGCCGATCTGGCCGGCAATAACTTCATGATCAACGCGATGTCCCGGGCTGTTCGGTGCTTTCCTAGGATGGTCTAGGGGGTGGGGTGGTCGTCACGCGTGACGTTTCGGCCCCGCGTCGAGACGAAGTGGTACGACATGACGGCGAACGCGGGGTCGCGCGTCAGTCGACGGAAGGCGTTCAGCTGCTGGGGCGACAGGCCCGCCGCCAGCAGATCCGGCTCCAACTGACGGGAGTTCGTCTCGTAGAGCGACGTGCCGGTCGACCCGCCCGCCCAGCTCTGCGAGTGGGTGATGGTGTCGACGTCGGTGAGGCCGGCGAGCGTCATCTCGGTGTGCACGTCCTGCGCCCACCCCAGGTCGGCGCCGTGGTCCTGCAGCACACCCATCATGGTGTCCATCACCTGCGCGAACAGCTTCGCCGCGTCGTCGCTCGGCGCGTTCAGCACCCGCACCGGCGTGGTGCAGTCGAACTCCTCGACGACCAGCCAGCCGCCGGGCGCCAGCGCGCCGGCGAGGGTGCGCAGGACCCGTCGGCGCTCGGGCAGGTGCAGCAGCACCAGACGGGCGTGGATCAGGTCGAACGCGTCCCCGGGCGAGGGCTCGGTGCGCACATCGTGCCGGCGTACGCTCAGGTTGCCCTCCGCCCGCAGGTGCGTGGGGTCGATGTCGGTGGCCAGCACGCGGCCGTCGTCGCCGACCGCGCGGGCGATCCGTCGGGCCATCGAGCCGCCACCGGCGCCGACCTCCCAGCAGGTCGACCCGAGGCGCAGGACCGGGCGGGCCAGGCGGCGCATCGTGATCGGGTCCAGGAAGGACTCCAGCGCCCGCATCTGCGGGACCGCGTCCGGTGCGCCGTTGTCGAAGGTGTACGCGGCATCGCCTGTGGGAGTCGCCATCGTCTTCTGCCTCTCCGAGAGGGATCGGGTGACCTATGGGGTGTCGGCCCAGAGCCGAGGGGTCGTTCGGGCGGCCGGGGGTGGCCCGGTGGCGGTGATGCTGACCATCGCCTCCAGCGGGCCCGGGTCGCTGCGCGCCTCGGCGGTCGGCCGGTCGTAGACGACCCGGCCGTACTCCAGCACCGCGATCCGGTCGGCGATCTCCATCGCGTGGCGGAGCTGCTGTTCGACGAGCAGCACGGTCAACCCGCCGGCGGCCAGGTGACCGATGAGGTCGCGGACCCGCGCGGCCAGGTCGGGGGCGAGCCCCTCACAGGGCTCGTCGAGCAGCAGCACCCGTGGCTGGCCGAGCAGCGCGCGGGCGATGGCCAGCATCTGCTGTTCGCCGCCGGACAGTTCGCAGCCACGGTGGCGCAGCCGGACCGCCAGGCGCGGCAGCAGTTCGAGGATCCGGGGCACCGTCCAGCCCTCACCGCCGGGTGTCGCGGCCCGCCACGGCGCCGCCGCCAGGACGAGGTGCTCGGCCACCGTCAACCGGGAGAAGACCCGCCGGCCCTGCGGGACGAGACCGACGCCGGACTGGGCGACCCGGTGGGGTTGCCGCCCGGCCACGTGGACGCCGCCGATCTCGATGCGGCCGCTGGAGGCGCGCACCAGCCCGGCGAGGGTGTGCACGAGGGTGCTCTTGCCGGCCCCGTTGCGGCCCACCACCGCCTGGATGCTGCCCGGCGGCACCCGCAGGGTCACCTCGTGCAGCACGATTCCCCCGGCGTAGCCGGCGCAGAGCCGCTCCACGTAGAGCATCAGGACACCCCGTCGGCGTAGGCCTGCCGCACCAGCGGCGAGGTACGGATCTCGGCCGGTGTGCCGGCGGCCAGTGTCCGGCCGTCGCGCAGCACGGTGACGGTGTCGCAGAGGGCGTACACCAGGTCGAGGTGGTGCTCGACCAGCAGCACGGCGACCTGCCGGGGCAGCGCCGCCAGCAGCTCGGCCAGCCGGCCGACCTCGGTGGCCGACAGCCCGGCCGCCGGTTCGTCGAGCAGTAGCAGTCGGGGACGGCCGGCGAGGGCCATCGCGATCTCCAACTGCCGACGCTGGCCGTGGGCGAGGTGACCGGCGGGCACCGTCGCGAGGTCGGACAGGCCCAGCTGCTCCAGCAGGCCGGTGGCGCGCTGGCGGGCCGCGTCCCGAGTCCCACCGGGCCACCACCTGCGCCGCCGGATCGTGCGGGGCAGCGCGGCGACCTCGATGTTCTCGGTCGCGGTGAGCGTCGCGAAGACCGCGGGTCGTTGGTGGATCCGGTTGATGCCGCGGCGGGCCCGTGCCGCCGGCCCGAGCCCGCTGACGTCGCGGCCAGCGAAGCGCACCGTGCCGCGCTGCGGCCGCGTCGTGGCGCCGAGCACGTTGAGCAGGGTCGTCTTGCCGGCCCCGTTGGGCCCGATCAGGGCGTGTCGCTGACCGTCGTGCACGCACAGGTCGACGTCGGTGAGCGCGGCGAGCGAGCCGTACCGCACGCTGATCTTCTCGGCGCTGAGCAGGCAGTTCATACGCGCAGCTCCGACGTCGGGCCGCGGTCGCGGGTGGGTGCCGCGTCCGGGTGGCCGGGCGCGGGGATCGGTCGTCGTGGGCTGCCGCGCGGTCGGCGGACCCGGGTGACGCCGGTGGGCAGCAGGTAGACCGTCGCCACGAACAGGGCGCCCAGCACCAGCGGCGCGTGACCGGGCAGCACCCCGAACAACCAGTCGCGTACGGCGATGACGAGCGCCGCCCCGACCAGCGCGCCGCCGACCGACGCGGTGCCGCCGATGACGACCCCGAGCAGGAGCAGCGCGGAGGTGTCGAAGCCGAAGTCGGCGGGGGAGATGTACTGCTGGGCGACGACGAGCAGGGAGCCGGCGGCGCCGGCGATCGCCCCGGCGGCGACGTGGGTGCCGGACAGGTACAGCGCCACCCGGTGCCCGCTGGCCCGCAGCCGCATCTCGTCGTCCCGGCCGGCGCGCAGCAGCAGCCCGACCCGGGTCCGCAGCAGCAGGAGCACGGCGCCGACGAGCGCCGCCACGACGACAAGCGTGTAGAGATAACGGGCCTGGTCGGTGGCCAGGACCGGTAGGCCCCACAGTGGACGGATCGGGTTGATGCCGGCCAGGCCGTCGGTGCCGCCGGTCACCGACCGCCAGCGCCCGAGGACGGTCACGACGAGCTCGCCGATGGCCAGCGTGATCATCAGCACGATGACGCCCCGGGCCGGGACGACAAGCGGCAGGGTCACGGCGGCGAGCGTCGCTCCGGCGAGCGCCGCCACGGCGACCTGCACGACGCCGACGTCGGAGACCTGGCTGCCGAGCACGGCGCTGGCGTACGCGCCGGCGGCGTACGGCGCGGTCTGGCCCAGGGTGGGCATGCCGGCGACACCGGTGAGCAGCGCCACGCTCACCCCGACCAGGCCCAGCGCCAGTGTCCGGGCGAGGATCGACGCGGTGTAGTCGTCCACCACCCACGGCGCGACGACCAGGCCGGCCAGGACGACCGTCGCGACGGCGACGCGTACGCGGCGGATCACCTCGTCCCTCACGTCGCCGCCCACCGCGGGGCCAGGCCCCGTGCCCGCACGGCGAGCACGGCGGCCATGGCGGCGAACAGCAGGAACGGGGCGGCCGACGGCAGCAGCGCCACGCCCAGGGTCTGGATCTCCCCGATCGCCAGCGCCGCGAGCAGGGTGCCTCCCATGGATCCGAGGCCGCCGAGGACGACGACCACCAGCGAGAGCAGCAGCACCGTGTCGGCGGTGTCCGCGCCGGGGCCGATGATGGGGGCGCCCAGGACCCCGGCCGCGCCGGCCAGCGCGCCACCGGCGGCGAGCACGCCCACCCGGATCCGCGCGGGGCTCACGCCCAGGCAGGCGACCATCTCCGGGTCGTCCACCGCAGCGCGGACCAGCATCCCGGCCCGGGTCCGCCGCACCGTCAGGTAGAGCCCGGCCGCGAGCGCCGCGGCCACCACGATGAACACCAGCCGGTACGCGGCGTAGCGGTGCCCGGCGACCGCCACCGACCCGTCGAGGGCGGCGGGCACCAGGACGTGCGGATCGTCGGGCCCGAAGCCGGCGACGAGCAGGCTGCCGCCGGCCAGCGCCACCCCGAAGGTCAGCAGCGCCTGGGTGAGATGGTTGCCGGTGGCGACCGGTGTGAGCAGGCCGGCGAGCAGCACCCCCGCCGCGGCGGCGGCCAGCACGCCGACACCCAGTGCCAGGGCCAGACTCGCCCAGCCGCCGTCGAACAGCGCCGCGGCGGTGTAGCCGCCGATCGCGTAGAGCATGCCGTGCGCCAGGTTGAGGATGTTGGCGACGCCGAAACAGAAGACCAGGCCCGCCGCCGCCACGAAGACGAGCAGCCCGTAGGCGACACCGTCCAGCGCCGGGATGACGTACGGGTCGATCCGGTTCGGGCCGGCCGCCACCGTGATCACCGGCCGATGGTCGCGAGGTCACCCACGACGGTGTTGGACAGCGCCCGGCCGTCCTGGCGGACCTGACGCAGGTACCACTTCTGCACGGGAGAGTGCGTGACCGTGGAGAACTGCCATGCGCCGCGCGGGCTGGCGATCTGCCCGAGTTTGCCGATCTGCGCGTTGATCGCCTCCGGTGTCGGGTCGTTGCCGGCGGCCCCGATGGCCCGGTCGAGCACCGCCGCCGCGTCGTAGGACGCCAGGGCGTACGTCGTCGGCGACCCGTCGTGCTTGGCCTTCCACGCCGCGACGAAGCCCCGGTTCTCGGCGTTGTCGAGGTCGGGGGAGTAGTTGAGCACCGAGAAGATGTCCCGGGCGGCCTCGCCCTGCGCGTTGAGCACGCCGCCCTCGGTGAGGAAGCCCGCCGCGTACAGCGGAACGTCCTTGATCTCGGACTGCGCGTACTGCTTGACGAAGTCGACTGCGGCGCTGCCGGCGTAGAAGGTGTAGACCGCCTGCGCGCCGGACGCCTTGATGCGGGCGAAGTACGGCGTGAAGTTGGTGGTGGCCGGGAACGGGGTGAAGGTGGTCTTGCCGTCGGGGTTGGCGAGCGTTCCGCCGGCCTTGGCGAACGCCTCGGTGAAGCCGCGCAGCTCGTCCCAGCCGCCCTGGTAGTCGGGGCCGATGGCGTACACCGAGCCCTTGACGTTGTCCTTGACGTGCTGGGCGATCGCGGCGCCCGGCTCGTCGGAGAGGTACGAGGTGTGCCAGACCCGGGTGACGTCCTTGATCTCCGGTCGGCCGTTGGAGCCGACGAGCGGGACCTTGGTCTCCTGCAGCAGCGGGTAGACGCCGGCGACCGAACCGCCGCCGACGATGCCGGTGAGGGCGGCCACGCGGTCCTGCTTGAGCAGCTTGGTCGCCGCGGGCACGGCTGTGGCGGCGCCGTTGCCCTCGTCGGCGACGACAAGGTCGACCTGCCGGCCGCCGAGCTTGCCGTCGTGCGTGTCCAGGTAGAGCTGGAAGCCGTCGCGGATTTCCTTGCCGACGGACTGGTACGTCCCGGACAGCGAGGCGAGTAGGCCGATCTTGATGGATCCGCCGCCGGTCGTGCCGGGCTCGTCCGCGGCGCAGGCTGTGCTGGCGGTCAGCACGAGCGCGAGCAGCGCGGCGGCGAGGGCACGGCTGCGCGCAGGGGTGGTGAGGGACATGTCGTCTCCAGGGGAAGGGGAGGGGTCTGTCGGTGGGTCAGCGGGTGCGGGCGAGCGCCGCACGGGCCGCGGGGGTCAGCGCGTCGCCGATCCGGTTGGCCAGCTCCGTCATCTCGTAGGAGACCTTGCCCACGTCGCACTCGGGCGCGGCGAGCACCAGCAGCGACGCCCCGTCGTTGAAGGCCATCGAGAACATGAAGCCGCCTTCGAGCTGGGTGACGTTGGAGATCACCGCCCCGGCGTCGAAGAAGGCCGCCGCGCCGCGCAGCAGGCTGACCAGGCCGCTGCCCGTCGCGGCGAGCTGGTCGGCCCGGTCCGGCGGCAGGTCGCGGGTGGCGGCCACCATCAGGCCGTCACTGGAGATGGCGATCGCATGGCTGACCTCGGTCGCGCGCTCGGCGAAGCTGTCCAGCAGCCAGCCGAGGTCCTGGTGGTCGGTCACGTGCTCTCCCTGTCGGTCATGAGTTGCCGAGGTTGATCGGGGTGCGCCGGCGGGCCGCCACTCCGCGCGCGTACGCGGCCATCGCGCTGGCGACCTGGGCCGGGTCCCGGTATTCGGAGCGTTGCTGTTGCTGCCCCACGGTGACGCCGCCGGGCACCAGGTGCCGTTGCGGCTGTCGTTTGGGCAGGCCGGAGTTGGTGGTCGCGGCCACATCGGGCGTGTGCGCCTGCGCGGCGGTACGCCAGGCGTCGTCGGCGGGGCTGGACCACTGCCGGCCGTCGGAGGCGTCGACGACATCGGCGTGGAACCAGTGGTTGACCTGTTCGAAGATGAGCAGCTCCTCGGTCGGCGCGTCGCCGCGGTCCACGCTGGGCGTCGGGCGGAACACGGGCGCCGCCGGCAGGGTCCGCGCCGCGGGGGCGTGCCCGGCGGCCGGTTCCGACCGCGGCCGGTACGGCGGGGGTGCGGACGTGCGGGCGGCCCGCCGCGACAGCCGGCCCGGCGCGAGCAGGAACTCCTCCGGTGGCAGCGACCGGATCATCGCCGCGGGCAGCGTCGCCTCGGCGAGGGTGCCGCGGCGGGGGCCGCGACGCAGTTGGACGCTGGCGCCCAGGCGGGCGGCGAGCTGACCCACGACGACCAGCCCCATGGCCCGTACGGCGGCGACGTCGATGGCGGGCGGCCGGGCCAGCAGTTCGTTGAGCTGCTGCAACCGCTGTGGGGGCAGGCCGACGCCCTCGTCGCTGATCTGGATGATGACCCGGTCGCCGAGGCTGCGGCCGCTCACCCAGGTCTCGCTGCCCGGCGGCGAGTACGCGGTCGCGTTGTCCATGAGTTCGGCGAGCAGGTGCACGACCTCGTCGACGGACTTGGCGGCCACGGCGACGTCGCCGTCGACCATGCCGAGCCGGATGCGCGCGTAGTGCTCGATCTGGGACAGGGCCGCCTGGAGCACCTGTTGCAGTGGCACGTCGTGTTGGCGTACCCGGCCCACGCCGACGCCGCCGAGCACGAGCAGGCTGGCGTTGATGCGGCCCATCCGGGTCGCCAGGTTGTCCAGGGTGTAGAGCTGGTCCAGGCGGTCGGGGTCGGTCTCGTCGCGTTCGACCCGGTCGACCTGAGCCAGGACGGCGTCGACCAGCCGCTGTTCGCGCCGGCTCAGGTGGATGAAGATGTCGGCGGTGTTGGCGCGCATCACGGCCTGTTCGGCGGCGGTCCGCACGGCGGCCTGGTGCACGGCGCTGAACGCCTGACCCAGCTCGCCGATCTCGTCGTCGCTGGAGGGTTCGAGGGCCGCGGTGGACTGTTGACGGGCCAGCTCGTCGGGGTCGACGCTCGCGCTGTCGGGGCGTTGCAAGCGGGCCACCACGGCGGGGAGCTGTTCGAACGCGACGGCGTTGGCCGCGTCGCGCAGCCGTCGCAGCCGGCGGGTGATCTGCCGGGCGACGGCCCAGGTCACGAGAGCGGTGAGCAGCAGCGCCAGCAGCACGCCGACCGCCTCGGCCACGGCCCTGCGACGCTGGTCGGCGTGGGCGGCCCGGACGTCGTCGAGCACCGCGACGTCGACGCGCCCCCGCAGGTCGGCGAGGCGGGCGGCGCGCTGCTGCGTGGTGGCCACCCAGTCGGCGGTCTCCAGGCGCAGGGGCGTGCCCGGCTGGGCGCGGGACACCTCGTCCTGCATCCGTTGCAGGGCGAGCGCCTCCTTGCCGGTGCCGGCCTGCTCCCACCAGATGCTCCACTCGGTCGGGGCGAGGGCCAGGAACGACAGGCTGGACTCGGTGTAGCTGGTGCGGGCGGCGGTGATGTCCTGCTGGGTGGCGGGGGTCAACTCGCCGGCCGCGACGGCGCGGAGCACGGCGACCTGCTGTTGGCCGATCGCCTCGGCGGTCTTCGACAGGGCGGCCGAGGCCCGGATCCCGTCGGCGAGCCGGGCGTTGACGACGCCGTGCGAGACGTTCTCCCGGAAGGTGATCAGGTCGGCGATCGCGATGCGGTAGCTGAAGGTCATCGCGGACACCGAGGCGTGCTCGGCCGTGCGGACCTGGGTGCGTAGCGGGGGCAGGCCGTCCAACGCCGCGTCGACGCGGCGCAGGAGCGCCGCGTTGGCGTCGGCGGGCACCTTGTCGCGCTGTCGGCGGTACCGCTCGACGGCGGCGTCGGTGGCGGCCAGCTCCACGCCGAAGGCGTCCTGCTGCTCCGCGTCGGGGTGGGTGAGCAGGTCGGCGGCGGCGGCCCGTTCGCGTTGCAGCCGGTACGCCAGGTCGCCGGCCTCGGCGCCGAGGCGTGCCACGACCTCCAGGTCGCTGGCGCGGGTCGTCTGGCGTGCGCTCTCGGTCAGCGCGAGGCCGGCGAACCCGATCACGGCCACCAGTGGCGCCGCCACGATGAGGCGCATCCGGCCGGCGATCTTCCAGGCGCGTCGTTTCCTCGGGTAGGGTCGGGCCGCGTGGGACCTCGTGCTCGACGCCAAGATTGACTCCCGCGACTCGTCGATGACGGTCTATCCGCACTTTGCCGAATGCAAGTCCCATTCCGCCGGAACCCGCGCTCGGAGGCCAGACCTGGCGGTGGTACAAACTGGCCGTACCAGCATCTGTACCCAGAGTCAGCGGCCGGTGGCGCACGGCGGTCGGTCGCGGGCGCCCGCGCTCAGCGCTGGTCGTCGAGGTGCTCGGGCGCGCGGCGCGGCCCGGGATCGTCCGCCTCCGGTTGGCTGCTGAGCACCTGGCCGATCAGCTCGCGCAGCTCGTCGATGGCGTCCACCACGGCGCCCGGGTCGCGCGCGTCGCGCCGACTCCGCTGGCGCGGTACGGGCGGATCGAGTCGCGCCTGCTCCGGGGATCGTGGGCCCCGTCGGCCGTCGGCCGCCATCTGCTCGGCCGCGACCTGCGGCCACAGGGAGGCCAGCAGGCCGCCGGTGTCGAGCACGTCGTCGCAGCGCACCGCGAACTCGTGGCTGCCGAAGCGGCGGCCCGACTCCACCGCGGCGACCGTCTCCCGGCTGAACCGCACCAGGTCCGCCAGGGCCCGCTGGGTCAGTCCCCGTCGGACCCGGCAGCTACGCAGCTCCCAGCGGAACTGTTGGCTGGCCGCGGAGTGAGCGGCGCTCGGCGGGGGCGTGTGCTCCATGCGCTCACCTTCGTGGCACCCGCGAATCAACAGCAGGTGTCAGATCGAGATTGGGCCGATGGGCTGAACATTCATAGGGGGCAATTCTTAACCCTGGACACGATGGGTGTGAAGACATGCGCCGAGATGGATCGCGCAAAGCGCGCGGGGCCGCGCGTCCGGCCCGCCGGGGCGTGTCGTGTCGGTCCGATCCGGTCGCGTCGGTCGGACCGCCAGGTCAGCGCCGCAGGCGTCCTCGTCGTCAGACGGCGTGTGCCTCGGTGGCGGTGGCCGGAGCGTCCGTCGGGTCGTCGGCAGGCGCCAGAATATCGATTGTCGCGACGAGTGTGTGGTGCGCGCGAAATGCAACATTGGGCTTGAACGACCGACGGTGCTCGGGTGCCAGTCGGAGGCCGGGAATGGCAGCGGCGAGTCGGGTGAGAGCCACACCGGCCTCCAGTCGCGCCAATGCGGCGCCGATGCAGAAATGCGGGCCATGGCCGAACGACAGGTGGTCGGCGGCGTCGAGGCGGCGTGGGTCGAACCGGTCCGGGTGGCCGAAGACCGCCCGGTCCCGGTTCGCCGCTCCGATCATCAGCAGACAGCGCGCGCCCGCCGGAATGGTGACCTCGCCCAGGGTGACGTCGCGGCGCGTCACCCGCAGCCAACCGTCGATGGCGGGCGCGAACCGGAGGGTCTCGGTCACGAAGTCGGGCACGGATCGTGGGTCGGCGACGAGCGCCTGCCATCGCTGCCGGTCGGACAGGGCCTCGTCGAGTGCGTGGGCGAGCAGGCCGGCGGTCGTCTCGTGCCCGGCGACCAGAAGGTTGAAGGCGAGGCTCGCCACCTCGGTCACCGTCAGCACGGCGTCGTCGTCGTCGCGGTAGGTCAGCGCCCGGCTGATGAAGTCGGCGCCGTCGTGTCCACTGTCGAGCCGCTGCCGGACCAGGTCCTGGCAGTAGTGCCAGAACTCCAGCAGACCCCGGGCCAGGCGTACCTGCTCCTCCGGGTCGGGCTGTCCCCAGATCAGGGCGAGCTGACCGTCTGCCCACCGCCGGATCTGGTCGACGTCGACGTTGGGCACCCCGAGGATGTCCAGGATGACCAGCAGCGGAAGTTCGGTGGTGAACTCACCGACGAGATCCGCCTGCCGGCCCGCTCGGGCCACGAGCCGGGACACCAGCTCGTCGACGCGGCGACGGACGATAGCGCCGTACTCGGCCTCGGCCCGGTCCGCGGTGTTGGCGAAGATGGCCCGCAGGGCGCGGCGGGTGCGGGGGTGCGTCGGCGGGTCGGCGGCGGCCGTCGTCGGTGGCGCGTCGATCCGCATGATGACGCTCATCGCCTCCGGGCAGACCTCGTAGATCGGGGCGAGGGTGAGGGCGTTGCCGAACGTCGCGGCGTCCGCGAGGGCGCGTCGGACGTCCGCGTGCCGGCTGATCAGCCACAGGCCCAGATCCTCGGCGTAGGGCACCCGGTCGGGATCGTCGAGAATGCGTCGCCAGGCGCTGGCGGGATCGGTGAGATAGACCCCGGAAAACGGATTCAACTGCATCGAACGCCTCCTGAAGCGCCGCGCGAAACCAGCGGCGATCGCATTCCGTACGTCGCCGAAGGTGGGCCGACAATGGTGCGCATCTGCCGCGCGCCCTTCACGGTGCGCCGGCTCGATGCACAAGTCAAGATTGGCCACCATCTATTTAACGGCGTGCCAATTGTTCCCCGCAGAACCGTTCCGGCCCTGGCCGGCTGCACCTTGCACCCCGCTGTTTGCCGGCTCCATCCTCGGCGGCAAGCCCGCTCGCGTCTCGGCCGTGCACGGTGGTCGATGGGATTGCCGGATTGTGCAAATCCTCATTCCCGGCAACGATTCCGCCGGGACGAAGGTGACGCCGTAGCGGCAGGCACAACCCGGGGAGGGCCCTCAGCCATCGGCGCGCTGAGCCCCCGGCGTGGTCAGGTGGGCCAGCCAACCGCCCAGGCGCGCCAGCGCGCCCGTCGATTCGAGCAACGAGATTCCGCCGCCCACCATCGCCACGCCCGCCGTGGCGGCGATCATCCCGACCGGGTACTCCCGGGCGTCAAACGCCAGCAGACCCAGCGCGGTGACCGCCGTCCCGCTGACCGCCAGCAGCGCCCCGGCGAGGGCGTCCCGCCGCTCGGCGAACACGAAGACGAGCGTCACGCCCAGCCAGCACAGGCCGGCCACGGCGACCAGGGCGGCGGTCACCAGGGATCCCTCGCGAGCCAGACTCACGCTGGCGGGAACGCTGAGCACGCCCAGCGCGCCGGCCCGGGACCAGAACACGCGGGCCTCCCGCAGCAGCGCGAGGCCGGGGCTGTCCGCGCCGAAGAGGTGCCGGCGGTTGTCCAGGACGAGGAGGCCCAACACCACGGCGAAGGTCCCCAGGGTCACCCCGACGAACCGGGCGCCGGCCCGCTCGACGTGGACGGCGTCGGTGACGACGAACAGACCCGTGGTGCAGATGCTGATCCCCGCCAGCGAGGTCAGGGCGGTCGCCCGGTCTCGGGCGACCAGCGCGGCGCAGGCGATCGCCACGACCGCCACCAGGGTGAGCGGCCCGGCCCACGACGACGGCGTCGTCACGGCCAGCGCGACACCGGCGACCGCGACGTAGAGCAGGATCCGGGGCAGCGCCTCGGCCAGCGGGGCGCGCTCGTCGAGTCGATTGTGGCCGTACACCACCGCCACCACGAGGATCACCGCGCCGACGGCGACCGGCGGGAGGACGGTGGCCAGCTGGTTCAGGGCCACGGCCGAACCGGCCGGACCGAGCCAGCCGACCAACCGCAGCCGCCACCGCGCGGTCCCGGCCCGCGGCGGGGAAGGCTGCGGTTCGCGTACGGACGACATGCCGCCAGCCTCGCACCCGGTCGCCAGTCGCGGCGAGGGCTCGCCGCCGGCCCAGGTGCGGCCGGCGGCGAGCGGTGAACGGATCAGGAGTACGGAAGGCGCAGCACCGACTGGTTGCCGATGCCCAGCGAGGTGGGGTTGTTGCCGATGGCGGACCAGACCTCGACCCGCACCGTGCCGTTGCTCAACGCGCCCAACGTGCCGGTGGCCGAGGCCAGGCCGGCGTTCTGGGTGTAGTGCTCGTATCCGGGGACCGGGTCGGTGGCGAAGTAGCGCCAGGTCTCCGTCCGGTCCCAGCTGCCGTTTCCGGTCAGGTCGTAGGACACGCGCACCTGCACCCCGTTGCCGACGGCCGTGCCGGCGTCCAGGAACAGGTCGAACGTGGTCTGCGCCCCGGAGTAGGCGAGGTTGAGGCCGGTCGCCGTGAAGACCTGCGGGTTGGTCGGCGTACCGTCGTGGTTTCCGTTGGCGGCCGCGACAGTGGTCGTGCCCGCGCTGCCGGCGGCGCCCAGCCCGCCACCGGCGAGCAGGTACCGCGTGGGCGAGCCCGAGCTCGGCGGCGGCGTGGTCGGTGGCGCGGTGGTGGGCGGCGCGGTCGTCGGCGGCGCCGTGGTGGGCGGCGCGGTGGTCGGTGGGTTCGTGCTCGGCGGTACGCCGCCGGAGGCGTTGCCGCCGCTCCACGTGTACGCCCCGGTGGTGGCCGTCCGACCGGCCGCCACGGTGAGCCGGGTGCCGGTCGAGAACGTGACGGTGATCGGGTTCGCCGTCGGGTTCGACGCCACGTAGGTGCGTGCCCCGTTGCGGGAGAAGACCGCGCTCAGCGGGTGGTTGGCGGTGACCGTCGTGTCGACGGTGCCCAGTGCCGCCAGGTTGCGGATCCAGTGGAAGGTGTGCGCCCTGCTCTCCCCCTCCTCGGGGGTGTAGCCCGGGTTGGCGCGCAGGTTCGCCAGGGCCGCGTCGGGGTCGCCGAGGGCCTGGAACTGCCAGAGGATGTCCTGCCACACCGTCGGCGGCCCGCCGTTGTTGCGGACCAGTTCGGCGTAGTTGGTGCGCACGTACGCCGGGTTGTTGCCGAGGTAGAGGTGCCCGCCGGTGACCGGCAGCAGGTTGATGCCCTGGATCATCTCCGGCTCGCCGCTGAACCAGGTGGCGTACGCGCCGCCGTCGCCCCAGACCATGCCGACCGTCGAGTGCCCGAAGGCGGCGGGGAAGTTCTGGTCGCTCGCGTCGAACCAGTACTCCTGGATGGCGGCGGCCTGCGTCGTGTAGAGGAAGATGCCGGCGTCACGTACGGCGGTGTCGCCGGTGACCTGACCCCACTGGATGAGGGCGTTGGCGAAGTTCATCCCCTCCGAGGACGACTCCTGATTGTTGCCGGAGCCGAACGAGCCGTGCCCGGACGCCCAGTCGTGGCCGGCGTAGATGTCGAAGTCGCGCAGGTAGGGAAAGCGGGTGTCGTCGCGGCGGTAGTTGTTGGCGTCGCGGATCAGCAGGTCCACCATGCCGCCGTAGCGGCTGCTCGCGGCCCAGGACGGGTCGAATTTGGCCAGTGTCGCGGCGGCGGCGATGAAGTAGCCGTAGTGGAAGTGGTGGTCGTTGAGTTCCTGGTCGGAGCCGTACGACGCCGGGTAGCCGATCAGGGTGCCCCAGTTGGCGTCGTAGTAGAAGAGCCGCTGGGTCTTGCCGCTGGACGCGGTGAACCAGTCGGTGAGGGTGCTGCGGATCGCGTTCAGCGCGCTGTCGCGGGTGGCCGTGTCGTTGACCAGGTCGGCGACCTCGGCGAGCCGGGCGGCCCGACCGAGCCCCTTGCCGGTCCAGTACGTGTCGTTGCCCCGCTGGTCCATCGGGTTGCCGCGGGCGGCGGCCAGGTGGCCGGTGAGCGTGGTCAGGTCCGCGCCGCTGCCGTCGCCGACGGCCGGCAGTTCGGGCAGGACTCCCTGGAACGCCATGGCGGTCCGGAACTGGTTGACGCCGGTGAGGACCTTCATCCGGCCGCGCGCCGACGGGTAGGTCGGCGTGATCGGCGTCGAGCCGGCCAGCGACTTCCACTGGTGCGGGTAGAGGCTGACCACGGTCTGCGTGGCGGTCCCCTCCCGGGCGGTGGTGGTGAACGCGTACGTCGTGCTCAGGCCGTTGGTCGACGGGTCGTAGGCGTAGGAGACCCGGGTGCCGGTGACATGGGCGTGCGCGTACCGGCCGTAGGTGGTGGCCAGGTCGGCGCGTTCGGTGGCGTTCGCCGTCGGGGGCAGCAGGGCCACCGAGAAGTAGCCGCGACCCGCGAGGGTGGAGGAGATGCGGCCACCGCTGACGGTCCAGGTCGCGCCGCTGGGGGCGTACGCCACGTAGTCGTGGCCGTTGACCCGGAAGCCGATGGTGGCGCCGCTGGTGGACCAGACGTCGGGGGTGCCGGACGTGCCGATCACCGCGTCGCCGCCGCTGGCCTGGAAGTACGCGAACGGCAGGCCGTGGCCGATGGTGGCGCGCAGGGTGCGGGTTCCGTCGCTCCAGTAGGGGCTGACCGTCCAGTCGGTCCAGCCGTCCACCTTCACCTGGGGCGCGGCGAGCCCGGCCACGCCGACGCGGATGTCCTGTACGTACGGGTAGTGGTACTCACCGACGCCGGTCGCCGTGCCGCTGATGGCGGGTGTGGAGTTGGCGGAGAAGCCGAGGCCGTCGGTGAACGTGTCGTAGGAGGTCGGGTGGGCGTGCAGGGGCTCGCTGAAGGCGCAGTCGGTGCGCTTCCACAGCAGCGAGGACCACCAGTCGTTAGTGGGCACGGCACCGGCGGGGGCGTTGGCGGTGGCGAACTGCCGGGGGTTGCTGGACATCGCGCCGCAGCCGGTGGGGAGCGCGCCGACGGGGGTGGTGGTGTAGCTGCCGGCGCCCACGGGCGCGGCCTCGGCGGCGCGGGTGACGGGGATCGTGAGGCCACCGACGACCAGGGCCAGGGCGGTGGCGGCTGCCAGGGCCCAGCGGCGGTGGGGGACGGGAGGTTTCATGGTGCCTCCATCGCGCGTCCCGGTACGGACCGTGCCGACCCGGGCGCGTAGCGTCTGAATTGTGGAAAACGTCGATCGAGAGAGCGCTCTCTCAGCCGGCACGGTAATCGACCCCGGAGATCCCCGTCAATGTGTCAGTCCGGTTGCGTGCTGATGTCGCAAACTGATCGCCCACCGTGCCGTGGCGGCTAACTCTCCGCCACACCGAGCCCGTCCAGGTCGGCGTGCAGCGCGTCCGGCGCGCGCATCCGCCACGCGTCGGTCATGAGCTCGCTCAGGCGTTCGACGTCGACCGCCGCCAGGCGCAGCATCACCAGCGGCAGGCCGTCGTACCCGGACGTGGTGAAGAAGACCTCGGGCTCGCCGAGCAGGAGGGCCTGCTTCTCGGCCTCGTCCCCGACGAACAGCACCGCGATGTCACGCCGGATCACCCGCGGCTTGCCCGGCCTGCGCTCGGGATAGGACCAGACGAAACCCTTGTCGGCCACCCGGAAGTCGAAGCCCTCGCTCTCGATCTCAACCGTGTGGGGCAGGGCCAGGGCCAAGCGGCGGACGTCGTCGGCGTCAGCCACCGAGACCCCGCACCGCGCGTGCCATCCGCATGCGCCGAGATTACGCACCGGGACCGACAGGTGGCGGGCGGGCCGCCCACCGGTGGCGTCAGCCGGCCGCAGCGGACAGGTCGACGGCCGTGGCGCCGACGACCGCCCGGTCGCCCTCGCGCTGGACGTAGCCGATCACCGTGGACCGGCCGGGGTCGAGATCCGGCGGCGTGACCAGCTCCACCTGTCCCTGCTCGGCGGTCAGGGGCACCGACGCGAAGGCGCGCACCACGTTGTCCTGCCGCAGCGTGCGGCCGGCATTTTCGCCGCGGGCGATCTCGCTGTGCAGGCCGCGCTGCACGAGCGCCACGTTCACCACCGCGGGCTGCGACGGCCGCTGCGCGCGGTAGCCCACCACCATCCGCTGCCCGCCGTCGGCGACCTCCGGAACGGACAGAGTGAGAGGCGCGGCGGCGGGTGACATCAGGGCCGACGCGACGGCGCTCGCCGCCCGGCCACGGTCGGAGCCGACGAATTCCACGGTGCCGTTGACGATCATCTGCGGGGTGTAGAGACGCCCGGAGCCGAAGCTGCGGGCGTACGCCTCCTGCCGCGCCGTGTACGCCGCGTCCCCGAACTGGTCGGGCCAGCCCAGATCGTCCCAGTAGTCGACGTGGAAGCCGAGGGCGAAGACGGGCTCGCCCCGCGTCCGGGAGTCGTGGTCGATCTCGGTCAGCAACTCCTCGGCGGGAGGGCAACTGTTACAGCCCTGAGAACTGAACAGCTCCACGACCGCGACGCCGGCGCCCGCCGCCGACGACGGCGGATCCGGCTGACGGGCGGGGTCCGATCCGGGCGGCGATGGCTTCGTCATGGCGCGTCTCCTCCCCGAGCCTGCTGGTGACTCTGCGATTCCCGTTACCGCACCGACAACGCCTGGTCAGCGCGGCCGCGAGGGCGGATGGGTGCGTCCAGGGTCCGCACGCGCCTCTCTACCACGAATCCACCGTTCCGCCCGGGGATGCCACTTACGGGGAAAAGCCGGCTAAGCGCCGCCATCCTCCGATAGCTTGCCAATGAGAGGAAACCTCGTATTCGTCACAAGATGCGGCTAAGGAGTCAGTAATGAAGCGCAGCGTAGCGCTAGCGGCGGCCCTCCTGGTGGGTCTGACCAGCGTCGGAACGCTTCCCGGAGCTGCGTGGGCCGACGGCGGCGGCTCGGCCGGCAACCACGATGACCGCGGGGGAGGTGGACACCACCAGGCAAGCGAGGGCGCGGTCTTCGTGCAGACCAACAAGGCCGAGGGCAACACCATCAAGGTGTACGACCGGGACGAGGACGGCCGCCTCAGCAAGGCGGGTGAGTACGAGACCGGCGGGCTGGGCGGCTTCACCATTGGCGCTCCGGTCGACGCGCTGGCGTCGCAGGGGTCGTTGACGTACCACCGGGGGTTGCTGTTCGCCGTGAACGCCGGCAGCAACACCGTGACCGTCTTCCGCGTCGACGGCACCCGCCTGCGCTGGGAGCAGGTGATCTGGTCCGGGGGTCTGCTCCCGGTCAGCGTCGCGGTCCGCGGTGACCTCGTCTACGTGCTCAACGCCGGTGGCGAGGGTTCGGTGCAGGGTTTCGAGCTGTACAAGGGCCGCCTGTCGCCGATCCACGGCGCCAACCGGTCGCTCGGCCTGCACAACGGCAACCCGCCCGCGTTCATGACCGCCCCCGCCCAGGTCGAGATCGACCCGGACGGTGAGTTCGTGTTGGTGTCGACCAAGGCCGCCAACGTCATGTTCAGCTTCGAGGTCGGTCGCGACGGCGAACTGGCCCGCCACCCCGTCATCAGCGACGCCGGGTCCGTGCCGTTCGGCTTCACGTTCGACACCCAGGACTCGGTGCTGGTCACCGAGTCCGGCAGCAACGAGGTCAGCCGGTTCGACGTCGACGAGGACGGTGCCCTCGACCAGGTCGGGCCGTCGGTGCCGAACGGTCAGCAGGCGCCCTGCTGGATCCAGCGGGTCGGCGAGTACTTCTACGTCGCCAACGCCGGCAGCTCCACCATCAGCGCCTACCGGGTCGACGACGACGGCAAGCTCGAACTCGTCCACGCCGTCGCCGCCGACACCGGCGGTGGGTCGATCGACATGACCACCAGCGACGGCTTCCTGTACGTCCAGAACGCCGCCGCCGGCAACGTGCAGGGCTACGAGGTGAACGACGACGGTTCGCTGCGCCTCGTCACCACCGTCGAGGGCCTGCCGACGTTCGCCGACGGCATCGGCATGGAGGGCATCGCCGCCTCCTGACGGCTGGCACACCGCTGGTCCCGGTCGCCTGCGACCGGGACCAGCGCATGTCCCCACCCGGGCCGGCGCCACCGAGCAGTGGTTTCGGCGGTGCCCGCTGCGGGGCACAAGAGCGTCGCTGACGACAACATCTTCGAAGGGACGGCCCCGTGGAAATCCAGGGCTTCTTCACCGCGATCATCATCGGCCTGGTCATCGGCGCCCTCGGGCGGCTCGTGGTGCCCGGCAAGCAGAACATCTCGATCGTGCTCACCCTGGCTATCGGCGTGCTCGCCGCGATCCTCGGCACCCTCGTGGCCGGTGGGCTCGGCGTCGACGACACCGCCGGCATCGACTGGATCGAACTGCTCCTGCAGGTCGTGTTCGCCGCGATCGGCGTGGCCGTCACCGCCGCCGTGTACGGCCGCCGACGCGTCTGACGTCCCGGGGCGGGTCCGCTCCCCGTGGAGGGCGGGCCCGCCGCGCATCGTGGCGGCGACCCGGTGAGGCCGCCACGGGCGCTGTGCTTGGATGGTCCGGTGCAGTTCACCGTGACAGACGCGCCGACGCGGGAGCGGTTCGAGGCGCGCGACGAGACGGGCGCGGTCGCCGGGGTGGTCACCTACCAGCTGACCGGCGCCATCATCGCCTACACCCATACCGAGGTCGATCCGGCGTACGAGGGCCGGGGCGTCGGGTCGACCCTGGCCCGCGCGGTCATGGACGACGCGCGGGCCAGGGGACGCACCGTGGTGCCGATCTGCCCGTTCCTCGCCGAGTGGCTGGTCAAGCACCCGGAGTACGAGGACATCGTGGTGCGGTCCACCCGGAAGGTGAAGTAGCGGCCGGGCTCAGTGCCAGTCGCTGATCTGGACGTCGTCCGGCGCCGGCCTGCCGCGCCCGGTCTCCACCAGCTCCTTGAGGCTCATCAGGAACGTCGCCCACTTGGTGCTGCAGTGGTGCATGAACTCGCCCGGCTCGCGCCAGCCCTCGTGACTGAACAGGACGATGGTGTAATCGCCCCGCTGGTCGAGGCGCCAGTCGATCTCGGTGCCCACCCATTCCGCGGGGCCGTCGGTGACCCGCCAGCGGACGTGGCCGGTGGGTTCCAGCTCCAGCACCTCCATGTCGAAGCCTCCGGCGTCGCCGAACCGGAAGGCCAACTGCCCGCCGACCTCGCTCTTGCCAACGGTGTCGGTCGTCCACCAGGCGGCGAGGCCCTCCGGAGTGGCCACCGCGCGGTAGACGTCGTCGAGCGGGGCGACGACGCCGACCCGGTGCAGGATGTCGACCATCTCATTCTCCCTGGTTGTCGGTACGGTGACGTTCGATCGTCTCGGCGATCCGCTTGATCCGGCGGAGTCGGGCATCCCAGGTGGCACCGACGGCGGTCAGTTGGGCGACCGCACGCGCGAGCTGCGCCTCGTCGACCTGGTAGTGACGCTCACGACCGGCCGGCGCGGAGTGGATCAGGCCGACCCGGTCCAGGACGGCCAGGTGCTTCGAGACGGCCTGGCGGGTGACGGGCAGTCGCTCGCTCAGCGACGTGGCGGTGCCGGGCCCGCCGGTGAGCAGCAGGTCGATCATGCTGCGCCGGATCGGGTCCCCGATCGCCGACCACAGGGCGTCGTCGACGGCCGTGCTCATGACGTGGCGACCAGCCGTGCGACGTACGTGCCGAGCGCGGGAATGTAGTGGTTCCACCCGCTGACGTGTTCCTGGTACTGCTTCTCGAGCAGGGCGATCTCCCAGCCCATCTCGCGAAAACCGGTCTCCGTCATGCGGACGCGGGTCCCCGTCGCGATCGGGACGAGGTCGAAGGTGACCAGCAGCGACTGCCCGCCCCGGTCGGGCTCGGTGAAGGACCACCGGAAGGAGAACCGCTTCGGCGGGTCGACGTCCACGACGGCGAGGTCCACGGTCGTCGTCTCGCCGGTCTGCGCGTCGCGCCACACCAACTCGCCAGGAGCGCCCTCGACCGGCTCGAACCGGGCGTCGTCGGGCCACCACTCCCGCACGTGCTCGGGCTGGCTGATCACCTCGAAGACCACCTCCGGCGAGGCGTTGACGTCGATGTCGCGTTCGATGACTCCGTACTCCATGCGCACCACCCTTTCGCAACCTTTGGTTGCGTCAGGTTACAACGCTCCAGGCGCCTCGCGCAACCGATGGTTGCGTATTGCCCCGGAGACGGCACGACGCCTGGAACGGGCGATGACGGTACGGTCCATGGTGGGCATTCGCCCTGCCCTCGCCATCGTCCCTCCACATCTCGTCGGGAGACCTGAACGATGACAGCCGCCACCTTCCGTGCCCTGCACCACGACCGCCCCGCCGGCGACCCGCTCGTCCTGCCGAACGTCTGGGACGCGGGCAGCGCCCGGGTCTTCGCCGACGCCGGCTTCGAAGCGCTCGCCACCCCGAGCGCCGGGATCGCCGCCTCCCTCGGCTACGAGGACGGTGCCACCCCGCCCGCCGAGATGTTCGCCGCGGTGGCGAGGGTCGTGCGGGCCGTCTCCGTTCCGGTGTCCGCGGACGTGGAGGACGGCTACGGGCTCGCCCCCACCGAGCTGGTCGAGCGGCTGCTGGAGGCGGGCGTCGTCGGCTGCAACCTGGAGGACTCCGAGGGGCACGCCACGCTCAAGGATCCGCAGCGGCACGCGGACTGGCTGGCCGAGGTGCGGGCGGCGGCCGGCGACGCGCTCGTCATCAACGCGCGCGTCGACACGTTCCTGTTCGGCTCGGGTGACCCGGCCGACGCCGTCGCCCGAGCGAAGCTGTACGTGGCGGCGGGCGCCGACTGCGTGTACCCGTTGCGGGCGCCGACCGAGGTCCTGCCGGCGCTGCGCGAGGGCATCACCGGCCCCATCAACATGGCCGCCGCGCCGAACCGGGAGTCCGTGACCGAGCTGGCCCGACACGGTGCCACCCGCATCACGTTCGGCCCGGGACTGCAGCGCTACGCGATGGCCGCGATCGGTGAGCTGGCGGCCAACCTGCGCGCGTGAGACACCGGCGCGTCCCCGGGGGCGGGCGGCGTGCCTCGGTAGAGGGCGCCGCCCGGTCAGACGTCGGCGCGGGCGGCCAGGGCGTCCACGAGGCGGCGGGCGGAGCCGGCCAGGTTCCACCGGCCGGCCAGCTCGAGCAGCCGCTCCGGATCGGCGGGGGCGGTCGGCAGCGCGGTGGGCAGCTCCGGCAGGGCCACGTCCAGGGCGACCCGGACCACCGTCGGCGCGACGGCCAGGTAGTCGCGGGCGGCGGCCAGCTTGGTGCGCAGGCCCGGCGCGAAGGACGAGTCGGAGTCGTCCAGCGCGGCCAGGATGCCGTCGATGCTGCCGTACCGCTCGATGAGTCGCGCGGCGGTCTTCTCGCCGACGCCCGGCACCCCGGGCAGTCCGTCGCTGGGGTCGCCGCGCAGGGCGGCGAAGTCGGCGTACCGGTCGGCGGGCACCCCGTAGCGGGCGCGTACCGCCGCGTCGTCGCAGTCGTCGAGCTTGGCCACGCCGCGCCCGACGTAGAGCAGCCGTACGTCCCGGGAGTCGTCGATGAGCTGGAACAGGTCCCGGTCGCCGGAGACCACCTCGACCGGGCCCGGCTGGGTCACCGACAGCGTGCCGAGCACGTCGTCGGCCTCGTAACCGGTCGCGCCGACGGCGGTGATGCCGACCGCGTCGAGGACCTTCAGGATCATCGGCACCTGCGGGGAGAGCGTGTCGGGGACGACCTCACCGCCCTGCGGGGCCACCCGGTGCGCCTTGTACGACGGCAGCAGCTCGACCCGCCACGCCGGCCGCCAGTCGTAGTCCAGAGCGCACACCATCCGGTCGGCGCCCCGACCACGGATGAGCGTGGCGAGCATGTCCAGGAAGCCGCGCACCGCGTTGACGGGCGTGCCGTCCTCGGCGCGCGCGGCGGACTCCGGGATGCCGAAGTAGGCCCGGAAGTAGAGGCTGGGTGCGTCGATCAGCAGGATCGGGGATCGGTGTGCCACGCCCGACAGCCTGGCACAGCCCTGCGACGATCAGTGGTACGCCCGGCCGCCCGGCGGCGTCAGCGCCGCTCGTCCTGCCGGTAGACGGTGTCGCGGCGGGCGAGGTGCTGCACGACGTAGCTGGTCACCAGCAGCAGGATCGCGACCAGCACCTCGACCCAGGCGGCGACGCCGTCGGCCACGGTGAGCCCGATGACCAGCAGGACCAGGCCGGCGAGCGCGAGAACCCCGGCCCACAGTTGCCGGCGACGACGGGTGGCCGCCCGGTTCGCCTCGTTCGCTGTCACGTCGGCCCTCCCGGTCGCGGCCCCATGCGGCCGTCCCGATCCCAGGCTATGGCCCCCGCCCCGGTCCTACCCGGAAAACCACAGTGCGGGCGGGCCCGCCGACGGCGCAGACTGCCGGGGTGGCGTTTCTCCCCGGCCTGGTGCTGGCCCGCCGGTACCACGACGAGGTGGTCGCGCCGATTCTGCGCGGTCGGCTCCCCGGCCTGCGGTACGCGGCGGGGCTGCTCGACGGCGGCTCGGAGCTGCTTGGCCTGGACACGGCCCGGTCCACCGACCACGACTGGGGCCCGCGCGTGCAGGTGTTCGTCGAGCCGGCTGACGTCGCCGCGATCTCACGGATGCGCGCCGTGCTGGACGCCGACCTGCCGACGGAGTTCCTCGGCTGGCCCACCCGTTTCGCCGGCGACGGACGAGTGGGCGTGGCCGACGCGGCCGGGACGCGGCACGGGGTCACGGTCGACGAGGTGGCCGGTTGGTGGCGCCGCCGGCTCGGCTTCGACCCGCTGGCCGGGGTCGGCACGGCGGACTGGCTCGCGAGCCCGACCCAGCGGTTGGCGGAGGTGACCGGTGGCGGGGTCTTCCACGACGGCCTCGACGGGGCGTTGACCGCTCGACGGGCGGCGCTGCGGTGGTATCCGCCGGACGTGTGGCGGTACGTCCTGGCCGCGGTGTGGACGCGGATCGCGCAGGCTGAGCACCTGCCCGGCCGGTGCGCTGAGGTCGGCGACGAGGTGGGCAGCCGGGTCGTCACCGGGGGCATCGCCCGGGACGTGCTCCGGCTCGGTCTGCTGCTGCGTCGACGCTGGCCGCCGTACGACAAATGGCTCGGCACGGCCTTCGCCAGGCTGCCCGGCGCGGCCCCGGCGGTCGCGGCGCTGGACGAGGCGACGGGCCCGGGCGACTGGACCCGGCGCCAGGCCGGTCTGGTCGAGGCACTGGAGACCATGGCCCGGTGGACCGACGAGACTTCTCTGGCGGCCCCGGTACGCGCCCGGGCCGGGCCGTTTCACCGCCGGCCGTTCCTGGTGCTGCGTGCCGAGCGCGTCGCCGCCGCACTACGCGCCGCGGTGACCGACCCGACGCTGCGCGACCGACCGCTGCTGGGCGCGGTCGACCAGTACGTGCACAGCGTCGATGTGCTCAGCGACGCGACCCGGGCTCGTCGGGTGGCCGACGGCCTCTGGTCGGGTGCGATCACCGACCAGTGGTGACGGCCGGACGCCGGCCCTGGTCGTGGTCGCGGTCGTGGTCGGTGAGGTCGCGCAGGTGCCGGACGGGGGAGAGCAGCAGCACCAGTGGCGCGCCGATCAGGGTCGCCGCGAAGGCGAACAGGGTGGCGCGGGCGCCGAGCGGGCCGGCGAGCGCGCCGGCGACCAGCCCGCCGACCGGGATGGCGCCCCAGGAGACGAACCGCACGGTCGCCATCACCCGGGAGAGGAGCTCGGGTGGGCTGGCGATCTGCCGGTATGTCCGGGTGGTCACGCTGAGCACGACCGTGCCGAGAGAGAAGACGATGCTGCCGGCGGCGAAGGCGACGTAAGCCGTCCAACCGGTGCCCCCGGGGATCAGGAACGCTCCGGCGACCGTCGTGAACCCCGCGGCGACCAGCGCGCGGGCGCTGCCGAGCCGGGTGGTGATCCACGTGGTGAGGGCCGCCCCGACCAGCGCGCCGACACCCTCGACGGCGAGCAGGACGCCGACCAGGCCGGCCGGCGCGTGCAGGTCGCGGACCAGGTAGAGCGGGTGCAGCGCGAACTGCGCGCCGCAGACGAAGTTCATGGCCGTCGCGGCCCACATGCACGGGCCCATGACCGGGTGGTACGCGACGTAGCGCCAGCCCTCGCGGATCAGCTCACCGACCGGCGGCCAGTGCTCGGGCGCGTCGACGCGGCGCGCGGGCAGGGTACGCAGCAGAGCCGCCGAGACGAGGTAGCTGGCCGAGTCGACGAGCAGGGTGGGCACCGCGCCGAGCGCCTGCACGGCGAGCCCACCGAGCGATGGGCCGCTGAGCAGGGTCGCGGCGTGGGTGGCCGAGGTGAGGCTGTTGCGCGACTGCAACTGCTCGCGCTCGACGATGCTGGGCAGGAAGGTCGAGTTGGCCACGTCGAACAGCACGTTGGCGAAGCTGACGACGAGCGCGGTGACCACCAGGTGGGTCACGGTGAGCTGCCCCCACCACCAGGCCAGCGGGATCGACGCGACGGCGACGGCGCGGGCCAGGTCCGCGCCGACCTGGGTGCCGCGCAGCGGCAGGCGCTGCACGATCACACCGGCGGGCAGGCCGATCACGATCCAGGCGACGTAGCTGGCCGCGGCGATCAGACCCATCTGCCACGCGGAGGCGTCCAGGACGGTGAGCGCGGTCAGCGGCAGGGCCACCGCGCCGACCGCCGACCCGACCAGACTGGTCGTGCCGGCGGTCCACCAGCGCCAGAACACTCCGGCCCGTTCGTCGACGTGCATGTCGTCGGCCCCCGTCCGTCGCGCCGATGCGTTCCCGGTGTCAGTGCGTGCCGTTGGCGCGTGCCCGTGATGGTCCGTTCCAATCTGGAACGGACTATAGTCGTGCCGGACGGAGGGAGGAAGCGGGTGCGACGAGAGGATCTCGCGGACGCGGACTGCGGCATCGCGCAGGCGCTCGGCGTGCTGGGGGACTGGTGGACGTTCCTCATCGTGCGCGACGTCGCCGGCGGCACGACCCGCTTCGACGCGCTCCAGCGCGAACTGGGCGTCAGCCGGCGGGCGCTGACCGAACGCCTCGCCGCCCTGGTCGAGCACGGCGTGCTGGAACGCCGCCCGTACTCAGCGCATCCGCCCCGGCACGACTATCTGCTCACCGCGAAGGGCGCGGGCCTGCTGCCGGTGCTGATCGCCCTCCAGGACTGGGGAACGAGGCACCTGATGGGTGACGGAGAGTTGACCGCGACCGCCGACGACGCCTCGGCCGAGGCCCGACGGGCACACGCGCTGGTGGGCCGACGGCTGCCGGAGGTCGTCCTGCCCGGCGCCGACGGGCGGCCGGTCACGGTGACCACGCCGGACGTCTGGAGCGTCCTCTACCTCTTCCCCGGGGCGTACGCGCCGGGAACGCAGGGCTACCCGCCGGGCTGGGCGGAGATTCCCGGCGCCCGGGGCTGCACCCTGGAGTCGACCACGTACGCCGACCGGCACCCGGCCTTCGAGGCGGCCGGGGTACGGGTGCGCGGGATCAGCACCCAGCGGCCGGACCAGCTCGCCGAGTTCGCCGCGTACGCGGGGCTGCCGTTTCCGTTGCTGTCCGATCAGGACGGTCGGCTCGCCGCGGGGCTGCTGCTGCCGGTCTTCTCCGCCGGCGGGGTGACCCGGTTCAAGCGACTGACGATGCTCATCGACCCGACGTCGGTGGTGCGGGCGGTGCAGTTCCCGGTCACCGATCCGGCCGGATCGGTCGACGAGATGCTGGCCCTGGCCCGCGACCACGCGACGATCCCCGGCTGACGCGAGGGCGTCGACCGGGGATCGCAGCGTCAGGTTCAGGTTCAGGCCGGGAGGGTCCAGCGCTGGTTGGCGCCGGCGAAGCAGTCCCAGATCTGCAACCGGGCGCCGTCGGCGGAGCTGTTGTCGGTGACGTCCAGGCACTTGTTGGACTGCGGGTTGCGCAGGGTGCCGTTGGACTGCGCCTGCCAGACCTGGGCGCCGCTGCCGTTGCAGTCGTACAGCTGCACCTTGGCGCCGTTGGCGGTGGAGCCGCTGGTGATGTCGGCGCACTTGCCGAGGGCGCGCAGCGTGCCGTCGCTGGCGACGGTCCAGGTCTGCGCGTTGGTGCCGTTGCAGCCCCAGAGTTGGATGGCGGTGCCGTTGGCGGTGCTCGCGGAGGCCACGTCGACGCACTTGCCGCCGAGGCCGGTGATCTGGCCGGTACGACCGGACGGCGGCGGGGTGGTGCCGCCCATGATGGTGTCGTACATGGCGCTGACCAGCGAGGTGGAGCCGGTGGTGTCCTGCGACAGCTCCCAGTTCATGACGCCGCCGGCGTTTGCGAGGGCCCACTGCGTCTTGCGCTTGACGGTCGGGACGCCGTTGTAGCACTGCTGCGCGCCGCCGGCCGTGGTGCAGTCCCGGTTGGCGTTGGCCGGGTCCAGGGCGACGAGCGCCGAGTACGTGTAGTAGCCCGGGCGGCTGTAGAACGGGATGCCGAGGACGGCCTTGCTGGCCGGCAGGCCGCGGGACTTCCACAGGTTGATGCTGTTGATCGACCAGTCGTAGTTGGAATGCGGGCTGCCGCCGTCGTACGCCATGATGTTGAGCCAGTCGACCTGGCCGAACACGGCCGTCGGCACGCCGTCGAGGTAGTAGCCCTCGGAGACGACGGCCGCGGTGAGCAGCTTGCCGCGGCTGTGCATGGCGCTGCCGAGCTGCGACATGAGCTGGCTGTAGTTGTTCGCCGAGGCGCCCGGGTCCGGGTACTCCCAGTCGATGTCGACGCCGTCGAGGTTGTACTGGTTGACGAAGTTGACCAGGTTGTTGACGAAGGCGGTCCGGCTGCCGGAGTTGGCGGCGAGGGCCTCGAAGGCCGAGTCGTTGCCGTCGTTCCAGCCGCCCACGGCGATCGAGACCTTGACGTTGTTGGCGTGCGCCTGGGAGACCAGCGAGGAGAGCTTGCTCGGGTTCTCCACCGCGCGCAGGCTGCCGTCGTTGTTGGGCAGCACGAACGCGTAGTTGATGTGGGTGAGCTTGTCGTACTGGATGGTGTTGACGTTGCCAGCCCACGAGGGCATGTAGCCGACGCTCTTGAAGTTGTTCGGCAGCACCACGGCCTGCGCGGCGGTGGGGACGAGGGTGACGGTGGCACCGGCGGTGGCCAGCGCGAGCAGGCCGGCGGCGAGGGCGCGGCGCAGTGGTGAGGACATCGGGGGCCTTCCCGTGGGCGGGGGACGACGCCCGCCCGCGCAGGGTTGTCGCGGGCGGGAAATGCGGTACGCAGGTACGGGTGGGCCTCGAGGCAGCCAAATCTTAAAGAGTGTTAACTGTCGGCGTCAATCAACGCCGATGGATTTCCTCGCCCGGGCGGATGCGGGGTTCTGGGGAGGCCCAAACGACCGTTAAGCTCACGGGGTGGGAACCGATGAGTTGTACCCGCCGGACCGGCTGCTCGCCGCGCAGCGCGCCACCGCCGCGGCCGGCCTGGACGCGCTGCTGCTCACGCCCGGCTCCGATCTGCGCTACCTGACCGGGTACGACGCCCACGTGGGGGAGCGGCTGACCTGCCTGGTGCTTCCCGCCGAGGGTGTGCCCACGCTCATCGTGCCCAGGCTGGAGCGTCCGGCCGCGGAGGCGGCACCGAACACCGGCGTCCGCATCGTCGACCATCCCGACGGCGTCGACCCGTACCCCCTGGTCGTCGCCGCCCTCGACGGCCCGCCGGCGGCCGTGGGGCTCGCCGACCGGATGTGGGCCGAGCAGGTCCTCGCCCTGCGCGCGGCGCTGCCCGGCGCCGCGCAGCGGCTCGCCGGCGAGGTGCTGCGCGAGCTGCGGATCCGCAAGACCCCGGCGGAGGTCGCGGCGCTGGCCGAGGCGGGCGCGGCCATCGACGAGGTGCACCTGCGCATGGGCCAGTGGCTGCGCCCGGGCCGCACCGAGGCCGAGGTGGCGGCCGACATCGCGGCGGCGATCCGCGACGCCGGGCACGTGACCGTCGACTTCGTCATCGTGGCCGCCGGCCCGAACGGGGCCAGCCCGCACCACGGCACCTCGGATCGGCCGATCGGCGCCGGGGAGCCGGTGGTGGTGGACATCGGCGGCACGATGCCGTCGGGCTACCGCTCGGACTGCACCCGCACCTACGTGGCGGGCGGGCCGGCGCCGGCCGACTTCGTGGACTACTACGCGGTGCTGCACGCCGCCCAGCGTGCGGCGGTCGCGGCGGTCCGTCCCGGGATCACCGGCGCGGCGGCCGACGCGGCGGCCCGGGAGCCGATCGCCGCCGCCGGTTACGGCGACGCGTTCCTGCACCGCACCGGGCACGGCATCGGCCTGGACGGTCACGAGGAGCCCTACCTGGTGGCCGGCAACGACCGGCCCCTGGAGGCCGGCATGGCGTTCTCCATCGAACCGGGCATCTACCTCGCGGGCCGACACGGCGCCCGCATCGAGGACATCGTCGTCTGCACGACGGACGGCGTGCAGCGGCTCAACACCACCCCCACGGAGCTCATCGCGCTATGACTGTCGACCGGATCCTCCCCACCGACGAGGCCCACGACCTGCTGGACCTCGCCACCGAGCTGGCCGACCGCGAGCTCGCGCCGAAGGTCGCGGGCTTCGAGGAACGCGCCGAGTTCCCCCGCGAGGTGCTGCGCACCATCGGCCGCGCCGGCCTGCTCGGCCTGCCCTACGCCGAGGAACACGGCGGCGCGGCGCAGCCGTACGAGGTGTACCTGCAGGTGCTGGAGATCCTGGCCAGCCGGTGGCTCGCGGTCGCCGAGGCGGTCAGCGTGCACACCCTGAGCTGCTACCCGGTCGCCGCGTTCGGCAGCGCCGAGCAGCGCAAGCTCCTGCCCGACATGCTCGGCGGCGAGCTGCTCGGCGCGTACTGCCTCTCCGAGCCGCAGGGCGGCTCCGACGCGGCGGCGCTGAGCACCCGGGCGATCCGCGACGGCGACGCGTACGTCGTCTCCGGCACCAAGGCGTGGATCACGCACGCCCGGGTGGCCGACTTCTACAACGTCTTCTGCCGCACCGGCGGGCCCGGCCCGAAGGGCATCTCCTGCCTGGTCGCCGACGCGGGCACCGCCGGCATCGCGCCGCAGGCCGCCGAGCGGACCATGGGGCTGCGGTCCTCGCCGGTGGCGCAGATCGCCTTCGAGGAGGCGCGGGTGCCGGCCGACCGGCTGGTCGGCGGCGAGGGGGCGGGCTTCACCATCGCGATGTCCGCGCTGGACTCGGGTCGACTGGGCATCGCCGCCTGCGCGGTCGGGCTGGCCCAGGCCGCGCTCGACTACGCGGTCGGCTACGCCCGGGAACGCCAGCAGTTCGGCCGGTCCATCATCGACTTCCAGGGCCTGGGCTTCCTGCTCGCCGACGCGGCCACCCAGATCTCCGCCGCCCGCGCGCTGACCCTGGCGGCGGCCCGGCTGCGCGACGCGGGGCGTCCGTACTCCATCGAGGCGGCGAAGGCGAAGCTCTTCGCCACCGACATGGCGATGCGGGTGACCACCGATGCCGTGCAGGTGCTCGGCGGCGCCGGCTACGTGGCCGACCACCCGGTCGAGCGGTACATGCGCGAGGCGAAGGTGCTGCAGATCGTGGAGGGCACCAACCAGATCCAGCGGTTGGTGATCTCCCGGGCGCTCGCCAAGAGCTGACAAGGCGGGCCAGCGCTGCGTTCGTCGTCGCCGTCGCGCCGATTTCCCGGTAGGTTGCTCGCCGTGGAGGAGATCGACCGCGCCATCGTCGCCGCGCTGACCGCTGACGGCCGTCTGTCGTACACCGACCTGGCCGAGAAGGTGGGGCTGTCGGTGTCCGCCGTGCACCAGCGGGTGCGCCGGCTGGAGCAGCGCGGGGTGCTCAAGGGGTACGCCGCCCGGGTGTCGTTCGAGGCGCTGGACCTGCCGTTGACGGCGTTCGTGGCGATCCGGCCGTTCGACCCGTCGCAGCCGGACGACGCGCCGGAGCGGCTGGCCCACCTGCCGGAGATCGACTCGTGCTACTCGGTGGCGGGGGAGGACTTCTACCTGCTGCTGGTGCGGGTGGCCAGCCCGGCGGACCTGGAGCGGGTGCTGCAGGAGATCCGCACCTCGGCGAACGTGACGACCCGGACGACTGTGGTGCTGTCCACGCCGTACGAGAACCGTCCGCCGAAGATCAGTGCCGGGGCGCCTGGTCGGTCGCGGTCCCGGGCGCCGGAGGAGCCGGCTGGTTCCACCGCAGGATGACCTGCCGGCCGTGCTCGTGACCGAGCGCGCTGACCGTGGCGGTGTCCAGGCGCAGCCGTCCGCCTGCGGACGGGGGCAGCCCGATCCAGCGGGCGCCGAGCACCCGCAGGCTGTGCGCGTGGCCGACCAGCGCCACGGTGCCCCGGTCGAGCAGCGGGGTGACGCGGGCCAGTACCCGGTCGAGCCGGTCACCCACCTGTGCGGGTGACTCCCCGCCGGGGCAGCCGTCGGTCCAGATGTTCCAGTGCGGGTCGTCGTCGTGGATGTCGACGGTGGTGCGGCCCTCGTACTCGCCGTAGTTCCACTCGCTGAGGTCCTCGTCGACATTGTCGACGGTGAGCCCGGCCAGCTGCGCGGTGCGCAGCGCCCGGGAGCGAGGGCTGGCGAGGACGGTGACGAAGCGCCGGCCGGCCAGGAACGCGGCGAGGGTGCGGGCCTGTCGCTCGCCGTCGGGGGTCAGCTCCAGATCGGTGTACGAGGTGTGCCGCAGGCTGGCGCTCCAGGTGGTCTCGCCGTGCCGGATCAGCAGGAGCTCTCCCATGCGGCCAGTTAACCATCGCGCCGGGGCAACCAGTGCCGCCCTCTCTCAACCTATCTTCCTAGGATGCTCTACGGGGTGTGCCGACCGGCACCACCGGTTTCGGCACCGGGAAAGCGGGCAAGCGAGCCTCGACAACCGCCAGACCGAGGAGGCGCGATGAGCTTCACCGAGAAGGCAAAGAACAAGGTTGAGCAGATGGCCGGCGCCGCGAGGGAGCGCGTCGGCGATATGACCGACAACGAGTCGATGCGTGGTGGTGGCGCGAGCCAGCAGGGTGACGCGCGCGCCAAGCAGGGCATGAAGGATGCCGGCAGCAAGATCAAGGACGCTTTCAACAAGTGACCTGAGCGGTCGTCGGGTCCCCGGGCAGCACCTGCCCGGGGACCCGACGCGTGTGGGCCGTTAGGGTCGGCGGCGTGACCGTGCTCCGTTCCCTGGTGTTGTTCGTGCTGGCCGCCCTGGCCGAGATCGGCGGCGCCTGGCTGGTCTGGCAGGGGTGGCGGGAGCAGCGCGGCCTGTGGTGGATCGCCGCCGGCGTGGTCGCGTTGGGCTGTTACGGCTTCGTGGCCACGTTCCAGCCGGACGCCAACTTCGGCCGGATCCTGGCCGCGTACGGCGGGGTGTTCGTGGCGGGCTCGTTGGGCTGGGCGATGGTGGTGGACGGTTTCCGCCCGGACCGCTGGGACCTGACCGGCGCGGCGCTGTGCCTGCTCGGCGTCGCGGTCATCATGTACGCCCCGCGTGGGGGTTCCGCCTGACCCGCGCGCGGGTGACTCGCGGGCGGTGTGTCACTGGAAGGCGATATACCTCAGAGTCATATTCATACCTCTGAGGTATATCGCTTACCGGCGCGGCACCGCCCAAGCGGGCCTGCGACGCGCCCCCACGAGCCCTCGTGGTGGCACGCGGGGGACAGTGAGGCGCTTTCGCTTCTGCGATGATCTGCGGCGTGATCCGAGCTGGGCTTCGCCCGTTTCTTGGCGTAGTGGTTGTGGCGGCCATCCTCGGCAGTGCCGGGTGTGAAGCGTCCCGGGTGCCGCCCTCGGACCAGCCGGTCTTCGTCGGCTCGTCCGCCTCGTCGAGCCCATCGACGCCGTCCGTCGCCTCGTCGGCCGGTGTCCCGTCGGCGCCGGCGGTTGCCTCGGTGCCGGGCGCGACGCCGACCGGGACCAGGGCGCCGGTGGTGGACCACGGGCCGCGGACCGGTAACAAGGTCGCGTTGACCTTCGACGCGGACATGACCGACGGGATGCTCGCCAACCTGCGCAGCGGCAAGGTCCGGTCGTACGCGAACCTGCGCATCCTGGACCTGCTGGAGCGCGAGCAGCTGCCAGCGACGTTCTTCCTGACCGGTAAGTGGGTGCAGCGGTATCCGGAGGCCACCCGGCGCATCGCTGGTAATCCGCGTTTCGAGCTGGCGAACCACACGTACGGGCACGCGGCGTTCACCGCCGGCTGTTACGACCTGCCGCGGCAGTCGGTCGACACCTTGGCCGCCGACGTGGCGAAGACGTTCGAGGTGATCGAACCGTACGGCGGTCGGCAGACCCGGTACTTCCGTTTTCCGGGGCTCTGTCACGACGCGGCGGCGCTGGACGCGCTGGCGCCGCTGGGCGTGACGGTCGTCGATGGGGACGTGGTGAGCGGTGATCCGTTCGCGACGGCGTGGAAGCCGTTGGTGCGCGCGGTGCTGGACCACGTACGCCCGGGGTCGGTAGTGATCATGCATGTGACCGAGGCGAACGCGGCGATGACCGATGAGGCGTTGCCGCACATTCTGGCCGGCCTGGCCGAGCGAGGGCTGGTGCCGGCCCCGCTGTCCGAGGTGCTGGCCGGCGGGTGAGTCGGCGGCCAGCACCTGCGGTGGGTCAGTCGTCGCGGTGGTCGTTCCACCACTGCTGGCCGCCCTCGGGCAGGGTGTCGATCGGGTCGTAGTAGGCGTAGCGCTTGTTGAGCGCCTCCAGGTCGGCGGACTCGATGGAGGTGCGGTAGTTCTTGGTCCAGTAGGAGATGCCGCGCTCACGGTCGTAGTCGGTGAGCATGTGCACCCAGCGTTTGCCGACGAAGGGCACGTCGCAGACGATCCGTGGGGTGGCGTAGCCGGGCAGGTAGCCCATGATGTCGTGCTGGAGCTGCTGGGCGTGCCAGACCGGGACGCGCCAGTGTTCGGCGTTGGGGATCATGTCGCACATGTAGAAGTAGTACGGCAGGATCCCGGCTTCGCCCTGGAGCGCGAAGCAGAGGTCGAGCAGTTCGGGGGTGGTGGCGTTGACGCCGCGCATGAGGACGCCCTGGTTGCGGACGTCGCGGACGCCGACGTCGAGGGCGGTCTGGGCGGCCTTGGCGACCAGTGGGGTGAGCGACTGGGCGTGGTTGACGTGGGTGTGGATGGCGAGGTTGACGCCGCGGCGGGCGGCGGTGCGGGCGACGCGCTCCAGGCCCTCGACGACGTCCGGCTGCAGCCAGTGCTGGGGCAGGCCCATGAGGGCCTTGGTGGCGAGGCGGATGTCGCGGACCGTCTCCAGTTCCAGCAGGCGCATGAGGTACGACTCGAGGTTGCGCCACGGGACGTTGGCCACGTCGCCGCCGGAGACCACGACGTCGCGTACGCCGGGGTGGGCTTTGAGGTAGGCGATGTGGGCGTCGTAGCGGTCCACGGGCTTGAGGGTGAGTTTGAGCTTGTCGACGGCGGGGGTGGAGTTGCCGACCAGGTCCATGCGGGTGCAGTGGCCGCAGTACTGGGGGCAGGTGGAGAGCAGTTCGGCGAGGACCTTGGTGGGGTAGCGGTGGGTGAGACCTTCGGCGACCCACATGTCGTGCTCGTGCAGGCTGTCGCGGCTGGCGTAGGGGTGTGAGGGCCAGTCGGTGCGTCGGTCGGAGGCGACCGGGATCATGTAGCGGCGGATGGGGTCGGCGAGCAGCGCTTCGGTGGTCAGCGGCGCGAACGGCACCATCGTGTTGATCATTTGTGGCGGCACCAGCATGGACATGGTGGCCAGGGCCTTCTGGTCGGCCTCGAGGTCGGTGTAGAAGCTGTCGTCGACGAGGTCGCCGAAGACGGCGCGGAGCTGCTTGATGTTCTTGACGCAGTTGACGCGTTGCCACTGGGCGGATTCCCACTGGTCGCGGGTGACGGTGCGCCAGCCGGGGAAGCGGGTCCAGTCGGGTTCGACCAGGGGGCGGCGGTGGTATTCGTACGGCTGCCCGGCGGTCGGTGCCGCGACAGGGGCGTGACGGGGTTGCGGGATGGTGTGGGTCACGGCCCCTCCTCGGTGGTGCGGTGGATCATCGAAGCCCGAAGGCTACTGGAAAATATTCGGTACAGAAACTAGTCTGCCGTAAGTTTTCCCGCTACGCGAGCCTTGACCGGGGCTTCGAGCGGCCGGACAGGGGAGGTCGGCGTGACGTCACCGGTGGGACTGCACCGCGTCGTGGAACCGGCGGGGGTGCTGCCGCAGGCGGCCTGGCGGCTGGACGCGTCCGCGGCGATCGCGCCGAACGAGGTGCGGATCCGGGTGGAGCGGCTGAACCTGGACGCGGCGAGTTTCCGGCAGTTGTCGGAGAAGCACGGCGGTGACGGGGCTGCCGTGCGCGCCGAGGTGCTGGAGATCATTTCCACGCGGGGAAAGATGCAGAACCCGGTGACCGGCTCCGGCGGGATGCTGATCGGCACGGTCGAGGAGGCCGGTCGCCGGTCCCCGCTGGGGCTCAAGGCCGGTGAGCGGGTCGCCACGCTGGTGTCGTTGACGTTGACGCCCCTGGTGATCACCGACGGGCTGGCGCGCTGGGACGGGCGCAGCGAGCAGGTGCCGTGTGACGGGTGGGCGATCCTGTTCGCGCGGTCCATCGCGGCGGTGCTGCCCGACGACGAGGATCCGCAGTTGTCCCTGGCCGTCCTGGACGTGTGCGGGGCGCCGGCGCTGACCGCCCGGGTGGTGTCGCGCTACGTCGAGGAGCGTCGGCGTAGCGGTGATCCGACTCCGGTGCGGGTCGCGGTGATCGGTGGGGCCGGCAAGAGCGGCTCGCTGTCTCTGGCGGCGGCGCGACGGGCGGGCGCCGCGCGTACCGTCGGGGTGGTTCCGGTGGCGGCGGAGCGGGACGCGCTGACGGACGCCGGGCTGGCGTCGGTGGTGGCGTTGGCCGACGCGCGCGACCCGGTGGGGTTGTCCACGGCGGTGACCACCGCGTTGGGCGCGCCGGCGGACGTGACTGTGGTGTGCGTGGACGTGCCGGGCTGTGAGCACGGGGCGGTCCTGGCCACCGCGGACGGCGGCACGGTGATCTTCTTCTCGATGGCGACGAGCTTCTCCGCGGCCGCGTTGGGCGCGGAGGGGTTGGCGGCGGACGTGACGATGCTGGTGGGCAACGGGTACGTGCCGGGGCACGCGGAGTTGGCGTTGGGGCTGTTGCGCGCCGAGCCGGGGGTGCGTCGGCTGTTCGCGGCGCGGATCGCGGCAGACTGAGGCCATGACGAACCCCTCGACGTTGTACCGCGGCGGCGTGCTGCACTGTCCCGCCGACCCGAGCGCGACCGCGCTGTTGGTGTCCGGTGGGCGGATTGCCTGGTTGGGCACCGACGGTGACGCGCCGCCTGCCGACCGGGTGGTGGACCTGGACGGGGCTCTGGTGACGCCGGCGTTCGTGGACGCGCACGTGCACGCCACCGACACCGGGTTGGCGTTGTCCGGGCTGGAGTTGTCCGGGGTGCGCTCGGCGGGGCAGTTGCTCGACGCGGTGGCCGGGTTCGCGGCGGAGTTGCCGGCGGACGCGGTGGTGCTCGGGCACGGCTGGGACGAGTCCGGCTGGTCGGACACGGCGTTGCCGGACGCGGCGGCGTTGGACCGGGCGGCCGCTGGCCGGCGGGTGTACCTGTCGCAGGCGTCGATCCATTCGGCGTTGGTGTCGTCGGCGTTGCTGGCGGCGTGTCCGCAGGCGGCGGAGGCGCCCGGGTACGACGCGTCGGGCTGGTTGCGGCGTGACGCGCACCATGTGGTGCGGGCGGCGGCGCAGGGGTCGGTGACGCGGGCGCAGCGGGTGGCCGCGCAGCGGGTGGCGCTGGCGCACGCGGCGTCGTTGGGCATCGCGGCCGTGCACGAGTGCGGCGGTCCGGAGATCTCCGACGAGGAGGACTTCACCGGTCTGCTGGGCATCTCCGGGGCGGGGTTGCCGGAGGTGTACGGGTACTGGGGTGAGCTGGGTGGTGCGGCGCGGGCCCGGGAATTGGGCGCGGTGGGCGCCGGCGGTGACCTGTTCGCGGACGGGGCGTTGGGGTCGCGCACGGCGCACGTGTCGCAGCCGTACGGCGACGGTGACGGCTGCGGGCACGGGTATCTCAGCGCCGAGCAGGTGCGTGATCACCTGTTGGACTGCGCGGCGCAGGGCCTGCAGGGCGGGTTCCACGCGATCGGGGACGCGGCGATCGGCACGGTGCTCGACGGGTTCGCGGCGGCGGCGGCGACGCTGGGTGTGGAGCGGCTGCGGGCGGCCCGGCACCGTATCGAGCACGCGGAGATCATGAACAAGCGGATGATCGCGCGGTTCGTGGAGTACGGAATCGTGGCGAGCATGCAGCCGGCGTTCGACCGGTTGTGGGGTGGCGCGGGCCGGATGTACGAGGCGCGGTTGGGGTTGGACCGGTCGTTGGAGTCGAACCCGATGGGTGCGATGCACTCGGTGGGGGTGGCGTTGGCGTTCGGGTCGGATTCGCCGGTGACGCCGCTGGACCCGTGGGGGTCGGTGCGGGCGGCGGCGGCGCACCACAACCCGGCGCAGCGGATGAGTGTGCGTTCGGCGTTCGCGGCGCACACCCGCGGTGGGTGGCGGGCAGTGCACCTGGACGTCGAGGGTGTCCTGGCGCTGGGTGCGCCGGCGACGTTCGCGGTGTGGTCGACGCCGGCGGGGGTGGAACGGGGTCTGCCGGTGCTGGTGGCCGAGGACCCGGAGGTGCGGGGTCCGGACGATCCGACGCCGCTGCCGGTGTGCCGGCGGCTGGTGTTGCGCGGTGAGGTCATCTATGAGGAAGGGTCGTCGTGACCGGGAAACTTGACCTTGATCCGGTGTTGGTGGCGCGGGCGCGGGAGTTGGCGCGGCGGGCCGGGCAGCCGGTGGTCGACCTGGCCCGCAGCCACACGACGGTGTCGGTGGAGCGGGCGGTGCTGCGGCTGGCCGGGGTGAGCGGCGCCGACCCGGACGGCATTCCGTGGGTGAACCGGCTCGTGGACGCGGTCGTCGCGGACGTGGGGTTGGGACACGGGGTGGCGGTGCCGGTGTTCGACGCCCTCGCTCGCGAGGGGATCACGGATGTGACGTTGCTGGCGCAGAAGGCCGCCGCCGGGTCGGTGCGGTTCGCGCTGCCCAGCGGTCGGTCGGCGACGGCGGCCCGGTCGGCGGCCCGCAAGGCGGTCGGCGCGGGTATCCGGCGGATCGACCGGCGGCGCGCGGAGCGCGAGCGCCTCGTCAAGCGGCACGGGGACCCGAAGCAGCGGCCGTGGATCTACCTGATCGTGGCGACGGGCGACATCTACGAGGACATTCCGCAGGCGCAGGCGGCGGCGCGCGCCGGTGCGGACGTCATCGCGGTGATCCGCTCGACGGGGCAGTCGTTGCTGGACTACGTGCCCGAGGGCGCGACCCGGGAGGGTTTCGCCGGCACGTACGCTACGCAGGAGAATTTCCGGTTGATGCGCGCGGCGCTGGACGAGTCGTCGAAGGAGCTGGGCCGCTACGTGCGGCTGACGAACTACGCGTCGGGGTTGTGCATGCCGGAGATGGCGACCCTGGCCGGGTTGGAACGGCTCGACATGATGCTCAACGACTCGATGTACGGGATCCTGTTCCGCGACATCAACCCGGTCCGTACGTTCGTCGACCAGCGGTTCTCCCGGCAGGTGCACGCCCGCGCGGGGATCATCATCAACACCGGTGAGGACAACTACCTGACCACCGCCGACGCGGTCGACGAGGCGCACACCGTGACGGTGTCGCAGTTGCTCAACGAGTTCTTCGCGCACGAGGCGGGCCTGGCGGACTGGCAGTTGGGCCTGGGGCACGCGTTCGAGATCAACCCGGAGGTGCCGGAGTCGTTCCGGTTGGAGTTGGCGCACGCGCTGCTGGCGCGGGAGTTGTTCCCGGACGCGCCGCTCAAGTGGATGCCGCCGACGAAACACATGACCGGTGACGTGTTCCGGGGCAACCTGCTCGACGGGTTCTTCAACCTGGCGGGCGCGCTGACCGGTCAGGGCATCCTGCTGGTGGGGATGATGACCGAGGCGGTGGTGACGCCGTGGCTGTCGGACCGCGACATCGCGCTGCAGAACGTGCGGTACGTCCTGGGCGCCGCCGGTGGGTTGCACGAGGACTTCGTGCCGGCGGCGGGCGGGTTCATCCGCCGCCGCGCCAACCAGGTCCTCGGTGAGGCTCTGGACCTGTTGGAGCGCATCGGGGAGCAGACGCTGCTCACCGCGATCGCGGAGGGCACGTTCGGGATCATGAAGCGGCCGGCGGACCGGGGCAAGGGCCTGGACGGGGTCGCCGCGCACGAGGCCGACTACTGCAACCCGGCCACCGACATCCTGGAGGTCGCGGCGTGAGCAAGACGATCGTGCGTCCGTACGGGGACACCACCGGCGACGGGATGGTGCAGGTGTCGTTCACCCTGCCGGTGGCCCACGACAAGCGGGCCGAGGGCGCGGCGGTGCAGCTGGCCAACAAGATGGGCATCGACCCGGCGATGGTGGTGCACGCCAAGGGAATGGGTGACGGGTTCACGTTCTTCGTCGTGTACGGGCGGGTCAACCACCTCGTCGACGTCGACGCGGTGCAGGTGGTGGAACGGGACTTCCCGCTGCTGTCGGCCAAGGAGGTCAACACCGTCGTCAAGCAGCGGCTGCGCCGCAAGCTGTCGGTGGTGGGGGCGTGCATCGGCACCGACGCGCACACCGTGGGCATCGACGCGATCCTCAACGTCAAGGGCATCGCGGGCGAGAAGGGCCTGGAGTACTACCGGGAGTTGAAGGTCACCAACATGGGCGCGCAGGTCAGCGTGCCGGAGCTGGTGGAGGCCGCCCGGGTGGAGAAGGCCGACGCGGTGCTCGTGTCGCAGGTCGTCACCCAACGCGACGCGCACCTGCACAACACGCGGGAGATGTCGGCGGCGTTCCGGGAGGCCATGCCGGCGGGTAAGCGGCCCCTGTTGATCGTCGGCGGTCCCCGGTTCGACGAGTCGATGACCGACGAGTTGGGCGTGGACCGGATCTTCGGTCGGGGGACCACGCCCGGCGAGGTGGCCAGCTACCTCGTGCACGCCCTGATCACGCAGCGGAAGGCGATGGCATGACCGACTCCAGGCTCGGGTTGACGGTGACGCACCGGCGGTACGTGCCGTACGCGCACGCCCACTACGCCGGCAACCTCGTCGACGGGGCGTACGCCCTCGGGTTGTTCGGCGACGTCGCCACGGAGGTGTGTATCCGCACGGACGGCGACGAGGGTCTGTTCGCCGGCTACTCCGACGTGCGGTTCACCGCGCCGATCCGCGCCGGTGACGTGGTGGAGGTGACCGCCCAGGTGTCCCGGGTGGGCAGTCGCAGCCGCACCCTGGAGTTGAGCTGCGCGGTGGTGTGTCGGGGTCGCCCGGACCGCTCCGCGTCCGCCGCCGAGGTCCTGGACCCGCCGATCGTCGCGGTCACGGCGACCGGCACCGTGGTCGTACCCGCCGCGTCAGTGAGTCGCGAGGAGTGAGCCGGGGTTGCGAGCCCCGCAGTCGCGAACAGGGAAACTCGTGACCCTGGCGGTCTGCGCGGACGTCGGCTCGACGTACACCAAGGCGGCCGTGGTGGACCTGGCCGCGGGTGTCCTCGTCGGCGCGGCGGCCGCGCCCACCACGGTGGGCAGCGACGTGCTGCATGGCCTGGACGCGGCCGTCGCGGCGGCCACCGCCGGGCTCGGGGCGCGGGACGTGCCGTGGTACGTCTGCTCGTCGGCCGGTGGTGGGTTGCGGCTGGCCGTGCTCGGCTACGAGGCGTTGGTGACCGCGCAGGCGGGTCGGCGGGTCGGGTTGTCGGCCGGCGCGCACGTGGTGCACGTGGCCGCCGGTCGGCTCGGCGCGGCCGACCTGACGGCGTTGCGGGCGGCCCGGCCGGACGTGGTGCTGCTCGTGGGCGGCACCGACGGCGGCGACGCCGACACGATCACCCACAACGCCACCCGCCTGGCCCGCGCCCGCTGGCGGGTGCCGGTCGTCCTGGCCGGCAACACCGACGTCCGTGCGGAGTTGACCGGGCTGTTGGAGGCCGCCGGGGTGCCGGTGACCGGCGCGGACAACGTCCTGCCGCGCATCGGGGTGCTCGCCCCGGCGTCGGCGCGCGCGGCGATCCGCGCGGTGTTCCTGCGCCACGTCATCGGCGGCAAACGACTGTCCAGGGGCGCCCGGTTCGCGCGGCTGGTGCGGGCGGCCACGCCCGACGCGGTCCTCACCGGCGTGGAGGTGCTCGCCGACACCATCGGCGGGGACCTCGCCGTCGTCGACGTGGGTGGGGCCACCACCGACGTGTACTCGGTGCTGACGCCCGACGAGCGGGCCACCGGGCCGGGCCGGGAGGTCGCGGGCAGTCTGTGGCGGGCCCGCACCGTCGAGGGCGATCTGGGCATGCGGTGGAGCGCCCCCGGCGTGGTACGCGCCGCCGCCGAGGAGCGGCTGCTCGGCGCCGACGAGGCCGACGACCTGGCCGCCGCGGCCGACCGGCGGGCCGCCGACCCGGCGTTCCTGGCCGCCGACGACGCCGAGCGGGCCATGGACGCGCGGATCGCGACGCTCGCGGCGACGGTGGCGCTGCGCCGGCACGCCCGGGGCGCCGGCACCGGCGAGCGGGCCGGGCGGGACCTGCGCGACGTGCGGCTGCTGGTGGGCTCCGGTGGGGTGCTGCGGCACGCGCCCGCCGACGCGTCCGGGCAGGTCCTGGCGGCGGTCCTGGCCGATCACGCGGGCGGGTGGGCGCTGCCGCGCGCCGCCCGCGCGGTCGTCGACGTCGACTACGTGCTGGCCGCCGGTGGGTTGCTCGCCGAGGAGCACCGGACGGCCGCAGGCGCACTGCTGCGCCACCATCTGAGCACGCAGTGAGACACGCCGACCCGACACGCCGTGGCGCAACACACGACAGGCCGGGGGTGGGTTGACAGGAGGCGGGGTGCAACACGTACCGTCTTTGAGTCCTACCACGGGAAGCGGCTGTTGTTCGCTTCGTCCCTTCGTCCGCTGGCCGAGCGACATTTTCAGCGTCATCGTCGCGGCGGCCAGGTCCAGCGGGCGGGGGTCGGCGGGGCGGCGCGAACCGGTCGCGGTTACCGGTGTACGGGCAGGGTGAGGTGCACGGCCAGTAGACAACGGCCCGGCGGGGGCAGCCAGTCAACCGCCTGGTCGGTCCGAAGGTCGGCGTGCCCCATCCTCGCCGCACCGGCCGGGGAGGGCCTGGGAGCATCGGGGCGCGGCGCAAGCCGCGCCCCGATTTCATACCCCCACTTCACCCCCGCGCCGATCTGGCAGGTTCGGTCGCCGACATGAGCGGGAACGCCCCTCGCGTCGACGACCGACAGTGCAAGATCGCGGAGCGGGGGTCGGGCGGGCCCCTCAGCGCGGGCCGATGCGGCCGGTGGAGGCGGCGGCCGGGTAGCCTTCGCCGGGTGATCGAGGTGAAGCAGCGGTGACGACCCTGGACCGCGACGAGAGCCAGGCCCCCACGGTGATCAGCGCGCCGGTCGCCGTGGGTCGGCCACTGCCGCTGCGCGTCGCCGCGCCGATGGCGGTCGCCGCCGGGCTGGCCCTGCTGCTGGCGTTCCCGCCGTACGGGGTGTGGCCCCTCGCGCCGCTCGGCGTGGCGCTGCTGGCCGCCGCCGCCCACCGACGACGGTTGCGCGCCGGCGCCGGCGTGGGCTTCCTCACCGGCGTGGCGCTGTTCGCGCCGCTGCTGGCCTGGACGAACCTGCACACCGGCTACCTGCCGTGGGTGCTGCTGTCGCTGCTACAGGCCGGCTACCTGGCGCTGCTCGGCGCCGCCACCGCCTGGGTGTCGCCACTGGCCGACCGGAGCCGCTGGGCGTGGCCGGCGCTGACCGGGCTGCTGTGGGTGGGGCAGGAGGCGCTGCGCGACCGTACGCCGTTCGGCGGGTTCCCGTGGGGTCGGCTCGCGTTCACCCAGGACGACTCGCCGCTGCTGCGCCTGGCCGCCCTCGGCGGCGCGCCGCTGGTCACCTTCGCGGTGGCCCTCGCCGGTGGTCTGCTCGTCGCCGCTGTCTGGCAGGGCTGGGAGGCCCGCCGCGACGCCCGGCCCCAGTGGTGGCTCACGGCGGCCGTACCGGCCGCCGTCGTCGCGGCGGTGGGCGCGGTGAGCCTGCTGGTGCCCGTCGCCGCCGCAGGCGGCGGCGACGCCGTCACCGTGGCTATCGTGCAGGGCAACGTGCCGCGCCTCGGGCTGGACTTCAACGCCCAACGCCAGGCGGTGCTCAACAATCACGTCGACGCCACCCTGGAGCTGGCCGCGCGGGTCGCCTCCGGCGCGCAGCGGCAACCCGACCTGGTGGTGTGGCCGGAGAACTCCAGCGACATCGACCCGTTGCGCAACCCCGCCGCCGGGGCCCGCATCTCCCAGGCCGCCGACGCGATCCGCGCGCCCATCCTGGTCGGCGCGGTGCTGCTCGGCCCCGGCCCGGGGCAGGTCCGCAACGCGGGCATCCTGTGGCGGCCCGACACCGGCGCGGACATGGCGCAGCTCTACACCAAACGCCACCCGGTGCCGTTCGCCGAGTACGTGCCGCTGCGCGACATCGCCCGCCTGGTCAGCGACAAGGTCGACCTGATCCGCAGCGACTTCGTGCCCGGCAGCACCCCGGGCGTGGTACGCGCCGGCCCCGCCGTGCTCGGCGACGTCATCTGCTTCGAGGTCGCCTACGACGAGGTGGTCCGCGACACCGTCACCGGCGGCGCGCAGTTGCTGGTGGTGCAGACCAACAACGCCACCTTCGACGAGGCGGAGGCCCGCCAGCAGCTGGCCATGGTGCGGCTGCGGGCGGTGGAGCACGGCCGGCCGGCGTTGATGGCCTCCACGGTCGGGGTGTCCGGGTTCGTCGCCCCCGATGGGCGGGTAAGCGACGCCACCGGGTTCAACACCCGGGAGGTCGTGGTGCGGCAGCTACGGCTCGACAGCGGGCGTACCCTCGCCACCCGCCTCGGCTGGTGGCCGGAGCTGGCCCTCGCCGGGCTGGCCGTGGCCGCCCTGGCCGGAGCGGGCGTGCTGCGCCGACGGCAGCGGGTCGTGCCCGGATAGCAACAGCCGGTACGCCGGCGGGAGCGGAGGAACCGTGATCCAGGCGACCGATACGATCCGGCGTCCGGACGAGGTGCCCGGCCTGGGTCGGGTGCTCGTGGTGATTCCCACCTACAACGAGGCCGACAACGTCGCGGCGATCGTGGGACGGGTCCGCCGGGCCGCCCCCGCCGTGCAGATCCTCATCGCCGACGACAACAGCCCCGACGGCACCGGCGCGATCGCCGACGCGCTCGCCGACGGTGACCCGCACGTGCAGGTGCTGCACCGCGAGGGCAAGCAGGGCCTCGGCGCCGCGTACCTGGCCGGATTCGGGTGGGCTCGGGAACGCGGCTACCACGCCGTGGTGGAGATGGACGCCGACGGCTCACACGCCCCCGAGGACCTGCCGGCGCTGCTGGACGCCGCCCGCGACGCCGACGTCGTGATCGGGTCGCGGTGGACCAGCGGCGCGCAGGTCGTGAACTGGCCGCTGCGGCGGCTGCTGCTGTCGCGCGGCGGCAACCTGTACGCGCGCCTCGCGCTGGGCATGCCCGTGTCGGACGCCACCGGCGGCTACCGGGTGTACCGGATCAGCGCCCTGGACGCCATCGACCTGGAGTCGGTGTGCTCGCAGGGCTACTCGTTCCAGGTGGAGCTGTCGCGGCTCGCCCACCGGGCCGGGGTGCGGATCGTGGAGGTGCCGATCACGTTCGCCGAGCGGGAACACGGCGACAGCAAGATGAGCCCGCGCATCGTCGCCGAGGCGCTGTGGCGGATCACCCGCTGGGGTGTGCAGGACCGGCGCCAGGCCGTACGCCGGGGCCTGCACGGCACCCCCACGGGCCAGGTGCGGTGGCCGTGAGCGCGGCCGTGTCATGCTGGATGTGCGGTACGTGTCGGTGTGCCGCGGATTGGCGATGAGGTGAGATGCGCCGAGGACTGAGGTTCGTGCCGGTCGCCCTGCTGCTGGCGGTGGTGCTGGAGTTGGCGGTGTTCGTCGTGGTGGGGCGGGCGGTGGGGTTCGGCGCGGCGGTGCTGCTGGTGTTCGCCGCGTCGCTGCTGGGGCTGGTGCTGCTGCGCCGCGAGGGAATGCGCGCCTGGCGCGGGTTCCGCACCGCCGCGCAGGCCGGGCAGCCACCGGGGCGGCAGGTGACCGACGGGCTCGTCGGGTTGGCCGGCGCGCTGCTGCTGGCGGCGCCGGGTCTTGTCAGCGGTCTGGCCGGGTTGTTGCTGATGGTGCCGCCGGTGCGTCGCCTGGCCCGCGCCGGGGTGCAACGCACCGCCGAGCGGCGGGTGTCGTCGATGGTCGCCGGTGACCTGTTCGGGCCGCGTACGGTGCGGGTGCGCCAGGGCGCGCCGCAGCCGACGCCGCGTCCGGAGCCGCAGCAGCCGGTGGTCGTCGACGGTGGCCGGGCCATCGAGGGTGAGATCGTCGAGCCGGGCCGCAACTGAGCGCACACATGACGGCGCCCCCGGGGAGAACCCCGGGGGCGCCGTGTCGTGCGGGTGCGGCTCAGGCGCGGCCGCGGCGGGTCCGAACCTCCTGGAGGCGTTCGGCGAGGATGTCCTCGAGCTCAGCGATCGAGCGCCGCTCCAGCAGCATGTCCCAGTGGGTACGCGGCGGCTTGGCCTTCTTCTGCTCCGGCTCGTTGCCGTCGACGAGTCGGGCGACGCTGCCGTCGAACTTGCATTCCCAGGTCGTCGGGACCTCGGCGTCGACGGCGAACGGCACCTCGAACTGGTGGCCCTTGGCACAGAGGTACTCGCGGGTCTGACGCGGCGCGAGCTCCGTGTTGCGGTCGGATTCGTAGCTGACCGCGCCCAGGCGGCTTCCGCGCAGCATACGCTCGCCCATGATCGACTTCCCCTCGTTCGTGGTGCTGGTCTTCTGGGTGTAACGGTGCTTTCCCGTCGCCCCATTCCCGCCCGAGGGCGTGAGGCGTCCACGGGTGAGCCGGACCCAAGGGTAGCCGGCCGAGACGGTGACGCCACGGCGGTGGCGTGTCGCGACTGCCACCGGGGATGTTAACCGCCCGGACGCGGTCAAGGTTGCGCCGGTGGCGCACCCGGGTCGGAAGCGCCCGCGCCGCCGGGGGCGGCGGCGCCCAGGCGAGCCAGCGCCAACGCCAGGTCGCTGACCTGGTCGCCGAGCTGCGCCACCCGCCGCTGCGCCACGTCACGGTCGGCCTCGGCGGCGTCGAGTCGTACCGTCAGGGCGGTCAGCCGGCCCTCGGCGGTGGCGGCGGCCTGCCGCGCGGCGGTCAGGTCGGCGGTGAGGGCGTCGCGCTGCGCGGCCGTGGCGGTCAGCTCCGCGCGCAGCCGGGCGGCCAGCTCGGCGGCCTCCTGCCGGGCGTCGTGGGCTTCGGCGGCGGCGACCTGGGCGCGGTCGCGGGCGCGGTCGGCCTGTTCCCGGGCCCGGGTCGCGTCGGCGGCCTCGGCGCGGGTCCGCGCGGCGTCGGCGCGGGCCTGGTCGATCTGGCGGCGTACGTCCTGCACCTCGGCCTGCCACCGTCCGGCCCGCTCGGTCGCCTCGGCGGCGGCCCGGCTGGCCCGCTCGGCGTCGGTGCGCGCCGCGTCCCGCTCGACGGTCAGGTCGGCCGCGCGCTGCCGCTCGGTGTCGCGCTGCGCCCGCAGGTCACGCACCTCGGTGCGGGCCTGGTCCCGGTCCCGTTCGGCCTGGGCGCGCAGCGCCTCGGCGGCGCTGACGTCGTGGCGCGCCTGATCGCGGGCGGCCTCGGCGTGCTGCGCCCGTTCGTCGGCCGCGGTGGCCTGGCGCGCCGCCTGCTCGGCGCGCTGGCGGGCGTCGTCGGCCTCGGCGCGGGCCGCGCGGGCCTGCTCGCGGGCGCGCGCCGCGTCGGCCGCCGCCGTCTCGGCGTCGTCGCGGGCCTCGTCGCGTTCGGTCTGCGCCGCCGCGATCTCGGTGGCGGCCTCCGCACGGGCCTGCGCGAGTTGCCGCTGCACACCCCCGGGGGACAGCTCGGCGTGCAACGCCTCGGTCAACGTCTCGACGACCTGGTCGAGACGGTCCACCGCCTCCCAGGTGCGGGCCACCTGACCGGGCAGGCCGGGCGCGTTGCGGTGGCGCATCCGGCTGTTGCGCGAGGCGCGCTGGCAGGCACCGTCGTTGTCGCGGCAGTAGCGAAACGGCCGGCCCGCGCCGACACGCTGCGGCACCGGTCGTCCACAGTGGGCGCACGGGCGGGTTTCGGTGGGGGTGAGCGGGGCGTCCATCGAGGGCGAAGTCTAGTGCCGGCCGCTCAGCTCGCGGCCCGGGCGGTCGTGTCCAGGGTGTAGCGGCGCTGCAGCAGCAGCGCGGCGAGCATCGCCGCCGCGGGCAGCAGCCCGAAGCCGTAGCGGACCGCCGCGAGCGCCGCGTCCGGCTGCACCGGCGACTCGCCCGCCGACGACGCCACGAAACCACCCACGGCCAGGCACAGCGCGTACGCGTAGGGGCCGAGGGCCGCGCCGGTGGCCTCGGTGGCCGTCCACACCCCGGTGTAGGTGCCCGCGCCGGTCGCGCCGGCCGCGCGGATCACGTCGGGCAGCATCGAGAACGGCAGCAGCTGCATGCCGGCGAACGCCACCCCGAGCACCGCCACTGCCGCCACCAGCACCGGCAGGCCCGCCGGGCGACCCACCGCCAGCACCAGCGACCCGGCCGCGAACGCGCCCTGCGCGCCGAGCAGCGCCCGCTGCTTGCCGACACGGCGGGCCAGCAGCAGCCAACCGGGAGTGACCAGCAGCGCCGGCGCGACGAACGCGGCCACCAGCACCGTGGTCAGGCCGGGAGCGCGCAGCTCGTACTCGGCGTAGTAGGGCACCCCGGCCAGGACCAGATGGGTGGTCGTGGACATGGCCAGGTAGGCGGCGACCAGCCAGCGGAACTGCGCGTCGCGCAGGGCGGTGCGCAACGCCCGCCACCCGCCGTGCCCCGCCGTCGTGGTGCTCGCCGCGGCCCCGCGCAGCCGGGCGATGCCGGCCACGCCGACGAGCATGGCGGCCAGCATCCCGACGGCCAGGACCACGCCCATGCGCTGGTAGCCGCCGCGGGTCGCGGCATCGCCGCCGGTCAGCAGCGGGGCCAGCAGCCCGGAGGCCAGGATCCCGAGGGTCAGCACGACCATCCGGAACGCCATCAGGCGGGTGCGTTCGTCGTAGCCGATGCGCAGGTCGGCCGGGGTGGCCAGGTAGGGGACCTGGTAGGCGGCGAAGAGCAGGTTGCCGGCGACGAAGAACACGGCCACCCACGCGGCGGCCGGCACGCCGGTCAGGCCGCCGGGCACGGCGAAGAGCGCCGCGAACGCGACCGGCAGGGCGCAGCCGAGCAGCAGTAGCCGTCGCCGGTCGCCCCGGCGGGCCTGCGCGACGTCGGCGCGGTGCCCGACCCAGGGGTGCAGCAGCACGTCGGCGATCTTCGGCAGCAGCAGCGCGAGGCCGGCCAGCCACGGCCCGACGGCCAGCACGTCGGTGAGGAAATAGAGCAGCAGCAGGCCGGGCACGGTCACCCAGACGCCCATGCCGAGCGAGCCGGCCGCGAAGCCGGCCAGGGGGCCGCGGGGCAGTGTCGCGTCGGTGGCGGCCGCGGGCCGCCGGTCGAGCCCGGTCATCGCCGCATCCCCTCCGCAATCCAACAGTTGCTGGATTCTAGGGGCAGAATGGCGGCCATGACCATGCCCCGACGCCGTCCGGGTCGGCCCCGGCGCGACGAGACCCGACCGACCCGCGAGGTGGTGCTCACCGCCGCCACCGCGCTGTTCGCCGAGCGCGGCTTCGACGCCGTCGGGCTGCGGGAGGTCGCCGCCGCCGCCGGGGTGGACGTCGCCACGGTCGCCCACCACACGGGTACGAAGGCCGCCCTGTACGAGGCGTGCTTCGCGCGGGTGTTCGCCGTCGAGCGGGAGGTCCTCACCGAGGCCGCCGCGCGGGCCCGCGCGGCCCTCGAATCCGGTCCGGACGTGGTGCGGCGGGCGTTGCACGACCTGGTGGACGCGTTCGTGGACTTCCTCGAGGACCACCCGGAGACCACCGCGCTGTGGCTGCGGCGCTGGCTGGAGCCGCAGCGGCACGCCGAGCTGGACCAGCGCTACTCCGAGCCGCTCTATCGGTTGGTGGCGGAGCTGCTGACCGCCGCGGCGTCCGCCGGCGCGCTGGCCGAGCCGGCCCCGCACATCACCGTGCGCAGCCTGGTCTGGGCGACGCACGGGCACGTCGTGGCGCTGGCCGCGGGCGCGCCGGGCGCCCGGGAACGGCGCGAGTACCGGGCGTTCGTGCACCGCCTCCTGGACGGGCTCTACGGACCACCGGGCCCTTGACGGGCCGCCGCCACCCGACGATTATCCATCGGACGTTGGATTAATTGGGGGCAGCGATGCAGGCACCACCCAGGGTTGCGGTGATCGGCGCCGGCGCCGCCGGGCTCGCCGCCGTCAAGGCACTGCGCGACGCGGCCGTCGCGGTGGTCTGCTTCGAGGCCACCGACCAGGTCGGCGGCCTCTGGGTGTACGGGGCGCCCGACTCGCCCGCGTACCGCACGCTGCACCTGAACACCAGCCGCGGCCGCACCGAGTTCGCCGACCGGCCCGTCCGGCCCGCCGACTGGCCCGACTACCCGGACCACACGCGGGTCGCCGGCTACCTGGCCGACTACGCCGACCGGTTCGGGCTGCACGACGCCATCCGCCTGCGGCACACGGTCGAGCGGGTCACCCGGCGACCCGACGGCACGTGGACGGTCGCCGCCAGCGGGCCGGACGGGCCGGTCGAGGTCACCGTCGAGGCCGTGGTCGTCGCCAACGGCCACAACCGGGCGCCCCGGCTGCCCGACCCGGCGTACCCCGGCGCCAGCACGGCCGAGCAGCTGCACAGCCACGACTACCGGGGCCCCGAGCAGCTGACCGGGAAACGCGTCCTGGTCGTCGGCGGTGGCAACTCGGCGATGGACATCGCGGTCGACGCCTCGTACGCCGCCGAGCGGACCCTGCTGTCGCTGCGCCGGGGCGTCTGGGTGGTGCCCAAGTACCTGCTGGGCCGCCCGTCGGACACCCTCAACGGCGCGCTGGCCCGCCGGCTGCCGTGGCGGCTGCGCCAGCGCATCAGCCAGACGATGCTCACCGCCACCGTCGGCAGCCCCGCCCGCTACGGGCTCCCCGCGCCCACGCACGGCTTCCTGCAGGACCATCCGACGCTCTCCGACGGGCTGCTGTCCCGGCTGACCCACGGCGACGTCGAGGCCCGCCCCGGCGTCGCCGCCCTCGACGGCGATCGGGTCGAGTTCACCGACGGCCGCGTCGACGAGGTCGACCTGATCGTCTGGTGCACCGGGTACCGGGTGGAGATCGGGTTTCTCGACCCCGAGCTGCTCGGCGGCGGCGCCGACACCCTGGCGCTGTACCGGCACGTGTTCCACCCCGAGGCCCCCGGCCTGATGTTCGTCGGGCTGATGCAGTCCACCGGCTCCGCGTTCCCCCTGGTCGAGGCGCAGGCCAAGCTGATCGCCGCGCAGCTCGCCGGCCGGTACGCGCTGCCCGACCCGGCCCGGCAACGGGCCTCCTGCCGGGCCGAGCTGCGGGCGGCGACGGCCCGCTGGGGGCAACGCCGCCCGGCGATGCGGGTGGACTTCGACGCCTACCTGGCCGAGCTGACCCGGGAGCTGGCCTCGGGCGCCCGCCGCGCCCACCCGACCGGAGCCGGCCGGTGACGGGCCTGACCGGCCGGCGGGTCCTGATCACCGGCGCGAGCGGCACCTTCGGCCGGCACCTCGGCGCCGCGCTGCACGCCGCCGGCGCCCGGGTGGTCGGGCTCGACCTGCGCGCGGGAGGCGACGACGACCTGCCGGTGCTCGGCTGCGACCTGACCGACCCGGCCGCCGTCCCCGCCGCGGTGCACGCGGCCGTCGAACGGCTCGGCGGGCTCGACCTGCTGATCAACAACGCCGGGGTCGGTGGACCCGCCCCGGCCGAGCTGCCACCCGACGAGGTGGTCCGCCAGCAGTTGGAGGTCAACCTGCTCGCCGCGTGGCGCACCACCGCCGCCGCGCTGTCCCCGCTGCTCGCCGCGCGCGGCCGGGTGATCTTCGTGGCCAGCCGGATGGCGGTGCTGCCGCTGCCGCTCGCCGCCGCGTACGGGGTCAGCAAGCGGGCCCTCGTCGCGTACGCCGACGCGCTGCGCCACGAGGTGGGCACCCACGTCGGGGTGAGCGTCGTCTACCCGAGCATGGTGGCCTCGCCGATCCACGACAGCACCGCCGAGGCCGGACTGTCCCTGCGGGGAGTGTCCCGCCCGGAGCCCGTCGAGGGTGTCGTCGCGGCGATCCTGCGCGCCGCCACCGCCCGGCGGGCGCCCCGGGACGTGGCGACCACCCGACGCGGGCGGCTGGAGATGGCCGTCGGCCGGCACGCGCCCGCGCTGGCCGACCGGCTGGTACGCCGTACCCTCGCCGCCCGGCTCGCCGCCGGCGACCTGGACGCCGCGCCGCTGGCCGCCGGGATGCTGCGCCGCCACCGGGGGCGGTGACCGCCAGGTCAGGGCGTGGCAACCGCGGCGCGGGACCGGTCGGCGGCGATGCGCACGGCCAGCGCCGCGAGGGCCGTCCCGGTCACCCAGCGCTGCACCCGCAGCCACACCGGCCGGCGGGCGAAGAAACCGGCCAGAGCGCCGGCGCTGAGCACGATCAGCGCGTTGACGCTCAGCGCGACGGTGATCTGGGTCAGGCCCAGCAGCAGGCTCTGCGCCGCCACGTGCCCCCGCGCCGGGTCGATGAACTGGGGCAGCAGCGACACGTACAGGATGGCGATCTTCGGGTTGAGCAGGTTGGTGACCAGGCCCATGGTGAACAGCCGCCGTGGCGGGTCCGGTGGCAGGGGCGCGGGCGTGAACGGTGACCCGCCGCCCGGGCGCAGCGTGCGCCACGCCAGCCACAGCAGGTAGCCGGCGCCGGCCAGCTTCACCACCGCGTACAGCGTCGGAACCAGGACGAACACGGCGGCCAGGCCAGCGACCGCGGTGGCCAGGTAGACGCCGAACCCGGCGGCCACCCCGAGCAGCGAGATCAGCCCGGCGCGGCGGCCCTGCGCCACCGAGCGGGAGACCAGGTAGACCATGTTCGGGCCGGGCGTGAGCACCAGCCCCAGCGCCACCAGCGCGATACCCAGCAGCGCACCCGTGCCGATCATGACGTTGCCCCCGTTCGCCGCCGCCTGGAGCAGAACCTAGGCCGACCGACGACCCCGGCCCAGGACCACCTGTCCGATGGTGGCCTGCGAATCGGTCGCGCGGGCGCAAACCACCTCGCGGGAATGGTCACGCGCCTGGACGCGCTGACCTGTGGCACGTGTGTCGCCGCGAGCCCGAGGCGGCGCGTTACGGTGGCCAGGGGAGGTGCCGCAGGGTGACCGAGGCGTGGGACGCGGCCGTGGAGGCGCAGATCCGGGGAGCCGTGCAACGCGGCGAGTTCGACAACCTGCCCGGCATGGGCAAGCCGATCCCCGGGCGTGGAATGCCGTACGACGAGTCGTGGTGGATCAAGAGTTTCCTGGAGCGCGAGAAGCTGCCCAGCGACCTGCTGCTGCCCACCCCGCTGCAACTGCGCCGGCGCATCGAGCAGGTCCCCGACGAGGTCCGTGACCTGCCCACCGAGCAGTCCGTGCGGGACTTCGTGGGACAGCTCAACACGCAGATCGTCGCCTGGCTGCGCAACCCCGAGGGGCCTCGGGTGGCCGTGCGGCCGGTGAACGCCGACGAGGTCGTCCGTCGCTGGCGTGCCGAGCGCGCCGGACCCGCGGCAACGGTCACCGCCACCGACCCGGCGACCGTCACCGAGCCGGTCGTCGCGCCGGCCCGCCGAGCCCGCCGGCGCTGGTGGCTGCGCTGGCGCCGCCGGGGCTGAGAACGGATCAGTCCACCGCCGCGCGCCACGTCCAGGACGTACGCCGTGCCCGACCGGGCAGCTCACCGCGACCGGTCATCCACAGCAGCACGTCCGGCTCGGCGCCGGCCGGGGCGTCCGGGAAGAGGCGCCGCAGCACCAGCGCGCTCAGTCGCGGCGACGGCCGCCACGGCACACCGAGACCGAGGGTGATGTCGTGGGTGTGCAGCAACGTCTCGGCCACCCCCATCGCGGCGAAGCCGGACGGGTCGCAGGGGCCGAAGTGCCAGGCCCGCGCGTCCGGTGCGGCGGCGTCGACGGCGACGGCGAGCAGCCCGGCGCAGGCGCGCGCCACGTCGAGCACCCGCGCCGGGTCCGCGGTGGGGGAGACCCGCAGGTCGTACGGCAGGTAGGCGTCCTGCGCGAGGCCGGTGACCTGGCCGGCGTACGCGAGCAGGTCGTGCGCGATGTGTGCCGCGGTGGTCCAGCAGCTCCACGTCAGGGTGCCGGCGGGCACCGACCAGTCGCGTTCGCGGTGCGGCGTCAGCGCCCGCGTCATCTCGTCGGCCGCCTCCCGCAGGTCGGCGCCGGTCACCGTGGACACCCGTGGCCCCGGTGGCCAGCACCGTGAAAGGTCGATGCGTGCAAGAATCCATCCTCGCAATCGGGGGAGGCGAACAGGATGTTGCCCAGCCTGGTGGTGGACACGACGGTACTGCCGCCGCCGGAACGGTTCGAGTTCTGGTACGCCCTGGTCGCCCAGGAGACGGCGCCCGTGCACATCACCAGCGCACGGCTGGACGACTTCGTCGCGTACGCCCAGGCCATCGACCTCGGCCGGATCCGGTTGGCCTCGCTGCGGTACCCCTCGCTGCACGCCACCCGTCCCGCGGGACTGGCCCGCCGAACCGAGACGGACATCTACCAGTTCACGCTGCCACTGACGGGTCGCAGCACCCTGATCCAGGACCGCACCGAGACCACGCTCGTCGCCGCCAGCCACTTCACCCTGCTGGACACCGCGCGCCCGCACATCGCCCAGCACCGGGTGGACGACCCCGGTCTCGCCACGACGATCACCGTGCAGATCCCCTACGCGGCGCTGCCGTTGCCGCCGGACCGACTCCGCCGTCTGCTGGCCACGCCGATGCCGGCACACCTCGGCGTCGGCGGACTGCTGGTCCAGCATCTGCGGAGCATCGCGTCGCACCCGGAGCAGTACGAGCCCAACCAGGCCGAGATGCTGGGCGGCGTGGCGCTGGACCTGCTCACCGCGACGCTCGCCCAACGCCTCGACATCGAGGGCGCCCTGTCGCCGGAGGCACGGCACACCGCGTTACGCGCCCGCGTCATCGACTTCGTCGACCGCCACCTCGACAACGCCGAACTCAGCCCCCGTACCGTCGCCGCGGCCCACCACATTTCCCTGCGGTCCCTGCACCGTCTGTTCGAAGGCGAGGCGACAACGCCAGCCGAACTCATACGGGCCAAGCGTCTGGAGCGGTGCCGACGCGACCTGTGCAATCCGCTGTACGGACGGCAGCCGGTCCACCTCATCGCCGCCCGGTGGGGTTTCGCGGACAAGGCCCACTTCAGCCGCCTCTTCCGTGCCCGCTACGGACGTTCACCGCAGGCGTACCGGGCGGCCGTCGCACCGCGGGACTGATGACCCACCCGTCGTCTGCTGGCGGACCGCTATCGCCGCCGGTGGTCGGTCGGGTCGTCCGCGACGAAGTCACGTACGGCGGCGCGGATCATTTCGCCGTACGGGTCATCCGGTAGCTGCGCCAGGTGCGCGCGGGCCCCGGCGAGGTACTCCCGGGCCGGGTCGGCGTTGCCGAGTCGCCGGTGGCAGTCGGCCAGGTTGAGGTACAGCGACGGCAGGAACGCCCGCACCCGCAGCGAGGGAAGATGCCGCTGGGCGCGTTCGTCGGTCAGCCCGGACACGGCGGCCAGGGCGCGTTCGTCCCAGCGCAGTTCCGCATCGACGGTGTCCTGAAGGTCGGCGAGGTGATGGGCCAGGGTGCAGCGGTGCAGGGCGTCACCGGAGGAGCCGATCTCGTCCCACAGCGTGGTGAGCAGCTCACGGGCCCGAGCGGGTGCGCCGGTCTGGCCGAGCTGCACTGCCTCGATGATGCGGGTCATGATCGGATCGGGTGCCGGCTGGTCGTTCACGTCGCCGATGCTCGGGCCTCGACCGGGTCGAGGGTCAAGCGGACGGCGGCGCCGGTTCAAAGAACTGGACGCGATCATGTACGGGCTTGTAGCTTGCAGGTGACCGCGACACCGCCCGAGGAGGTGAGACCCATGAACGCTGGTTCGCTGTGGGTGCTCCCCCTGCCGTCACGGTTGGGCGACTGACGTAGACGTCGCCGGGAGCGCCTCTCACAACAAGGCACTCCCGAAAGGCCACTCCTGTGCCCTCCACGCACGTCACCGCCGAACCCCCGTCGACCGACACGGGCCGGTGCGAACCCATCGTGAACGACGCCTCCGAACCCTCATCGCCGAGCCCTACTTTCGATGTGATCATCGCCGGCTGTGGGCCGACGGGTGCGATGCTCGCCGCCGAGCTGCGCCTGCACGACGTGCGGGTCCTCGTCCTGGAGAAGGAGACCGAACCGGCCTCGGCCGTCCGCATCGTCGGCCTGCACATCCGCAGTCTCGAAGTGATGGCGATGCGTGGGTTGTTGGACCGCATGCTCGAGCATGGACGCAAGCGTCCGGCCGCCGGCTTCTTCGCCGCCATCAACAAGCCCGCTCCCACCGGGCTGGACTCCCCGTACGCCTATCTGCTGGGCATACGGCAGCCGGTCATCGAACGTCTGCTCGCACAACACGCGACCGATCAGGGCGCGCAGGTCCAGCGCGGGCGGGGGGTCACCGGTCTCGCGCAGGACGACGACGGTGTGACAGTCGAGCTGTCGGACGGGGAACGGCTGCGCGCGCGGTACCTCGTCGGCTGCGACGGCGGACGCAGCGCGGTGCGCAAACTCCTCGGCGTCGGCTTCCCCGGCGAGCCGTCGCGGAACGAGACGCTGATGGGCGAGATGGAAGCGGGCGTGCCACCGGAGGAGATCGCCTCCACGGTGGCAGCTATCGGCGGGACGCAGCACCGATTCTGGGTCCGTCCCGCCGGCGTGGGCGTCTACAGCGTCGTCGTCCCGGCCGCAGGTGTCAGCGATCGCGCGGTACCACCCGCCATCGAGGACTTCCGGCAACAGCTACGAGCGATCGTCGGAACCGACTTCGGCGTGCACTCCCCGCGCTGGATGTCCCGCTTCGGCGACGCCACGCGACTCGCCGAGCGGTACCGGGTTGGGCGGGTCCTGCTGGCCGGCGACGCGGCACACATCCACCCACCCATCGGTGGGCAGGGCCTCAACCTGGGACTGCAGGACGCGGTCAACCTCGGCTGGAAACTGGCCGCACAGATCCGCGGTTGGGCGCCGGAAACCCTGCTGGACACCTACCAGGCCGAACGTCATCCGGTCGCCGCCGACGTGCTGGACAACACCCGCGCCCAGACGGAACTCCTGTCCAGCGAACCGGGCGCGCGGGCCGTACGCCGGCTGCTCACCGAGCTGATGGACTTCGACGAGGTGAACCGCCATCTCCTGGAGAAGATCACCGGAACCGGCATCCGCTACGACGTGGGCGAGGGCCCCGACCTGCTCGGTCGCCGGCTGCCCGACGTCGACGTGCGACAGGGCAACCTCTACGGTCTGCTGCATCGCGGCCGTGGCCTTCTGGTGGACCGCACTGGTCGACTGACCGTCGGCGGCTGGTCGGATCGCGTCGATCACCTCGCGGACCCGACCGCGGACCTGGACGTGCCGGGTGTGCTGATGCGCCCAGACGGTCACGTCGCCTGGATCGGCGACGACCAGCAGGACCTGGACGACCACCTGTCGCGCTGGTTCGGCGAGCCCGCCCACTGACGCGCGATCGCCGCCCAGCTGCCGGCCCCTGCCCACAGCTGTTGCTCAAAGACGCGGACGGCCTTGTCCAGATCTTCCGGGTCGGCAGCGATGGACCCCGCGAGCTCGGCACCAGCCGTCGAACAGAGCGAGAAGGCGCCCGATCGCGTGGCTTCGACGTCGGTCAGGTCCAGGTCCGCGTGCCAGTCCAGGCGTGACCGAGTCACACCGCGTCGACGATGCGCATCATGATCGGGTCGGGTGTCGGTCGGTCGGTGTCGTCCATGCTGCCGATGTCGGGCCTCGACCCGGTCGTGGGCCAGTTCCCCGGTTGAGTGCCACACCCAGCACCTGCTCCGCCGAGAAGTATCCGACGGTCCGGGAGTCGACGCTCACCTCGCGGTTGTCGCCGAGCAGCACCAGCCGTCCCCGTGGGACGGCCTGTTCCGGTACGCCGCGCAGCACCGGGCACTGGTCGCGGGGCACCGGGTCGCCGGCCACCGCCGCTACCCGCTTGATCAGCCACTCACCGCCGTCAAGGACGTCGTCGGCCTGGCCCGTCGCGGCGGGTATCCATCGGCGCACCACGACGACCTGCCCGACTGTGGGGCTCGACGTGCGCCGTACCAGCACCAGGTCGCCGTCGCGGTAGCTGGGCCACATGCTGTGTCCGCGTACTGTCACCGCCACCAGCCGACGTCCGAGCAGCGCGGCGACGGCCGACCGTACGGCGGCGACGGTCGCCGCGGCGGCACAGAGCAGCGCGAGAACCGGCGCCTGCAAGGCGAGAGCCAGCAACGCCAGGGCACCCAGGACCGCGAGGGGGCGTCGGGGCAGCGCGCGGCGAGCGGTTGAGGTGTCGAGAGCCGTCACAGTTGTGGTCATTCCGCCAGGGCGGCCGGACGGTCGCCCGCCTCCTTCCGCGCCTCGGTCCGATACCCACTTGCCTGCAGGGTGAACAGGCGGGCGTACTCCCCGTCGGCGGCGAGCAGGCCGTGGTGCTCGCCCGCCTCCACCACCCGACCCTGCGACAGCACGATGATCCGGTCGGCGTCACGTACGCTGCCGAGCCGGTGCGAGATGAGCAGGCTCGTTCGCCCCGCGCGGTACCTGCGCAGCGACAGGTGGATCTCGTGCTCCGCCTCAGCGTCGAGACCCGCCGAGGGCTCGTCGAGAATCATGAAGTCCTGCTTGTCGCGCAGGAGCGCGCGGGCCAGCGCGACCCGCTGCCACTGCCCGCCGGAGAGCAGTACCCCGGCCGACGGGTCGCCGTCCTCCTCGGTCTGCGCGAAGAACCGCCGGGACAGCAGAGTCTCGTATCCGTGGGGCAGTCGCGTGAGGGTGTCGTCGATCCCGGCTCGCACGGCGGCGGACCGGATGCGCGCCGGGTCGTCGAGGGCGGTCAGGTCGCCCAAGCCGATGTTCTCGGCTGCGCTGAGGTCGTACTCCATGTAGTCCTGAAAGACGGCGCCGATGCGTCGGCGCAGCTCGCGGGGGTCAACATCGCGGATGTCGACGCCGTCCCAGAGTATCGTCCCGCGGACCGGGTCGTAGAAGCGGCAGAGGAGTTTGACCAGGGTGGACTTGCCGGCGCCGTTGCGCCCGACCACCGCGACCGTGTCGCCGCGCCGGATCCGCAGGGTGATTCCCCGCAGAACCCAGGGGTGCTGGTCGGAGTAGCGGAACCAGACGTCGCGCAGCTCGATGCCGTCGCGAAGTGGCGGCAGTGGGCGGGGCGCGGTGGCGACGGGCAGGTCGGGCGGGGCCGTGGTCACCGCGAGGTAGTGGTCGAACATCAGCAGCGCGTGGTGGGTACGGGCCAGGTCGCCGGCGAGCACGGCCAGGGATCCCTGGGTTCCGGCGACGGCCGCGACAAAGATAGTGACGTCGCCGACGGTGATCTGTCCCCTGCGCGCGGCGGTGACCGCCCACAGCAGTCCCGCCCCCGCCACGACGGCGGCAAGCAGGCCGAGGCCGCCCTGGACGAGCGCTTCGCGTCGGTCGACCGTGCGTCTCGCCCGGTTGGCGGTACGGCGGTCGGAAAGCATCCGGGAGAGCAGGAACGCCCCGGTGCCGAACAGCCGGATCTCCTTGACCGCGTCGAGGCTGGACAGCAGGTTGCCGTAGAAGAGTTCGCGCCGCTCGGCCGGGCCGATCGCCTGATAGACCTCGGCGCGGCGGCGGGCGAGTTTGAGTTCGGCAAGTACGGTCGGGGCCGCTGCGACCAGCACCAGGGCTGCCATGACCGGGCTGAGCAGCAGCAGTGAGCCGAGGAAGCCGAGGATGGTGACGACGGCCCGGGCGATGCCCAGTGCCCCGTCCACGACCTGACTCGGCGTGGTGCCACCGGCCTGCTGGGCCAGCCGGAGTCGGTCGAGAAAACGCGGGTCCTCGAACCGGCGCATGCCGACGAAGCGGTCCACTGCGGCGTAGAGGCGCGCGTGGGCCAGCAGTCCGACCTCCCGTGCGAGTTCGGTCCGCAGGTACTCTGTCAGCTGCGGCACGGCGCCCGCGACGAGTCCGACTCCGGCCAGGGCGACGCCGAGCTCGACGAGCCGGCCCGGAGCGGCGCCGGCGGCGATCCCGTCGAGTAGGAGCTTCGTCAGCCAGGCGGCCGTGACGGGGAGGCCACCCGCGACCAGGCTGAGAAGGACGAAGCCGGTGAGGGCGCCCGCAGCGGCGTTCCCGGTGAGCCGAACGGACTCGGTGGCCCTGCGTATCGTCTGTCGCGAGCCGTCCGAGGGCTCCGTTGCCGTGACGCCGGACGGTGCCGGTGGCTGCGCGGTCATGCCGGTACCGGCAGTGGCGGTCGAAGGTCGACCCGATCGGCCGTGATGGCGAGTTGCCCTTGCCCGTCGCGCCCGATCCGCAGCAGGGTGGGAAAGGCGGTGGTATTGAAGGCCGCGGCGACCGGGCCGAGCGGATCCTCCACTACCACCCGCGCCACCGAGGCGAGGACCGCCACGTACTCCCGCGCCTCCTGCGGGGCGCCGACGATGACGGCGAGTACGGCGTCCCGGCCGGCGGGTACCGATCGGGCGTGTGTCGCGAACCTCGGCAGTTCCCGTTCGCAGGGTTCGCAGCCGGGGGTGAAGAAGGCTACGACGGTGCCGTCGGGCAGCGTGTCACCGCTGACCGGTTCGCCGTGCACGGTCGTGGTGCGAAAGTCACCGACCGTCTCTCCGACCCGGCTCTGCGCCGGGTCGGTGGTCGCGCGTCCCGGGTCGGTGAGCAGGTCGCTGTGCTCGCGCAGCCGCCGCAGCACTCCGAGAGTGAGTACGAGGTCGAGGACGCAGAGCAGTCCGACGAGTACGACCGCCGCGATCAGGAAGGGCATGACATCTCCTCGTGGAGTCACCGCTGCCGAGACGCGGAGGGAGGCGTCCCGGCGGGTAGTGGACGGAACAGGACCAGAATGTCGTCGAGCGCGCTGATCAGGACGGCCATCACCAGGCCAGCGAACGCCGCGGTGACCAGGCCGACCATCTCGCCGGCCGCCGCCGCCGACACGCCCGCCAGTCCGATACCGCAGGCGAGCAGCAGCCCGGTGTTTCGGGCGAGGTGCGCCACGCCGAGCGGCTGGCGGGCCGCGCCGAAACAGTGACATCGCATGCGCCGCCCACGCCGTAGCGTCGCTGCGATCACGGTGCTGAATGCCGCCAGCAGCACACCGGCCAGGACGAATCCCGCTTGCTGGGCGGGTCGTGCCGGGACGGCCAGCAGGAGGCAGGTGCCGGTCTCCGCCGCGATGACCAGGAGCGCGGCTGGGCGGATCGACCCGGACGGCAGGACCTGCATGGCTCGCAGAGAGGCGGTGAAATCCCGCAACGCCGTCCGCCCGATCAGCTTGCCCAGGGCCGCGAGCAGGAAGGTCGCCCCGATCAGGCAACGAAGGGTCATGGTCAGGTACGGCTCGATCTCGGACACGTCGGACTCCCGGTCGTCGGGCGGCGGGGCCGCCGGGCCACGTTCCCCCGTCACGTCACGTTCCGATGTGGACGTGGCCCGGCGGCAGGTCGGTCAGCAGCCGCAGGCGAGGTACTGCCAGGCGGTCGCGCTGCCGTCGTCGCAGACGATCCGGTACTGACGCCAGCGGTGGCCGGTGGCGTTGCAGCCACTGGTCCCGGTGACGCAGCGGGTCTGCTGGTAGCAGGCCGACGCCGTCGCCGACGCCTCGATCTTCGGGACGAACAGCCCCAGCAGACCGCCGCCCAGGGTTTCGAGTTTCTTGAACACGGCACGCTCCTCGCATCCGGTGGAGGCGCTTGTCGCCTCCGTGCATCCACCCTCTCGGGGGGCGGTGGAAGCCACGTGGAAGCGGCGTGCAACCCCGCCGCCACTCATCGTCATGGACCGATACAATCGGAACGCCTCATGCGTCGGGGGGAACGGAATGGGACACTTGTGGGTCGCTGTGCTCGGTCCACTCGATGTCGAACGCGGCGGCACATCCCTCCGTCTCGGCCCCCGGCAGGTGGAACTCCTCTCCGTACTCGTCATCGAACTGGGCCGCCCAGTGCTGGCCCGTCGCCTCGTCGACCTTCTCTGGGGCCCCACCCCCAGCGACAGCGCCGCGGCGACGTTACGCAGCCACGTCTCGCACCTTCGACGGGCGCTCGCGGTCGGTGCGCCCTCTCTCGCGCCAGCCTCGACCATCAGCACGGTCGGCAGCGGCCCTGGCCTCTCGTACCGGTTGGACCTGCCCCCCGACTGCCTCGACGCCCACCACTTTGAGAAGGAGACCGCGCAGGCGCGACGCCTGCTCGACAGCGGCGACCCAGCCCAGTTTCCGCATGCCGCGGACCTCTTCGGCACCGCGCTGGCCCGCTGGCGCGGGCCGGCCTTCGCCGACGTCGCGGACCGGCCGTTCGTGCTGCCCGAGGTGGCACGCCTCGACGCGCTGCGCCGCACGGCCCGGCACGGACACGCCGAGGCGCTGATCACCCTCGGACGGCATGCCGCAGTGGTCGGTGATCTCACCGGCGCGCTCCAGGAGGACCCCTACGACGAGGGCATGCGCTGCCTGCTCGCCCTAGCCCTCTACACCGGCCAGCGGGTCGACGAGGCGGCCGAGACCTGCCGCCGCGGCATCGCCCTGCTGCGGGAACGGGGCATGGATGCCCCGCAGCTCGATCGGCTGCACGGCGCGATCCTGCGCCGCGAGCACCTGTCGCCGGCGTCGCTGTCATCGGTGCTCCTCCGGTCCGTACCGAAGGTGCTGCCGCCGGACCTCCTGCCGCCGGACCCGCCGCACTTCGTCGGCCGGGCCGCCGAACTCGCCCACGCCCGGCGGCTCTGCACGTCAACAGGCCAGCGCCAGATCGTTCTGGTGACCGGGCCGGCCGGCGTGGGCAAGACCAGCTTCGCAGTCCGGCTGGCGCACCTGCTCGCCCGAGACTTCCCGGACGGCTGCCTGTACGTGAATCTGCGCGGCTTCGATCCTGGCGACGCGGCGATGACCAGCGATGAGGCGGTACGCCTCTTCCTCGACGCGTTACAGCTGCCTGCGGAGCAGGTCCCGGCGACAGCCGAGACCCGGGCCGGCCGCTACCGGGCACTGCTGTCGGAGCGGCGGATGCTGGTCGTGCTCGACAACGCCCGCGACGTCGACCAGGTACGCCCCCTGCTGCCGGGCGGCTCGCAGTGCGCGGTGCTGATGACCAGCCGACAACAGATGCCAGGCCTGGTGGCGGTCGAGGGCGCCCGTCCGGTCACCCTCGATCTGCTCACTGTCGCCGAAGCCCGCGAACTGCTCGCGAACCGGTTGCGCGACGGCCGCGTGGAGGCCGAGCCGAGGCCGGTGGCCGGGATCGTCGAGCGGTGCTCCCGACTGCCGTTGGCCCTGGCAATAGTGGCGGCACGTGCGGCAGTCCATCCCGGGTTCCCGCTCGCGGCCCTGGCCCGGGAACTCGCCGCGTCGCAGGGCAGCCTGGACGGCTTCGCGGGCGGGGACCCGGCCACCGACCTGCGGTCGGTCTTCTCCTGGTCGTGCCGCGCGCTGAGCGAACCAGCGGGGCGACTCTTCCGCCTGCTCGGCCTGCATCCTGGGCCGGACATCTCGATACCGGCCGCCGCCAGTCTCGCTGCTCTGCCCGCACGGGAGGTGCGCGTCGCTCTCGGGGAGCTGGCTCGGGCGCAACTCGTCATAGAGCGGGCGCCGGGTAGGTACACCTGCCACGATCTGCTGCGGGCGTACGCGGCGGAGATGGTTGCCGCGGAACCCGAGCAGGAACGCCGCGCCGCCCTGCACCGGATCGTCGACCACTACCTGCGCAGTGCCCGTGCCGCCGACGGACGACTGTCCCCACTCCGTGACCCGATCATGGCGCCACCGCCGCAAACGGACGTGGTACCGGAGGAGCCGGCCGACAACGCGCAGGCGTTGACCTGGTTCGCCGCGGAGCACCGCGTGCTCACCCGGATGGTCGAGCTCGCCGCCCGGCACGGCTTCGAGCGACACACCTGGCAGTTGGCGTGGGCGCTGACCACCTTCCTGGGCCGCCGCGGCTATTGGGATGACCTGATCGCCGTCCAGAACCGGGCGTTGGCCGCTGCCGAACGCCACGGAGACCGGGCTGCCATGGCCCAGGCGCATCGGGACATCGTCGCCGCATTCTCCGAGACCGCCCGGTTCGAGGCGGCTCGTCAGCACCTGGAGTCCGCCCTGATCCTGCTGATCGACCTCGCCGACCGGGTCGGCCAGGCGCACACCCTGCTGACGCTGAGCTGGGTGTGCGAGAGGGAGGGCGACCAGGCAGCCGCGTTGCGCCATGACGAGCAGGCGCTGCGGCTCTTCCGCGCCGCCGGGCACGAGACTGGCGAGGCCAGGGCGCTCAACGCGGTCGGTTGGGACTACGCCGTGCTCGGCGAATACCAGGAGGCGGCCCGCTACTGCCAGCGGGCACTGACCAAGCAACGTCGACTCGGCGACCGCACCGGCGAGGCGAACAGCTGGGACACCCTCGGCTACGCCCACCACCATCTCGGCCACTACCGCCGGGCGGCACGCTGTTACCGCCGGGCGCTGGCCCTCAACCGCGAACTTGGACACCGGTACAACGAGGCCGAGACGCTGCAGCATCTTGGCGACACCTATCGAGTCAGCGGAAACCCCGACGCCGCGCGCGAGTGCTGGCTGCCCGCTTTGCAGATCCTGACCGAGATCGGGCACCCGGACGCCGAACAGCTCCGCGAGAGGCTCGTCGCGACTCACGAGCACCCAGAACACGGATCAGCGACGGTGGCCGGCTGCACCCGCTGACGGAACGCCGAACTCTGGCTCGTCGACACCGTTGGTCACCACTCGAGACCTTTGCCTGACACGTGGCGCAGTAGGGGACACCGCCTTCTCGAATTATTGAGTTACCGGCAACAGTAATCCGTTAATTAGCTACGACAAAATGGTGCATATCACGCATGCATCATAATGACAGTTCTTGTGCGTAAGGCAGCAGGATGGTGTAAGCCCAGCCATGGCACACCACTGTCCTGGCTCAAGGCATCTGATGCGGGTCGGGACAGTTGATGCCTTGGATCAGTAGACGCGATGCCGCTCAAGGAATCTGGTGCGCTTGCGGCGCTTCTGCGTGGCCTACCTGTGCAGCCGCTTCGGCTTCGACCGAGCGTGCGGGCCACGGTTGCAGATAGTCGACGGCCGCTACAGCGGCGAGGTCGCCGAGCAGTTCGACGAGCACGCCAAGCGCGATTTCGCCGTCCGGGTGGCCGCCGAGTTGGGCGTCGACCTCCGGCATTGCGCGGCCATCGGCGACGGGCGATCGGATGTGCCGCTGTTCGGCGTGGTCGGCTGTGCCATCGCGTTCAACGCAACCCCCGAAGCTCGTGCCGCCGCCAGCGCAACGGTCAACGGCCCTGACCTCTACGCCGTCGTGCCCGGCCTGAGCGCCTGGCTGGAGACCATCGCCTTGCCCGTTAACTGACAAACGCTGGGAGAAGCGTCCTCCCGGAACTTGCGCGCCCGGAGCCCTGCTTGCTTGTGGTTTTCGGGGTCGCGGCTGTGCATGTCGACGCAGTGCAGTACGCGCAGCGGGCAGCTACCGAGGCGTGGATCGGCTGCGAGGATCATGCCTTCTGCGGCGGGTCTGTTGGGGCGCCATGCACAGCAAACCGACCAGATGTGGTCTCTCGCGCGGCCACCAACGCGATCGTCTGCTGCTCGACGGAGTACCACCGCCTCGGCGTGGCCGGTCTCTGTTCCTCTTTCACCCGCAGGGCTGAGGGCGTCCGTGGGTCGCGGCGGTGTCAGGTTGGGACGTACGCCGAGCGGGCCTGAGCCACCTCGGCGGCCTGGCGTTCGCGCCAGCGGCGCTGGCTGTCCCGGTTGCAGGCGCGGCACGTGCGGCGGTACCGGCCCGTCGACTCGTCGAGTTCGCGCTCGTGCCCGTTGCGGCAGGTCGGCGTCTGCGCTCTGGTACGGCAGTTGTCCGCGTGGCTGACCTGCCGCAGATGGGTGGGCTCGACGCAGTCCTTCGCGGGGCAGAGGTGGTCGACCTCCAGGTCGGGGTCGTACCCGCCGACGAAGACGGCGTACGCCGCGATGTGGGCCCAGGCGCGGCCGGCGACCTTCTGGTAGACGCCGCGTTGTGAGCCGTAGCCGCGGATGATCAGGCAGCCGTCGGCCTGCCGGACCGAACGCTGCAGCAGATACTCACGCAGACTGTCCTCGGTGAAGTGTCGGGACAGACCGTTGACCCCGCTGAGCACGCCGTCACCCTATCCGGGAAGACGGGCCGCCTGCTCGGGCAGGTCCACGTCGGTGTCATCGGCGATGTCGGCGCAGGGGACCAGCCGTACCGCCTCGTCCCGGGCCCGCAGGTAGTCCCGCGCGCCCCGGTCGCCGGTGGCCGCCTCGGCCGCGCCGGCCCAGTGCTGTCGGCCGAGCAGCACCGGATGCCCGCGCCGACCGTCCGCGTAGGTGGCCACGGCGAGGGAGTCGGCGGTGGCGTCGCGGGCGACACGGCGTACCGCCTCGGGGGTGAGGCCGGGCATGTCGACCAGGGTGACCACGACCGCCACGGCCGGGCTGGCCGTCAGGGCGGACAGCCCGGCCCGCAGGGACGAGCCCATGCCCGTTGCCCAATCGTCGTTGAGCACCACGCCGGGCAGTCGCGTCCGGGAGCGGACCTGGTCGGCCTGCGCGCCGAGTACCACCACGACCGGTTGGCAGTCGGCGGCGGTGAGGATCGCCGCGGCGTGGTCCACCAGGAGTCGCCCCCGGTAGGGCAGGAGGGCCTTCGGCATGCCGAGTCGACGCCCGGCGCCGGCCGCGAGGAGCAGTCCCGCCGTCACCATGGGCCGAGCGTAGTCAGCCGTGCGCCCCTCGGCGTCGGATCGGGATGAGCTTCAGGGGGTGAACCGGTCGGCCGGGACCGCTAGCATGCATCTCGTATCTGCTGTCACGTATTTACGGTGAGGTGCCGGATGACACCGGACGAGACGTCGGCGTGGCAACGACTCTGCCCCCTGTCGATGGCCCAGGTCGACCCGCTGCCGGCCATCGCCCGTCACCTCGATCACCCCGACACCGCCCGCCGGCTCGCGGCGGCCGACGCAGGGCGCACACCACCGGACGACGTCCTGGCCGAGCTGCGGGAGATCGGCGTCGCCGCCGTGTACGACCCCGAGAGCGCCACCGCCGTCCACGTCAACGCCCTCAACGCGCAGGCCGCGCGGCACAGCGGGAGCCTCGCCATCACGCTCGGGGTCAACGCGCTGGCCCTGTTGCCGGTCTGCATCGCCGGCACACCGGAGCAGCGTGACCGGGCCGGCGCGGTGCTGCGCGGCGGTGGCGCCGCCGCCATGCTGCTCACCGAGCTGGAGCACGGCAGCAACCTGGCCCGCACCGGTACCCGCGCCGACGCGGTCGACGGCGGGTACCGGCTGACCGGGGAGAAGCAACTGATCAACGGTGGCAGCCGGCACGACCTGCTGGTCACCCTGGCCCGACTTGCCGACACCGACCGCTTCGGCCTGTTCCTCGCCGAACGCGACGACACGGTGACGGCCCTGTCCCGGTGGCGGACGCTGCCCGCCGTTGCCGCCGACATCTCCGGCGTACGGTTCGCCGGCACCCCGGCCCAGCCGATCGGCGCGCCGGGGGACGGGCTGACCATTCTGCAACTGACCCTGGCGCTGTCACGCGGCGGCATCGGCTCACTCGCCTCCGGCGCCGCCAGCGGCGCGCTCGCCCAGGCCGTGCGGTATGCCCGCGAGCGCGACGTCTACGGCGAACCGATCGTGCACCTCGGCGCGATCGCCGAACACCTCGTTCGGGCGGCGGCCCTCGACGTGCTGGTCGCGGCGACCGCCGTGAAGGCCACCTTCCTCATCAACGCGCTCGGGCCGGCCGCCGCGTACGCCGCCGCGGTGGCCAAGTACGCCTGCTGCGAGCTGGCCGAGCAGGCCGTCACCGAGGGCCGCGCGGTGCTGGGGTCGCGTGCCCTCGTCGAGGAGTTCGGGTACGCGGCGCGGGTCCGTGACGTGCTGCTCTACGGCGTGTTCGACGGCACCCGCCACATCCTGCTGGACCAGTTGCAGTGGCGCTTGGAACGCTTCGCCGCCGGCTCCGACCGCTCCGGTGACGGCTATCCGGTGCTGGCCGAGGCGTACTCCCGGACACCGCAACCGCTGGTGCGGGCCGCGCGGCTGCGGCTGCGGCCGTACGCCCCGCGTCCGGCGGCCCGCGCCGCGACGCTCGCCGAGCGGACCGGTCGTCCGGCGGTGGCCGCGCTCGGCGCGCTTCTCACCCGCCTGGTCGACCTGGTCGGGCAGGCCCGCCGCGACGGGCGATGGGCGGCCGACCAGGCCTGGCGGTTCGCCGCCGCCGGCGTCCTCGCCGAGGCCGAGGCGCTGCTCGCCGCCGTCGAGCTGATCGACCCCGAGTGCCGTGCCGTCGCCGGCCTGCCCGGGCGGGCAGGCGCGCGGGACGAGGCGGCGCTGGGCTACGCGCTGGGCTGGCGCGGCGCCGACCTCGCCACCCGCGTCGAGGTGCTCGCCGCCGACCTGTGCGCCGACCGCCCGGCCGAGGAGGCACACGGTCATCGGGATCTGGTCGTCGCGTTCGCGGGCGAGCTGGCGCCGGCCCGTGCCGCGCTGCGCCACTGGCTGACATCGCCACCCGCCGACCCGGCCGGGCGGGCGACGACGGACGCGCTCGCAGGACCACCGACACCAGACGGACCCGACGGCGACGGCGTGACCGGCAGATCCGCGACGGCGGACCGGCTCGGCGTCGGGATGCGGTGATGGCGCGTCAGGGCGCGTCACCGGAGCGGCGGCTGCGGGTGGCGGGACAGGAAGCATCGCCGGACCGCCGGCTGCGGGTGGCGGTCGACGTCGCCGGCGCGGATCTCGGGCCGGAGCCAGTCGTCGCCGGCGCGCTGGCCGCGGCCGCCACCGTGGACATCGCGCTGGTCGGCCCGCAGGCGCTCATCCGCCCGCTGCTGCCCGCCGGTGTCGCGCCGGCAGGCGTACGACTGGTGCACGCCCCGGACGTGGTCGGCATGGGTGAGGATCCGGTGGCCGCGACGTACGCCAAGCGGCGCTCCTCGCTCCTGGTCGCCGCCGGAGAGGTGGCGGCGGGTCGGGCGGATGCCATGGTGACCCCGGGCAACACCGGCGCGGCGGTGCTCGCGGCCGCCGTCCGGCTGGGTCGGGTGCCGGGGGTGAGCAACCCGGCCCTGGCGACGGTGCTGCCGGTGCCGGGCGCCGGTCCGACCGTGCTGCTGGACATCGGCGCGACGGCGGCGGCCGTACCGGAGTGGCTTGTCGAGTTCGCGGTGCTGGGCGCGGAGTACGCGCGCGGGCGGCTGGGGCTGGCCCGGCCGCGGATCGGCCTGCTGTCCAACGGGCACGAGGCGGTCAAGGGCGGGCCGGTCCGCCGCGACGCGCACCTCCTGCTGGCCACGATGCCCGGTTACAGCGGTCAGATCGAGGCGTACGACGTGCTCGGAGGCCGGGTCGACGTGGCGGTGACCGACGGGTTCACCGGCGACGTGGCGTTGAAGATGTACGAGCGGACGTTGGACGCCACCGTCGGCCTGGCGCTGGACGCGGTGCGGGCGTTCTCACCGATCGGGGCGCTGGCGCGCGAGCGGCGGCGGCGGGTGACCCGGGCGGTGCGCGACGGTCTCGCGGCCGAGCCGGGGGGAGCGCTGCTCGGCGTACGCGGTGTGTGCGTGATCTGCCACGGAACGGCCACCGCCGTCGACGTCGAGGCCAGCGTGCGCATCGCCGGGGAATGCGTCCGCTCGGGTGTGGTCGAGCGGATCGCCGCCGCCTTCGCGGCCTCGTCGCGCCAGCGACTACGCAGCCGGCGCAGCCCTGTCGACGGGTGAGTTATCCGTTCTCGTATCTGGCTTTACACAGACAAGCGTTGATATGGTTCCGGCATTCCTGGCATGAGGGTGGTGCGATGTCACAACAGTTGATCCAGGTCAGCGATCTGCGCCGGTCGTTCGGCGCGACGGCGGCGGTCGACGGGGTGAGCTTCGAGGTGGCCGCGGGCGAGGTGGTCGGCCTGCTCGGGCCCAACGGCGCGGGAAAGACCACCACGATCCACTGTCTCACCACGCTGCTGAAGCCGGATTCCGGCACGGCCCGCGTCGCCGGCTTCGACGTCGTCGCCCAGGGCGCCGAGGTGCGCCGCAGCATCGCGGTCACCGGCCAGTTCGCGGCCCTCGACGAGCTGCTGACCGGCCGGGAGAACCTGGTGCTGTTCGGCCGGCTGCTCGGGCTGGGCCGGCAGGCGGCTGCCGCCCGCGCGGACGCGCTGGTCGACCGCTTCGACCTGGGCGAGGTGGCGGGCAAGGCGGTGCGCACCTACTCCGGTGGCCTGCGCCGCCGCCTCGACCTGGCCGCGAGCCTGGTGGTCGACCGACCCGTGCTGATCCTCGACGAGCCGACCACCGGCCTGGACCCGCGCAGCCGGCGGGCCCTGTGGGAGGTCGTGCGGGAGCTGCGCGACGGCGGCACGGCCGTGCTGCTCACCACGCAGTACCTGGAGGAGGCCGACCAGTTGGCCGGGCGGGTCCTGCTCATCGACCACGGCCGGGTCGCTGCCGAGGGCACCCCCGACCAGCTCAAGCGTCAGCTCGGCGGCGCGGTCTGCGAAGTGCGCATCGAGGACCCGCGGGCCCGGGCGGTCGCGGCCGGGCAGCTACGGGCGGCGTTCGAGGGGCTCACCGAGGACGAGGACGTGCTACGGCTGGCCGCCGGCTCCGGCACGCTGACCGAGGTGGTGCGGCGGCTGGAGTCGGCGGGTGTGGAGGCCGACGACGTCACCGTGCGGCGGCCCACCCTGGACGAGGTGTTCCTCTCCCTGACCGGGTCCGACGACACCGAGAAGGCGGACGTGGCGGGAGCCGGCCGGTGAGCACCACGACGGCGGTGGCGGCCAGCGGGCCGCGGCAGTTCGCCGTCCTGGCCGCCCGCAACCTGCGGCAGGCCCGCGCGGGCCGGTCGGTCGGCCTGACCGTCGTGTTCCCGCTGACGTTCTTCGCCGGATTCATGGTCGTCTTCCAGCGGCTGATGTCCGACTACGGGATCGCGTACGAGCAGTTCCTACCGCCCGCGATCGTCGTGCAGACCACCGCCCTGGTCGCCATGTCGGCCTGCTACCTGATCGCCGGCGACGCCCGCAGCGGCCTGATCGCCCGGTACCGGACGCTGCCGATGAGCGCTGTCGTGGTGCCGGCGGCCCGACTCGTGGTGGACGCGGCCCGCGCCGCCGTCGCGGTGGCGGTGATCCTCGTCGCCGCGGTGCTTGTCGGTTTCCGGTTCACCGCCGGGGCGGCCCGCGCTGCGGGCTTCGTCGCGTTGGCGGTCGGCTTCGCGGTGGTGCTCGCGGCGGGCTGCGCGGCCCTGGGGCTGGGCGCCCGCGACCCCGAGCAGGTGTACTCGGCGCTGACCCTGCCGTACCTGGTGCTCACCACGGTCTCCACCGCCTTCGTCCCGGTCGACGCGTTTCCGGGTTGGCTGCAACCGGTGGTCGAGGTGTCACCGTTCTCCGCCCAGGTCGACGCGTTGCGCGCGCTGTCCACCGAGGGCGCCGACGAGAGGGTGTGGCCGGCGCTCGTCTGGCTGCTGGTCCTGGGGCTGCTGTTCGGCGCGGCCGCGGCACGTTCGTTTCGGAGGAGCCGATGAGTACCGTCACGCAGGCATCGCTGTTCGCCGGGCGTAACCTTCGCCGCTTCTTCCGGGCGCCGCCCGCGCTGGTCTACGCGTTCGCGTTCCCGGTGCTGCTCCTGCTCACCCAGTACGCGGTCTTCGGCCGGATCGTCGGTGACGGCGACCGGCAGCACTACCTGGAGCGGTTGGCCCCGCTGGTGGTGCTGTCCACCGCCGCGTTCGGATCGCCGTCGAGCGCCGTCGGTTTCCTGCGCGACCTGCGCGGCGGGCTGGTCGACCGGCTGCGCACCATGCCGGTGGCGCCGGGGGCGCTGCTGGCCGGTCGGCTCGTCGGTGACGTGCTGCGCATCGTCGGCATCGGAGCGCTCACCACGGGCGTGGCGATGCTGCTGGGTTTCCGGTTCCGGGAGGGGCCGCTGGCCGTCGTCGGCTTCTTCGCGGTGATCGCGCTGTTCGGCCTGCTGTGGGCGGCGATCGCGTTGTGGCGGGGCTCCGGTCCCGGTGACGAGGAGTCGCTGCCGCCGTCGCTGACCGGCCCGGCGACCCTGCTGTTCATCTTCTCCTCGGGGTTCGTTCCGGTGTCGGCGTTCCCCTCGGTGGCGCAGCCCGTGGTGCGGGCCAACCCGTTCTCGGTCGCCACGCAGGCGCTGGTCGGCCTGTCCAGCGGCGGGCCGGTGTTGTGGCCGGTGCTGCAGACCCTCGCGTGGGTGCTCGGGTTGGGCGGGGTCTGCCTTCTGGTGGCGGTACGCCGGTTCGGCCGCCGCGCCGACGGCTGAGCCCTCGTCAGACGGGGCTGGCCATCCGGTACAGCATCTGCTGCCCGCCGGTGGCCAGCAACAGCCCGCTGTCGGACCAGACGCGGGCGCGGGCGCCGAGCACCCCACCGGTGGCGGCGGCAGCCTCACCCTCCACCAGCAGCCAGCCCGCGCCGTCGTCGCCGCCCTGGAAGCCCACGTACAGGTCCATGCTCGGGGCCATGAACGTGGTCCGCTCGAACGCCTGCACCACCGCCGGGAACTGCACCACGTCGACGGCGAAGACGAGCCGGGCCGCCGCCAGCCAGGGGTCCGCGTCGGCCGGCAGCTCCTCGTGCAGGCGCAGCCAGCCCCGGATGGTGGGCACGCCGTCGCGTTGCGGCTGCCAGCCGCCGGCCGGCCAGCCGGCCAGGCGTACCTCGTAGCACCGCTCCCAGATCGGCAGCACCGGCAGGCCGTCGCGGCGCATCAGCTCGACCAGGGTGGGCAGCTCGTCGGGTTTGGGCAGGTCCGGTGGTGGCATCCAGCGCCGTTCGGGGCCGATGAGGCCGGCGGCGATGGTCCAGACGTACGCGGCGAGCAGGATCCGGCCGCGCTGGCGCAGGACGACGTGCAGGGCGGCGGCGCGTCGGGTGCCGTGCACGCGGGTGACCTCGACGTCGACCTCGCCGTAGCGCGGCGGCGCGAGGAACTGGCAGCTCAGGCTCACCGGCAGCATGGTGCCGGCCTCCTCGCCCGCCGCGCGCAGCGCGATCGCGGCCAGGTAACCGCCGTTGGGCCCCCAGACCGACCAGTCCTCCGACAGGTGGGCCTGGTAGTGGCCGGGCGCGGTCTGCCGTACCGCGGCGTCGTCCGCGAGACTGGCCATCGAGGACCCCTTCCGGCGTCGGGACGCGTGAAAACAAGATACTGCAGATCAAAACCAGATACGAGTACGATGCGGCGCATGGATCTGCGTGACAGCGCCGAGGAGGCCGAGTTCCGGGCGGGCCTGCGTGCCTGGTTGGCGGGCGCGGTGCCGGTGACCGCCGGCCCGGACGGGGCGCCGCCGCAGGGTCGGTGGGGCGACATCGAGGCGGTGCGGTCGTTCACCCGCGCGCTGCACGCCGCCGGTTACGCGGGCCTGACCTGGCCGGCGGAGCACGGCGGGCGCGGGTTGTCCCCGGCCTACCAGGCGATCTACCTGGAGGAGACGGCCCGGGCCGAGGCCGCCGAGCACATCGGAGTCATCGGCCTGGGCATGGTCGGGCCGACCATCATCGCCTGCGGGTCGCCCGAGCAGCGCGCCTGGTATCTGCCGCGCATCCTCACCGGGGACATCATCTTCTGTCAGGGGTTCTCCGAGCCGGAGGCCGGCAGCGACCTGTCCGCCGTGCGGACGCTCGCGCGGCGCGACGGCGACGAGCTGGTGGTGACCGGGCGCAAGGTGTGGTCGTCGTACGCGCACCTCGCCGACCACTGCCTGATGCTGGCGCGCACCGACCCCGAGCAGCGTCGCCACCGCGGGCTGACCTGCCTGCTGGTGGACCTGCGCTCGGCCGGCGTCACGGTGCGCCCGATCCGCCAGATGACCGGCGAGGCCGAGTTCGCCGAGATCGAGTTCGACGAGGTGCGGGTGCCGCTCGACGCGGTGGTCGGTGCGGTCGACGACGGGTGGCGGGTCGCTATGACCACCCTCGCCCACGAGCGGGGCACCTTCGGGTTCACCCTGACCGCCCGGCTGGACGTGGCGTTCCGCCGGCTGGTCGCGACCGCGAAGGCCCGCGGCCGCGACACCGACCCGGTCGTACGCGACCAGATCGCCGCCCGCTACGTCGAGTTGGAGGGTCTGCGTTGGACCAACCGGCGGGGGTTGGCCGCGCTGGCGCGTACCGGGGTGCCCGGCCCGGAGACGTCGGTGATCAAGCTGCGCTGGTCGCAGGCGCACCAACGGCTCACCACCCTCGCCGTGCAGCTGCTCGGCGACGACGCCGAACCGGACGGCTGGGACCGCTACTGGCGGCACCAGATGTTGCGCAGCCGCGCCAACACCATCGAGGGCGGCACCTCCGAGGTGCTGCGCAACCTGGTCGCCGAGCGCGTACTGGGCCTGCCCCGGTCGTACTGACCGCCGACTCGCCCACGACGAGGGGAGACCTGATGGACTTCGCACTGACCGGTGAGCAGGAGGCGCTGCGGGACACCGCGGCGAAGTACCTCGCCGACGACCGGGCCACCGACGACGGCCAGGCGTGGGCCGAGGTCACCGACCTGGGCTGGCTCGACGCGGAGCTGGGCACCGTCGAGTTGGCGCTGCTCGCCGAACGGATGGGCTGGGCGCGCAGCCCGTCACCCTGGTGGGCCACCGTGGGCCTCGCCGGCCCAGCGCTGCGGGCGGCGGGCCGGCCGGTCGCCGCACCCGCGACGCTGGCCTGGGCGTGGGCGAACGGCCCCCGCACCCTCGCCGAGGCGGTGGCCGCCGCCCGCCGGCCGACCGGCGCTCGCTCGGCGACGGGCACCCCTGGGGTCGGCTGCGCCGTCGCCGCCGACGGGACGCTGACCGGCCGCGCGATCCGCGTGCCACACGCGCTCGACGCGGTGGACCTGGTGGTGGTCGCGACCGGGGCGTACGGCGTGGAGCTGCGCCTGGTCGACGCGTCGGCGGTGCGGCCGACGCCGGCCGGTGCCGGCGGGCAGGCGCTCGATGAGAGCCGCACCGTCTCGACGGTGGAGCTGACCGGCGTACCCTCGACGCTCCTCGTGGCCGCGGACGCCGCCGCCGACGTGCTCGCGCTGACCCGGCGGCGGGCCCTGGCGCTGCTCGCGGCCGAGGCCGTCGGCGTGGCGGCGAGGGCACTGACCTGGGCCAGCGGGTACGCCGCCACCCGCACCCAGTTCGGAGCGCCGATCGGCGCCAACCAGGCGGTCGCGCACCCCCTCGCGGAGTGCTATGGCCAGGTCGAGACGGCCCGGTCCCTGGCCTACCGGGCCGCGTGGGCGGTCGACGCCGAGCCGGGCCGGGTCGCCGACCAGGCCGTGCTCACGGCCAGCGTGGCCGCCCGGGAGACCGCGATGACCGCCTGCGAGGCAGCCATCCAGACCTACGGCGGCAGCGGCTTCACGTGGGAGCAGCCGCTGCACCACTGGTACCGCCGGGCGTGGTGGCTGGCGACCTTCGACGGCACGGCCGCCGACACCCGGGCCGAACTGGCCGGCCTGTTGCTGGACGACTGACCCCGCCGCAGGCGCGCGGGTTGAGCCCACGCCGCCCGCACGTCGGGGATCAGCCGTCGGCGGTCAGGACGCGCCGGGTCGGTAGGAGCCGAAGCTCCACAGGTTGCCCTCGGCGTCGCGGACCGAATAGCCCTGGCCGCCGTAGTCCTCGTCGCGGAGCTTCTGCACGACCTCGGCACCGGCGGCGACGACCCGTTCGTAGTGCGCCGCCACGTCGTCGAGCACCACATAGGTCGCGGCGGGCCCGGTGTCCAGAACGAGCCGGCCGTCGCTGCCGTCCGTCTGGGAGGCGAGCATGACCATGCCGTTGCCCCAGGTCAGTTGCGCGTGACTGATGGAGTCGTCCGGGCCGGGGACGACCAGCTCCGCGCGGAAACCGACGACGTCGACCAGCCACTGGATGGCGGCCGGCGCGTCGCGGTAGCGCAGGGTGGGGATGACTTCCGGGCCTCTGCTCATACCCGAGAGTCTAATGAAGAATCGCGGATAGCACATGTGATGCGTCCTGGCATGTCGTGTGTTCGGCTACGCTGAGCCCATGCTTCGCTACGATTTCGTGGTCGTCGGCGCGGGCGCGGCCGGCGCGGTGGTCGCGGCCCGACTGAGCGAGGATCCGGGCCGCTTGGTGTTGCTGCTGGAGGCCGGCCCCGACCTCGTCGGGGCCGCGGTGCCCGAGGCGTTGCGGACCGGCTCGGTGGAGGCCGAGGACGGCTTCGACTGGCCCCTGCGGGCGACAGTCGTCGACGGGCGGGAGGCGCCGCTGCGGCGCGGCCGGGTGGTCGGCGGCTCGACGCAGATCAACGACCGGGGCGCGATGCGGGCCCCGGCCGCCGACTTCGTCTCCTGGGGCGCCCACGGGCTGCCGGAGTGGGACTGGCCGGCGGTGCTCCCGGCGTTTCGCCGGTTGGAGGCCGACCAGCAGTTCGGCGACCGTGACCACCACGGCGCCGACGGGCCCGTCCCGATCACCCGGTGGCCGCGCGGTGAGCTGACACCGGCGATGGACGGCTTCCTGCAGGCCACGCTCGGCTTGGGCCACGACTATCAGGAGGACATGAACGCCCCCGACGCCGTCGGCATCGGGACGTACCCGCAGAACCGGCGCGACCGGCTGCGGATGTCCACCGCCCTCACCCACCTCGACCCGGCCCGGTCCCGGTCCAATCTGGTCGTTCGCGGCGACGCCGAGGTCGAGCGGGTGCTGCTCGACGACGGGCGGGCGGTGGGTGTGCAGGTCGCGGGGGAGCGGATCGACGCCGGGGAGGTCATCCTCTGCGCCGGCTCGCCGTACAGCCCGGCTCTGCTGCTGCGCTCGGGGATCGGCCCCGCCGACGAGCTGCGCGCCGCCGGCATCACGCCGCTCGTCGACCTGCCCGGCGTGGGCGCGGACGTGATCGATCAGCCCGGCGCGATCATCCTGGTGGTCCCCGAGCCGGAGACGATCGGCGGCGACTGGCCGCGTACGCAGCTCATCGCTCGGCTCGCCGGCATCCCGGGCCACGAGCCCGACCAGGCGTTCTACCTGAGCCTGTTCACCGGCATGAGCACGTCGCGGGGCCCCGGCGCGGGTCTGGACCGGATCATCGGCGTCGACCAGGTCAACACCGTGATGATCGGCGACATGGCGATGGCCTCGCGCGGACGCATCTCGGTGCGCGACGCCGATGGGGCGAGCCCACCCGTTGTCGACCTCGGGTTCTACACCGCCGAGGGTGACCTGGCCCGGATGCGCGACGCGTACCGGCACGCGTGGGAGATCGCCAACCAGGCAGCCTTCACCAAGACGGTCGCCCGGTTCGCGCTCGTCGACGACGCGGTCGTGGGCGACGACGAGCAGCTCGACCACCTGCTGCGCGCCACCACGTACAGCCGGTTGAACCTGGTCGGCGGCGCGCGGATGGGCGCGGCGGACGACAGGGGCGCGGTCGTCGACGGGCGGTGCCGGGTGCGCGGCGTGGCCAACCTGCGGGTCGTCGACGCCAGCATCGTTCCGGTGCCGCTGCGCGCGCCGGCCGCGTTGACCAGCATCATGATCGGCGAACGCGGGGCCGAGCTGATCGCGGGTTAGCGTCGCAGCAGCGCCGACAGCGCGACGGCCGGATTGCCCACCACCGCCCGCGCCACGGCGACGTAGCCGTCGAGCAGGCGTACGGCGTCGGACGGGGCCAGCCGTGGCGTGTGGAACAGCACCACGCGCAGGCCGTCGCCGCGCGGGGCGAGGGCCAGTTCGGTGCCGAAGCGGCTGCCGATCGCCTCGGGGACGAGCAACTCGAACTCGGCGTCGCCGACGCGTACGCGGTGTGACAGCTCGGCCATCATCTGGAACACCACGTCGTCGACCCGGCCGCCCAGGTTGGCGCTGCCGGTGGCGACGGCCTGGTAGGGCTGCTCCTGGTTGGCGAACGCGGCGGCGGTGGTCGCGTGGCTCGCCTGGAGCAGGGCCGCGAAGGTGGCGAACGGTGGCAGCCGGGTGCGCAGCACCACCATGTTGGCGCAGAACCCCACGGTGCGCTGGCTCTCCGGCCGGGCACGGTTGGCGAACAGCGAGGCGACGGCGAGGTCACCCTGCCCGGTGACCCGGTGCAGGACGGCGTAGTAGACGGCCAGGGCCACGGTGAACAGCGTCGTGCGGTGTCGCCGGGCCAGGGCGCGCAGCCCGCCGGCGACGTCGGCGTCGAGGTCGCGGGCCAGCACGCCCGGGATGGCGTCCGGGGGCGGCTCGCGATACGGCAGGCGCGGCAACCGCAGCCCGGTCAGCTGACCGCGCCAGAACTCGCGTTGCCGGTCCAGCTCCGTGCCGGCCAGCCGATCCTCCTGCCAGGCCACGAACTGCGGGTACTGCCAGCGCACCGGGGGTAGCTCGGCCTGCGCGTCGGCGTAGAGGGTACGCAGCTCCTCGAAGAGCAGCCCGCACGACCACGCGTCCGTGACCAGATGGTGCATGGTGAAGCACACGATCACCTCGTGGTCGCTGACCCGCCAGGCGGTGGCCCGGGTCGGCCACTGCGTGACGTCCACCCGGGTGGCCAGCTCGGTGGTGACGGCGGCGTCGGCGGCGGCGTGCGGATCCGGCTCGCCGCGCAGGTCGACAACCCTCAGCTCGACGGGTCGCGGATCGTGCACGAGCTGGGACAGCCGTGGTCCGCGTCCGACGACTGTGGTCCGCAGCGCCTCGTGCCGCGCGGTCAGCGCGGTGAGCGCCCGTTGCAGCGCGGTCAGGTCGACAGCGCCGCTGAGGCGGCACAGCAGCGGGCAGGTCAACGCCCCGTGGTCCGCCCGGTAGTGCTCGATGATGCCGAGCAGCCGCTGTCCCACGGAGGCCGGTACGGGTCGGGGGGCCACGCCACGACGGTACCGCTCGTCGTTGTATCTGTCATCAAGGGTCTGGCATCTTGTGTTTTCTCTCGGTACCTTGGGCGCATGTCTGGTCTGTCGGTGACCACCCCCGTGCGTGCGCAGCTCACGTGGAACTACGAGTCCGAGATGCCCCGGGTCCTGTCCCTGTACGAACGGGCCAAGAGCGCACAGTGGAACGCCAGCACGGATGTCGACTGGTCGATCGAGGTGCCGTTCGGCGAGCCGCTGCCCGACGACTCCGCGTTCGCCATGGCGTCGTTCGAGGCGTCCCCGCTGGCGCGGCGCGGCCGCCCGATGTGGGACACGTTCCGGTGGGAGCTCCAGTCGTGGATGGTGAGCCAGTTCCTGCACGGTGAGCAGGGTGCGCTGGTGGTCGCCGCGCGACTGGTCGAGGTGGTGCCCGACCTCGACAGCAAGTACTACGCCGCGAGTCAGGCCGCCGACGAGGCCCGGCACGTCGAGGCGTTCTCCCGCTACCTGCGCGAGAAGGTGCCGCATCCGTACCCCATCAACCCGGCGCTGTCCGAGCTGATCGAGGACCTGCTCTCCGACTCCCGGTGGGACATCACCGCGCTGGGCATGCAGATCGTGGTCGAGGCCCTGGCGATGGCCGCGTTCCGGCTCGCCAACAGCACCTTCCACGACCGCCTCATCTGCGACATCACCCGCCTCGTAGCCCGCGACGAGGCCCGGCACGTGTCGTTCGGGGTGCTGTCGCTGGAGGGCATCTACCGCGAGATGACAAGCGCCGAACTGGCCGACCGCGAGGAGATGGTGCTCGACTCGGCGAGTCTCATGCGCCGCCGGTTCCTGCTCGAGGACGTCTGGGACCGCATCGAGGTCGACCGGGGCGAGGGCGTCGACTTCGCCGCGCACAACGAGCTGATGATCAAGTATCGGCAGGCCATCTTCGCCCGCGTGGTCACCGCGCTGGCCAACATCGGCCTGCTGACTCCCCGGGTCCGCGACGGCCTGGAGCGGCTGGACCTCATCGGGTTCGCCGACCGCTCGATCCGCGTTCCCCGCGCCTGACGAGTCGGGAGGAGACATGCCAGTGCCGACCACGCTGACCCTCGACGGCATGTGCGACGACGTCGCGTCGCTGCTCGACGAGCCGGTGTCACCCGACGAGGATCTGCTGGAGCGCGGCCTCGACTCGATCGGACTGATGCGGCTCGCCGCCCGCTGGGCCGGCGCGGGACTCACCTTCGCCCAGCTCATCGAGCTGCGCACCGTCCGGCAGTGGCACGCGCTGGCCCAACCGGCGTCGCCCGCCGACGAGCCGCGCGCCATCGCCGCCGCCGACGAGACGACTGTCGACCCGGACGAGCCGTTCGCTCTGGCGACCATGCAGCACGCGTACTGGGTCGGGCGGGCCGGGGAGCAGGCCCTCGGTGGTGTGGGGGCGCACTTCTACAACGAGTTCGACGGTCGGCAGGTGGACCCGGACCGGCTGGACCGGGCCGTTAAAGCCCTGGTGCGCCGCCACGACATGCTGCGCGCCCGCTTCCTCGACGACGGCCGGCAGCAGATCACCCCGGACGGCGCCTGGCCCGGCCTGACCGTGCACGACCTGCGTGACCTGCCGGCGCACGAGCGGGACCAACGGCTCGCCGACCTGCGCGCCACCCTCTCGCACCGCACCCTGCGGGTGGACCGGGGCGAGGTGTTCGACGTCCAGCTCTGCCTGCTGCCCGACGGGGCGAGCCGGGTGCACGTGGAGATCGAGATGCTGGTCGCCGACGCGCACAGCTTCCGGGTGCTCCTCGGCGACCTCGCCCATCTCTACCGCCGGCCCGACGAACCGCTGCCGCCCATCGGCTACAGCTATCCCCAGTACCTGGCCACCCACGAGCGGCGTCGGGCCGACGCCCGCGAGGCCGCGGCCGGCTACTGGCGCCAGCGGGTACCCGACCTGCCCGGCGGGCCCGACCTGCCGGTGGCCGTGGCGCCGGAGCGGGTCAGCGGGCACCGGGTCATCCGCCATCACCACTGGCTCTCCGGCGCCGACCGGGACCGGCTCGCCGCTCGCGCGCGCGAGCACGGCGTCACCCTGTCGATGGTGTTCCTGACGGCCTTCGCCGAGGTCCTGGCCGCCTGGAGCAGCCGGCAACGCTTCCTGCTCAACCTGCCGCTGTACGACCGGACGCCGTACCACCCGGACGTGCCGTCGCTCAGTGGGGACTTCACCAACCTGCTGCTGCTGGAGGTCGACGCCACCGACGAGGTGCCGTTCGTCGACCGGGCCCGCCGCCTGGGCGAGCAGTTCGCCCGGGACGTGGCGCACAGCGCGTACTCCGGCGTGGACGTGCTGCGCGACCTGGCCCGCGCCCGCTCCGACCGGGCCGTGCTCGCCCCGGTGGTGTTCACCAGCGCGCTCAGCCTCGGCGACCTCTTCGGCGCGGACGTGCGGGAGTGCTTCGGCGACCCGGTGTGGACGTCGTCGCAGACCCCGCAGGTGTGGCTGGACAACCAGGTCACCGAGCGTGAGGGGGGCCTGTACCTCAACTGGGACGTGGTGGCGGAGCTGTTCGGACCGGGTGTGTCGGAGGCGATGTTTGCCGCGTACGTCCGGCTGCTGGCCGGCCTGATCGATGGCGACTGGGCCGCGTCGCCGGGCGACCTGCTGCCGCAGGAGCAGCGGGCGGTGCGTGAGCGGGTGAACGCGACCGCCGCGCCGATCATGCCTGGCCTGCTGCATGACGGGTTCTTCGACTGGTCGGCCCGGGAGCCGGGTCGGGTGGCGTTGTGCGGTGACGGTGTGGCGGTGTCCTACGGGGAGCTGGCCGCTCGGGCGTTGACGCTGGCCGGGGCGCTGGCGCGGGCCGGCGTCGCGCCGGGTGACGCGGTGGGGGTGTGCCTGCCCAAGGGCGTCGACCAGGTCGTCGCGGTGCTGGCGGTGCTGGCCGCCGGTGGCGTGTACGTGCCGGTCGGCATCGACCAACCCGCCGCCCGGCGCGGCCGGATCTGGCAGCGGGCCGGCGTCACGACGGTCGTCGGCGCGGACGGGCTCGACCCGGCCGGTGACGGCGGCCCGCCCCTGGACGGGTACGTTCCCGGGGACGCGGCATCGGTGGCGTACGTCATCTTCACCTCCGGCTCGACGGGCGAGCCCAAGGGCGTCGAGGTGCCGCACTCCGCCGCCGGCACCACCATCGAGGCCATCCGCCAGCGGTTCGCCATCGGCGGGGACGACCGGGTCCTCGCCGTGTCGGCACTGGACTTCGACCTGTCGGTGTTCGACATCTTCGCGCTGCTCGGCGTCGGCGGGGCGGTGGTGCTGATTGGCGAGGAGCAGCGACGCGACGCGAACGCCTGGCGTCGGCTCGTCGACGCGCACCGGGTCACCGTCTGGCAGTCGGTCCCCGCGCTGCTGGACATGCTGCTGACCGCCGCCGAGGCCGACGGCGGGCTGGGCCACCTCCGGCTCGCCCTGCTCGGCGGCGACTGGGTCGGCCTGGATCTGCGCGACCGCCTGGTGGCGCTGCGCCCGGACGCCCGGCTCGTCGCCCTGGGCGGCACCACCGAGACCGCCATCCACTCGACAGTCTTCGAGGTGGGCGGGGTGCCGGCGCACTGGCGGTCCATCCCGTACGGGGTTCCACTGCCCAACCAGCGCTGCCGCGTGGTGGACGGGCGGGGGCGCGACTGCCCCGACTGGGTGGTCGGGGAGTTGTGGATCGGTGGGGCCGGGGTGGCGGCCGGCTACCGGGGCGATCCGGAGCGCACCGCGCAGCGGTTCGTGACCCATGACGGGATGCGCTGGTATCGCACGGGTGACCTGGGCCGGTACTGGCCGGACGGGACCCTGGAGTTCCTGGGCCGGGCGGACTTCCAGGTCAAGATCCGCGGGCATCGCATCGAGCTGGGTGAGGTCGAGGCCGCGCTGACCGACTGCCCCGGCGTGCGCGAGGCCGTCGTGGTGGCCGTGGGCACCAGCACCCGCCGCCTGGCCGCCGCCGTCGTACCCGAGGCGTCCGACCTGGACCCGCAGGCCGTACGGGCGTTCGTCGTGGACCGGCTGCCCGCGTACATGGTGCCCGAGCACGTCGCCGTGCTCGACGCGCTGCCCCTGAGCGGCAACGGCAAGATCGACCGGCCGGCGTTGGCACGACGGCTCGCCGAGGGCGCCGGCCGATCCACGGCGGTCGAGCCACCCATCGGGCCGGTCGAGACGGCACTGGCCACCCTCTGGGCCGACCTGCTCGGCATACCGACCGTCGGCCGCGCCGACAGCTTCTTCACCCTCGGCGGGGACAGCCTGCTCGCCACCCGCCTGCTCGGACGGATGCGCTCGGCCGGGCTGGCCGGCGGACAACTGCGCCGCCTCTTCGCCGAGCCGACCCTCGCCGGGTTCGCCGCCGGGGTACGCCTCGACGCGGGCGCCGCGCTGACCGGGACCTTCGTGGCCGACCCGGCGCACCGCCACGAGCCGTTCCCGGCGACCGACGTGCAGCGGGCGTACTGGATGGGTCGCAGCGGCGACTTCGCCCTCGGTGAGGTCGGTTCCCACTGGTACTGGGAGTTCGACGGCGAGGACGTGGACCTCGACCGGCTCACCGCGGCCTGGAACCGCCTCGTTCGCCGGCACGAGATGCTGCGGGCCGTCTTCGACCCCGACGGACGTCAACGCGTCCAACCCGAGGTGCCCGAGGTGAGCATCGCAGTCGGCGAGGGCGAGGCCGCGCTCACCGACCTACGCGAACGGCTGTCGCACCGGATCGCCGACCCGACCCGCTGGCCGCTGGTGGCCATCGAGGCCGTCCGGTACGGCGAGCGCCGCGTCCGGCTGGCGTTCAGCTTCGACTACATCGTGCTCGACGCGCTCAGCATCGTGACCGTCTTCGCCGAGCTGTCCGCCCTCTACGTCGACCTCGACGCGCCGCTGCGCCCGATCGGCGTGTCGTTTCGCGACTACGTCCTCACCGCCCGGCCCGACGAGGCGACAGTCGAGGCCGACAAGCGCTACTGGTCGACGCAGGCCGCCGAGCTGCCCCCCGCGCCGCGGCTGCCGCTCGCCGTCGACCCGGACCGGGTGCGCGCCCCCCGCTTCGTCCGGCACGCGGCGCGGCTCGGCCCCACCGAGTGGACCGCCCTGGTCGGCGCCGCCCGCGCCCACGGCGTGAGCCCGGCCGCCGTGCTCGCCACCGCGTACGCCGAGGTGCTCTCGGCCTTCAGCGCGCGGCCGGACCTCACCCTCAACCTGACCCTCTTCGACCGCCGCGAGGTGCACCCCGACATCGACCACGTGCTCGGCGACTTCACCTCGCTGCTGCTCGTCCCGCACCGCCCCGGCGCGGCCGACGACTTCCTGACCGTGGTACGCCGCCTGCAGGAGCGCATGTGGGACGGCATGGAGCACAACGCCGTTTCCGCCATCTGGGTGCTGCGGGAGATCGCGCGGCGCACCGGCGCCCCCGCCGCCATGCCTGTCGTCTTCACCAGTGCGCTGGGCATCAGCGACGAGCTGGTGAGCATGTCCCTGCCGTTCGGCGAGCAGATCTGGGGCGCCTCGCAGACCCCGCAGGTGTGGCTGGACAACCAGGTCATGGAACGCGAGGGTGGCCTGAGCATCAACTGGGACGTGGTGGCGGAGCTGTTCCCGCCCGACGTGGTGGAGACGATGTTTGCCGCGTACGTCGAGCTGCTGACCACCCTCGCGGCCGGGGACTGGGCGCGGCCCGTACCGGTCGGGCTTCCTGCCGGGCAGCGGGCGGTGCGTGAGCGGGTGAACGCGACCGCCGCGCCGATCATGCCCGGCCTGCTGCATGACGGGTTCTTCGAGACCGCGGCCCGGGAGCCTGCTCGGGTGGCGTTGTGCGGTGACGGGGTGGCGGTGTCCTACGGGGAGCTGGCCGCTCGGGCGTTGACGCTGGCCGGGGCGCTGGCGCGGGCCGGCGTCGCGCCGGGTGACGCGGTGGGGGTGTGCCTGCCCAAGGGCGTCGACCAGGTCGTCGCGGTGCTGGGCGTGCTCGCCGCCGGTGGCGTGTACGTGCCGGTCGGCGTGGACCAGCCGGTGGTCCGCCGGGAGCGGATCCTCACCCGCGCCGACGTGAAGACGGTCGTCGGCGCGGACGGGCTCGACCCGGCCGGCGACGGCGGCCCTGCCCTCGACGGCTGCGTCCCGGTGGAGCCGGCGTCGCTGGCATACGTCATCTTCACCTCCGGCTCGACTGGCGAGCCCAAGGGCGTCGAGGTGTCCCACGCGGCGGCGGGAAACACCATCGCGGCGGTCAACGATCGGCTGCGCCTCGGCCCGGACGACCGGGTCCTCGCCGTGTCGGCGCTGGACTTCGACCTGTCGGTGTACGACATCTTCGCCCTGCTCGGCGTCGGCGGCGCGGTGGTGCTCGTCGAGGAGGGGCAGCGACGCGACGCCCGCGCCTGGCTGCGGCTCGTCCGCGAGCACGACGTCACCATCTGGAACACCGTGCCCGCCCTGCTCGACATGCTGCTCACCGCTGCCGGCGACGAACCGCTCGGCGCGTTGCGGCACGCCCTGGTCTCCGGTGACTGGGTCGGCCTGGACCTGCGTGACCGGCTGGTCGCCCGCCGACCGGACGCCCGGCTGACCGCCCTCGGCGGCGCCACCGAGGCGGGCATCTGGTCCAACGCGTTCGAGGTGGGCGAGGTGCCGGCGCACTGGCGGTCCATCCCGTACGGCTTCCCACTGCCCAACCAGCGCTACCGGGTCGTCGACGGGCGGGGGCGGGACTGCCCCGACTGGGTGGTCGGGGAGTTGTGGATCGGTGGGGCCGGGGTGGCGGCCGGCTACCGGGGCGATCCGGAGCGCACCGCGCAGCGGTTCGTGACCCATGACGGGATGCGCTGGTATCGCACGGGTGACCTGGGCCGGTACTGGCCGGACGGGACCCTGGAGTTCCTGGGCCGGGCGGACTTCCAGGTCAAGATCCGCGGGCATCGCATCGAGCTGGGTGAGGTCGAGGCCGCGCTGACCGACTGCCCCGGCGTGCGCGAGGCCGTCGTGGTGGCCGTGGGCACCAGCACCCGCCGGCTCGCCGCCGCCGTCGTACCCGAGCCGGGCGTCACCCTCGACCCGGACGCCACCGGCGCGTTCGTCGTCGACCGGCTGCCGGCGTACATGGTGCCCGAGCACGTCGCCGTGCTCGACGCGCTGCCCCTGAGCGGCAACGGCAAGATCGACCGGTCGGCGGTGGCCACCCTGCTCTCCAGTGGAGACAGCGGACCGGCCGACGAGCCACCCCACGCCGGCCTGGAGAGCGACCTCGGCGCGCTCTGGGCCGAGCTGCTGAACTGCCCCGTTCCCGGCCGCACCCGCAACTTCTTCAGCCTCGGCGGGGACAGCCTGCTCGCCACCCGGCTGCTGGCGGTGCTGCGCGAACGCTACGGCGTCGACCTGCCGATGCGGGGGCTGCTCGACCGACCAACCATCGCGGACCTGGCCACCGCCGTGCAGCACGCCGCCGGCACGTACGAGGAAGGGGCCATATGAACGGGCAGGACCTCATCGCCGAGCTGGCGCAGTTCGGTGTGCAGCTCTGGGAGGAAGACGGCCAGCTCCGCTTCCGGGCCCCCACCGGCGTTCTCACCGACCAGCGCCGCGCCGCGCTACGCGAGCACAGGGAGCAGGTGCTGGCCGTGCTGCGCGACGCCGCCGCGCCCACCGCCGTGCCGCACCCCGAGCAGCGGTACGAGCCGTTCCCGCTCACCGACGTGCAGAGCGCGTACCTGCTCGGGCGGGGCGACTCGTTCGCCTACGGCGGGGTCGGCTGCCACGGCTACGGCGAGCTGAACTTTGCCGAGCTGGACGTGGACCGGCTGGAACGCGCCTGGCACGAGGTAGTCGCCCGGCACGACATGCTGCGGGCCGTCGTCAACCGCGACGGCTCCCAGCAGGTACGCCCCGACGTGCCGGCGTACCGCATCGAGGTGCGCGACGCCGACGCGGCCGGCTTCGCCGACGCGGTGGCCGCCACCCGGGCGGAGCTGGACCACCGCCGCTACGACCCGCAGCAGTGGCCGCTGTTCGCGTTGCGGGTCACCCGCGGCCCGCACCGCAGCGTCCTGCACTTCTCGATCGACTTCCTGATCTGCGACTTCGTCAGCATCAACATCCTGCTCGACGAGCTGGGCCGCCGCTACGCCGGTGAGCCGCCCACCGACGAGCTGACGCTGACGTTCCGCGACCACCTGCTGGCCACCGAACCGCTGCGCGGCGGCCCCCGCCACGACGCCGACCGGGACTGGTGGCTGGCCCGGCTCGACGACCTGCCCCCGGCGCCGGAGCTGCCGCTGCGCGGTGACGCCACGGCCGCGCCGCCCCGCTTCCGTCGCCTCGACCTGCGGCTCGACCCGACCGAGTGGGCCGGGTTGCGCCAGCGCGCCGGGCAGCACGGCATCAGCCCGTCGGGCGCGGTGCTCGCCGCGTACGTCGAGGTGATCGCCGCGTGGAGCGTGCACCCGCGCTTCACCGTCGACGTCACCCTGCTCAACCGGACGCCGACGCACCCGCAGGTGGACCGGATCGTCGGCGACTTCACCTCGGTCAGCCTGCTCGCCGTGGAGCAGAGCCCGGACGCGCCGGTGCAGGAGCGGGCCAAGCGCATCCAGGCGCAGCTCTGGTCCGACCTGGACCACCGCCGGTTCTCCGGCGTCGACGTCGTCCGCGAGCTGGCCCGCCGCCGGGGCGCCGACGCCGCGCTGATGCCCATCGTCTTCACCAGCGCCATCGGGCTGGGCGGCGACACCGGCGTGGAGGGCTTCGGCGAGCTGGGGTACGGCATCAGCCAGACCCCGCAGGTCTGGATCGACTGCCAGAACATCGAACGCTCGGGTGGGCTGGCCACCAACTGGGACGTCCGCGAGGGCGTCTTCCCCGACGGTGTGGTCGACGAGATGTTCGCCGCGTACGCCGCGTTGCTGCGCCGGCTGGCGGCCACCGACGAGGCGTGGGAGGAGCTGGCCCCGGTGCCGCTGCCCGAGGCGAGCGCCCGCCGCCGCGCCGAGGTCAACGACACCGCCGCGCCGCTGCCCGACGGGCTGCTGCACGAGGGGGTCCTCGCCCAGGCGCTGCGGACCCCGGACCGGGTGGCCGTGGTGGCCGCCGACGGCACCCTCACCTACCGGCAGCTCACCGGCCGTGCCACGGCGGTCGCCGCACGGCTGGCCGAGGCCGGCTGCCGGCCCGGTGACCTGGTCGCGGTGATCGCCGACAAGGGCTGGCGGCAGGTGGTCGCGGTGTTCGGCGTCCTGCTGGCCGGTGCGGCGTACGTGCCGGTCGACACGAACCAGCCGCCCGTGCGCCGCGACCTGATCCTCGACGGCGCCGGGATCCGGCACGTCCTCACCGAGGCCGACCGGGTGGACGGCCACTGGCCGGCGGGGGTGACGCCGATCGCGGTGGACGACCTCGACGGGCCGGCGCCGACGGCCCTGCCGGCCCGCGCGGTCGGCCCGGACGACCGCGCGTACGTCATCCACACCTCCGGGTCGACCGGCACCCCGAAGGGCGTGGTGATCACCCACCGGGCCGCCCTGAACACCGTGGCGGACATCAACACCCGGTTCGACGTGACGCCGGACGACCGCGTCCTCGGCCTGGCCAGTCTGGGCTTCGACCTGTCCGTCTACGACCTGTTCGGCCCGCCGGCGGTCGGCGCGGCGCTGGTGCTGCCCGCGCCGCAGCGCCGGGGCGACCCGACCCACTGGGCGGAGCTGGTGGCCGAGAACGAGGTCACGATCTGGAACTCGGTGCCGGCGCAGTTGCAGATGCTCGCCGACTATCTCGCGGCCGCGCCGATGGTCCGGATCCCCTCGTTGCGGCTGGCCCTGCTCAGCGGCGACTGGATCCCGGTCACCCTGCCGGACCAGATCCGTGACCTCGTCCCCGGCTTGGTGGTGGTCAGCCTCGGCGGCGCGACCGAGGCCGCCATCTGGTCGATCATCCACCCGATCGGCCGGGTCGACCCATCCTGGCGCAGCATCCCGTACGGGGTGCCGCTGACCAACCAGACCTGGCACGTCCGCGACGCCGCGCTGCGGCCTCGCCCGGACTGGGTCGCCGGGGAGCTGTACATCGGCGGGGCCGGGCTGGCGCTTGGTTACCTCGGCGACGAGGCGCGCACCGCCGAGCGATTCGTCACCGACCCGTCCAGCGGCGAGCGGTTGTACCGCACCGGTGACCTGGGCCGCTACCTGCCCGACGGCACGATCGAGTTCCTCGGCCGGGAGGACTTCCAGGTCAAGATCCGCGGCCACCGGATCGAGCTGGCCGAGGTCGAGTCGGCGCTGCTGGCCCACCCGGGCGTGGGCGGGGCGATCGCGGTGGTCGACGGCGACCGTCCACTGGAGCGGCGGCTGGCCGCCGTCGTCCAGCCCGCCGCCGTCGAGCCCGGCCCCGGGCAGCCGGTCGACCCGGCCGGGCCCACCGCGGCCGGGTCCGCGCTCGTCGCCAGCACCGACCTGGGCGCCTACGAGGCGTACCTGCACGAGCTGGACCAGCTCGGCCTCGCCGCCATGCTGGACACCCTGCGCGCCGCCGGCCTCGCGCTCGACGACCGCCCGCACACCCTGACCGAGGTGTACGCCGCCACCCGCGTCGCACCCCGGCACCGCCGGCTGCTGCGCCGCTGGCTGCGGGCGCTGACCGACAGCGGGGTGCTGCGCCACGACGACGACGGTTACCGGCTGGTCAGCGGACCACCGCCGGCCGCTCGGGCCTGGGACGCGGTGGCCGAGCGCGCGGCGGCGGTCGGGGAGTCCCCCGAGCTGGTCCGCTACTTCCAGGCCAGCGCCGCGGCGCTGCCGGCGCTGCTGCGCGGCGACGAGGACCCCCTCGCGCTGCTCTTCCCCGGTGGTGAGCTGGAGGTGTCGGACAACCTCTACGCCGACGCCCTGTTCAACAGGTGGGCCAACGCGGTCGCGGCGGCGACCGTCCGGTCGCTGGCCGAGCGGCTGGACGGGCCGGTGCGCATCGTCGAGGTCGGCGCCGGATCCGGCGGTACGACCGCGGCGGTGCTCGACGCACTGGACGGTCTCGACGTCGACTACCTCTACACCGACCTGTCGGCGTTCTTCCTCGGCGCCGGCCGGCAACGCTTCGCCGACCGGCCGGGGCTGCGTTTCGCGCAGCTCGACCTCGACGCCGACCTGGCCGGGCAGGGAATGGCGCCGAACAGCGCCGACATCGTGATCGCCGGCGACGTCCTGCACGCCACCCGGGACGTACCGGCCACGCTGGCCCGGCTGCGCGGCCTGCTCGCGCCCGGCGGGCACCTGGTGCTGCTGGAGATGACCCGGGAGCACTACCAGATCATGACGTCGCTGGAGCTGCTGGTGCGATTCGACGACGACCTGGGTGACTTCGCCGACCTGCGCCACGGCACCGACCGCACGTTCCTCACCGGCGACGAGTGGCGCGGCCTGCTCGCCGCCGCCGGGGCGTCGCCCGTACTCGACCTCCCGTCGGCCGCCGACCCGATGGCCGGGCTCGGCATGCGCATCATCGCCGCGCGGGTGAAGGCCGACCGGCGGCGGGTGGTGCCCGACGAGCTGCGGGCGCACCTGGCCGACCGGCTGCCCGACTACATGATCCCGAGCGTGCTGCAGGTGGTCGACGAGCTGCCCCGCACGGCCAACGGCAAGCTGGACCGGGCGGCCGTACGCCGGCTCGTGGCGGCCACGACGGCCGGTCCCGAGGCGAGCGCCGCGGCCCCGCTCACCGAGTTGGAGGAGCAGATCGCGGCCGTCTGGGCCGACGTGCTGCGGGTGGAACGGGTCGGGCGGGACGCGGACTTCTTCGCCCTCGGCGGTGACTCCCTGCTCGCCGCGAAACTCGCCGGTCAGCTCGCCGAGCGGGTGCCGGCCGCCGCCGACGTCTTCTTCGACGAACTGCTGCGCCGGATCCTGGAGCACCCGACCGTCGCCGACCTGGCCGATCACCTGGCCGCCGTCGGCGGCGTCCGGCCCGACGAGGAGCCGGCCGTCAGCGACACCGGCGAGGTGGTGACGCTGGCCGGCGAGGGCCCGCCCCGCTACGTGCTGGTGCACGACGGCAGCGGCAGCCTCGACGGGTACGCCGGGCTGGCCGAGCGGCTGGCCGCCAGCGGGGCCGTGTGCGGGATCGTCGACCGTGGCCTGCACCGCTACGCGGGTCTCGACCCGGCGCCGCTGGTGCAACGCCTCGCCGCCGACTACACGACCGCGCTGGCCGAGCACGTGTCGGCCGGGGAGCTGGTGCTGGTGGGGCGGGGTGCGGCCGGGGTGCTGGCGTTGGAGCTGGCCCGGCAGCTCACCGAGTCCGGGGTGGACGTCGCCACCCTGGTGATCGCCGACCCGGCCGACGGCGACGGCTACGGCAGCTCCCCGTACGCGGGTGACGTCACGTTGCTGTGCGCGGCGGAGCCGGACCCGACGAGCGTCGACTGGTGGCGCGACGTGTGCCTGGGCGAGCTGACCGTGCGACGGGTGCCGGACGATCCGGGCGAGTGGGCCGGTCCGATCGCCGGGGACGGCTGACATGGCCGCGACTGTCGCCCTGGTGGGCGCCACCGGCGGGGTGGGCCGGCACGCCCTGGCCCACCTGCTGGCCTGGGGCGTGGACGTCGTCCGCGCCGGCGCCCGCGACCCGGGCCGACTCGACGCCGACAACCCGCGCATCCAGGTGCGGGCGGTGGACGTCACCGACCCGGCGAGCCTGGACGCGTTCTGCGCCGGCTGCCACACCGTCGTCAACTGCGCCGGGCCGGCGGCCTCGATCGGCGACACGGTGGCCCGCGCGGCGGCCCGCTGCGGCGCCGGCTACGTCGACGCGGCCGGCGACGACCCGCTGCACGCGGCGGTGTCCGCCCTGCCCGGGGCCGCCGACCGGGTCGCGGTGCTCTCCGCCGGTCTGATGCCCGGCCTGTCCGGGCTGCTCCCCGCCCACCTCGCGGCGCAGACACCGGGGGCGCGGCGGATGACCGGGTACGTCGGGGGCCGCGACGGGTTCACGCCCGGCGCCGCCCTGGACTTCCTCGCCGCCGGCACCGCCGAGTACGGCGAGCCGTCGGCCGCGTGGCGCGACGGCGCGCGACGCAGCCACGCCCTCGCCGCCCGGACGGACGTGCCGGTGCCGTTCTTCGACGAGCCGGTGCTGGTGCAGCCGTACCTCAGCACCGAGACCGAGAGGGTCGCCCGCCGGCTCGGCCTGACCGACGTCGACTGGTGGTCGGCGTTCGCCGGCAGTCGGCTACCGGCGGCGCTCGCCGCGGGCGCCCGCCGAGCGCGCGACGGCGCGTCGGCGGCGCAGCTCACCGACGCGGCGGCCGAGCTGTGCCGGGCGGCCGAGCTGGACACCTTCGGTCGGCCGCGTTACCAGCTGCTGGTCGTCGAGCTGACCGGCCCGGCGGGCGCCCGCGTGCTGGCCTGCCGGGGGACCGGCGCGAACGCGCTCACCGGCGCGGCGGTCGCCATCGGCGCCCTCGCGGTCGCGGCCGGTGACGTGCCACCGGGCGTGCACCACCTGGCCGAGGCGGTGGACCCGGCCTGGGCGGTGGACGTGCTGCGCACGAGTCCGGCGGTCACGTCACTGCGCGTCGAGGACGGCCCGCTGGGGTCGTACGACCTGATCGAGGAGGGGGTGGCGTGAAACCGAGAGTGCTGGTCGCCGGCACCAAATTCGGCCAGGTGTACCTGCAGGCGTTCCGCCAGCCGGACTTCCCGTTCGAGCTGGCCGGGATCCTCGCCGGGGGCAGCGCCCGATCGGTGGCCTGCGCCCGGCACTACGAGGTGCCGCTGTGGACCGACGTCGCCCAGGTCCCCGAGGACGTGACGCTGGCCTGCGTGGTCATCCGAGGCGGCCTGCTGGGCGGACCGGGCGGCGAGGTGGCCCGAGCGCTGATGCGGCGCGGCCTGCACGTGCTGCAGGAGCATCCGCTGCACCACGACGAGCTGGTCGAGTGCCTGCGCACCGCCGGCCAGGCCGGGGTCGTCTACCACCTGAACTCGTTCTACGTGCACACCGCGCCGGTGCGCCGGTTCCTCGCCGCCGCCCGCGCGCTGCTGGCCCGGCAGCCGGCCCGCTACGTCGACGCAGCCTGCGGGTTCCAGGTCGCGTACGCGCTGCTGGACATCCTCGGTCAGGCCCTCGGCGGCGTCCGACCGTGGGGCCTGGGCCCGGCGGTCGACCTGCCCGAGCAGGTACGCCGGCTGTCCCGGGTGGACGTGCCGTTCCGCAGCCTCGACGGGGTGCTCGCCGGTGTGCCGCTGACCCTGCGGGTGCAGAACCAGATGGACCCGGCGGACCCGGACAACTACGCGCACCTGCTGCACCGGGTGACCATCGGCACCGAGGCCGGCAACCTGACCCTGGTCGGCACGCACGGGCCGACGGTGTGGAGCCCTCGGCCGGACTTCCCGCAGCAGGTGCAGGACCGGGGTGTGGGCCGACCGCACTTCGCCGACGGCGACGGCCACGAACCGGACCACCTGGACGTGCCGAGCGCGCAGCCGCTGGCCGACGCGGTCGCGCCCAGCTACCGCAGGGTGTTCGAGGAGGTCTGGCCGGCCGGCGTCGGGTACGCGCTGGGCAACCTGCACGCCGCGGCGCTGGGCGGGAAGAAGCTGGCCCGCCACGGCCAGTACCACCTGAGCCTGTGCCAGCTGTGGCAGGACGTCACCGCCCGGCTGGGGCCACCCGAGCTGGTGCACTCCGTACCGCCGCGGATGTTCGTGGCGTCCGACGTGGCCGAGCTGGCCGACGCCGCGGCCGGGGCGGTCGACCCGCCGGTCGGCGCGGAACCGCAGCGGATTGGAGCGCGCCCGTGACCCCCGTCGCGCGGACGTGGCTGCGCTGCTTCCGGCCGCTGCGCTGGCCCGGGCTGCGTCTGGTCTGCTTCCCGCATGCCGGCGGCAACGCCGCGTTCTACAGGTCGTGGTCGGCGCAGGTGCCCGACGACGTCGAGGTGCACGGCGTGCAGTACCCGGGCCGGATGGACCGGTCGGCCGAGCCGTTCGCGGCCGACCTGCCGAGCCTGGCCGAGGGTGCCGCGCAGGCGGTACGGGCGCTGCCGGCCGACGCGCCGGTCGTGCTGTTCGGGCACAGCCTCGGCGCGTCGGTGGCGTACGAGACGGCACGCCGGTTGGACGGGCCCGGCAGCGTGCTGCGGGCGCTTGTCGTCTCCGGTCGCCCCGGGCCGGGCCGGCTGCGCGCCACAAGCGTGCACCTGGCCGACGACGACACGCTGTGGGCGGAGACCGGCCGCCTCGGCGGCACCGGCCGCGAGGCTCTCGACCACGAGGGCGTACGCGCCATCGCGCTGCCGGTGCTGCGCGCCGACTACCGGATCGCCGAGACGTACCGCCCGCAGTCACCCGTGCCGCTGCGAGCGCCGGTGCTGGCCTGCGTCGGCGCGGACGACCCCGAGGTCACCGCCGACGAGGCCGGCGACTGGGCGACGCGCACCCGGGGCGGGTTCACCCTGCACACCTTCCCCGGCGGGCACTTCTACCTGCTGGCACGCCGCAACCAGCTCATCGACACCATCCTGCGGGCCACGCACCGCAGCCCGGTGCCCACCTGGTCGGCGGCGGGCCCGTGATCCCGGCGAGCGTGCACTACCACCGCGCCCGGGACCTCACCGAGGCGCTGGAGCTGCGCCAGGCGTACGGCGACCAGCTGCGGCCGCTGGCCGGCGGGCAGTCGCTGCTGCCGGCGCTCAAGCTGCGCCGGGACCGCGTCGACACCCTGCTGGACCTCGGCGGGCTCACCGAACTGTCGTACGTGACGCACCGCGACGACCACCTGGCCGTCGGCGCGCTGACCCGCTACCACCGGCTGCTCGACGACCCGCTGGTCGACCGGCACGCCCCGCTGCTGGCGGTCGCGGCCGCGGCGGTCGGTGACCTGCAGGTGCGGCACCTGGGCACCGTGGGTGGGGCGCTCGCGCAGGCCGACCCGGCCGCGGACGTGCCGCTGGCCCTGGTCGCGCTGGACGCCGTGGTGGTGCTGCGCAGCGCGACCGGCGTACGGCAGGTGCCCGTCGCCGAGCTGGCCGTCGCGCCGGGTGTGACGGTCTGCCGGCCCGACGAACTCGTCACCGAGGTCCGGGTGCCGCTGCCCGGCCCGGCGCGGTGGCGCTACCGCACGTTCGCCCGGCCGGCGTTGGAGTGGTCCCTGGTGGCCGTCGCCGTGGCCGACTCCCGGGTGGCGCTGGCCGGGATGGGTCCGACCATCCGGCGGGCGTACGGGGTCGAGGCGGCCCTCGCGCAGGGCGCCGGTGTCACGCTCGCGGCGGCGCGCGCCGACGAGGGGTGCGACCCGCCCGACGACGGGCGGGCCTCGATCGCGTATCGGCGGCACCTCAGCCGGGTGCTGGTGGCCCGTGCCCTGACCGATTCCGGCACCACGGTGGAGGAACCACGATGAGCATCGACGCCCGGCCCGGTACGACGACCGTCGCCGTCACCGCCACCGTGAACGGCCGCCCGGAGAGCCGTCGGGTGCCGGCGCGCACCCTGCTGGTCCACCTGCTGCGCGAGGAGTTGGGGCTGACCGCCGCGACGGTGGGCTGCGACACCTCCTCCTGCGGTGCCTGCACCGTGCTGTTCGACGGGCGGTCGGTCAAGTCGTGCACCCTGCTGGCCGCGCAGGCCGACGGCGCCGACATCCGCACCGCCGAGGGGCTCGCCGACGGCGACCGGCTGCACCCGGTGCAGGAGGCGTTCCGGGAGCACCACGCCCTGCAGTGCGGCTTCTGCACCCCGGGCATGGTCCTCGCGGTGGTGAGCCTGCTGACGGAGAACCCGGGACCGCTCACCGAGCACGACGTGCGGCACGCCCTCAAGGGCAACCTGTGCCGCTGCACCGGCTACCACAACATCGTCCGCGCCGTGCTCGCCCTCGACGAGGCCCGACAGGCCGGATGACCGCCAGACACCGGAAGGGAGGCCGACCATGTCGGCGCGTTACGTACTCGGGGTGAACATCGGCTTCCACGACTCCAGCGCCGCGCTGGTCCGCGACGGCGCGCTCTGCGCCCTGGTCGAGCAGGAGCGGGTCAGCCGCCGCAAGCACGCGGTGGGCCAGCCGCCCGCCGAGGCGGTCGCCGCGTGCCTGGCGATGGCGGGCATCGGCCCGCAGGAGGTGGACACCGTCGCCATCGGCTGGGACTTCCGGGACATCCCGCTGGGCCGCAACCGGCGGTTCACCACCGAAGGGCTGCGGGCGATGCTCTTCCCCGACGACGAGGACCTGACCATGCCGGCGGTCCGCTGGGTGCCGCACCACGTCGCGCACGCGGCCAGCGCGGCGTACAGCTGCGACTGCGACGAGGCCGCGGTCCTGGTCCTCGACGGCGCCGGCGAGACGCAGTCGACCTCGTTCGGCCGGTACGCCGACGGCGAGATCGAGATCCTGCGGGAGTGGCCCGTGGAGCAGTCGCTCGGCTTCTACTACAACGCCGCCGCCGAGTGGGCCGGGCTGGGCTACTGGGGCACCGGCAAGCTGATGGGCCTCGCCGCCTACGGAAGACCCGGTCACGGAGCGCCGGTGCGACCCATCTCCGGCGGGTACGAGCTGGTCCGCGGCACACCCACCGCCGAGGTCCCCACCCGACGTGCCGCGACGCTCGGCCCGCTGATGGCCTACTACCCGGCCGTCGCCGAGTCGCTCAAACCCGAGTTCAGCAAGCTGTTTCCGTACGCGCCGCGCACCGGCGAGGAACCCATCGCGTACGCGGACTTCGCCGCGACGATCCAGCAAGGGCTGGAGGAGACCGTGCTGTCCCTGGCCGCCGATCTGCGTCGGCGGGTGGACACCCCGGTGCTGGCGCTCGCCGGCGGGGTGGCGATGAACTGCACGATGATCGGCGTGCTGGTCCGCAGTGGACTCTTCGACCGGGTCTACGTCCCGCCGGTGCCGACCGACGCGGGGGTGTCCCTGGGGGCGGCGCTTGTCGCGGCGCGCGAGTGCGGGGAGTTCACGCCCACCCGCCTCGACCACGCGTACTGGGGTCAGCCGATCACCACGGAGGCCGGCGAGGCGGCCGCCGCGCGCGCCGGCATGGTGCACCGCCGCCTCGGCGACGACGACCTGGCCCGCTCCGTCGCCGGTGAACTCGCCCGAGGTCGGATCGTGGGCTGGGCGCGCGGGCGGGGTGAGATCGGGCAGCGGGCGCTCGGTGCGCGCAGCCTGCTGGCCGATCCGCGTTCCCGGCGCAACCTGGAACGGCTCAACGTGCTCAAGGGCCGGGAGATGTGGCGTCCGGTGGCGCCCAGCATCCTCGCCGAGCACGTGTCGGAGCTGATCGAGGGGCCGGTCGGCGAGCCGTCGAGGTTCATGCTGGCCGCCGCGTCGCTGCGCCCGGACGCCCGGCTGCGGGTTCCGGCGGTGACCCACGTGGACGGCTCCGCCCGCCCGCAGACCGTGCACCGCGACACCAACCCCGGCTACTGGGCGCTGATCGAGCAGTTCCGGCAGCTCACCGGTGTGCCGGCGGTGGTCAACACGTCGTTCAACCTGGCCGGTGACCCGATCGTGAACTCGGCCGCCGACGCGGTCGACACCTTCGTACGGGCCAAGGAGATCGACCTGTTGGTCCTCGGGGACGCGGTGGTGGCCCGCAGCGAAGCAGACCTGCCGGCCTGACGTGCGAGGGGCCGCCCGGTCGGGCGGCCCCTCGCGTCGAGCGGCTCAGACGCGGGTTGTCCGGCGGTCGCGCCGCCACACCTGGCGGAGCCGGTCGACGAAGAAGTCCCGGTTCACCCAGTAGAACTCCAGCCAGATGTTGTCCGGGTCGCGCAGCCAGATCTGCGACCCCGCCTCGTGCTTGGAGGTGGTGATGCCGGAGTGCGCGACGCCGACGGCGTCCAGGTGGGCCACCCACTCGTCCAGGTCGGCGCGCTCGGGCACGTGGTAGGCCAGGTGGTGCAGCCCCGGGCGGCGCTCGTCGAACCGGTCGCCGTCGACGCCGTCGGGCGGGTCCACGAGGCAGCCCAGCACCACCGAGGCGAACGACGCGGTGTGCAGCAGGGTGCGGAAGCGGAAGCCGGACTCGGGTGGCGTGACGTCGTTGACCACCACCATCTCGAACACGGAGCAGTAGAACGCGGTGCTGCGGTCCAGGTCGACGACGGTGAGGTTGACGTGGTTGCGACCGTCCAGGCGTGGCATCGCCGGTCTCCTCAGGCCGTCCGGCCGGCCGCCGCGACGGCCGGTCTGCCGGTGGCCCGGTCGCCGTTGGGCGCGGGCACCGCCGGCACGGCCTCCAGGACCGACATCGACGAGGTCGGCGTGATCCGCGACAGCCGGAACCCGGCCTCGTCGAGCAGCGCGCGGAACTCCGGCTCGGTCCGGGTCCGCCCGCCGAACAGCGCGAGCGCCTTGACGTCCATCACCTTGCCGGTGTCGTCGTGGTTGCCGTAGCGGCTCACCGACTCGACGATGACCAGTCGGCTGTCGGGCCGGGCGGCGGCGCGGACGTTGCGCAGGATCGCCGCGGCCTGTTCGTCCGGCCAGTCGTGAATGATCGTCTTGAGCAGGTACACGTCGGCGCCCTCGGGCAGCGGGTCGAAGAAGCTGCCGCCGCGGACCTCGCACCGGTCGGCCACGCCCGCGCGGGCCAGCACGTCCGGTGCCTCGGTCACCACGTGCGGCAGGTCGAGCAGGATCGCGCGCAGCTCGCGGTGGCGGGCGAGCAGGCCGGCGACGAAGGTGCCGTGCCCGCTGCCCACGTCCACGAGCGTCCGGGCCGTGCCCAGATTCAACGCCGGCGCCACGGTGCGCAGCACGAACGGGTTGACGCTCTCGGCCGACCGCTCGAACCGGACGCACTCGTAGGGGTGGTCGGCGAAGTGGTCGTAGTAGCGCGTGCCGCCGTGCACGTGCCCGAACGCGGTCTCGCCGGTGCGCAGGCTGTGCGTCAGCCGCGCCCACGAGTAGATGTCCGGCGGCATGAGGGGGAAGCACTCGCGGACCGAGAAGGGATGGTCGCTGCGCAGCGGTTCGGCAAGTGGGGTGAGCCCGAAGACCTCGGGCGTGACCTCGGTGAAGATGCCCCGGCCGGCCAGCGCGCGCAGGCCACGGGTCAACGCGCCGGGGTCGGCGCCGACGCGCCGGGCCAGCACGTCCACCGGCAACGGACCCTCGATGAGCTGGTCGGCGACCGCGAGGTCACACATGACCCGGATGGTGAACGGAACGATGTAGTCGGCCAGTTCGGTGAGGCGGGTGACCGACGCGAGGTCGATGCGAGGCGTCACGGGCATGTCCGTACGGTATCCGGTCGAGCGTTGCGATACCAGATAGCATACGAGACACTTGATACGTGCATCTGAACCTGTTCACCCAGTGCTCGCCGTCACCGCAGTTCAAGGGGTTCTGGCGGCACCCCGCCGACCGCAGCGCCACCGGCTACCGCGATCTCGGCTACTGGGTCGAGCTGGGTCGCAGGCTGGAGGCCGCCTGCCTGGACGCGCTCTTCTTCGCCGACGTGCACGGCACCTACGACGTCTACCAGGGCTCCTGGCGGGCGGCCGTGCGGCACGCCGTGCAGATCCCGTCGATCGACCCGCTGCTCGTGCTGCCGGCGATCGCGGCCACCACCTCCCGGCTGGGCCTCGCCGTCACCTACTCGACGACGTACCACGCCCCGTACGAGTGCGCGCGGGTGTTCAGCTCGCTGGACCACCTCACCGGCGGACGGGTCGCCTGGAACATCGTCACCTCGTATCTGCGGTCCGCGTCGGCGAACGGGCTCGGCTCGTACCTGGACCACGACGAGCGCTACGACCGGGCCGACGAGTACGTCGAGGTGGCCCGCCGGCTGTGGGAGGAGAGCTGGGACGACGACGCGGTCCGGCGTGACGTCGCGGCGAACGTCTTCACCGACCCGGACCGGGTGCGCGAGATCGGCCACGAGGGGCGCTGGTTCTCCGTGCGGGGCCCGCACCAGTGCGAGCCGTCGCCGCAGCGCACCCCCGTGCTCTATCAGGCCGGGGCGTCCGGGCGGGGGATGACGTTCGCCGCCCGGCACGCCGAGGTGGTCTTCCTGACCATGGCGGACCCGGCCAGCGGCGCGTCGCAGGTGGCCCGGCTGCGCGCCGAGGTGGCCGCACACGGGCGCGACCCGCGCTCGGTGAAGGCGTTGCAGGGCAGCATGGTGATGGTCGCCCCGACCCGGGCGGAGGCCCGCCGACGTGCCGAGGAGTACGTGGCGCTGTGGAGCGGCGAGGGCCAGCTCGCCAAGTGGTGCGGCTGGATGGACGTGGACCTCGCGGCGTACCCGGACGAGACGCCGGTGGCGGAGATCGCCGGGCAGGGCAGCCAGAGCTTCGTGGGTTTCCTGCGCCGACTCGGGCCGGAGCGCACCTGGACGGTCGGCGACGTGCGCTACCTGGTGGCGACCGCCCGCCGGCCCCGCACCGGAGCGCCGGTGACCCTCTTCGGCACTGTCGAGCAGGTGGCCGACCGGATGGAGGAGTGGTGCGCGGTGGCCGACGTGGACGGTTTCAACCTGATCCCCTGCCCGACGACTCAGGGCATCGACGACATCTGCGACCTGCTGGTGCCGGAGTTGCAGCGCCGTGGCCTGTTCCGCACCGCGTACGACCCGGCCGAGCGGACTCTGCGGGAGCGCTACTTCGGCGCCGGCGCGCCCGTGCCGGCCCGGGTGCCGGCCCGGGATACGCCGGCGCCGGCCGAACCCGCCGCCGCGCGCGGCTGACCCGCTGCGCACGGCCGGCTCGCACGCCGCCGAGCCCACGGCCGGCTCGGATGCCGCTTAGCCCACGGCCGGCTCGCACTGCTGGCTGACATGCCGACGCCGTGTGGTCAGAACATCGTGGTGTCGACGTCCGCGCCGGCCAGCAGCGCGCCGACCGTGGCGTAGCTGTCGCGGCTGTTGACGAAGTGCTGCGTCGCGGTGTTGATGTCGCGCAGCCGGCGTTGCAGCGGCGACGAGTCGAACACCGTCGACGCGCCGGCCAGCGCGTACGCCGTCTGCACCGCCTGTAGCGCGGTGGCCGTGACCTGCGTCGCGGTGGCCCGCAGGCAGGCGCGGTCCAGCGCGCTGAGCACCTCGCCGCGCCGCGCGGTCTCCCAGGCGGTGGCCGCCTCGCGGTGTAGCAGCGCCCGGGCTGCGCGCAGGGCCACGTGCGCCTCGCCGAGCCGGTCGTGGAACACCGGGGAGTCCGCCAGTGAGCGGGTGCTGAACGTCCGCCGGCGGCCGGCGGCGGCGTGCGCCGCCGCATCGTGCACGGCCCCCTGCGCGATGCCGAGGTCGACAGCGGCGATGAGTAGCCCGGCCTGGGCGATGCGAAAGACCGTGCGGCGCACGTCGTCGCCGTCGCCGACCAGGCTGAAGCCGCGGTGCTCGGGGCAGCTCCGGCTGGCCGCCCGCACGTCCTGGCTGGCCGTGCCGCGCAGCCCCAGCACCTGCCACGTGTCGACCTGCTCCAACTCGCCGGCCGGGAAGAGCACCATCCGGGTCAGCGGAGCCCCGTTGGGCAGGGTGCGGGGGGTCCGGCCGTCGAGCACGATGCAGTTCAGGTAGATCCAGCTCGCCTGGGGGCTGCCGGTCACGAACGGCCACTGGCCGTTGACCCGCCAGCCGCCCGCGCCGTCCGGGGCCGCCCGGCCCTTGGGCGCGACCGCGCCGGCGCCCAGCACGTCCGGGCCGTGCGCGTAGATCTCGTCGCGGGCGGCCTCGGGAAAGCAGGCGAACAGCAGGTGCGCCAGGCCGACCTGGCCGATCAGCCAGCCGGTGGAGGCGTCCGCCGTGGAGAGCTGCTCGATGACGCGCAGGGCCTCGCCCAGCGGCAGGTCCGCGCCACCGTAGGCGGCCGGCACCAGCATCCGCAGACAGCCTGCGGCGCTCAGCTCGGCGAGAACGTCCTCGGGGACCCGGCCCGCCCGGTCAATCTCGGCCGCCCGCTCGGCGAGCGCGGGGAGCAGTCCGTCGACGCGGGGAAGCGTACTGGTCACGGTTGGACTCTATCGTCTTCCTCGTATCTTGTTTAGCCTTGTATCTGCTATCAATCTCGGATAGACGTACTGGGGGAGGAGGTGACGGGCCGATGACCGAACGCGCCGTTTCGGAATCGCCGCTGCTGAGCTGGCTGGAGCATCCCCGGCCGGACCGGGGCGTGCACTTCGCCGCCGCGGGCGACGACTGGACCTTCCTGTCGTACGCCGAGCTGGCCGACCGGACCCGGGTGATCCTGGCCGGCCTGCGGGCGGTCGGGGTGGTCCCGGGCGACGTGGTGTCCATCGTCGAGCCGGCCGGCCCCGACTTCGTCGCCACGCTGTTCGCCGCGATGGCCGCCGGGGCGGCGCCCTCACCGATCGCCCCGCCGCTGAACTTCCAGGACCGCGCGGTCTACGGCGAGCACGTCTCGGGCCTCCTGCGCGCCGCCGCGCCACGGGTGGTGGTCTGCGCGTCCACCCTCACCGCCGCGATCGCGCCGCTGGCCGCCACCGCCGGCGTCCGGCGCGTGCTGAGCGCCGACGAGCTGGCCGACGCCGCCAGCGGCTCCCGCGCAGCGGTCGCGGCGCCTGGCCCGCTCGCCCTGCTGCAGTTCACGTCCGGCTCCAGCGGCCGCGCCCGGGGCGTGCAGGTGCCGCACGCCGCGCTGGCCGCCAACGTCGCGGCGATCCGGCGGTGGCTGGCGATGACCCCCGACGACCCGACCGCGTCCTGGCTGCCGGTGCACCACGACATGGGCCTCATCGGCTGCCTCGTCACCCCGGTGGTCAACACCAGCGACCTGTGGCTGATGCCGCCGGAGGAGTTCGTCCGCAACCCCGGGCGCTACCTGCGCTGCTTCGGGGCACGCGGCGCGCGGCTGACCTCGATGCCGAACTTCGGGCTGGAGTACATCGCCCGCCGCGTACGCCCCGAGGCGTTGACCGGGCTGGACTTCTCCGCCTGGCGCGCGGTCATCGTCGGCGCCGAACGCGTCGACGCCGAGGCGCTGCGCCGCTTCTGCGCGCTGCTCGGCCCGCACGGCTTCGACCCCCGCGCGCTGCTGCCCGCGTACGGGCTGGCGGAGGCGACCCTGGCCGTCACCGGACTGCCGCTCGACGAGCTGTACCACGCCGTCGAGCTGCGCCCGGACCGGCTGCGGCTGGGCGCGCGGGCCGTCCCGGACCCGGCCGAGGGCGTCGACGGGGGCGTCGAGGCGTACCCGGTGGTGGGCTGCGGCCGGCCGCTGACCGGGGTACGGGTGCGGATCGTGGACGAGGCCGGCACGCCCCTGCCGGACGGGGTGGTCGGCGAGATCGAGGTGCACGGCCCGTCCGTCGCGAAGGGGTACGTCAACGCCAACGACTCGGCGTCGCAGACCGCGCTGGGCGGTGGGGTGCTGCGCACCGCCGACGCCGGCTTCCTGCACGACGGGCAGTTGCACGTGCTGGGCCGGCTCGGCGACAGCATGAAGGTTCGCGGCCGGGCGGTCTTCGCCGAGGACCTCGAATGGGCCATCTGCCGCCCCGGCGTGCCGGCGCAGCGGATGGCCGCGCTGCTGGGCCACCGGGGCGGCACCGCGACAGTCGTGGCCGTGTTCGAGCAGGCCCAGCCGGAGTGGCTGGCCCAGGCGGAGCGCGAGCTGCGCCGCCGGGCGGAGGGCGCGCAGGTCGTCATCGTGGACGCCCCACGCGGCACCATCGCCCGCACCTCCAGTGGCAAACCCAAACGACGCCAGCTGTGGCAGGCGTTCGTCGATGACCGGCTGCCCGGCACCGTGGTCACCACGGGAGCGGCCGGTCAGCGGGACCAGACCGAGCAGACGACGACGGCGTCCTGAGGGACGTTCGGACAGGAGGCGGGAATGACCGACGCGACCAGGTCGACGACAGCCGAGGTGCGGACCGAGGCGGAGGTGCGGGACTCGGTGACGGCGATCGTCACCGAACTGGCACCCAACCCGGAGCAGACCGAGGGCGCGGGTGACTCGCGGCTGGTCGAGGACCTCGGCTTCCACTCCCTCGCGCTGCTGGAGTTGGCCTTCACCCTGGAGGACGAGTTCGAGCTGCCACCGATCGACGAGACGACCGCCCGCAAGATCGTCACGATCGACGCGGTGGTGGAGCACGTGAAGGACATCCTGCGCTCGCGCGGCGAGCTGGCCAGTTGACCGGCCGCCCGGGGAACGCACCGGGCGCGGCGACACTGCGCGGCCCGACGCCCGGCGAGTCGGACCAGCGGGCCCGGGCGTTGTCGCTGCGGCTGTTCCTGGCCATGCTGCACACCCAGGAACTGCTGGCCGGCTACCTCGGCGCCCGGCTGGGGCTCTACGAGGCGCTCGACCAGGGCCCGGCCGACGTGGCCGAGCTGTGCGCGCGTACCGGGATCGACAGCCGGTACGCGCGGGAGTGGCTGGAACAGCAGGCCGTCGCCGGGTTCATCGAGGTGGACGACGTGACGGCCGCCCCCGAGCGGCGGGTCTACCGGCTGCCGCCGGGGCACGCCGAGGTGCTACTCGCCTCGGACAGCCCGCTGTCGCTGGTGTCGCTGACCATGCTGCCGCTGGGCGGGGTGGCCGGCGCGTTGCCGGCGCTGCTCGACGCGTACCGCACCGGCGCCGGGGTGCCCGACGAGGTGTACGGCGACGACTGGCGGCACGGGCACTCGGGCGCCAACCGGGCGCTGTTCACGTACTCCCTGCCGGGCTGGCTCTCCTCGGCGCTGCCGCACCTCCACCAGCGGCTCGCCGCCGCGCCGAGCCGGATCGCCGACATCGGTTGCGGCGCGGGCTGGGCGGCGATCGCGCTGGCCGGGGCGTACCCCCTCGCCGAGGTCGACGGCTACGACCTGGACGCGCCGACGGTGGCCGCGGCGCAGGCGAACGCCGCGTCCGCCGGCGTGGCCGACCGCGTGCGGTTCCACCGGCGCGACGTCGTGGACCCGGAGCTGGCCGGCCGGTACGACCTGGTCTGCGTCTTCGACGCGCTGCACGAGATGAGTCAGCCGGTGTCGGTGCTGCGGGCGTGCCGGCGGCTGCGCGCCGACGCGGGCGCGGTGCTGGTGCTCGACGCCAAGGTGGCGCACCGGTTCGTCGCACCCGGCGACGAGATCGAGCGTTTCCAGTACGCCACAAGCGTGCTGCACTGCCTGCCGGCCGGTCTGGCCGGGCCCGACTCGACGGCCAGCGGCACGGTCCTGCGCCCCGCGCAGGTCCGCCGGTTCGCCACCGAGGCCGGGTTCGCCGACGTGCAGATCGTGCCGGTGGACGACCGGTTCCACCGGCTGTACCACCTGACCGGCTGAAAAGGGGGCGGGGGAGGGCGGCGACGCCGTCCCCCGCCCCCTTTTCAGCCCGCCAGTTCGGCGCCGAGCGCCCGCTTGTCCACCTTGCCCACCGGCGTGTGCGGCAGCGCCGTGCGCAGCTCCAACCGGTCCGGCAGCTTGTACGCGGCCAGCCCCCGCTCGGTGAGGAAGTCCCGCAACTGTCCCAGGGTGGGGGCGTCGGCGCGGGGCACCACCACCGCGCAGGTCTTCTCGCCCAGGACCCGGTCGGGGACGGCGAGCACGGCTACCTCGCGGACCGCCGGGTGGGCGAGCAGGTGCTCCTCGACCTCGCCGGCCGGCACCTTCTCGCCGCCGCGGTTGACGACCTCCTTGATCCGGCCGACGACGACCAGCTCACCCGTCGGCGTCCAGCGGACCAGGTCGCCGGTGCGCAGGAAGCCGTCCGGGGTGAAGGTGCGCGCGTTGTACTCCGGCACCCGGTAGTAGCCGCGCAGGGTGGTCGGGCCGCGCACGATCAACTCACCGACCTCGCCGGGCACGACCTGCCGGCCGTCCTCGTCGACCACCTGGAACTCGTCGGCGGCGGACAGCGGACGACCCTGGGTGTGCGCGGCCAGCTCCGGCGGGTCGTCCGGGCGGGTGCAGCAGATCGGGCCCTCGGCCATGCCGAAGAAGTGCGCCAGTCGGATCCCCAGCTCCCGGGTCACCCGCTCGGCCACCGCCGGGCTGAGGTTGGCGCCGCCGACCTCGACCACCAGGCCGAACAGGTCGGCGCCGAGCATCGGCGCGAGGTCGGCCCACAGCGGCAGGAAGGGCGGCATCAGCGTGGTCAGGGTGACCCGCTCGCGGGCGATCAGCCGGAACGCCTCGTCGGGGCTGGGACTGCCGGCCAGCACGGCGGTGGCGCCGACCCGCAGCGCGCCGAGGACGCCGGGGCAGCCGAGCGCCGCGTTGTGGGCGACCGGCAGCGCGGCGAGATAGACCCCGTCCGGCCCGAAACCCATCGCGGCCGCGGTCGCCCGCAGCTGGTACGCGTAGTCGTCGTGGGTGCGGGGGATCAGCTTCGGCAGGCCGGTCGAGCCGCCGGAGAGCAGGAAGAACGCCACGTCCGACGGGTCCGGGGCGGGCAGCGGCACCGGATCGGCGTCCACGTCGGACAGGGCGGTGAACTCGCCGGGGTCACCGACGACGAACACCTCCCGCAGCGACGGCGTCTCGGCCCGTACGTCGGCGGCGAGCTTGCGCAGGTCGTACCCCTGGACCTGGTCGACCGTCACGTACGCGACCGCCTCGGTGTGCGCGCACAGGTGGCCGATCTCCGCGCGCCGGTGCGCCGGCAGGGCCAGGACGGGCAGCGCGCCCAGGCGGAACAGCGCCAGGCACAGCACCACGAACTCGACGCTGTTGGGCAGTTGGACCACCACCCGGTCGTGCCGGCCGATGCCGTGGGCGCGCAGCCCGGCGGCCATCCGGTCGGCCCGGCGGTCGAGGTCGCCGTAGCTCACCCGCTGTGAGTCGGTGACCAGCGCGGCGCGCTCCGGGTCGGTCCGTGCCCACTCCCGGCCCAGGTCAGCGAGGGATTCGCCGCGCCAGTAGCCCTGCGCGCGGTAGCGCTCGGCCAGCTCCCGCGGCCAGCTCACACATCCGTCCAGCATCCCGTGCCTCCCGTGAACGACGGTGACAGCGACCCGCTCACAAGCTAGTGTGCAGATACACGAGATACAAGACACGTGATAGTGGAGGCGGTTGATGCTGGCGGCGCGGCCCCGTACCGACCTCGGTGCGCTGACCCGGCTCACCGAACTTGCCGACTACATCGTGCCGTTCACCATCCGGGTGATCGCCCAGCTCGGCGTCGCCGACCAGCTCGTCGACGGGCCCCGGCCGGTGAGCGAGCTGGCCGAGGCCACCGGCGCGCACGCCCCGTCGCTGCTGCGCGCCCTGCGGGCACTCGCCGGCAAGGGCATCTTCACCGAGGTCGAACCCGAGGTGTTCGGCCTGACCAAACTCGCCGAGCCGCTGCGCACCGACCACCCGCTGTCGCTGCGCGACGCGTACCCCCTGATGGCCGCGGACGTGCGCGCCTGGGCCGGGCTCGCCCGGTGCCTGCGCACCGGGGAGGCCGCCTTCCCCCGCGTCCACGGCGCCGACTACTGGTCCTACCTGGCCGGGCACCCCGCCGACAGCCTCGCCGTCGACCGCTGGATGTCGAGCCTGACCCGGCTGCACCTGCGCACCGTGCTGCCGGCGTGGCCGTGGGCGCAGGCCGGCCACGTCGTCGACGTGGGCGGCGGTGACGGCGCGTTCCTGGCCGGCCTGCTCAGCCGCTGCCCGCACCTGCACGGCACCCTGCTCGACCTGCCCCACGTGGTGGCCGCCGCGCCGGCCCTGCTCGCCCGGGCCGGGGTGGCCGACCGGTGCCGGATCGTGGCCGGCAGCTTCTTCGACCCGCTGCCGGCCGGCGCCGACCTGTACGTGCTCAAGACGATCCTGCCCGGCTGGGAGGACGCCGACGCCACGGCCATCCTGCGCCGCATCGCCGCGGCGATGGGCCCGCGAAGCCGGCTGTTGCTGCTGGAAGCGATCATCCCCACCGGCGACGTCTTCGACGTCGCCAAGCTCGTCGACCTGCACACCCTGGTGCTCACCGGCGGTCGGCACCGCACCCGCGACGACCTCGTCGACCTGTTGGCCGGCGCCGGCCTGCGGCTGGACCGGGTCGTCGCCACGCCCACCCTCACCGTGATCGCCGCCGGTCCCGCCGGGCCGCAGCTGACATCCCCCTAGGAGGTATCGATGGCCCCGAGCCGACCCCGGATCGACATCGAGTCGGTGTTCCGACTGACCGAGCTGGCCGACTACATCGTGCCGTTCACCGTGCGCGCGGTCGCCGAGCTGGGCGTCGCCGACCAGCTCGTCGACGGGCCCCGGCCGGTGAGCGAGCTGGCCGAGGCCACCGGCGCGCACGCCCCGTCGCTGCTGCGCGCCCTGCGGGCACTCGCCGGCAAGGGCATCTTCACCGAGGTCGAACCGGAGGTGTTCGGCCTGACCAAACTCGCCGAGCCGCTGCGCACCGACCACCCGCTGTCGCTGCGCGACGCGTACCCGCTGCTGGAGCCCGACATCGAGGCGTGGGCCCACTTCGACCACAGCATCCGCACCGGAGAGGCGTCGTTCGACCAGGTCCACCCTGAGGGCTACTGGCCGTACATGGCCGCCCATCCACACGACAGCGCCCGCTTCGACGCCTCCCAACAGGCGGCCACGCGGCTGGAGCTGCGGGCCGCGCTGCCCGCGTACCCGTGGGGCGAACTGACCACAGTGGTCGACGTCGGCGGCGGCAACGGCGCCTTCCTCGGCGGCATCATGGCCCGCTTCCCGCAGCTGCGGGGCACCCTGTTCGACCTGCCGCACGTGGTCGCCGAGGCCGAACCGGTGCTGCAGAAGCTCGGCGTGGCCCAGCGGTGCACGGTGACCGGCGGCAGCTTCTTCGAGACCATCCCGGCCGGCGCGGACGCGTACCTGCTCAAGCGGATCCTCTACGGCTGGGACGACGACAACGCCGTACGGCTGCTGAGCGCGGTGCGGACGGCGATGCGGCCCGACAGCCGGCTGCTGGTGCTGGAGCCGGTGGTCGAGGCCGGCGACCGCTTCGACGTGGGCCGCCTCTACGACCTGCTCCTGCTGGCCATGGTCGGCGGCGGCGCCCGCTCCCGCGAGCACATCGAACGGCTGCTGGACGCCGCCGACCTGCGGCTGGCGCGCAGCGTGCCCACCATGATGTTCCCCATCCTCGAGATCGTCGCGAAGACGGAGGCGTGAGCGATGCGACTGGTCGTGGACTTCTCCCGCTGCGAGAGCAACGCGGTCTGCGTGGGGCAGGCGCCGGAGGTGTTCGACGTCGGTGAGGACGACCGACTGCACATCACCGAACAGCCGCTGGAAGGCTCGCTGGGCGCCCGGGTGCGCGAGGCCGCCCGCCGCTGCCCGAAGCAGGCGCTGTCCGTCGTGGACGACTGACGACGTACCCGATCCCGGCACGCCCGTGCCTGCACCGGGTCGAGGACGTAGGGGCTACGCCTGCGCATCGGATCCTTTGCTCTGCTTCAACGGAGGCAACACCCGGTGTCCGGATAACGGACGCGTGGTGTTGCGTGGGTTGAAGCAGAGCAAAGGACGGGCCTACGCATCCCCCGCCGCCCGCCGCCCGCGGAGCGCGGTGGCGTCGGAGCTAGCGGACGGCGTACGCCTCCCGGATGGCCGTCCAGACCCGCTCGGCGGTGACCGGCATGTCGATGTGCCGCACGCCGAGGTGGCGGACGGCGTCGACCACGGCGTTCTGCACCGCCGGCGGAAGTCCCACTGCACCCGACTCACCAAGGCCCTTGGCGCCGAGCGCGTTCACCGGAGTGGGGGTCTGCGTCGCCACCGTCTCGAAGGAGGGCAGCTCGGCCGCGCCGATCATGGCGTACCGGTGCAGGTCACCGTGCAGAGGCGTGCCATCGGCGGCGAAACGGACCTCCTCCACCAGCGCCTGACCGGCGCCCTGCGCCAGGCCGCCGTGCACCTGCCCCTCGGCCAGCAGCGGGTTGAGCAGCACGCCCGCGTCGTCGACGGCCACCACTCGGCGCAGGGTCACCTGGCCGGTCTCGGTGTCGACAAGCACCACCGCCAGGTGCGCGCCGAACGGGCAGGTCGCCGCCGTCGGCTGGAAGGTCGCCTCTGCCGACAGCCCACCGCTCGGACCTTCGTCGGCGGCCAGCTCGGTCCAGTGGACGACGTGCCCGACGGTCGAGCGGAACCGTCCCGCGGCGTACTCCACCTCGTCGCGGGCCACGCCCAGGTGTCCGGCCGCCGCGTCCCGGCCCCGCTCCACCAGGGCCAGGGCTGCCTCGCGGACCGCCATGCCGCCGGTCTGCAACGACCGGGACCCTCCGGTGCCGCCGCCAGCCGGGATCGTCGCGGTGTCGGAGTGGCGTACGTCGACGCGGTCCAGCGCCACGGCGAGCACGTCGGCGGCGAGCATCGCCCACGCGGTGACGTGGCCCTGGCCGTGCGGGCAGGTGCCAGAGTGGACGGTGAACCGGCCGGTGGTGTCGACGCGGATCGAGGCGTACTCGCTGCGGGTGTCCGCGCCGGTGATCTCCACGAAGGTGGACAGGCCGATCCCGAGCTGCTGGACGTCGCCGCGCTCGCGACGGGCCGCCTGCTCGGCGCGCAACGCCGGGTAGTCGGCCTCGGCGAGCACCCGCTCCAGCGCCGCCGGGTAGTCGCCGGTGTCGTAGCGGGCGCGCGTGACCGTCGTGACCGGGAAGCTCTCCGGCGGCAGCAGGTTGCGCCGGCGCACCTCGGCCGGGTCCAGGCCGATCTCCGCCGCGTACACGTCGACCATCCGCTCCAGCGCGGCGACGGCCTCCGGCTGCCCGGCCCCCCGGTACGACACCACCGGTGTGGTCGTGGTGGTGACGCTGGACGAGCTGAACTTCGCCCGGCTGATCGCGTACGGGCCGGTGAGCATCGTCCGGGTCCAGAACGGCAGGATCGCGCCGATGCGCGGGTACGCCCCGGCGTCCTGCACGACCTCCAGCGCGTACGACACGATCCGCCCGTCGCGGGTGCCGCCCAGCTCGGCGCTCTGGTGCTGGGCGCGGCCGTGCCCGGCGGCGGTCATGCTCTCGCTGCGGGTCTCCGCCCAGCGCACCGGGCGGCCGAGCCGGCGGCTGGCCCAGGCGACCAGGACGTCCTCCCGGCTGGCGAACGCCTTGGAGCCGAACGCCCCGCCGACGTCGCCGTTGACCACCTGGACCCGTTCCTCCGGCTCACCGAGGGCCGCCGCGAGCTGGCCCCGCCACAGGTGCACGGCCTGGCTGCCGGCGCGGTAGCGCAGCCCGTCCGGCCCCCACTCGGCCTGCCCGGCGCGGGCCTCCAGCGGGCAGGGCGCGACCCGGGGGTTACGCATCCGCTGCCGGACGACCACCTCGGCGCCCTCGTGCAGCTCGGCGCGTCCGGCCGGGCGCCGGAAGCCCAGTTTGAGCACCATGTTCGTGCCGGCCTCGGGGTGCAGCACCAGCTCGTCGGTGAGGGCCTCCTCGGGGTCGACCAGCACCGGCAGGGGCGCGATGTCGGCCGTGACGAGGGCGGCGGCGTCGACCGCAGCGGGGCGGCTGGTCGCCAGCACCGCGGCGACGGGTTCGCCGACGAAGCGCACCACGCCGTCGGCGAGCACCGGGGTGGTCATCTTCTGGTTCAGCACCCCGGCCTCGGGGGGCAGCGGCGGCAGGTCCACGTCCGCCGCCGTGAACACCGCGACCACACCGGGGGCTCGGCGGGCCGCGTCGGTGTCCAGGCCCCGCAGCCGGCCGTGGGCCACGGTCGAGCGGACGACGACCAGCTCCAGCGAGTCGGGCACCCGCACGTCGTCGACGTACGTGCCGCCGGTGGTGAGCAGGGCGCGGTCCTCGGTACGCCGGACCGGTCGGCCGATCAGTGACATCTGCGACTCCTGGTTGCTGCGGCCCGACGCCCGCTCAGGCGGGAGTGACGGCGAGCGGGATCGACGCGTACGACCGGAAGAGGGCGCTGGGCTCGCGGACCGGCTCGGCGGCCAGGTCGATGTCGGTGAGCCGGTGCGCGAGCCGCTCGAAGACGACAGCTCCCTCGATGCGGGCCAGCGCGGCGCCGAGGCAGCCGCGTACGCCCCCGCCGAAGCCGACGTGCGGGTTGGGGTGCCGGCCGATGTCGACGCGACCCGGGTCGGCGAAGACGTCCTCGTCGTGGTTGGCGCAGCCGAGCAGGAGGAAGACCGACCGGCCGGGCCGGATCACCCGGTCGCCGACCGGGATCGGCGCCAACGCCAGCCGCGCGGTGTACTGGATCGGGGCGTCGAACCGGACGAACTCCTCGGCCGCGGTGGCTGAGAGGGACGGGTCGGCGCGCAGCCGACGCCACTCGTCGGGTCGGTCAGCCAGCGCGATGCTGCCGGTGCAGACCATGTTCATTGTCGTCTCGTAGCCGGTGAAGCAGAGGAAGACGATGTTGTCGACGACCTCCTCGGTCCCCTCGGCGGGGTCGGCCACGGCGAGCATCCGGTCGAGCAGGTCGCCGTTCGGATCGGCGTGCCGGTCGGCGAGCAGGTCGCGGACGTACCCGCGCAGCCAGGCGAGGGCCTCGTCGGCCGCCGCGCGGTCGGCCTCGGGCAGGAACGGCGTGAAGGCCCGGCCCAGCGCCGCCGAGCGGGGCCAGACCTCGGCGCGGGTCCGCGCCGCCGGCAGGCCGATGAGTTCGCACACGACTGTCGCGGCGACCGGAAACGCCAGGTCGGCGACGGCGTCCAGGCGGCCGGCGTCCAGCGCCGGGGCGAGCAGCTCGTCGACGAGATCGCCGACGCGGCTCGCGGTGCGCCGGGCCACGCCGGGGCTGAACGCGCGGACGATCTGCTGGTGCAGCCGGCTGTGGTCGTCCGGATCGCGGGTGGGGATGATGCGCCGGAACACCTCGCGGGAGAGATCCTGCGCCATCCGGAACTGCGGGTCGTCCTCCGGGAAGGTGTTGCTCAGCCGGCGGTCGCGCAGCAGCGCGGCCACGTCCCGGTGCCGGGTCACGCCCCAGCTCGCCGGCCCGAAGCGGCACAGCGGGCCGGCCGCCCGCATCCGCGCGTACGTCGGGTAGGGGTCGGCGACGACCTCGGGCGCGAGCGGGTCCATCCGCGCCGGCAGGACGCGGCCGGCGGGGCTCACGGCCGCACCGCCACGGGCACGCTGGCGTACGAGCGCAGCGTCCCGTCGGTCTGCCGGCGGGGCGGGCCGGCTGCCCTCAGCGTGCCGAACGTGCGCAGCAGGGTCTCGAACGCGACCTGCGCCTCCACCCGGGCCAGGTAACCGCCGAGGCAGTGGTGGATGCCGCCGCCGAAGGACAGGTGCGGGTTCTCGGCGCGGGTGATGTCGAGGCGGTCCGGCGCGGCGAACTGGTCGGGGTCACGGTTGGCGCTGCCCAGCAGCAGGATCAGCACCCGGCCGGCGCGGATGGTGCGGCCGCCGACGTCCAGATCCTCGCGGGCGAGGCGGGCGACGCCCTGGATCGGAGCGTCGTAGCGCAGGAACTCCTCGACCGCCCGGGGAGTCAGGGTCGGGTCCGACCGGAGCAGCGCGAGCTGGTCGGGGTGGTCGAGCAGGGCGGCCACCCCGGTGGCGATCAGGTTGGTGGTGGTCTCGAAGCCGGCGAAGAAAGCGAAGACCGCGTTGTCCACGATCTCGTCGTCGCCGAGCACGGCGCCGTCGTCGTCGGTCGCGGCCAGCATCCGGGACAGCAGGTCCTCGCCGGGTTCGGCGCGACGCCGCTGAAGGATGTCACCGAGGTAGCCGCGCAGCCACTCGACCGCCCGGTCGGCGGCCGGGCGGTCGTCGTCGGGCACGATCGCGGCGAACGCCTTGCTCAGGTCCAGCGCGTACGGACGGATGCGCTCGTGGTCGGCCGGCGGGATGCCCATCAGGGCGCAGACCACCATCACCGGCAGGGGAAAAGCGAGATCCGAGACTGCGTCGAAACCGCCGGTGCGGGTCGCCGGGGCCAGCAGCTCGGTGACCATCTGCTCGATGCGGGGGCGCAGCCGGCGGACCAGCGCGGGGCTGAACGCCTTGGCCATCAGGCGCCGCAGCCGGCCGTGCTCGGGCGGGTCGCGGTAGAGGATGATGCTGCCGAAGAAGTCGCCGGCCGCGCCGTCGCCGGCCGACATGCGGTGGTAGGCGGCCGGGAATTCGCTGCCCAGGCGCTGGTCGCGGACCAGCCGGGCGACGTCGGCGTAGCGGGTGACACCCCAGCTGCCCGGGCCCATCCGGCACAGCGGGCCGGCCGAGCGCAGCGCCGCGTAGGTGGGGTAGGGGTCGGCCACCACTGCGGGATCACGGGCGTCGAATCTCGGCGGCATGCCGGTACGGGCCGAGGTCATGCCCGCCAGTATGCTCAACCAAAGATACGAGAAACAAGTACTTCCGAGATACGCGAAACACTATTAGGCTTCCGAGCCATGACCGAGACCGTGGTGAGCGCTGACCCCCGGATCATCGCGATGGAGTTGCTGATGAAGGCCCCGGCCACCGTCAGCAGCCCGTACCCGCACTACCACGCGCTGCGAACCGCGGCGCCCAAGTACCGGATGGAACAGCCCGGTCAGGGTGTGGGTTGGGTGCTCACCGCGTACGACGACTGCCGGGCCGCGCTGCGCAACCCGTCGCTGGACAAGTCCGCGCAACGCCCGCGGATGGGCGACTCCCGTGGCCGCGAGGGCGCCCGCACCCTGCTGTTCCTCGACGGGCCGGAGCACACCCGGCTGCGCGGGCTGGTCAGCCGGGTGTTCACCCCACGGCGTACCGAGACCCTGCGCCCCCGACTGACCGCCTTCGTCGACGGGCTGCTCGACGACATCACCGCCCGCATCGGCCCCGGCGGCGGCGAGGTCGACATCGTCGGCTCGTTCGGCTTCCCGCTGCCGGTCATGGTGATCGGCGAGCTGGTCGGCGTGCCGCCGCAGGACTGGCCGCTGCTGCGCCGCCTCACCCGCGCCGCGTCCGGCGGGCTGGAGATCTTCGCCCCGGAGGAGGTGCTCAAAGCATCCGATCAGGCGCTCGGCGAGATGGAGGAGTACTTCGCCGACCTGGTCCGCAAGCGCCGCGAGGATCCCCGCGACGACCTCGCCTCCGCGCTCGGCCAGGTCGAGATCGACGGTGACCGGCTCTCGGTCGACGAGCTGATCCAGGTGATCGTGCTGCTCTTCGGCGCCGGCTTCCAGACCATGACCGACCTGATCGGGCTCGGCACGCACGCGCTGTGCCGCAACCCCGACCAGCTGCAGCGGCTGCGCGCCGAACCGGAGCTGACCCGCTCCGCGGTCGAGGAGCTGCTGCGCTTCGACTCCCCGGTGCACGTGCTGGGCCGGGCCGCCTTCGAGGACACCACCTTCGTCGACGGCACTCCGCTCAAGAGCGGCGAACACGTCATCACCCTGATCGGCGCGGCCAACCGTGACCCGGCCCGCTACGCCGACCCGGACCGGCTCGACATCGCCCGTTTCGCCGGCGCCGAACCGCCGGAGACACCGCTGTCGTTCGCCTGGGGCCCGCACCACTGCCTCGGCGCGCAGCTCGCCCGCGCCGAAGGGCAGATCGCCTTCCGCCGACTGGTGGACCGGTTCGCGGTCATCGAGCTGGCCGACCCGGACGCCGACGAGATCGACCTCGAATGGCGGCACAGCAGCACGTTCCGGGGCCTGGAGGAGCTGCGCGTCCGGCTCGTCCCGGCCTGAGCACCAGCGAACCACCACGCGCCGACCAGGAGGGGGAGTCCATGCCGGAGGCGGTGATCGTCGAGGCGGTACGGACGCCGATCGGCCGGCGCGAGGGTGTGTTGTCCGGCCTCAAAGCCGTGCAGCTGCTGCGGCACGTGCAGGTCGAGGTGCTGCGCCGCTCCGGCATCGCACCCGGCGAGGTCGAGCAGATCATCGGCGGTTGCGTCACGCAGGTCGGCGAGCAGAGCCTCAACGTCACCCGCAACGCCTGGCTCAACAGTGGACTCGACTACGAGGTCGCGGCGAGCACCGTCGACACCTCCTGCGGCTCCGCGCAGCAGGCCAACCACCTGATCGCGGCGCTCATCACCGCCGGCGCCATCGACGTGGGCATCGCCTGCGGCGTGGAATCGATGAGCCGGGTGCCCGTCGGCACCAACCTCTACCAGGGGCCCGGCCACTACAAGACACCCGACTACCCGTACGACGATCCGCCGAAGGCGCAGTTCGGCGGCGCCGAGCGGATCGCGGCCCGGCAGGGGCTGACCCGCGCGGACGCCGACGCCTACGGGCTGCGCTCGCAGCAGCGCGCGGCGCGGGCCCGCGACGAGGGCCGCTTCGACCGGGAGATCACGCCCGTGCCGCTGCCCGACGGCACGTCGGTCGACGCCGACGAGGGCATCCGCGACACCACAGCCGAAGGGCTGGCCGCCCTGCGTCCGGTGCTCCCGGACGGCATCCACACCGCCGGCACCACCTCGCAGATCTCCGACGGCGCCGCAGCGATCCTGTGGATGTCGCGGGAGCGGGCCGACGCACACGGCCTGCGGCCCCGGGCCCGGCTGACGCACCAGATCGTCACCGGCGCCGACCCCTACTATCTGCTCGACGGCCCCACGGTGGCCACCCGCAAGCTGCTCAAGCGCGCCGGCAGGACCCTCGACGACATCGACGTCGTGGAGGTCAACGAGGCGTTCGCCGCGGTCGTGCTGTCCTGGGCCGCGCACCATGACGCCGACCTGGACCGGGTCAACGTCAACGGCGGCGCCATCTCGCTCGGGCACCCGCTGGGCAGCAGCGGCACCCGGCTGCTGGTGACCGCCCTGCACGAGCTGGAACGCGCCGACGGCGAGGCCGCCCTGGTCACCATGTGCTGCGGCGGCTCGCTCGGCACGGCGTCGCTGCTGGTGCGGGAGTAGGCGGCATGGACACCGAGACACGCACCGCGCCGGCCCGCGACGCCGCGGCCTTCTACGCCGACGCCCGCCACGACCTGACCGGGCCGTTGCACGGCGTACGGGTCCTGGACGTCACGAAGGTCTGGTCCGGCCCGATCGCCAGTTGCGTCCTGGCCGACCTCGGCGCGGACGTCCTGCGCGTGGAGATGCCCGGCAACCGGGAGGGGTTGATGCCCCCGGACATTCCCGGCACCGGCCTGTCCTGGTTCCGCCAGAGCGTGCACCGCAACAAGCGCAGCATCGGGCTCGACCTGCGCCGCCCCGGCGCGGCCGAGGTCTTCCTGCGGCTTGTCGCCACCGCCGACGTGGTGGTGGAGAACTACAAACCCGGCACGCTGGACGCCTGGGGCGTCGGCTACCAGGCGTGCCGGGCGGTCCGGCCGGACGTGGTGCTGGTCTCCGTCTCCGGCTACGGCCAGTACGGCCCCGACGCGCAGCGACCCGGGTACGACCCGACCACCCAGGCGGCCGCCGGTTGGATGGCGCTCAACGGCGACCCCGACGGCGCTCCGCTGAAGGCGCCCACCTTCCTCGCCGACGACCTCGCCGGGCTGCACGCGGTGATCGGCGCGCTCGCCGCGCTGCGCCACCGCGACCGCACCGGCGAGGGTCAGCACGTCGACGTGAGCATGCTCGACTCGCTGCTGTTCTCCAGCAACGGCTACCTCACCCTCGGCGCGACCGGGGTGCCGCTGCGCCGCTGGGGCGACCAGGCCGATTTCGTGGTGCCGGCCGGCTGCTTCCGGTGCGCCGACGGCCACGTCTACGTGGCGGTCGCCCTGGACCGCTCGTGGCGTCGCCTGGCCGAGGTCGTCGGCCGCCCGGAACTGGCCCGCGCGCCCGGGTACGCGACAAACGAGGAACGCCGCGACAACCGCGCCACTGTCAACGCGGTCGTCGCCGACTGGTGCGCCGGGCGGAGTTGCGCCGAGGTGGTCGACACCCTCGACGCCAACGGGATCACCGCCGAGCGGGTGCGGACCTTCGCCGAGGCCGCGACCGACCCGCAGGTCCACGCCCGGGCCATGGTGCAGGAGACGGTGCTGTCCAACGGCAGCACCGCGCCGCTGACCGGCCCGGCGGTCAAGTTCTCCCGGACACCGACCGCCGTCCGCTCCGGCGCCCCCGAGCCCGGCGCGGACACCGACCGGGTTCTCGACGAGGTGGGCGTCGACGCGGCCACGCGGGACCGGCTGCGCGCGCAACGGGCCATCGGATGAGCAGGGGGTGACATGACAACGGCAGGCGACGCGCCGCGCTGCGCGCTGGTGACCGGGGTGTCCCGGGGAATCGGCCGGGCCGTCGCGCTGCGGCTCGCGGCGCAGGGGTATGCGGTGGCGGGCTGCTACAGCGCGCCGAGCGAGGCCGCGGACAAGACCCGGGCGGAGGTCGAGGCGTACGGGGTCGGGTCGTGGTTCGGGCCGTGCGACGTGACCGACCCGGACGCGGTCGACGCGTTCGTCACCGCCGCCGAGCGGCACCTCGGGCCGCTCACCGCGCTGGTCAACAACGCCGGCATCACCCGGGACCGGCCGCTGGTGCTGATGGCCCCGGACGAGTGGCACGACGTGATCGGCACCAACCTCACCGGCACCTGGAACACCTGCCGGACCGTCGCGTTCCGCTTTCTCAAGCGACGCCGCGGCGCCATCGTCAACCTGTCCTCGGTGGCCGGGGTCACCGGCAACACCGGGCAGACCAACTACGCCGCCAGCAAGGCCGGCATCATCGGGCTCAGCCTGTCGCTGGCCAAGGAGGTCGCCGGGTACGGCGTACGGGTCAACGTCGTCGCCCCCGGTTTCATCGAGACCGACATGACCGCCGCGCTGCCGGCGAAGCTGCGCGAGCAGGCGCTGGGGCAGATCCCGCTGGGCCGCTTCGGCGCGCCCGCCGACGTCGCCGACCTGGTCGAGTTCCTGCTCTCCGACCGCGCCGGCTATGTCACCGGCCAGGTGATCCGGGTGGACGGGGGGATCGTGCTGTGACCGCCGCACCCGCGTTCAGCGCCGCGACCCGCCCCGTCGACACGTACCAGGCCGCGGCGGCGCCCCTGCCGGCGATCGAGTGGGTCGAGGTGTCCGCCGGCCCGCGCGGCGGGATCAGCCTGCGCGCCGGCACCACAGTCGACGCCGCCGACGTCTACCTGGCCGGGCACTTTCCGGAGCTGACCGTGTATCCGGGCGTGTTCACCCTGGAGACGATCGGGCAGGCCGTGACGTCGGCGGTCGGCTACTGCGCCGGCCGGCTGCCCCAGCTGCACCGGTTGCGCTCCGCCCGGTTCCTCGCCCCGCTGCTGGCCGGCGACACGCTCACCGTCGAGGCGTCGGTCGGCCCGGTCGGCGACGACCAGTCCTTCGACGTCGCCGCCCGGTGCGTACGCGGCGACGGGGTCCACGCGGCCACGGTGCGCGCGGTCTACCGCTGGCCGAGCGCGGACGGCGGGAACGCCTGATGAGACTTGACCACGGCGAGCTGCGGGCCCTGCTGCCGCACCGGTACCCGATGCTGCTGCTCGACCGGGTCGACAGCGTCGAGCCGGGAGTGCGCCTGGAGGCCGTGAAGGCGGTCACCGGCTGCGAGCCCTGCTATCGGGGGATCGCCGAGGGGCAGGCCCCCGACCGGTACGCCTACCCGGCCTCGCTGCTGATCGAGTCGTTCGGTCAGGGCGCGGCGGTGCTCTGGCTGCTGTCGCGCGGGCCGGGCACGACCGGGCTGCCGATGTTCACCGCGGCCCGTGACTGCGTGCTGCTGCGCCCGGTGTACCCGGGCGACGTGATCCGGCACCGGGTGCGACTGGAACAGGTCGTGCACGGCGCCGCGTTCGCCGCCGGATCCAGCTGGGTGGGGACCGACCAGGTGGCGGAGTTCGGCTCGATGATGGCGGTCGTCCGACCGGTCGACGCCATCGCGGAGCGGAAACGATGAGAGGAAGAGGGAACCCCGATGAGTGAACGCGACCAGCACATGGCGGAGCTGCGGGAGATCGTGGCGGAGGTGCTCGAGTTGGAACCCGAGGAGGTCGCCGACACCGCCGACTTCGTCGAGGAGTACGAGGCGGACTCGTTGCGGGCGATCGAGATCCTGGCTCGGATCGAGAAGAAGTACAAGGTGGAGATCCCGCAGGCCGAGTTGAACGAGATGCGCAGCCTCAAGGCCGTCCACGAGGTGGTGGCGCGACACGCCGGCTGGCAGGACTGACCGTGCACCGCGTGGTCGTCACCGGGCTCGGGCCGGTGTCCGGCATCGGCATCGGCGTGAACGAGTTCACCGCCGGGCTGCGCTCCGGCCGGTCGGCCGCCGCGCCCATCACGAGCTTCGACGCGAGCGGATTCCCGCACCACTTTGCCGGTGAGGTGCCCGCGTTCCGGCCGGAGGCGCTGCTGCGGCGGCTGCGGGTCGCCGACTGGGGCCGCTCGGCGCTGTTCGCGGCGGCGGCTGCCCGGCTGGCCGCGATGGACGCGGGTCTGTCGCTGCCGGCCACCGACCCGGCGCGCGTCGGCGCGGTCGTCGGCACCACCAGCGGCGAGTCCACTGTGGTGGAGCAGCTCACCGCCGAGCTGGTGGCCGGCGGCTACCCGGCCATGTCCGCCGAGGCGCTGCGGCAGGCGCCGGCCGAGCGGCTGTCCTACGCGGTGAGCGCGGAGCTGGGGCTGGCCGGGGAGTCGGTCACCCTCACCACCGCCTGTTCGGCAAGCAACTACGCCATCGGGTACGCGTACGACCTGTTGTGCTGGGGTGAGGCGGACGTGATGGTGGCCGGCGGCGCCGATTCGGTGTGCCGGTGGGCGCACGCCGGCTTCTACCGGCTCGGCGCGCTGACCGAGCGGGCCTGCCGGCCGTTCGACCGGGACCGCTCCGGCATCCTCACCGGTGAGGGCGGCGCGGCCCTGGTGCTGGAGACCCTGGAGCACGCGCAGGACCGGGGCGCCCGGATCTACGCCGAGGTGCTGGGGTACGGCGTCAACTGCGACGCCCACCACATGGTCGCGCCCAACGAGGAGAGCGTCGCGGCGTGCATGCGGCTGGCCCAGGAGAACGCCGGGGTCAAACCGGAGGACATCGACTACATCAGCACGCACGGCACCGGCACGCCCGCCAACGACCTGTGCGAGGCGCGGGCCATCCGGGCGGTGTTCGGCGACCGGGTGCCGCCGGTCAGCTCGATCAAGTCGATGCTCGGCCACACGATGGGCGCGGCGAGCGGGTTCGGCGCGATCGCCACCACGTTGGGCATCCGGCACGGGTTCCTGCCCCCGACCATCAACTGGGCCACCCCCGACCCGGAGCTGTCGTGGATCGACCCGGTGCCGAACACGGCCCGGCCGGCCACGGTGCGGGTCGCGCAGAACAACGGCTTCGCGTTCGGCGGCAACAACGCCATCACGATCTTCGGGGCGATCCGGTGACCGGCCTGGTGACCGGCTGGGGAGTGCTCAGCGCGGCCGGGGAGTCGGTCACCGAGCTGCTGGCCGCCGTCCGCGCCGGCACGGTCGTCGGCGTCGACGTGCGCGACCGCTTCGACGAGCCGCTGCCCACGGAGCAGGCGCCGGCGATCGCCGACTTCGACGTACGCCGGCTGCTGGGCCGCAAGGGCACCAGCTTCCTGGACCGGGCGACCGCGCTGGCCATGGTGGCCTGCGGGCGGGCGCTGGCCGACGGGGGCCTCGCCCCCGACGACGACAACCGGCACCGCATCGGCGTGGTGCTGGGCACCACCACCGGCAGCCTGAAGTCGACGATGGACTTCTCCCGCGAGACGCTCGTGCAGGACAAGCCGTACCTGGTCAACCCGGTGTTGTTCCCGAACACGGTGATGAACTGCGCCAGCGGCCAGGCCGCGATCCGCTACGGGCTGCGCGGCGTCAACGCCACAGTGGCCGGCGGACCGCTCGCCTTCCTGTACGCGCTGCGCTACGCGCTCAACGCCCTGCGCCGGGGATACGTCGACGCCCTGCTGGTCGGCGGCGTCGAGGAGTACACGCCGAACACGGCGTGGGCGGCGCAACTGACCGGCGCCGGCCCGGCCGGTGAGGCCGCGGCAGTCTACCTGCTGCGCCGCCCGACGCCCGGCCGCACCGGGGCGCCACGCGCCCAGGTGCTCGCGGTGGCCACCGGCTTTCAGCCGGAGCCCGGCGCCGACGGGCTCGCCGGCTGCGTACGTCGCGCGCTGGCCACGGCGAAGGTCCGCCCGGCCGACGTGTGGGCGATCGCGAGCGGCGATCTCGACGCCGACAGCCTGTCCGAGGTGGTGCCGACGGCCGCGCAGCGGTTGTCGGTGCGTCCGGCGCTCGGTGACTGTCAGTCCGCCACCGGCGCGCTGGCGCTGGGCGTGCTGCTGGGCCGCTACGCCGAGGACCCGGACGCGCGCGGTCGACCCGCGCTGATCGTCGGGCGGTCCCGCGACGGCGCGGTCGCCGCGGCCGTGGTGCGGGGGTAGGACATGGCCGCCACCATCACCGCCACTGCGGTCCGTACCTGCTTCGGCGACGGCCCGGCCACCGTCGCGGCGCTGCTGCGCGGCGCGTGCGGCGCCGCCGGGCTGCGGCGGTCGGACCCGGCCCGGGTGGGGGTCGGCCACGGCTACCCGATCGACGACGACGCGCCGTTCGGTCCGAGCCGCTGGCTGACCGAGTGCGTGGCCGAGGCCCTCGCCGCCGCCAGCCTCGATCCCCGTCGACAGCGGGTGGTGAGTCTCGTGGGCACCGGGCTGCGCGAGTCGGCCGAGGTGGAGCGGGCGGCCCTGGCGGGCTCGGTCGACTTTCCCGCCGAGCGGCTGCACTTCGCCGACGCCGTCGCCAGCGCGGCGCCCGGCGTGCGGCAGGTGGTGACCCTGGCCAACGCGTGCAGCGCCGGCGGTTCCGCCCTCGCCCTGGCGCAGGACCTGGTGGAGACCGGCGAGGCGGACGCGGTGCTGGTCGGCGGCACCGACGGCAGCAGCGCCTCCATGCTGGCGATGATCGGCCGGGTGGCCGCCCGCCCGACCAGCCGGGTGCAGCCCTTCGACGCCGACCGGGCCGGTGTGCTGCTCGGCGACGGCGCGGCGGTGCTGGTGGTCGAGCCGGAACGACCCGAAGGGCTGGCCCGGCTGCTCGCCACCGGGCTGTCCTGCGACGCCGGGCACGAGACGGCGCCCGACCCGGCGGGCATCCTGCGGGCGGTCCACGACGCCCACCACCGCGCCGACCGCCGACCCGATGAGGTCGACCTGGTGCTGGCGCACGGCACCGGCACGACGCTGAACGACGAGACCGAGGCGCGGGTGATCGCCGAGGTGTTCGCCGGTTGCGTACCCGGCCCCCTGGTCACCGCCCTCAAGGGCGCCGTCGGCCACACGTCGGGAGGATCGGCGCTGCTCAGCGTCGCTGTCGCCGTCGAGATCCTGCGCACCGGCCGGGTGCCGCCGGTGGTCGGGCTGACCCGGCCGGCGCCCGAGTCGGCCGCGCTGCGGCTGGTCCGCGACGCGGCCGTGCGGGCGGACGTCCGGGTGGCGCAGGTGGACGCGTTCGGCTTCGGCGGTCTCAACGCCGTCACCCTCCTGGAGGCGGTGCGATGACCGGCCGCGCCCAGGTCGGGCACCTCGCGCCGACTCCGGATCGGACCGTGCCGCCGCCCGCGTCCCGCCGGCCGGGCCAGGTGACCCGGCCGGATCGGTCCATGGCGGACATGCCGCCCGGGGCCGACCCGGATCGGCCGGTGGCCGCCGTTCTCGCGGCGGCACTGCACCTGCCAGGAGTACGCCTGCGCGGAGTCGACCTGCCGGCGAGGGCCGCCGACGAGGAACCCGCCTGCCCGCCCGAGCGGGCCGCCGACCTGCTGGGCCGCAAGGGTCTGCTGGCCAAGGAGCCGTCCACCCGGCTCGCACTCTGCGCCGTGCACCGGGCGCTGGGCCGCGCGCCGAAGGCGCCCCGCCCGAGCGGGCCGGCGGATCCGCGTACCGCCGTGGTGGTCAGCTCCAACCTGGGCAACGTCGCCACCGTCGGCGACATCGCCCGCCGCCTGCGCGAGGGCGGCCCGCGCGAGGTCGGCCCGTTGGAGGCGCCGAACGCCTCCAGCAACGTCATCGCCGGCGCGATCGCCATCTGGTTCCGCTTCGGAGGCCCCAACCTCACCGTCTGTTCCGGCGCTACCGCCGGCCTGGACGCGATCTGGCTGGCCGGGCTGCTGCTGCGTACCGGCCGCGCCGACCGGGCCGTCGTGGTCGGCACCGAACCGGACGACCCGCAGGCCCAGGCCCTGCACGCCGCCCGGGACGGCGCCACCGCCGCCCTCCCGCTGCGCGCCGGGGCGGCCTGCGTGCTGCTCGGCCGGGTCGACGCCGAGCCGCACCCGTTGGCCCTGCTGGGGCCGGTGCGGGCGGGCGTACCCGTCGACAGCACCCCACGCGGCCTGCTGGTCGACGCGGCCGCCGTGGCGGGCGACCACTACGGCGCCGCGGGGGTCGTGCACACGGCGCTGGCCGTACGCCTGGTCGACGCCACCCCGAACGTCACGGTTCGCTGCGGCGACCCCGTCGACGGCATGCGCGAACTCGACGTCCGGGCGGCGCGGCGATGAGCGGCACGCCACCTCCGGTCGCTGTGCACCGGCTCGCCGGCCCGGACACCGGGACGCCGACCGTGCTGCTCGCGCACGGCATGTCCGACGCCTGGCGCAGCTGGCGACCCCTGGCGCAGCGGCTGCCCACCGGCTGGCGGCTGCTCGCGGCCGAGCTGCCGTGGAAGGCGGGCACCGATCACCGCTGGCGGCGTCGGGGCACCCCGGGCGCCTGGCTCGCCGCCGCCATCCGTGCCCTGGCCACGCCCCCCGACGTCGTGGTCGGCCACTCGCTCGGCGCGAACGCGGTGCTGGAGATGCTCGCCACCGAACCGGACGTCGCGCCGCGCGGGGCGATGCTCATCGCGCCGTTCTACTGCCCGCCCGACCTGGCGGTCACCTGGGCGGTGCACGAGCGGGCGCAGGCCAACTTCGTCCAGATCATCGACGAGGGGCTGCGCCACCGTCTCGGCCCCCGGCTGGCCGACCTGGACGCGGAGACCCTGACCGCGATGCGGGACATCATGGTGGACCGGATCGGGCCGGTCGGCTTCACCACGCTGTTCGACCACTTCACCGCGACCGCCGGCCTGCCGCTGCACTCGGTGACCGTGCCGACCATGGTGCTCACCGGTGGCCGGGACCCCGGCCTCGACGGCCCGCGCGTCGGCGCGCTGCGGGCCGAACTCCCCGACGCGCACGTCGTCGTGGAGCCGGATTTTCACCACTTCTGTCATCTCGACCGGGCGGCCGAGGTGGCCCGACACGTCGCGGGCTTCGTCGAGAAGGTCTGCCCCGACCCCGCGATCCGAGGAGGTACGCCGTGACCACGGCGGTTGAGAACGCATCCGTGACACTGTCGGCCCGGCCCGGGTTCGAGGGCGCGAACATCCGCACCTGGATCGGCTTCAAACACTTCGCGTACCTGGTGGAGCAGGGTGTGCTGCAGTGGTTCCGGGAGCGGGGGCACGGCCCCGGCCGGCTCTACCACGAGCACGGGGTGGGGCTGTCGATCCGGGACTGTTCGCTGCTGCTGCCCGCCGTCCTCGATGTCGACGACACCGCGACGGTGGTGGCGACCCCCGCCGCCAACGGCCGGTTCGCGGTGCGGATGGGTGTGCGCCGCGACGCCGACGTCACCGTCTGCCGGGCCCGGGTGCGGGTGGCCCTGGTGCGGGAGGCGGACGTACCGCAGGCGGCGCCGCTGCCGGCGGAGCTGGCCGGCCTGGTCGAGGAGTCGGCCGCCGGCGAGCCGGGCGCCCCCGCCGGCGCGGACCCGGCCGACACGCTGCGCGCCGCCGGAGCGGGATTCGTGTGGCCGTGGCGGGTGCCCTACTTCTACTGCCAGTACTCGCGGCGGATGCAGCACTCCGGGTACATCCGGCTGCTGGAGGAGGTGGTGGACCGCTACCTCGCCGACCGGGGTGTGTCGGTGGGCCGGATGCTGCGCGAGCGGGGCTGGATCCCGGTGGTCTCCCGCGCCCGGATCGAGGTGCTCGGCGACGCCCACCTCGACGAGCCCGTGTGGGTCAGCTTCACCGTCACCGACGTGCTCAAGGACGTCACGTACGACGCGCGGATGGACTGCCACGTCGTGCGCGACGGTCGCCTGGTCCGGGTGGCGACGGCCAGCATCCTGCACGGGTACGCGGTCAGCCGCGGCCCGGAGGCGGGCCGGCTCGCCACCCTCGACGGGGAGACCGTGGCGGCGTTGACCGGCGGGCGGCGGTGATGGCCACCAAGCAGCCCCGCCTGTACTTCTCCTTCCGCAGCCCGTACAGCTGGCTGGCCGTGGAGCGGCTGACCCGGGCGCTGGGCCGGCCGCAGGAGGTGCTGGAGTTCATCCCCTACTGGGATCCGGACGCGCGGACGCAGGAGGCGCTGACCGCCCGTGGCGGCGCCTTCCACTACGTGCAGATGAGCAAGCCGAAGCACCTGTACCTGCTCCAGGACGCCAAGCGGCAGGCCCAGCGGCTGGGCCTGGCGATGCGCTGGCCGATCGACATCGACCCGTGGTGGGAGGTCCCGCACCTGGGCTGGCTGGCCGCCCGGGAACAGGGCGCGGGGGAGGCGTTCTACCGGGAGGTGATCGCCGCCCGTTGGCAGCGGGGCGAGGACGTGTGCACCCCCGAGGTGATCGCCGAGGTCGCCGAGCGGGCCGGGGTGGACCCGGCGGTGGTGCTCGGCGCGGTGCAGGACGAGACCGTCCGGGCGGCCGGGGCGCACTGCCTGCTGCGGGCGTACGAGGAGGACATCTTCGGCATTCCCTACCTGCGGCTGGGTCCACACCGGTTCTGGGGCGTGGACCGGGTCGACGACTTCCTCGCCGCGTACGCCGAGCGGACCGGCACGCCTGTCGCGCCCCCCGCGGTGCCGGCGGGCGTGGGCGGGTACGACACCGACACCGGAGGCGGCTGTGGCTGAGCGACGAGACCCGGACCAGGAACGCGCCCACCGCCGTCGGCAGTTGGTCCTCACGCTGCGCGCGTTCGCCCTCGCGGGGTTCGACGAGGGCGCGGGCGGCCACGTCACCGCCCGGGACCCGATCGAACCGGACACCTTCTGGATCAACCCGTTCGGCCGGCACTTCGCCCACGTGCGCGACGACGACCTGCTGCGCGTCGACCACACCGGCGACGTGGTCGACGGCTCCGGCCGGATCAACCCCGCCGGGTACGCCATCCACTCGGCCATCCACAAGGCCCGCCCGGACGTGGTGGCCGCCGCGCACACCCACTCGATCCACGGTCGGGCGTTCTCGGCGCTCGGCCGGCCGCTCGCGCCGATCACCCAGGACGCGTGCGCCTTCTTCGAGGACCACGAGGTGCACGACGAGTACGGCGGAGTCGTCCTCGACGGCGCGGAGGGTGACCGCATCGCGGCGACGCTGGGCACCGGCAAGGCCGTCGTCCTGCGCAACCACGGACTGCTGACGGTCGGCGGGTCGGTGGCCGAGGCGGCCTGGTGGTTCCTGGCGATGGACCGCTGCTGCCAGGTGCAGCTGCTCGCCCAGGCGGCCGGCGAGCTGGTGGTGATCCCCGCCGACGCGGCCCGGGCCGCGCGGGCGGACATCGGTACCGCGCAGATCGCCCGACTGAACTTCCGGCCGGTCGCGGAGCACGTCCTGGCGGTCAGCCCCGACCTCACGCACGGCACCACGCCCAGACAGGAGTGACGAGTGGCCGAGCTGCTGAAGACCATGGTCCGGGACCGGGCCGGCGACGTCGCGCTGACCGACGAGCGGACCACCCGGACGTGGGCGGAGCTGGACCGGTCGGTGGACCGGTGGATCGGCGTGCTGCGCGGGGCCGGCCTGGACGTCGGCGACCGGGTGGCGTTCGTGCTCGGCAACCGGCACGAGACGTTCGAGGCGCTGCTCGCCTGCGTGCACGCGGGGCTGGTGGCGGTGCCCGTCAACTGGCACCTCACCGCGCCGGAGATCGCCCACATCCTGACCGACTGCGGCGCGCGGGCGGTGCTCACCGAGGCGGCGTACGCCCCGACGGTGCGCGACGCGGTGGCGCGTACGCCGGGCGGCCCCGATCTGCTGGTGACTGTCGACGGCGGGGACGGGTTCACGGTGGTGGACGACCTGCCGGCGGGACCGGGCGTCCCGGCGCTCTCTGGCGGAGTGCTGCTCTACACCTCGGGCACCAGCGGACGCCCCAAGGGCGTGGTCAACCCGCTGCTCAAGGTGGGCGCTCCGATCGACCGGGTGGCCGCCACCACCGAGGCGCTCGGCGGCGGGCTGGGCATTCCGACGCAGGGGCAGGCGCTGCTGGTCGGTCCCTGGTACCACTCGGCGCAGTTGTTCTTCGCCCAGTTTCCGCTGCTGCGCGGCTGTGGGCTGGTGTTGCGCCGCGGGTTCGACCCGGTCGAGGTGCTGCGCGTGATCGACGACGAGAAGATCACCATCAGTCATCTGGTGCCGACCCAGTTCATCCGCCTGCTGCGGGTCGACGCGGCGACCCGGGCGGCGTTCTCCGGGGCCAGCCTCGCCCGGATCTGGCACGGCGGCGGCCCCTGCCCGCCGGAGACCAAGCGGGCGATGATCGAGTGGTGGGGGCCGGTGTTCGTGGAGTACTACGCCGCCACCGAGGCCGGCATCGTCACCCTCGCCGACTCGCACACCTGGCTGGCCCGGCCGGGCACTGTGGGCCGGCCGGCGCCGCCGACCGAGGTGGTGGTGGTCGACGACGAGGGCCGGCCGGTGCCCGCCGGGCAGGAGGGTCGGGTGGCCGTGCGGCGGCCCCCGGGCCGGGGGTTCCACTACCACAACGCTCCGGAGCAGACCGAAGAGGCGCACGTCGCTCCGCACACCTTCACCGTCGGCGACCTGGGCCACCTGGACGACGACGGCTACCTGTTCCTCACCGGCCGCTCGGCGGAGCTGATCGTCACCGGCGGCGTGAACGTCTATCCCGCCGAGGTGGAGGCGGTGCTGTCGACGCACCCGGCCGTGCAGGACAGCGTGGTCATCGGGGTGCCGGACGACGAGTTCGGTGAGCAGGTCCGAGCGGTGGTGCAGCTCGACCCGACGTGGCCGGTCCAGGGCGTCGAGCAGGCCCTCGACGCGCACTGCCGGACCAGCCTGGCCGGCTTCAAGGTGCCGCGCTCGTACGAGATGGTCGACCGGATCCCGCGCGAGCCCACCGGCAAGGTGCCCCGCCGGGCGTTGCGGGACCGCTACCGGCCGGCCACGGTGAGGCCGGGTCTACTCGCGGACCCGGCGACCTTCCTGACCGGCGTGCCGCACGACGAGTTCGCCCGCCGCCGACGGGAGGCGCCGGTGGCCTGGGTCGAGGAGGTCGAGCTGACCCGCACCGACCAGGACCGGTCGGTGCGGTCCCGAGGCCCGGGTTTCTGGGCCGTCACCCGCCACGCCGCGGTGTCCGCAGTGTCCCGGGACCCGGCGACGTTCTCGTCGGCGGCCGGCGGGGCGTTCCTCGCCGACCCCCGGACTCCGGAGGATCTGCACCGCAACCGGCAGCTTCTGATCAACATGGACGCTCCGGAGCACGCCTGGGTGCGGCGGCTGGTGGCGGGGGCGTTCACGCCCCGCGCGGTGGGTCGCCTCGGTGAGCTGGTCACCCGGCATGCCGAGGAGGTCGTCGCCCGGGCGGTGGCCGCGCGCGACATCGACGTGGTGGCGGACCTCGCGGCCGAGCTGCCGCTGCTCGTCCTCACCGACCTGCTCGGTGTGCCCCGGGCGGACCGTCGGTTGCTGTTCGACTGGAGCAACAACCTGGTCGGGTTCGACGATCCCCGCTACGGCGGTGGCAGCGTGCAGCGCTACCGGGACACCTTCGCGGCGGCCTTCGCGTACGTCCGGCAGCTGGCGGCCCAGCGACGGGCCGCGCCCACCGACGACCTGCTGAGCCTCCTCGTGCACGCCGAGGCCGACGGCCGGGGCCTGACCGACGCGCAGCTGTGCCAGCTGTGGCTGCTGCTGGTCATCGCCGGCAACGAGACCACCCGGCACCTCATCTCCAACGGGGTGCAGGCGTTGCTGGAGCATCCCGAGCAGCGGGACCAGCTGATCGCCGAGCCGGATCTGACCGCGAGCGCGGTCGAGGAGCTGCTGCGCTGGGTCACGCCGATCATGCAGTTCCGCCGCACCGCCACCCGCGACACCGTCCTCGACGGAACCCGCATCGCCGCGGGGGACAAGGTCGTCGTCTACTACATCTCGGCCAACCGGGACCCGGCCGCGTTCGCCGATCCCGACCGGCTGGACCTCGCCCGCGATCCCAACCCGCACCTGGCGTTCGGTATCGGTCCGCACTTCTGCCTGGGCGCGCACCTGGCCCGGCTGGAGATGGCGGCGTTTCTCACCGCGATCCGTCCGCATCTGGCCCGGCTCCGGCTGACCGGGCCGGTACGCCGGATGCGGACCAACTTCATGAACGCCGTCACCGCGATGCCCGCGCGCTTCGACGTCGCGCCGGAAGGGGAGTGACCCCATGCCACTGGACCTGCACTGGTTCCTGCCGACGCACGGAGACGGCCGTGACCTGGCCGAGCCCGCCCGCGGTGGCGGAAGCCGGCCGGCCCGGATCACCCGCCGCCCGCCGGACATCGGCTATCTGGCGCAGGTGGCGCGCGCCGCCGACCGGTTGGGTTTCGCCAGTGTGCTCACGCCCGCCGGGCTGTTCTGCGAGGACCCGTGGGTGGTGGCGTCCGCGCTGGCCGCGCAGACGCAACGGCTGAAGTTCATGATCGCGTTACGGCCAGGGCTCGCCTCACCCACGCTTGTCGCCCAGATGGCCGCGTCCCTGCAACGTGTCTCGGCGGGCCGGGTGCTGCTCAACATCGTGGCCGGCAGCGACCCGGACGAGCAGCGCCGCTACGGCGACTGGCTGGACCACGACGCCCGCTACGCCCGCGCCGAGGAGTTCCTCACCATCCTGAGTGGACTGTGGACCGGGCAGCCGGTCGACCACAGCGGCGAGCACTACCGGGTGAAGGCCGCCCTGCTGGCCCGGCCGCCGGCCACCGCTCCGGCCGTGTTCCTGGGCGGGTCCTCGCCGGCGGCGCAGCGGGCGGCCGCCCGGCACGCGGACGTGTACCTGGCCTGGGGTGAGACACCGGCCCAGCTCGGCGAGCTGCTGGGTCGGGCACGTGACCAGGCGGCCGAGGCCGGCCGCACGCTGCGCACCGGAAGTCGGCTCCACGTGATCACCAGGGACACCGCGCGGGAGGCGTGGGCCGAGGCGGACCGTCTCCTCGCCGGCGTCGACCAGGCGCGGATCGCCGCTGCTCGGCAGCGCTTCGCCCGTACCGACTCGGAGGGCCAGCGGCGGGCGGCGGCGCTGCACGCGGACGGCAACGCCCGGATGGAGGTGTACCCGAACGTCTGGGCGGGCTACTCCCTGATCCGGCCCGGTGCCGGCGCGGCGCTGGTGGGCAGCCACGAGCAGGTCGCGGAGCGGATCGCCGAGTACCACGCCGCCGGGGTGGACCATCTGATCCTGTCCGGGCAGCCGCACCTGGAGGAGGCGTACTGGTTCGGCGAGGGCGTGCTGCCGCTGCTGCGCCACGACGGCCTCCTGACGGGCGGGGCCGACGCGGACGACGGGGCCGGCACGCACGCCGGGGACGCCCGGCGGACCCCGGAGCTGGCGGTGGGCCGATGACCGGGCCGGTCGCGGAGCTGCCGATGACCGCGCTCATCGGCAACCCGAAGCCCCATTCCCGTACGCGGACCGTCGCGTTGGCCACCGCGGCGGCACTGCATTCCCGACTGACCCACGGCCCGACCCCCGTCGGAGCGCCGACGGTGATCGACCTGGCCGAGCTGACGGCCGAGCTGGTCGGTCAGGGCAGCCGGCCGGAGACGCTCGACGAGGTGCTGGAGGCGGTACGCCGACCAGGGCTGCTGCTGGTGGCCAGCCCCACGTTCAAGGCGGCGTACAGCGGCCTGCTGAAGCTCTTCGTCGACGTGCTGCCCCGGGGTGCGCTGACCGGGGTGGTGGCGGTGCCGTTGATGACCGCCGCCCGATCCGGTCACCGGCACGTCGTCGACACCTACCTGGGCGCCCTGCTGGCCGAGGTGGGCGCGTGCGTGCCCACGGCCGGCCTGTGCGTGCTCGAGCGCGAGTTCGACACGGCGGAGGTCGGCATCGAGCGCTGGCTGGACCGGGCGACGCCGGCAGTGGTGGACGCGCTGGCCGTGGTGCCCGGCGTGCCGGCCGAGCCCGGAGTCAGCCGGCGTTGACCTCGTCGTGCTTGCGGCGCATCCGGCTGATCCAGCCCTGTGCCGTGTGCACCGGAACGTCGAAGTGCTCGGCGACGCGGCTGATCGTGCCGACCTGCTCGTAGACCGCCTCCAGGTCCGCCGGGTCGGGCGCCCGGCGGTACGCGCGACCGGCCTTGAGTCGGCTGAGCCGGTCCGGTTCGCCGGGCCGACGTGCCGGTCGGGGCGGCTGCGGCCGGGGTGCGTTGGCGGTGGTCGCGGGGACCGGTCCGACCGTCACGGCCGGACGGGGAGCGGCCTCGGCGCGACTCCGGTCCCGGTCCTGCGGGGGGATGAAGGCGCGCAGCAGGGCGTCGAAGTCGACGTACGGCAGCTCGCCGGTCAGACCGGCGCTCTGCGGCGCGCGGACGGTGAGCTCCCGCACGACCGGGTGGCCGTTGCCGGTCTCCAGACGCACGACGGTCTGGGCCACCGGGCCGGTGATCTCCTCACCGTCGTCCTCCACGGGCACGATGGTGATGATGTATTGACTCACGACGATGCCTTTCCTGCGCATCTCCGGGCGAGCCAGTGCGGCTTCCGGCCCTCCGGTCAACCCTGTCGGGTTTGACCAGTGGTGGGAGACAAGATATCAGATTCCGGCCGGCAGAAGGCGAGATATCCGACACTCGCCACGGGACGCCTATCCTTCATCTCCGTTTTATTGTGGGCATCAGCGCTCAAATCGGGTCCTGCGGGTCGCAGACCCTCGATCCTCGACAGCGGATCGCGGTTCGACAGCCCGGGACACCAGCAACGCGGCCAGCCCGGCCCGCGACGACACCCCCGTCTTGCGGAAGATCCGGGTCAGGTGAGCCTCCACCGTCTTGACGGTCACGTACACCTGGTCCGCCGCCTCGGCGTTGCTCGCACCGGCCGCCACCAGCCGGGCGATGTCCCACTCCCGCCGCGTCAGGGTCAGCTCCCCACCCGCCGCCGCGGCCGGCAGACGGCCCGCGGCCCCGGCCGCGCGGCTCTGCTCGCCGGCCACCGAACGGCGCAGCGGCGGGGAGTCGACCAGCTCCGCGATGCGGCGGGTCTCGGCGAGTTCGACCTCCGCCGCCGACCACTCCCGGGCCTCACACAGAGCTCGCGCCCGCACCAACCGCGCCGACGCCTCCTCCAGCCTCCACCCCAGACTCGCGAAGGAGTCCGCCGCCCCGGCGGCCAGCTCGGCGGCGCAGCGCGGATCCGCCTCCAGGGTCAGCCGCGCCCGGGCCGTCCGGGTCAACGCGCTCTGCCCCCGCAGCCCCAGCCGCTCGGCGTACCCCTCCGCCACGTCCAACCAGCGCGCGGCCTCGTCGCACCGACCGGCCTTGTGGGCCATCTCGGCCAGGGCCGAGGCCCAGCAGGCCCGGTTGGTCACCTCGACCTGGTCGAGACCATCCCCGCCACAGGCGCGCAGCAACGTCGCCGCCGAGCCGGCGCGGTCCCCGGCGAGGAACCGCACCCGCACGGCAACGCGCTGACTCGCCCCGTCGTACCAGTTCTCCCGGCGGGTGCTGGCGTCCAGCACGGCGGTGTCCGCCAGGTGGCGGGCCGCCTTCGGGCCGCTGCGCCAGGCCACCGCGATGGCCCGGTACGCGCGCGCCAGCGCCACCATCGGGTCGATGCCCATGGCGACGGCCACCTCCTCGGCGTCCTCACCCTCGACCCGGGCCCGGTCCAGGCTGCCCAGTCGGGCGGTCACCGCGCAACGGCCGACCAGCAGCCAGGGAGTCAGCGCCACGAGACCCGCGCGGCAGCAGATGTCCAGCGCGCGGTCGAAGTGGTGCAGCGCCGAGCGCTCCCGCTCGTGGAAGTATTCGGCCCAGCCCAGCAGGGCCAGCAGGTCCGGGTGCCGGGCAAGGTCGGTGTCGGCGAAGGCGTCCACCTCGGACGACGCCCGGTCCAGCGTCTCGGGCGCCCGGATCCCACAGTCGGTGTACGCGGCCACGAACGACTGCACCACCGCCGCGGTGGTCGCGCAGACCGCCGAGCCGGTCCGCTCCGCCAGCAGGCTCAGACTCCGGGCGTGCTCGGCCGCGTCGGGCGCTGCGCACAGTGCGCCGGCGATCGCCGCCTCGACGGTCAGCAGGAACTGGGTGTGCGGCTCCACCCGCCCGTCCCGGTACGGCAGCAGCAGCGCGTACGCGTCGAACGGCCGGCCCAGCAGACGCTCCACCCGCGCCCGTGCGGCCACCGCCCGCAGCCGCTGGTCGCAGTCGGCGAGAGGGCGGCGGGTGAGTTCCTGTAACAGGGTGCGGGCCTGGCGCAGTTGACCCGCGCCGACCTGCGCGTCCGCCATCGCGAACTCCAGCCGCGTACGGCGTGGCTCGGTGACCTCGGCGGCGGGCAGCAGCCGCTGGACGTTGGTCAACCACCGGATCGCGTCGAGCCGGGGCACGAGACCGCTCTCCGCCGCCTCGATCAGCGCGTCGGCGGTCGCCGGTTCGGCGCACTGCCCGCTGGCCGACAAGTGTTCGGCGTACCGGGCGACCGGATGCCCGAGCTCACGCAGGACGCGGGCCGCCGTCGCGTGCAGGCGTCGCCGCCGGCCGGGGGACAACGCGCGGTACACCACGCTGCGGTCCACCTCGTGGCGGAACCGCAGGGTCGACGCCTCGGTGGGGTCGGTCCGCAGCAGGTCGGCGGCCACCAGCGCGTCGAGCAGGTCGCTGGTCACCTCGGGGCCGCGATCGGCGAGCGCCGCGGCCAGCGCCGGCTCGAACCCGTCCGGGCACACCGAGACGGCCTCCAGCATCTGCCGTTGCTCGTCGGTCAGCGCGTCGAGGTCGAGCTGCACCGCGCCGGTGACGTCGACGGGCAGCTCGGCGGGCAGGCCCCGCAGGGCGGCGACCGGGCCGTCCAGGGCGCCCGGGCGATAGGCGAGGACGTAGCGGGGGACGCCGCCGGAGAGCACGTGCACCCGCTGGGCGGCGCGTCCCTCCACCAGCCCGAGCAGCGCGGCGACGCTGGCCGGATCCAACGGCGTCAGGGTGACCGCCCGACGGCTCAGGTGGATGCCGGCGGCGAGCGCGGTGGTCACGCACGACGGCATTTGCCGCGGCCGGTACGCGGTGACCCACAGCAGACCCGGGGGCGGCGCCTGCGCGAGCCGACGCAGCAGCGTGGCCATCGCGGGTGACGCGCTGTGCAGGTCGTCCAGGAGCAGCAGCAGCGGCCCACCCGCGCGGACCGCCGCGGAGGGCTCATCCGTCAGCGCGGCGAGGGTCTGCCCGACCTGGTGGCCGTCGCGGCCTGCGGCGGCGAGCACCGGCACCCCGGCTCGTCGGGCTCGCGCGGCGACCTCGCGCAGCAGCCGCGTCTTGCCGGTGCCGGGATCACCCACGAACTCGATCATGGCGGGTTGGCCGTCGCGGACCCCGGCCAGGGCGCGGTCGAACAGGTCGAGCGCGCAGTTGCGTCCGACCAGGGGGTCGAGAGGGTCGCCCGACGGCGGCGGGGCGAACTCCTCCTCGCTGATGTTCATCGGCACCCCACGACGGGCGCCCTCGGGGGGTCCAGTGGCGTACGCCAGCGGTCGGTCGTGGTCGGACTCGGCCCGGCGGCGGCCCGACGGCCAGGTCGGACGCGAAAATGCGGCGAGTGTTGGCCCAGCTTCAACTGCCACCCCCAGGATCTGTCCCGTTCGGGCCTCTCGGCGTGCCCGATGCCAGCGGTGCCAATTGCCGGCGCTCGGGCGAGCGGCAGGTGCAACTCTAGGTCCGCGTGACAAGAACTGCGATCGCGGGACCGGTTGGTCCTATTGCCGAAGAGAGCAAATGTTGCTGCCCAAAAACCGAAATAGCGGACTTGGTTCTTGACACAGCGCACACCGGCGGTTGCGTTGAGTTCACGACAATGTGGGGTTTCCCCTACTGTCGCATCGTTCCCCGTCGCTTAATGTCGACCCCGGCGGTGCGACGCCTTCTGGGGGGACTTCGGATGACCGTTCATTATCGATCCTATCTGGACAATTCGTCAGATGCGGAGGTGATGCTGAGCGAGCCGGAACGATGGCACGCATTTCAGTGTCTTTTGCCGCCGCGCGCCGCGGTGGCCGACGCGTTCCTCACCCGGGGCATCAGTCCGCTGCTGCACGGCCTGCAGGCTGCCGGTGAGCTGTCCGCCTGGTCGTTCACCCGACAGTCGCCACGAGTGGTCTGTCTGCACCTGCTCGGCAGCGCGCCGCGACTGCTGGCGGCCCGACTGGCGGGGCTCTGCATGGCGGTCGGGGCGGAGGGGCCCGTGCACGTGCCGCACCTCGCCGCTCCGCCAGCGCGCGATCCACGGCTGGTCGACGTGGCGGTCGACCTGATCGGGATGACCCCGGGGCGGCAGGCCCGCCTCGGCGCCGCCGTGGACCTGGCGATGGTGGCGGCCATGCGCAACTGCCCCGCCCTGCGGGGCGACAGCGAGCTCGTCACGTCCGAGGCGGTGACCGCCCTGCCGAGCGTCCGCTGGCAGCGGATCACCGCCGCGCTCAAGACCGAACGCCACCCGCTGACCTGCTGGGCGCACCTGCTGGAGGCGTTCCGTCGTGCACCGGGATACGAGGGCAGGATGACGTTCGACCTGGTCCACCTGCTGCACAATCAGCTCGGGCTCAGCACCCGTGACGAGCAGCGGGTGCACGCCGACCTGATCCGTTCGCTGTCCCGGCGTCGGGCCGGAGCGCGGCGGTCGCCCCGCTCACACCTGAGCGTCCAGCATCCCGGGCCGGTCCGTCCCAAGAGGTGAATGGCGCTGAGGTGCGCGGTGTTCCGGCGCGGGGGGCGTACGCCGGAACACCGCGGGTGGAAACTCAGCGGGTCAGCCACTCCCGGTAGGACGTCGGCGCGAGCACCGCGCCTTCCTTGGCGATCAGCGCGTCGCCGGGAGCGGCCGCGAACATGCCGGCGGTGTCGTCGGTGGTGACGGTGCGCTGGTCGCCGTGTGCGGCGAGGGTGATCCGGCCCAGTTCGTCGAGCGCGAACACGTCGGGGCCGGCGACGTTGCGGACGCCCCGCAGGGGGGCGCCCACGCTGACGTCGGCGACTGCCTGGGCCACGTCGGCCGCGGCCATCGGCTGCACGGGGGTGCTGGGCAGGCGGACGCCGTTGTCGTCGGCGGTCCAGGAGATGACCGCGTCGATGAACTCGAAGAACTGGGTGGCGCGGACGATCGAGTACGGCACCTTGCTGGCCTTGAGGATGTCCTCCTGGAGCACCTTCGCGCGGTAGTAGGCCAGGTCGGGCACCTGGTCGACGCCGACGATGGACAGGACCACCGCGTGGCCGACGCCGGCCCGCTCGGCGGCGGTCAGCAGGTTGTCCATCGTCGTCTGGAAGAAGGCGGGGGAGGCGTCGTCGAAGGTCGGCGAGTTGGTCAGGTTGACGACGACGTCGGCGTCCTTGAGCGCCTCGGGCAGACCCTGCCCGGTGAGGAGGTCGACTCCGGTCGACTGCGAGTGCGGCACCGCGTCGTGCCCGGCCGCCTGCAGGATCCGGACGACCTGGGACCCGATGAGACCCGTCCCGCCCATCACGGCGATCTTCATGTCCGTTCCACCTTCCCTGTCTGTTTTGTCCGCCGTGCCGCTGGGGCACTTAACTCGGACTCCCTATGTCCGAGAACTATACTCGGATATGAGAGATCCGAGTATCGGGGTGGTTAGGGTGAGGCGATGAAGATGTCCGGCGGGGTGGAGTGGGCGCTGCACTGCTGCGTCGTGCTCACGGCCAGCAGCAGGCCCGTCCCGGCGGCCCGGCTCGCGGAACTGCACGACGTGTCCGGCAGCTACCTCGCCAAACAGCTCCAGTCGCTGGCCCGCGCCGGGCTCATTCACTCCGTGCAGGGCAAGTCGGGCGGCTACGCGTTGACCCGACCTCCGGAGAGCATCAGCCTGCTCGACGTGGTCCACGCCGTCGACGGGCCAGGCCCCGCCTTCGTCTGCACCGAGATCCGCCAGCGCGGCCCGCTGGCCACCCCGCCCGAGGCCTGCACCCGCGCCTGTCCCATCGCCCGCGCCATGGCGACGGCGGAGAAGGCGTGGCGCGAGGCCCTGGCCGCGATCACGATCGCCGACCTCGCCCGCGACGTGGGCGTCGACTCCGGTCCCGAGGCCCTGGCCGGCGTCAGTGCCTGGCTCACCGGCGACAGCACCGGCTGACCGCGCTCAGCCGGTGTGGCGTACCTCGGTGTCCCAGATCTGCGCCCACGGACGCCGCAGCCCCCGGCACACGAGGATCGGGCCGCCGTTCTCGTCGTTGTCCACCTCGACCCGCTGGTCCACCCGCCCGGCGGGCGCGCACTCCTGGAACCAGGCGTTCAGCGCGTCGGGGCGCTCCCAGCCGACGACGATCGCCACATCCGCGTCGGCGGGTGGCTGGCCGAAATCCACCATGCTGTTGTGCCCGGAGTACGCCCGGGGGAGCCCACGGGTCGGCCCATAGCGGGCGATCGCCCCGGCCTCTCCGTAGTTGCCGGTGAGGATGACCGCCCGCGACCGTTCCTGCGGCGGCAGGCCACGATGGACGGTGGCCACCGAGTCGGCGAACTCCGGCCAGCCGATGGTCTCGCCAGCGTCGTAGTTGACGTCGACCACGAAGCTGGGCAGCCGATCGGCGGGCAGCACCGGCAGCAACAGCACGATGGTGGGCAGCAGGAACGGCACCGCGCCCACCGCGAGCACCCCCCGCCGCAGCCACGCCGACCCGCGCGAGGCCCAGGCGGCGGTCACCACCGCGCCCGCGGCGGTGAGCACGAGCAGCAGAGGCGCGTCGTAGTAGCCCTTGCCGCCGGCCACCAAGACGATGCCGACCACGACCACCCAGGCCCACCCCACAGCCCGGTACGCCCGCCACGCCGGGCGGCGCAGCAGCGCGACGAGGCCGGCGATCCAGATCGGCACGGCGTACGGGCTGATGATGACGAACTGCAGGGTGAGCGCGTCGAGGCGACCGCTGTAGGAACTGTCGCCGCCGGAGATGGAAGCCGCCACACCGAGCTGCGGAAAGCCGTGCGCGGCCTGCCAGATCAGGTTCGGCGCGGCCAGCAGCACGGCGATCCCGGCGGCGGCGAGCACCCACCTGTCGCGCAGCAGCCGGCGCGGCCCCGCGATCACCACCCCGGCGAGCAGACCCACGGCCAGCAACGCGGGCAGCAGCTTGTTGAGCATGCCCACGCCGAGTACCAGCCCGAGCGCGAGCGCCCACCGGGTGTCCCCGGTGCGCAGCAGCCGCACCGCGCACCACGCCAGGCCGAGCCAGACCAGCAGGTCGACGGTCGTGGTGCTGAGCAGGTGACCGCCGGCGAGCACGATGCCGGACAGCGCGGCCAGCACCGCGGCGAAGGTCTGCCCGCCCCGGCCACCGCCCAGCTCGCGGGCGATGGCGGCGACCAGCAGGACCGCGGCGCCGGCCAGCAGCGCCGACGGCGTCCGCAGCACCACCAGGTTGCCCGGCGCGATCGTGTCCAGAAGTCGGGCCAGCGCCGGGACGAGCGGGCCCTGGTCGACGTAGCCCCAGGCCAGGTGCCGGCCGCAGAGCAGGAAGTACAGCTCGTCGCGGTGATAGCCGTAGCGGCCGGCGAGCAGCAGCAACGTCACGCTGGTCGCGGCGGCGACCAGCCACGGGCCGAGCGCACGAGGACCGGGCTGCGGCAGCTCGGCCGGCGCGGACGACCGCGCCGGCAGGTGCGGTCGATCGGTGTCGATGGCGGGCTCGCTCACCGACCCATCATCGCCCGCGAAGCGGCCGCGTGGGTGCCCCCGCGCCCGCGGATGCAGGTGGTCTGACCAGGTGCGAAGATCAGCTTCGTAACTCGGACCGAGAGGACGACATGCGATACCGCACTCTGGGCGCCACCGGCACGGTGGTGTCGACCCTGTGTCTGGGCACGATGACCTTCGGCGCGGAGACCGACGAGGAGGGCAGCTTCGCCCAGCTCGACCGGTTCGTCGAGGCCGGCGGCACCTTCCTCGACACCGCCGACGTCTACTCCACCGGCGTCTCCGAGGAGATCGTCGGTCGCTGGCTGCGCTCCCGCCCCGACCTGCGCGACCGCCTCGTCATCGCCACCAAGGGCCGGTTCCCGATGGGCCCCGGGGCGAACGACGCCGGCCTGTCCCGCGTGCACCTCACCCGGGCCCTGGACGCCAGCCTCCGGCGGCTCGGGGTCGAGGCCGTCGACCTCTATCAGGCGCACGCGTGGGATCCGCTGACCCCGCTGCCGGAGACGCTGCGGTTCTTCGACGACGCGGTCCGCGCCGGCAAGATCCGCTACGCGGGAGTCAGCAACTTCACCGGTTGGCAGTTGCAGAAGGCCGCCCTGCTCACCCAGCACCTCAACCTCACCCCGATCGTGACCCTCCAGCCGCAGTACAACCTGCTGGCCCGGGAGATCGAGTTCGAGCTGGTGCCGGTCTGCGAGAACGAGGGCATCGGCATCCTGCCGTGGTCGCCGCTGGGCGGCGGCTGGCTGACCGGCAAGTACCAGCGCGACACCACGCCCACCGGCGCCACCCGGCTCGGCGAGAACCCGCAGCGCGGCGTCGAGGCGTACGCGGGTCGCAACGCCGACGAGCGCACCTGGCGGGTGCTCGACGCGGTCCGCCAGGTCGCCGGGGAACACGGCGCTTCCATGTCGGCGGTGTCGCTGGCCTGGCTGGCGGCCCGACCGGCGGTCACCTCGGTGATCCTCGGCGCGCGGACCACCGAGCAGCTCGACGACAACCTGACCGCCGCCGACCTGGTCCTCGACGCCGAGCAGATGCGGCTGCTGGACGAGGCGAGCGCCCCGCTGGTGGGCGACTACCCGTACGGCGGCGCGGGTGTACGCCAGCGTGGCCGCGACCTGCCGACCGGCTCATGACGGCGTTCCCCGAACCCACCACCCCGGCCGGCAGCCGCACCGAGGTCTTCCTGCGCTACCTGGACTACTTCCGGGAGTCCATGGTGGCCAAGGTGTCGGCGCTTGACGAGTCGGAGTTGCGCAGCAGCCGGCTGCCGTCCGGGTGGACGCCATTGGAGCTGCTCACGCACCTGCGCCACGTCGAGCGGCGCTGGATCGAGTGGGGCTTTCAGGGCCGGGACGTCGCCGAGCCGTGGGGCGACCGTCGGGGCGACCGCTGGTACGTCGCTCCCGAGGAGACCCGCGGCGACCTGGTGGCGGCGCTGCGCGCGCAGGGCGCGCACACGACCGCCGTGGTCTCGGCGCACGACCTGGCCGAGATCGGCGCGCCGGGCCCGCGCTGGAACGGCGCGGACCCGGCGTCGCTGGAACGGGTGCTGTTCCACCTGGTGCAGGAGTACGCCCGCCACCTCGGCCACCTCGACGTGGTGGCCGAGCTGGCGGGCGGCCCGACGGGAGAGTGAGGCCGCCTGCTCGATAATGGGCCGATGCCGCTGCTCGTCACGCCCGCACTGCCCGCCGGAAGCCTTGCCGCCCAGGAACAACCCCACCTTCCGGTACGCCCCGGGCTGGCGCTGCGGCCGTGGCGCGACGAGGACGCCCCGCTCGTGCGCACCGCGTTCGGCTGCCCGGCGATCCAGCGGTGGCACGTGCTCCGGCTCGACGACGACGCCGAGGCGCGGGCGTGGACGGCACAGTGGACCGGCCGGTGGCGTGCCGAGACGGCCGCCAGTTGGGCGATCGTCGAGGACGACGACCGGCCGGTCGGCCAGGTGGGACTGCGAGACGTGCTGCTGACCGAGGGGTCGGCGCAGATGTCGTACTGGCTGCTGCCCGCCGCCCGTGGTCGCGGGATCGCCACCGAGGCGCTCGGGGCGCTGACGCAGTGGAGCTTCACCCGGGCCGGGTTGCACCGGCTGGCCCTGAACCACTCGACGGCCAACGCGGCGTCGTGCCGGGTCGCCACGAGGGCCGGCTTCCCCGTGGAGGGCGTGGCGCGCGGGTCGCTGCGGCACGCCGACGGCTGGCACGACATGCACCAGCACGCGCGACTGTGCACCGACGGGCCTCCTGCGAGCGATCCGTGAGTTTCGGCATCGAGGCCGGGACCACGCGAACAATTCTCTGCGCCGGACGTCGGCCTCGTCGATCATGAGCAGGTGACAGGCGCCGAGAGCTACGTGCTGGCCGGGTTCGTCGCGGGCTTTCGGTGGATGCCCGGCAGGAAGGACTGGTCCGCCGACCTACCGCGCGCCGTGCCCACTGTCAGCGACTGCCTCGCCGACTTCCTCCCCGCCGACCAGGACATCGAGCCGTGGCAACAGCCTCTGTTCGCGCCCTGGCACCGGTCCTTGCGCCAGGCCGCCAACGCCGTCCGGCACGCGCCTCCGGATCCCCGCACCGTTCACGTGCTGAGCATGAGCGTGCCGACGACAGCGGTCGCCGAGCTGATGACCGTTCTCGAGGAGTGGATCGACGACCTCCCGCATCCGATCCGGATGAACCTCACGCAACCCACGGCCGCCCCACTCGGCACGACGCACGGATTCGAGGTGCTCGGCTTCATCGGCGGCCGCTTCCACAGTTGGCTCTGCTATCGCCTGGACACCCAGGCCCTCGCCAAGCTCGGCATCCGGCCGGGAAGCGCTGCGCTGCTGACCACCCTCGACGACGCGCAGCGGGTCGCCGACATGGCCAACAACAACCGCGGCGCCCACGACGGCACCCCCTTGGACATCATCTGGTTTCCCGCACTCATCACCGAGCACGACGTCGATGAGGACATCCGTGGTTAAGGCCGCCCGGTGGCCGTGAACCCACATCTGATCAGCGGGCCTGTGCCCAGCCGACGAAACGCGGGGTCAGGTCGGGCAGCGCCACGCCGGGGTTGAGCGCGGTGAGGTCGGCTTCGGCCTCCTGCTGCACCGTCGCCAGGTGACTCAACAGGCCGGGCCGATCCTCGCGGTACTCGCCGAGCAGGCGCAGCTTCGCGGTCGAGCACGGCCACAGGATCCCGCAGACCGGGCAGCGCCACGACGGGCGCAACGGGGAGTGCGTCGACTTCCTGGCCTTTCCTTCGGTGTGTGGCACGGGTCTTCCTCCTGGGTCGGCTGCTGGAAGCGGGGCCGCTTCTGGTCGCGGAAGCGGCCCCGCTGCGAACGCGTCCGCCGGGTTCGGGTCCCTGCCGGCCGCGCCGTCGATACCCCACTTTGCCGGGAGTCTCTGGACAACCACACAGCGTTACGTAATCTCCTTGGCGCAGCACTTTTGCCCCAGGGAAGGGACGGCATGAATCACGCCTTTGTCGCAGCGCTCGCGGAAGCGGGTCACACCGCCGAGAGCCTCGCCGACCGGATCGGTGTGCACCCGAAGACCGTCGCCCGGTGGGCGAACCCGGGCCACGTTCCCCAGAGTCGACACCGCGCGACAGTCGCGGAGCTGCTGGCGCGCGACGCCGAGGCACTGTGGCCGGACGCCCTCCGTCGCCGGGAGCCGGTGTGGTTCCGACCGTGGGTCGACCTCGAACGCGAGGCGCTGACGCTGCGGTCGTTCCAGTTGGCGTGGGTGCCGGGTCTACTCCAGACCGAGGCGTACGCCCGGGCGACCCTGGCCGGCGGGGTCCTGACGCCGGACGCGGTCGACGAGTTCACCGGGGCGCGGATCAGCCGGCAGTCGATTCTCGACCGCGAGGGCGACGGGCCGCTGCTCATCGCTCTGCTCGACGAGGGGGTGCTGCGCCGGCGTGTCGGCGACGACCGGGCGTTGATGGCCGCGCAGCTCACGCACCTGCTCGGGTACGTCGAGACGGACACCGTCCAGCTTCAGATCGTGCCGGCGGACGCACCCAGCTACCCCGGGCTCGACGGGCCGTTCACCATCGCCGACCTGCCGGACGGCTCGCGGGTCGCGCACGTCGACAGCGCCGCGCAGGCGCAGATCCTCGACCAGACATCGGAGCTTGTTAGCCTGGAGCGGCGGTGGGAGCGTATTCGCGGCGAGGCGCTGCCCCGGGGGCGTTCCCTGGACCTTCTCAGAGAAGCGGCGGCATCATGGACCTGACCGACGCGCGGTGGCGCAAGAGCACGAAGAGCGGCGGCAACGGCGGTGACTGCGTCGAGGTCGCCGACAACCTCCCGGGCGTGGTCCTCGTGCGGGACACGAAGGATCGCGACGGCGCGACGCTCACGTTCAGCCCGCAGTCGTGGCGCAGCTTCGTCGCCATGGCACGCGACGCCCGCTGACCGTCCACGTCGCCCGACCTGGTCAGCGCACGCCGGCCGGTTCGGCCGGTTGCGGTTGTGAGGCGGCCGGCCAGGCGAGCCGGCGTACGCCCGGCACGAGCGCGGTGCCGGCGCAGGAGGCGAGGACCAGCAGGCCGGCGACCGCCAGGGGTACGGGCGCACCGAACGCGTCGGCGGCCAACGGCGCCAGCGCGTAGCCCAGCGGCATCGCGGCCAGCGACACCAGCCAGTCGTACGAGGTGACCCGGGCCAGGACCTCCGGTGCGAAGTGGTGCTGCACGACGGTCTCCCAGACCGGGTTGAGGTAGCCGAGGGCGGTCAGCGCCACGGCGTACGTGACGATCACGGCCGGGGCGGGCGCGGCGACGGCGAGCAGGAACAGCGGCGCGGCGTAGCTGGCGAGCCCGAGGTTGGCCAGCAGCACCGGCCGGCGGAGCCGGACCCGCCCGGCCAGCAGCGAGCCGGTGAGCATGCCGATCGCGCCGGCCTGCAACAGCAGCACCCACGTCGCCTCCCCGCCGAGGCGGTTGATGGCGACGGCCGGGCCGAGGGTCATCAGCACGGCTGCGGCGCCGTTCCAGACGCCGTGCCCGAGCAGGCTGGTCCAGAACCAGTCGCGGGCGCGCACCTCGCCGAAGCCGTGCCGCAGGTCGGCGAGGACCGAGCGACGCGGCACCGGCACGTGTCGGACCCGGACCAGCGCGAGCAGGGCGGCGCTGAGTGCGAACGACGCGCTGTCGATCACGAACGCCCAGCCGGGCCCGGCGGCCCAGATCAGCGCGCCGGCCAACGCCGGGCCGAGCAGCCGACTGGCGTTGGCGGTGACTCCCATCAGGGCGTTGGCCCGTTGCCGGTCGGCCGGCGCGACGGTGCCGGCGACCAGGGGAGACGCGGTCGGGATGGCGAACGCCGACGCGGTGCCGCCGAGCGCGGAGGCCACCACGACGGTGGTCAGCGACACCTCGCCGCCGAGCAACTCGACGCCGATCGCGAGTTGGGTCGCGCAGCGGACCAGGTCGGTCAGCAGGGCGACGCGGCGAGCGGCGAACCGGTCGGCGACAACGCCGCCGAGGGGCAGCAGGACCAGCCGGGGCACCATCGCCGCGGCGAGGACGACGGCCAACGCCCCGGTGGAGCCGGTGGCCCGCAGGACGGCCAGCGCGAGCGCGGCGGGCACCACCGCGTCCCCGACGGCCGAGACGGTACGGCCGAGGAACAGCAGCCGGAAGGAGCGGATGCGCAGGGGATGAGCCATGCCAGGAATCTACTTCGACACCGAACCTTTCGGCAATGAATATTTCGCTGGTGAGCTAAGCTGGCGATCGTGACCGACACTCCGGACGCCGTCGACCGGCACATCGAGCGGTGGCTGCCCGTGGTGCCCGACCTCGACGCGGACGTCGAGGGCACGGTCGTCCGGATGATCCGCGTGACCCGGCACCTGCGGGCGGTCAAGGAACGGGCCCTGGCCGACTTCGACCTGCCCGCGCACGAGTACGACACCCTGCACGCCCTGGCCGGCCGGCGCGGCCGGGCGGCTCCCTCGGACCTCGCCGCGGACCTGTCCGTGGCACCCGCCTCGATCACCGCGCGCGTCGACACCCTGCTCCGACGAGGCTTCGTGCGCCGGATACCGTCCACCGTCGACCGCCGTCGGGTGGACGTGGAGCTCACCGACGCGGGCGAGGCCGCGTGGCGCGCGGCGATGGAGGTCCAGGGCGCCGAGGAGCACCGGCTGCTCGGCGCGCTGACCCCGGCCGAACGGCGACTGCTCTCCGACCTGCTGCGCCGGGTGCTGCGCGTCGCCGAGCAACCGTAGCCGCTCCTACTCCTCTGGCTCCCAGGCGATCAGCTGGTCGAAGACGCGCCGGTCGCCCTCGACCTGCAGCGAGTCCATCTGGATGCGGCCGTAGCAGAACATGACCAGCTCACTTGCCGTACCCCGGGCCGAGACATAGGCCGTCTCCGGGCCCACGTCGGCGACCGGCGCGACGAGCCGGGCGGTCCGTGCGCCATCGGCGGAGAACCAGATCCGCCAGGAACGGCCCTCGGTGGCGTGGTAGTCGACGATTGCGGGCGCGTGCGGCCACGTGGCCGTCGTCGCGACGCAGGTGGTCAGGAACTCGTCGACACCGTCGAGGGCCACCTCGTCCGGTAGCGGCTGCGAGGCGCCCACGGCGACCTGGGCGTCATAGGTGTGCACGGCGACCTGCTGGAGCTGGTGGCGGGCAACGGCACCGGCGGTCTGCGGCGCCTGCGATGAACCCCACCACGTCCAGCAACCACGATCCGGGCCGGCTTCTCGCAATGCGGCCAGCAGCTCTGCCGTCGACGCGGCGAACCAGGCCAGCAGGGCCTCGCGCTCGCGGGGCGGCGCCGGGGTGGAGATGGCCGGCGGGGCGTCGGCGGGCCCCGCGGCCACGATTGCCGCCCACCTGAAGCGTCCCTCGCCCAGGTGCTGCACCAGGTCGAACAGCGTCCACTCGGGACAGGTCGGCACCCGTACGTCGAGGCTGGGCGCCGCGGCGACCGCCGCCCGGAAGGCGGTGGACCGCTCGTCCATCAGCCGTAACAGGTTGGCGAACTCCAGGGTCTCTTCCACCGCGGCTTTGTACCACCGCCCCTCGACAACCGACAGCGGTTTTCCGCGCCCCCGACGGCGAGGCCACCCGGAAATCCGTTGCCCGGCAGCCACGGGTTGACCATGCTGACGGGCATGGATCAGTGACCAGTGGCGCACGTGCGCGATGAGGACGGGTTCGAGTCACCTCCCCGTCTGCCCCTCCGCGCCGAGACGCCGGCTACCCGCCACTGGATCCGGGAGGCCCCAGTGCCTCCTGCCGAGAGCTTGGAATCGCCGAAACCATGAATGGTTCCCGCCATGTCCGTGTGCCAGCCTTCGCCCGCACGGATACTCCTGCCGTCGAATTCGACGCTTCAGTCGTCTTCTCGCCCCCACCGCTGCCACGCACCCCGCGCGGCACCTGCGGGGTTCACTTCGCTGCGGCATGCCCCTCGCCAGGATCAATTCCACAGCTGACCGCTGACCCGATCTTCCTCAACCTCGAGGTGCGGACCAGCAGGCCGGCGACAGCCGGCGTGGGCGCGTACTCGGAAAATCGCCTGGCGGCGCTCGTACGCCGATGGGAGGGTGACCGGCATGACTGCGCACGCTCTGGCCGGGGCCCTGGCCGACGACGGACGGCGACGGGTCTTCGCGGCGGTCGCGTTGGGATCGACAACCGTGGCCGAGGTCGTGCAGCGCTCCGGCTTGGCGGCGCGGGTCGTGCTCACCGGGCTCCGGCGGCTCGCCGATGCGGGTCTGGTCACCGGCGCTGACGGCGCGCTCGCGGTCGACGAGGCGTCGCTGCGGGCGGCGGCGCGCGACAGCCGCCCGGCCGACGACGCCGCGCCGGCCGACGATCCGGTGCTGCGCACGTTCCTGCGCGGCGGCGTCCTTTCGGGCATGCCGGCGCAGCTCGGGCGGCGACGGGTGCTGCTGGCACACGTCGCCCGGCAGTCGTTCGAGCCGGGCACGCGCTATCCGGAGCGGGCCGTCGACGACGCGCTCAAACCGTGGTGCGCCGCTGGCGCGTCGGACCACGCCACCCTGCGCCGCTACCTGGTGGACGAGCGGTTGCTCACCCGTGAGCAGGGCGTCTACCAGCTGACGGACGCCGAAAATCAGTTGACCGGGCAGTGACGATCGACGGGTGACCGCGACCGTTCGATCCTCCTGGGTGACCTCCACCGTCCGTCCCGACCATCCGGACGCAACAGTCCTGCTGCGCGAGTACATGACCGAGATGGTGGTGCGCTACCACCGCCGCCCGGCCCACCCCGGCGAGGTCGACGCGGCGCTGGCCGAGATGCCCAGCGACGACCTGGCGTACCCCGGTGGTCTGCTCCTGCTCGCGTACCGCGACGCGGACCTGGCCGGTTGCGCCGGGCTGCGGTGGCACCCGGACTGGGCCGAGCTGACCCGCGTGTTCCTTCGGCCCGCGCACCGGGGCGCGGGTGGGGGCGCAGCGCTGCTGGCCGCCGTCGAGCAGCAGGCGCGGGCGGCCGGGGCGGACCGGATCCGGCTCGACACCCGCTCCGACCTGGTCGAGGCCCGCGCCCTGTACGCCCGGCACGGCTACGCCGAGATCCCCGCGTACACGCACGGCCCGTACGCCGAGCACTGGTTCGAGAAGCAGTTGACGTCCGTCGCGGAAGGCGCTAAATAAGAAGAGGAAGTTGAGTCACCACGGCTCAACTCATCACCTTCGGCCAGGAGAACCGAGGAGGCACAGCGATGTTGATGCGTACCGACCCGTTCCGCGAGATCGACCGGCTCGCCGAGCAGTTCTTCGGTACGGCAGCCCGTCCCGCGATGATGCACCTGGACGCCTACCGCGACGGCGACCACTTCTACGCGGCGTTCGACCTGCCGGGCGTCGACCCGGACACCATCGACTGCACCGTCGAGCGCAACGTGCTCACCGTCCGCGCCGAGCGCCGCCGGCCCACCGGCGACGGTGTCGAGCTGGTCGCCGCCGAACGCCCGATGGGCACCTTCACCCGACGGCTGTTCCTGGGCGACACCCTGGACACCGACCGGCTGGAGGCCGGTTACGAGAACGGGGTGCTGACGCTGCGCATCCCCGTCGCCGAGCGGGCCAAGCCGCGCCGGGTGACCATCAGCGCCAACGGCGACGCACGTCGACAGATCAACGCTTGACCGCGACGGCCTCGACGGCCGGCACCCGCCCCGAGGTGCCGGCCGTCGGCGCGTCCCCGGGCTCCCGCTTTGAGGCGGGCGCGTCGCCGGCCTCCGGCTCTGAGGCGGGCGCGTCGCCGGGCGGTGGGTAGAGGGCGGCGAGCGCGTGGGCGGTGCTGGCGAGTAGCTCCCGCAGCTCGGGCGGGGCGAGCACCTCCACCTGCGCGCCGAGCTTGAGCATCTCGACGCAGCCGTGGCGGACCGACTCGATCGGCACGGTCGTGGTGACCCAGCCGTTCGCGTCCGGCGCACCGGCGTGGTCCTGCGCCGCGCGGCTCATCGCCGGTGGGAACAGGTGCGTCGTGCGCGCCAGCGCCGCCACGGTCATCCGCACCCGGGCTTCAGCGCGATAGACGCCCCGCTCGTAGCGCTCGGCGTGCTCCTGCCAGCAGCCCGCCAGGTCGAACCCGTCCGGCCGCTCGGCGGGTTCGTCCAGCACGGTCAGCTCCAGGATCGCGCCCACCCGGTAGGTGCGCACCTGCCCGGACGCGGAGGCGACCAGGTACCAGCGGCCGGCCTTGAGCACCACGCCGAGCGGGTCCAGGGTCCGGGTCACCTCCCTGGGCGCCTGCCAGCGCCGGTAGCACACCCGGACCCGACGGTCCTCCCACACCGCCGTGGCCAGCGCGGCCAGGTGGGGTGTGGGCTCGGGTTCGCGAAACCAGCTCGGCGCGTCCAGGTGGAACCGCTGCCGGATCCTGCCGCCGGGGTCGGCGAGGTCCGCCGGCAGCGCGGCGCGCAGCTTCAGCTCCGCCGTGGCCAGCACCGAGCCCAGGCCCAGCTCGGCGGCCGGGCCGGGCACACCGGCCAGGAACAACGCCTCGGCCTCACCGGCGGTCAGGCCGGTGAGCCGGGTGCGGTAACCGTCGAGCAGGCGGTAACCACCGGCCGGGCCACGCTCGGCGTACACCGGCACACCGGCGGCCCCCAGCGACTCCACGTCGCGATACACCGTGCGAACCGACACCTCCAGGGCGTCGGCCAGCTCGGCGGCGGTCATCCGCCCCCGGGCCTGCAGGAGCAGCAGCAGGGAGACCAGCCGGCTGGCACGCACCGTGCGACCGTAGCCGACACCGTCCGCGCCGCCGCGCGGGCCGGCGTCGGCGCGCCTGCGTGGCAATCCCATCCGCTGCTGAGAACCTTTTTCACATGGTGTCCTCCGACGCTCCCGTGCTCGCCCGCCCCACCGCCCGACCGGCCCTGCCGAGCGGGCCGGTCGACGTCACCGAGGCGTGGCTACGCAACCGCCGGCTGTCCGAGCACACCCGCGACGCCTACCGGCGCGACGTCACCGCGTGGCTCAGCTGGTGCTCCGGGCACGACCTGGATCCGCTGCGGGCCAGCTTCCTGCACGTCAACGAGTACGCCCGCGCGCTGGAGTCCACTCTCGTCGTCCGCAGCGGCCGACCGTTGACCCCGGCGACCGTGGCACGTCGGCTGTCGGCGCTGTCCAGCTGGTACGACTTCCTGGTCAAGCTCGGCGGCGTGCCGGCCAACCCGGTCTCCGGCGCGGACCGGCCCCGCGTCGACCGGGACCACTCCGCCACCGTCGGGCTCACCCCGGAGGAGGTGGACGCGCTGCTCACCGCCGCCGACGCGGAGACCGGCCCGACGGCGGCCCGCAACCGGGCGACGATCGCGCTCCTGGCCGATCTGGGCCTGCGGGTCGGGGAGCTGGTCTCGCTGGACCTGACCGATCTCGGCACCGAACGCGGGCACCGCAGCGTGCGCTTCATCGGCAAGGGCGGCAAGCAGCGCCGCCGCGCCCTCACCCCGGGCACCGCGTACGCGGTGGACGCGTACCTGGCACAGCGGGCCGCCACCGCCGGCGTGCCGGTGACCCACCTGACCGGGCCCCTGCTGGTCACCGCCAGCGGCGCCCGGCTCGACCGGCACTCGGTGTTCCGGATGGTCCGCCGACTCGCCCGCGCCGCCGGCATCCCGGCCTGGGCGCGGCTGTCCCCGCACTCGCTGCGACACGCGTTCGCCACCACCGCCCGCTCCGAGGGCGTCCCCCTCGAAGACGTGCAGGACGCCATGGGCCACGCCGACCCGCGGACCACCCGCCGCTACGACCGGGACCGGCACAACCTCGACCGCGACCCGGCGTACGCGGTGTGGGCCGCCCGATCCCGTCGCCGCGGCTGACTGTCCCACCCCCGGCCTACGGTCGGCGGATGAGACACGGTCTGGAGATCCCCTGCGGTGGCGGCGACGTCGCGGTGTCCACCCTGGTCGAGCTGGGTGAGCTGGCCGAGAGCGCCGGATGGGACGGGGTGTTCCTGGAGGACTACCTGATCCACTACTCCGGCGACGACCCGTTCACCTACGACCCGTGGTTGGTGCTCACCGCGATCGCCGGGCGCACCGACCGGGTGCGCCTGGGCACCACTGTCACCGCGCTGCCCCGGCGCCGTCCGGCGAAGCTGGCCCGCGAGGTGCTGACCCTCGACCACCTGAGCGCGGGCCGGGCCACCGTGGCGGTCGGAGTCGGCGACCCCGGCGACCGTGGCCTGGTCGCGTTCGGCGAGCCGACCGAGGTGGCCGTGCGCGCCGCGATGCTCGACGAGGGCCTCGACCTGCTCACCGGTCTGCTCGGCGGTGAGCAGGTCGACCACCGGGGCACCCACTACCGCGCCGACCGGGTGGCGCTGCGGCCACCGCCCGTGCAGTCGCCCCGGGTGCCGGTCTGGGTCGGCGGCAGCACCCAGGCCGGGGCGGTGCGACGCCGCGCGGCCCGCGCCGACGGCATCGTGCCGTACAAGCTCACCGACACCGACGGCTGGGCCGACTTCACCCCCGACGAGGTCCGCGACCTGGTCGCGGCCCTGCCACCGACCCGGGCCGACGGCCAGCCGTTCGACGTGGCGATCGGCGGGCGACGCCGCCGCCCGGACGAGCGCGCCGAGCGGTCCTACCTCCGTGAGCTGGCAGCCGCCGGGGCCACCTGGTGGCTGGAGTACGTCCCGGTCGGCGACCCGGCGGCGATGCGCGCCGCGGTGGCCCGAGGTCCGCTGCGCTGAGCGTCGCGCCCGCAGGTCAGCCCTGCGGGCGGGGGCAGATGCAGAACGGCTGCCCGATGGGGTCGAGGAGCACCACCCACCGCTCGCCGCCGGGTTGGAACTCTGGCTTCGACGCGCCGGCGGCGACGAACTCCTTCTCGGCCACGGCCAGGTCGTCGACGTAGAGGTCCAGGTGGTAGCGCTTCTGCCCGGCCGGGTCGGGCCAGGACGGCGGCTGGTAGCCCTCGACCAGGCCGAAGCCGATGGACGCGCCACCGCCGCTGATCATCGCGTACTCGGCTTGGCTGTGGGTGATCTCCCAGCCCAACGCCCGGTGGTAGAAGGCGGCGTGCGCGGCCGGGTCGGAGCTGTCCAGGTTGACCATCGCGAGGTCGGCGGTTGTTGTCATGCCGGCAGTCTGCGCCGACGTACCTGCCAACCAGTGTCAGGTACGTCGGCGGTTTCTCGATTCGACAGGGCACCGGTCAGCAGAGCAGGTCCAGGTGGTGGTGGGCGTCCTCGGCGATGTCCTCCTGCCGCAGCCACCGCCGCGCCCACAGCCGGGCGGCCAGCTCCGCCTGCTCGTCACCCCACGCGGCGTGCTCCACGAGCAGGGCGGCGGTCAACGCGTACGCCAGGCGCAGCGCCAGGCCACGGGCGCCCGCGAGCACCGCCGCCGCGCCCGGCTCGGCCGTCACCGCGGCGATGGTGTCGCGCAGCTGCCCGGCGGCCGCGGCGAGGGTGTCGGCCAGCGCGGGCGACAGCGGCCGGGCCAGGTCGACGGCGGCGGTCAGCCGGCTCAGCAGCGGCGTCCCGGCGTCCTCCCGGGTCAGCGCGCGCAGCACGTCCAGGGCCAGCACGTTGGTGGTGCCCTCCCAGATCGGCAGCACCTGCGCGTCGCGCAGCAGCCGGGGCACGCCGGTGTCCTCCACGTAGCCGGCGCCGCCGAAGCTCTCCACGTACTCGCTGGCGGAGCTGACGGCGAGCCGACCGGTGGCCAGCTTCGCCAGCGGGGCCACGATGCGCAGCTCGGCGGCGGCTGCCGGGTCGGCGCCGACCTCGACCCGCCCGAGCAGCGCGAACGCGTGCCCCGCGAGGGCGAACGCGCCCGCCGCGTCGACCGCGAGGGTGCCCAGCGTCGCGCGGTGCAGCGGCGAGGACGCCAACGCGCCGCCCGCGACGTGCCGCGCGTCGGCGTACGCGCGGGCGTAGGCGAGCCCTCGTCGCATTCCGCCGGCCGCGGCGGCCGCGTTGTGCACCCGGGTCACCACGACCAGGGTCATCGCCCGGACCAGGCCGGGCACCGCCGGGTCGCCCAACGGCAGCGCGTACGCGTCACGCAGGCCGATCTCGGCGGTCGGCAGCGCCCGGGTGCCGAGCTTGTCCTTGAGCCGGTGCACGGTGACCCCGGGGGCGGGCGCGTCCGGCGCCGCACCGGTGGCCAGCGGCGAGTCGACCGCGTAGCGGGGAACGAGGAACGGGGCGAGCACCCGGCTGCCCCGCCCGGCGCCCTCGGGGCGGGCCAGCGCCACCGCCATCGCGGCGTCGGCGGCGGAGCAGAACCACTTCTCCCCGGTCAGCCGCCACGAACCGTCGGCGGCGGGACGGCCGACGGTGCCGGAGCGGCCCAGGTCGGAGCCGCCCTGCGACTCGGTCATCCACTGGCCGCTGGTGATCGCCGTGGCCGGGTCGGTGGAGATCAGCCGGGGCAGCCACGCGTCACGGACACCCGCGTCGACGTCGGGGAGGCTGAGCAGCGCCGCCGCCCCGTCGGCCATCGCCACCGGGCAGGAGAACGTCGCCGACTCCGGCCCGTACAGGTGCAGCAGCGCGTGTTGCACGACCCGTGCGGCGGCACCCCAGGTGCCGCGCGCGTCGGGCAGGTAGGGCAGCGCCACCACGGCGTGCCGGGCGGCGGCGGCCCGCTGCGCCTGCCAACCGGCGGACGTGTCGATCCGGTCGATCCGCGCGCCCCACGGGTCGTAGCGGACCAGCGTCGGCGGGTGCGCCTCGGCGTCGGCGTGCGCCGCACGCAGCGGCCCGGTGACCTCGGCGGCCAGCTCGGCGAGGCGACCCTTGGCGGCCGCGTGTCCGGCCGGGCCGAGGTGACGCTCCAGCCAGGACCGCAGCAGGGCGTCACCGGCGTACGGGTCGGCGGGGGGTGGTACCGGCTGCACGAAGCGGCTCATCGATCGACTCCTGGCGCTGCTGGGGGTGTGCGCCGACGGTAGACGATGCGTCGCCGCCGCGAACAGGGCCTCGGGCGTACCCAGTTTTCCGCTTGTCCTGCCTCACCGCGACGGCGTTCTCTACGGTCGGTAGTCGTGGGTGCCGGCCAGTCGTGGAGCCGACCGGCCCGGCGGCACCGCCCGATGCGCACCGGGCTGGCCTTCGCCGGGTTCGGCATGGCGCTGTGCTGCGTCGGGGTGGCCGGGCTGGGGGCGTGGAACCTGCAGACGGTGCGGCAGGCCGCCGGCCCGATCCGGGAGACCGCCGACGGTTTCCTCAGCGAGGTGACCCTCGGCGACAGCGACCAGGCGTACGAGCGGCTCTGCTCCGACGCGCGTACCCGGTGGAGCGCGATCGGGTTCACCAGCTGGGTGCGGACGCCACCGATGGTGACCGACTACGAGATCAAAGACGTGTCGGTGGCCACCAAGGGCGGCCGACCCCGCGGCACGGTGACGGTGCGGTTGACCCGCGACGGCGGCATCAGTGAGGAACGCCGCCTGCCGGTGGTCCGTGAGAACGGCGACTGGCGGGTGTGCGGTGACCCCTTCTGAGCCACCGGGCGTCGACCTGGCGCATCCCCGGTTGCTGCGCGGGCGTCAGGGCGTCGAGCCGACCACCTCGACCGAGCTGTTCTTCGACCTGGTCTTCATCTTCACGATCACCCAGCTGTCGCACTACCTGATCGAGCACCCGGACTGGCGTGGCGCCGTCCGCACCGCGCTGCTGCTGGCGCTGGTCTGGTTCGTCTGGGTCTACACCACCTGGGTGACCAACTGGCTGCAACCGGACCAGGGCCCGGTGCGGGCGATGCTGATCGGGGTGACGCTGGGCAGCCTGCTGTTGTCGGCGGCGATCCCGCAGGCGTTCGCCGGGACCGGCCTGCTCTTCGCGGTGGTCTACGTGGGCGTGCAGGTGGGCCGGACCATTTTCGCGTTGTGGGCGACGCAGGGGAGTCCGTGGCTGGTCGACGGGTTTCAGAAGTCGCTGCCGTGGATCGGCGCCACGTCGGTGCTCGTGGTGGTCGGCGGCCTGGTGGACACGCCGGCCCGGGAGGTGGTGTGGGCGGCGGTGATCGTGCTCGAGGTGGTTGGCCTGTCGATCGGCTACCCGCTGCCGGGGCGGGAGCGCAGCCGCCCCGAGCGGTGGATGGTGGAGGGCGGGCACCTGGCGGAGCGCTGCGGGGCGTTCGTGCTGATCGCGCTCGGCGAGTCGATCCTGGTCACCGGCAGCACCCTCACGTCGCACGTGGACCTGGTGACGTCGGGGGCGTTCCTGGTGGCGTTCGCGGGTTCGGTGGCGCTGTGGTGGGTGTACTTCGCCCGGTCGGCCTCGGCCGCGACGGAGGTCATCGCCCGCGCCGGTCGGCGCACCGGAGCGTTGAGCCGGCTCGCGTTCAACTACCTGCACCCGGTGATGGTCGCCGGCATCGTCGTCACCTCGGCGGGCGACGAACGGCTCCTGCACGCCCGCGGCGCCGCGGCCACCACTGTCGACGCGCTGTTCACCCTGGGTGGCCCGGCGCTGTTCCTCGCCGGGCACGCCGCCTACAAGGCGGTGCTGTGGCGGGCGCTGCCGAGCAGCCGGATCGTGGCGGTGCTGGTGCTGCTGGCGTTGATACCGGCCGGTGTGGCGCTCGGGGCGCCGGTCGCGGCGTGCGCCACCGCGGCGGTGGCGGTGACCGTCGCCGTGATCATCACCGACCGGCTCCGGGTACGACGGGCTGCGCCGTGACCGGTTCCGCGCCGGATCGGGAAGGGCGCCTCAGTCGCGGGGGCCGAGGTCGCCGCTGCGGTAGTGCCGGCGGCACAGCACCTGGTAGCGCACGTCGGCGGTGTCGACGGTGTCGCCGATGACGACCTGCGCGCCCTCGCGCACCACACGCCCGTCGACGACCCGGGCGTTGAGCAGCCCCTCCCGGCCGCACCAGCACAGCACCTCGACCTGGATGCGGGCCACCTCGTCGGCCAACTCGAACAGGCGTTGCGCGGCGGGGAAGAGGCTGGACCGGAAGTCGGTGGCGAGGCCGAACGCGAACACGTCCACGTCGTAGCTGTCGACCAGCTCGGCCATCTGCTCGACGTGTTCGACGGTGTAGAAGCAGGCCTCGTCGCAGATCAGGTAGTCGACGCGTACCCCGTCGGCCCACCGGCCCCGCACGAGAGCCCGCAGGTCCAGGTCGTCGGTGACCTCGATGGCCTCGTGGGCCAGGCCGATGCGGGTGGTGACCTGCGGGCCCAGCGACCTGTCGATGCGGGTGGTGACCAGCCCACGGCGACCCTGCCGGGCGTGGTTGTAGTTCATCTGCAACGCCATGGTGGACTTGCCGCAGTCCATCGGCCCCCAGAAGAACTTCAACGCCGCCGCGTGCACCGGCCGTCCGTCGAGCCCGCGCGCCGCCGCGCACCCCGCCGGAGCGTGCGGCTGGCCGGGGAACGGGTGGGCCAGGCAGGTCGGGGCGGCAGCGGCGTCGTCAGTCACGGTCGGGCAGCCTAGCCGATCGACAGGGCCTGATCTGCCAGGTGCGGGATGCGTGCTCAGAGCACCCGGGGTGGCGTGTTGCCGGCGGCGACGATGGCCCGACGGATCGGCACGGCGGCCAGGAGCAGGAACCCGACCACGAAGAAGATCAGCAGTGAGACCAGGCCCACGCGGTAGGAGGCGGTGAGCTGGAACACGAGGCCGAACGCGAGCGGGCCGAGCCAGCTGGTGCCCTTGTCGCTGATCTCGTAGAAGCCGTAGTACTCGCCCTCCTTGCCGGAGGGGATGAGCTGGCTGAACAGGGAACGGCTCAGCGCCTGGCTGCCGCCCAGGACCAGGCCGATGGCCGCGCCGAGGATCATGAACGGCACCGGCGCCTCGGCGGGCAGCCGGAACGCGCCGAGGATCACACCGGTCCACAGCACCAGGCTCAGCAGCACGGTCTTCCACGCGCCGATGCGCCGGGCCAGCGCGCCGAGGCCCAACGCGCCCCCGAAGGCGAGGAACTGCACCAGCAGGATCGTGACGATCAGGGTGCTCTGCTCCAGGCGCAGCTCCTCGGTGCCGTACTGGCTGGCGAGGGTGATGACGGTCTGGATGCCGTCGTTGTAGACCAGGAACGCGAGCAGGAAGAACAACGTCAGCGGGTACGCCTTGACCTCGCGCAGGGTGTGGCCGAGCTGCCGGAACCCGTCGGTGAGCACGTTGCCGCGCGCGGCGAGGGCCGCCGCGCTGGGGCGTTCGCGCAGCCAACGCAGCGGCACCAGCGTGAACACCGCCCACCACACCCCGGCCGAGACGATCGACCAGCGGGCCAGGTCCAGAGTGCGCTGCGGGTTGTCGTCCTCGCTGAGCAGGGTGACCGCGGCCAGGTTCAGCGCCAGCAGCACGCCACCGCCCAGGTAGCCCAGCGCCCAGCCGCGGCTGGAGATGCCGTCGCGTTCGTCGGGGCCGCCGAGCTGCGGCAGGAACGAGTTGTAGACCACGATCGCGGCGCCGAAGGAGATGTTGGCGATCAGGAACAGCGCCCCGCCGAGCAGGTAGCGGTCGCCGGTGACGAAGGCCATCGCGATGGTCGCGGCGGCGCCGGTGAACGCGGCACCGCCGAGCAGCCGCTTCTTGTGCGCGGACCGGTCGGCGATCGCCCCGATGACGGGCAGCACGAACACGGTGAGGAACACCGACAGCGAGATCAGGTACGGGTAGTAGGACCCGGCCGCCACCCGGATGCCCAGCGGGTGCACGTACCCGTCGCAGGTGTCCGCGCCCAGCTCGCAGCCAGCGGCCAGCTCGGCCACGGTGGTCAGGAACGGGCCGAGGAACACGGTGATCACCGTGGTCTGGAACGCCGAGTTCGCCCAGTCGTAGATGTACCAGCCGCGCCGCTCCCGGCGGGTGCTCGCCGGGGGCGGGGTGTCGTCCACCGTGGGGGTCACGGTCTCGGCCATCGGGGGTCCTTCGACGCTCAGGCGGCCCAGTGGCCGCGGCTGCGGTAGACGTCGCGCAGCACGCCGACGTGATCGGTCATGATGCCATCCACACCACGATCCAGTAACTCGTGCATCTGGGCGGGTTCGTCGATCGTCCAGACGTGCACCTGCAGGCCGAGTCGGTGGCAGTAGTCGAGGAAGCGACGGTCCACCACCGGCACCCGTCCGTAGCGCGGTGGCACCTGCGCGGCGACCACCGACGGCGGCAGTCGCAGTGGCCGCCCGTGCAGGGAGGCGAGCCGCAGTCGAGCGACGCCGCGCATGCCGAGGCTGGTGGCGACGCGTCCCTCGGTCAGCGCCCGCAGCCGGGTCAGTCGGGCGTCGCTGAACGAGGCGAGCAGCACCCGGTCGGCGGCGCCGGCCCGGGTCACGGTCGCGACCGTCGGCGCGACGCCGCCGTCGGCCTTCACGTCGATGTTGAAGCGGACCTGCGGCCAGGCACCCAGCACCTCGTCGAGCCGGGGTACGACGGCGGCGCCGCCGACGCGTACCGAGGCGAGGTCGGCCCAGCTCATCTCGGCGATGCGCCCCGCCTCGCCGGTGAGCCGCGCGAGCGTCGGGTCGTGGAAGATCACCGCGACGCCGTCGGCGGTGGCGTGCACGTCGGTCTCCACGTACCGGTAGCCGAGCCCGATGGCCCGGGCGAACGCCTCGGTGGTGTTCTCGTCGCCGTCGGCCGCGCCGCCACGGTGGGCGAACGCCAGCGGCGCGGGCGCGTCCAGGTAGCCGAATCGGTTCAGCACGCGACGCAGTATGCCTGCCGCTGGTGGACCCCCGGTGGCCTGCCGGCAACATTCGTCGCCGGGCGGCGAGGGTCGGGCCCGCCAGGGCAGAGTCTCACCCTCGCAGGTTGCTCGGCGGCAAGTCCGAGCGGGTTGCCGCCGTCCGGGGTTGCTACTAGGTTCGGTGCCGTGACTGCCGGGTCGGCCATGGGCCACGAGCGGACAGGGCACCCGGCGGGCGAGTGAGCCCCGGGCGGGCCCGAGGTCCGCCGTCGATGAATCCGAATTCCTTGCGCGCTCCGTTCGCGGGTTCGCGCCCACGCGGCTGTGTCGTCGCCCGCCGCGTGGCTCTGCCATCGATGCCCTGTCGCCTTCCTCGCCGTGCCCTGCCTGGCGCGGCGACCCACGTTCTTTCGGGAGTCACATGCCACACAGCTTCAATCACGACGTCATCGCGGAGTTCCGCGCGAACGGCGGCCGGGTCGGCGGCTGGTTCGAGGGAGCCCGGTTGCTCCTGCTGACCACCACCGGGGCCCGCACCGGCGCGCCGCACACCACCCCGCTGGGCTACCTTCCCGACGGCGGGGAGCGGGTCCTGGTCGTCGCCTCCGCCGGGGGCGCGCCGCAGGATCCGCAGTGGTTCCGCAACCTGCTGGCCGATCCGCTGGTCACGGTGGAGGACGGGGTGTTCACCTACCGGGCCCGCGCCGAGGTGCTGGCCGGGGCCGAACGCGACGCCGTCTTCGCCCGGGCCGTGGCGGCGAACCCGGGCTGGGGCGAGTACCAGGACCGGGCGGGACGTGTGCTGCCCGTGGTGGCGCTCGAGCCGCTGCCGGGTCCGCCGCCGACGCCGCCGGGTCCGCCGGGAGCGGCTCTGGTCGCCGTGCATGACGCGTTCCGGCGGGAGCTCGCCCTGATCGGCCGGGAGGTGGACGGTGCAGGGCCGGCAGTCGGCGCACAGCTGCGGGTGAACTGCCTGACCCTGTGTCAGGGGCTGCGCGGGCATCACCAGCGCGAGGACCAGGCCCTCTTCGCCTGGCTGGCCGACCAGCGGCCCGAGCTGGCCCCGGTGCTGGCCCGCCTCGACGCCGAGCACCGGGCGATGACGGCGGTGCTGGACGAGTTGAGCACCGTACTGGGCACCCCGCACCCGGACCGGGAGGTGCTGCGCCGCGAGGTGGCCCGGCTCACCGATCAGGTGCTGGCGCACCTGGCGTACGAGGAGGAGCAGCTCGTGCCGCTGTTGGACGCGGCGGGCTGAACCCCGCGCCGGTCGGGTTGGCCCGGGTCAGCCCGACCGGCGGCGGTGCGCCCGGCTGGTGTCGGTGGGGCGGCCGGGGTCGACGTGGTGGGGCAGGTCGGGTTCGTCGGGGCGCAGCGGGGCGAGGGCGTCGGTGAGCGCGTCGATGATCCGGCCGGTGGCTCGGCGGGCGGCGCCGGGGCTGGCGGCGTTCGCCTCGCCCAGGTCGACGGGCGCGCCGAAGTGCACCCGGATCAGCGGGCGGCGCCACAGCGCGCGGGCGATGCCGCGCAGCATTCCCTTCGGCGCCCGGTAGGGCAGCACCTCGTGCGCGCCCCACTGGGCGACCGGGATGACGGGGGCGCCGCAGGCCAGCGCGAGTCGGGCGACGCCGGTCTTGCCGCGTTCGGGCCACATGCCGGGGTCCAGGCCGATGCGTCCCTCGGGGTAGATGAGGATCACCGAGCCCGCCGCGACGGCGGTGGCGGCGTCGTCGAGGGCCCGGTGCACGGCGCTGGTGCCCCGGTCGACGCGGATGTGTCCGGCGTGGCGCATGGCGGCTCCGAGCACCGGGGCGCGGAACAGCCCGGCGGTCGCCATGATCCGCGGGGCGATGCCGCGGGTCTGGCAGGCGGCGATCATCACTACCGGGTCGAACGGGCTGATGTGGTTGGCGGCCAGCACGAGCGGGCCGCGGCGCAGGTGCGCGGGGACGTCGCCGGTGACCTCGAGGCGGGCGAGCAGACCGACCAGGACGCGGGCCACCACGAGGGCGGCGCGCCAGATCAGTGGTGGCTGCCAGGGGGAGTGCGCGGTGTTCATCAGCGCGCCATCGTCGCACGCGGCGGCCCGGTGGTGCGGGCGGGTCGGCGGGTTGCCCGGGGTGATCAGGGTCATTGGTCCCGGGCCGGTTCGGGCCGCCCGGCCCTGCCGCATTCTCTACGACGAGCAGTAGTATTTACTACGTCTCGTAGTACGCATAGCTGGGGGTAACAGGTGGACGCGTTGGACGTCGCCCGGTGGCAGTTCGGTGTCACGACCGTCTACCACTTTCTCTTCGTGCCGCTGACCATCGGCCTGTCCGTGCTGGTGGCCATCCTGCAGACGATGTGGCACCGCACCGGCAACGAGCGCTACCTCAAGCTCACCAAGTTCTACGGCAAGCTCTTCCTGATCAACTTCGCCATGGGCGTGGTCACCGGCATCGTGCAGGAGTTCCAGTTCGGCATGAACTGGAGCGACTACTCCCGCTTCGTCGGCGACATCTTCGGCGCGCCCCTGGCCATCGAGGCGCTTGTCGCGTTCTTCCTCGAATCCACCTTCATCGGCCTGTGGATCTTCGGCTGGGACCGGCTGCCCAAGCGGGCCCACCTGGCCAGCATCTGGGCCGCCGCGATCGGCACCAACCTGTCCGCGTACTTCATCCTCGCGGCCAACTCGTTCATGCAGAACCCGGTCGGCTTCCGAATCAACCCGGACAGCGGGCGTGCCGAGCTGACCGACTTCCCGGCCGTGCTGACCAACAAGGTCGCCCTGATCACCTTCCCGCACACCCTGGCCGGCTCGTTCCTGGTCGCCGGATCGCTGATCGTGGCGGTCGGCCTGTTCCACGTCATCCGCAACCGCGACTCCGCCGACACCGGCGCGTACCGCTTCGCCACGAAGTTCGGCTCCTGGGTGGTCCTGGTCGCCTCCGCCGCCGTGCTGTTCACCGGTGACATCCAGGGCAAGATCATGACCGACGTGCAGCCGATGAAGATGGCCGCCGCCGAGGGCCTCTACACCACCGAGAGCCCCGCCTCGTTCTCCGTGCTCACCATCGGCAGCCTCGACGGCAGCCGCGAGGTGTTCGCCCTCAAGATCCCGTACCTGCTGTCGTACCTGGGCACCGGTGACCCGCACGGCACCGTGCACGGCATCAACGACCTGCAGGCCCAGTACGCCACCCAGTACGGCGCGGGCAGCTACACCCCGATCATCCCGGTCACCTACTGGAGCTTCCGCTTCATGATCGCCTTCGGGATGGCGGCCGCCGCGATCGCCCTGCTGGTCCTCTGGAGCCAGCGCAAGGGCCGCACCCCGCGCAGCAAATGGCTGCTGCGCGCCGGGCTGGCCATGCCGGTGCTGCCGCTGCTGGCCAACTCCTTCGGCTGGATCTTCACCGAGATGGGCCGCCAGCCGTGGATCGTCTTCGGCGAGATGCTCACCCGAAACGGCGTGTCCCGCAGCGTCTCGCTGGCCGAGGTGCTCACCTCGTTCACCGCCTTCACGCTGATCTACGCCACCCTCGCCGTGATCGAGGTCAAGCTGCTGCTGCGCTACGCCAGGGCCGGCGTGCCCGACGTCAGCGACGAGCACCCCATCGACGACACCCCTGACGACGCCGAGCGTCCGCTCGCCTTCGCCTACTGATCCCGGAGCCCATCGTGGACCTGACCACCATCTGGTTTCTCCTCGTCGCCGTGCTGTTCACCGGCTACTTCATCCTGGAGGGCTTCGACTTCGGCGTCGGCATGCTGCTGCCCATGCTCGGCCGCGACGACCGGGAACGCCGCGTCCTGATCAACACCATCGGCCCGGTCTGGGACGGCAACGAGGTCTGGCTGATCACCGCCGGCGGCGCCATGTTCGCCGCCTTCCCCGAGTGGTACGCGACCCTTTTCTCCGGGTTCTACCTGCCGCTGCTGCTGATCCTGCTGGCCCTGATCGCCCGCGGGGTGGCCTTCGAGTACCGGCACAAGCGCCCCGAGGCGTCCTGGAAGCGCCGCTGGGACGCCGCGATCGTGGTCGGCTCGCTGCTGCCGGCGATCCTGTGGGGCGTCGCCTTCGCCAACATCCTGCGCGGCGTGCCGCTGGACGCCGACCACGAGTACGTCGGCGGCCTGCTCGACCTGCTCAACCCGTACGCCCTGCTCGGTGGCGCGACCACCCTCGCGCTGTTCCTCACCCACGGCGCGGTGTTCCTCGCCCTGAAGACCACCGGCGACATCCGCGAGCGCGCGGGCGCCCTCGCGGTGCGCCTGGGTGTCGGCGCCGCCGTGCTCGCGGTCGGGTTCCTGACCTGGACGTTGAGCATCCGCTCCAGCACGGCCGCCGTCGTGCTCGCCGTCGGCGCGGCCCTCGCCCTGCTCGGTGGCCTGGCCGCCGCCCGGGTACGCCGGGAGGGCTGGGCGTTCACCGGCACCGCCGTGGCGATCGGCCTGGCCGTGGCGACCCTGTTCGCGGCGCTGTTTCCGAACGTGCTGCCGTCCACCCTGGACGCGGCCGGCACGCTGACGGCCACCAACGCCGCCTCCACCCCGTACACCCTGAAGATCATGACCTGGGTGGCGGTGATCTTCACACCGGTGGTGCTCGCCTACCAGGGGTGGACGTACTGGGTCTTCCGCAAGCGCATCGGCGTGGCCAACATCCCGCAGCACTGACCGACGGGCCGCACGGTGCCCGGGCGCGCGGCCGCTGGAAAGATCGTCGCCATGTGGAACCGGGATCTCGACGTACTGGTGCCGATGTGGCAGGGCGCGGATGACCTGCGGGTGCGCGAGGCACCGGCCGCGCTGGCCGCCCTCACCGTGCCGGGGACGCGGCGGGTCACGGTGCCGGTCCCGGCCGGCGGATCGGAGCGCGAGGGCGGTGTCCGGCACCGGGCTGCGGTCGTCGACGCCTACCGCGCGCACCGTGACGTGCTCGCGCGGCACCGTCCGCGGCGGCTGCTGACCCTCGGCGGGGACTGCGCGGTCGAGGTCGCGTCGGTGGCCCACCTCGCGGGTCGGTACGCGCACCGGCTGTTCGTGCTGTGGATCGACGCGCACGGCGACCTGAACACGCCCGCGAGCTCGCCGAGCGGAATGGCGCACGGCATGCCCCTGCGGCTGCTGCTCGACGATGACAACGACGACCCGGGGGACGCGCTGCCGGCGCCCCGCTGCCTCTCCCCGGGCCAGGTCGCCCTGGTGGGGGTCCGCGATCTCGACCCCGCCGAGGTCGCGTACGTGCGCCGGCACGACCTGACGGTGGTGGACGTCCCGACGTGGGACGCGCAGCCGACCCGGCTGGCCGCGCTGCCCCCGCCCGGCGCCGCGGTGTACGTGCACCTCGACCTGGACGTGCTGGACCCGTCCGCGTTGCCGGCCGTGGCCGTGCCCACCCCCGGCGGCGTGAGCGCCGCCGCGCTGGCGCGGTCGCTGACCGCGCTGCGCGCCGACCACGAGGTGATCGGAGTGGGAATCACCGAGTACGTTCCGCAGCTCGCGCACGACCGGCGGGCGCTCGTCGAGGTGCTGGACGCACTCGGGCTGAGGGATCCGCTTGCGTGATCCTGTCCACGCGGGCATCGGTCGACCGCGGGCTCGGCTCGCTTCCGCCAGAAAATCGGCGGTCAGCGCGGAGCCGTGCGGCTAGGTTGTCCCGATGCCCGCCACTGTGCACGTCCGTGAACTCACCCTCGACGACCTCGACGCCGCCTGGGAGTTGGGCCGGTTGGCGTTCGGCGGCAACCAGGAGCGCCCCGCCAGCACGACCGTCGAGGTGCCCGGCATGATCCGTTACGGCGCGTTCGACGGCAGCGGTCGGCTCGTCGGCAAGGCCGTCGACCTGCACCACGACCAGTGGTGGTCCGGGCGGGCGGTCCCGGCGGCCGACGTCGCCGGGGTGGCGGTCACCCCCGAGGCCCGGGGCCGGGGAGTGGCCCGTGCCCTGCTCACCGCCCTGCTAACCGGCGCCCACGAACGCGGCGCGGCGGTCAGCGCCCTGTACCCGACCGTCGCCGCCCCCTACCGCTCCTGCGGCTGGGAAGCCGCCGGGGTGCTGCGCACCGTCAACCTGGCCACCGCCGCGCTGCCCCGGCACCGGCCCGCCGCGCACCTGAACGTGCGGGCCGGCACGCCCGCCGACCTGGCCGCCGTCGCCGACCTGTACGAGCGGGCCTCCCGGCACCGCAACGGCATGCTCACCCGCCAAGGCGCGCTGTTCGACCACTTCAACGCCAAGGGGGACCTGCCCGGCGACGGTGTCACCCTCGTCGAAGCTGACGGCGACCTGGTTGGCTACGCCACCTGGCAGCGGGGCCGCGGCTACGGCGCCGATTCGGTGCTCACCGTCGACGAGGTGCTGGCCGTCACCGCCGACGCGGCCCGGGAACTCGTCGGTGTGCTGGGCAGTTGGGCCAGCGTCGCGCCGACGCTGCGGCTGTGCCCGCTCGACGGCGACGCCGTCAGCGCCCACCTGCCGCTGGAGGCGGCCCGCGACCACGCGCGGGACCTGTGGATGCACCGGCCGGTGGACGTGGCCCGGGCGGTGAGCGCCCGTGGCTGGCCCGTCCACGCCCGGGGCGCCGTCGACTTCCACCTCACCGACCCGCTCGCCGACTGGAACACCGGCGCCTGGCGGTTGGCTGTCGCCGACGGCGCCGCCGAGCTGACCCGGATCAGCGGCGAGCCGGACCTGCGCCTGCATGTGCGCGGTTTCGCGCTGCTGTACGCCGGTGCGGCGCACGCCCGCTCGGTCGCCCAGGCCGGCCTGCTGCACACCACCGGCGTCGCGGACCCGTCCGCCCTGGACCTGCTGGGCGTCGGAGGCCCCGCGCAGTTGCTCGACTACTTCTGACCGACCCGCCCGCGCGCGGGCCGGTCAGACCGGGACCGCGTGCCCGTCAGGACGCGGCCAGTTCGGCGTTCGCCCGCTGGGTGACCAGGGTGAGCACCCGGGCGGCGGCGTCGGCCTCGTCGGCCGGGATGCCCGCGTACAGCCGGGCGGTGATGCCCGCGACGGCGTCGGCGACGCGGGCCCGCGTGACGTGACCGGTGTCGGTGAGCCGTAGCTGCGGCGCGGGGCCGTCGACCTGGGCGAGATCGGCGTCGACGAGGGCGTCGATCACCTCGCGCACGGCCGGCTCGTCGACCTTGAGGGTGCTGGTGAGCCGGTGCACGAGCTGTGCGCGCTCGACCGGGCCGGCGGCGAGGGCGTTGAGGGCGACCACCTGGGCGAAGCGGAGGCCGAGCGGGCCGGCGGCCCGTTCGAGCAGGGCCCGGGTGGCGTAGTGGGCCTGGCCGATGACCTGGCCGTTGAGCGTGGGAGCGGTGGACATGCTGCCTCCTTCAATACGTTGGGTTAACCAACGTTGGTGCAGCCAACGTAACACCCGATCGTGGGTCACGCCAACGATTCTTGCTAGGCTGCGGTCATGGATCACGCGGCGCCGCAGTCACCCGCCGGGCTCAGCACGGCCCCGAGCTGGCTGCTCAGTCAGACCGCCCACCACGCCGCCCGCCTGCTCAGCGAGGGCTTCGCCGCCCACGACCTGCGCGGCTACCACTACCGGCTGCTCGCCACCCTGGCCGAGGACGGCCCCGCGAGCCAGGCCGACCTCGGCCGTCGCTGCGGCATCGACCGCAGCGACGTGGTGGCCACCATCAACGACCTGGCCGGCCGGGGGCTCGTGGTGCGGGCCCCCGACCCGGCCGATCGCCGCCGCAACGTCATCAGCGTCACCGACGCCGGCGCCGACGAGGCCCACCGGATGGGCGCGACCGTCGAGCGCGTCCAACGCGACCTGCTCGCCCCGCTGTCCACCACTGAGCGCGAGCAGCTGACCCGACTGCTCACCCGGCTGCTGGAGCACCACAACCGGCACTGACCCGCCTCAGCGGGCCTCGCGCAGCTCCGCCAGCCGGGCCTCGATCTCGGCCAGCTCCGCGCGCAGCTTCTCCGCCTGCTGCTCGGCCTCGGCCCGCTCGGTGCCCAGGATCTGCTCCACCGCCTCCTGCACACCGGGCACGTCGACCAGCGCCACCATCTTCAACGCCTCGGCCGGCTTCACCACGTACGGCTTCGCGAGGGCCTTGCTGCCCTGCTGCGCGGCGACGGTCCACTCGCCGTCGGCGTACGCCAAAGTCACCGTGAGACCGGCGGGGCTCTTCGGCTTGGCGGCCTTGACCACCCGCCGGGCCGGCGTCGCCTTCTCCGTCTGCTCCACCTTCGGCTCCTCCTGTCGCGGCGCGGGCACCCGCGGCGTGTCCAACACGAACTCCGGCGCGGGCGCCGCCGCCGGCTCCGGCTCGGGCTCCGGTTTCGGCTCCGCCACCCGACGACCCGCGCCCTTGGGCGCCACCGCCAGATCGGCGGGGGAGAACGGCAACTCGTCGCGGCCGAAACGCACCACCACGAACTCGTCGGACACCTCGGGATCGGTCAGCTCGACCACCTGGCCGACCTGACCGGCGATCTGCCCCGCCGACGCGGTGAACACCACCCGCGGCTTACGACCGGCCGCCAACGCCTCCCGGATGCTCTGCACCTCGTCAGTGGACAAACCCTGGCCGGCATCCATCACAACCCTCTTCCGTACACCTGTTTGATTGCTGTCTTGATACCAGTCGGCTGCGACAGCCGCCGCAAGGGGGTTCAGCCGCCCAGCGCCCGCAGCGCCCGGTCCGCGTGGTCGTTCATGCTGACCTCACTGTGGATCACCTCGATGACCCGCCGGTCAGCGCCGATGACGAACGTCATCCGCTTCGTGCTCAACGGCCCCAGCGGCACCCGCCGCTTGACCCCGAACGCCTGCGCCACCGTCCCGTCGGCGTCCGACAGCAACGGATAGTCGAAACCGTGCAGCGTCGAGAACTCCACCTGCTTCGCCACCGGATCACGGCTGATGCCCACCCGCGACGCGCCCAACGCCGTGAACTCCGCGCCCAGGTCCCGGAAGTGACAACTCTCCGCCGTGCACCCCCGGGTCATCGCCGCCGGGTAGAAGAACAGCACCACCGGCCCGGTCGCCAGGAACTCCGACAGCCGCCGCGGCGTGCCCGTCTCATCCGGCAGCTCGAAGTCCTGCACCACATCGCCGACACCCACACCCGCCACCGCGCACCTCCGTTGTCCGATCGAACGCGCGGTGAGCGTAAGCGATCACACCCAGAGCGCCAGCACCTCGTCGGCCACCGTCGCGGCCTGCGCCCACCCGGCCCGCGCCGCGCCGGCCCGCCGCGCCGGGTCCAGCACGTTGCGGCCAATCGCCGTACGCGCCGCCGCGTCCGGCGTCACCACCACCACCTGCGACCCGGCCGCCCGCAGCTCGGCCACCTGCGCCGCCAACCGTGGCATCGGCCCGAACGCCGCCGACGTCGGCGCGAGGACCAGCACCCGCTGCGCGCCCGCCGCCAAATCCGCGTTCACCGACGAACGCATCCCACCGTCGACGAAACGACGCGCCCCGATCGTCACCGGCGGCCACACCCCGGGCACCGCGCAGCTCGCACCCACCGCGTCCACCAACGACACCCCGTCGGCGCCATCGAACACCACGAACTCACCCGAGGCCGCGTCGACAGCCGTCACCAGCAGCCGCCGCTCCGGCCACTCCCGCCTCTGCAGGAGGGCCTCGATCACCGCCCGCCGCGACGCCTCCGACTGGGTACGCGCCGCCACCGCCATCGCCCCGATACGCGCCCTCGACCGCACCGCGTCACGCGTACGACCACCGGCCCACACCAACCGCGCCACCGCCAGAAAGCCCAGCCGCGCCGCCATCTCACCCGTCGGCGGGGCCAACTGCTCCTCGTACAACCGCCGTAGCGGCACCCCGGAGCGCACCTGCGCGCCGACCACCGAACCCGCCGACGTGCCCACCACCAGATCGGCCTCGGTGAGGGCCGCACCCCTCTCGGCCAACCCGGCCAGCAGGCCCAACTCCCACGCCACCCCGGTCACCCCGCCACCGCCGAGCACCAACGCCCGCCGCATGTGACCCTCCTCTCGACGATCGACCCGCGCCGGTCACGGTAACGTCGGCTCACCCCACCCGACAGCCCCGGAGGCATCGTGGCACCACCCGTCACCGTCATCACCGGCGGCGGTCGCGGCATCGGCGCGGCCACCGCCCGCCGACTCGCCGCCGCCGGGCACCACCTCGCCCTGTGCTACCGCCGCGACCACGCCGCCGCCGAGACCGTCCTGGCCGACCTGCACGCGGCCGGCGCGCAGGCCATCGCGGTACGCGCCGACACCACCGACCCCGACCAGGTCGCCGCCCTGTTCGACGCCGCCGCGCAACTCGGCCCGCTCACCGGGCTGGTCAACAACGCCGGCGTCACCAGCCCCATCGGCCCCTTCACCGAGCTGCGCGTCGACGACCTGCGCCGGGTCGTCGACATCAACCTCATCGGGTACGTCCTCAGCGCCCAGCAGGCGGCCCGCCGCCTCACCGACGGCGGCGCCATCGTCAACGTGTCCTCGGCCGCCGCGACCCTCGGCAGCCCGGGGGAGTACGTGCACTACGCCGCCGTGAAGGCCGCCACCGACACCCTCACCGTGGGCCTGGCCAAGGAACTCGCCCCACGCGGCATCCGGGTCAACGGCGTCGCCCCCGGCATCGTGCGCACCGACATCCACGCCGACTCCGGCGTACCCGACCGCGCCGACCGCGCCGCCGGCCGCATCCCGTTGGGCCGCGCCGGCGAACCCGACGAGGTCGCCGCCGCCATCGCCTGGCTACTCAGCCCGGACGCCTCCTACGCCACCGGCACCGTCCTGCGCGTCTCCGGCGGCCTGTGAGCCGGGGCGCCGCGCGCCCCGGCTCACCGCTCAGTGGGTGAACAGCTTCGCCGCCGTGATCACCGTCTGCACGACCCCGTAGCCGAGCAGCACCGCCACCACCAGCCAGGAAATCCACAACCGGGCCTGCTGCCCGTGCCGACCGTCGTCACTCATCGCGTACCGCTCCTCTGCTCGCTCTTCGGCTCGTCCACGTCCGCCGCCGGCTCGTGATAGCGCTGCGGCACCGGCCGCACCAGCAGGTTCGCCACGAAGCCCACCGCGAGGACGCCCACCATCGTGAACAGCGCCGGCCGGTACGCCGCCGCCGTCAACGTGCCCGGCTTGCCCTGCGCGTCGAGGAACCCGTTCACGATCAGCGGCCCCGCGATCCCCGCCGCCGACCAGGCGGTCAGCAGCCGCCCGTGGATCGCACCCACCTGGTACGTCCCGAACAGGTCCCGCAGGTACGCCGGCACGGTCGCGAACCCGCCGCCGTAGAACGACAGGATCACGCACGCGAACAGCACGAACAGCGCCGTCGCCGTCTGCCCGAACACGGCCAGCAGCGCGTACAGCACCATGCCCACACCCAGGTACACCAGGTAGATCGGCTTGCGGCCGATCACGTCCGACGTCGACGACCAGACGAACCGGCCCGCCATGTTGAACAGCGACAGCAGACCCACGAACCCGCCGGCCGCCGCCACCGACACCGCCGACGTGCCGTTGTCCCGGAAGAAGTCCTGAATCATCGGGCTGGCCTGCTCCAGGATGCCGATGCCGGCCGTGACGTTGCAGAACAGCACCACCCACAGCAGCCAGAACGAGCGGGTCTTCACCGCGTTGGCCGCCGACACGTTCGCCGTGGTCACCAGCGGCTTCGCCGCCACCGCCGCCGGGTCGAAGCCGGCCGGACGCCACCCGTCAGCCGGCACCCGCACGTTCGCCACCCCGAACATCATGATCACGAAGTAGCCCAGGCCGAGCGTCACGAACAGCCACACCAGCGCGCTGCCCGACGCCGTCGAGCCCGCGTTGGACGGGTCGTAACCGGGGTCGTAGAACGACAGGAGCTGACGCGACAGGGGAGAAGCCACCATCGCGCCGCCACCGAACCCCATGATCGCCAGACCGGTGGCCAGACCCGGCCGGTCCGGGAACCACTTGATCAGCGTCGAGACGGGGGAGATGTACCCGATGCCCAGACCGATGCCGCCGAGCAGGCCGTAGCCCAGGTACAGCAGCCACAGCTGCTTCGTGGCGATGCCCAGCGACCCGACCAGAAAACCCGTCGCCCAGAAACAGGCCGAGACGAACATGGCCTTATGCGGCCCGTTCGCCTCCACCCACGTCCCGGCCACCGCCGCGGACAACCCCAGCATCACGATCGCGATGCTGAAGATCACCCCGATCGCGGTCTGCCCGGTGTCGAAGTGGGCGATCAACGAGTTCTTGTAGACGCTCGTCGCGTAAACCTGGCCGATGCAGAGATGGATGGCCAACGCCGCCGGGGGAATGAGCCACCGGCTGTAGCCGGGCGGCGCGACGGTGTGCCGACGATCGAGTGCGGAAAGCATGCGCTGCTTCCTCTCCGATGAGGACGTGAGACACCCCCACATGCCCACACCTCACGCCTGCGGCAAACCTCACCGTCGCCGGACGGTCCCTCCGGTGAGCTGAGCGGTCACTCAGCCCACTCCCGCCGGCTACCCCAGGTCGGGCACGTGCCAACCGCCGGCCAACGCGTCGGCCTCCGCCGGACCCCAACTACCCCTGTCGTACGGCCGCACCGGCGCCGCCAGATCCAGGATCGGCTCGACGATGCGCCACTCCTGCCGAATCGTCTCCGCCCGCGCGAACCGCAGATGCTGCCCGTCCATCGCATCGTCGAGCAACCGCTCGTACGCCTCCTGACGACGACCCAACGCCGCCCCGAAGTCCACCGACAGGTCGACCGGACGGCTCGCCACCTCCGCACCCGGGCTCTTCGCCTGAATCGACATCGTGATGCCGTCCCCGCGACCCAGCCGGAACCGCAGCAGATTCGCCGGCGCCGCCGCCCCACCCGCGGCCGGGATCAGCGCACGCTGCGGCTGCTTGAACTCGACCACCACCTCCGTCGCCGTCCCCGCCAGGGACTTGCCCGTCCGCAGATAGAACGGCACACCCGCCCAGCGAGGAGAGTCGACAGTCAACCGGGTCGCCACGAACGTCTCCGTGTTCGAATCCGGCGCGACACCCGGCTCGTCGCGGTAGCCCGCGTACTGCCCCCGCACCGTGAACTCCGGCGACAACGCCTCGATCTGCCGCAGAACCGCCGCCTCCGCCGCACGAAACGCGTCCGTGTCGTCACCCGCCGGCGCGTCCATCGCGATCAACGCGACCACCTGAAGAATGTGGTTCTGCAACACGTCACGGGTCGCGCCCACGGTGTCATAGAACCCGGCACGACCCTGCGTGCCAAAACCCTCGGCCAGCGTGACCTGCACCTTGTCGATGTGCTCGCTGTTCCACAACGGCTCGAACAGCCGATTGGCGAACCGGAACGCGTACAGACTCTCCACGGCCTCCTTGCCCAGGTAGTGGTCGATCCGGAACACCCGCGTCGGATCGAAGGCCCCCCGCAACGTCCGATCCAACTCCGCGGACGACGCCAGATCACGCCCGAACGGCTTCTCCACGATCACCCGACCACGATCGGCCAGCCCGACCGCCGCCAGCCCTCGCACGACCGAACCGAACACCATCGGCGGAATCGCCAGATAGAAGACCGGACGCTCGGCGTCGCGCAGACGCTCCGCCAGCCGCTCGTACGTCACCGGGTCCGCGTAGTCGCCCGAGATCATCGACAGGTTGCCCGCCAGGGCGTCGAACGCCTCGTCGTCCACCTCGTCACTCACCTCGGCCACCGACTTGCGGGCGGTCGCGACCAACTGCTGATCGTCCCAGGGGGAGCGGGCCACCCCGATCACCGGGACATCGAGCCGACCACGTCGGGTCAACTCGTACAGCGCCGGAAACAGCTTCTTCGAGACGAGATCACCTGTCACGCCGAACAGCACTACCGCGTCTGAGCGCACGTGCATGGCACTTCCATCCGATCATGTGGAAACCTGATCTTCCGAACGGACAACCGCGCGCCCCACTGGAGGAATTCCCCGGCAACGACACACGTGAGGTCGGCGACAGCGACGGCGCACACCCTGAGAAGATCCACCGATCAGGTGTGACGCGGGCGACACCCAACCCTGATCGACAAATCTCGATCATCCTAAGGCGCGCCAACCCCGACGCTCCACCCTCTCCCACGGATCCGCCACGACCGAAGACGCGCAGCCACGCTCCGCGCAACAGGGGAGGACCCCAGAATGAACCTGGCAGTCGACCGATCCGCCGCAGCCGGCCCCGAGGTCGTGTGCCTGCCGATGTTCGGCATGACCCGCACCGCCACGGCCACCGCCTTCAGCCCCGCCCTCGCCGGCGCCGACCTGCGCGAGACATACCTGGACCTGCCCGGCCACGGCGACAGCCCGGCCACCTGCCCACCCACCTCCCAGGCCCTGCTGGACACCGTCTGCGCATGGCTCGACCACCACATCGACGCACCGGTCCTGATCGCCGGCGCCTCCTACGGCGCCTACCTCGCCGCCGGCATCGCCCGCCAACGCCCCGACCTGGTCCGCGGCCTGCTCCTCGTCTCCCCCGGAATCACCATCGCACCGGCCAGCCGCACCCTGCCCGAGCACCGCCCACCCCCGGGACCCGCCGGCTGGCTCGACGACGCCCCCACCGAACTGCGCACCCACCTCGACACCGCGCTCGGCCACCGCACCCCGACCGTCGTCGCCACCGTGCTCGCCGCCCTGCACGCCGGCGGCCCCGGCGACGACACCTTCCTGCAGACCCTGCGCACCGACCCCGGGTACGCGCTACCCGACGAGGCCACCGACACCCCCTACGACGGCCCCGTCAGCGTCCTCACCGGCCGCCAGGACGGCATCGTCGGCTACACCGACCAGTTCCACGCCATGCGCCGCTACCCCCGAGGCACCTACACCACGATCGACGCCGCCGGGCACTACCTGCCCTACGAACAACCAGCACTGCTGCGCGCCCTCACCCAGGACTGGCTACACCGGACGCTCACCTCGCCCACGCCAGGGCACACGACGGCGCAGCGCCTGCGCGACAATGGCCGGCATGGCTGACCTGAGCGACATGAAGGCCGCGCTGCACTTCTACCTGCGGCGGACGCGCGACGACCTCGTCTGGAAGCTCGACGGTCTGAGCGAACGCGAGGCCAGAACACCCCGCACCGTGACCGGCAACAACCTGCTCGGCATCGTCAAACACTGCCTCAACGTCGAAGCCGGCTACTTCGGGCTCGCCTTCGGCCGGCAGTTCCCGACGCCCGAGGAACTGGTTCCCCTGCAGGCGTTCGACGACGACCCGCAGGCCGACTGGTACGCGCGCGAGGACGAGACGAAGGACGGCCTGATCGACCTGTACCGCCGGGTGGCGCTGTTCGTCGACGAGACGATCGACGAGTTGCCGCTCGACGCGCCCGGGCAGGTGCCCTGGTGGCGGCCAGGCCACCAGGACGTGACCCTGTACCGGATCATCATGCACGTAAGCGGCGACCTCGCCCGGCATGCCGGTCAGGCGGACATCATGCGCGAGCAGCACGACGGCGCGATCGGCTGGCACCGCGACGGCACCAGCATCCCCGACGGGCAGGACTGGCCGGCGTACGTCAGCAAACTGCGAAAGCTGGCCGACCACTTCGAGTAACCACCCGCACACAGCACGGCAGCAAAGGGCGATCATGGCCGATCCGAGCTGGGGGAGAGGCGACGCGGAAACGGGCAGTGCCCGGCCGACGAGAATCCTCGCCGACCGGGCACTGTCGCGGCTGCGGTCAGCTGCCGGCACCCAGGTTCTTCAACCCCTGCAGCATCTCGGCGAAGTCGCTGGTCTCCGCCGGCGGCGGCGTCTCGATGGTCACCGCCTTGCCGTAGTCGGTGTAGTCGACCACCATGTCGCCCATCGCGCCCATGACGGTGCCCGCACGGCGCGGCCGGTACTGCTCGTCGACCCAGAGGTCGACCTTGATCTCCTTGACGCCCGCCGCGGCGAACTGCTTCTCGACACCGGCCCGCAGCTTGGCGTCGACCTGAGCCAGCTGCGTCGCCACCGGAGTGGTGACGGTGTAGTGGACGGTACGCGCCCCGTTCACCGTCTCCTCACCGATGACCGTCACGCCCTCGGCGGCGAGCAGCGTCTTGACCTGCTTGGTCGGGTCGATGTCCTCGAACTGCTTGCTGAAGTCCATCCCCGCCTGCTGGCCGACGCTGGCCATGTCCATCTTCATCCAGCGCTTACCGCCCATGCTCGCGCGGTCCTTGGTCGGCACTTCGACGTAGACCACGGTGCCGATCAACCGGATGGTGGTCGTGTCGCCGTCCGGGTCCGCCGTCGTCATCTCGGCCTTGACCGGGTCACCCAGGTCCAGGACACCCTGCGCGGAGATCTTCTCGCCGCCGACCGTGCCCGTCATCGTCATCGTCACCGAGTCGCTCTTGTCGGTGACGTCCATCGTCTTCTGCAGCGACCCCTTGAGGTCGCTGGCGAGCAGCTCAAGGACGCTGGGCTGCTTCGGCGCCTCGGACGAGCCGGACACCACGCCGCAGGCCGAGGCGCTGAGTGCGGTGAACGCCGAGAGCGCCACCACCGCGGTCTTCTTCCACAGTGACACGTGTGCTTCTTTCCCCGAAGGATGCTGGAGATCTCCCCAGTAGATCGACGACACGCTAGCCCACCCGGTCTACTCCCGGGTGCCGCCTAGACACCTTCGATAATGCACATTATGTAAAGTAAGCAGATTCGGGGGTCCCCTCGACAGCGGTCAGGCGCGGGTCATGCCCGGCACGACACGTGCCTCTCGATCAGCGCGACCCGTTGCGACACCGGTCCAGCCGGCACGTGGATCAGGTGGTGCCCGTACGCCTCGTACACCTGCTCGTGCACGCGGGCGAAGGCCAGCGCATCGGCGTAGCTGATCCGGCGTGCGGCCGTGTGGCGGATGAAGCCCAGCGGACTGATCAGGAACACCGACCGCTGGTAGATCCGCTGCCGCGAGATGCGGTCCACCTCGGCGGTGAGCGCCGGCCCGATCGGCCTGCCCTGGTAGCGCGCCAGCGCCAGTGTGCACAGGGGCGAACGGTCGTACAGGTGGACCGGGACGCGGCGTGCGGCGATGGTGGCGTCGATCTGGCGGCGGCTCTGCAGGGCGATCACGGCGTCGACGAAGTCGGGTTCGTGCCACGGCTCGGCGCACCCCTGCGCCTGGCGCTCGGCGATGATGTCGGTGGCGGCCTCTCGGACCGTGGCGTGTCCCCTGTGGCGGAGTGCCTCCAGCAGGGTCGTCTTGCCGGCGCCGGGTGCTCCGGTCAGGACATACCTCCGTGGTTCGCGCATGTTCTCTCTCCTCTCCCCCCGCTTCCCGGGAACGCGAAAATGCTGCATAATATCCCTTATGCATGACAGAAAGGACGAATCGCTCGGGGTGCTGATCGAGGAGTTCCTGACCGCCCGCGCGACCCGCAAGCCCTCCCCCCACACCCTGGCGGCCTACCGGCGAGACCTGTACGCGGTGGCCGCCCTGGTCGCCGAGGGTGACACCACTCCCCTCCCCCTGGACGCGCTGTCGATCACCGACCTCTCCCCCCGCGCCATGCGGGCGGCGTTCGCCCGGTTCGCCGCGCCCCGGGCGCCCGCGTCGGTGCACCGGGCCTGGTCCACCTGGAACAGTTTCTTCACGTTCCTGGTCGCCGATCAGGTGGTGGCGGGCAATCCGATGCCGGCGGTGGGCCGCCCCCGGGCGCTACTCCCCCAGCCGAAACCGCTGCGGGGCGCGGACACCCCCGAGGTGCTGCTCGCGTCGGTCGCCCGCGACGACGGACGGCAGCGCGACCCGTGGCCGGAGCGGGACGTGGCGGTGCTGGCGGTGGCGCTGTGCGCGGGGCTGCGCCTGTCGGAGCTGCTGGCGCTGCGGGTCGGCTCGTTGGCGGGTCGGCCGGGTGAGCGGCGGATCGAGGTGGTCGGCAAGGGCGGGCGGCCGCGGGTGGTGCCGATCGAGGCGGACCTGGATCGGGTGCTGCGGGACTACCTGGACAGTCGCGCGCGCCGTTTCGGGTCGCGGTCGGTGCGGCCGGACTCGGCGTTGCTGGTGGACCGGCGCGGTGAGCCGCTGCGCCGTGGTGGTCTGCAGTATCTGGTGGAGTCGTGTTATCGGCGGGCGGGCATCGGTGACCGGGTGCCGCGTGGGGCGCGGCTGCACGCGTTGCGGCACACGTTCGCGACCCGGTTGGCGGAGGACGGTGCGAGCGCGGCGGAGATCATGCGGTTGCTGGGGCACGCGTCGTTGGCGTCGTCGCAGACGTACATCGAGGTGACGGCCGGGCAGCAGCGTGACGCGGTGCGGGCCAACCGCACCAATCGCGCGTTGGCTGCTCTGGTCGGGGTGGACCAGGACTGAGCGGGGTCAGTGTGCGCGGTGGCCGGTGCCGTCGGCGGTGGCGGGAAGGGGGCCGAGGACGGCGTTGATGATGTGGATGCGGGCGTTGGTGGCCTGGTAGTCGGCGCAGACGGTGTCGGCGCGGTCGGCGAGGCGGGTGGTGGCTCCGGTACGGGTGACGGTGATGGTGGCGCCGTCGAGGGTGGTGGTCGAGCCGGCGGTGGCGAGGTCGCCGATCGGGTGGGCTCCGGTGCTGAGGTGGGCCTTGAGCAGGGTGCGGAGCTGGTCGGTGTGGTGGGTCATGAGGTCGTCCCAGTTGTCCTCGGAGAACGTGGCGGCGAAGGCGTCGTCGGTGGGTGCGAGGACGGTGACGGCGGTGCCGGCGGGGAGGTCGGTGAGGACGCCGCTGGTGCGCAGGGCCGCTTCGAACGTGGTGAGGGTGGGGATCCAGCGCAGTGCCTCATCGACGGGATGGCCGGCGAGGAAGGTCGGGTTGCCGGGGTCGGTGCCGTTGGGCAGGGCGGCGCAGAGGGGTCCGGTGACCTGGGGTGTGGTGGTGGCTGACGCGTCCTGGGCGCGGGGTGTGGTGCCGGTGCAGGCGGCGAGCAGCAGCAATGTCGGCGCGAGGAGGAGGAGCCTTCGCGGTCGGGGGTGTCGCGCTGCGGTGGCGGGGTGCGACACGACGGCCTCCACGGGTTCGGGGTGGACCGGCGGCGCGGGCGTGGGGCCTGCGCCGCCGGTGCGGTCAGTTGGGGTTCAGAGTGCCGCGCACTGGGTGGTGCGGGGGCCGTGCACGGTGTTGGCGATGCCGAGGTTGGTCGGCGTGGGGTTGTTGCCGGTGCAGGTGAGAGGGCCGCGGATGATGGAGCCGGCCAGCAGTGGGATGTCGGTGCCGGTGGTGTTGCCGGTCAGGCTGACCGGGCCGGCGGCGGTGACGTCGATGATGGAGACCGCGTCGGTGGTGTTGGTGATCTGGATGGGGCCGTTGACGGTGCTGTCGGCGAGCAGGACGCCGGCGGCGCCGCTGGCGGTGACCGGGCCGCTGATGGTGGTGCCGGTGGTGACGAGTGCCGCGCCGGCGCGGACGGTGACCGGTCCGTTGACGGTGGCGTTGGCGGCGCAGGTGAAGCCGGTGACGACAAGTGGTCCGTTGTGTCGGCCGGTGATCCTCGGGTAGACGCGTTCGCCGTCGGTCAGCTTCTCCACGCCCAACGGGTCGAGCAGCAGTGGGATGAGGCCGCGTTCGGGCTGGTTGAGGGGGATGTAGTAGCCGTCCGTGGTCGTGATGACCTTCCAGCCGTGGGCGGCGATGCGCTGTGCGACGGTGGTGCCGACGCCGCCGGGTCCGTCGGTGCGCGGGCCGTTGTACTGGGCGTCGGTGAGCTTGTAGGCGCACGGCGCGTTGTCGAGGATCAGGTTGGCCGGGGGCGCGTCCAGGGGCGGCGGGCTGTCGCCCGGGTGGGGTGCGGGGTGGGCGGGGATGGGGCGGGAGCCGCGGAAGACGAGGCGGCCGGTGTTGGCGGCCTGGATCTCGATGGCCTCGGCGCGGGAGGTGAGGATGTCGCCGCGGTCGGTGCGGTGGTAGTCGAGGAACTGCTGGAACGTCCAGAGGGCGGAGTAGGTCTTGCGGCGCCGGTTGTTGGCGGTGTTGCCCTCGTCGGGTCGGGTCTGGCCGCCGGAGCTGCGCAGTTCCAGCAGGGAGTTGGTGACGTTCTTGAGGCCGAGGGTGTTGCGCAGGATGGTTTCCTCGCTGAGGCCGACGTTGCCGCCGCCTTCGCAGCCGTAGGGGCAGGGCCACCAGCCGGCTTCGGCGCCCTTGGCGTACATGTGGCCTTCGATCATGTCCTGGGACTGGTCGAAGATGGGCTGGGCGACGTTCTGGTGCCGGGGCGGCAGCATGGGCAGGTCGCCGGCGCGGGAGTTGCCGAACTCGTGGCCGTCGTAGCCGGCGACGGGTCGGTAGTCGCGGACCATCGTGATGTACGCGGCGGTCTCGGGTTGGCGGATCAGGGAGTAGTCGCGGTTGAGGTCCTGGCCGGTGGAGTTGCCGCGGGTGTTGGCGGCGCGGCCGTCTCCGTTGATGGTGGGGACGATCAGGACGGTGGTGTGGCTGAGCAGGTCGGTGATGCGGGGGTCGGTGCTGAAGGCGAGTTGCCGGGCCATGATGAGGCAGGCTTCGCGGTCGCCGGGTTCGTTGCCGTGCACGTTGCAATTGATGGCCACGGGTGCGGTGGCGGCGACGGCCTCGGGGGTGGCGGCCGGGGTGGGGTGTCCGATGACCAGCATGTTGATGGGCCGGTTCTGGACGGTGCGGCCGAGTTCGACGACGCGTACCCGGTCGCTGAGGGCGTCGATGGCCGCGGTGTAGGCGTACTCGTCGGTGTCGCTGGTGTACTGCGCGGCGTGGGTGGTCTCCCACTGGGTGCGCAACCGTTGGCCTGGGGTGTCGGGGTTGCCCCAGGGTGCGGTGGTGGTGGCGGTGACGGGGTCGGAGTAGGGCTGTTCGGTGGTGCCGGTGCGGGCGCGGGCGCGCCACTGGAAGCTGCCGCCGGGGTTGAATCCGGAGTCGGCGAAGGTGGGCGCCTGCTGGTTGATCTGGCGGTTGGGGCGCCAGACGCCGACGATCGTCGGTGCGCCGGTGGGTGTGCCGTTGGCGTCGACGGCGGTGCGTTCGATCTGGTAGTCCGTGGCGCCGTCGACGGGTGTCCAGGCGAGGGTGGCGTACCCGTCGGCTTGGCGGACGGTGAGGTCGTCGACCTGGTTCGGTTGCGCGGCGCTCTGGGCGTTGGCGGGGGTGGGTGCGGTGGTGAGGGTGAGAGCGATGAGGGTTGCTGCGGCGACGAGGGTGGATCGCTGGCGTCTCATGTGGCCTCCGACTGCGTGATCGTGGCGCGACCCGCCCAGCATGATCGTCGAAGTTCGTCGATGCAATGATCTTGAGGCAATCTTGCGGCTCGACGCTGGCTGCGTGCAGGTCGGGATCGGTCTTCAGCCGAGGTCGACCAGCAGGGGGCGGTGGTCGGAGATGGTGGACGGTGGAGCGGTGACGGCCCGTACGGGTGGGAGCTGGTTGAGGGCGTGCCGGTCGGCGAGGACGTGGTCGAGTTGGACGCGGGGCTGCCCGGAGGGGTAGGTGGGGAGTCGGCCCAGGGGGCGCCAGCCGGAGATGAACCGGGCCGGGCCGGCGGGCAGGTTGAGGTCGCCGAGCAGGACGCGGGGGCCGGGTAGCGCGCGGAGGGCGCGCACGGTCTGGCGGAGTTGGCGGGCGTTCCAGCCGGGCACGAACGACAGGTGGGTCGCGGCGGCGGTGAGGGGGCCGTGTGGGGTGTCGAGGACGGCGGCGAGGACGACGCGGGGTTCGTCGTGCAGCAGGATGAGGCCGCCGCCGGGGCCGGGGACGTAGACGGGTGAGCGGACGGGGGCGGGCTTGAGTCGGGTGACGTGCCAGCTGCGTACGGGGTGGCGGCTGATGAGGCCGATGCCGTAGCAGGGTTCGCCGTGGCCGTCGTCGTCGTGGCGCAGGGGGCGGAACTGTTCGCCGGGGGTGCCGACGACGGCGGCGGCGAAGCGGTGGTGTGGCGCGTCGAGGGCTCGGGCGGCGATGGCGGTGAGGTCGAGGTTGCCGCTGCGGTGTTGGTCGCGGTCGACCTCCTGCAGGGCGAGGACGTCGGCGTCGAGGGCGCGCACGGCGGCGGCGAGTCGGTCGGGGTTGACGAGCCCGTCGGTGAGGGATCGGCCGTGCAGCAGGTTGAAGGTGGCCAGGCGCACTCCTGCACCTTACGTCCCCGTGGCAGGGTTGCCGTGTGGTCAAGGTGCTGCTGTGTTCGATGCTGGTGTTCGTGGCGGTTGGCGCGTTGGGGGTGTGGTTGCGGCGTTCGCGGGGTCGGTGACGGGTGAGGCTGGCCACTTCAGGCGTCGGTGGGTCGGGTGGGGTGGGGAGAATTGCCGCCCGTGGACGCCGTATCGCTGAGTACTTTGCTGGTCGCCGCGGCGATGGCCGGGTGGGTGGACGCCGTGGTCGGCGGTGGTGGGCTGCTGCTGTTGCCGGCGTTGCTGGTGGCCGCGCCGGGGTTGCCGGTGGCCACCGCGTTGGGCACGAACAAGTTGGCGGCGATCTTCGGTACGGCGACGGCGGCGGCGACGTACGCGCGGCGGACGAAGCTCGACTGGCGGGTGGTGGGGCCGGCGGCGGGGTTGGCGGTGCTCAGCGCCGGGGTGGGTGCGGTGCTGGCCGGGGCGGTGCCGGCGTCGGCGTACCGGCCGGTGGTGTTGGTGGTCCTGGTGGCGGTGGCGGTGTTCGTGCTGCTGCGTCCCCGGCTGGGGGTGGTGGCCGTGCCGACGCGGCGCACGCCGGCGCGGGTGGCGGTGGCGATCGGCGTGGCCGGGGTGGGCATCGCCCTGTACGACGGGTTGATCGGTCCGGGTACGGGCACGTTCCTGGTGTTGGCGTTCACGGCGCTGATCGGTGCGGACTTCGTGCACGGGTCGGCGATGGCGAAGGTGGTCAACGCGGGCACGAACCTGGGCGCGTTGGTGGTGTTCGGGGTGACCGGGCACGTGTGGTGGTTGCTGGGCGCGGGGATGGCCGTGTGCAACATCGCGGGCGCGGTGCTGGGTGCGCGGATGGCGTTGCGCCGTGGTTCGGGGTTCGTGCGGGTGGTGCTGCTGGTGGTGGTGCTGGCGTTGGTCGCGAAGTTGGGTCACGACCAGTGGGTGGCCCGCTGACGGAGGCGGGCGTCTAGGCGCGGCGGCTGGGTGAGTCGAAGCGGCCGGCGCGGATCTCGCGCAGGGCCCGGCGGCGGGTGTCGCCGCGCAGGGTGTCGACGTAGAGGGTGCCGCGCAGGTGGTCGGTTTCGTGTTGCAGGGCGCGGGCGAGGAAACCGGTGCCGCTGATGGTGAGCGGTTCGCCGTGCTGGTCGACGCCGTGGGCGGTGGCGTGCAGGGCCCGTACGGTCGGGAAGTACAGCCCGGGGATGGACAGGCAGCCTTCCTCGTCGTCCTGGAGTTCGTCGGACAGTTCCAGGGTGGGGTTGATCAGGTGGCCGCGGTGTCCGTCGGCGTCGTAGACGAAGACCTGGGCGCTGACGCCGATCTGCGGTGCGGCGACGCCGGCGCGGCCGGGTTCGCCGAGCAGGGTGTCCATGAGGTCGGTGACCAGGGCGCGTAGCTCGGCGTCGAAGGTGGTGACCGGCTCGCATTCGGTGCGCAGGACGGGGTCGCCGATGATCCGGATGGGCCGCATGGTCATGCGGGTCAGCGTATCGCCGCCGGTGCTGGGGTCAGCGTCCGGCCAGGGTGGCGCGGATCGGGGTGGTCTTCGCGGCGGCTTCGGCGACCTCGGCGGCGGGGTCGCTGTCCCAGGTGATGCCGCCGCCGGCCCAGGTGTGCAGGGATTCGCCGTCGGCGGCGGCGGTGCGGATGGTCAGGCCGAGGTCGACGCGGCCGGGTGCGACCCAGCCGAGCGCGCCCATGCTGGCGCCGCGGCCGACGGGTTCGAGGGCGGCGATGTGGGTCAGGGCGGCGAGTTTCGGGGCGCCGGTGACGGAGCCGCCGGGGCAGGTGGCGCGCAGCAGGTCGGCGAGGCCGAGGCCGTCGGCGGCGGCTGCCCGTACGGTCGATTCGGCCTGCCACAGGTCGCACCAGCGGCGTACGGCGAACAGGTCGTCGACGGTGACGGTGCCGGTGCGGGCGACGCGGGCGAGGTCGTTGCGTTCCAGGTCGACGATCATGATGTGTTCGGCGCGTTCCTTGGCGCTGGTGAGCAGTTCGACGCGGCCGGCGGCGGTGGCGGGGCGGGTGCCCTTGATGGGTCGAGTGATCAGGTGCCCGTCGCGGACCTCGATGAGGGTTTCCGGGGAGGCACAGCCGATGGCCCAGCCGTCGCCGGTGAGGACACCGCCGTAGCGGGCGCCGGGCAGCGCGCCCAGGCGGCGCAGGACGGGCAGCGGGTCGCCGGTGTAGGGGGCGACGGCGTGGCCGACGAGGTTGGCCTGGTAGACGTCGCCGCGGCCGATGGCGGCGCGGATGGCGTCGACGGCCGCGGCGTGCTGCTCGGGTGTCCAGCTGTCGGTCCAGTCGCCGAGCCACCAGGGTGTCGCCCCGCGGGCGGGGGCGCGCCGGGTGGGGCCGTGGTCGTAGACGACGACGGCGAGGTCGGGCAGGGCCGGGGCGGGTTCGGGCGCCGCGGTGGGGGCGCCGGCCAGGTGTGCTCCGGCGGCGGCGGACAGGTAGAGCGCGGCGCCGCACACCCCGGTGTCGTGGTGGGTGGGTGCGGGGCGGGTGAGGTCACGCAGGTTCAGGCCGTGCGCGGCGAGGAACTCCTCGGCGAGGACGGCGGGGTCGCCGCCGTCGGTGCGGCGCCAGTGCAGGCGGGCGCGTTCAGCGAGCGCGTCGCGACACGCGGTGGGCGCGGCCGGCACATCGACCAGCACCTGTGGGAGCGTTTCCACGCCGTATGGTCCGACCTTCCTCATCCGTTCAGTGGATTTCCCGTACGCCGGGCCGGCACCTGCTCGATGCTGGACACTTTCGCTTGGTACTGTGCGTCACTGGTCATGTGAACCATGACACAGTGCCCCCACAGTCCGGAGAACCCGATGTGCCAGCACCAACCGACCTGCCCCTCCGCTGAAGCCACCGACCGGGAAGCCGCCCGGGTCCTCGCCTGCTTCCCTGAGCAGGGCTGGAGCCTGCTCTGCAACGGTGTCATCGTCTTCGAGGACACCGGCGAGCTGCTCCCCGACGGCAGCAGCATCGCACCGCACCGCGGCCCCGCCCGCCACGCTCTCGTGGCCTGAACGACCACCCAGAGTTACCACACCGCTGCCGTCGACCCAGGCTAGTCCCCCGGTACGGGACGTCTCCGCCCAGGTCGCGGCGCAGCCGGGGCGGCCAGAACCGCCCGCCCCGGCCCGCCGACGTCAGTCCTCGAACGCCTCCGGCGACGGGCACGAGCAGACCAGGTTCCGGTCCCCGTAGGCGCCGTCGATGCGCCGCACCGGCGGCCAGTACTTCCCCGCCCGGTCGGTCCCACCCGGGTACGCGCCCACCGACCGCGGGTACGGGTGCGGCCACTCGTCGCCGCTGACCATCGCCGCGGTGTGCGGCGCGTTCGCCAGGGGGTTGTCCCCCGCCGGCCACTGCCCCGACCCCACCTGGTCGATCTCCGCCCGGATCGCGATCATCGCGTCGCAGAACCGGTCCAGCTCGGCCAGGTCCTCGCTCTCGGTCGGCTCCACCATCAGCGTCCCTGCTACGGGGAACGACATCGTCGGCGCGTGGAAGCCGTAGTCGATCAGCCGCTTCGCCACGTCGTCGACGCTCACGCCGGTGGCCTTCGTCAACGGCCGCAGGTCGAGGATGCACTCGTGCGCCACCAGGCCCTTGTTGCCGGCGTACAGCACGTCGAAGTGCCCGCGCAGCCGCGCCGCCACGTAGTTCGCGGCGAGGACGGCCACGCCGGTCGCCCGGGTGAGGCCCTCGGCGCCCATCATCCGCAGGTACGCCCACGGGATCGGCAGGATCCCCGCCGACCCGTACTTCGCCGCCGAGATCGCCGGGGTGGCGTCGGCGTGCGCGCCGAGCGGGTCACCGGGCAGGAACGGCGCCAGGTGCGCGCGCACCGCCACCGGTCCCACACCGGGGCCGCCGCCGCCGTGCGGGATGCAGAACGTCTTGTGCAGGTTCAGGTGCGACACGTCCGCGCCGAACGTGCCCGGCTTGGCGAACCCGACGAGGGCGTTGAGGTTCGCCCCGTCGACGTACACCTGACCGCCGGCGTCGTGGACCTTTGCGCACAGCGACGCGATGCCCGTCTCGTACACGCCGTGCGTCGACGGGTACGTCACCATGATCGCGGCGAGCGCGTCGCGGTGCTTGTCGATCTTCGCGTCCAGGTCGACGAGGTCGACGTTGCCGTCGTCGTCGCAGGCCACCACGACCACCCGCATGCCGGCCATCACCGCGCTGGCCGCGTTGGTGCCGTGCGCCGACGACGGGATCAGGCACACGTCGCGGTGCGTGTCACCCCGCGACGCGTGGTAGGAGCGGATGGCCAGCAGGCCGGCCAGCTCACCCTGGGAGCCGGCGTTGGGCTGCACGCTGACCGCGTCGTAGCCGGTCACCTCGGCCAGCCACGACTCCAGCTGCCCGATCATCTCCCGGTACCCGGCGGTCTGGGAGTCCGGCGCGAACGGGTGGATGTGCGCGAACTCCGCCCAGCTGACCGGCTCCATCTCGGTGGTCGCGTTCAACTTCATCGTGCACGACCCGAGGGGGATCATGCCCCGGTCCAGGGCGTAGTCGAAGTCCGACAGCCGCCGCAGGTAGCGCAGCATCGCCGTCTCCGAGTGGTGACTGCGGAACACCGGGTGGGTCAGGAAGTCCGAGGTCCGGGCCAGGTCGACCGGCAGGGCCGCGTCGGCGTCGCCGTCGAACGCGTCCACACCGAACGCCGCCCACACCTCTCGCAGGTGCGCGTCGGTGGTCGTCTCGTCGCAGGACATCCCCACCCGGTCGGCGTCGACCGGTCGCAGGTTCACCCCACGCTCGGCGGCCGCCGCGACCACCTCGGCGGCCCGGCCCGGCACGCGCGCGGTGACGGTGTCGAAGAACGCGACGTCCGCGACGTCGACGCCGCCGGCGCGCAGCCCGGCCGCGAGCCGCGCCGCCATGGCGTGGGTACGCGTCGCGATGGCGCGCAGCCCGTCCGGGCCGTGGTAGACGGCGTACATGCCGGCCATCACGGCGAGCAGCACCTGCGCGGTGCAGATGTTGCTGGTGGCCTTCTCCCGCCGGATGTGCTGCTCGCGGGTCTGCAACGCCAGCCGGTACGCCGGGTTGCCGTCCGCGTCGCGGGACACCCCGACCAGGCGCCCGGGCAGCATCCGCTCCAGGCCCGCGCGGACCGCCAGGTAGCCGGCGTGCGGCCCACCGAAGCCCATGGGTACGCCGAAACGCTGGGTGGTGCCGGCGGCGATGTCCGCGCCGATCTCCCCCGGCGCGCGCAGCAGCGTCAACGCCAGCAGGTCCGCGGCGACGGTCACCAGGGCCCCGACCGCGTGGGCCGCCTCGACGAGCCGCGCGTGGTCCCGTACCGCCCCGGACGCGCCCGGGTACTGCAGGTGCAGGCCGAAGAACTCGGCCGGCAGCTCGTCGCGCTCGACGTCGAGGACCCGCACGTCGATGCCGAGCGGCACCGCCCGGCTGGTGATCACCGCGATGGTCTGCGGCAGGGCGTCGGCGTCGACGACGTACACCCCGCTCTTGCTCTTGGACGCGCGCCGCGCCAGGGTCATGGCCTCTGCGGCGGCGGTGCCCTCGTCGAGCATGGAGGCGTTCGCGGTGGCCAGGCCGGTCAGGTCGGTGACCATGGTCTGGAAGTTCAGCAGCGCCTCGAGGCGGCCCTGGCTGATCTCCGGCTGGTACGGCGTGTACGCCGTGTACCAGGCCGGGTCCTCCAGGACGTTGCGGCGGATCACCGCCGGGGTGTGCGTGCCGTGGTAGCCCAGGCCGATCATGGAGACGGCGACGGTGTTGCGGGCCGCGAGGGCCCGCAGCTCGGCGATCGCCTCGGCCTCGGTGGCCGGATCCGGCAGGTCGAGGGTGCCGTGCCAGCGGATCACCTCGGGGATCGCGGCGTCCATCAGCTCGTCGATCGAGTCGTGCCCGACGACCTCAAGCATCCGACGCTCATCGTCGGGGCCGGGACCGATGTGACGGGTGGCGAACTGCTCTACGGACATCAGGGGCGCTCCCGGGCGAGGTCGACGGATCGGCCTCCCCCTCTGTCGCGCCCGCACAGCGCTCCACAGTGCCTGCCCACGAGGTCCTTTTGCCTGAGAGGTTCCGGGGAGGATTTGCCCCTTCGGCGCCGCCCCTGCTGCTGTCGGGCGGTCTCTCCCACGTGGGTGGTACCGGCATGGTCAACGCTACCAGCGCCGGTGTTTCCGGCAGATGTCCTACCCCGGTGACGTCACACGCCGGCCGGCGTGGCCAGCGGGGCGGCCCCGCCGACGACCCGGTCGGCCAGCACCGGCAGCAGCGCCCCCAGCGGCGCGTCGAGGCACACCGTGGCGTACCCGTCACCCCGGGTCGGCCCCTGGTTGACGATCGCGACCGGAATGCCGTTTTTCGCGGCGCGGATCACGAACCGGCGCCCGGACATGACAGTCAACGACGACCCGAGCACCACCACCGCGCGCGCCTGCTCCACCAGCGCGAAACACCGCGCCACCCGCTCGGACGGCACCGTCTCGCCGAAGAACACCACGTCCGGTTTCAGCATCCCCGTCCCGCAGATCCCGCAGTCCACCGGCCGGAACCCGGCCACCTGCTCGTCGGGGAGATCCACATCACCGTCCGGGTTGACGGCGGCGACGCGGGCCACGAAGTCCGGGTTGGCCTCGCGCAGCCGCCGGTCCACCTCCTCCCGGGAGGTCAGGTTGCCGCAGTCCAGGCAGACCACCTCGTCGAGACGGCCGTGCAACTCGACCACCCGGTCGCTGCCCGCGGCGCCGTGCAACCCGTCGACGTTCTGCGTGATCACCGCGTCGACCAGGCCGGCGCGTTGCAGCCGCGCCACCGCCCGGTGCCCGGCGTTCGGCGCCGCCCGCGCGATCAACCGCCACCCCAGGTGGCTGCGCGCCCAGTACCGCCGCCGAGCGAGGGGATCCCGGGTGAACGCCTGGAAGGTCATCGGGGTGTGCCGGCGGGCCACCCCACTGGGCCCCCGATAGTCCGGGATACCCGATTCGGTGGACAGGCCCGCCCCGCTGAGCACCACCACCTGACCGCCGGCCACCAGCGAGGTCAACGCCTCCAGGCTCTTCGTCACCCCTTCATGCTGCCTCAGCGCACCCGCCGACGACGAACCTGTGGTGGCTCCTACACCGCGGCGACGTCGGCGACGACGCAGGCGATGTTGTCGGGCGCCCCCGCGGCCCGCGCCCGATCGATCAGGCCCCGCACCGCGTCGGCGGGATCGGCCGCCGCGACCAGCGTCGAGCGCAGGTCGGCGCGGTCCACGACCGCGGACAGCCCGTCGGAGCACAGCAGGTACCGGTCACCCGGCAGCGCCGTCCGCAGCGCCAGGTCCGCCTCGACCTGCTGGCCGCCACCGAGGGCGCGCACCAGCACCGCGCGCCGGGGATGCGCGGCGGCCTGTTCCCGGTCGAGCCTGCCCTGATCCACCTCGGCCTGCACCCACGTGTGATCCTGCGTCAGCAGGGACAACTCGCCGCCGCGCAGCAGGTACGCCCGGGTGTCACCGATGTGCACCAGGACCAGGTGGGATCCGCTGCGCAGCAGCGCGGTCAGCGTGGTGGCCGGCCGGTGCTCGCCGGTCGCCAACCCCCGCACGATCCGGTCGGCGTCGGTCACCGCCCCCGCCACCTTCGTCAACAGCTCGACCGCCGGCGCGTCGGTGAGTTCCACCGACCGCAGAGCGTCGATGGCGGCGGCGCTGGCGGCAGCGCCACCCGGCCCGCGCATGCCGTCGGCGACGGCGAGCAACCGTTCGCTGGCGTACGCGGCGTCCTCGTTGCTGTCGCGCACGGCCCCCATCTCACAGGCAGCGGCGGATCGGACGGCACGTGTGGGATTCGTCTGAGACATGGTGGTGCCCCCTTCGGACAGGTGGTCCACGAGGATGGCCGCGAGCCGCGCCCGCGCCGACGTGTCATCGGTGACTCCCCGCCAGTACGCGGCGACCGCCTCGGCCGCCGCCGCGGGCTCCAGAGCGCACACGACGCGGATCGTCGCCAGCGGCATGCCGATGCGACGCAGCTGGGCCACCAACCGGGCCAGCGGCAACTGCGCCGGGTCGTAGAGCCGGTAACCGGACTCGGGATCGACCGCCGCCGGCAACAGAAGCCCCACCTCGTCGTACAGGCGCAACGCCTTCGGTGTCAGCCTCGCCGCGTGCGCGAACGCCCCGATGGTCAACAGCTCCACGTCGGCATCCTCCTCGCGCCGGTCACCCCGACCGGCACGCACCAGGCTGGGGGTTACCCCACGGTGAAGGTCAAGGCCGCACGCCGCTATCGACCGGTAGGTTGGGCGTATGCGCGTCGTCATCGCCGGAGGCCACGGCAAGATCGCCCTGCTGCTGGAGCGGCACCTCGCCGACCGCGGTGACACCACGGTCGGCCTCATCCGCAACCCCGCCCAGGCCGACGCCCTGCGCGCCGCCGGCGCCACGCCCGTCGTCTGCGACCTGGAACACGCCGACGTCGCCGACGTCGCCGCGCATCTGCACGACGCCGACGCGGTGATCTTCGCCGCGGGCGCGGGCCCCGGCAGCGGCGCCGCCCGCAAGGACACCGTCGACAGGGCCGCCGCCGCGCTGCTCGCCGACGCCGCCACCAGCGCCGGCGTCCAGCGTTACCTGCTGGTCTCCTCCATGGGCGTGGACGACCCACCCGCCGCCGGCACCGACGAGGTGTGGGCCGCCTACCTGCGGGCCAAGCGGGCCGCCGAGGACGACCTGCGCGCCCGTGACCTGGCCTGGACAGTCCTGCGACCCGGCCGCCTCACCGACGACGAACCCACCGGCCGCGTCACCCTCACCCGACACGCCGACCGGGGCGCCATCAGCCGCGCCGACGTCGCCCACGTCCTCGCGGCCCTGCTCGACGAACCCCGCACCGCCGGCACGACCCTGGAACTCGTCGACGGACCGACGCCGATCGCCGACGCCGTCCGCGCCGCCACGACCTGACGGCGACCGGCCCACGGCTTCCACGCAGCTTCCACGCCACTTGCATCGGCTCTCGGGACAGTGGTCTCACGGGGCACCACGGCGGCCCCGCAGGCACAGGTCACAGCCGCGAGCAGCGACGCCTCGAGCGTCCGAGAGGAGAAACCATGTCTCGCAACGTCAAGCGGGCCCTGGTGCTGGCCGGTGGAGTGGTACTCAGCCTGGCGGTGGTGGCACCCGGCCCCGCCCAGGCCGCGTCGAAGACCGCCTACACCAGCCCGTCCGGATACGGCTATGCCACGTTCAACACCTCGACGCGGAAGCTGACGGTCCAGGACACCAACGGCGACAGCCGGCGGGTCGTCGCGTTTGTCTACAACGAGAGCCTGGGCGGGCTGTTCATCCTCGGCGCCCAGGACGCCAACGGCAGCAACGGAACGCCGGGCACCGCGACCGCACCGAGCGGCAGTTACCACTCCGGTGACACCCTGTCGATCGAGGTGTGCAGGCGTAACGGATCCGCCGGAGCGGACACCGACTGCGGCTGGGCCACCGTCATCGCCTAGGGCCTGTTTCACAAGGGCGGTCGAGCCGAGGCGGAGTCCAGACGACGACCGGCCAGTTCTTACAAAACGGGCCCTAGGGCCCGTTCGTCAGCGGGTGAAGGCTGGCCGACAACTCGGGGGGATGCCTGGGGTCCGCCGCACGGCGGACCCCAGGCGCCCCGGCATCACCGCTGGTGGTGACGCGGCAACGCCGCCTGCCCCACCACGCCCCCCACGAAGGGCGCCCCCGGCGTCTCCTTCGCGATGCGGTCCATCGTGCGCGCCAACTGCTCACTGCCGTCGTCGAGATGCCGCGCCGCCGCCTGCATGTGCGACACCATCATCTCGCCGAAGATCCGCAACGCCTCCCGGGTCGCCACCGTGTCGTCGAAGCTCGGCCCGGCCGTACTGCGGTACTCCGCCACCGCCCGCTCGGCCTCCTGCTTCGCCTCCTCCGCCGCGGCCCGCATGTAACTCTCGTACTGCAACCGGGCGTACTCGGCGACCCGCCGCGCGTAGTCGTGCGCCTGCGCGATGATCTGCTCGGCCTCCCGCTGCGCCGCCGACAGCAGATTCACCTCCTTGGCCGCCGGCACCTTCGCCGCCGCCGGAGTGCTCGGGATCACCCCGTGGCGGTGCAGCTCCACCCGGTCGGTGAGCCGCTCGTTCTCCGCCCGCAGATTCGCGATCTGCGTCGCCAACAGATCCAACTCGTCGGCGACCTGCACCCGGAACCGGTCCACGTCCGCGTTGTCGTAGCCACGCCGCGCGAACGGCGCCGTCCCGAACTCCCACCGGCGAACCCGGTCGGAGGTCATCCGCACCTGCACACCGCCGGACACCTGAATCCCGTCGTACCGGCTGATCGGGGTCGCGCTCACCTCTCACCCCCCTCACTCGACTGCTGGACCGCCGTACGCCACGCCGGGCCGTACCACTGCTTGCCCAGACCCTCGTGATGCACCTGACCCTCGTGGTAACCCGCCCGAGCCAACGTCTGCACCGCGTGCGACACCATCTCGTCCGACCCGCACACGTACACGTGCCGCGAACGCCAGTCACCATCGGCCAACGCCCGGTCCACCGCGTACACGAACTCACCCGGCCGGTTCGCGTCGGCGCCCACCACGTACGTCACGGTCAACCACGGACACGACGACGCCAGCTTGTCGATCGCGTCGCTGTCGTAGAACTCGCTGCGCGACCGCGCACCCACGTACAGATCCACGCGACGACCGGAACCCTCCGCGGCGACCTGCTCCACCAGGGCCTTCACCGGCGCCCAGCCGGTGCCCGACGCCAGCAGCAACAGATCACTGGAACCCGCCGCCCACAACGCCAGGCGCTCCCCCACCGGAGCGGCCAGATGCACGCGGTCCCCCACCGCCGAGCCGTACACCAGCCGCGACGACACCGCGCCACCCGGAGCGGCCCGCACATGCAACTCCAGCGTGCCGTCCGCGCGCGGCGCGTTCGCCGGCGAGTAGTACCGCCACGACCGCACCGACGGATGCGACACCCCGATCGACTGACCCGGGGTGAACGGCAACAGGTACTGCGGACGCACCGTCAACACCGCCACGTCGAACGCCCGCCGCTCATGGGACACGATTTCCGCCACCCACCACGGCGGGTTCACCGCCTCTGCGGCCTGCGCCGCCTCCGTCATCACCTGCGCGATCAGCCCGTACGCCGCCGCCCAGTCCTGGGCCAGCTCATCGGTCCACTGCTCGGCGAGAAAATGCTGCAACGTCGCCAACAGCGCCTCACCGACCGCCGGATAGTGCTCCGCGCGGACCGCGAACTTACGGTGATCCGCGCCGAGGTCCTGCAGGAAACCCACCAGCCGATCGACCTGATCCACGTGGGACACGATGTGGCCCAGCGCGGTGACCAGGCGGTCCCGCTGCCCCGCCATGTTCGTGGGAAACATCTGCCGCGTCTCGGGATGCGCCAGAAACAACGTCGAATAGAAGTAGAGCGGCACCTCGTCGCCGTGCCCGGCGACGAGGGACCAACTCTGCTTGAGTCGGGCCGCGTCCACGCTCAGGCGCCCGGACGCTCTCCGGTGGCCACCACCTGGTCCTGCACCTGCGCCAGCACCGCCCGCACGTCGTCCTGCACGTCGGCCGGAACACCCAACTCGGTCAGCGTCGCGATCAGGTACTCACCGACCTTGGCGTAGTGCGCCACCGGAATGCCCAACGGCTGGTGCGCCTCGGCCAACCCACGACCGGTGTACTCGTTCGGGCCGCCCAGCACCACCGTCAACATCAACGCCAGGTGCCGACGCTGGCCCGCCATGTCCACAGTGGCGAAATAACCCGCCAACTCAGGATCGGCGAGCACCTTGTCGTAGAACAGCTCCACGGCCGCCTTCACCGAACTCGCTCCGCCGATGCGGTCGTAATTCGAGGTGGAAGCGGTCTCTTCCGTAACCGTCACGGTCGTTCCTTCCGGGGTGACAGGTCGCGCGCGCGGTGACGCGCAGGGGCAACGGCCACCGACGCCACACCGTCATGCCACGGCGGCACACCGGGGACCGTGACGGACCATAGCGTGCCCGCGACCTCCGGTCAGGGCCCCCCTATCGGTTTCCCGACAGTCGACGCACACGCATCGTCACCACAGGGGACCCCGAAGATCCACCCACGGCAACCAGAAGATCACCCACGGTATCCACTATGGAAAACGTCACCCGGGGAAGCGTCACCCGGACGCCGCGACCTGACCCACAGTCACCAGAAGGCCCTAGCCAAAAAAGGTCACCCGTATCGACGGACCGGCCACCAGCGGACGCGCAGCGCGACTCAGCCGGCCCGCCGCCGCGCCCGCCGCGCCGCCAACTCGTCACCCACCGGATCAGACGAGGACCCCACCACCGGCTCCGCCGGGCCGCTCGCCGCCGGCTCCGCCGGCAGATGCGACAACGACCCTTGGATCTCCTTGAACGCCCCACCGATCGCGATCCCGAAGACGCCCTGCCCACCCTGCAACAGGTCGACCACCTCCTCCGGAGACCGGCACTCGTACACCGTCGTCCCGTCGGAGATCAGCGTGATTCCCGCCAGATCCTCCACACCACGCGACCGCAACGCCTCGATCGCCTTGCGGATGTTCTGCAGGGACACCCCCGCGTCCAACAACCGCTTCACGACCTTCAACACCACCAGATCGCGGAACGAGTACAACCGCTGCGTCCCCGAACCCGACGCGTCCCGGACGCTCGGCACCACCAGCGTCGTACGCGCCCAGTAATCCAACTGCCGATAACTGATGCCCACCGCGTGGCACGCCGTCACACCTCGGTAGCCCACCGAGCCGTCACCCTCAGTCGCCACACCCGGCGACGACGCACCCGGCTCACCCACCTGTGTACCCGGATCAGGATCCTGCGGCTCGTGCATCCGGACAACCTCCCCGTCAGTGCGGCGACGCGTCGTTTCCGGGACGCGCACCCCTCGACACGGCAACCCTAACGCCACCGTCAGGGGTTACCACGGAGGAACCGACGCGACACGCCGCGCAGCCACCGAGAAAGATCACCAACCACACGCCGACGTCACCCACCGTGACACCAGGCCGCGGAACCGAGCCACTCAGCCCGCGAAATCCTCCGGACGCACCTGCTCCAGGAACTCGCGGAACTTCTCCACCTCGTCCTCCTGCTCGTCGGGGATAACGATCCCCGCCTCGCTGAGGACCTGCTCCGCACAACGAATCGGCGCACCGACCCGCAACGCCAACGCGATCGAATCGCTCGGCCGCGCCGACACCCGCACCCCATCGCCGATCAGGAGATCCGCGTAGAACACGTTCTCCTTCAGCTCGGTGATCTCCACCGCCTGCAACGGCGCCTGCAACGCCGCCAACACATCCCGCAGAAGATCATGCGTCAACGGACGGGCCGGCTTGACCCCCTGCTGCTCATAAGCGATAGCCGTGGCCTCGACCGCGCCGATCCAGATCGGCAGATAGCGGTCGCCCTCGACCTCCCTGAGCAGGACGATCGGCTGGTTGCTGGGCAGCTCCACCCGAACTCCGACCACGCTCAGCTCGCGCACCGCCGCCTCCGTGTCGTTGTCACCTACGCCGCACCGCGCCCTTCCCTGCACGGTACACGGACCGCAACACGGTCGTCCGATGCGCTACAGCACCACGCCCGCGCCAGAGAGGGGTTACCCCGGCAAGCCTACGGCACGCTTCGGAGAAGAGATCTTTCCGCTCCACCGCCACCTGCCGGGCACCCTCACCGACCCAACGTCGACCGAAGCCCCACCCGCACCAACGCCGCGTGCAACTGCTCCGACAACGCCACCAACTCCCGCGCCGTCTCCGCCGCCCGCGCCCGCGCCGCCGGATCACTCTGCCGCGCCAACGGCGCCACCAACTGCGCGAACAACCCGACCTCACGATCGGCCGCGCTCCGGTAACCCCGCAGATGCCGCGGCTCCAACCCGTACGCCGCCAAACCCGCCACCGCCGACGCGATGATCAACGCATCCGCGTCGTACCACCCCGGCGGATCCGACACCAGCACACCGAGCCGCTCCAACTCCACAAGCGTCGACTCGTCGATCCCACTGCGGGCCACCAGCTCAGCCCGGCCGAGCCGCACCTGCGACGACTCGGCCGGCTCCACCGACTCCCGACCCGGCACCGCACCATCGGGCCCCACCGCGACCAACGCCGGCCGCGACCGCTCCGGCTGCTCGCCGGACGAATCCCACTGGGCCAACTGCTCACGGATCACCCGCAACGGCAGGTACCGGTCCCGCTGCGCGGTCAGCACGAACCGCAACCGCGCCACATCGTCCCAGCTGTACTTCCGGTAACCCGCCGCCGTCCGCTGCGGCTCGACCAGCCCCTCGGCCTCGAGGAACCGCAGCTTCGAAATCGTCGTGTCCGGGAAATCCACCCGCAACTGCCCCAGCACCTCACCGATGCTCATCAGCGGCTGGGACCGGGCCGCCCCGGGTGGCGTGGAGGCCGCAGGCTCGTTCACCCCCGGCCGGCCTCCTCCTCCGGGCGCGGACCGGCGATGAACACCACCCGGAACTTACCGATCTGTACCTCGTCACCATTGCTCAACGTGGCCGCCTCGACCCGCTCACGATTCACGTACGTGCCGTTCAGGCTACCCACGTCCCGCACCGTGAACGTCCCACCATCACGGTGGAACTCCGCGTGCCGGCGCGACACCGTCACATCGTCGAGGAAGATGTCACTGTCCGGGTGCCGGCCACTGGTCGTCACATCGTGGTCCAACAGGAACCGGGCACCCGCATTCGGGCCGCGACGAACCACCAGCAGCGCCATACCCGGCGGCAACGAACCGGACATCCGGCTCGGCACCACATCGGTGTCCGGCCCCTCCAGCACTTCGTCGAGCGAGCCGAGATTGAGCGTCGAGGTGACGTCGAGTGGGGGGAACTCGTCGTCTGGGCGCGTCATGGGACCACCTCACGGATCTGTTCGGTCGGCGTCGGGTAATGGCGGGTCTGGCCGCCGGGCGCTCGTCCACCCGGCGGCTGGCTCCCCGTGCCCGGGAAGGCAATTCCACAACGCTCAACTAATGGGTTCTTCTCGGTCGACTGGGCGAGCCTAGCCAGCGCCGAAATGCAGGGCAACCGGACGCGCGCAGACATCCCGCACACCGGATCAAGCACACTCAGCCTTCGGTGATCTTCTGGTACGCGCCCGCCGTCAGCAACCCGTCCGTCGCCGTCGGATCGTTCGGGGTGATCTCCACCAGCCAACCCGCACCGTACGGATCCGTGTTGATCAGCTCAGGGGTGTCACCCAGCGCGTCGTTGCGCGCCGCCACCGTGCCCGCCACCGGCGCGTAGATCTCCGACACACTCTTGGTCGACTCGATCTCACCCAGCGAATCACCGGCCGCGACGACCGCACCCGCCTCCGGCAACTGCACGTACACGATGTCACCCAACGCGTCCTGCGCGAAGTGCGTAATGCCGACCCGCACCGAGCCGGTACCGTCACCCGCCACCCACTCATGCTCGGCGGTGTATCGCAGATCCTCGGGAATCACCAGACGCGTCCTCATCCATCGGTGCCCCGGACCACCCGGGCCCGGCGCGGCCGCGCCGGTCAGGAGACCGGACGGGCGTGTTCCTACTTGGTCGGCGCGTGCAGCGCCGAAACCTCGGCAACCTCACGCTCCCCAAACGTCACGTTACCGCCGTCACCCCGGACCGACGCGACCACCCCACCAGGAATGTTCAACGCCGTACGCATCGTCGCCGGATCACCGATCACCGTGATGGTGTACGGCCCCGTCAATCGACGCCCCTCCACCATCAACGACCCGTCGTCCCCATTGAGGAAGTACGTCGATGCGATCACCCGCACCGTCGCCCGGTCACCACCGGAGATCTGCATCGCCTCCGCGCCCGCGCCCCGCAACTCCTGCACCGCGTCCAACACCCGGTCCGCCGTGATCGGCTTGACCCCGTTGCTGGAGAACTGCACCGTCAACCCCGGACCCACCGCCGGCAACGTGCCCGCCAGAATCCCCAGCTCGTCGGCTCGACGAGTCGCCTCGTCCAACGCCGCCTGCCGACCCTGCGCACCCGAGGCCAACTGCCGCTGGCTCTCCTCCAACGCCCGAATGTCCTGCTGGAGACGGTTCTCGCGCGCATCCAGATCCGACAGGATCCGCACCAGGTCCTCCTGACGCGTCGCCCCCAACGTCGGATCGGTCGACGTCGTCCGCAACTGCACGACAAGCGTGAACCCCAGCAACGCCAACAGCGCCGCGATCATCACCCCGGCCGCGCTGAACCGCGACCGACCCGCCGCCACCGCAGGGGCCGACTCCACCACCGGCTCGTCCACCGGCTCACCCGCCCGCGACACCGCGCTCAGGTCCACCGTCGCGCCGTCATCGACCGGGGCCACCCCGGGCTCCGCATCCGGAGACTCCGGCTCCTTCGTCGGACCGTGCGGCGCCAACGGACTCAACTCGTCCGGATCCGGCGCGTCCGGCCGCGGATCCGGCTCACCCGCCGGTCCACCCGGCCGCCCCGGTCCCGCCGGCTGCGGCCAACCCGTCCCCGTCTCCGCCTGCTCGTCGCTCATCGCTGTCAAACCTACGCCCGGAACAGGTGCCGACGGATCGCCGCCACATTCCCGAAGATCCGCACACCCAGAACGACCACCACACCGGTGGACAACTGCCCGCCCACGCCCAACTGATCCCCCAGATACACGATCAGACCCGCCACCAGCACGTTCGAGATGAACGACACCACGAACTGCTTGTCGTCGAAGATGCGGTCCAACTTCGCCCGGACCCCACCGAACACCGCGTCCAACGCGGCGACCACCGCGATCGGCAGGTACGGCTGCAACGCCGCTGGCACCGTGGGATCAAGCCACACGCCCAGCACCACACCGGCGAGCAACGCCAGCACCGCGATCATCCGCCACCTCCGGAAGGACTAGCGGTCCCCGGCGAACCCGACGACCCAGGACTGCCGGACCGGACACCCGACCCCGAAGGGCTCGGACTGACCGACGGCTTGGCGTAGCGTAGCTGCGGCTCCGGAGCCGCCGGCAGGGTGAGGTCCTCCGCCTTGCGCACACCGAAGGACAGGCCGGTCTTCTGCGCGACGTCCTGCATCACCGCCGCGCTGCGACTGTCCTCGAACTTGCGCCGCATCGACCCCGGCCCGATCGCCGACACCTCGTACGGCCCCGTCACCGGCCGGAAATCCACCAGGATCGCCTCGCCCGCCGTACGGATCGTCGACGTCGACGTCAACCGCTGCCCATTGATCGCGATCCCCTCGGCACCGGCGCTCCACAACGCGTTCGCCACACCCTGCAGATCGCTGTACAGCACCTGCGGCGGCCCCGCGCCCTTACCGGTGACCGCGTCCGCGTTGCCCGGGGCGTCCGCCAAGCGCACCACCACACCGTCACCCCGCATCCGGCCGAGCCCGGTGACCGCCTCCAGGTCCCGCAGACGTGCCGCGGTCGACCCGCTCAACGCCGCGTCCCGCTGCCGGCTGACCTCCTCCCGCAGCTGATCCGCGCGCGCCGACAACCGGTCGGTCTGGCTTTCCCGCTCCTTGATCTGCGCCACCAACCCGGAGCGGGCCTGCGCACGCCCCGGCTCGTCCGCCATCGTCTGGCGATACGCCACCGCGAACAGGAAACCCAGCACCACCACCACGACCAGGCTGACCGTCCGCGCCGGCCAACCCCCGGACGCGTCCTGCGACGACGACACCCGCCCGCGCGCGGCCGCAGCGTCCGCGTACCCCGGATCCAGGGGGTTGCGGAACAGTTCGGTGAGGAAGTCCGGGGCGTACACCCGATCCGGGCGGGGACGCTCCGGCGGCGTCGCGCTCACGCGGCCGCTCCCGGGCCGCGCGCCGCGCGCACCAGCCGCGACGCCTGCACCACGTACATGGCGCCGGCCACCCAGTAGAGCACCAGCCCCCACCAGGCCAGCCCCCAGCCGATCGCGGCCGTCGCCGTCGCCGCCTGACTCCACTCGGTGGCCAACAGCAGCACCGGGAACGCCGCGAGCAGCAGGAAGGTGGCGGTCTTGCCCACGTAGTGCACCGGTGGCGGCCCGTACCCGTGGCGGCGCAACACCGCCAGCGAGCCGAGCAGCAGCGCCTCGCGGGCCAGCAGCGCCGCCGTGAACTGCCACGGCACGATTTCCCGGGCGGTGAAGGCGAGCAGCGTGGCGAGGATGTAGAGCCGGTCGGCGAGGGGGTCGAGCAGCTCCCCGAGCCGGCTCACCTGACGCAGCCGGCGCGCGATCCAACCGTCGACCCAGTCGGTGGTGCCGCCGATGGCCAGCACCACCACCGCCGCCGCGTCCGCGCGGGCCACCAGGAACAGGTAGAGGAACAGGGGTACGCCCAGCAGGCGCCCGAAGCTGATCAGGTTGGGCAGGGTGAGCACCTGGTCGCCGGGAGCCTGGTCACCGGTGTCCCGCGGATGCTCTGCCCGAGCCGGCCGACGCGACACCCGAACCTCCTCCACCGCACGCCCCGACGCCAGACCGAGATCGGGCGCGGCGGAGGTCGTACGCGCTGTCGGGCCGGCAACCGCCGGCTCCCCTGCGGCCCCGGGTTGGGACCTCTGTCCTGATGCGGCCCGCGATCTCGATGATCGCGGGCCGGGTGAGTGCGCTGCCACTATATCGGGCTTCCCCGCGCTCCTCGGCCGCCGCCGCGTGCTCTCGGTGCGGCTGTGCCGCACTGTGGCGTGGATCACCACGCATAGAGCGTCCTAGGATACTAGTGGAAGGGATGGCGGTTCAGGCCGTCTGGACCGCCTGGTCGGTCTGCTGCTCCGGCACCGTCTGCGTGGCCGCCCGAGCGAAGGCGAGCAACGACAGCAGCAGATCGTGCTGCATCCGCGGCGGCATCCGGTCCAACACGGCCTGCACCGCGCGCTGGCGCCGCTCCGCCAGCTCCCGCAGCAGGGTCAGGGCGGCGGCCGTGGGCACCAACCGCACCTCCCGCCGGTCGCGCGGGTCGGGCACCCGGCGCAACAGACCGGTCGCCTCCAGCCGGTCGCAGAGGCGGCTGGCCGAGGAGGGCACCACGTCCAGCAGCTCCGCGAGGCCGTTGACGTTGGTCTCCCGCCGGCCGCTGATCAGCATCAGCACCCGCAGCTGCGTCGGTGGCACCTGATGCCGCGACGCCGCCGAGTCGAGCACGGCGATCAGCGTCTCGGCGGCCGCGTCGATCGCCGAGGCGAGATCCGCAGGTCGCTCCACCCGATGTCCCCTGCCGTCGTCACGCTGGTGCCCGCCCGGCGCGGCGGCGGCGACCCTCATCCGCCGTCCCGCTCACGCGGACCGTGCCAGTCGAGGCAGACGACGACGGCGTCGTCGCGCAAATCGGAATCCGCGTGATAGGCGTGTAGTTCGCGCATCACCGTACCAACCGCCTCGGTCGCCGGCTGCAACCGTGTGGCCCGCAGGGATCGGGCCATCATCCGCTGCCCGTACGGCTCCTGCCCCGCCGGCTCGGCCGCCCACACGCCGTCGCTGACGACGAAGACACGGTCACCCGGCTCGAGCTGGAACTCCTGCAGCTCGTAGCGGGTCTCGGCGAACATGCCCAGCGGCAGTTGCTGCTCCAGCTTCAGCGGCTCGACCGTCGCGCCACGCATCCGCAGCAGGTGCGGCGAACCGGCGTCGACCGCCCGCACCCGCCCGGTGCGGATGTCCAGCTCGAGCAGCAGCGTGGCCACGTGCCGACGGCCCCGGTGCTGGTAGTAGACCGTGTCCGAGGCCAGCTCCGCCTGCTCCACGAGGCCACCGCCGGAGCGGCGGGCGTTGCGCATCGCGTTCACGGTGACCGCCGTCAGCAGCGACGCGGCCAGACCGGTGCCCTCGCCGTTGAGCACCGTCAGGGTGAGCCGGTCACCGTCCAACGACCAGTCGAAGTGGTCCCCGCCGACGGTGTACGCCGGTTCCAACTGCCCGGCCAGGTGAAAGGCGCGGTGCGCCACGCTGCGACCGGGCAGCAGGTCCCACTGCATCTCGGCGGCCATGCTGAGCCGTTCCCGGCGACGGGCTCGCCGATAGCGGTCGGTCTCCCGGTCCGCGGCCCGCATCGCCACCGCCAGGTCGCCGGCGATGTCGGTGGCACGGCCGGTGACCGCCGGGCCCGGGACGGTCGGCAGCTCGATGAGCAGCACACCCAGCCGCTCCCCCCACACAGTCAGGGGCAGGTAGAGCCGGCACGCGCCGTCTTCGGCCCCGTCGCGCACCGGTTGCTGACTGCTGAAGCAGCGCTGCGCCACGGTGTGGCAGGCCAGGAACCCGGCCGCCGGCAGGTCCGGATCCAGCACCGGCCAGAGCCCGCTGATCCGGTAGTCGGCGACGAACACGTCGGTGCGCAACGCGCCCAACGCCGACCGGATCGCCCGGTCCGCCGCTTCCGCCAACTGGTCGGGCGCGGCCTCGCGCAGCGCGCGCGACACCCCGTCCGGCGCGTCCACCATGGTTGGTCGTCCCTCCAGAAACTTGCTACAGGGCAAGCATCATACGGACGCCACCGGACAGCCGGTCGTCGCGGGTCAGTCGGCGTCCCGTGTCGCCAGTACGCCGTAAAAGGCGTCCGGCACGTCGGCGGGCGGGCCGGCGGGCCGCCACCGGTGGACCGGGACGATCCCGTCCGACGTCGGCGTCCACCGGCCCAGCAGCGGGGCGAATGCCGCCGGGGGACGCATCCGGAACGCCGGACCCATCATCGCCAGCGCCTGAGGGTGGGCGGCCAGCTCCTCGGTGTCGAAGTCCACGGCCAGCAGGCTGCCCGGCGCCGCGGCGGCGAACAGCTCGTCGAGGGTGCGCGTGAGCGTGGCGTCGTCGAGGAACGCGGCGAGCCCGAGGAAGACCACCCCCACCGGCCGCCGCCCCCACCCGGGTACGAATCGATGCAGCTGGGCCGGGTCGATCGTGCCGATGTCGGTGGCGTCGCCGTAGCCGTAGCCCGCGCGGTCGCTGTCGGCGAGGATCCGCTGCCCCAGCCGGATGGTGACCGGGTCGACGTCGGTGTAGAGCGCGGTGGCCTCGGGGGCGACCTCGTGCACGTTGCCCATCGTGGGCACCCCGGCGCCGAACACCAGGAACCCGTCCACGCCCTGCTCGACCATCGCCCGCACCGCCCGGCGCAGGAACGCCCGCAACTCCCGGAAGACCGGCGCGCACGGCCCGTACGCCTGCTCGAAGGCGGCCGCCGCGGCCACGTCCACGTCGAAGTGGTGCTCCCCGCCGAGCCAGAAGTCGATCATGCGGACGGTGCTCGGCTCGTCCGGTTCACCCATCGACGACGCTCCTCCCCGTCCGGTCGCCGCCAGCGTACCGACCCGGGCCCGACCGGCGGTATCGCTCCGTCGCGCCGCCACGCCCGCGATACTGGCTCGGCGGGAGGTGAGACGGGTGAACTCGGCGGACAGCGCGGCGGTGGTGGTCGGCGTGGACGGCTCCGAGCCGTCCCTGCGCGCGGTGCGCCTGGCCACCGCCGAGGCCGTCCGCCGGCATCGGCCGCTGCGGGTGGTGCACGGGTTCATCTGGCCGCTGCTGCACGCGCCGGTCTCCCCCGCTCCCGACGCGCCGCCCGGCGCCGGACTGCGCCAGCGGGCCGAGGAGCTGGTCGCCGCCGCGGTGGCCGAGGCCGAGGCGACCGCGCCCGGGCTGACGGTCTCCGGCGAGATCATCGACGGCGAGGCGTCCGCGGTGCTGGTGGGTGAGTCCCCCACCGCCGCGCTCATCGTGCTCGGCGACCGCGGGTTGGGCGGCTTCTCCACGCTGGTCGTCGGCTCGGTGGCGGTGCAGGTCTGCGCGTACGCCGACTGCCCGGTGCTCGTCGCCCGCGGCGACCAACGCCCCGACGAGCCGGTACTGGTGGCGATGGACGGCTCGGCGGCGTCCCGGCTCGCCGCCGACTTCGCCGCCGAGACCGCCGTGGCGCGCGGCGTGCCGCTGCGCGCGGTGCACGCCTACCGGCACCCCGGCAGCAGCGGCCCCGGTGACATGCAACCCCTGGTGTACGACGAGGCGCAGCTGCACGCCGAGCAGGAGCGGATGCTCACCGGCTGGCTGGACGGGCTGACCGACCGCCACCCGGGGCTGCGGCTGACTTGGCGGGCGACGCACGGCCGCGCCGGCGCGGTGCTCGCCGAGGCGTCCCGTTCCGCCCAACTGTTGGTCGTCGGGGGGCAGGGGCGCGGCGAGGTGACCGGCTTGCTGCTGGGGTCGGTGAGTCAGTCGGTGCTGCACCACGCCCGCTGCCCGGTCGCCGTGGTCCGCGGCCCCCGCTGACACCCGGGGTTGGCCTCCCGCCAGACGGGTAGACGGCCGCGGTACGCCAACGGCGACGAAGGAGGCAGCAGATGCCAGGACCACGGCCGGGCAGCAACGCGTACGACAAGCAGCGGGCGCGGTTGCGCAACGCGATCGACGACTCCGGACGCCGGGTGCCCGACGGCAAGGCCAACCAGGTCGCGAACCGGATCCTGCAGGAGGATCGCGGCCAACGGGGCGTCGTACGCGGCGAGCGCACCTACGGCCCCAAGAGTGAACGCGAACCGGGCGACCCGAAGTGAGGAGGGTCGACCTGGCCGACGGCGCCATCGCGGGCGCCGTCGGCACAACCGCGCTCAACGTGGTCGGCTTCCTGGACATCGCCCTGCGGGCACGGCCGGCGAGCAGCACGCCGGAGCAGACCGTCGACCGGCTGGCCGGCATCGCGCACGTGGACCTGGGGTCGGGGCCCCGGGCGGCGAACCGCCGCTCGGGGCTCGGGCCCCTGATCGGCTACGGGCTGGGCATCGCCGCCGGCGTGGCGTTCGCGCTCTACGCCGGTGGTCGGCGCCAGCCACTGCCGATGGCCACCGGCGTGCTCGGCGCCGGCGTCATGGCGATGACCGACGGGTCCATCACCGCGCTGGGGATCAGCGATCCGCGCACCTGGCGGCGCTCCGACTGGATCTCCGACATCATCCCGCACCTGGCGTACGGACTGACGGCCGCCGCCACCTGGAACAGGTTGCGGCGGCCGTCCGGTCACGGTCGTTAGGCGCGGGCGTCGCTGTCGTCCTCGGCGACCGGCTCACCCGCCGGGCCGTACGGCGACACCTGGCCCTTGGGCACCGGCCGACCGGCGTCTCCGCGCGACGTGCCGCGGTTGAGCGGATGCCCGGTCGGCTGGGGCCCCTTGCTGTCCTGACTCGTCGCTCCCCTGGCGTTGCGCCGGAACTCCTCCTGCTGCGGGTTGACCACGAGTGTCTCCCTCCGGGTACGGCGGGCGGCATCGACCGCCTGCACCAGCGGCATACCCGTCCGGCCGGGCGGCATTCCGGTCCCGCCCCGCGCCCGCAGGGCTAGCCGCGCCCAGGGTGGGTACGCACCGGGTGTGGGTGACGATCGAGCGGTGGTGCGGGTCCTGCTGGACCGGCGCAGCCACACGTACGCCGAGGAGGCCGGTATCCGGCTCGCCGACCGCCCCGGGCCGCTGTACCAGCTGCTGGTGCTGGCCACCCTGCTGAGCACCCGGATCCGGGCGTGCGTGGCGGTCGACGCCGCGCGGGAGCTGTTCGCGGCCGGCTACCGCACGCCGCAGGCGATGGAGGCGGCGAGCTGGCAGCAGCGGGTCGACGCGCTGGGCCGCGGTCACTACCGCCGTTACGACGAGCGCACCGCCACCATGCTCGGCACCGGCGCCCGGCTGTGTCTGGACCGCTGGCACGGCGACCTGCGGCGGCTGCACCGCGACGCCCAGGGCGACCCGGTCGGGTTGCGCCGACGGCTCACCGAGTTTCCCGGCATCGGGCCCACCGGCGCGGACATCTACCTGCGCGAGGCCCAGACGGTGTGGTCCGACCTGCGCCCGTACGCCGACCGTCGGGCCCTCGCCGGCGCGAAGCGGCTGGGCCTGCCGGGCTCGCCGGACCGGCTGGCCGGACTGGTCGACGAACCGGACTTCGGCCGGCTCGCCTCGGCGCTGGTCCGGGTGGCGCTCGGCGAGGAGTCCGCCGGCGAGGTCACCCGCGTCGCCGCCGGGTGAGGCGCTCACTTGACCGGCTTGTCTCCCTGCGGTCGGGTCAGGTGCCACACGCCGAGCGCGGCGAGCAGCGCCAGGACGATGACCCCGCCGGAGATGCCACGGCCCTCCTCGGGGCTGCGGCCCGCGCTGCCGAAGTAGATCACCGCGAGACCGGCGAGCACGGTGACGAACGTACGCAACCCTCGGTCCTTCACGTACCGCACGGTAGGCGAGGAGCGTCCACTGGGGGGCGTTTCGCGCGTGTTGTCCCTCTTCTGGGCGACGCGCTCAGCGCTCGGTGACGAACCCGCGCAGCCGCACCCGCCGCACCGCCCGGTCGGCGACCTCCACCACCTCGATGGTCAACCCCGGCAAGCGCACCGTCTCGCCCGGCTCACCCGGCAGGTGACCCAACCGGGCCAGCACCAGCCCGGCCACCGTCGTGTACTCCCGCGACAGCGGGAAGCTCAGTCGCACCCCCAGATCGGGCAGGTCGTGCAGGGGGAAGTCACCGGGCACCAGCAGCGCCCCGTCCGGCTCCCGGGCCACGTCGCGCACGTCGCGGTCGGTCTCGTCGTACAACTCGCCGACGACCTCGGCCAGCAGGTCCTCCAGCGTGACGATGCCGTCGATGCCGCCGTGCTCGTCGACGACGAGGGCCAGTTGCTGGTGTTCCTGGCGCAACCGGCGCAACGCGTCGGCCACCGGCAGGGTGACCGGCAGCAGCAACGGTGACCGGACTTGCTCCCCCACCGTCCCGGTGCCGGCCCGCACCAGATCGCGGATGTGCACCACGCCGATCACCTCGTCCAGACCGCCGGGGCCGGTCACCGGGGCGCGGGACCGGCCTGCGGCGGCCAGCAGGCGTACCCCCTCGTCGGCGGCCAGGTCGGTCGGCAACGTGGTCACCTCCCGGCGGGCCACCAGGATCTCCCGCAGCGTCCGACCGGCGATGTCGAACGCGCCGGTCAGGATCTCTCGCTGCTGCGCCGACAGGCCACGCTGACTGACCAGCATCTCCCGCAACTCCTCCTCGGTCATCTCCTCCCGGCTGGCCCGGGGGTCCCCGCCGGCCAGCCGGACCACCATGTCGGTGGCCCGACTGAGCAGCCACACCGCCGGGCGGGACACCCGGGCGAGCAGGTCCAGCGGCCCGGCGCTGAGCAACGCCCATCGCTCGGCCCGTTGCATGGCCAGCCGCTTGGGCGCCAACTCGCCCAGCACCAACGTGACGAAGGTCAGCGCCACGGTCACCAGCAGCACCGAGGCCGGGCGGGCCGCCGCGCCGAGGAAGCCCAACGGGCCGACCAGCGGCTGGGCGAGCGACACCGCCGCGGCAGCCGAGGCGAGGAACCCGGCCAGGGTGATGCCGAGCTGGATGGTGGCCAGGTAGCGGTTCGGGTCCCGGGAGAGCCGGACCAGCCGGTCACCGGCGCGGGTCCGCCGACCCAACCGGCGCAGCTGCCCCTCCCGCAGCGTCACCAGCGCCATCTCGCTGCCCGAGAGCGCGGCGTTGACCAGCACCAGCACGGCCACCAGCGCCAACTGCCCCAGCTGACCGCCCACCGCCCACCCCCGTTGCCCGCCTCAGGTCACCTAACCCCAGCGCGCCCGGCTCCGGGCCCCGTTTCCGGCCGGCGGGGCGCTCAGTCGACCTCCAGGTCGTCCAGCGAGATGGAGTGGGTCATCAGCCACCGGGCCAGCGCCGACATGCCGAACAGCCAGAGCGGCACCGACTCGGTGGGGCCGTTGGTGGCGTAGATGGCGAACCGCAGATCCGGCGCGCGGTACGCCTCGATCCGCCACTGGTGCTGCCGGTCCCGCCAGACCGCCGAAGGGTCCATGGCGTCACCGTAGGTGACCGCCGACGGTCGGGGGGCCGGTTAGCCCGGCACCACCGCGACGCCGAGCAGAGCACGCGCGGCGGACACCAGCAGGGCGATGCCGATCCCGGCGAGCAGCAGCCAACCGACGCCGCGCCACCCCGAGCCGCGAGCGGGCGGCGGCACCGGCGGCGGTCGCCAGATCTCCCGGTACGACCAGGCCAGCACGCCCACCCCGAACGGCAGGAGCCCGATCCAGTACCAGAACCACCGGGTGCCGACCACCGGCGGGGCGCCGCCGACCAGCCGGACCAGCCACAGCAGGGTCACCGCGCCGGCGAGCAGCCCGGCGGCGTCGGCGATCCGGCGCGCGGCAGCGCCGGCGCTCTGCCGCGGGTCCGCCGACGCGGCCAGTCTCGCGTCCAACCCGGCGGGCCGCTCCGTCGACTGCGGCCCGGCGGGCTCCTCCTGCACGTCGAGCGGCTCGACGAAGGCGTACCGGACCCGGCCACCCGGCACGCTCCAGGTGATCATCGCGCCCTGCGGGTCGTACCGCGGCTGCGGCCGGCTGCCCCAGTACGGGTCGTCGTCGGCCCAGCCCGACGCCCGTTGGAAGGTCACCACCCGGCCCGCCGCCAGATCCCGGTCGAGCTGGCCCGCCGTCGCCTCGCGCGGCGCCACCCACCATGCCAGCGAAGCCCACAGCACCCACAGCAGCGGCAACCCCCAGCGCAGCGCGACCGAGACGACACCACGCCACCGGTCAGCGAACGGCCGCGACGGGGACAGGGGCGGGGACAGCTCGGCCATCTGTTCACCCTGGCAGCCCGCCGCAATCCTGTCCGCCCCGGATCATGGCGGTGGCGCGCTCAGGTGACGACGACCCGGGCGTCGTCGGGGAGGCGGCGGGTGGCGCCGCGACGGTCCAGCAACTCCAGCAGCGGCACCGCCACCCGGCGGGTGGTGTCCAACGCCTGCCGGGCCGCCGACAGGGTGAACGGCTGCGGCAGCCCCGCCAGCACGGTGACCGCCGCGTCGAGGGCGTCGGGCAGCAGCACCACGGTGTCGGCCAGCCGCAGCAGCGCGCCGGCGCGTACCGCCGCACCGATCTCCCGGGGGCCCAGGCCCAGGTCGACGAGACGGTCCGCCTCGGGGGCGCGAAACGGCCGGTCGGCGTATTCGGCGCGGACCCGCTGCACGGCCCGGGCGACCGGTTCCGGCAGGGCGTCGACAGCGGCCGTGCCGATCCGCCCACCGTGGACCCGCAGCGGCGGGCGGATCAGCGCCTCGACCAGCGCACGGTCGGGCAGGGCGAGGCGTTGACGCAGCGCGTCCACCGGCATGCCCGGCTCCAACGGGTGCTCCCGGGCGTACCGGTCGACCTCCTCGGTGAGCTGCTCGCCGAGCCGCCGCCAGTGCGCGGGGTCGGCCAGCCAGTCACCCGCCACCGGCGTGGCCTGCGCCGGCACACCCATCCGCCGCAGCGCGCCGACCCGGACCAGCCGACGGCGGCGCAGCTCACCGGCCAGGTCCGGTCGACCGTCGAGGTCGGCCAGGACCGCCGCGCGGGCGGCAGCCGCGCCCCGGCGCGACAGCGGTGGCGGCGCCACGTCGAGGACCCGTACGCCGCCGGCCACGTGGTGTCGGCCGGGATCACGCAGCAGCGCCCGATCGCCGACCAGCAGCGGCAACGGGCGGGCCAGCCGCAGCCGGACGGTGTCCGCGCCGAGCGGCCGGACCCGCACCGGCACCGCCGCCGACCCCACGTGCAGGGTGAGGGTGGCGGGCAGGTCGGCGGCCGGGTCGCCGGTGAGCCGTACGTCGATGACGTCGGTGTGGTGGAACCGGCCCGGGGTGAGCAGCGCGTCGCCGCGGCCGAGCCGGTCCCGGGGCGTTCCGCGCAGGTTGACCGCGACCCGGGCCACGGCCGCCGCCTCCGGACGGGCCTCGCCGAGGGAGTGCAGGCCCCGAATCCGAACCGGTTCGTCGGCGCCGGCCAGCTCCAACTCGTCGCCGACGCGCAACCGGCCGGCGCCCAGCGTGCCGGTGACGACGGTGCCGCTGCCTCGCACGGTGAAGCTGCGGTCCACCCAGAGGCGCACCGGGGCGTCCACTGTGGGGGCGGGCAGCCGGGCGGTGAGCCGGTCCAGCGCGGCCCGCAACTCCGGCAGGCCGGCACCGGTCAGCCCACTGACCGCCACCGTCTCCACCGCGCCGAGGCTGCTCGCCGCGATCTCGGCGCGGGCCCGCTCCGCCGCCGGCGCGGGGTCGGCCAGGTCCGCGCGGGTCACCACCAGCAGGCCGTACCCGACGCCGAGCGCGTCGAGCGCGGCCAGGTGCTCGGCGGACTGCGGCATCCACCCCTCGTCGGCGGCGACCACGAGCAACGCGGCCGGCACCGGCCCGACCCCCGCGAGCATGTTCGGCACGAACCGCTCGTGCCCGGGCACGTCGACGAAGGCGATGGTGGCGCCGGACGGCAGCGTCGTCCAGGCGAAACCCAGGTCGATGGTCATGCCCCGGCGGCGTTCCTCGGCCCATCGGTCGGGTTCCATCCCGGTCAACGCCCGGACCAGGGTCGACTTGCCGTGGTCGACGTGCCCGGCGGTGGCGACGACGAACATGATCAGTCGTCCCCGGGGACGCGGAGCACGGCCGCCAGGACCGCCTCGTCGGCGTCGACGGGCACACAACGCAGGTCGAGCAGGAGCCGGCCCCGTACCACCCGGCCGAGCACCGGCTGGTCACCGGTGCGCAGCGGCACGGCGTACCGCTCGGGCAGGCTCAGCGCCCACGAGTCCAGCTCGACGCCGGGGGCGCCGCCGCCGCCGACCACGGCGACCGCCGGGACGACCTCCGCCTTGCGTCCGTCCGCGCCGAGCCGGTCACGCAGCAGCTCCACCCGGCGGCGCAGGGCGGCCGGGTCGGCGTGCAGCGCGGTCCGCGTCGGCGTGTCCGGGCGGTGCAGGGTGGCGGCCAGCGCGGCCAGGGTCAGCTTGTCCACGCGCAGCGCCCGCGCCAGCGGGTGGCGGCGTAGCCGTTCGACAAGCGCGGCGTCGCCGAGCAGCAGTCCGGCCTGGGGGCCGCCGAGCAGCTTGTCGCCGCTCGCGGTGACCAGGGCCGCGCCGGCGCGCAGGGTGCCGGCCGCGTCCGGCTCGTCGGGCAGCAGCGGATCCGGCGCGAGCAGCCCGGAGCCGATGTCGGCGACCACCGGCACGTCGAGCGTGGCCAGTTGGCGTACCGGTGTGGCCGAGGTGAAGCCGGTGATCTGGAAGTTCGACGGGTGCACCTTGAGCACGAAACCGGTCTGCGGTCCGACGGCCGCCGCGTAGTCGTCGAGCGTGGTGCGGTTGGTGGTGCCCACCTCGCGCAGGCGGGCGCCGGTGCTCTCCAGCAGGTCCGGCAGGCGGAAACCGTCGCCGATCTCGACCAGTTCGCCTCGGCTGACGACGATCTCCCGACCGGCGGCCAGCGCGGTGGCGGCCAGCACCAGCGCGGCGGCGCCGTTGTTGACCACGTGCACGGCGGCGGCGTCCGGCACGGCGGCGGCCAGCGCGTCGATCGCGTCCCGGCCACGGCGCGCGCGTCGCCCCGTGCGCAGGTCCAGCTCGACGTCGGTGTGGCCGGCTGCCGCCACGACCGCGGCGACGGCGGCGGGTGACAGCGGCGCCCGACCCAGATTGGTGTGCAGCACGACGCCGGTGGCGTTGAGCACCGTCCGCGGACCCGGGGCGGGTAGCCCGGCGACCACGGCGTCGGGGACCTCGTCGGGCTCGATCTCACCGCGGCGGGCCCGCTCCTGCGCCTGGACGACGGCGGCCTTGACCCGGTCCCGGCCGAGGATCGCGACGGCCTCGGCCAGCCGCGGATCGGCGAGCAGCGTGTCAGTGCGGGGCACCCGGCGTCGCGGGTCCACGCTGCCGTCGCGCATCACGTCACTCCTGCCGCAGTTGGCGGAGACGGACGGGAATCGAACCCGCCTGGCCCGGGTCCCGGACCACACCGGTTTTGAAGACCGGGAGGGGCACCAGCCGCCTGAACGCCTCCGTCGGACATTCGATCACAACGCCCAAGCGGCCGCTCAGTCAGCCGCCGGATCCACCCCGGTCCGTCGAGCATTCACCCGCTCGCGTTGCGGCACCACCGTGTAGCGCGGGTCGCGCGCCGACGCGACGCCACCGTAGAAGATGCCGAACCGGGTGGCCACCGACGCGCCCAGCAACGCGACCCCGGACAACGCGCCCGCCGCGCGGCTGCGCCGGCCGAGCAGCGCCCCGGCCACCCCGGCGACGGTCAGCAGCCGACCGGCGCGCAGCAGCCGACCGGGCCGCCCCGACCGGTAGGGCTCGCTGAGCAGCCCCAGGCGGGTCTCCACCCGGTGCGCGCCGTACAGCTCCAGGGCCGCGCCGGCCACCGCCATCCGGCGGGCCGGCCCCGCCTGTGCCGGTGGCGCGGCGAGCAGACCCACGCCGGCGCCGCTGGCCAGCGCGCTGCCCGCGAAGATGACCGGCAACTCGGGGTACGCCTCATGCCACGACGGCACCGCCGTGTCGGCGAGCAGCACCCCGGTGTACGTGGCCAGCGCCGGCGCGGTGGCGGCGGCGACGAGCCCGGCGGCGTGCCCGACCGGCGGCAGTGCCCGGCCGGCGAACCCGAGCAGCCCGCGGCGGGGCAGCAGGCCGGCGCCCTCGGCGATCGCGGCGACCCCGGCGGCCGGCCCGAACGCGGTGAGGATCCAGGTGCCCACCGACATCGGCGAGGTCGGTTTGGCCACCCGCAGCATGTGGTGGAACCGCTCCGGCCGGCCCAGGTCCCGGATCAGGAAGACGGCGCTGGCGCTGACGGCGCCCAGCGCGGTGACCCGACCGGCGCGGCGCAGCACCGGCCGGCCGGTGAGCTGCCCTCCCGCGGCGAGCAGCGACGAGCCGGCGGCCAGCCCACCGGTGAACAGGTACGCGGCGATGTCCCACTTCCAGACCGGCGCCTTCAGGATGGGCCGCCCGTAGTACGACGTGAACTCGGCCTCCGGAACCCGCAGCTCCTCGCCGCCGCCCCGACCGCGCCGCCGGCCCGCCCGCCGGGTCGGGTCGCCGGCGGGCTGCCGTGCGACGGAGTCACCGCCGGGCTGCCGGGCGGCCGTCTCGTCGCGGGCGTTGGTGAACCGGCGGAACCGATCGCCCACCCGGGGGCGCTCTGTGCTCACGAGGATCCTCCGACGACGAACGCGGCGACGGCCGCCGCCGTCATGGCCAGCGCGGCGAGGCCGGCGCGTTTCCACATCGCCGGCAGATCCCGCGTCGTCACCACCGGATCCGGCGGCAACCCATACACCTCCGGCTCATCCAGCAGCAAGAAGAACGCCCCGTCACCACCCACACCGTCGTTCGGATCCTCCCCGTACAACCGCGCCTCGGGCACCCCGCGGTCGTGCAACGTCTGCACCCGCGCCGCCGCCCGCTCCCGCAACTCGTCCAGGGGCCCGTACTGAATCGACTCCGTCGGACACGCCTGCGCACACGCCGGCGTCATCCCCGCACCCAACCGGTCATAACACAGCGTGCACTTCCACGCCCGACCATCACCCTTACGCTGATCGATCACCCCATACGGACACGCCGAAATGCAGTAACCACACCCATTACAGATGTCCTCCTGCACCACCACCGTCCCGAACTCCGTCCGGAACAACGAACCCGTCGGACACACATCCAAACAAGCCGCATGCGTGCAGTGCTTACACACATCCGACATCATCAACCACCGAAAATCCGACCGCCGCTCCACACCAGTGCCCCGCCCCGGCGGCTGCCCACCCGGCATACCCAGGAACTGCGGGCCCGCGCCGCCGTTGGTCCCGGTGGGGCCGTCGCGCGTGACGGTGGGGTGCGGGCTGTGCGCGGCGGCCGGGTCGCCGAGCACGTCGATCCGGCCGCTAGGCGTCGACCCCGCGGTGGCGGGAGTGCCGGTGGCCATGCGGGCGGCGGCCGATGGTGACCCGGGCGGCAGGCCCGGGTCGGTGCCGGTCGGGCCGGTGGTGCCGGCGGCGACCGCCGCCGACGCCGCGCCGACCGTCGCGCCGGTCGGCGTACCCGCGAACGCCGCGCCGCCGTGCCCCGCCGGGCGTGGCTGCTCGATGAACGCGACGTGCCGCCAGGAGTTCGCGGTCAACGCCCCCGTGTTGTCGTACGACATGCCCAGCAGATCCAGGCCACTTCCCGGAACGCCGTTCCACTCCTTGCAGGCCACCTCGCACGCCTTGCACCCGATACACACGCTCGTGTCGGTGAAGAACCCCATCCGCGGCGGCGCGTCCACATAACCGGCGTCCGGCGCCGGATCGAGCGGCCCGTAGAGGCTGTTCGGGTCAGGAGCCATCGCGCCCCTCCACGTCCTGGTCGGTGGTGACGGCCGGCGCATGTCCGCCCGGTGTGATCCCGGCCCGCCGCTGGTAGTCGGCGACCAGGTCGAGCAACGCCGTCCCGGTGGGCCGGCGGCCCGACCGGACGTCACAGGTACCGATCTTGCTCTCCTGGATGAGGACGTTGGGGTCGAGGGTGATGCCGAACAGGTCGTTGGCCGAGTCGCCGGTGACCAGACCCTCGTAACCGAAGTGGTACGGCAGCCAGACCTGGTGGATGATCCGACCGTCCACCCGCAGCGGAGTGAGTCGGTCGGTCACCAGCACCTTCGCCTCGATCACCGCGCGCCCGCTGACCAGGTGCGCCCACCCCAGATGCGCCAACCCGGCCTCGGCGGCCAACTCGGGCGACACCTCGACGAACATCTCCGGCTGCAATTCGGCCAGCGGGCGCACCGTGCGGCTCATCCCACCGGCGGTGTGGTGCTCGGTGAGCCGGCTGACCGTGAACACGTACGGGAAGACCTGGCTGTGTTCCTCGGGCGGGCTCGGGTTGACCGAGTTCACCGGGTGCGCGTACGACTTGCGGGTCGGGTTGGCCTGTTGGCGGTAGAGCGGGTTGCGCACCGGCGACTCGACCGGCTCGTAGTGCGTCGGCAGCGGCCCGTCCAGCACGCCGCTGGGCGCGTAGAGCCAACCCTTGCCGTCGCCCTGCATGACGAACGGATCGTCGCCGGCGATCCCCTCCGGCCCGGACGCGCCGGCCGGCGGCCGGTACGACGGGGGTTTGGTCTTCTCGAAGTCCGGTACGTCGTAGCCGGTCCACTCGGCCTTCTCCGCGTCCCACCACACGTAGCGTTTGCGCTCACTCCACGGGTTGCCGTCCGGGTCGGCCGAGGCGCGGTTGTAGAGGATGCGGCGGTTGGACGGCCACGCCCAGCCCCACTCGGCGGCCACCCAGTCCTGCTCGTGTCGGGACTTGCGGCGGGCGGCCTGGTTGACGCCGTCGGCGTACACGCCGGTGTAGATCCAGCAGCCGATCGCGGTGGAGCCGTCCGCCCGGGCCTCGGTGAAACTGGACAACGGACGGCCGGTCGTCACGTCGTACCCGTTGATCTCCCGCAGCACCGACTCGGCGCTCGGCTCCGCGTGCGGACCGTGCGTCGGGTAGTCCCAGGTGAGATCGAGCAACGCCCGGTCACGCGGCAGCTTGGAGTCGGCCAGCTTCTCCCGCAGCTTGCGCCCGAGGTGGTAGAAGAACCACAGCTCGGAGCGGGCGTCGCCCGGCGGCTCAACGGCCTTCTCCCGCCACTGCAACAACCGCTGCGTCTGGGTGAACGTGCCCTCCTTCTCCACGTGCGAGGCGGCCGGCAGGAAGAACACCTCGGTGCGACATTCCTCGGGCACGATCTCGCCGGTGGCCACCTCGGGGCCGTTCTGCCAGAAGGTCGCACTTTCGATCATGAACAGGTCCCGCACGACAAGCCAGTCGAGGTTGGCCATGCCGAGGCGCTGCGCCCGGCCGTGCGCCGAGCCCACTGCCGGGTTCTGCCCGAGCAGGAAGTACCCCTTGATCTTCCCGTCGATCATGTTGAGCACCTGCTGGTAGGTGCCGTGGTCACCGGTCATCCGAGGCAGGTAGCCGTAGCAGTAGTCGTTCTCCGGCGTCGCCGCGTCACCCCAGTACGCCTTGAGCAGGCTGGCGGCGAACGACTCGGCGTTGCCCCAGAAGCCCTTCTGGCCGGGGTGCCGGATGCTGTCCACCCACTCGCCGAAGGTCGGGTGGTCGGCGTGGTGCGGCATCGGCAGGTAGCCGGGCAGCAGGTTGAACAGCGTCGGGATGTCCGTCGAACCCTGGATGCTGGCGTGACCGCGCAGGGCCATCACCCCGCCACCCGGGCGGCCCATGTTGCCCAGCAGCAGCTGGATGATCGCCCCGGTACGGATGTACTGCACGCCGACGCTGTGCTGCGTCCATCCCACCGAGTAGATGAGCATCCCGGTGCGGTCGCGGCCGGAGTTGGCCGTCCACGCCTGGGCCAGTTCGAGGAACTTCTCCTGCGGGATGCCGCAGACCCGCTCCACCATCTCGGGCGTGTAGCGGGAGAAGTGCCGCTTGAGGATCTGGTAGACGCAGCGCGGATGCTGCAACGTCTCGTCCCGCTGCGTCTGCCCGCCGACCGGCGCCCCGTGCGACTCGTGCGCCAACCCCGCGGCGTTGTCGCGCTCCTGGGCGGTGTGCCCGCTGCCGGAGGAGCCCTCGTGACCCTCGTACTGCCAGCTGTCCTGCACGTAACTGCCGGTCTCCGGGTCGAAGCCGGAGAAGAAGCCGTCGCCGTCCTCGGTGTCGCTGAACTGCTCGCTGACGATCGTCGCCGCGTTGGTGTAGGCGAGCACGTACTCCCGGAAGTCCAGCTCGTTGTCGAGGATGTAGCGCACCACGCCGCCGAGCAGGGCGATGTCCGTGCCCGCCCGGATCGGCAGGTACGTGTCGGCCACCGCGCTGGTCCGGGTGAACCGTGGGTCGACGTGGAAGACCTTCGCGCCACGGCGCTTGGCCTCCATCACCCACTGGAAACCCACCGGGTGCGCCTCGGCCATGTTCGAGCCCTGGATGACGATGACGTCAGCGTTGGCGATGTCCTGCTGGAAATCCGTCGCACCGCCACGACCGAAGCTGGCCCCCAGACCGGGGACGGTGGCGGAGTGTCAAATACGGGCCTGGTTCTCGATCTGGAGCGCCCCCATCGCGGTGAACAACTTCTTGATGAGGTAGTTCTCCTCGTTGTCCAGCGTCGCCCCGCCCAGACTGGAGATCCCCAACGTCCGGTTGAGCGGCCGGCCCTGCTCGTCGACGTCCTCCCAGGTCTGCTCGCGGGCGGCGAGGATCCGGTCGGCGATCATGTCGAGCGCGGTGTCGAGGTCCAGGTCTTCCCACTGCGTCGAGTACGGCCGCCGGTAGCGCACCGTCGTCTGCCGCAACGGACTGGTCACGAGGCTCTTGCTCGCCGAGCCCTTCGGGCAGAGCCGGCCCCGCGAGATCGGGCTGTCCGGATCACCCTCGATCTGTGTGACCTGCCCGTCCTTGACGAACACCCGCTGGCCACAACCCACGGCGCAGTACGGACAGACCGACCGGGCGACCGAGTCGGCGGTGTCGGTACGAGCGGTCAGGCCAGCCGAGCGCGCGGACTTGGCCGCCGCGCCCCGGCCCAACGGGTCCGTGCCGGTGAGCTGCCGATACACCGGCCAGCCCTCGATGAACGTCCGCAGACCCACCGCCGACACCCCCTCCCACGCGAGCGACCTCACGAACATAAGTCAGATGAGGACTGTTCGCTAATCGAGAGGGTGGCGCCGCGGCAACCTCACTCGGTGCGCAGGCTCCAACTCAGCGCGGGGATCATCACGGCCGCGGGAACGAGGTGCAGTCCGACAAGGGCGGTGATGGTGGCGGCGGTGCCCCCGCAGAGCAGGGGCGCGATCAACGAGATCGCGGTCAGCGACACCGCCGTCCACACCCAGCGCGCGGCGGGACGCGCGCTCCAGCGCAGCAGAGCGGCGGCGATGACGATGCCCACGACCGAGAAGACGCCGGTCACCACGGCGAACCCGGGTACCGGGATCGTCTCGCCACCAGCGGGGACCGCGAAGTCGACGCCGGCGGCCCGGGCGAGCGCGGCGGCGACGGTGGTGGCCAGCACCGCGACCAGCGTGGCGAGGAGCCCGACACCGACGAGCCCGCGCAGTCGGTGGGTACGGCTGGTCCGGCCCGACGCCGGGGCCGCGGCGCTCACCTGGCACCGTCCTCGGGGAGGCGCTGCGGCAGCCCGAGCCGCGGGAACTGGTCGTCGTGGAAGGTGACGATCTCGGCGACCGCCCCGCCGGCGACGCGCAGAACGTCGATGGTCAGCGGCAGGTACGCGTTCTCGGACTCCCGCCACAGGTAGAAGGCGACGGCGGGCTGCCGGTTCACGGCGGTCGGGACGCCCCGCAGGCGTCCCAGGTCGGCGAAGCCATCCTGGACCCAGTCGTTCAGCACCGCGTCGCGGCCGACGTGGACGCCGGCGGTGGGCGGCATCGAGCAGCGGACGTCGTCGCGCAGCATGGTGGCGAGGGCCTTGATGTCCTTGGCCACGCTCGCGTCGGTGAAGCGGCGTACCAGCTCACGCGTCCCGGCGTCCTCCGCACCGCCGGTCCAGTCCTGTCGCTCGGCGGGCAGGTGCTCGCGCATGCCGGCGCGGGCCCGTTGCAGCGCGCTGTTCACCGAGTTGACGGAGTCCCCAAGCAGCTCCGCGACGTCCTTAGCCGGCCAGCCCAGCACGTCCCGCAGGATCAACACGGCCCGGGGGCGCGGCGCGAGGTGCTGGACCGCCACCAGGTACGCCAGCTCGATCGTCTCCCGCGCGACCGCGACGGTCTCCGGCTCGTCCGCGTCGCCGGCCGGCAGCTCGTCGAGCAGCCGGTCCGGGTACGGCTGCAACCACCGCACCTCGCCGCCGGTCGCCGGCTCCGGGCGGCGCCTGGCGAGCAGGTCCAGGCAGGCGTTCGTGGCGATCCGGTACAGCCAGGCCCGGAACGACGAACGCCCCGCGAAGGTCTCCCGCCGCCGCCACGCGCGCAGCAACGTGTCCTGCACGGCGTCCTCGGCATCCTCGAACGACCCCAGCATCCGATAGCAGTGCACGTGCAGCTCCCGCCGGTGCCGACCCGCCAGCCCTGCGAAGGCCGACTCGTCGACCTCACCCAGATCACCCATGCCCACCTGCTCGTCCGTGTGCGCACTCGTCACGTCATGCTCCCGTCTCGTCATGTCCCGTCGCAGGTATGACGGGTGCGGGCGCGACAACTCATCACCGGGCCGGACGATCCTCCTCCGACCCGGCGCGGGGCGGCCGCGGCTGGTCGTTGCGGTGCCGCCCGTCAGACAGCGGCGACGTGCGCACCTCGACCGCGCCCCGACGCTGGTAATCGTCAGCCAGGATGGCGACCAACGGCGGGATGGCGGGACGCGCGACCTCGGGGGCCAACTTCGACAGGTCCTTGATCTGCTGGATGGAGACCTCGCGCAGCCGACCCCGCTGCTTGTTGACGAGTTGACCGATCACGTCCTTGAACGCCTGCGCCTCGCTGCCCTGCCAGACGACCAGGCCGACGCGCATCGCGGCGAACACCTCGGCCACCTCACGGGCGTCGACGAGGTCACGTTCGTAGATCGTGAACAGCCGGGGAAACTCGATGAACAGGTTCGGGTGCTGCGCCAGCACCGGGGCGAGCCGCACCGCCGCCTCGGTGCCGTCCGACCAGAGCACCAGCTGGGTCAGCTTCCGTACGTCCTCGTATTCGAGGCGACCCGCGTGGTGGACGAGATACTCGATGAGCAGGCTCACGATCTCCTGCGCCGACGGCAGGGCCGAGGCGTCCATGATGGTCTCGTGGTCGCCGGGGCGTTCGTCGCGGTGCACCAGGGACGACACCACCTTCATGCACACGTCGCCCTGCTCGTCGTCCCACTGCGCGACCCGGCGACCGTGCAGGGCGGTCGCGCCGAGCAGGAGTTGCAGCTCCCGCCGGGAATCTCCGGCGAGGCGGGCTTCATGGGCGTGCCGCAGCAACCGGTCGATCGGCACGCGCCGCTTGGACACCACCGGCTCGTCACCGGCGGAGAAGTCGATGGCGGACAGGAGCATCGCCCAGCCGTTGTCGTCGAGACCGGCGTGCAGGAACCTGATCGTCGACTGCCACCAGGACAGCGGGTCACGACCGTCGGGCACGAGATCGCGCAGGGCGATGGACGCATCGCCGAGCTCGACCAGAAGCGTGAGCAGATTACCGAGGTAGGCGGCGACCCGGCCGAGCAGGTTGCGCCCGGACGGGTTGTAGTCCCGGAACCGGCCGAACGTCTCGCGCTCCTGGCTGGAACGGATGAGCGCCTTCAACTCGGCCACGATCACCGCCCGCTGCCCACTCGACCTGGTCTCGAACAGCTCCCGCACGAAGGGCATGACCGCGCCGCCGACCGACAACTGCTGGTGCGACAGCAGCGCGAAGAACTGGTCATCGGTCCACTCCTGACCGACCGGCAGGTATCGCCGCGCGTTCGCGAGGCCGTCCAGTTGATGCAACACGTGGTAGGCGATCAGGTACTCACCGAACGTCGCGTGCAGGAACTCGTAGCTGCTGCCGGTGACCAGACTGCTGTCGACGTCTGCCGCGTGGATGAAGAAGAACCGGGCGATCGTACGGATCGCCGGGTCCAGCGGGCGGGACAAACGCTTCCGGTTCCCGGTGTACGCGGCCGACGACAGCAGCATCGGCGCCAGGTCGGCGTCCAGGTCCTGGCCACTCACCGACTGCTGCCCCCGGTTGAACATGGCGAACGCCGCGATTCCCAGTTGCCACAGCTCGCGGTCCGCCTGGACGGCGGCCTCGTCGCCCTCCAGCTGTCGACCCGCCGGCCGGGGCGCCTTGGTGACCTCACGACTCACGTAGCCGTTGAGCAGCCACTGGTAGAGCTGCCCCTGCGTGACCTGACCGGCGCCGTCCACCGGCGGGTCGTCAGTCGCCCCGAAGATCGCCAGCATGAGCAGGAGCAGCGGCTGACGGGCCAGCTCGCCCATCGACCACACGGTGTCGGCGGCGAGCGGCTTGACCGTCGCGTTGGCGATCGGCTCCCGATTGACCTCGTTCCACATGTCGACCCACTCGCCGACCTGCTCCCGGTCGAAATCGCGCAACTTGATCACCAGCGAGCCGGCCGGGATGTTCGCGATGTTGGCGACCACGGTACGGGAGGTCACCACGACGGCGACCGGCGAACCGATCGATGCCTCCTTCTCCTGGAACTCGCGCACCTCGTGCAGGAAACCGGACTCGGTCGCGCCGGTGGCCTGCATCAGTTCGTCCAGACCGTCCAGGAGGACCACTCTGGTGACGTCCTGACTGGCGTCGGACAGCTGACGCCACCGCACACCGAGGTGGGTGTCGTCGTCCAGGAATTCCTGAATCTGCTGGTAGATCTTGCCCGCCGGATTCTTCACCTCGCGCAGCGGCACACGGACGGCAGTGAAATGCTCGGCCGGCAGCCGCGCCGCCGTGATCTTGGTGAGCAGGGACTTTCCGGCGCCCGGATGACCGAGGATCACCAGCGGACGCTCCGCGCTGCGAGCCGAGGCGAAGTACGCGGCGAGAAAATGATCCAGCCGGTGTCCGTTCCGCTGCTGCTTCCACCACTCCTCCTCCCAGGTGCGGGACTGACCGTCGGTGACGGCCCACTGGAAGTGCGGATTCACGTAACCCGATTCGGTGGTCGGCATCCGCAGGCCCGACATCTGATCCATCTCGGTGACCTGGGCGATCGGCTCCGACAGCAGATGGCGGTTACGCTGCGCCATGATCGTCCGGTCGTGTCCGTGCTGCCTGTTCGGCAGGTACGGCAGGTCGTTGAGGAGCTGCTCCATGAGCGCGAGCGACCGCTGCTGGAACTGCACGGACGTCCGGTGCGCGTCCTCCTGCGTCGCCGCCACGAACCCGATCTGGTCCAGCAACGCCCACATGCCGAATTCCGGCACGTCGGCGGCCAGCCGACGGTAGTCGTCGCGGTAGATTCCGATCGCACTGGTGACGATGCGCATCTCCATCGGCGACGGCCCGAACGGGTTGTGCCCGTCGGGCTCGATCTTCTCCCAGGCGGCGAGGCCCCGAAAGAAACCCAGACACCGCTCCGTCATCGACTCGTAGAACGGAATCACCGAGGCCCTCAGGTTGGCCTCGAACCCACAGCCCGCCCACGGCAGCGGCAGTTCCACACCCAGCAGGTACGAAACGATGGTGTCGTGGGTGACGTTGCTTTTCCCGCGAACCATCTTCTGTTTCTCGCCCTCGGTGAGACGAAGGCGTGCGTAGCCCTCGCCCACCACCTTGTTGAGGGCAGTGAAGAAGGCGCCCGCGATCAGTGCGGTGTGCGCGGCCGCGATCAACTCATGCCGTTCCCGACCCTTCGCACCGAGGGTACGGTCACGGAAACGCTCGACGGCCATCGTGATCTGCTGGACCAGCTCGTTCTTCTGGTCGATCCATCCCCACGCGACGCTGATCGCCGGCAGCAGGGCGCCGGCGCCGCCGCTGCCGAGAGCCGCCAATCCCAGCAGGGTGCCGAGCTTCGCACTCCACCCCGGGTCGTGCTTGCCGAGAATACGGCGGGCGGTTTCGAACGACATTGACGAACCGCTCACCGCGAGTCCCTTCAGATGACACCGGGAAGCGGCCACCCTAGCCCCGAAGAACCGGGCGAGCTGTCGGTTATCTGGCAGCTTCCGTTAACCACGTCGGGACGTGCGCGCAGTCCGAGGAAGGTCGCTTGAGCGACACCGGGACCGGCGGGCGTTACCCTGACAGCATGCAGGCCGTCTCGCCCACCGCGACCGGCGTGGCCTTCCTGGCCCGCCCGGGTCGTCCGGCCGTGGTGGCGCGCACCCTCACCGAGCTCACCGGCCCCACCCGCGGCCTGGTCGAGCTGCCGGTGCGGTTGATGTGGAACGCCGAGCGCACCTTCGACCTCGGCGACCCCGACCAGCTGCTCTGGATGTACGAGAACGTGCTGCGCGAGACCGCCAGCGCCGACGACCTGCGCAGCCTGATCAACGGGCGGACACTGCGCCGGGTGTGGCGGTTGCTCAACCTGCCCCGGGGCGTCCGCCTCGCCTGGGAGAGCCGGCACCGCGGCCTGCGCGCGGCGTGATCGCACCACACCTGCACGAGTTCTACCGGGAAGTGGCCCGGGTGGCGCTGACCGCCGCCGGGCCGTACCGGTTCGTGCTGGGTGGCGGGGTGGCCTGGGCCGCGCACGGCCTGGTAGCCCGGCCAACCGAGGACGTCGACCTCTTCGCCGACGTCGAGGGCGCCGCCGCGGCGGCCACCGCCGGGGTGCGCGTGGCGCTGGAGCGGGCCGGGTTCACCGTCACCGACGCCGACCCGGACAGCGAGCTCGCCGATCTGTTCGACGGGTACGGCCAGGACATGAAGGACTTCGTGGTGAGCCGCGACGGGCGGGAGATCCGGCTCAGCCTGGCCCGGCTGGACCGGCAGCAGAGCCCGGTGGTGATGGACCTCGGCCCGGTGATGGACGTGCGCGACCTGGTCGCCAACAAGATCGCGGCGTTGGTCAACCGGCGGGAGGTCCGAGACTTCATCGACGTGGCGGCGGCCCTGGAACACTACGACGTGACGCAGCTCTTGATGCTCGCCCGGCAGGTCGACCCCGCACTGGACCCGGCCGACGTGCGGGCCGCCGGGCGTTACCTGGACCGGCTGTCCGACAAGCGCTTCGGCCGCTACGGCCTGGACGCCGACGACGTCGCCAGGGTGCGCCACCGCTTCGCCACCTGGCCCCGCTGACGCCACCGCCCGCGAACCCGTCCCGCCGGGGTGCCAGCTCCGCCGCTGGCCGGGCCGACCCTGCGGGGTGTCGGTGCCGAACTGCCGCCCCTTCTTCCTCCTCGCACCGCGGGCCGCTCCCCCGCGACCTCGTCCAGAGCGCCCTACCTGCGACGGCCTGCGAAAATCGGGGCTGGCGTGGCGCACGTGACAGGCGCTGGTTATGGTGCGCGAGGCGCTCACGAGGCGCGTCCACCCCCATGGAAAGGCACGTCATGACCTCTGGATCCGGTCCGTCGCGTCGCCAGGTGCTCGCCGTCGCCGCCGCGGCGGCGACCGCCCCGCTGATCGCCGCCGCCCCCGCGCAGGCAGCGGGCCCGGCCCGGTCGCGCACCTGGGACCTCACGCTGCTGGGCACGTCGGACACCCACGGCAACGTCTACAACTGGGACTACTACCGCGACGCCGAGTACGACGACAGCAAGCACAACGACATCGGTGTCGCGAAGCTGGCGACCCTGATCAACCAGATCCGCGCCGAGCGGCGCGGCAAGGCCACGCTGGTCCTCGACGCCGGCGACACCATTCAGGGCACCCCCCTCGCCACGTACTACGCCAAGCAGGAGCCGATCACCGCCACCGGCGAGAAGCACCCGATGGCCCGGGCCATGAACGTCATCGACTACGACGCCGTGACGCTGGGCAACCACGAGTTCAACTACGGCCTGCCGCTGCTGGACCTGTGGATCCGCCAGCTCGGCTTCCCGGCGCTCGCCGCGAACGCGATCAACGCGAAGACCGGCAAGCCCGCCTTCCTGCCGTACGTCATCAAGAAGGTCTCCCTCGGCTTCGCGGCGCCGACCCTGCGGGTCGGCATCCTCGGCCTGACCAACCCCGGCGTGGCCATCTGGGACAAGGGCAACGTCGAGGGCAAGCTGCGCTTCGACGACATGGTGGCGACCGCCGCGAAGTGGGTGCCGATCATGCGGGCCCGCGGCGCGGACCTCGTGCTGATCTCCGCGCACGGCGGCGACAGCGGCACCTCCAGCTACGGCCCGGAGCTGCCCAACGAGAACCCGGTGGCGCTCATCGCGCAGCAGGTGCCGGGGATCGACGCGATCCTCTTCGGGCACGCCCACAACGAGGTCGTCGAGCGGTTCGTCACCAACGAGCGGACCGGCGCGCAGGTGCTGCTCTCCGAGCCGTCGAAGTGGGGCCAGCGGCTCACCCGGATGGACTTCACCCTCGCCCGTGAGCATGGCCGCTGGACGATCACCAAGAAGGCCGCCACCATGCTCAACACCAACACGGTGGTCGAGGACCCGAAGGTGCTCGCCGCCGTGCGGGCCCAACACCAGAAGACCATCGCGTACGTCAACCAGGTGGTGGCCCAGGCCAGCGTGGAAATGTCCGCCGTGGAGTCCCGGTACAAGGACACCCCCATCCTGGACTTCATCAACCACGTCCAGGCCGAGACCGTCACGAAGGCGCTGGCCGGCACGCAGTACGCCAACCTGCCGGTGCTGTCGCAGGCCTCGCCGTTCAGCCGTACCGCGGTCTTCCCCGCCGGCGACGTCAAGATCCGTGACGTGGCCGGGTTGTACGTGTACGACAACACCCTCGAGGCGGTCGTGCTCAGCGGCGCGGAGGTGCGCGCGTACCTGGAGTACTCGGCGAAGTACTTCCGGACCCTCGCCCCGGGCGCTCCCGTGGACACCGAGCAGATCAGCGACTCGCCCGCGGTTCCGGACTACAACTACGACGTGATCTCCGGCCTGGACTACGACATCGACATCTCCAAGCCGGTCGGCCAGCGGATCACCCGGCTGGTGCTTCCCGGCACCGACACCCCGGTGGCGGACGACGCGCAGTTCGTGATGGCGGTGAACAACTACCGGCGCAGCGGCGGAGGTAACTTCCCCGGCATCGTGAAGACCCAGGTCTACAACGCGCAGCAGGAGATCCGCCAGCTGCTCATCGACTGGGCGCAGGCCAAGGGGACGATCAACCCGGACGACTTCTTCCAGCCCAACTGGCGACTGGTACGCGAGGGCGTGCCGGTCTTCTGATCGCAGCACGTAGGCGGGCCGTGGGTGGCGACGCCCCGGCCCGCCTGCTCGTCTCTGCGCCCCGCACGTTCCAATCTCAGCCCTGCACGTTCCCGCCTCAGCCCTGCACGTTCCAGCGGATCGGGTCCTCGGCCTTCTCCGGCCGGTCCCGCCCGGGATCGGTCTCGGTCAGCGCGACGCGCTCGTCCGGGCGAACAGCGGGCGGCAACTCCCCGAACCGGATGTGGCGCAGGAACGCGTACTCGTCCTCGGTGAACGGTTGCTCGGCCATCGGCACCCCCTTCTGCCCTGCCATTGTCTGACGGCGGGCGGCCCGCAGCACCGGCCTCTCGGCTGACAGTCCCCTCGACCGTCGGGTGCGGGCCGACACATCGCGTAAGGCATCCTAGGATCCTGGGTGTGTGGCCCGAGCAACGCGCCCTCGACAGGGCGGGGGCGCGGGGCCTGGGCCACGACCCGGTCGCCGGCCAGACCGGTGCCGTCGGCCGTCAGCCCGCGGACCAGGCGAGCAGACGGACGCAGGCGAGCGCAGGCCAGGCGGGCACACGGGCGCAGGCGAGGCGGGCCTGGCGGGCCTGCGGACCGCCGGGCTGTTGCTCAGGAGTAGATGTTGGCGGCCGGCCGGCGCGGGGCGGGCAGCCGGTCCAGCACCGCGAGCGCCGCCCGGACCGGTCTGCGTCGCAGCATGTTGTCGAAACTTGCCCGACCCTGACAGAAGCGGACGAACATCCGCCAACCCGGCGGGGTCGCCAACAGCGCGTGGAAGACCTCCGGGCGGCGGGTGAACAGGTCGAGCAGCCGGAATCCCGCCCGCATCTCCGGCGTCAGGCGCTCGGTGACCGCCCGCTCGTACCCGGCCAGATCACCGTCGGCGACCGCCGCGCCGGCCATCTCCCCGGAGCGCAGCGCGAAGCTGATGCCCTCGCGGCTCCACGGCTCCAGCAGCCCGGCGGCATCCCCCACCACCAACACACGGCCGTTGCGCAATGGGGAGTCCTCCGCACGGCAACGGGTCAGGTGACCCGAGTCGTGCTCCGCCGGCAGCCCGGTCAGGCCCAACCGGTCGACGAACTCCCGCAGGTACGCGCGCGTCCCCTCCCCCGCGCCCCGGCCCGCGATCACACCGACGGTCAACCGGTCGCCCTTCGGAAACACCCAGGCGTACGAGCCCGGCATCGCCCCCCAGTCCAGCAGCAGTCGCCCGCGCCAACGCTCCTGCTCGGCGGGCGGCACCGGCACCTCCAACTCCAGCCCCAGGTCCACCTGCCGGTAGCGCACGCCCACGTGTCGGGCGGTCACCCCCGAGGAACCGTCCGCGCCGATCACCGTGCGGGCCGTGATCGTCGTACCGTCGGCCAGCCGCAGGCGTACGCCCTCGGGGTCCTGCTCGATCGCGCGGACCGCGACCTGCTCCCGCATCTGCGCGCCGGCGGCGACCGCCGCCGCGCGCAGCCGGTCGTCGAACTCCTCGCGGCGCACCATGGTCACCACCGGACTGCCGTTGCGGCGGGTGAACTCCCGCCGGCCGTCGCGGGTGAACGTCACCCGGTCCACCCGGTCGTGCGCGGGCACCTCGATGCGACCGCGCACGGCCGCCAGCGACGTGCCGATCAGGCCACCGCCACAGGTCTTGTACCGCGGGTGCGCGGCCCGCTCGACAACCAGCGTACGAACGCCGGCGCGGGCCGCGGCGTGTGCCGCGGAGAGCCCGGCGGGGCCGGCGCCGACGACGACGAGATCCCAGACGATCACGGTTGCAGCCTAGGGCACCCTCCGCTGCGCGGCCCGGGCACGGCGAGCTGCCATACGCCCGATCGGGTGGGCATCTTCGGTCAGGCAGGGGGTAACCGACGTGGCGCGACCGTCCGCGCGGGAGCGGACGAGCAAAGGAGGAGATCATGCAGCGGGTTCAGCTGTCCGAGGTCGAGCAGCGCGTGTACCAGGCGGTCACCGCCCTCGAAGCTCGTGGCCAGGTCCCCTATCCGGACCTGATCGCCGAAGGATCCGGTCTGACCGAGGAGCAGGTGCACACCCCACTGCACGAACTCACGCAGAAGGGCCTGCTGCACCGCGAGGACTCGCCGATGGCCGGCCTCGACTTCGGCCCCCGATTCTGCGCCCGCCAGATGGCGTGACCCCCGACGGTTGGCCCCCGCCTGCCGGGGTAGCGGTCAGGGATGCATGATCGACCGTCAACGGGGGGCACCATGAGTGCGGCGCACGAGCCGCAGCCGGTCGACGCGGCCGAGAACCGCCGACGCTGGCAGGCCGTCGGGGTCGGGCTGGTCGCCGCGTTCATGACGCTGCTCGACGTGAGCATCGTCAACGTCGCGGTGCCGTCCATCGACCGCGCGTTGCACGCCTCCCCGAGCGACCTGCAGTGGGTCCTCTCCGGGTACGCGCTGACCTTCGGGCTGGTGCTCGTACCGGCCGGCCGCTTCGGTGACTTCCGCGGGCGGCGCAACGCGTTCGTCTTCGGCATCGCGCTGTTCACCCTGACCAGCGCGCTCGCCGGCCTGGCCACCTCCCCCACCTGGCTGGTCGCCGCCCGGCTGCTCCAGGGCGCCGCCGCCGGCATCATCAACCCGCAGGTGATCGGGTTGATCCAACAGCTGTTCCGAGGGCCGGAACGAGCCCGCCCGTTCGGTCTGCTCGGCGCGACCATCGGCATCTCCACCGCCGTCGGGCCGTTGCTCGGCGGGCTGCTCATCGCCCTGGGCGGCGAGGAGCACGGCTGGCGGTGGGTCTTCTTCGTCAACGTGCCGGTCGGCATCGTCGCGGTGATCCTCGGGTGGCGGCTGCTGCCCGGTCGACCCGCCGGCCAGCCCGGCCGACGCCGACTCGACCCGATCGGCGTGCTACTGCTCGGCGTCGGCGTGGTGCTGATCCTGCTGCCACTCGTACAGGAGCAGCAGTGGCGTACGCCGTGGAAGTGGGCGCTCATCCCAGCCGGCCTGGCGGTGCTGGTCGCCTTCGGGCTGTGGGAACGGTGGTACGCGCGGCACCGCGAGCCCCTGTTCGACCTGCGCCTGTTCACCTTCCAGTCGTACACACTCGGATCGCTCATCGCGCTGGTCTACTTCGGTGGGTTCACCGCGATCTTCTTCATCTTCACCCTGTTCCTGCAGAACGGCCTCGGCTACAGCGCGCTCGTCGCCGGTCTCGCCATCACCCCGTTCGCGCTCGGGTCCGCCGCCGCGTCCGCGCTGGGGGGACGCATCGTCAACCGCTTCGGCCGTCCCCTGGTCGCCATCGGACTGCTCGGCGTGGTGGTCGGCCTGGCCGCCACGGTGCTCGCACTGCGCCTCGCGCCCGACGCCCCGGCGCCCTGGGTCACCGCCGCGCCGCTGCTCGTCGCCGGTATCGGCAGCGGACTGGTCATCGCCCCCAACCAGACACTCACCCTCGCCCAGGTGCCGGTTCCCCAGGCAGGCAGCGGGGCCGGCATGCTCCAGACCGGCCAGCGGATCGGGGCGGCGGCCGGCATCGCCGCGGTCGGGTCGATGTTCTTCTCCTCGCTCGCCGACAGTCGCGGCAACTGGACGTCGGCCTTCGAGAAATCGCTACTGCTCGCCACGGGGATCATCGCGCTCGCGCTGGTCGCCGCGCTGATCGACATCCTCCGCAGCCACCACGACTGAAAATCCCGGGAGTACGCGCCGCGCGGGTCGACGCACCGCGCGGGTCGACGCACCGCATGCCGCTTGGGTTCACGCGTCGCCCAGGTCGGCATGCCGATCGGCGGTCAGTCACGGGCCGGGCATACCAACGGCCGACACCTGACCGGCCGCCCAATGCCCGCCGCCCGCCGCCCGTCGGCGGTCGGCCGTCATGCCGAGATCTTGGACAGTTTCCGTTAGGGCCCGAACGGAAGCTGTCCAAGATTCACCGTCACGCGGGCCGACGATGCCGGTCAGCCAAGCTACGCCCGTGGATGTGCGGGTCGGCCGGTCACTCGGCGGAGCTGGGTATGCCGCTAGCCGGCACCCGGCTCGGGGTGGCGGCCAGGTCAGTGAGCGATGGCCGGGTACACCGATAGCCGGCACCCAACTCTGGGTGGCGGCCAGGTCAATGAGCGATGGCCGGGTATGCCGATGGCCGGCACCCAACTCGGGGTGGCGGCCAGGTCAATGAGCGGGGGCTGGGTATGCCGATGGCCGGCACCCCGGGTTCGGGGTGCCGGCCATCGGTCGGTTCGTGCGGTGGGGGTCAGCTGTTCCAGTGCTGGCCAACGAGGTCGGTGGCCTGCTGCTCCCACTGGGCGTAGGCGTCCGGGTAGGCGGAGACCTGTACGGTCTGCGCGGCCTGGGTCAGGGGCATGTCCTG
>NZ_JBIDDK010000007.1:0-314549 GCF_043205095.1 Micromonospora sp. NPDC047557 | reverse complement strand
GCCCCCCGCCGGCCGGGGGCGGGGCCCCGCCCCCCCCCACACCCCCCCCCCCCGCCCCCCCCCCGGGCGCCCCCGGGGGGGGGGGGGGGGGGGCCCGCCCGCGGGGGGGGGGGGGCGGCCCCCCCCCCCCACGACCGGTCAGATCTTGGCGACCTGGTTGAAGTTGAGCTCCACCGGGGTCTCCCGGCCGAAGATCGACACCAGCACCTTGAGCTTCTGCTGGTCGGCGTTGATCTCGCTGATCGTGGCCGGCAGCGAGGCGAACGCGCCGTCGGTGACGGTGACCGAGTCGCCGACCTCGAAGTCGAGGACCTTGATCTCCGGCTTGGCCTTCTTCTGCTCGGTCTCGACGGCCGGCGCCAGCCACTTCAGCACCTCGTCGAGGGAGAGCGGCGCCGGCCGGTCGGCCCGGTCGGTCGCACCCACGAAGCCGGTCACGCCCGGGGTGTTGCGGACACACGAGTAGGACTCGGCGGTCAGCTCCATCCGGACGAGGATGTAGCCCGGGAAGACCTTGGCCTGGATCTGCGAACGCTTACCGTTCTTGACCTCGACCTCTTCCCGGGTCGGCACCTCGACCTGGTAGATGAAGTCCTCCATGTCGAGGCTCGTGATCCGGGTCTCGAGGTTGGTCTTCACCTTGTTCTCGTAACCGGCGTACGAGTGCACCACGTACCAGTCGCCCGGGGCGTAGCGCAGCTTCTGCCGCAGCTCGGCGACCGGGTCGTACTCCTCGTCCGGCGCAGGCTCGGTGGTGGGGAACTCCGGCTCGCTGGCGGCCTCAACCGACTCGTCACCAGCCGCCGTCGCGACCGTGGACTGCTCGTCCACCGGTCCGGCGGTCTCGTCGTACTCAGGCACGCTCGCTCACTTCCGTCACTATCGGCTGGAGACAGCCGGTCAGTCCGAGTTGCCGAAGACGAACAACACGGCCTTGGCGAAGCCGTAGTCCAGCACGCCCACGATCGTCAGCATCACCGCGACGAACGTGACCACCACGGCGGTGTACGTCAGCAACTCCTTGCGGGTCGGCCAGATGACCTTACGCAGTTCGGCAACGACCTCGCGGAAAAACCGGGCGATGCGGCCGAACACGCCCACCCGACCGGTTTCCGACCTCGTGGTCGGCCGGCTGTCCGCCGATTCCGCCCGGGCGCGGGACCGCGTCGCGGTGCCTCCCCGGGAAACCGGCTCGTCCGCGCCGGAGGCGTCGTCGTCGGCTACGTCGTCGACGATCTCGTCGTCCAGACGATCGTCGCCGGCGTCCTCGCCGCGCCGCTTGTTGTCGGCCACTTCGCCCTCCGTCGCGGAATCTCGGGTCGCACGCCGGGCGGCGTGCGCGGCGCTGGTCACGCCGGCCGGGCCGAACCGTCCCGCGACGGGCCGCGGCCGGTGGATCAACCGGGGGCCCGAATGCCTCGGAACCACCCCGCCGATGCCACCACCACGGGCCGGACGCCACCTTGTCGGCGGCGCGACCCACGGGAACGGTCAGGCCTGAGGCGCAGGGGTGACAGGACTTGAACCTGCAGCCTGCGGTTTTGGAGACCGCTGCTCTGCCAATTGAGCTACACCCCTGTGCGGCAACACTCGCCCCACGCGGTCACAGACGACCGTGCAGGGGTCACTTGCCCCACGGCGGACCAGTGTACGGGTAGGCACCCGACTTTCCCAACCGGTCTCCCCGCCACGCGTGGCGGACCCGATTCAGCGCGCGGTCCGGATGGTCGCCCGCGCCTGCGCGAGCACCTTCTCCCCCAGGCAGGTCGCGGTCACATCGAGCCGGGTGAGGCCGTCCTCGGTCACCTCACGGACCCGCGCGGTCACCTCGATCTCGGTCCCCTGGTCGTCGTCGGGGACCACCACCGGCCGGGTGAACCGAACGCCGTACTCGATGACCGCGTCGGGCGCCCCGGCCCACTCGGCGACCGCCCGACCGACCAGGGCCATCGTGAACATGCCGTGCGCGATCACCCCGGGCAGCCCCACCTTCGTGGCGACCCGGTCGCTCCAGTGGATCGGGTTGAAGTCACCCGAGGCGCCGGCGTAGCGGACCAGGTCGGCCCGGGTCACCCGGAACGTCTTGGCTGGCAGCTCCATCTCAGCCCTCCCCGCGGATGACGTACCGGGCCCAGACGGCGACCACCGGTTCCCCGGCGACGGTGCTCACGTCGGTGCGGGTGGTCAGGAAGCCGTGCCCGCCCCGGCTGCTGACGTCCTCGATGGTGTTGGTGCAGACCAGCTCGTCGCCCGCGACCACCGGCCGGGTGTACGCGAACCGCTGGTCGCCGTGCACCAGCCGGCTGAAGTCCACACCCAGGGCCGGGTCCTCGATGATCTGGCGGCTCGCCGCCATGGTGACGATCACCGGGAAGGTCGGCGGGGCGACCACGTCCGGGTGACCCAGCGCCTGCGCCGCCACCGGGTCGTGGTGAGCCGCGTCGGTGGCGCCGATGGCCGTGGCGAACTCACGGATCTTTTCTCGGCCCACCTGGTAGGGGGCGGTCGGCGGATACGTCCGTCCGACGAAGGAAGGGTCCAGAGACATGCCGCGAACCTACACGGGAAGCACAATCGCCGATCTGGTCGGCAGGCAGCGGCTGAGCCGCGCCGTACCGGTCAGATCGGCGATTGGAAAGGCCTCGTCAATGGCCGGCGTGTGCCGGCCAGAGATCAGCGGGTCTCGCGGTGAACCGTGTGCCGGCCGTCGCGCGGGCAGAACTTCTTCAGCTCGATGCGGTCGGGGTCGTTCCGGCGGTTCTTGCGCGTGATGTAGTTGCGCTCCTTGCACTCCACACACGCCAAAGTGATCTTCGGCCGGACATCGGTAGCCTTCGCCACGGCGGAGTGCCTTCCTCGCTAACGGAAACAACTACGACGCGTCAGCCTAGACGCTGACTGCGCGGACATGCAAAGTGGGCGCCAGTGGCGCCCATCTCCACGACCACCGGGAACGAGCCCGGAAGACGAGAGTAGCGGTGGCCGGACTTGAACCGGCGACACAGCGATTATGAGCCGCTTGCTCTGCCATCTGAGCTACACCGCCGCGGTGGGTCCAGCTGAACCCTCGAGCCCCCTTACGGAATCGAACCGTAGACCTTCTCCTTACCATGGAGACGCTCTGCCGACTGAGCTAAGGGGGCCTGCGCGATCTCCCCGTGGGGCGCGCAGAAGTAAGAGTACACGGCCCGGCTCGACAGGTGAAATCGGATCCCCGGTGATCGTCTACGCCCAGCTCAGGGCACGACACGCAGCCGCGGAAGCTCCCCACCGGAGATCGTTTCGGGGTCGACCTGAGCGCCGAACCAGGCCGCCAACCGCTCGTACGGCAGCGGTCGACTGAACAGGAAGCCCTGGCCGATCTCGCACCCGATGTCCTGAAGGAGCTCCAGGGTCAGCTCACTCTCCACACCCTCGGCGACCACGGCCAGACCGAACTGCTGAGAGAGCGTCACCACCGCGTTGACGATCGCCAGGTCCCCCGGATCGGTCGCCATGCCCTGCACGAAGGACCGGTCCACCTTCACCTCGTGCACCGGCAGCCGGCGCAGGTGGGCGAGCGAGGAGTCACCGGTGCCGAAGTCGTCCACCGACAGCCGGACGCCGAGATCGCGGAGCCTGCGCAGCGTCGGGATCGGCCGGTCCGTGCCGTCCAGGACCCCCGACTCGGTGATCTCCAGCGTGAGGCGCTGCGCCGGCACCCCGTACTCGGTCAACAGCTCCTGCACCCGGTCCGGGAAGTGCTGGTCGGTGAGCGTACGGGCGGCGAGGTTCACCGCGATCGGCAGCGGCTGGTTGGCCTCGGCCCAGTCCCGGCTGCGCCGCAGACCCTCGCGGAGCACCACCTCGGTGAGCCGACTCAACTGGCCGGTGTGCGCAGCAACCGCCACGAAGTCCTCGGGAGCGACGGTGCCGTGCGTCGGGTGCTCCCACCGGGCCAGACACTCGACACCGAGCAGACGCCGGTCCCGCAAGGTCACCTTGGGCTGGAAGTAGACCTCCAGCTCGTTCTGGTCCAACGCCTGACGCAGGTCACCGGCGAGACCCAGCCGGCGCAACGACCGGGATTCCAGGCCCGGGTTGAACAACTGCACGCTGCCGGGCACCGATTTGGCGGCGTTCGCCGCCAGATCGACGCGGAGCAGCAGGGTCGCGGCATCGCTGCCATGATCCGGGTGTACGACGACCCCGACGGCGGTGTCCACGTCCAGAGTGAGCGCGTCGAAGACCATCTCGTCGCGGATCTGGTCGCGCAGCTGTTCGGCCAGCTCCAGCGCCGCGTCGGCGTTCTCCAGACGCAGGGTCACCAAGAACTCGTCCCCACCGACGCGACCCACCAGGGCCGACGACGGCGCGCTGGCCCGCAGCCGGTCGGCGACCTCGACGAGCACCTTGTCCCCGGCGGCGTGGCCGAGGGACTCGTTGACCTGGCGCAATCCGTCGACGTCGAAGAGCAGCAACGCCACCACCTCACCCGGCGCGCCAACCTTGACCGACTCGTCCAGCGCCGCGGTGATGCGCCGCCGGTTGGGCAGCCGCGTCAGGGTGTCGTGGTAGGCGTCGTGCCGCAGGCGGTCGACAAGCCGCGAATTTTCGAGCGCCACAGAGGCGTGGGCGGCCACCGTCTCGAATACCGAGATATCGCGTTGGGTGAAGTACAGCGGGTCGGCGAGCCGGTTGGTGACCTCAAGAGTCCCAATCACCACACCACCTGAGCGGAGCGGAACGACCACCGTGTCCTTGACCCCCCGCTCGGCGAGGCTGGCCCTGAACTCGGGATCACTTGTCACGCCACGGCCGACAGTCACCGGGCGAGCGGTCTCCAACACCTTCTCCCGCAACGCCGACGGGGTCAGGGACAGATCCAGCAGGCCAGAATCCTCGACTCGCGCGGTGAGCAGAATCTCGGGGTGACGGCCCTGTGCGGGCAGCCAGAGGGTGGCGTACTCGGCCTGCATCAGCGCGCGCACCCGGCCGAGTAGGGCATCGACGAGGGTGCCGTCCTGGCCGCTGGCCGCGACCGCCATGCTCAGCTCGTACATGTCGGTGAGCGTGCGGTGCTGGCGAAAGAACTGGGTGTACGAGCGATAGACCAGAGCGAGCCCGGCCGCCAGCGCGGCCAGGGGCACCAACGACCACCAGGACGCCTTGATCAGGATCAGGACGACCAGACCGGCGGCGACGTTGATGCCCGCGGTCAGGAGCAGTGACGGCGCCGCGCGGAGGGCTTCCCGGCCGGCCTGCCAGCCCTGCAACAGGGTGTGCACCGACATGACGGCGGTGAGACTCACCAGGAACACCACGCTGATCGCGCAGCAGAGACTCACCCACGTCGTCGGGCCGACACCCGACCTCGGCGGCAACGCCTGGAGGACGAGAGTGGCGAGCGACGTCCCGGCGGCGGCCCGCGCCGCGTTGAACCACACCTTGGGCGCCGTGATCCGGTGTCGCAGTTGGGTCACCAGGGACGCGAGCGTGTAGATGACGACGACCGTCAACGGCGGCAGGAAGTAGAGCGCCAGGACGAGCGGCAACTCGGTAAGCGTCATGGCCACCGACTGCCGGCGGGCGACCAGCACCAGCAGCGGCAGACCCGCGGCGATCATCGCCGCGAGAAGGAGCGCTGCCCAGTGCCAGTCGCCGAACGGCCGGTCGGATACCAGACCGGTGAGGGTCGCGCAGGCGACAGCCAGAAGGATCAGCGGAGCCGTGATGATCCAGGCGTCTTCCGACGACCTGCGCCTCAACTGGTCCCGCGCGATCATTCCGCTCCCTGGCGGTGTGGCGTGTCCCTTGACAAGCGGTGGCCCGTCGGACAGGGGTCGTCAGACCCAGACGACGTCCGTGAGGTGCAAATCGGCGGGTACGCCGTGGTTGGCGATGACCATGGTGGCGACGGCGGCAAGGATGAGGAGCGAGCCATACAGCCGGCCCAACCTACGACCAGACATAAGATTGCTCCTGTCGGAAGGTCTCGTGGGGTAGTGGAGGTTCCACGATCGTGCCACAGCACGGGCAACCAGAGAAGTGGTGGCCGCCTGACTGGCCCCACCGTCTGTTACTTCCCGCCGTTCGGCCCACCGCCCTCGTCACACTGGGCCAGATCACGAGCTTGCGAGACAGTTCACCGCTGCGCGCAGTGCTGAAAACGACCTTCAACGCAATCCGGGTCCACCTATAAGCACTCGACACATCCGGTTCGAACGTTACGCTCAGTAACATCGGTCGACGTGACTCGAACGCGCGCCTTGAGTCCGGCCATCGACCACCATACCGGCTCCGCGCCATCTCGCCAGTACCTCGTCGGGTTCATTTCACATGAACGACGCCTCCTGCCACCGCCCGACCGTCAACAGCATAGACGCAGCTCACCTGCGCAATCCCATCGACCCTCAAAGATGCAAGTTGCGTGCGCCATCAGGCGTACCGGCGCTCAAGCAGGCGTGTCAGTGTCCTACCGCAGCAGTCGGAACGGGGCCCACATTTCGGCCTCCGGCACCTCGTGGGCCGCGAAGTACCCGCCTTGTTCCAGTGGGCCCAGCATGGAGAGACCCCTCGACGTAGCTGCCTGGCGGGACCGTCGCCATGGCGCTGGGGGCCACGTCCGGCAGTTGGGCCCAACCCTGTGGCAGCCACGACGCCGGTCGACGGCGAGGCACCAGGAGAGTGCACGAGCCCTGTGCAGAGCCGGTCGTGCACATCAAGAGACAACGGCCTTCGGTTGCAGGCCGATCCGCTCGGCATCCGTCAGGAGATCCCTCCGGTTTCCCTAGAAGCACGAGCAGCCGCAGAAGACCTCACAGCGACATGATCGACGTACCCACAACCAGTCGACAACGGCCGGACTCGGCCGGACAAACGACAACGGCCCCCGATCAGCATCTCTGCTAGTCAGGGGCCGTGTCTGCACCTGGTGGCGGGTAGAGGATTCGAACCTCTGTAGCTTTCGCGACGGATTTACAGGGCGTCAGCGATGTTGACTACCGCAGCACTTGCGACCTGGGGTTCGACCCGTCAGGTCAGGAGAGCGCCGGCCAGTCGCCCACCATCTGCCCACGCCCACCGGGCTTACGACCTCGGCAAGATGAGACCGTCCGGGGGCCGCCCTCCGGGCCAATTGTCGAATCTCGGAGGGACTTGAAAATCTGCCCCCGCGAAGTTGGCACGGCCGCCGCTGAACACCGCCTCGCCGAATAGCACCGTCCGGCCAAACACAGCACCGTCGAACGATGTAACCCCATCGCGGAACGCCACGTTGAGGAAGTGCACTCGCCCACTTGTGAATTCCGCACCATCGAACGACACACGCACACCTCTGAACACCGCCCTGGCGAAGGACACCCGTCCACCACTGAACACTGCCCCGTCGAATGACACCTCCTCGCCGGCAAACACTGCCCTAACGAAGGACACCTGCCCACCACTGAACACTGCCCCACTGAAGTACGAGCGCCCAGCAATAAACTGGGCCCCCGCGAAGGACACACGCCCACCATTAAACGTGACGTCCGCGAGGTCCGCGCCGTCGAAGACTGCACCGGTGAAGTCGAAGTCGCAGCCACGCCAGGAGGTTGCATTGTCGTCAGCAAGGCGCAAGTGCCTACCGACGAGACGGATGACGGTATGACGCACCTCCCGCTCCTCGCGAGCGGTCCGCGCCGTGTCCACGTCCGCAGCCGGCGACGGTTCGTTGACCTGCGACGGCATCTCGTTCAAGGCATCTGGGGGTGGGGCGTAGGGCATGCGGAGATAGGCGCAAAGGACGTCGATGCAGGTCTGCCGCCCCTCCCGCCAGTCATCGGCTAGGCCGGCCATGGCGTAGACGCCCGCCAGACGGACGGCTGCCTTCTCCGACCCGAGCTGCTCGGATGCCTTGGTGAAGCGTTCGTTGAACAGCCGGATGCCGTTGCGATCAGTCTCGATCTTTGCCCGCTTGTCGGCCGCCTGCGCAAGAGCTTTGGCCTCTTCGGCGCGCCGGCCGTCAGCATGCGCTAACGCGTTCTGGTGCTCTGCGACCCGCTGTCGGCGGTAGGCGACCACCAAGGCTGCTACGCCACCAATACCCGCCACAACGGCAAGTACAAGCTTCACCAATTCGAAAAGCGTCGTTGCCTTGACGCTCCCGTCCCGCTGAATGCGTGGCCAATCCGCCCACGAAAGCGCAGCGATGTATAGCACGCCGACGACCGCCAAGGCACCCGCAAAAGCTAGTGCCAACGACCACCCGATATGCCAGAGTTGCAGCGCCGGCACCTGGTCGTCGGCAGGCAGGTCCGGGCTGGCTGCGGCACGGCGCCCAAATCGGGCCGGCCCTTTCGCTGGGGGCAACTCCATGTCCAACTTGTCTCCCAATCTGTTCACCTCAGCAGTCAGCAGCCAGACGCACCCTTACCGTCAGCAGGTGCGACCCATGCACTTAGGTCAGATCGCCCCGAGTGTCCCAGCACCGCATCGATCGACCACTTACCTGAGAGCATCGCCGATCTTGTCATTGATGGTGTCGTCGCCGCCATCGATGCAGTTGGCGTAGACCCGGAGCAGGACGGCGACGCCGTGGCCCAGGCGCCGGGCGACCTCGGTCGGTGGGACACCGGCATTCAGCCACAGCGAAGCCGCCGCGTGCCGCAGGTCGTAGGGCCGGCGGACGAGCGGCGAGGCAACCTGCGATCCAGTCAGCGCCTTCTCGCGAGCGAGCTTCCACCACCGGTCGTAGACAGACTCCGACAACGGCCCACCGTGCAGGCCGCGGAAGAACCGACCGTCCGGACCGACCCCGTGATTCTCGACGTGCGCGTACAGCAGCTCGACGAGCCGGGGCGGGATCGGGACCGTACGAGTCTCGGCCCTCCCCCGGTGCTTGAGTCCGCGCCGCTCGTGGGAGCCGCCGTCATCGGTCCAATGCGACCCGGCGCGCGGCGAGGTGCCGGCGAGCACCAGGCGGCCCCAGCGATATTCGATCTTCTCGTGCTCGCAGGACCGGGAAGGCTTCACCGCCGTCAGGTCGTCGAAGTCGGCCCCGCAGTCAGCGCACCGGCCGGCAAGGTCGCAGTCCTCCCGCCGTAGGTCCGCGGCTTCCGAAGGCCGCATGCCCGCGTAGTAGAGGCAGCCGAAGAACGCCGTGACCTTGTCGGCGCGTTTGCCGAGAGATTTCACCGCCTCCAGCAGCGTGGCGACCTGGGCTGGGTTGGCGACCACCCGCCGGTCGATGGACTGCGCGACCTCGGGAGCGGTCCACTGGACCCGCTCGACCGGGTTGGAGTCGATCAGCTCCAGCTCGACGGCGTACCCGAGCACGTTGTAGAAGGTGGCCCGCTCCGCTGGACGGTGGAGGCAGCCGCGGGCTTGCCGTCGAGGCGTACGCAGAGGCTGTCGAGGACGCGGCGGACCATCGCGGGTGAGTCCAGCTCAACGACCGGCAGGGACGCGGTGTCCAGCCAGGCGAGGGCCGCCGCGTGGTCGGCCGGGATCTCCTCGGACCAGCGGCGGGGGTTGAGCCCGTAGAGGTACAGCGCCTCACGGAGCAGCGCGTCAGTGGGTCGGCCCCGCTTCGCCGGGCGAGTCAGGGTGACCGTGATGGGAGTCAGCGCTTCGACGATCGAGCGCCGGGTCTTGGCCGCCGCCCGGGGCCACTTCATCTCGACGTAGGCGCGGCTGTGCGCGTACCAGGTAGTGGGGTTCTTGGTTCTGGCCTCGGAGACCGGGCGCCCGGTGGCCGGGTCGAACGGCTCCCCCGCGTTGGCCGCCTGGACCAGCTCGGCGCGGAACGAGTGCGCCAGGGCCTTGGTGCGGAACACGTCCTCGAAGCGCTGGCCGCTCACCGCCCAACGGACCCGCCAGGGCCGAGCCTTCCGGTCAGCGCGCTTGCCGATTTCCCAGATCTGGACCTCGTAGCTCTTCACGCGGCGTCCTGCTCCAGGTCACCGAGCCACCGTCCGAGCGCCGACCGGCGGACCCGAAGCTGCCCGTTCGGGAGCTTGATCACTCGTGGACCCTTGCCGGTCTGCCGCCAGTAGAACCAGGTCGAGCGCGGTACGCGCAGTTCGGCGAGCACTTCCGGCACGGTCAACAACTCCTCGGTCACTGCGTCTCCTCCCCGTCGTGCTGTGCGCTGTGCTGAGTTGCCGAAAGATCTGCGGACTCCTGCGCGGCCCGGTCCTTGGCGGCGAGTAGTTCGGATCGCCAGCGGGCGCGTTCGCTGATCGAGCGCATGAGCCGGTGGGTCATCGGGCCGACGTCGGGGTCGTCGGGTCGGGCGAGTTCCCAGGCGTGGCGGACCCGTTCGGTGGTGTCGGCCTGGTCGTCGACGAGCTGCGTGCCGTCGGTGGTGACGCCGAGCAGTGCCCGGACCCAGGCCCGCGCGTCGTACTTGTGGTCGGCGAGGGTCTTGCCGGACCAGTCGCGGGAGATGAGGATGCGCCGGCCGCCGATGCCAAGGGTGTCCCGCTGGTGGACCTTGCCCTTGCAGCGGCCCGGCTTGAGTTTGGCGTGTGCCTTCTTGGGCTGGACGCCGTAGAGCAGCCAGTTGGCGCACCGGTCGGTGCAGGGGGTGAGCTGGAGTTGCTGCCAGAGCCGGTCGAAGTGCTTGCGTTGCCGGTCGGTGGTGGCCTTGTGGCAGTCGCCGGTGTGCTTGGTGATGTATTTCGTGACGTACCGGATGGTCCGCTCGGCGTCCTCGGTGCCGGGCATGACGCCGCGGGCGTCGACCTGGGCGCCGAAGCGAACGACGTGCACAGGCTCGGCGTCCGGGTCGTCGTCAATGGCGTCGAGGGCTTCCGTCCAGGTGGTCAGCGGCTCCCGGGTGTCCGGGTCGGCCCATGCCGCCGCCTGCTCGTCCCAGACCGGCAGCCGGTCGAGGGTGTAGCGCTGGACGCCGACCGAGGGCCACCACACCTGGTGGTAGGTCGCTGCCGCCACGGTGCGGAGCACGTTCCGGGGGATGGTGCCCCGGATGGCGAAGTGTGCGTGAGGGGCGAGTCGGCGTTGCGGCTCGACGCAGCCGGCGTACTGGACGTTCCAGCCTTCGCACCGTCGGAGGTTCTGCCAGAACCGGTCGAGAAGCCGGGGGAAGTGAACGGCGTCCCAGGCCGCGCGGCGGTAGTCGTACCGGTTCGGGTTGACTGGGGTGCCGTCGGGGCGGACCGGGCCGTACGAGTCGAGGGTGAGCGTCAGCCACATTGACGGTTGATAGGTGGAGCCGTCCGGGGCGGTATAGGTCTTACCGACAGTGCGCCGCTCGACCTTGCGCCGGGGCAGCTCGGGGGCATCTTGGCGTCGCTTGGTCGAGCGCTTGCGCCGTGGGCCGGGCTCGTCGTCCTGGTCCTCGTCCTCGGTGGCGTGTGGTGGTCCGACTCGCCCGCGCAGGCCCTCAGCGGCGATGGCCTCCTCTACCTCGCGGATAGCTTCGTCGAGATCGGTCACCTGATCCCACTGGGCCGCCCTCACCGCCTCGTCGCGGGAGAACTCCAGGTGTGCGCGGAACAGGATCAGTGACTTCTGTGCCTCAGTTGCGGGTTCCGGGCCGGGTAGCGGCTCGTCGTCGCGGTGCCAGCCCTCGCGGATCTGGGCCTGCCGTAGTCGGCGGTTCTTCTTGGCGCACGGCGGGCACTTGTCTTCACGGGTCGCGCCGCAGGGCAGGTCGATGACCTCGGTCAGGCCGGTGTCGAGGTCGGTGCGGCGCATGGCGAGCGGGCGGACGCAGACGCCGTACTCGATGGCGATGTCCTTGAGGACGTCGATCGAGCGGGGCAGCCCCATGCGGGCCGCCCGCGACCCCGGCCGAGGAGCAACCGGGGTCGGGGCGGGTCCGAGGCCGGGCAGGGTCGGCGGGGCGACCGTCGTACCACTCATGCGGCACCTCGGGCCGAGACGCCGAGGTCCGGACCTGGGATGCTCTGCCGGTGATGTGGAGAGGCTGGGCCTACCAGTTCGAGGAGGTTCCCTGGCAGGAGATCGCGGTTCGGTTCCACGACTTCGCCGAGCAGCATCCTGACTTCGAACACATGGCCGCGATCGTCGACAGCGTCCTTGCCTGCGACGGAGCTTCGCGGCTGGCTGGCCTCACCTCCATGCATGACCTGGTGGTCGCTGCCCGCCCGGTACCAGAGAACCCGCCGGTCGAGGTAGTCATCGTGCGGTCGCCGTCGTCCGGACTGATTGGCCCCGGCGCCGTTCTTATCGAGCACCGGAGCACGTCCGGGCGAGACGACGTGATCGCTCGCCCCAGCGAGGAAGCGATACCGCTGTTCTGGCGATTCATGGTCGAAAAGTTCGGCGTTGCGCCGGTGCGGTGAGACAACGCCTGCCGTCATCGAATGATCCCGACGACCTGGGGCCGGTTGTGCTGGACGACGCCGACCGGAGACAGCACCGCGACTGATGCCGGCGGCATCACCGGTGCCGGCGGCGGGGGTTCGACAGGCTGCGGCTCGTCGTACCAATCGTCCTGCGGCTGATCGGGCTCCGATGCCGGCGGGGTGGCGGGTTCGCTGGATAGGACGACCTTGACCAGGGCGAGGAAGGCCAGCGATGGTACCGCCGCGACGATCCAGCCCCAAACGGATGGTTCGGCTTCGGCGACCTGGGCGGCGAGGGAGAGCAGCGCGAACGCGATCAGGAGCACGCCGACCAGGCCGACGGGTCGACCATCACGGCGGCGGGCGCGGATCTCCAGGCCGAGGTAGATGGCCATCAGCTCGACGGCTACGGCGTTGGCCCAGCCGATCCAGTCGGGCTGGCCGTGGGCGACGGTCAGGTCGTGAACGTGGGTGAAGGCGGCGGCACCGGCCATGATCCCGATGGCGAGCAGGATCAGCACCCGGATGCCCGACTCGGCTCGGTGGCGGATCATTCGAAGTCGCCTTCTGGGATGCGGATGGTCACGGTGATGCGGATGCGCTGCCCGTCGAGGTCACTGCGGCGGCGGACCATGTGCGCCAGGCCGTGTAGGGCGGCGGCGAGTCGGTCCGGGGAGCCGTTCAGGTCGATGTGGAGGGGCTTGAGGCGGTGGGTGCCGAGGAAGAAGCTCTTGAGGGACATCGGTTACCTCCGGGCCGGGGCGACGCGGGTACGGATGTGCTCGGGTGGCTCGCCGAGGGAGGCCACCGCTTCGGAGAGGCAGCGCCACAGCGCCCACGCCTCGTCGGGGGTCAGGTACATGCGGCGCCGGCCGCCACCAACGGCGAGATAGACCGGGTACGGGTCGGGTCGGGCGGGGTCTACGCGGACGGACACCGCCGTGCTGGTGGCGCCATCGGTGCCGGGGGCGCGCAGCCGGTAGAAGGTCGGAGCGGTCACCGCGGCTCACCCCCGTCGGTGTCCCGGTCGAGGATGTTCAGCAGCGAGTCGGGCAGCAGTGGTCCGCGACGCTGCCGGGGCAGGGGCGGTCGGGCCGGTTCGATGGCGGTTTCTCGACCGACCTGAGCGAGGATGTCCGCCGCGTCGGCGGGGGCCGGGTACTCGGCGGCCAGGTCCCGGATGTGGTCGTCGGAGATGTACGAGAAGCGGACCCGGGCCGGCTCCGGGGTGCCGTCGAGGATCACGTAGCCGACGCCCTTGGCCCAGCGGGGCATCTGGTCGGCGAGGGCGCCCCGATTGCGGGCGCCGTCGCCCAACACGAGGTCGACCTGAGCGGCCTCGGTGAGGCCGAGAGCGATGCGGGTCGGGAACAGGTCCCGGAATGGCAGTACCTCCTTGCGGGGGTCCTGCAACGCGGCCACCACCAGGACGCCGACGCCGGCGCCCTGAGACAGCAGCAACCCGAGCGAGCCAGCGATGCGCCTACGCAGGTCGACATCCTGGAGGTACGCGGTCAGTGCCGCCATCTCGTCGATGACGACCACGACCAAGGGGTCAGCCAGGGTCGGAGTGTGGACCCGCACCGCGCCGGCAAGCCGGGTCTGCCGTTCGCGCATCACCGTCACGGCCTCGTCGAGCAGGTCGGCCATGGCCTCGAAGGACTTACAGGCGAACCGGGCGAACAACGGCCGACCCATGGCGAATTCCATGCCGCCCTTGGGATCGATTACCCAGAGCCGGACCAGCCCGGAGGAGATCCCGCCGGCCAGGACGCGGACCAGCGACCACAGCACCGAGCCCTTGCCGGATCGGGTGGCGCCGCCGATGAGGACGTGGGTGGCGAGTAGGTGCAGGCACCAGTGCCGCAGGTCTTCCCGTCGAGCCAGGGGCAGGGCGGTGAAGTCGGGCACCGATGGGACGTCGAAGGGGTCGACCAGGGTGCGCAGCGCATCCGTGCGGACCAACACCAGGTAGACCGCCGACGGCCGGTCCCGGAACCGCAGCCGGTCCACCGCGCCTAGGACCAGCGTCCAGTAGCCGGACCGGATCGGCGGGTCATCGGGGCGCTCGGAGTAGACCCGGGCGTGCCGCCGACCGAAGGCGTACGCGAGGTTCGCCGTTGCCTTCTGGAACTCCTCCGGTGTCTGGCCGCGGACCATGCGGATGGTCAGCACGTCGAGCGCCTGGTCCGAGCGGACCCGCAGCAGCTCCGGCAGAACCGTGCGATGGTCGTACACCTTGGCCAGGCCGCAGAGGGTCATCGCCTCACGCCAGGCCCGCCGGTAGACGAAGAACTGACGGAAGCGGCCGAGGATGGGGCCGGCGCACCAGGTCCACCAGGACGACTCGTGCCGCCACCGCCACAGCGCCGACACCGCGGCGGCCAGGACCACGGGCACGATCACGCCGGACCGGCCGAACTCACGGTAAAGGCTCACCCCGGCCACGACCAGGGCGACGGCGAGCGGGTGGCGAAGACACCACCACAGGCCCCGCCACAGCCACCGCAACACGAGGCCGAACGCGATCAACCAGACCGGCAGTTCCAGCCGACGCGGTCGGATCACCATCAGGTCCCCGGCGGTAGTCATCACGACCTCGCCGCGCGGCCGGCGCATCATCGCGCACCCGCCACTGTGGGCCACCGCAAGACGGCAGGCATACGCTTGGACATGTCACTACCTCTCTCGACAGAGCAGGGGAAAGAGACAGAGGGCGGGGCTGCCGTCCGCCAAGACCTGACAGCCCCGCCCCCACCAGATGCGGCTACCGCGCCGCCTTCGTCGCCACGCCCGCCGGGGCACGCATCCCGGTCGCCCGCAGCGAGTACGCCATCCGGTTGTTATTGGTCACGTACGGCGTGACCGTCATGCCCTCGAACTCCACCGCCTCGAACGGGGCACCCGTCGGCGGCACCGGCTGGTAGTCCGCCGAGATCTTCACCGTCGTCTCCCGGGAGCGCTTGCCAAGCTCCGGGTCGAGATCCATCACCCGGACCTGCCACACCCGCTGGCCGGTCAGCTTGTCCTTGGCCGGGCTACGCCGGCCGGTCTTCTCGTCGTAGTCCTCGACCTCGCCCAGGGACTCGGGCACCAACGCGCACCCCGCCGGGAACACGTCCTCACACCGCACCGCGAACCTCGTGCCGCCTCGCAGAGCCATCGCTCAACCTCCAACTTGTTAACTTGTCTGCCAAGTTGAGATTCAAGGTAGACGGCACTTGGCAGACAAGTCAATAAGCTCGTCGCTCGTGCCATCTGGCTCCACTAGCCGCCGCGTTCCTGCAGTCGTCACCAGGGGCGCCCTCCCGCTCAGCCACCTGTTGGCCGCAGCCACCTTGCGTGGAGAGGGCAATTTTCGTCGGAATCTGACGAAGCATCCCGCGTGCCTGCGCCCGAACATGCGGTAGCGTGCACTCGTGCTGATCAGATTTGAGGCCAGCAACTACCGGTCGATCGCTAAGAGCGTCGAGCTGTCGATGGTGGCTGTTGACCATGGGAGGGAGGCAGCCCGGGAGGCCCCTTACCTTGGGGAGAGCCTCCTGACGTTAGCTGCGATCTACGGACCGAACGCCTCCGGCAAGTCGAACGTCGTCGGTGCGCTCGCCTGGCTGCGCGACGCCGTGGAAGACTCGATGCGGTTCTGGGAAGAAGACATTCCACTAGTGCCCTTTGCGTTCGGCTCAGGACCATCAAAGCCTAGCGAATTTGTCGTCGAAGCCACGGTTGACGGTGTGCGTTTTGAATACATCCTCGAGCTTGACGAGAGTCGAATTCTTTATGAGGGACTCTTTCACTATCCAGAAAAAAAGCGCCGCAGGATCTTTGAGCGCGAAGGATCCGATCTAAAACTTCAGCGCGGGCTGGGAGCATTGTCTGGCACCCGCGAACTACTGACTGAACGAACGCTAGCGCTATCCGCCGCACGGCGATTCGATGAGCCTCTTGTCTCGAGTTTCGCCAGAGACCTCCTGCGCATTCAGGTACTCGGCCATATGAATCGCCGAGGCCGCCCCGGCGGATTCTTCGGCAGGTCGCGAGCGCGATTTTCCTCCAGGGCGGACACTGTCCGTTGGTTCGAAAGTCCAGACGGCAACCAACCCTCACTCTTTTCTCTCGCGGATGAGGAGGGAAAATGGCCAAATCTGAGCAGGCGCGAGCAGGCACTTGCATTGCTACGGCTTGCCGACCTAGGCATTGAAGATGTGGTTATCGATGAACAGGAAGTCGCGTATGCCGGCTCCGGCGAGACTCGGACTCAACGTCGACTACGACTTGTTCACCGGTCCGGCGAAAACTCGGCACCGCTCGACTTCTCGGTCGAATCAGAAGGAACGAAGACGTGGTTCGATCTAATTGGTGCAGTGCTGATAGCGCTGCAATCAGGGTCAATCGTCATCTTCGATGAGCTGGACGCTAGCCTGCATCCGACTCTGTCTGCCGAGTTGCTCCGAGTCTTTCAGAGCGCGGTCACGAATCCGTACGGGGCGCAACTCATCTTCACCTCGCACGACACCAGCCTGCTCAACCATCTGAACCGAGACGAGGTGTGGCTCACCGAGAAGCGACTTGACGGCTCAACCCGGCTCGGCGGGCTTGCCGAATTTGCTGGCGAGCGGGTGCGCAAGTCACAGAACTTGGAAAACGCCTATCTACATGGCCGATTTGGCGCACTTCCCCAAGTCGATCAGACGGAGTTCCTGCGAGCGCTCGGGCTGATCGGCTGACCGACGATGACACCACGCCGCCGCGGGACGAAGCCCCTCAGACGCACGATCGCCCAACGTCCGGAGCTACATACGGTCGTTGTTTTCTGTGAGGGCAAGAACTCCGAGCCCGACTACATCAACGGGCTGAAGAAGTTGCCCGAGATCGCAAACAACACAGCCCTCAATCTTGAAATCCATCCTGAACAAGGCGTACCACTCACCCTTGTGAAGATGGCCGTCGACCGGTTGGCCGACCCAGAGGTGGACGAATGTTGGTGCATCTTCGATGTCGAATGGCCGAAAAATCATCCAAACCTGTTCGACGCTAAGCAGCTCGCCCAGGCCAAGGGGGTCGGGCTGGCCATCTCGAACCCATGCTTCGAACTTTGGCTCATACTGCATCATTGCGAGTTAACCAAGTTCGTCAGCACTGCCGAGGCGGAAAGCATGAGTCGCAAGCTCGACGGCCGCACCGGGAAGAGCATCGACGCCGCCGTCTACATGCCGCTACGAAAGCAGGCAGCTCGCCGAGCCACACAGTTGGAACAGCGCCACACACGTAACAGTACAACCTTCCCTGGCGACAATCCGTCCTCGGGGATGCACCATTTGCTGCGGGCACTTGAACAATGATAGAGGTCTGCCGTGTAGCGATGAATAGAATGAAATCAGGAAAGATCACGGCACGCCAGGTCATAACGAGGCGAAAGGGTTTTCCAGAATGAGCCTGCGGGGTGAGATTCATTCCCTCGATGAGGAACACTCGCGTCCGGCAGGTGTAGCTGACGCGACGATAGAGGCGTTGGGCGAGTTAAGTAAAGCGCTGGAGACAATCCACCGCGTGCGAGGACACCTTTACTCGGCACACCAGCTCGTGGGGGGCGCAGATCTAACCCTTGACCGCGTGGTGAAGCTGCTCCGCGACGCCGGTCACGACGAGATGGCCGATCGGGTCGATCGCGAGCTGTTGGGGCGCAACGTGCTACCCGGCCGGTGGACGTTCCAGATCGTGGAGGAGTTCGACGACGGCTACTACGCCGCGTTCCAGGAGATTGAGCGGGAGGCGCGGGAGAAGCTAGCCGGCGGTCGGCGGCACATCTTCGAGGCAGAGATGAAGGAGCGGCGCCGGACCCACGGGATGCCGGGGCACGAGGCTACGCCGTAGCGCTGCCAGCAAAGCCGTTCGGGATCATCGAGGCTAGGGCGTTGGCTCGGGCCTCGATGATCCTCATTCTCGCCTGGTACTCGGCCGGTTCCCGGTGCGCTGCCTGACTGGTCACCTGGCCGGGCCACTTGCGGTATAGCAAGCCGTACTCCCGCGTGAAGTAGCCCGCAGTGACCGCGTTGGCGGCGAGCAAGAGGCCGGTGTCCTCCGAGGCCGGCAGCGCCATCCAGCCACCCAGGGCAAAGACGAGATCCCGCCGCAGGCACAGCGTTGCCGGGTGCACCGATGCCCGGTAGTCGTTGGCCTTCCAGAACGACAGGACCGAACCGCGGTCGATGACTCCGCCGGCTGGGTCCTTGTCCCATCCGGCGGTCGAACCGTCGGGCAGCAGGTCGAGTACCCGCGAGGTAGTCCAGCTGATCTGCGGGTGCGCGTCGAACGCGGCGATGTCCCGGGCGAGCGCGCCGGGGGTCAACTGGTCGTCGGCGTCCAGCACCTTGATGAGTTCCCCGGAGACTCGGGAAAGAGCGAGGGTACGGGCAACACCAGGCCCACCGGGACGGCCGGTGCCCAGACTGATCCGGGGATCATCCGGCAGCGCGTCGACCAGGGCGCCAGTCTGCCCGTCCTCCTGCACGAGCCATTCCCAGTCCCAGCCGTCGGGCATCTCCTGCTTGGCCAACGACTCGTAGGCGCCAGCCAGGTACTCGATGCTGGGCGCATGGACCGGGGTGATGACCGAGACGAGCTGCGTCAAGTTTTCCACCGCTGGAGTTTGTGGGAGTAGACAAGCTCGGTGCGGTCGCCCGGCATCACCACGTCGGCGACCTCGACGACGCGACCCGTGGTGTCGATCGAGGTCTTGCGCACGGTGAGCACGGAGACCCCCGGGTCGATGTCCAGCAACTCGGCCTCATCGGGCGACGGCGGGCGGGCCCGGATCTCGTCGTCGATCCGGTCCAGCTCGATGCCGAGCGTGTAGAGCTGGTGCTGTGTGCCGCCCGGCCACGGTTCCTTGCCCGCGTCGAGCAGGTCCGGGTTCGCGGCCACCAGATCGTAAGGCAGGTAGGAGTACGACACGGTCAGCGGCGCGTTCTCGTGCCGCGACGACGTCCAGTAGACCCGGCGCAGCAGCGGAGTGCCCGGCTCGACCTGCAAGGCCGCCGCCATCTCCGCATCCGCCTCTACCCGGGAGTACTCGGCGTGGAACTTCAGGTCGTCGACGGTCAGGCCGGTGTCGTGCTCGGTGGCACCGGTCTTCAGCCGCTCGTCCTCGTCGAGCAGGACGCGATCCTTCTCCCACTGGTACCGCTCGGTGTTGCGACGGCGCACCCGCTGGCGGGGGGCCCGCACGTAGGTGCCGCGCCCCTGCTCCGCCCGGACCAGGCCCCATTCCCGAAGCTGCCGAATGGCGTTGCGGACGCTCGTGCGTGACAGGCCCGAGGTGTCGGCCAACTCGGTCTCACTAGGCATCAGAGTGCCGGGGGCAAGTTCCCCACTCACGATCTTCGCCCGCAACTCTTCGGCGAGTTGCAGGTAGCGAGGGCGCCAGTCCCGGCCTTGCACACCGGTCACCGTACCCCCTAGACGTTCCAACGTCTGCCAGGTGGTCCCGCCGGCGGGCCGCTCAGGAACCGGCGGTACGGCTACCGCTGCGCGCGGTGGCCGCGCAGGGTGCAGGCCAGGAGTACGAGGAACGGCTGAGCCCCGACGGGTATTGGCGTTCACCGCGTCTCTCCGGCCCGCTCGCCGCCTTCTGCCGGTGTCAGCATCTCCAGCTGGGCGTACACCAGCTCGTCGATGAGCCGGTCCACCTGCGCGGGCGACAGAAGTACGGTCTGCGTCGCGCCGTATCGGGTCGCGTCGAGCTTCACGGCCAGGTCCCGGCGGGCGAACCGGTCGACGATCAGTTGGACGGTGACCCAGCCGGTCCGCTCCCGTCCGATGGTGGAGAGCAGCCCGCGGTGCATCGGGTCGTTCGGTCCACAGCCTCGACACCAGACCGGGCACACGAACTGCGCGATCGTCGACGGCGACGGACGCCCCGGGGTAGCGCCACCCTCACTCATCGCCAGCCCTCTGCTGCCCGGCCGCCTCCGTCAGGGATCCGCGAAGTTGCTCGACCAGTCGGGCTGCCTGCGGCAAGGACAACTCTGCCCAGGCGTTCCCGGCTCTGCACGTCACGTGAACACCGACCATGGGACTGCCCAGTGCGTCACTGATGAGGTACGTGACGACAAGTCCGCCCGACCGGCTGTCGCCAGCCCGCTGCATGGGGCCGCGATGACGGCGAGCCATGTGCGTCATCACCGGCGGCACCAGGTAGCCGCAGCGATCCGGGGCGCACCAGTCCGGATGGCTCGTGACGGCAGCCGGCTTGTTCGTACGACTCATCGCGGCCACCGTCCGCCGTTGCCACTGAAGAGCTGGGCTCGCGTCATCAAGGGCGCATACCGGAGCACAGGCAAACTACGGGTGGCGCCCGTCGACCAACGAGGCAAGGAGGTTGTAGAAGCCGCGCGAGGACTCGACCGACCGTTGCTGCTGGCACTTTGGGCAGATGGGCGTCTCCGAGACCACCAGGACGAGAGCCAATGGTGTCGACGATGGGAGCCGGACATCGCACCTCCACAGGTAGGCGGGGACCGGTGGCCAGCCACGGGGGAATGCGGCCGGCCACCGGCCCGGATGAAGGCACGGCGCACCGTCCGACGCCGGACGGACGGGTCGGGTATCGCCGAGCCAACTTGTACGCGCGGCTACCGCAACCGGTCCGACAGGACGCCGCGCATCAGGTGCGACCAGGGCCAGCGCGAGACCACCCCGGACACGAGCCGTCACCCGACCGCACACAAGGAAACGTATCTACAAGTGGACGAGTTGTCTAGACGTCGAAACAGGTCACTTGGTTGGCACTTGGTAAGACAAGTGCCAGGTACGGTGAGCACGTGCCCACCCCGCACTACGGACAGCCCCGCTACCGCGTCATCGCCGAAGAGTTGAGAGAACGCATCGAGAGCGGTGCCATCCCGCCCGGAGCCCTCTTGCCGGCCGAGAGCGCGCTCACCGCCGAATTCCGCGCAGCGCGCGGCACGGTTCGTCAGGCAATAGCCGCGTTACGCGAGGCAGGCTTGGTCGCCACCGACCACGGCCGCGGCACATACGCGACCATCCGCCAGCACGAGCGCGGGCTAGACAAGGGTTCCGAGACGGAGACGCAACAGCGCCAAGTCCCCGCCGACGCGGAGCTTGCAGCCCTTTTCGCTGTCGAGTTGGGCGCGGTCCTGGTGGAACAACAGAGCGTCATTCGAACAAGCGGAGCCGTCGGAACAGTCGTCAGAACCTACCGACTGTTTCAAACAGAGTGATTGAGCAGTTCGCACCTTCGATACGTCCCCAAGGCGGCCCTGAGCGGGCCGCACGCGCCGCTGCCTGGGCGCGCCCCGGCCGCTGCCGCTGTCGCTCCGCGGCCGTCACGCCTGACGCCCGTCGGATGGCGCGGAGAGCGGGAAGCCCAGAGGGCCGCCGCAGAAACGACAGACCGCTGATGCGTGAGGTGGTGGCCGGCAGCCGGCCGGGCTGCGTGGGCAGGAACCCGCGCGGCGTAGGGGAGCGTATGCCGGGCGCGTCGGCGATATGGCGGCCCGTGGGGGTTGCGGTCAATGCGCCTCCGGCGGGGGCGCTCCGGCTCCAGGATGGCCGAAGACCGTCGGCAGCTACCAGGTCCGTGGGTGGTTGCGGTAGGCCATCCCGCCTGCCACCGACCGGGGCAAGCCGAGCAGACCACCGCCCGGCGCGCCAGCGTTCGAACCAGCCGTCAAGGTCCGCATGGCGCGCCGGACGGCGGCCCGCTCCCCGATGGGCGGGTCGATGGCGAACGGGATGGCTGGGACCTTGAGGCGTGGCCTCCGGCCGCCCTGTTTCCGTTAGGGTCTAGTGTTCCCAGCCCTATATGTCCTCGTCCTCGACAGCGACGGTGACCCCCGGCAGGGACTCGGCCTTCGCCAGCAGTTGGTGGGTGTCGCCGCTCCATGCGGTCACGGTGATGTCTAATCCGACCATCTGAATGTCAACGCTCATCCTCGCGGGATCGATGAGGGATGCCAGCTCTCGGATGAGGCCCCAGACTCCCTCACGTTTGCTGTCGTCGGTAATCGAGGACAGCGGCAGCCGAACTTTGGTCACCTCGTAGGTGGCCTCTCCGCTCGGACCGCCTCCGGGCCCGGGCTGGGAGGGAATGGGCGTGGCCTGGGGGGGCGCCTGCCCCGAGCCACCTGTCGGGGTGCCCGGTCCGGCGGGGTTGGTGTCCGGCGCGCCGCCCGAGCCAGGCGATGGCGTGGGCACCGGCGCCTGCTCGGGTACCGGCGCGGGACGGGGTCGCAGCAGTTGCTGCATCGATGCCGGTTGGATCTGTCCTGGGCCAGCGGGACGGATCTCGTTTCCGTCGCTGTCGGCCAGCATCCATTCGCTACTCGTTGCGAGGTGAAACAGCGCCTGACGTAGGTTTTCAACGGTGGCGATCATCGGCCACGTGGGGTTGCTGTAGGGCAGCGCGAACAGTTCCTTTGGCGTGAGGTCTCGCCCGAAGCTGCCGGTGGTGATGAGCTGGCCGACGTATTCGGGAGCGAGGGCACCAGCTGTGACTGCTCTGCTGGCGGCGACGAGCTCGTTCCACACGTCCTGCCCAGCCAGGGCTGTCTTGCCGTCGGGCACTGCCTTGTACTGGACAGCGAGACCGTTGGTGGCGCGCAGCAGGTACGCGTAGTGCTGGTAGGCCCACTTGATGTCGTTGTCGAGTTTGCTGCGGACGTCGTCACGGCGTGAGCACGCCTCGAGGTACTCCTCGTCAGCGGTGTCGAGTTGGCCGACGACGATCTCCCAGGCGAGGAGGTCTTTGGCGCGGTCTCGGGCCCGGCCGCGTCGTTGGGTGTTGACCAGCGCGACGACCATTGAGGCAGCGTAGGTTGTGGTGAGCCCGGGAGTGACGCCGAAGGCGACGTCGAGATCGGCGCGAGTGGCTGTGTCCTTGCCGTTGAGCAGGGTCCACCGGCGAGGGTCGAGCACGACCAGCCGGTTCTCCTGCCCGTCAACTCCGGCGAAGCAGGCGGCCGCAGCGGTGCTACCACCGACGGGTGGCTCGACGAAGTGCGGGCCGCTGAAGGGACCCTTGCTTGCCAGCTGCTGGGCCCGTTTCCATACCCGGTTCAGAGCGAGGTCGTTGCTGACCATCGTCATGGCGTTGGCGTGGTACATGTTCAGCGTCTGCTTGATCGACAGATAGAAGCGCTCGGCACCCTTGCCGTTCGCGGTTCTGGTGCGCTCCAACGCGCCGAGGCCACCTTGGACCGGGCCGGCGACGAGGGCGTTGAAGACCTCCTCGGCCGCGGCGTAGGGTACGGCCGGACCGGCGAGTGCGGCGATCAGCTCGGGCTTGGTGGCGCCTCGCGCGGCCTGGGCGCGGGGCACGAGGCTGTAGGCGAAACATGCGGTGGCCATCCGCAGCGCCGGCGCTGGTTGGCCTGCAGCCACGCCGTTGGCTGCCAAGGTGGCGTCGAGGTTGAAGGCATTCCCGCCTCCGCCGCCGGAGCGGACGACGTCGGTGTTGGCCACGGCCCGGTAACCCTGGATGGCGCGGTCGTTGCCGGCCAGCACGCCAGAAGACAGCAGCGCCTCAAGCGCGTCGGTGTGCAGCGGGATGTCGCCGGGGCCGACGAGGTCCGGCGCCCACAGGCCTGCCTCGTGCTGGGTCACGCAATGCAGCACCGTCCGGGCGAAGATCGCGACGGTGGAGCGGACCCGCTGAAAGGCCTGCACCTTCGACCACTCCTTGGAGACCAGTTCGAACAGGTCAGGGTGGAACGGGTAGGTCTCGACAATCCGGTCGGCGAGCCGGGCCAGGGTGCGGCCGGATCCGAGCTTGCGGTACACCTCCGTGGCCCATGCGTCGTCGACGGCGGTGACGTAGGCGTCGGCGACGGTGCGGGCGGCGGTGTCGACGTCAGCGCGGGCGAACAGGCGGCGGCGGATGATCTGGGCAAAGTCATTCGGGTCGGTGACGGTGACCGTCTCGCCGTTGCGCTGCAGGCGGGCGGCGAGGTACTCGCGCATCTCCTCCGCGGCTGGGTGGTAGCCGGCTTGGTCCTCATCGCTGCGGATCATCACTACGACCAGGGCCACCTGCGGCTGGTCGTCCACGGCGTCGGTAAGGGCATTGAGGAACGCCTGCTCCCCGGGCAGACCGCCGATCGCGGTCTGGTCGGTGAGCGCCATCGCATAGTCCATGAGCTCGTCGATGACCACGAGCACCGGACGCGCGACCTCGGCAAAGGCAGCCTGCAGGGTCGTCTTGTTCGCGCCGAGGTCGATGTAGTGCTTCCAGCGGCCCATGCGGTCGGAGTGGCCGTCGAACAGCAGCCACAGGAACCGGCCGAACAAGTCTGTGGCCGGGCCGAATCGCGGGTCGGTCTTGCCCGGGGACATGGAGTCGCCGATCAGCACAACCGGGACGACCTCGCTCAAGTCGAGGGCGTGCCCGCCTGCGGTCGCCTCGGTGGCGACGGCTCGGCCGAGATCGGAGGCGAAGAACGCATCAGGATTGTTGATCATGTGCCAGATGCCGACGAGGGCGTGGCTCTTGCCGCCGCCCATCCCTTGGTCGAGGTGGAAGCAAGCCTGCGCTTCCACGGCCTGTACGCCAAGCCGACGGGCGACGCGGCCAAGGAACCCGACCAACAGCGGGGTGGGCTGGGTGATATCGGTGTAGTACGCGCACTTGGCGTAGAGCACAGGCACCGTCTGGTAGACAGCCTTGGCCAGGCTCATCTGCAACTCGCCGACGGAGCCATCGGTGAGGCGGACCTCCTCGCGCAGCGTCAGGACATCGGCCCAATGGATGCCGTAGGCGGATGCGGTCACAGGGTCTCCTCGAACAGGCTGGACTGGACGGCCGCAGCGGCGGCGGTTCGCGTGGCAGCGTTGGCCTGGACGGATCCGCGGTTGCGCTTGACGGCCGCCAACGCGACGGCGACCGGATCGGATGCGGGCAGCTTGGTGGTGAGCCAGTCGACGAGCGCCCACAAATGGGCGTCAGTCGGAGGCCGCTCCGCGGCGGCGAGGCAGGCGGCGACTGCTTCGGTGCCGGCGGACCAGGAAGCGGCCATGCCACGAACGACCTCGTAGACGCTGGAGGCCGGAGTGAGCCGACTGGGGGCGTCGTGGCGAAGCCGAAAGCCGGCCTTGGTTTCGGTGAGGACCGGGCCGCGGAGGTCCTCCAAGCGGAGGCCGTCGGACTGTGCAAAGAACCTGGCCTCACCCTTGGGGACATCTAAGCGACCGTGAACCTCGTGCCAGAAGATCGCCAAGCGAGAATGCGGGTCGAATGTCTCCAGGGGCAGCTCATCCAACCGCAGGGCGACAGCATCACGGACAGCGCGCCGCGCGAGCGCCATGTAATGCTCCAGCAACACGCTGCTGCCGTCAGGTGTAATGACCTTGCTGTAGTTGCCGACAACCTGCAGGGCGGCGCCGTAGGAGGCCATGAGTTGGTCCTCGAGCGCGAGGCCGTCGGTGTCCCAGCCCCGGCAGCGGCTCTTCACTTCAGCAATCACGTCTGCGTCGACCTGTGCTGCGATGCCGACCGGCCGGTTCGCGGGGGCCAAGCGTGCCCCGATGGAGACGGTCACGGAGATGGTGGCCACCCCTGTAACCGCCGTCTCGGTGCGGGATGGCCATGAGGACGTCACAACGAAGCCGGCATCGGTAAGCGCGGCTAACAACCGCTTCCACGCCTCCGGGTCGGAGTGCCCGAAGATCACTGTCAAGTGCCCGTCGGCCTTAAGAACGCGGCGGGCCTCGCCAAACGCCCGTGCCAGCATCATCTCGTAGAATTCCTCGGTGCGGTGATCACCGTGACCCTTTGCCCCGCGGCCCTTGACGATGATCTCTTCAGCCTTCTCCTGCAGCCCGTCGTTGCCGTCGACGCTGCCGTCGAACAGGTCCGGCATGGCGGAGCGGAGCGCGCGCTTGAACCAGACGTGAAATAGGTCTGAAGAGTCCGCGTAGGCGATCATCTGGTAGTACGGGGGGTCGCAGACGAGCACGTCGATGGTGCCGTCACGGAACGGCAGGGCGACGGCCGACTCTCGTCGGAAACGCCCCGGTCGACCCCCGGTGTGGTTCTCGTCCAGGACCTTCTTTAGTGCGTTGACGAGGCTGGCCGACACGGAGGACCAGGTGCCAGGCCCGCTCCCGGGACCAGCCTCGACGTAGTCGAAGTTGAACTTGATGACGGACTGGGACGAGAAGACATCACCGATTTGCACCCAGGTTGAATCGCGGTTGGCATTGCCACCGAACGGTGCCAGGTTAGCGCCCCTTGTGGAGCGACGAAGCTGCCGGGGAACGTTGGCGGCGGCGTAGGCTGCCAGAGCTCGTGCATACTCATCGCTGACTGTCCCGCTGAGCTCCCGGTACAGGTCGTCGATGACTCGGGTGGTGGTGGCGAAGAGCACAGCCTGTCGCGAGTTCATCAGCGCGCCATACGTCAGGAAGCCATACTGACGGGCGTCAACACCGGCGGTCTTTGGTATCGGCTCAGTCGGGCATGCAGACAGTCCCGAGATTGTCGGGAGAGCCGCTGGATCGGCCTTGGCCGCTGCGTCGATCTCGTCCTGCCGTGGCGTGCGAAAGATCTTCTGCTTGGTGTCCGGGTCGGTTTCGGCAACTGCGAGCATCGCATCGGCGTACTGTCCGGCGAAACCCATGGCCTTCACCACGTCCAGACTGTGGGTGTGCCCGCAGGTGGGAAACGGGCAACGAGCGGACTTGCCACGCCTGCCCGCGGGGGCGGCGTACGTGGCTGAGCCGTCGCGGGGTTCGCCGTCGTGGATGACGATGCGCCATTGGTCGCCGTCTGTGGCGATGTAGAACGACTGGCCCAGGTCGTCCTGCCGCTTGTTGGGGAACCGGAGCCGCGTCGCGCCGACCAGGGGGAACGGGCGGCTGCAACTGTCGCAGGGGATGGTGACCGCCCACAGGTAAGCCCATGGGACCTTCCCGCCCTGGGCAGCGTTGCCCGGATACAGGTAAGCGACCTCGGCCCCCACGCGCCGGCCCACTTCGAATAGCACGGTGCGGACATCGGCAAGCAGCCGCGGCTCCCCTGCCAGCCCCTCCAGACCCAGCTGGACATTTTTCGGCGCCCCCCTGCGCTTACCCGGTCGCGAGGCCGAAATAGGGATATTCTGGTCATCCTCGTCCCCGAAGTCGCCGGGCGGGGCGAACGGCAACGGCGGCTCGGCTGACCAGTCCCGCAGCGGATAGTCGGCGAGCAGCCGGCCGGCCAGGGTGGCGACGGGGGAAAGATCTGTGCCGATGGAAGAGGCGCCGGTGCGGGCGGCCTCGAGGGGGATGATGCCGCGGCCGGAGAACATGTCGAGCACGACCGGGGGCTTGGGGCCGTACTGCTCGGCGATTCGGGTTCGCAGTCGCGTCATCGCGGCCTCGTCGCCGGTTAAGACTGCGGACTTGATGTCGGCTCGGTTCTTGGGGGTGTCGAGCAGCAGGGAGCACAGGACGGCGGCGCGGGCCTGGGCGATGGGTCGGGAGGCGAACCACGTGAACAGCGCCTTCTCGCTGCGGCCGGAGCCGGCGGGAGTGCCGACCGCAGCATCTACTTCCGGACATGGAAACCAGGTGTCGATCAGGCGTGTAGTCACGTCGGGCCCGGTGCTCGCCGAGTCAGCGTTCCCACCTAGCGCGGCGGTGGTGGCGTCGAGCTGGGTGGTCATGCCTGGGCTCCGATCAGCCGGTTGAGTTCGGACAGGGGGATCTGGAAGCGCTCGATGCGGCGGGGACCGCCGAGAACGGTGGCGGGGTCCTGCTGGCGCAGCTGGACGACCGGCGCGGTTGCGCAGGAGCCCACGACGTACAGCCAGTACTCCTTACCGCGCTGCTGGGCCTGCGCCCACTCGTTCTGCTCCAGCCACACCGCCCGCAGCGGACCCTGAACGCCCTTGACCTCGACCAGGCGCTGCTCGCGAGTGGTCCGGTGCCGGGCGTACAGGTCGTAGCCAAGGCCAGCGGTCTGCCGGTCGTCGACGTCGTATCCGAGCTTCTCCAACTCGGTAACGACGGTTGCGATAGCGAGCTTCTCCGCATCCGGGTCATAGCCAAGTTGGTCGGCACGGGCGGCGCCGGTGACGGCCACCCAGCCGACAAGCCTTACGGCGCTGGCGGTGACCTGCGCGATGTCATCAAGGACGGCTAGGCGTTGCGCCTTGGCCGTCGTGAACTCGCTGAGGAGCTCGGCGCGCTCGGCGACGGGTCGCTCGGCGATGGATTCTTCGAACCGGTACTGAGTGGCGTCCAACTGGACCTTGGCGGCCTTGATCCACGCCCGCCGCTCGGCGGTCAGGGCGCTGACCTGGGAGCGCAGCTCAGCCTTCGCTGCCTCCGTCGCGTCGTGCCGAGTGGCGGGTGGCAACGAGGTCGGCCCGGCCGCGACCGGGTCGCCCGCGCCGGGGGCGCGCAGGGTCATCAGGGACTCCCACGCCACGGGCAGCGCATGCCCGGCGGAGCAGCGGATCAGCAGCGGGGCCTTGCGGGTGCCGCGCCCGTCGCCGTCGTGCAACTGGATGTCGGCGTCGAACAGCGCCAGCACGTACGAGGTGAGGGAGGCGCTGTCGACCAGGGCGGCGCCGCGAACGAGATCCTCTTCCCCGACGGAAAGGGCGTGGGCGACGAGTTGCTGAAACGCGTCCTCGGTGGGGCCGAGAACGATGACGTCGTCCAGCTCGGTGGCGCCGTCGTTGATAGCCTGGCGGACCGAGGCGCCGTCGGCGGCGACATAGCCCTGGCCCTTGCCGCCGAGTGCCTCCGGGAGGCCGCATCCAACCCCCGCGCTCAGGAAGCGTATCCCCTTGGCTGGCCCCGGACCGACGGCCCAGCCGCCGCTGCGCGCGAGCTGGTCGACCATCGCGTCGACGATGACGGGGTTGATCGCCTCGAGCCGGTCCGCGGCGAACCGCTCGAGGGCCTCAGTGACGTTCGCCGGGGTGCTCAGGGAGCGCTCGTCGGCGACGAGGGCACGGGCGGTCTCGATGAGGGCAGAGGGCTCGGGGATAGTGACGTGCCGGCCAGCTTGGGCATCGACCATAGCCTTGCCCCAGTCGAAGCCGGCCCGGGAGGCTGTGGCGTCGAGCAGGTCGTACAACTTGCCCTCCAACGACTCGGCGGCGCTCTCGAGGTTATTCAGCATGACCTCCTGGACGCGGCCCTCCCGGGTATGCGGAGCGACTAGGTGGTAGACGTGGACGGGGTTGCGTTGGCCGACCCGATGCAGGCGGCCCATGCGCTGCTCCAACCGCACCATCGACCAGGGCAGGTCCCAGTCGATCATCACGTTCGCCGACTGCAGGTCGATGCCCTCACCACCGGCGTCAGTTGACACCAGCACCTGGAACGCCCCGGCGAGGAACCGCTCCTGGAGGGAGTCGCGGCTGCGGTGGTCGACGGCGCCTTCAAGAATGTCCGTGCTGAATCCGGCGTTATCGAAGCGAGTCCGGAGCCAGCGGGCGGTGTCGGCGAACTCGGTGAACACCAGCAACTGGCCGTGCCCGGGGCGGATGCCGTGCTGGTCAAGGAGCTTCAGTAGCGCCTTCCATTTTGCCGGGGTGCCGGCTTCTTCAGCCTGGCGGAGAGTTTCCAGCATTGTTGAGATGCGGGCGAGCTCGGCACCCTTGTCCCGGGTGCGGCCCGCAACGAGGGCGTTCTCCGCCCGGGCCCACGCCTCGTCGTCATCGGCGGCCGCGCCGAGGCCGTCGGCGGTGAGCAGGTCGTCCGGCACGACGACCGTACCGCGTTCGTGCGCAGCACCCTTCAGGGCGGCCTCGCGGCGGCTGATGGTCTCCGCGGCGGCGTGCAGGCCGGAGGCGGCACGCTTGCCGTAGATGGACCGGGCGAGGGTGGCGTTGTCGGCGTAGAAGGCGTCGACGTAGTCCATGACGGCGTCGTACGCGGCGGCCTCGTGGGGGTTCAGCTGGATGGAGACGGTCTCGGAGAACCGGGGCGGGAAGAGATTGTCGCCGTCGTGGTCGACGAGGTGTTCCTTCATCCGCCGCAAGAACGACAGCTTGCTGGGCACCAGTGCGGTCTCGTAATCCGTCTGGCGCGGGTCCCATGGGTACAGCGTCGGGTCCAGCAGGTTCATCAGTCCGCGAAAGTAGCGCTCCTTGCCCCGGTGCGGGGTGGCGGTGAGCAGCAGCAGGTGGTGGGCGCGCGCGGCCACTCCTCGAGCGGCGGTGAGGTACTGGCTGGTGGGGGTCAGCCGGTGCGCCTCGTCGAAGATCGCAAGGGACCAAGAGGCGCGGTGGCCGGCAACCTTGCGACGAACATCGGGGTTGTGGGTGAACAGATCGACCGAGACGACCCATGTGTCGTAGCGAGGGTCGAGGTCGACTGGGTCGGCGGCGATCTCGTTGGTGATGCGCCGGGCCTCCACGCCAAAGAGACGACGCAGATCCCGCTCCCACTTGGTGACCAAGTGCGCGGGGACGATGATCACGGACCGGCCCTGAATCAGGCCTTGCCGGCGCCCTTCGGTGAGGTACATCCCTGCCATGATCGTCTTACCGGTGCCGGGCTCGTCACCGAGGAGGAACCGCAGCCGGGGCTGGTTGAGCATGTGGCCGTGGACGGCGTCGTCCTGATGGGCGTACGGACGCAGCGGACGAGTCGCCAGTACTGCTGAACGGATGCGGGGTACGGCGTGCTGCATCCACCGCCCCCACAGCCCGGTAAGAGCCCGCTCGGGGTCACCACCGCGATCGTTGACCGGCACCAGCCCGGCAACCAACTGCTGCTCAGAAAGCAGGATCCGGCGAGGTTGGCCGTCGGCATCGAGGACGAGGAGTTCGATCGCACCGTCACCTGCCCAGTCCGCATCTCTGACAGTCACCAGGCCGCCGTCGATGCGCACCTGCCGCCCCTTTGCCGGCAGCTCGATCGTCATGTCGTCCCCATGCAGTCGTAGCGGCGCACCCTGCGCCCCGGCCGGCTACCCGAGGAGCTGGCCACGGGTTCTGGTGGGTGCATTCTTGCACCTGGCTAGGACGACGTTCGTTTAGCGCTACTGCCGTCCCTAACCGCGCGCCAATCCCACCAGACGGTCATAGGACAACCAGTAAAAGCTAGATCAACACCTCGAGCCGTGTGGTGGCCAGCACCAGGTCACTCCTGCCGCACTAGTACCGGTGAGCGGTCCGGGTCGGCAAGCGCGGGTCGCCTTGGCCGGTTGGCTTCGTCCAGGCCGTCACCAGGGGTCGCACCCGCGACGTGCGGTCCGGTCGGGCCAGTTGACCTTAATGAGTTGCACACCCACCGCGGGTGCAAGGTTACGAGGCGCGCGCCTTGGCGAGCTCCGGTTCCGCATTCCACGACCGGTACAACTTGAACTTCCCCTCGTTGAGGCTGAGCACCTCGTTCCAGTCGTCGCGGGCCGCCTCGGCTCCGATCTCCTGGATGCACAACCTGATGATCGACTCAAGAGACGTGCGCTCGCAAGGGAAGTGGATTCGCGGCCACGTAGGCGGGATATGGAAGTGGGGCGCCTCGTACGTGCTCCTGCCCAATGGGTGCCAGTGATACGACACGAGGGTGCGGTCGTCGGCGTCTCGCAGGGCGTAGTCGTAGGCGCGGGTGCGGACCTTGTACGGACCCAAATCTGGATCTTCCGTCCGGATAACGTCGTATTGCAGACCGATGTCTAGTTGAAGCCCGTGATCAGTAATCAGGATGGGGCCACCAGCAAGGGTGACCGCCTTTATCTCACCGGTTGCATTCCGACCGCCGGGGCTGACGATCAAGACGTCACTGACAGACAAGCAGGAGACATCCTGCTGCAGCGGCGTCATGAAGGCGTCCAGCGCAGCGGCCGGCGACCTACCGGGCAAAGGGGATGAGGATCGCGACGGCGTTGACCTTGGGATCCTCGGCATCCATGTACTCGCCGCGGTCCCAGCGGGCCAGGAACTCGGCCCCCGAAATACCGAGCAGCTTCTTTGCGCGGCGGTCGAAGAGTTCCCGACCCTCCTCCGGGGTCGCTTCTCGCACGTCGCTGTGGTCCGTTCGTGCGGTCGTCGTCGGCATCGGGAACTCCCTCGCTCGTCGGCCACTCTAGCGTAACGCCCAACCTAAGGTGCTCGCTTCGTTACCCAGCGTGTCGAAAGGTTGAGACCTAATTTTAGGCCCTCGATTACCCGGGGACGTATCCGCCAAACGGGCTGTGGCGCTGCCAACGGACACGTCGCTTCCCCGACTGACCAACTGAGGACCGTCATCCACTGGATGGCCGACCGACAGTGCGAGAGCCGCAGCAGGATCCAGGGCCAGCGCCGCCCTCTCGCAGGCCGACAGACGGACGTCGGATGACCTGCGCAGAGCTTGTAAGCGAGATGTCTCGCCCCACCTATTGGCCCTCACACTGCTGCCGATTTCCTCTGTTTTGGATCAAGGCGCCGCGCTCCGCGCGGCGCGGGCGGTGAGCCGGCCGGCGGCAAGCCGCCCCGCCGCCTCCGGCGCCGGGGCGGAGAGCCACCGACTGCCGCCGGACTGCCGCCCCAAACTCCACTGATTCAGACGCAGCACGACCACGGCCAGGCGGCACGGAAGCCGGCAGGTCGACCTGACCGAGGGCAAGGGCTTCCGACTGCCGCGCCAGTCCAACCCCGGGACTGGCTTGCCCCCGGCCTACCTCCGCAGCCAGGCGAGCTTCACGGCAGCCTCAACAGGTCGCTCCAGGCGTGTTCGCACCGGGCCGGCCCCGAAGCACGATCGTTCGCAGCCCCAAATTAGCCCTGAGATGCAAGATCGACCTGCCCACCATCTGCCCACAACCAGTCGTCAACGGCTGGACCCAGCCGGACTCGGCCGGACAAATGATAGCGGCCCCCGATCAGCATCTCTGCTGGTCAGGGGCCGTGTCTGCACCTGGTGGCGGGTAGAGGATTCGAACCTCTGTAGCTTTCGCGACGGATTTACAGTCCGCTCCCATTGGCCGCTCGGGCAACCCGCCAGGGCACCCCACCGCGTCGTAACGCGGCGGCGGAAGCAAGGATAGCGGCTCGCCCCGGGACCGACGCAACCGGGTACGGTCAGGGGGTCGTGCCGCTGGTCGGCGGCCGACGGCACGCCCAGACCGCCGGACAGCAGGAGCAGAAGCATGCCAGCGAACCCGTCATTCGACATCGTGAGCAAGGTCGACCGCCAGGAGGTCGACAACGCCCTTCGCCAGGCGGAGAAGGAGCTCGCGACGCGGTTCGACTTCCGCGGCACGGGCGCGGAGATCTCCTGGTCGGGCGAGGAGGCGATCGGCCTCCAGGCGGAGACCGAGGAGCGCGTCCTCGCCGCGCTGGACGTGTTCAAGGAGAAGTTGGTCAAGCGGAACATCTCGCTGAAGTCGCTGGACGCCGGCGAGGCGCGCCCGTCCGGCAAGGTGTTCAAGATCGACTGCAAGATCATCCAGGGTATCGAGACAGACAAGGCCAAGGCGATCAGCAAGAAGATCCGCGACGAGGGCCCCAAGGGCGTCCAGGCGCAGATCCAGGGTGACCAGCTGCGCGTCACCGGCAAGAAGCGGGACGACCTCCAGGCGGTCATCTCGCTGCTCAAGGGCGAGGACTTCGGCGTCGCCCTCCAGTTCACCAACTACCGCTAGCGGCACGAGCAGCCGGGCCGGCACCCGCAGGCGTGGGAGTGCCGGCGCCACGGTTGCCGAGCGGTTCACCCCACGCTGTACCAGTGCGTGGTCTCGCCCGGGATGGGCGTCAGCCGCACCTGTGTGCCGCCCGGGTCGTCGAACATCCGTACTCCGTCTCCGAGCAGCACCGGAGCGAAGAAGATCAGGATCTCGTCGAGCAGCCCGGCCCGGACGCACTGCCGGGCGATGTCGGCGCCGAGGACGTTCACGTACTTGTCGCCGGCAGCCTCCTTGGCCTGCTCGACGGCGCTGTGCAGGTCGCCGACGAACGTGATGCCGTCCGAGGGCTCGGCCGGCGGCCGGTGGGTCAGCACGAACACCGGTCCGTGGTAGCGGCCGCCGAACGCGCCTTCCTTCTCGGTCCCTCGGTTGGGGTCGTCGCCGCCGAAGGTGCGGTTGCCGGCCAGGATCGCGCCGACGTTGGCCAGGACGCGGTCCGCGGTCGGGTTGTCGATCGTGAGGTGTTCGGTCAGCCAGGACATGTCCCCGCCGGGGCCTGCGATGTAGCCGTCGAGCGACGCGGTCGCTGAGTAGAGCAGCTTCGCCATGGTTCCCCCCTCGTCGATGCCCATTCTGGTGGACGCCGGACGGCCACAGAAGTCATCGGGGGGCATGTCCACTGAGATCGACTCGGGTTTCTGGATATCGGGGCGTCCTCGTCAACGGGACACCGCGAATTGCAGGAACCCGAGTCGATCAAGGCGCGGGGCCGGAGCGGACCGAGCCGGCCGGTGAGGGGTCAGACGGGGATGGGCTCTTCGGCGCGTACCGCCGAGGCTTCTGCGCGGGCGATGGGCCCGGCGGGCAGCGCGGCGACCGCGGCCCCGACGGCCACCGCCACCCCGGCGAAGACGAAGGCCCACGGCACTCCCCCGGCGTGATCCACGATCAGGCCGGCCACCGCGCCGCCGGCGGCGCTCGCCGCCACGGCAACCGTGACGACCCAGGTGTACGCCTCGTTCAGCATGCCGGCCGGGGCGATCCGACCGACCAGGGTGTTCTCCAGGGTCAACGCCGGCGCGATGGTGGCCCCACCGACGACCAGCGCCACGCCCAGCGCCAGTGGCGTGGGCATCACCGCGAACACCACGAAGGTGCCGGCCAGCGCGGCGAGCAGCAGGGCGAACTGGCGGGTCATGTTCGGCGCCGGCCGGCGCACGCCGAACCAGAAGCCGCCGATCGCGCTGCCGACTCCCCAGACCGCCAGCAGCAGCCCGGCCAGCCTCTCCGGATCGTCGGTGGTGGCGTTGCCGGCGTACGCCGGAACGATCACACCGGCGGCGCCGAACGCGATGCCCAGCCCGGCCACGCAGACCAGCAGGGCTGGAAAACCGCCGACGCGCAGCGGGCCGAGCCCACGAGCGTGGTGGTCGCGCGGGTGCGGACGCCACCCCCGCATCACCCGACCGAGGGCGACGGCCGTGGTGCCCACCAGGGTGACGACCGCTGCCCCGATCAGCGCGGCGGCCGCGTCGGCGACCAGCACGAAGCCGGCCACGAGCAGCGGGCCGAGCACGAACACGATCTCGAACAGCGAGGTCTCCGCGGCCAGGGCGGTGTTGCGCAGGGCGTACCGGCCGGAGGCGGGGCTGGTCAGGTCGTTCCAGGCGCCACGGATGGCGGCGGTGAGCGGCGGATACGTCGCACCGGCGACGCCGGCCGTCAGGTAGATGGCGGCGAGGGCGTCGTCGCCCGAGCGGCTGGCCAGCAGCAGTCCGGTGAGCGCCAGCGGGTGGGCCACGGCGGTGACGAGCAGCACCGGGCTCGGGCCGACCCGGTCGGCGATCCGCCCGGCCACCGGGCTGAGCGCGGCGCCGGCGACGGCGTAGATGCCGCCGGCAACGGCGGCCAGCGCGTACCGGCCGGTCACCTGCTCGACCACCAGCAGCAGCGCCAGCGGCGTCATGCCGATCCCGAGCCGCCCGATGATGCCGGTGACCAGCAGGATCGGCGCACCCGGAATCCGCCAGACACCCAGGTACTGACGCAGTGCGGCCACGGGATACACCTCCGCCGGGACAGGTAACGGGTAGAAGCCCTGTCGACCCTAACTGCCGAGGTCAGGCCGTGGATGGTCGATCCGCTCACAGCAGCGCGGTGGCCGTGACTGACCGAGCAGTCACAAAGGGGGTAGGTTGCTGATCGAATTAGGTCCATACGTCGGCACCGCATGACAGGGCAGGAGGTCCGATGAGCGGGACTACCGTGGCGGCGTCGAAGCAGTTCCACGGCGACCTGGACATCTTCGACCGGTACGGCGCCAGCATTCCCTTCCTGGACGCCGACGCGCGCGCCGCCGACACCGTCGAACTGGAAGCGGACCAGCTCACCTGATGCCCGACACCGACGAACAGCTCGCGCCGGTCCCCGGCTACCGGGCACTGTTCCGACATCCGGTCGCCTCCCGCCTGGTCATCGCCCGGGGCATCTCCGAGCTGGGCGACTTCGTGGGCCTGGCGGCCCTACTGCTGCTCGCGTACGACCAGACGGACTCCGTCCTCGGCCCGGCGGCGGTCTACGCCGCGCGTACCCTGCCGGCCCTGCTGGTCGCCACCGTCTTCAGCGGCTGGCTGGACGTGCCGGCTCGCCGCACCCTCCTGGTCTGGCTGTCGGTGGCCGGTGCCGCGCTGATCGCCGTGCCCGCGGCGGTCCCCGCGCCGGTCCCGGCGATCGTGGCGGCCGGCCTGCTCGGGGCGGTACGTGCCGCGTACGCGAGCGCCAACGTGGCCGTCGTCGCCGAGGCGGTGGACGCCCCGCTGCGGCTGCCGCTGTTCGGCCTCAGCGCCTTCGCCAACCAGGCGGGTCAGGTGGTCGGCCTGCTCGCGGGGGCGAGCCTGACCGTGGCGCTCGGCGCCCGGGTGGCGCTCCTGATCGACCTCGTCTCGTTCCTGGTCGCCGCCGTCGTCCTGGCCGGGCTGCCGGAACGACCTCACCGCGTGCGCGGACGTCGTCCACCGGCGACCGCGGGCATCCGCATCATCGCCGGTCATCCCGTGCTGCGGGGGGTCGCCCTGCTCACGCTGGCCACGGTGCTGTCCGGGGCGCTGCCGGAGACCCTCGCCCCAGATCTCGCCCGTGGGGCCTGGCGTCCCGCCCTGCTGGCGGCCTCGGCGCTGGGAGGGGCGGTCTTCGTCCTGGCGGTGAGCCGGTCCCGCTGGCTGGGTCGGCTGGCTGGTCAGGTGGCCGTCGCGGTCGCGCTGGCCGGCGCGCTGGTGCTGACCGGCGTCCTGGTCGCCATCGACGCGCCGCTGTGGGCGCTGACGGCGGGCAACGCGTTGATCGGGGCGGGTGGTGGCTGGTTGATCGGCGCGCAGGCCACGTTCGCCCGGTTGGCCCCCGCGGAACGGATGGGGCAGGTCGAGGCGACGATCGTGGCGGCCAACATCGTCACCTCGGGAGTCGGCATCTTCCTGCTGGGTGGCGTGGCCGCCGCGTTCTCGCCCGCCGCGTCGTACCTGACGGCGGGCGTCGTCCTGCTCGCCGTCGTGCTGCTGATCCGACCGGACCGGCTGCCCGCACCGGAGTGACCACCCCCGGAAACGACTCCACCCGCGTCCCTGTGGGAACGCGGGTGGAGTACGGGGAATCAGCGGGTCAGCGCTGGAACTGGACCGGCCCCGAGTTGGCGGCCATCCGCTCCAGCCGGGCGACCCGGTCCTCCATCTTGGGGTGGGTGGAGAAGAGCGCGGCCACCGCGCCACCGGAGAACGGGTTGGCGATCATCAGGTGGGCGGTGCTGGTGAGCGTGCCCTGGGCGGGCAGCGGCCGTTGCCGGGCCACGGCGTCGATCTTGCGCAGGGCGCTCGCCAGGGCCAGCGGATCCCGGCTCAGCTCGGCGCCCGACTGGTCGGCCTGGAACTCACGGCTGCGGCTGATCGCCAACTGGATCACGGTGGCCGCGATCGGGCCGAGGATCAGGGTCAGCAGCAGGACCGCCGGGTTGGGCGAATCCTCGTCGTCCCCACCGCCCAGCGGGATGAACCAGGCGATGTTCGCCAGGAAGGTGATGATGCCGGCCAGACCGGCGGCCACGCTGGAGATCAGGATGTCCCGGTTGTAGACGTGGGACAGCTCGTGGCCGATCACACCCCGCAGCTCCCGGTAATCCAGGATCTCGGTGATGCCCTGGGTCACGCAGACCGCCGCGTGCTGCGGGTTACGCCCGGTGGCGAAGGCGTTGGGCTGAGCGGTCGGGCTGACGTACAGGCGCGGCATGGGCTGCCGGGCCTCGGTCGCCAGTTCGCGCACCATCCGGTACAGCTCGGGGAACTGCGCCTCGCTGACCGGTTGCGCCCGCATCGAGCGCAGCGCGAGCTTGTCGGAGTAGAAGTAGGAAATGCCGTTCATGACCAGTGAGATGAGGACGGCGATGACCAGGCCGCCACTGCCGCCGAACCAGTAGCCCACCGCGAGGATCAGGGCGGTGAGCAGACCGAGCAGCGCGGCGGTCTTCAGACGGTTGTGGTGCACGATCTCTCCTTCGGTGCACGGATCGCCGGGATCCGCTGACCGGTTCAACAACCCGGTACCCGTCAACCATCCGTCTCAACGCTGAGAACTCACTGAGATTGGAGTCGCAGGTCAGCGGGCGGCCAGATCCAGCACCAGTTGCGGGGCGAAGCCCAGCACCACGGCGGCCACCGTGGCCACCGCCAGCACCGCCGCCACCACACCCACCAGCGGTACGGCCGGCGCCGTGGCACCCGATGTCGCCGCCGGCGCCCACAGCGCGGCCGTGACCCGCAGGTAGTACGCCAACCCGATCACCGCGTTCAGCGCCACCACCAGCGCCAGCCAGGTCGCGTCGCCGTCCAGCAGCGACCGGACCACCGTCACCTTCGCGAACAGCCCGGCCAGGCCCGGCGGCAGCCCGGCCAGACCCACAAGCGCGAGACCGAGCGCCGCGCCCCGCCACGGGTGCCGGCGGGCCGCCCCGCGCAGGTCGTCCAGCGTGCCGCCGTCCGCACCCACCGGGCGCAGGGCGGTCACCCCGGCGAACGCGGCCAGCTCCAACACCACGAAAAAGACGGCGTACGCCACCGCGGCGGCGTACGCGGCGGACCGCGCCTCGCCCGTGCGGCCGGCGGCCAGCGCCAGCGCGCCCAGCGGGGCCAGGATGTAACCGGCCTGCGCCACCGAGGACCAGGCGAGCAGCCGGACGGTACGCCGCTGGCGCAGCGCCACCAGGTTGCCGACGGTCATCGTGAGCACCGCCAGCAGGGCGAGCACCGGGCCGGTCTGGTCCGCCGGCAGCGCCCGCTGCACCACGGCCAGCAACGCGACGAGGCCACCCAGCTTCGACGCCGTCGACAGGTACGCGGCCACCGGCAGCGGAGCACCGTCGTAGGTGGCCGGCGCCCAGGCGTGGAACGGCACCGCCGCCACCTTGAAGGCCAGCCCGAGCAGCAGCAGCGCCACGGCGGCGGTGGTCAGCGGCAGGTCGCGCAGCTCCGACCGCTCGGCCAGCAGAGCACCGAGCCGGTCCAGGTGCAGTGCACCGGTCACCGCGTACAGCAGCGCGGCGCCGAGCAGGGTGATCGTGGTGGCCACCACGCTCACGACGAAGAACGTCACCGCCGCCTCGGCGCTGGCCAGGCTGCCCCGGCGCAGGCCGACCAGCACGTACAGCGGCAGGGTCAGCGTCTCCAGGGCCACGATCAGGGTGATCAGGTCGCCGGCCGCGCCGAGGACCACACCGCCGGTCATCGAGCAGGCGAGCAGGAAGGCGTACTCCCCCACTGGTGACCGCCCGGCCCGCAGCGCCGGCACCGACAGCCCGAGCACACCCAGGGTGAGCAGCGCCACCACCGCGGCGACCAGGGCCGCCCGCCCGCCGAAGACCCAGGAGCAGTCGGCGCCGACGCAGAACGTCCGCCGCTCGCCGCCCGCACCGACCACGGCGGCGCCGACGGCGGTGCCGAGCGCGCCGAGCGCGGCCACCGCGACCGTGGCCCGCGGCCGCGCCAGCACAAGATCAATGATCAGCACGAGTACGGCGGTGCCGGCCGCCAGGTACGCCGGCAGCAACGCCACGTTGTCCACACTCTGCACGGCGCTCATCCGGGCCTGCCGTCGTTCCCGTCCACCCGCTGCGCCGCGCTCATCGGGAGACCACCCCGATCAGGGCGTCGACGGGCGCCTCGGCGACGCCGAGGACCAGCGCCGGGACCAGCCCTATGGCCAGCGCGAGCAGCACCAGCGGCGCCCACGCGGTCAGCTCCGCGCCGGCCAGCCCGGAGCCGACCCGGCCCACCGCGGGGCTCGGCCGGCCGTGGGTGACCTGGCGCAACAACCGCAGGAAGTACGCGGCCGTGAGCGCGCCACCGACCGCCGCCAGCACCCCGAGGGTGATCCACAGCGGGCCGCCCACCTGTATCGCCGCGACCACCGCGAACGCCTCCCCCCAGAAGCCGGCCAGCCCGGGCAGGCCGAGCGACGCGATCGCCGCGAACGCCAGCAGACCCGCCAGCCGGGGCGCGGTCTCCCGCAGCCCGGACAGCTCGGCGAGCGCACCCGTGCCAGTACGGTCCTTCACAGCGCCCGCCAGGAAGAACAGCAGGCCGGTGATCACGCCGTGCGCGACGTTGCCGATCAGGGCCGCCTGGAGGCCGGTGGCGGTCAGCGTGGCGACGCCCAGCAGGACGAAGCCCATGTGCCCCACGCTGGAGTACGCGATGAGTCGCTTCACCTCAGCCTGGGCCAGGCAGACCAGCGAACCGACCAGGATCGCGGCGACCGCCAGCACGCCGAGCACCGGCGCGGCCCACCGGGCGCCCTCGGGCGCCACCCCCACCGCCACCCGGATCAGCCCGTACGTGCCCATCTTGAGCAGCACGCCCGCCAGTACGACGCTGCCCACCGTCGGGGCCTGCGTGTGCGCGTCGGGCAGCCAGGAGTGCAGCGGCCAGAGTGGACTCTTCACCGCGAACGCGAGCGCGAGCAACGTGAACGCGGCGAACTGGGTGCCCCGGGACAGCCCGCCCCCACCGGTCAGCGCGACCACGTCGGCGGTGCCCGCCGCGGCGACCACGACGTACACGCCGACCAGCAGCAGCACCGACCCGAAGAGGGTGTAGAGCGCGAACTTGCGGGCCGCCCGCCGCCGGTCCGCGCCACCCCAGCCGGCGATGATCGCGTACATCGGCAGCAGGACGACCTCGAAGAAGAGGAAGAACAGCACCAGGTCCAGGGCGAGGAACGTGCCAAGGATGCCCACCTCGACCACCAGCAGCAGGGCCACCAACGCCCGGCCGCTGCCGCCGTCCGGCACCCGCCACACCGTGTACGCACAGCAGAGCAGGGTGAGCAGCGCGGTCAGCACCACCAGCGGCCAGGAGATGCCGTCGACGCCGAGATGGAAGCGCAGATCCAGGCCGGGAACCCAGGGCAGGTCCACCTGATGCCAGGGGCGCACCGCAGCCGTACCGGCCGACCAGGCGAACCACCCCCGCCCACCGAAGACCAGCGGTACGGCGGCCAGCAGGGTCAGCGCCGCCGCGACCGTCCCGACGATCCGTGCGGCCCGGTCCCGGGGAGTCGCCGCCACCGCGACCGCGCCCACCGCCGGCACCACCAGCACGGCGACAAGCAGAACCTGCCCAAGCGTCATCGGGTAACTCCCAGCACGGCGGCCGCCAGGCCGATCAGCAGGGCGCCGGCCAGCACACCGGCGGCGGCTCGGGGCAGCGCCGCCCGGTGCAGCGCGGCGAGCCCGGCGCCCAGGCCGGAGGCAGCGCGGCCGCTGCCCTCGACGGCCCCGTCGACCACCACCTCGTCGCCGCTGCGCGCGAGGCGGGCCAGCGCCCGGACGGGGCGTACGACAAGGGCGTGCTGGACGTCGTCGAGCCGGAACGCGCGGGCGAAGACCGGCCGCAGCGGACCCAGCGCGGTCGCCGGGTCGGCGGCCCGGTCCCGCTGCCAGCGCACCCATACCAACCCCGCGCCGACCGCCAGCAGAGCCAGCGGCAGCAGCAGCGCCGGCCCGACGTGGACCAGGCCGTCCTCCGCACCGGCGACCGGCACGGTGGCGAACCGCAGCCGGTCGGCGAACGCGCCCACGAACCCGGCCAGGCCGAGCAGCGCGGCCGGCACGGCCAACAGCAGGACCGGCCACCGCAGCACCGCCGGAGGATCGTGCGGCGTGACCAGCGGCAGCCGGGGCTCGCCGAAGAAGGCCCGCAGCAGCAGCCGGCCCGCGTACCAGGCGGTGATCACCACACCGAGCAACCCGGCCAGCCAGACCAGCCAACCCACCCACGACGGCGCCGGCCCGGTGCCCTCCAGCGCGGCCGACTCGGCGACCGTCAACACGCCGTCCTTGCTCCAGAAGCCGGCCAGCGGCGGCACACCGGCGAGGGCCCCGAGGCCGATCACCGTGCACCAGAACGTCACCGGCATGCTGCGGCGCAGACCACCCATCTCCGACATCAGCGTGGTGCCCACGGCGTGGATCACCGCGCCGGCGGCGAGGAACAGCAGCGCCTTGAACGCGGCGTGGGTGAGCAGGTGGAACAGCGCCGCCGACGGTGAGCCGACGGCCAGCGCGCCGGTCATGTAGCCGAGCTGGGACACGGTCGACCAGGCCAGCACCCGCTTGATGTCGTCCTGGGCGGTGGCGGCGAGCGCCCCGAGCAGCAGGGTGATCGCGCCGAGCACCCCGAGCACGGTCAACGTGACCGGAGCGGCCGTGAACAGCGGGTAGAGGCGGGTCACCGCGTACACCCCGGCGGCCACCATCGTCGCGGCGTGGATCAGCGCGGAGATCGGCGTCGGGCCGGCCATCGCGTCCGGCAACCAGGTGTGCAGCGGGAACTGCGCGCTCTTGCCGGCCACCCCGGCCAGCAGCAACAGGCCGGCGGCGGTCAGCGTCGCGCCGGAGTGGTCGTGCGCGAGCACGTCGGCGATCCGGAAGCTGCCCGTCGAGACGCCGAGCAGCACGATGCCGAGCAGGAAGCCGACGTCACCGACCCGGGTCACCAGGAACGCCTTCATCGCGGCGGCCGGTGCGCCCGCGAGCCGGCGGTCGTGGGCGATGAGCAGGTACGAGCAGAGGCCCATCACCTCCCAGCCGACCAGCAGCATGATCAGGTCGCCGGAGACCACCACCAGCAGCATCGCACCGGTGAAGAGGCTGATCTGGGCGGCGTACGGCGGGTAGCGGTGGTCGACGTCGACGTCGTCGTGGGGGCCGCGCCGCAGATAGCCGATCGAGTAGACCTGCACGGCCAGGGCGACCGCGGCGACCGCGACGGCGACCAGCGCGGCGGCGCCGTCCAGGCGTACGCCGAGGGTCACCCTCAGCCCGCCGATGTCGACCCAGGTCGTCGACGTCTGGGTCGGACCGTCGACAGTCACCAGCAGGGCGACGGCCAGCGCCAGCGCGCCGACCGCGCCGGCGACACCGATCGTCACGGCGGCCGTCCGGGCCCGGTCACCTCCGGCCGCTGCGCCCGGGTGACGCGGGGCCGGCGGCAGCAGCAGCCCGAGCAGGCCGGCGACCAGCGGCACGGCGGGCAGCGCCGCCCCGAGCAGCCCGGTCACCGACCCGCCTCCGCGTTCTGGCCGACGGTCCGCGCGGGCACCGGCGGCTCGGTCAACGCCACGTCATCCACCGCCACGGTGGCCCGCAGGCGATAGAGCTGAAGGACGATCGCCAGCCCCACCCCGATCTCCGCGGCGGCGAGCACGATGACGAACAGCGCGAAGACCTGACCGGAGTGCGGCAGCGCCGCGCGAACGGTGGTGTCCGCTGTAACGAGGATGAGATTCACCGCGTTGAGCATCAACTCGACAGCCATCAGCACCAGCACGGCGTTGCGTCGGCGCAGCACGCCGTACACGCCGAGGCCGAACAGCAGCGCCGCGGTGACGTACGGGATGACGGGCCTCACCGGCGCCCCCCGGAGGCCATGCTCCGCGCCGGCGCCTCGGCGTCGTCGCCGCGCCGGCCGATGTCGGGCCGGGACAGCACCACCGCGCCCACCAGGGCGGACAGCAGCAGGACGGAGAGCACCTCGAACGGCAGCACCCAGGAGGCGAAGATCTGCTCGCCCAGCCGCTCGGCAGTGCCCGCGCCGGGCATCGTGACGGTGCTCCAGCGGTACGCGTCGACCAGCAGGACGCTCAGCCCCAGGCCGGCGCCGCCACCGATCAGCGCGGCGGGCCAGCCGGGCCGGTCGAGATCGTCGGAGGCCCCGATCGGCGCCCGCGTCAGCATCACCGCGAACAACAGCAGCACCACCACCGCGCCCACGTAGATCAGCACCTGCACCCAGGCGACCAGCTCGGCGCCGAGCACCAGATAGTCGCCGGCCAACGCGCCCAGGCAGACCACCAGGTAGAGCCCGGCCCGGACCAGGTGCTTCGTGGTCACCACCAGCACGCCGGCGCCCACCGCGACCGCGCCCAGGGCGAGCAGCAGCAGATCCGCGCCGGTCACCGGGCCGCCCTTCCGCCGGGTCGGGCGGCGCCTCGGCCCGTCACGACGTTTCCCGTCAGGACCTGTGCCGTCACGACGCGGGCGGTCACGACGCGGGACCCGGGTCGGCGTCGGGACGTACTGCCGGGGGGACCGAACGCGCGGCCTTGCGGGCCGCCGCGGTCTCCTCCTTGGCCGGCTCGCCGTTCGGGTCGTGCGCCGGCGGCGGTGGAACCGTGGCCATCCACTGACCGAGGTGGTCCTTGTCGTGCAGCAGGTCCTTGATGTCGTACTCGGCGTACTCGAATTCCGGAGACCAGTAGAGCGCGTCGAACGGGCAGACCTCGATGCAGATGCCGCAGTACATGCAGAGCGAGAAGTCGATGTCGAACTTGTCCAGCACGTTGCGCTGGCGAGGGCGGGCGGCGCCGGGCACCGCCACCTCCTCCTTGTGCGAGTCGATGTAGATGCACCAGTCCGGGCACTCGCGGGCGCAGAGCATGCAGACCGTGCAGTTCTCCTCCGACAGCGCGATCACTCCGCGCGAGCGCGGCGGCAGCTCGGGGGCGACGTCCGGGTACTGCTGCGTGGTCGAGCGGCTGGTCATCGTCTTGAGGGTGACCGCCAGCCCCTTGACCAGGCCCGCGCCGGGCAGGCCGCGCTCGGTGGCGCCGCCCGCCGGGTCGCCGTGCTCGCTGGGGTCGGTCATGTGGACCATCCTGCCCTGTGGCCCCGGCGCGCGCGACCACCACCCACAGGTCCACGGCGGTACGGTCGTCGCGGGGACGCCGTGAACGAGGTCTACACCGAGACCGGGCGGTGGACGAAGTTCGTCGACACCGGCGAGCCCTTCCCGATCAACCTGCCGATCAGCCGGATCACGCCCCGGGTCCGCTGACGACGGTCGGCGGGAGCATCTCGACGCCGAGCTGTTGGAGCAGCTGGAACAGCTCGTTGCAGCTCCACACCTCGACGATCCGGCCCGCCGTGTCGAAGCGCAGGAACGTCGCGCCCGAATAGCTGACCACCTGCCCGGTCGGCGGCACCGGCCCGAACTGCCCGACGTGGGTGCCGGCGGCCCGCCAGTGCACAGCCACCCGCTCACCGGCGGCCACCACGTCAACGATCTTGTAGCGCAGGTCCGGGAAGGCCGCTCGGCGCTCGCGGTGCCAGGCAAGCGTCGCCTCCGGCCCGGTGCCGCCCAGCCCGGGGCACTCCTCGGCGATCAACTCGTGGGCCGACTCCTCCCGGCGGGCGTTCCACACGTCGGCGATGAAGCGCCGGGCCGCCGCCTCCACATCCGTCATGCCGGCAGGGTATCCGGCCAGCTACTGGTGAGCGGGGGCCACAGGTGTCTGGCACGCCCTTTGCTCTGCTTCAACGGAGGCAACACTTTCGGCCGTCGAGTGTTGCCGTGAGTGAAGCAGAGCAAAGGGCGTGGGGGTGGTGGGGCCGTCCGCCGGGGAAGCGCGGCGTCAGGCCCGTGGGCCAGGTTCGCCCGCGCCGCGCCGGACCGCCGCGAATCGGCGAAGATGGGGTGGAGACGGCAACCAGACCGGGAGGTATGAGCGACGTGGCGGAGACAGGCGGGAAGTACGTCGAGCCGGGTGGCGAGTTCACCCGGGATCAGCGGTACATCGCCACGCGGATCACCGCCGACGGGCGGGACGGCTACCCGGTCGAGCCGGGCCGGTACCGGCTGGTGGTCAGCCGGGCCTGCCCGTGGGCCAACCGCCTGATCATCGTGCGACGGCTGCTCGGCCTGGAGGACGCCATCTCGATGGCGATCGCCGGCCCGACCCACGACGCCCGGAGCTGGACCTTCGACCTCGACCCGGGTGGGCGGGACCCGGTGCTCGGCATCGAGCGCCTCCAAGAGGCGTTCTTCAAGCGCTTCCCCGACTACGAGCGCGGCATCACCGTGCCGGCGATGGTGGACGTGCCGACCGGGCAGGTGGTGACCAACGACTACGCGCAGATGAGCCTGGACCTGTCCACCGAGTGGACCCCGTACCACCGAGAGGGCGCCCCGCAGCTCTACCCCGAGCACCTACGGGAGCAGATCGACGAGGTCAACAGCGTGGTGTTCCGCGACGTCAACAACGGCGTCTACCGGTGCGGCTTCGCGGGCAGCCAGGAGGCGTACGACAAGGCGTACCACCGCCTGTTCGACCGGCTGGACTGGTTGAGCGAGCGGCTGACCGACCAGCGGTACCTGGTGGGCGACACCATCACCGAGGCCGACGTGCGGCTGTTCACCACGCTGGTCCGCTTCGACCCGGTCTATCACGGCCACTTCAAGTGCAACCGGCAGAAGCTGAGCGAGATGCCGGTGCTGTGGGCGTACGCCCGGGACCTGTTCCAGACCCCCGGGTTCGGCGACACCATCGACTTCGACCACATCAAGCGGCACTACTACGAGGTGCACCGCGACATCAACCCGACCGGAATCGTGCCGCTCGGCCCCGACCTGTCCAACTGGGTCACCCCGCACGGCCGGGAAGCTCTGGGTGGCCGCCCCTTCGGCGACGGCACCCCACCCCCGCCCCCGGCCGAGCCCGTGGACCCGGCCCACACCCCGCTGCGCTGAACAGGCACGGGAGCGGGCGGGCGCTCTACAGGGCGACGCGCACAGCTGCGGTGAGGACCAACTGCGCCAGGGAGGCGGGTACGAGGACCAGCCAGCAGAGGCGTTGCAGCTGGTCCTCGCGCAGCCGGGGGTAGGACACCCGCAGCCAGATGATCACGAAGGCCACGGCGAAGACCTTGAGCAGGGTCCACAGCCAGCCCAGGTGCTCGTCGGCGAACGGGCCCTGCCAGCCACCGAGGAACAGCACAGTGGTCAGCGCGGCGATCACCACGATGCCGACGTACTCGGCGAGCAGGAAGAACGCGAACCGCAGCCCCGTGTACTCGGTCATGTAACCGAAGACCAGCTCCGAGTCGGCCACCGGCATGTCGAATGGCGGCCGGCGGATCTCGGCCAGTCCGGCGACGAAGAAGATGATCATCGCGGGCGCCTGCCAGAGCAGCCACCACGGCTGCCACGCCTCGACGATGCCGGACAGGCTCAGCGTGCCGGCCGCCATCGCCACCGACGCGGCGGCCAGCACCAGCGGCAGCTCGTAGCCGAGCAACTGGGCGGCCCCGCGCAGCCCGCCGAGCAGGCTGTACTTGTTGGCCGACGCCCACGCCGACATGAGCACCGCCACCACCCCGACGCCGACCACGGCCAGCACGAAGAACAGGCCGATGTCCAACGGTTGCCCGACCAGGTCGTTCGGGCCGAGCGGAATGACCAGCAGCACCAGCAGATACGGCACCAGGGCCACCGCGGGCGCCAGCCGGAACACCGCCCGGTCCGCCTCGCGCGGGGTGATGTCCTCCTTCTGCACGAACTTGACGCCGTCCGCCACGAGTTGCGCCCAACCGTGGAAGCCACCCGCGTACATCGGGCCGAGGCGGCCCTGCATGTGCGCCATCACCTTGTGCTCGGCCTGGCCGACGAGCAGCGGCAGGGTGAGGAACGCGACGACCACGCCGCCCACCCGGAGCACCAGCTCCACCCAGAGCGGCATCAGGCCGTACCCCCGTCGTGGTCGGTCCGATCGTCGCGGCCCGGCGGGTCCGCGACCCCCTCGCCGCCCGACGCGGCCGGGCCTGCGCCGGGCGCGGGCTGGTCGGCCGGTGCCGGGTCGTCGGTGGAGCCGGCGGCCCGGGGAGTACGCGCCGGACGGGTCCCCGGCGCCGGCCGTGCCTGTCGCTCGCCAGCTGGCCGGGCCGGGGTGCCGCCGCGTGGACCCTCCCCCACGCCACCCGCGCCGGCCGGAGTCGGCGTCGTTCCCCACTCGCCCGGAGCGGGCACGCCCGGCGGGCGGATCGGTCGACGGCCACCGCCGGCCTCCGACTCGCCCGGCTCCTTCGCGCCCGGCCAGGGCTTCGCCACCCGGGAGGCGAGCACGAACTCCTTGCGCAGCGGGTGGCCCTCGAACTCCGGGGGCAGCAGCAGCGGCCGCAGCTCCCCGTGGCCGTCGAAGTCGATGCCGAACATCTCGTGGGTCTCCCGCTCGTGCCAGGCGGCACCCGGGTAGACGTCGACCACCGAGGCCACCGAGGGCGCGTCGCGGGGCACCCGGGTGCGCAGCAGCACGCCGTGCCGCAACCGCGTCGACCAGAGGTGCGCCACCACGTCGAAGCCCTCGGCCAACTCGTCGACCGCCGAGAGCCAGTCGAAGAAGTCGCAGGCCAGTTCGCTGTCGTCGCGGGCCGCGCGGACAGCGGCCGACCAACTCGTCGGGGGTACGTCGACGGTGGCCCGGGCGAACCGCTGCCCGCCGGAGACCGACGGGGTCGCCTCGACCGGCGCGAGCAGCGCGACCAGCCGAGCGCCGACCTCTTCCTCAGTCATGCCGCTGATCCTAGGGCGTCGGCCCGGCGCCGACCCGGCCCGCGGTCCACGACCGATCCCCGGTGATCTGCCCGCTTTACCGGGCGGCGGGCCCGTCGGCGGGGAAAGATGAGGGCGTGCGCGCTGTCACTGTGAAACCCGGGGTCGCCAACTCGCTGAGCCTCGCCGAGGATCAGCCGGAGCCGGCGCCCGAGGAGGGCGCGGTCCTGGTCGAGGCACTGGCCGTGGGGATCTGCGGCACCGACCACGAGATCATCGCCGGGCAGTACGGCGAGGCGCCGCCGGGCGCGGACCGCCTGGTCATCGGGCACGAGTCGCTGGGCCGGGTGATCGAGGATTCGAGCGGCACCCTGCAACCCGGCGACCTGGTGGCCGGCATCGTCCGGCATCCCGACCCGGTGCCCTGTCCCAACTGCGCGGTCGGCGAGTGGGACATGTGCCGCAACGGTCAGTACACCGAGCACGGCATCAAGGCGCTACCCGGGTTCGCCCGCGACCGCTGGCGGATCGAGCCCCAGTTCGCGGTCAAGCTGGATCCGGCGCTGGCCCAGGTCGGCGTGCTCTTGGAGCCGACCAGCGTGGTGGCCAAGGCATGGGACCACATCGAGCGGATCGGCCACCGGGCCGAGTGGCAGCCGCACACGGTCCTGGTGACCGGCGCCGGGCCGATCGGGCTGCTGGCCGCGCTGCTCGGCACCCAGCGCGGGCTCACCGTCCACGTGTTGGACCGGGCCACCGACGGCCCCAAGCCGGAACTGGTCGCCGGGCTCGGTGCCACCTACCACGCGGTGCCGGTCAACGACCTGCCCTTCGAGCCGGACGTGGTGATCGAGTGCACCGGCGCACCCACGGTCGTCCTCGACGTCATGTGCAAGGCGGCGCCGACCGGCATCGTCTGCCTGGCCGGGGTGTCCAGCGGCGGCCGGAGCATCGACTTCGACGCCGGGGCGCTCAACCGGGCGCTGGTGCTGGAGAACAACGTGGTGTTCGGCTCGGTGAACGCCAACCGGCGACACTGGACCATGGCCGCGCAGGCACTCACCCGCGCCGACCAGGTCTGGCTCTCCTCACTGATCACCCGACGGGTCCCGGTGAACAGGTACGCCGACGCGTACACCTCCGGGCCGGACGACATCAAGGTGGTGCTGGAGTTCGCCTCCTGACCGGCGGCCCGGCGACGTCAGATGCCGGGTAGCCGGCCGTTGCGGAACAGGTCCACGAAGAGCTGGTGATCCTGGCGGGCACGCACCCCGTACGCGTGCGCGAAGTCCACCAGGTGGGTGACGAATCCCGACTCGTCGGTGTCCACGGCGGCGACGATCGCCTCCTCGGTGGAGTAGTCCACCAGGTCGTGACTGGACTCGTCGTCGGCGACCGAGTGCATCCGGGCCACCGCCCGGCCAAGGTCGGCCAGCACCCCGGTCAGCTCGTCCGGCTCGTTGACGTCGGACCAGTCCAGGTCAGCCGCGTACGGGGAGACCTCGGCGACGAGCTGACCGGCGCCGTCCAGCTCGGTGAAGCCCAGCCACGGGTCGGCGTGCGCCTGCAACGCCCGCTGCGACTCGGCTGTCCGGTGACCCTGGTGCTGGAAGTAGCCGCGTACCGAGTCGTCGGTCGAGTAGCGGGCCACCGCCGGGACCTGCGCCTGCTTCATGTAAATCACGACGTCGTTCTCCAGCGCCTGCGTGTGCCCCTCCAGCAGCAGGTTGTACGACGGCAGGCCGGCCGAACCGATGCCGACGCCCTTGCGCAGCACCACGTCCTTGATCCGCGTCGCCACCGGGCGCAGCCGGGCCGAGGCGGTCGGCAGAGTGCCCAGGTACTCCTCGAAGGCGGCGAGAACCCGGTCCCGGGTCTTCCCGTCGACCTCGAAGACCCCGTCTCCGATGGAGAACCGCCGCTCGTAGTTGTCGACGGTGGTCTGCTCGGCGAGCAGGTCGACCCGCGTGTTGAGGCGGGCCTGCTGGAGCACCCGACGCAGCACCCCGTCGGCGTTCTCCAGGGTGATCGAGCCGATCGCGTCGTCCCCACCGGCGGCGATCGCCCGCAGCTCGGTCAGGTAGGAGCGGGCGAAGCCGGCCACCAGCTCACCGATCACCGTGTCGGAGAGGGCCTTGCTGTAGCCGAGCAGCGCCACGCTGGCCGCGAACCGGCGCAGGTCCCAGGTGAACGGCCCGACGTACGCCTCGTCGAAGTCGTTGACGTTGAACACCAACTGCCCGGAGGCGTTCATGTAGGTGCCGAAGTTCTCCGCGTGCAGGTCGCCGTGGATCCACACCCGGCCGGTCCGCTCGTCGAGGAACCGGTCGTCGGCGAAGTCGCCCCGCTGGTCGGCGTAGAACAGCGCGGCGCTGCCCCGGTAGAAGGCGAACGGCGACGCGGCCATCTTGCGGAACTTGCGGCGGAAGGCCGCCGGGTCGATTGCCATCGACGCGCCGAACTCCTCGGTGAGCACGTCGATGATGTGGGCGGACCGCTGGTCCACGGAATTGCTCATGAGCGCAGGTTAACCGGGCCCGACCAGCCCCCACGTCGGGCAACCGAGCGGTCCCGTCCGCACGACGGGCGGCTCGTCAGTCTGCAGCGGGTGGGCGGACCGGCGGGGCGGTGAGGGAGTCGACGGAGCGCGGAGCGGCGGCCTCGCGGGGCGGGGCGTCCAGCGGCGCGGCGAGCAGATCCCGCTGCGGCACTCCGCCGATGCCGGACTGCTCGGCGGCGATCTTCTCCTGCAGGCGCAGGATGCCGTGCAGCAGCGCCTCCGGGCGCGGCGGGCAGCCGGGCACGTAGACGTCCACGGGGATGAGCTGGTCGACGCCCTTGGTCACCGAGTACGAGTCCCAGTAGGGGCCGCCGCAGTTGGAGCACGCGCCGAACGAGATGACGTACTTCGGCTCGGGCATCTGGTCGTAGAGCCGCTTGATGGCCGGGGCCATCTTGTCGGTCACGGTGCCGGAGACCACCATGAGATCGGCCTGCCGCGGGCCGTGGGCGAACGGGATCACACCCAGCCGGATGAAGTCGTGCCGACCCATGCTGGTGGCGATGAACTCGATCGCGCAGCAGGCCAGGCCGAAGTTGAACACCCAGAGCGAGTAGCGGCGCCCCCAGTTCAGCACGAACCGGATCGGCTCACCGAGCACTGCCGGTAGCTGCACGACGCCCCCTCCTGTCACTCACTGGACAGTCAACCACAGCTGCGGGGCGCAACCCTGAGGGCCGGTCACGACAATGGCGCGGCTACCGCTGGACCGGTGACGCGTTCGAGCAGGTGTCCTGCCCGAGCACGTTCGGTCCCAACCCGCGCTCGACGGACCTGTCCGTCACTGCCACTGACCTGGTGCTGACCGCTGCGGCGGACGGCTCCCGGTCGGGTGCGGTCACCGTACGGATCCGCAACGACGCGGACCGGACGGCCCCCGAGGTGCTCCTCACCATGGAACTGCCGAAGGCACTGCGGCCCGTCGGTGACGGCTGGTCGGGCTGTGATGTCCAGACGGGGAGCACCGTGCAGGTGTCCTGCCGCCTGAGCGCCGCGCGGGGGCACAGCGAGGTGCGTCGGACCCTGGAGCTGCAAGTCGCCGCCGGGACCAGCCTGGCCCCGGGACAGGTGGCGCTGCGGGTCTGGCCGGCGGACCCGGACGGGGACCCGTGGTTGGACAACGACAGCGGTGACAACGAGTCGACGTTCGACTATCGCTGAGCGCGCGGGGGCGGCCGGTCACCGACCGACCGCCCTCCGCGAACCGTCTCGCCAGTCGGCGGCTCAGGCCAGCACGACGCCCGGGCCCGGACCGATCTCACCCGGCGCACCCGGGCCCGGACCGATCGCCAGCACGACGCCCGGGCCGGGGCCGATCTCACCGGGGGCACCCGGGCCGGGGCCGATCGCCAGGACCGCCGTCGCCACTCCGCTCACGCCGAGGGCCAGTCCGGCCGCCGCATTCAGGCCGGTGATCAGGATCTTCCGCATCGTCATTGCCTTCTCCCGTGTCGTTGGTTGATGGATATGACCGTACGGAAGCGGCGAACACCACAAAACCCCCGTTTAGTGACACTTATCCATACATATGCCCGTTGATTCGTTGCGTAACGTGTGCGGCGTTTCACATCGCTTCACCGCCTCGCGGCGATGGCCACGCGGCCCGGCGGTCGGAGCAGTCGGGCAGGTCATCAGATGTTCACCGAACTTGTCGGAAGACGCTGAAACCCGAGCCCGCTCCCCCGCGTGTGAGCGACGTCGCCCCGGAACCCGAGGGTGACAGGAGACGGGGAGGACCCAGGTGACGGTGAGCGCCGAATCGAGGCCCGGCAAGCCTCCACCACAGGACATGACCCGGCAGGCCGGGCGGACTTTGGTCGACTCCGTCGACTTCGACCAGCTCTACCATGCCCACTTCCGCTCGCTGACCATTCAGCTCGCTGCCTACTTTGGCGACTTCAGCCAGGCGCAGGACCTGGTCCAGGAGGCGTTCTGCCGGGCCTTCGCGCGGTGGGGGAAGGTTTCCCGCTACGACGACCCGGTCGCCTGGGTGCGGCGGGTCGCCTGGAACCTGGCCACCAGTCGCTGGCGTCGGCTACGGACCGCCCAGTCCTACCTGCGCCGTCAGCGTGAAGAACACGTGCCCGGCCCCGACCCGGACCGGGTGGCGTTGACGCGGGCGCTCGCGGCGCTGCCGCCGAACCACCGCCGCGTCGTGGTGCTGCACCACCTCGCGGACCTCTCCGTCACCGAGATTGCCCACCAGGAGGACGTGCCCGAAGGCACGGTCAAGTCCTGGTTGCGCCGGGGTCGGGCTGCGCTGGCGGCACAGCTGGCTCCTCAGAACGAGGTGACCGACCATGCCTGAGTTCGACAGCGCTCGACTCGACGCGGAGTTCTCCACGTACCGGGCGGCAATGCTTCCGGCGATCACGCCCGACGGCCCGACCGCGGTCCGGCGCACCGTCCGTCGCCGTCGTCGACGCGCGGCGATCACGGTCGCTGCGGCGCTGGTGGTGGCCGTGGCCGTCCCGATGGCCGGGCAGGCGGGGCTGCGCCGGGACCCTGGACCGCCGGCGACGGCCACACCGACGCCGTCCGATTCCCCGACGCCGAGCATCTCGTCCGCACCACCGGCGCCGGACGGCAGAATCGAGCGGACCGAACTACTGGCCGCCACCGTCGACCTGCCCACCTGGGACGATCTGCCGGAGCGCCCGGACGGCAAGGCTTGCGGATCTCGCGGGATCCGGCTCAGCGGCGACCCGGTAGGCGATGACGCCAACCTGCTCGTCGAGATGGGCTACGGAGACGTCGATCGCGACGGGGCGACGGAGACCGTCGTGCTGGTGCGCTGTCTGTTCGGCACCCGAGGGCCGGCGCAGGTGGTCGCCTTCGACCGGGACACGGCCGGGCGGATCGTCACACTGGGTCGGGTGGCTGCCACCGCCGACCCGACTCCGGAGTGGCTGATCGGGCTCGAGGTACGGGCCGACGGCGTGACCCGGGTGGCGATGGCCGACCGGGCGCCGGGGCCCGGTTGGCCTCTCGAGCAGTCGCAACGCCAGTGGCGCGGGTACAGGTGGGACGGGAACCGGTTCAAGCAGACCGAGGGGCCGTCCGGCTTCGGCCCCAACCCGCACGCCGCCGACCTGTCGGTCAGCTCGTCCAACCTGGCCCTCGCCCGGGAGCCCGGCGACAGCTTCGCGGGCACGATCGAGGTCCGGGTACGCAATGCCAGCGCGGGCGAGGTGGCCGAGGCGGTGCTGTCGTTTGACCTGCCGTGGCAGTTGCGGCCGGTCGGGGATGGCTGGAAACGGTGTCGCGAGAACATGGCCGTCGCGCTGGCGCCGTACCGGTGCACCCTGGGCCGGCTGGCACCACACGCGGACATCCGGCTCACCCTCGGACTGAAGCGGGCACAGGGCACACCGTTGGCCTCGGGCAAGGCGACCATCGAACTTTTCGGCAGCGGCGCCGACGGGACCGCGCTGCTGGAACGCGAGCGGGACGACAACCTCGCCACCTTCACCCACTACTACCGCTGATCGACTGCGGCGGCGTGCGGTCCCGGCCGGTCAACCGGCCGGGACCGTGCCGCTTCGCGCCGCGCTGTCGGATTCGCGGCAGGATCATGCGCAACCACACCCGTCGCCGTGGAGTGTTACCGGCGCCCAGGGCACCGGCCCGGCGGCAAACGGGGAGGGGCAGTGACAGCAACGATGGGAGCCCGCGCCAACGAACCGCCGGCGGCGTTGACGGCCGCAGGGCTGAACGCGGCGGCGATCACCTTCGACGACTTCTACCACGCGCACTTCCGAAACGTGACCGCCCAACTGTGCGCGTACACGGGGGATCTGGGCCACGCTCAGGATCTGGCCCAGGAGGCGTTCTGCCGGGCGCTGGCGCGCTGGGACCGCCTGGTCCGGTACGACGATCCGGTGGCCTGGGTTCGCCGGGTCGCCTGGAACCTGGCCCGCAGCCGCTGGCGTCGGCTGCGCACGGCCCACAACCACCTTCTGCGCCAGCGGCGCACCGAGGCCGAGGTGGACGGCCCGACACCGGACCGGGTGGCCATCGACGCGGCGCTCGCGCAACTGCCCGCCAACCACCGGCGGGCCGTCATCCTGCACTACCTGGCCGACCTGTCGGTCAATCAGATCGCTCTTCAGGAAGGGGTGGCCGAGGGCACCGTCAAGTCCTGGCTGCACCGCGGCCGGGCCGCCCTTGCCGGACTGCTGGACGAAAACACCGAGGGGGTGTCCGATGTCTGATCTCGAACCGCGGCTGCGCGAGCGGTTCACCGCGTACCGCACCGATGTCACCACCCGGGTCGTCGGTCCCGGTCCCGACCAGGTCCGACGCACCCTGCGTCGGCGCCGGCGGACGACGGCGGTGGCCGTCGCCGCGGCGGCGGTCGTCCTGGTGCTGGCACCGGTCGTCGCCAACGCCGCGCTGAAAGGCGACCGGACGCCGCCGGTCCCGGCCGAGTCCGTCGAGCCGACGTCCCCGCCGACGACGGCACCGCCGCCGCCCACACCGTCCGCCAGCCAGTCGCCGAGTTCCACACCCACGACCGAAGCCGGTGCCCCGGATGGTCGGATCAGCCGACAGCAACTGCTCGCCGCCCGACTGGACCTGCCGGACTGGCCGCAGATCGTGCCGTCGACCTGCACCACGTCGAAGGTGCGGCTGGTGACAAGCTCCATCAACAACTACATTCCGCTGCTCACCGACCTGAAGGTGAGCCACGCCGACCTGGACGGGGACGGCGCCGAGGAGACTGTCGCCGCCATCTCCTGCCGGTACGGAGAGGCGTCGGCGAAGCAGGTAGTCGCCTTCGACCGGGACGACAGTGGGCGGATCGTGACGCTCGGCAGAGTCGTGCGGACCACCGACGGCGTCGCGGACATTCGCGGCCTGGAGGTCACCGCGGCCGGTGCCGTGCAGGTGCGGGTGGCCGACCTGCAACCCTGCTGCGACACGCCGACCTACTGGCCGCAGGAGCAGACGCGTACCTACCGGTTCAAGGGTGGCCGATTCGTTCAGACCGGCGGCCCCACGAAGTTCGGGAAGGATCCCCGGCTCACCGACCTGCGCCTGTCCATGACGCACACGCTGGTCAACGTCACGGGTGGTCGCGAGCTGACCACCGTCTTCACCGTCTCCAACGCGGGACCGGTCGACGCCGCCCAGGTCGAGTTCAGGGCCCTCGAAGTGGGTGCGCCGACGACAGGTGACTGGTCCAGGTGCGACCCGAAGGTGGCGGCAGCGAGCGACAACAACTCGTGTCTGGTGCCGGGGGTGCCGGCCGGCGAGTCGCGGCGCTACACGTTCGTCCAGAGGGTGCCCAGTCGCCCGGGCCCCGATGCGACGATCCGGTTCTTCTTCGTGACCCATTACGACGCGCAGGACCGGCAGTGGCGCGACCTCAGCGAGGAGGACAACAAGGTGCGACTCCCCGGCGTGCTCTGACGAGGAGGAATTCCGGTGCCCCACCCCGTCGGGGTGGGGCACCGCCGTTCAGTCGTCCGAATCCCAGGTGGGGCGCTGCAGCAGGCCGACGAACTCGACCAGCAGGCGTTCGCGCAGTGCCGGCGGGGCGGCGTCGAGCAGCGTGTTGACAAGCGCCATCCGCTCCGGCAGCGGCCCCGCGCCGGGTCCGTCACCGGCGCCCGAGCCGCCGTCGCCGAGACCCAGTCCGGCGGCCAGTCCGACGACCAGGTCCGGGGTCAGCGCCTCGGGGGTGAGGGCGCCGACCAGGGACGCCAACTCGGCGGGCAGCCGCACCGGGCCGGCCGCCTGGGCCGCCGCCACGGCGGCGGCGAGATCCGGGCCGAACTCCGCCACCCGGGGCGCGACCGAGGCGGTCACCGTGAGGTGCACGCTGGCCGGCAGACCGGCGTACGACAGCTGGGGCTGGGTGTGCCAGCCACGCGTGGTCAACTCGTCGACCAGGACGAACAGGTCGGGTCCATCCTCGGTGGCGGTGAAGCAGACCACTGTCGACTCCGGCTCGGCCAGCAGCCGCAGACCGTCGACGGCGCGGACCGCGTCGGCCAGGCCGGCGACCGCGTCCCGGGTCACCGCGGCCAGTCGCAGGTAGCCGGCGTCGCCGAGGTGCCGCAGGGTGGCGTACGCGGCGGCGATCGGCCCGCCCGAGCGGGTGGACGCGATCACCGGATTGATCATGGTGTAGCCGGGCCAATCCGCGTACGCGAAGTACTGCGGGGCGCGTCCCGCGGCGTCGCGGTGCAGCAGCACCGACACGCCCTTCGGGGCGTACGCGTACTTGTGCAGGTCGACCGAGATGGAGGTGACCCCGGGCACCGTGAAGTCGAACGCCGGCACCGGCTCGCCGAGACGACGCAGGTACGGCAGGGTCCAGCCGCCGAAGCAGGCGTCGACGTGACAGCGCACCCCGGCGTCGGCGGCCGCGGCGGCGATCTCGGCCACCGGGTCCACCACCCCGTGCGCGTACGAGGGCGCGGAGCAGGCGACAAGCACCGTCTCCGGGCGGATCGCGGCGGCCATCGCGGCCGGCTCGGGACGAAGGGTGTCCACCGAGACCGGCACCACGTCGAGCGCCACCCGCAGGTAGTGCGCCGCCTTGGCGAACGCGGCATGGGCGCTCGCCGGCACCACGATCCGGGGTGCGGCGATCTCCGGGTGGGCGTCCCGGGCCGCCTTGACGGCGAGGATCAGCGACTCCGTGCCGCCGCTGGTGACGCTGCCGACCACGTCGGGCGCGGTGGTGCCCGGCCCACCGCCGAGCACCCGGCCGGCAGCGCCGACGAGCGCGTTCTCCATGGCCAGCAGGGACGGGAACGCGGTCGGGTCGAGCCCGTTGACGTGGGCGCTCTCCCGGTGCGCGGCGGCGGCGAGGTCGTCGAGCCCTGGCACCGCCGGGTCGTACACGTACGCGAACAGCCGTCCCCCGTGGGTGGGCCGGTCGCCCGCGCGCAGCCGTCGAACCTCCGCCAGCGCGACATCCGCGGCCACCCCGTCGCGGGACAGCGCCCCCGCCCCGATTGTGTTCTCGTCGATCATGGAATCGTGGTGCCCTTCTCGATGCGGCCCACCGCCGTGCGGTGCTGGCCCTGCGCGGAGGCCAGGACGGCGGGGGTCAGGGTGTAGCGGCGCAGGAGCAGGATCGGCGGGCCCAGCAGCAGGGCCGGGATGACCGTGAAGCCGAGGAGAACGCCGAGTCGCGCCGTGTCGGACTGGGCGGCGGCCGTGCCGGTGTCGGAGGAGACGTAGCCGGAGAGCTGGAGCACCAGCCCGTACACGCCGGGGCCGAGGGCCAGGCCGAGGGTTTCCCCGGCGGTCCACAGGCCGGTGAAGACGCCCGCCTGCCGGCGGCCGGTACGCGCCGTGTCGTACGCAATGCAGTCCGGGAGCATGGCCAGCGCGAACACCTGCTGCCCGGCGTACCCGACCCCGAGCACCGCGACCACCAGGTAGACGGCGATCGGGGGCAGCAGCGGGGCGGCGACCAGGGCGAGCGCCCCGGTGGCGAGGATCAGTCCGGCGGCGACCAGGGCGGACCGCTTGCCCAACCGGGCGCCGACGCGGGACCAGAGCGGCATCACCAGCAGCGCCGGCCCGACGAAGCAGGCGAAGAGGAGGGTCGGCCCGCTCTGCTCGTCGCGCAGGATCTGCCCGGCGAAGTAGTTGACCCCGGCGAGGATGGTCGCCACGCCGGCGGACTGCACCACGAAGCAGACCAGCAACGCCCGGAACGGCCGGTTGGCGGCGGCCACGGCGAGCTGGGCGCGCAGTGTCGGCTCGCTGGCGCCGACCACACCACCGGGCGCGGACCGGGTGCCGAGGAACGCGCCGAGGGCGCCGATGACGATGAGCGCCGCCACGAACAGGCCCATCCAGCGGTGCCCGGGCACGCCGCCACCGCCGGCCGTCACGACCAGCGGAGCCACCGCGCCGGAGACCAGGATGGTCAGCGCCAGCACGGCGATCCGCCAGGTCATCAGCCGCGTGCGCTCGGCGTAGTCGTCGGTCATCTCGGCGGGCATCGCCACGTACGGCACCTGGAAGAAGGCGAACGCGGTGGCCGTGGCGAGGAAGGCGAGCGCCACGTACGCCGCGGCGGCCGGCCCGTTGCCGAACGGCGCGGCGAAGATGGCCGCGAAGAGCACGGCGAGCGCGAGACCGGCGACGAGCAGGTACGGCCGGCGCGCGCCCCAGCGCGACCGGGTGCGGTCGGAGATCCGCCCGGCGACCGGGTTGACCAGCACGTCCCATGCCTTGGGCAGCAGGACCAGCAGGGCGGCGAGCCCGGCGGCCACGCCGAGCGTGTCGGTCAGGTACGGCAGCAACAGCAGACCCGGCACCGTGCCGAACGCGCCGGTGGCCAGCGAGCCGAGCGCGTACCCGGCGTGCACCGGGCGGGGCAGCCGACCGGCGGCGGGCAGGCTGGCCGCGTCCGGGCCGGCGGCGGGCAGGCCGGCGGTGCCCGGCGGCTGGTTCATGGGGCCGAATGTTACTCACGTTATGTCGCAGGTCACATCCCCTCATCCGGCGACCAACCGGCCACCGAAATGTCCACGCCCTCGCCGCGCAACGGCACCCCCTCGGCCCGCAGCCGCGCCCGCGCCTCCCGCTCATGACCCGGTGGCAGCCGGCCACCCGCGGTCACCACCCGGTGCCAGGGCACCGAGCCGCCGTGCCGGGCCATGATGGAGCCCACCAAGCGCGCGGAGGAACGGCCCGAGCGCTCGGCCAGGGCGTCGGCGACCGCGCCGTACGACATCACCCGACCCTGCGGGATCCGCTCCACCAGGTCCAGCACCGCCTCGACGTACTCGTCAGGAGTCACAATCGGCCACCATATGGGAACGCCGCCGGGCGACGCGGGCGTGACCACGCAGAATGGGCGGGTGCGCGACGCAGTCACGGCCGCCCGACGGGTCGTCGTCAAGATCGGATCCTCCTCGTTGACCACCGCCACCGGCGGCCTGGCCGACGAGCGGGTCGACGCGCTTGTCGACACCCTGGGCCGACTCGCTGCCGAGGGACGCGAGGTCGTGCTGGTCTCCTCGGGCGCGATCGCCGCCGGCCTCGCCCCGCTCGGGCTGATCCGACGTCCGCGCGACCTGGCCACCCAGCAGGCCGCCGCCAGCGTCGGCCAGGGCCTGCTGATCGGCCGGTACGCGGCCAGCTTCGCCCGGCACGGCCGCACCGTGGGGCAGGTGCTGCTCACCGTCGATGACGTGACCCGGCGGGCGCACTACCGCAACGCGTACCGCACGCTGCGCAAACTGCTCGACCTGCACGCGGTGCCGATCGTCAACGAGAACGACACGGTGGCAACCGAGGAGATCCGGTTCGGCGACAACGACCGCCTGGCCGCCCTGGTGGCCGCGCTGGTGCACGCCGACCTGCTGGTGCTCCTCTCCGACGTGGACGCGCTCTGGACGGGCGACCCGGCCCGCCCGCAGTCGACCCGGATCCCGGAGGTCCGCAGCGACGAGGACCTCGCCGGGATCACCATCGGCGGCGCCGGCCGGTCCGGGGTCGGCACCGGCGGCATGGTGACCAAGGTCGAGGCAGCCCGGATCGCCACCGGCTTCGGCATCCCCGTGGTGCTCACCTCCGCCGACCTGGCCACGTCGGCGCTGGCCGGCGAGCCCGTCGGCACGCTGTTCCACCCGCAGCGGCAGCGCCCGACGGCCCGGCTGTTCTGGCTGGCCCACGCCACCTCGCCCCGAGGGCGCCTGCACCTGGACCCGGGCGCGGTGGCCGCCGTCGTCGGGCGGCGCAAGTCGCTGCTGCCCGCCGGCATCACCGCAGTGGACGGCACGTTCACCGCCGGCGACCCGGTGGACCTGGTCGACACCGCCGGGGCCCCGGTCGCCCGTGGCCTGGTCAACTACGACGCGGTGGAACTGCCCGGGCTGCTCGGTCGCTCCACCTCCGAACTCGCCGCGGCGCTCGGCCCGGCGTACGAACGGGAGGTCGTCCACCGCGACGACCTCGTACTGCTGTAAGCCAACCGCCCAGCTGAGGAGTAGTCGATGAGTGAGCGCCAGCGAATGAATCATCAGCTCAGGGCGTCGGTGCCTCAGGACGGCACGGAGCGAAGCGGAGTGCCGGCATGAGCGTCGTCGAGCAGGCGCGACGGGCGCGGGACGCCGCTGCCGACCTGGCCGTGGCCACCCGTACGGTCAAGGACGCCGCGTTGGTGGCGATGGCCGACGGGCTGGTGGCGCGTACCCCGGAGATCCTGACCGCGAACGAGACGGACCTGGCGGCCGGCCGGGAGGCCGGGCTGAGCGCGGCCGTGCTGGACCGGCTCGCCCTCGACGCGGGCCGGGTGGCCGGCATCGCCGACGCGCTGCGCCAGATGGCCGCGCTGCCCGACCCGGTCGGCGAGGTGGTCCGCGGCTCGACCCTGCCCAACGGCCTGGAGCTGCGCCAGATCCGGGTGCCGTTCGGGGTGGTCGGCATCATCTACGAGGCACGCCCGAACGTGACCGTGGACGCCGCCGGGATCTGCCTCAAGTCCGGCAACGCGGCGCTGCTGCGCGGGTCGTCCTCGGCCGCGCACTCCAACGCCGCGCTGGTCGCGGTGCTGCGCGACGCGATCGCCGAGGCGGGTCTGCCGGCCGACGCGGTGCAACTGCTCGACGCCAGCTCCCGCGACTCGGTCAAGGAGCTGATGCGCGCCCGAGGGCTGGTCGACGTGCTCATCCCGCGCGGCGGCGCGTCGCTGATCCGCACCGTGGTCGAGGAGTCGACCGTGCCGGTGATCGAGACCGGGGTGGGCAACTGCCACGTCTACGTCGACGCCGCCGCGGACGTGGCGAAGGCCGTCGCGGTGACGCTCAACGCCAAGACGCAGCGCCTGTCCACCTGCAACACCGCAGAGTCGCTGCTGGTGCACGCGAGCGTCGCGGACGCGTTCCTGCCGCCGATGCTGGCGGCGTTCGCCGAGGCCGGCGTGACCGTGCACGGCTTCCCCGAGGTGGCCGCGTACTCCGCCGCGGTCGTCCCGGCCACCGAGGAGGACTTCGCCACCGAATACCTGTCGGCGGACATCTCGGTCGCCGTGGTCGACTCGCTGGACGCGGCGGTCGCGCACATCCGCCGCTACGGCACCGGGCACACCGAGGCGATCCTCACCGACTCGGCGAGCGCCGCCCGCGACTTCGTCGCCCGCATCGACGCGGCGGCGGTGATGGTGAACGCCTCGACCCGCTTCACCGACGGGGGCGAGTTCGGCTTCGGGGCGGAGATCGGCATCTCCACCCAGAAGCTGCACGCCCGCGGGCCGATGGGCCTGCCCGAGCTGACCAGCACCAAGTACGTCGTCACCGGGGACGGGCACCTGCGCTAGGGCCGGTGTCAGCCCGGTTGCGCGGCGGCTCCGGCCGGCGCCGGTCGGGCGGCGCGGATGGCGGACAGCGTGGCGTGCACGTCGAACTGGTGACCGTCGTCGCTCTCCCAACCCCCGTCGCTGCGCTGGGTCTCGGCGAGCCGCCGCAGGGCCCGCACCATGATCCAGTCGTGCAGGTCGATGCCGACCCGGCGCAGCGTGGCACCCAGCCAGGCCACGTCGCCCGGCGACATCGTGGGCATCCGTTCGGCGAGCACCACCTGGATCCGCGCCGACTCCTGGAACATCTCCTGACGGTGCAGCACGGCGGCGCTCAGCCAGCCCGCGGCGAGGAACGACGGCCAACTGCCGTCCGGGCGCAACCGCGCGACGATCGACTGGGCCGCCGCCTGCACCACACCGGCGTACGCCCCGCCGACCCGGTGGTCGAGCGGGCCCGAGGCGCGGGCGTCCAGGCCGGCGACGGTCAGCCAGAAGCCGGCGTTGGCGGTGAGGAAGAGTTTGGCCTCCGGATCGCCGGGGCGGGCCCACTCCGGGGCCGAGCCGGTCAGCGAGAGGTCCTCGTCCCAGCCGCCGTCGGCCTGCTGCCGGGACGCCAACCAGTCCAGCGCCCGGCGGGCGGCGGGACGGCCCAGCGCGCCCAGGTCGTCCAGCTCGGCGAGGCGGAAGCAGGTGGCGTCGACCGAGGCGACCTCGCCACCCCAGCTCGCCGGCCAGCCGCCGTCCGGCGACTGGCCGATCTCGGCCGTCTCCAACAGCTCCGGCGGCACCGGCGTGCCGTTGCGCAGCCAGGAGAGGCGGGCGCGTTCCACCGCGTCCCCATGCGCCACGACGAACCCGATCGCGGCTTCCAAGTCGACCACGGCGGTGACGCTACCTGCGCAGACACGATCCCGCCTCGGAGAATCGGCCAGCTGGAAATGGCTGCGTCGCTCCGGCCGGAGCGCCACCCGGAGCCACTTGCGTCGATTTACCGTCAGCCGCGGAGCGCGGAACCACACCGGGGCGGCGCTGTGTGGCGTCGCCCCGGCGGGCCGGTCAGTACGCGGGCAGTGCCGGGTCGATCTGCTTGATCCAGGAGAGCACGCCGCCCTGCACGTGCACAGCGTCGCGGAACCCGGCCGCCTTGAGCGCGGCGAGCGCCTCCGCCGAGCGGACGCCGGACTTGCAGTGCAGCACGATCTGCTTGTCCTGCGGGAGCTTCGCCAGCGCCTCGCCGGAGATGATGTCGCCCTTGGGGATGAGGGTGGCGCCGGGGATCCGCACGATCTCGTACTCGGCCGGCTCCCGCACGTCGACGAGGAAGATGTCCTTGCCGGCGTCCTGCCACTCCTTCAGCTCCAGGGCGGTGATCGTCGAGTCGAGCGTCGCCTCCTGGGCCTCCTCGGAGACCGCGCCGCAGAAGTCCTCGTAGTCTTCCAGCAGGTCGGTGACGGTCGGGTTCTCGCCGCAGAGCACGCAGTTCGGGTCCTTCCGAACCTTGATCTTGCGATACTCCATCTCCAGGGCGTCGTAGACCATCAGGCGGCCGACCAGCGGCTCGCCGATGCCAGTGAGCAGCTTGATGGCCTCGTTCACCTGGATCGAGCCGATCGACGCGCAGAGCACGCCGAGCACGCCTCCCTCGGCGCAGGACGGGACCATGCCGGGCGGCGGCGGCTCCGGGTAGAGGCACCGGTAGCAGGGGCCGTGCTCGGCCCAGAACACCGACGCCTGGCCGTCGAAGCGGTAGATCGAGCCCCAGACGTACGGCTTGCCGAGCAGCACCGCCGCGTCGTTGACCATGTACCGGGTGGCGAAGTTGTCGGTGCCGTCGACGATCAGGTCGTACTGGGCGAAGATCTCGCGGACGTTCTCGCGGTCCAACGCGGTGTTGTGGATCTCCACGTTGACCAGCGGGTTGATCTCGCGGATCGACGCGGCGGCGGACTCGGCCTTGGAACGGCCGACGTCGGACACGCCGTGGATGACCTGGCGCTGGAGGTTGGACTCGTCGACGGTGTCGAAGTCGATGATGCCGAGGGTGCCCACCCCCGCCGCGGCGAGGTAGAGCAGGGCGGGCGACCCGAGGCCACCGGCGCCGACACAGAGCACCCGGGCGTTTTTCAGCCGCTTCTGCCCGGCCACCCCGACGTCCGGGATGATCAGGTGGCGCGAATAGCGGCGGATCTCGTCAACGGTCAGCTCGGCGGCGGGCTCGACGAGCGGGGGCAACGACACGGTGGACTCCCCGGGATCGGCGGTGTGAACCGCGCCATTGTTGCTCGCCCGGGCCACTCTCGGCCATGAGGGAGGACACGTGGCCCGCGATGCGGGAGGGGAATAACCTGCGGCCGGTCGCTCAGGGGACGATGTCGCCGCCGTAGCGACGGCCGTCGAGGTACGGCCAGGCGTTGGCCAGGCAGCCCTGCAACCCGTACGTCTGCTGCTGCATCACCGGTGCGGGCTCCCCCGGGCCGGGGCATGCCTCGTGCTGCTCGCCGAACTCGTGGCCGACCTCGTGGTTGATGACGTAGGTGCGGTACGTCTCCAGCGGGGCCCCGTAGTCGGGCACCGCCTCCTGCCAGCGGGCCAGGTTGATGATGACCTGGCCGGGCAGCCGGCAGGAGGTGTAGCGCTCGGTGGTCAACCCGCCCTCGGCGCACATCCGCTCGGACGTGACCGGGGTGGCGAGGTAGACGGTGAAGTCGGCGGCGTCGACGTCGGCCACCCGCTGCACCCGCAGCTCACCGGAGGCGATCCAGCTGCGCGGGTCGGCCAGCACCTCGTCCACCCGCGCGGCGAACGCGTCGGCGTCCTGGCCGCTGCCCCGTTCGACCACGACCCGGTAGCGGCGCAGCGGTCCGTCCGTACCGTGCACGGACGTTCCCCCGTCGGCGACGGTGAAGCGTCCCGCGCCGACCGACGGGTAGCCGCTGGGCACGGGGTGGGCCTCCCCGCCGCCCAGGCCCATTCCGCCCTGGGTCGGGGTGGGCGGTACGTCGGCCGTCGGTTCGTCGCCCCGCGTCGCGGTCACGCCGACGGCGGTGACGGTGGCGGCCACGAGCAGGCCGAGCAGCAGGCTGCGGCGTCGGCGGCGGCGCATCCGCAGGACCGTGGGACGCGCACCCTGGTACGCGGGCCGGTCGGACGGCTCGGCCGGGCCGTAAGGGGACGACGGCGTCATGACGACCAGCCTGCCAGATTATTCGGGCAATTCTCCGCTTTTACCTTCTATTGCCGCAATACCCCTCATGGGGCCGGTTGTCTCAGAGAGCCGGGCCGGCGTAGCGCCGACCGTCGACGTACGGCCACGGGTTGACCCGACACCCGTTGAGAAAGAGGGTCTGCTGCATCATCACCGGCGCCGGACGCCCCGCGCCCGGGCAGCGCTCGTGCCGGTGCCCGAGCTGGTGACCCACCTCGTGGTTGACCACGTACGTCCGGTAGACCGCCAGCGGCACGCCCGCCGACACGTAGTGCGGCACCGACAACCGCCACCGATCCAGATTGATGATCACCTGGCCGGGCGCGCGGCAGGAGGTGTACGGCCGCCCGCCGATCCGGATGTCCACGCCACCCTCGGCACACATCCGGCCCGCCGTACGGGCGGTCGCCAGGTAGACGGTGAAGTCCCGGGGAGCGTCCCCCGGGACCTGCTGCAACCGCAGCCGGCCGCTGTCGACCCAACTGCCCGGCCCGGCGAGCGCCACCTGGACGGCCTGCGCGAACGCGGCGATGTCCTCGTTGCTGCCCGACTCGACCGCCACCCGGTAGCGGCGCAGCTCACCCGCCCGGCCCAGCACCGGGCCGGCATGGTCGTCGTGGCTGAACCGGCCGGTACCCGCGGTCGGCACCGCACCGGTCATCCGCAGCACCGGCGACGGGCTCGGCGACGCGGCGGTGGCGGTCGGCGACGGATCCGCCGACGGCGGCAGCGGCCCGGCAGCCGACGGCGGCAGCGGCCCGGCCACCAGCGGCGGCCCGATCTCGTCGGCAGTCAGCCGATCCGGTGGCACGCCCGGACCCTCGGCGATCACGGTCACCGCCGCGCCGACAGCCAGCACCACCGCCACCAGCTGGGCGATGAGTGCGAGGCGACGGCGGCGGCGAGCGGACCTGAACATTCCGGTCAGCCTGCCAGATCGGACCGCCGAGCGGCGTCCTCCGTTTCGGCGAGCAGGCCGACCACCGCCCGGGCGACCAGCCGGGGAACCTCCAGCTGCGCCACGTGACCGACACCGCCGAGCATCAGCAGGCGGCTGTCCGGGATGACCCGGGCGGTCTGGGGCGCGACGCGCACGTCGACCAGCCGGTCCTGCCGGCCGCCCACCACCAGCGTCGGCGCGCGCACCGCCCCGGCGAGCCGCCACAGCGAGCCCGGCCCTGGCAGGTACGCCCGCAGGAAGCTGGAGACCAGCCCCCGGAACGTCCGGACGTACGCGGCCGCGTAGTGCTCCGCCTCGTACCGGACCCGGATCTCCTCCAACGCCTCGGCCCGGCGCTGCGCACAGATGCGGCTGAGGTCGGCGACGCACGCCTCCAACACCTGCTGGGCCATCACTTCGGGCGCGAGTTGGGTGAGCCGCCGGGCGACCAGCCGTTCACCGCGCGGAATGGCCAGCACCGGCAGCATCCTGCCCTGCAACGACCGCCGGAAGTCCAGAAACGGCAGCGCCGGAGAGATCAGGGTGAGGGTGCGGACCAGGTCGGGCCGCAGCCCCGCCACCTGGACCGAAACCGCGCCACCCAGCGAGTTGCCGAACAGGTGCACCGGCCCCCGACCGGAGTGCTCGATCCACCGGATGACCAGGTCGGCGAAGGCCGGGATCGTGTAGCGCGGGCCCGGCTCGCTGCGGCCGAACCCGGGCAGGTCGATGGCCTGGCCGTCCAGCCGGTCGGCGAGCAGCCCGGCCAGGTCGGTCCAGTTCTGCGACGAGCCGCCCAGCCCGTGCACGTACAGCGCCGGCTCCGCGTCGACTGTCGTCGCCGGAGTGTCCCGCACATAGGTGACGACGCCGTCGAGGCGGACCTCCCGGCCCGGCCACGGCGGCGGCACACCGACCTCGGGGAGGAGATGGTCCGGCCAGAGGGAGGCGCGCTTCATCCTCCCAGTCTGCCTCGGACCACTCAGGACAGCAGCGCCTCCAGCCGACGGTTGACCGCCGCCAGCGTCGCCCGGACCACCGCCTGTCGCGGATCGCCGGCCACCAGGGCCGAGCCGGCGAGCTGCTCGACCCAGCCCTCGCAGACCAGCAGCACCACCACCGTGGCCACCTCGCAGTTGCCGAACGGCACCACCGCCGCGTGCTCGACGAAGCAGCGGCCGCGCTCGGCGTTCTCGGCGCCGCGCAGCAACTCGTCCACGGCGGCGGCTGCGGCCACCGCGCAGAGGCGCAGCACGTAACCGTCCACCGCCGGCCCGGTCGCGTACCCGGCCGCGCTGTCGTCGCCGGCCAGCAGCCGCACCTCCACGTTGGCGTCCAGACCGAAGGTGCTGACCTGCACGTGGTCGATGACCACACGCGGCCCCGGCACGCCGCCGGTGTCCAGAGGCCGCGAGGGCGCCGACTCCGTCGTGGTCACCTGACCGCCGGAGTACGACGTACCGACCGTCGCCGGGCTGCCGGTGGCTCCGCCGGTGGGCGCGGCCGAGACCGAGCCGGGTTCCTCGACGGTGGCGCGGCCCCGGTGCGGGGCGCCCGCCCGCCGTCGACGCGCGGCGTCCGGCCCGACCCACTGCTCCGGGCCCGCTGGCGTGGCCTCGACCCGACCACCCGACGACCGAGCGATCGAGGGCGCCTCGGCGGTACGCGGTTCCGCGCCGGTGTCGCGCGGCTCGGCAGGCCGCGCCTCGACAGATCGCGGTTCGACGGGACGTGTCTCGGCAGCTCGTCGCTCGGTGGCGCGCGGCTCGGCGGGGCGCGGCTCGGCAGCGCGACGGCGGACCGGCGGGGCCGGCGTGGTGGGCAGGCCGGGCACGTTCTGCGGGGCGGCGGCGAGCCCCATCCGTTCCTGGAGCAGCCGGGCCACCTGTCGACTCACCTCGGCCGGATCGGCACCGTCGGCCAGGTCCAGTCGGAGACTGTGCGCGCCGGCCGGCGTACGACGCAGGGCGGCGTCCCGAACGCCGGCCACCTCCCGTACCGCGTCCAGGATGGCGTTGACGTCGAACCCCTCGGGACGCTCCCGCAACGGAGCGGGCTCGTCGTCGCGGCGCAGGTGGGTGGCGATGCGCGCGAGTTCTGGGGTTTCGGCGGGTGGCTCCACGGCTGGCGGCTCCGGCACAACGGGCACGTCCGGTTCCGCGGGGACGCGCTGCGGCAGCACCGCCGACGTGTCGGGCCGTCGCCCGCCGTCGGCGGGCTCGACCGGCGACGCCGGGTCGGGGGCGGATCGGCGAGCCGCGTAGGGAGGGGAGGACGCGGGTGACGGTCGGTCGTGACGCCCGGGGCCGCTGGCGGCGGAGGCCGGACCGGCACTGGCCGAGGGAGGCGGGGGACCGGCGAGGGCAGGACCGTTCGCCGTCGGGGCGGCAGCAGTCGGCTCGGCGGGCGACGGCTCGGGTGGCTCAGGGGTCGCTGGTCGGAGCCGGAACGGTCCGGTCGGCCGGGCCGGGCCGGTCGACTCGCCCGCGTCGCTCGCCCGGGGAGAGGTAGCCGGCCGGGTAGCCGGCCAGGAGGGACGCTCGGCCGGAGCTGCCGGAATGCGGCCCTCGGACCAGTCGGGTCGCTCGGCCGCCACGGGTGTCGGCGACCCACCGGCCCACGAGGGCCGCTCGGCCACCGGACGGACCGGTGCCGCCGGTGGCGGGGCATCAGTCAACGTCGGCGGTGGGCCGGCGGGCGCCGCCGGCGGATCGACCGGCGCGGGCGGATCGACAGGTGCCGGGCCCGCCCAGGACGGGCGCGTACTCGCCGCAGTGCCGACGGGCGTCGGATCCCCGGCCCAGGACGGGCGCGACGGCGGGACGCTGGTCGGCGCGGGGTCGGAGCCGCCGGCCCAGGTGGGGCGGGGCGGCGGCGGGAGGGCCGATGCCGGGCCGGCCCAGGACGGGCGCGACGGCGGGGCGCTGGCCGGCGTCGGGTCCGAGCCGCCGGCCCAGGAGGGGCGGTCAGCGGCCGGCGGGCCACTGGTCGGCTCGGCGCGGGCGGCACCGCCCGACGCGGACCCTCCGGCCCACGACGGACGCTCAACAGCCGGCGGGCCACTCGTGGGGGCAGACCCCCCGGCCCAGGAGGGGCGCTCAACAGCAGGCGGGCCGCTGGTGGGGGCGGGGCCCCCGGCCCAGGAGGGGCGCTCAACAGCAGGCGGGCCGCTGGTGGGGGCGGGGCCGCCGGCCCAGGAGGGGCGCTCGGCGGCGGGCGACGCGGTGCGAGGGGGCACGGGCGGGCCGCTGGTCGGGGTGGGGTCCGTGCCACCCGCGCGAGGCGACGGGTCGGCCGCCGCGCTCACCGGGGCCGGCGCGGCCCAGGACGGACGCTCCGCGGGGAGCCCGCTGGCCGGCTCGGGCGTCGGCCCACCGGCCCAGGAGGGCCGCTCGGCCGGCTCGGGCCGGGAAACTTCCGGAGGCCCGCTGGTCGGAATCGCGGCCGGACGTTCACCGGCCCAGGACGGGCGCGTGGGCGTGCCGCGGTCGGCGTCCGCCTCGGCCTGGGGGGCGTCCCGGGTGACGTCGTACGCGCGGGGCGGCTCGGCCGGCACCGGCTCGTACGGACGGGTCGGCTCGGCGCGCACCGGCTCGTACGGCAGGTGGGGCTCGGCGACCCAGCCCGGCGCGGACTCGTCCCGCGCCGGTCGGCCGGCCGGCTCGCCGTCCTGGCGGGACCAGGGCGGTGCCCACCCGCTGCCCCAGCTCGGGCGGTTCCAGCTGGGCCCGGACCAGTCCGGCTCGATGGAAGGAGACTCACCCGCTCGGGGCGTGTCCCCGGTGGGGCGCTCCGGCTCGGGGTCGTCGCCGCGCCCGGTGGCACGCCCCGACTCGGCCGATGCCTCGGCTGCGGGCGGGACCTGCCAACCGCGGGAAACGGCCGGTTGATCGTCGACGGCCGGCCGTTCGCCGGTGGGCGCGCGGAGACCGGGCGGAACCTCGAAACCCGAGGCCGCCGTGCCGACGGGCGGCACCTGGATGGCGGCTGGCGCGGTGCTGGGCAGACCGGGGTCGGCCCAGCGGACGCTGCGCGGCGCGGCAGGGTCGGTGGTGGAGTGCCGGGCCGGGCCGGTGTCGGCCTCCCCCGCCCCCTGCTCCGCGGCCGGCGCGGGACGCTGGGCGGGCACCACCAGCCGGCCCCCGCCCACGTCGGGCCGGTCCTCGGCGGTCCGCCCGGGCGGCGCGCTCACCGGCGTCTGGCGGCCCGACGAGGCCTCGCCGTTGAGGTGCGCGACGCCGTTGATCTCCGCATCGCCGTGGCGGACGCCGTTGATCTCGCTGTCGCCGCTGCTGTCGCTGTCGCTGTCGATCTCGGCCTCGTCGTGGTGGACGCCGTTGGTGTGGTGGCCGTTGACCCGGGCCGGCCGCTCGGAGTCACCGGTCAGACCGGGCAGAGGCGCGGGCAGATCGCCGTGCCTGGTGGAGGAGGTGCGCCAACCGGACGCGGGGGGTCGCTGCCACGGTGGTGCCTGCCCCCCGGCCGCCTCGCGCTCGACAGACGGGGGCCACCCGCCCGTCGAGGGCGCCCACCCGCTGCCGGAGCGGCCCGGGTCGTCGTGCTGACCCGTTCCGTCACCGTGCTCTCCCGGGGTGGCGGCTCCGGGTTGCCCTGTTTCACTCACCGCGCGCTCCTTGGTCGCCCTCGCTGAGGCTACCGTGTGGGGAGAGTGGCGATAAGTTACAGCGGCGGGCCATTTCCACGACGCGGTCGAGGGCCGCCCCGGTCTGGGGGGAAAATGCCGGCCCGTACGGAGAACTCGGAGGATCCCATGACCGCTGTGGGGAACGGCGCACAGACTGCTGGCAGGCCCACCCGCCTGCCCCGCTCCGCGCGCCGTAAGCAGCTGCTCGCGGCGGCGCAGGAGGTATTCGTCGCGCAGGGCTACCACGCCGCGGCGATGGACGACATCGCCGAGCGGGCCGGGGTTTCCAAGCCGGTGCTCTACCAACACTTCCCGGGAAAGATGGACCTCTACCTGGCCCTGTTGGACACGCACTGTGACGCCATCGTCGCTCAGGTGCACGAGGCGATGCGCGGCACCAGCGACAACAAGGAGCGGGTCAGCGCGTCGGTGCGCGCGTACTTCGACTTCGTCGATCACGAGAGCGAGGCGTTCCGCCTCGTCTTCGAGTCGGACCTGCGCAACGACCCGGCGGTGCGGCAGCGGGTCGAGCGGGTCGAGCAGGGCTGCATCGCGGCGATCACCGACACCATCATCTCGGACACCGGCGTGAGCCGGTCGCACGCCGAGTTGCTCGCCTCCGGGCTGGTCGGCGCGGCGGAGACCGCCGCGCAGTTCTGGCTGGCCGGTGGCCGGCAGGTGCCGAAGGCGGAGGCCGAGGCTCTGGTGGCGGCGTTGTCCTGGCGGGGCATCGCGAGCTTCCCGCTGCAAGGTGAGTCAGCCTGACCGGCGACCCCGTGATCGGATAGCCTTCGCAGGGCGGTTATCGCCCCAGTTGAGGAGGCACAGTGGAGGTCAAGATCGGCGTGCAGTACGCGCCGCGCGAGCTGGTTCTGGACAGCGCGCAGTCGCCGGCCGAGATCGAGCAGATCGTGACCGACGCCTTCGCCGGCAACGGCGGCACGCTCTCCCTGACCGACGAGAAGGGCCGGCGGGTCATCGTTCCGGTCGAGAAGGTCGCCTACGTCGAGATCGCCGAGGCGTCCCCGCGAGCGGTCGGTTTCACCGTTCGCTGACCGGTCCGGCCGTCGCGGCAGGTCGGCGTTTCCAGGCCACCTGCCGCGGGCCGGTTCCGCGCCCCACGGGTCGCGGTCAGTTGTTCAGTCCGGCGACCGCCATCCGCGCGGTGTGTGCGGCGGTGAGCCTTCCGAACAGTCCCGGCACGTCGATCCGGTCGCCCTGCGCGATCAGCGCGGTGAGTGCGGCCCGTTCGGCGGCGACGCGGCCGGCCTGGGACAACGCCTCCCCGACCAGCCGCCGGGCCCACATGGAGAGCCTCCCGGCCACCCGGGGATCGGCGGCGACGGCCAGCCGGATCTCGGCGACGGCGAACTCCGCGTACCGGGAGTCGTGCAGCACGTCCAGCACCAGCGCCCGGTCGGGCTCGTCCAGCGCGTCGGCGATCTCCCGGATGAAGTCGTCGGTGATCGCGTCGCCCACGTACGCCTTGGTGACCACCTCCGCCCAGTCCCGCGGCTCGGTGGAGTCGTGGTACGCCTGCAACGGCTGCACGTACGGCGTCATCGCCTCCTCCGGCGGCACACCCAGCGCGGTGAGCCGGTCGGCGAGCCGGCGGTAGTTGCCGATCTCGGCCGCGGCCATCTGGCTCAGCGCGGCGCGTCGGTGCAGGTCGGGGGCCAGTCGCGCGTCACCGGCCATGCGTTCGAAGGCGAGCAGCTCACCGAAGGCGACCAGGCCCAGCAGGTCGGCGACGGCGGGACCGGGGGTGCTCGGCGCGGACACGAGCGCAGGCTACCGTGCGGGACCGGCGCCGGGTGCCCCGCGCGGGGCACGGACGAGCACCCGAACAAGTGTGGCACAGGTCACATTCGATGGCCCCGCGTGCCGGCTGGCCGACCGGGAATCGGGACGCGAGCTTGCCTGTTCAGGTAGCATAGAGCAGTTGCCGTGGGCGCCGATCTCATCGAAGCTCAGCCCGCGGCGCGCGTGCGGCCCGGTCCGGCTCGGCACTTCTGCCGCCGACCGTGTGGCCCGCGTCATACCGAACGCGCCCTGAGGACGAGACGGGGCGCACCCACGAGAGGGCACCCCCACATCCACATGAGCGAGCTGACTCAAGATCTGATGGACGGCCAGGAACTGGCCCCCACCGCCCCGGTTCGACCCGAGGCTCCCACCTTCGCCGCCCTCGGCGCCCGCGAGGAGACCGTCGAGGCGCTGGCCGCGGCCGGCATCACCCGCGCGTTCGCCATCCAGGAGTACGCGATCCCGATCGCGCTGCGCGGCGTCGACCTGATCGGCCAGGCGCCCACCGGCACCGGCAAGACCCTCGGCTTCGGCGTACCGCTGCTGGAGCGGGTCTTCGCGCCGAGCGAGGGCAGCGACGGCGTCCCCCAGGCGCTGGTCGTCGTACCTACCCGTGAGCTGGGCATCCAGGTCGCCAAGGATCTGGCCGCCGCCGGCCGGACGCGCGGCGTCCGGGTGCTGCCGATCTACGGTGGCGTGGCGTACGAGCCGCAGATCGACGCGCTGCGCAAGGGCGTCGAGATTCTGGTCGGCACCCCGGGCCGACTGATGGACCTGCAGAAGCAGAAGCACCTCCGACTGGACCGGGTGCACGCGCTCGTCCTCGACGAGGCCGACCGGATGCTCGACCTGGGCTTCCTCGACGACGTCGAGAAGATCCTGGCGATGCTTCCGGAGGACCGGCAGACGATGCTGTTCTCGGCGACCATGCCGGACCCGATCGTCACCCTGTCCCGGCGCTTCCTGCGCCAGCCGATGACGATCCACGCCGGGCACACCGCCGAGACCGGGCCGTCGCCGCAGACCCAGCAGCTGGTCTACCGCACCCACTCGATGAACAAGGTCGAGGTGGTGGCGCGCATCCTCCAGGCCGAGGGGCGCGGGCTGACCATGATCTTCACCCGCACCAAGCGGGCCGCCGACCGGGTCGCCGAGGATCTCGACTTCCGCGGGTTCGCGGTCGCCGCGGTGCACGGTGACCTCGGCCAGGGCGCCCGTGAGCGGGCACTGCGGGCGTTCCGCGCCGGCAAGATCGACATCCTGGTCGCCACCGACGTGGCGGCCCGAGGGCTGGACGTCACCGGCGTCACCCACGTGATCAACTACGACTGCCCGGAAGACCAGGACACCTACACCCACCGGATCGGTCGTACCGGCCGGGCCGGGGCGACCGGCGTCGCGGTGACCTTCGTCGACTGGGATGACATGCCGCGCTGGCGGATCATCGACAAGACCCTCGGTCTGGAGATGCCGGAGCCGCCGGAGACGTACCACACGTCGCCGCACCTCTACACCGACCTGCACATCTCCACCGAGGTCAGCGGCACCCTGCCCACTGCCGAGCGCACCCGGGCCGGGCTGTCCGCCGAGATCGAAGAGGATCTGGGCGGGACGACCCGCTCCCGCCGGGGTGACAGCGGCGGCCGGGGCCCTCGACGCGGTGAGAGCCGCGGCGACGGCCGGGGCGAGCGCCGTGGCCGCGGCGACGGCCGCCGGGACCGCACCGACGCCGGCACGCCGGCCGTCGAGGCACCCACGGACGCCGCCGGCGACGAAGCCAGCCGCACTCCGCGCCGTCGGCGTCGCCGCCGCGCTGGCGAGGCGGTGGCGGGCGAGCCGACCGCGGTGATCTCGGCCGACGCGGCACCGGCCGAGCCGGCCTCCGCCGCCGCCGAGGGCGAGGGCGAGGCATCGAAGCCGCGCCGCCGCCGGCGCCGCCGTGGTGGCGGTTCCGGCGCGGGTACGCCGGCCGAGGCGACCGCGGACTGACGCAGCGAGATTCACCCGACATCCCCCGCACCGCCTCAGCGCGGTACGGGGGATGTCGCCTTCCCACCCCACCTGCCGAAAATGGAACGATGCCGGAACCACTGGATGGCGCCCTGACCGAGGTTCGTGCACTGCTGCTCGACCCCGCGCTGACCCGGGCGGTCGCCGCCGGGCGTCGCCGCGGACACCGACCCACGGTCGTGCGGGCCGAGCTGCGTCCGGTGACGCTCAAGGCCGGCCCGCGGTTGCAGATCGCCACCTCCGACGGTGCGCGCCCACACACCCGCAACGTCGCCCCCGGTCCCGAGGCCGCCGTGGCGGTCGACGAACTCCTCGCCGAACCCTTCGGCAACTGGCACGTGGAGACGGCCGACGCGACCCTCCAACTGCGGGTGACCAAGTCCGGTGAGGCGCAGGTGCACCGGGCCGCGACGACCCGACCAGCGGCGACGCCGAGTGGTAACGACCGGGCCAAGGAATACCTGCTCGATCCGGGCGACCCGATCTTCGCGGAGATCGGCGGCTCGGCGGCCAAGCGCCGCCAGGTCGACGCGTTCCTGCGCGCTCTGGCCGCGACCCTGCCCGCCGATCTGACCGGCCCGCTGCGGGTGGTCGACCTGGGCTGCGGCAACGCCTACCTGACCTTCGCCGCGTACCGCTACCTCGCCAGTCGCGGGCTCGATGTCGAACTGATCGGCGTGGACGTCCGGGAGGACCAGCGGCGGCGCAACACCGAGCTGGCGCAGCGACTGGGCTGGGCCGACAAGGTCAGCTTCGTCGCGGGCACGATCGCCGAGGCCGCTGTCGACCCCGCCCCGGATCTGGTGCTGGCGCTGCACGCCTGCGACACCGCCACCGACGAGGCGCTGGCCCGCGCGGTGCGCTGGGAGGCCCGCTGGGTGCTCGCCGCGCCGTGCTGTCACCACGACCTGGCCAAGCAGCTACGCGCCCAGCCCACCCCGGCGCCGTACGAGCTGTTGACCCGGCAGGGCATCCTGCGCGAACGCTTCGCCGACGTGCTCACCGATGCGCTGCGTGCGGGGCTGCTGCGGGTGCACGGGTACCGGGCCGAGGTGGTGGAGTTCGTCGACTCCCAGCACACGCCCCGCAACCTGCTGATCCGAGCCCGCCGTAGCGGCACCGCCGACCCACGAGAGGCGGAGTACCGCGAACTCGTCGACCAGTGGCGGGTCACACCCCGGCTGGAGACCCTGCTCGCCGCCGACGAGCCGCCCGCCGTCTAGGGGACCAACCGCTGGCCGGCGGTACGCGGTCACCGCCGGCCGGCCTCGGCCGTCGCCGTGGACTCGGTTTCAGCGTCGGCGGTCGCCGTTGTTGCCCCGGTCCCGGGCGCCGGAGCGGTCGAAGACCGACACCCGGTCCCCGCCGTGGCGCAGGGTCTGACGGTCGTCCTCACCCGCGCTGCTCGGGAAGGGCACCACCTTTCCCGAGCTCTCGGCGTTGCCGGCGGCCGTGAACGCGTTCCAGGAGATGTCGACGAGCAGCTTCTTCGTCTCGGCGTGCCGGATGGCGGCGTTGCGTTGCAGCGCCATCCGGGCGCCCAGCACCACTGCGACCAGCGTGGTCGTGAGCGCGCCGGTGGCGGCCAGCACATGGGAGCCGGTCGCCGCGTTGGTGCGCAGCACCAGGAGCAGCAACCAGATCCAGAACCCGGCGGCGAAGACGCCGGCCTTGGCGACGAAGAAGAGGCTCACCGCACCGGGCTGGTACGGCAGCGGACGGCTCGATTCGGCCATGGTGCTCCTCGGCGGTGGTCCGGGCGATCGGCGGCACGCGCGCGTGCGCCGTGCCGGGACGGGCACCGAGCTTAGTGGAAGAACGACGATGATCGCTGGGTGCCGGTACGAATACTGCCCGGGTTGGAGTCTCATCGGTGGGACAGTTTGTGCGGTCAGTCAGTGGTTTCCGGTTCCCGGCGTACTACGCTCGGGAGGCACATCTTCCCAGTGCTCGGCCGGGAGGGAAAGACATACCGGAATGGGTTCCGCAGACGTGTCACCGCAGATGGCGTTCGCCCGCTTCGTCCGGCGCGCCATCGACGACGCTCGCGACGAGCGCGGATGGACCGTGACCGATCTTGCCTCGCACACGGGCGTGGGCCGTTCCACAGTGTTCCGTTGGCTCGCCGGTGACTGGCAGGATTACCCCGAGTTGGCCAAGGTACGCGGCTTCTGCGCCGCACTGGATCTGCCGGTGGCTGCCGCGTTCCGGGCGCTCGGGCTGCCCGACGCGGGCCCGGTGCCCCGGCGCCGCAGCGACGACGGCCCGGTCGAGGCCGACGTCCGGGCCATCCTCGACCGCCTGGCCGATCCCACCGTTCCAGCCGAGGAAAAGCACCACATCCGCGACCTCCTCCGCTACCTGGCCCGCCGCCCCACCCGCCGAGCCGGCTAACCCCCACCCCCACCCCCAAACCTTCCGCACGTTGATCATGAAGTTATTGCCGCGACACGCCGACGCGAGCGGCAATAACTTCATGATCAACGGGGGCGGCCCGGGGCCGGGGGTCAGGGGATCGTCAGGGTGAACTCGGCGGTGTGGACCTTGTTGGCTACCTGGAAGTCGAGGTAGAGGCGGTAACGGCCCGGGCCCGGGATGGTCAGCCAGAACTTCACCTGGCCGTCGGCCAGCTCCGGTTCGGGGTGCACGTGCAGGTAGCCCAGGTCGCCCTCGCGCAGCGCCACCAGGTGACCGTACGCCCCGAGGTAGCGCTCCAGCACCGCGTCACCGTCCGCGCCGTCGATCCGGAAGGTAAGCGGCACCGTGACACCGGCCTGCGGGCTGCCCTGGTAGGCGACGCTGAACCCGTCCACCGTCGTCGAGGTGGCCGGGGCGGGCAGGGCACGCGGCTCGTACGTGCCCGGCACGGCCAGGTCCACCCCGAGGGTCAGGGCGCTCTGGCCGCCGTTGTCGGCGACCACCGTGAAGTCGGCGTACGCCCGCCAGGCGCCGGGCTGCGCGAGGGTCACCGGCACCGTCCAGGTGCCGTCCGCCGCCATGGTCGGGTGCAGGTGCTGGTAGCCCGTCAGGTCCCGACGGACCACGATGAGGTGCATCGGCTTGTCGTGCACGACGGCGAACCGGGTGACCGGGCGGCGTTGCACGTCGCGTATCTGAAAGCGGAGCTGCCCGGGGCGGCCGGCCGGAAACTCGGTGGCCAGGGGGACGAGCGTGTATCCGGCCGAGCTGATCGACAGACCCCCGGGCTCGGTGGCCGCGCCCTGGTCGGCACCCGTCACGGACCCGTGGTCGTGGGCACCGGTGCCCGGCGGGTGGGTGTGGTCGGCGGTCAGTGCCGCGGCGCTGCTGCCGCCGCCGGTGGTCGTGCCGTTCATGCGACCGAGGCCGAACCCGAGCAGCACGGCGAGCACCAGCCCGCCGACCACCAGCGCCAGCCGGACCGTGCTCCGGTCCGGCACGGTGGCGTCCTGCTCAGGCACCGCCAGCGTCCAGCACGTAGCCAGCCTCGTCGACGGCCGCCCGCACCGACTCGTCGGGCAGCAGGCTGTCGCTGGTCACCGTCGCGGTGCCGGAGGCCAGGTCGACCTCAACCTGCCGCACACCGGGCAGCGCCGACAGCTCGTCGGTGACCGCACGCACGCAGTGCGCGCAGGTCATGCCGGTGACGACGTACGCGCGGGTCACGGGCTGCTGATCGGTCATGCCGCCACCGTACCGCCGCGCCCGGCCAGCCCGGACCGACGCCGGGGCGGCGTGGCGACCGTCGCAATCCGCGCGGCCCGGGAACTTTCCGCCCCGCAGCCGCCCACCGACCTCCGCGATCGTGAACGGCGGCTCAGCCGGCCACGGCGAGAGCGAGCGGGAGCACGTCGGGAGCACCGGCCCGCCGCAGCGCGCGGGTCACCATCGTCATCGTCCAACCCGAGTCGACCAGGTCGTCGACGAGCAGCACCGGCCCCTCCAGCGCGGCCAGCGCGTCGGCCAGGTCGGTCGGCACGGTGAAGGCGTCGTGCAGGGCGCGTACCCGCTGGGCGCTGTTGCCGCGCGGCCCGCCGGGGCCGTCCGGGCCGGTCGGGGTGACCGCGCCGAGCAGCGGCAGCCGGCCCACGGCGGCGATCCGCTCCGCGAGCGAGCCGACCAGCCGGGGCCGCCGGCGGGAGCCCACCGCGACCACGCCGACCGGGCGGCGGGGCCACGGGTCGTCGCCGTGCGCCCACGCCTTCAGCACCTCGACCACCGCGCCGGCGACGTCGTCGGGCACCGGCACGTCGGGCGCCTCCGGGCCCACCAGCTCCCGCAGCCGGCCACCCCAGCCCAGGTCGGAGAGGCGCCCGACCGCACGGCCGGGCAGCGCCTGCTCCGCGGGGGCGATCCGGCCCTTGAGCGGTACGCCCACCGCGTCCAGCCCGGTCGGCCAGAGCTTCTTCGGGGCGATCTCCACGCCGGGGCGACCCAGGAAGGTCTGCGCGGCGGCGAGCGCCGCTGTCGACACGTCGGCGACGAAGAGCGGGTCGGCGCACCTGTCGCACCGGCCGCAGTCGGTAGCGGCGGTGTCGTCGAGGCGTTCCCGTAGATACCGCATCCGGCAGTCGGACGTCGACGCGTACTCCCGCATGGCCTGTTGCTCGACGGTGCGCGCCTCCGCGACGCGGCGCAACCGGGCCTCGTCGTAGACCCAGGGCTCGCCGGTGGCGAGCCAGCCACCGCGCACCCGGCGGACCGCGCCGTCCACGTCGAGCACCTTGAGCATCAGCTCCAGGCGGGCCCGGCGCAGGTCGACGAGGGGTTCGAGGGCCTGGGTGGAGAGCGGGCGGTCGGTGTGCAGGGCGGCCAGCACGGCCCGGACCTGCTGCTCCGGCGGGAACGCGAGCGAGGCGAAGTAGCGCCAGATCGCGGCGTCCTCGACACCGGGCAGGAGCAGCACCTCGGCGTGCTCGACGGCGCGGCCGGCCCGGCCGACCTGCTGGTAGTACGCGATCGGCGACGGCGGCGCGCCGAGGTGGACGACGAAGCCCAGGTCGGGCTTGTCGAAGCCCATGCCGAGCGCGCTGGTCGCGACCAACGCCTTGATCTTGTTGTCGAGCAGGTCCTGCTCGGCGGCCCGCCGGTCGGCGTCGTCGGTCTGCCCCGAGTACGAGGCGACCGGATAGCCCCGCGAGCGCAGGAACTCGGCCGTCTCCCCCGCTGCCGCGACGGTCAGCGTGTAGACGATGCCGGACCCGGGCAGCTCGTCCAGGTGGTCGGCGAGCCAGGCCAGCCGGTGCGCCGGGCTGGGCAGGTCGAGGACGCCGAGCCGCAGCGACTCGCGGTCCAGCGTGCCGCGCAGGACGAGCGCGTCGCCCAACTGCTCGGCCACGTCCTGGGTGACCCGGGCGTTGGCGGTGGCGGTGGTGGCCAGCACGGGCGTGCGCTCGGGCAGGTTGGCGAGGAACGTGCGCAGCCGCCGGTAGTCCGGCCGGAAGTCGTGCCCCCAGTCGGAGACGCAGTGCGCCTCGTCGACCACCAGCAGCCCGGTGGTCGCGGCCAGCTTCGGCAGCACGCCGTCGCGGAAGTCCGGGTTGTTGAGCCGCTCCGGGCTGATCAGCAGCACGTCCACCGCGCCGGCCTGGATCTCGGCGGTGATCTCGTCCCACTCGTCGAGGTTCGCCGAGTTGATCGTGCGAGCCCGGATGCCGGCCCGCGCGGCGGCCTCCACCTGGTTGCGCATGAGCGCCAGCAGCGGCGACACGATGACGGTGGGGCCGGCCTGGTCGGCCTGCCCGCCGTCGCGCAGCAGAGCGGTGGCCACGAAGTAGACGGCCGACTTGCCCCAACCGGTGCGCTGCACGCAGAGCACCCGTCGCCGGTCGACGACCAACGCCTCGATGGCCCGCCACTGATCCTCGCGCAGCCGGGCGTGCTCACCCGCCAGCCGGCGCAGCACCGCCTCGGCCCGCTCCCGTACCGCCGCCCGTTCGTCGCCCATCCGGCATTTCTACCAGCGCCGTCCGTCAGAACCCCGGCCCGCGCGGGAGGTGCCGGTCACGATCCGTGCGTCCGCGCCTCATCGGGTCGGGACGCCGGGGGCAGGAAGAGCAACAGGTCGCGCAGGGGCTCGGTGGCACTCGGCGGCAGCAGGCAGCGCGCCGCGAGCTCTTCCATCGAGGCGTACGGGCCGCGCAGCCAGCGGTCCACCACGATCTGCCGGCTCTGCTCGGGCGTCAGGCCGGGCAGGGCCGTGAGCACCTGCTCCGGGACCGCGTTGACGTCGACCAGACCACCGTCATCGAAGGTCCGGGGCAGGTCGGGCCGGCCAAGTCCCAACTCGGCCCGGGCCGCCGGGTAGTGGTAGAGCAGGTAGCGGGCGTGCTCCCGCCGGATGCGCCGCTCCTCGTCGGCGCGGCCCCGGGCGCTGTCCGGTCTCCCGGTGATCGCCTCCCAGAGTCCACGGCTGAGCAGGACCACATGCACCGCCCCGGCGAGCCAGGTGATGAGGGCCAGGCCGAGGAAGGTCACCGCCTCCGGTCCGGGCACCTCGGCGTCCGGATTCTCGATGTCGAGCATGGTCACCTCGACGACGAGCAGCGCGAGGTAGCCGACGCCCGCGACCGCGAGGCGCCAGCTCCGCCGCCAACCCGCGTACGCCAGGATCACCAGCCAGGTCAGGCAACCGAACGAGAGCAGGACGAGCGCCGTACCGAGGATCGTGACGGTCCTGCTCGCCCAGTGCGGCGCCTGCCGCCGCGCGGGCTTCGTGCCGGTCGCCGGAGGCGGCGGACTCATGGGCGGAGGCGGCAGGAGCAGAGGCGGAGAGGGCGCTGACACGACGGCCGGCGCTGCCGGTCCCGGTTGGGTGGGGATGAGACCGGGGGGTGCGACCACCGACGGTGCCGGTTCGGGCACCGTGGCGGCCACCGGCTGCGGCGTCTCCGGTTCGGTGGACGGCTTCGCCAGGGTCGGGTCGGAGCGCAGGATGCGCCGGTGCAGTTCCTGCAACGCCTCGCCCGGCTCGATGCCGTACTCCTCGCGGAGCAGGTCGCCGAACTCCCGGTAGGCGGCGAGCGCCTCCGCCTGCCGCCCGCTGCGATAGAGCGCGAGCATGAGCTGGTGTCGCAGCCGTTCCCGGACGGGAAACTCGGCCACCAGTTCCACCAGCTCACCGACCGTCTCGCGGTGCCGTCCGAGGTCCAGCGTCAACTCGGCCCGGGTCTCCAACGCCACGGCCCGCAACTCCACCAGCCGCTGCCGGGCCGCCTCGAAGAGCAGCCCGGTGAAGCCGGTGAACGGCTCCCCCTGCCACAGGTCCAGGGCGGTGGCCACCTCACTCAGCGCCTGCTCGGTACGCCCGGCCGCGTGCCGCTGGCGGGCGGCCTGCACGCCCCGTTCGAAGCGGACCGCGTCCACCGCCTCGGGGTTCACCCGCAGCAGATAGCCGGCGTCGGTCAGGCTGAGCACCTGTCCCGGCGTACGCGGCGACCGGTCCGGTTCCAGCACCCGGCGCAGCCCGGCCACGTACTTCTGCACCACGTTGGGGCCGTTCGCGGGTGGCTCCTCCGGCCAGACCGCGTCGACGATCTGCCCGGTGGACACCGGGCGGCCGGCGGAGAGCAGCAGTACGGCGAGCACCGCGCGCTGCTTGCCGGGACCGAGGTCGATCTCCCGGTCGGCGTACCAGGCCCGCTGAGGCCCGAGAATCTCGAAACGCAGCTGTCCTGACATGCGAGTTTCCGCTCCTGACACCCCCGGGACAGCCGGACGGCAGTGCCCGGCAGCCGGACGGCAGCATATCGGCAGCCGAACCGCCGTGCCGGCCGGCAGCATCGTCGTCGGCAGAAGCCAGGCAGCGAGAAAGAGAAGTGCGATGACACAGGCAACGGGCACCGCCGGCACCATCCGACGGACGGTCGGTACGGCCGCCGCCGTGCTGGCCGCGACCACCCTGCTCGCGGGTTGCGGGTCGAAGAGCGAACCGGCCGCGGCGCCACAGAGCAGCCCGTCCGCCAGCCCGAGCGTCAGTCCGAAGGAGGCGCTCCTCGACGCCGTCCCGGACGGCACCGAAGGGGCGTTCCGGTTGAGCGGCAAGGACGCGTCGAGCGCCGTCGACGGCCGGGTCGACCCGGCGGCCAAGGGACTCGAACTCAACATGGTCATGCCGCCGGACTCCGACGGCATCGCGTTGAAGATGTCGTTCCTGGTGATCGAGGAGCAGTCCTGGGTGAAGGTGAAGCTCAGCGGCCGTCCCGGCCTGCCGAAGTTCCCCGACAAGTGGATGAAGCTGGACCGCGCGAAGCTGACCGACGCCGCGAGCATCCCGGCGTACGACGGCGTGGACCAGGGCAACGCCGGTCCGCTGATCCAGGCGGCCACGTCGGTCGAGGAGAAGAGCCCCGGTCAGTACGTCGGGTTCATCGACGTGAGCGACACGGAGGCGTCGAAGGCGCTGGAGGAGGGCGAGGCGGCGGCCCTCGGGGAGGCCGCCAAGAAGGTGCCGTTCACCGCGGTGGTCGGCGCGGACAAGCACCTGGCCTCGCTGACGTTGAAGATGCCGGCTGCCGGCAAGGCGAAGGCGTACGACTACGTCGTCAAGTACGCCGACTACGGCAGCGCGCCGAAGATCAGCGTGCCGACCGGCGCCGCCGCCACGAAGGCGCCGGCGATGGCGTACGAGTTGTTGAACGGCTGATCCACGACGCAGAGGGCGGCGGCCACACGGGGGGCCGCCGCCCTGTCGTCGTCCGCGGACGATGGCGTGCTCAGTGCGCTGCGGGTCGGCGTGGCGTGCTCAGCGGCCGAGGACCGAGCCGCCGTTGACGCCGAGGACCTGGCCCGTCACGTAACCGGCGGCGGGGCTGGCGAGATAGCGGACCGCCTCGGCGATGTCGTCGGGCACCCCGGCCCGCCCGACCAGGGTCGCCGCGACCCGCTTCGCGTGCCCCTCGGCGGTCATCCGGTCACCGAAGAACTCGGTCTCGGCGACGTAGCCGGGGCTCACCACGTTGACCGTGATCTGCTCCGGGCCGAGCTGCGCGGCCAGGTCGTACGCCCAGCCGTGCAGGGCCGCCTTCGCCGCCGAGTACGGCCCACCGCCACCGCGCTGGGCGGCGATCGAGCTGACCAGGATCACCCGCCCGCCGGGCCGCCGCAGAGCCGGCCGTAGCGCCTCGGTCAGCAGCACGGCGGTGAGCACGTTGGCATCGAGGTTGGCCCGCCAGTGCGCGGCGGTGCCGGCCAGCGTGTCGGTGTCCCCGGCCAGGTAACCGCCGGCGTTGTTGACGACCACGTCGACCGGCCGGTCACCAACCGCCGCGAAAACGGCGTCGACCTGCCCGGGATCGGTCAGGTCCGCGGTCACGGCGGTGACCGCGTCCGGCCGACCGCAGTCGGCGGAGATCCGCTCGGCGGCGGCCGTCAACACGTCCGCCCGCCGCCCGACGATCAGCACGTCGTACCCGTCCCGGGCAAACACCCCCGCAATGGCCGCCCCGATCCCGGTCCCACCCCCACTGACAACCGCAACCCGTGAGTCCATCTGTCTGCCTCCCCATCCACAGAACCCCGTCGATCATGAAGTTATCGCCATCCGCGACGGCGTGTCGTGGCAATAACTTCATGATCGACAGATGGGTCAGCGTGGGGGGCGGAGGGATCTGGTCAGGTGGGTTAGGCGGGGGGCGAGGCTTGTGATGCCTCCGGGGAAGAAGTAGACGGCCAGGATGAAGACCGTGCCCAGGACGAACAGGGGCTGGCTCAGCGGGTGGCTGAGGACGGCCGGCAGGTTGTCGACCGCGTCGCTCGTGCCGAAGGCGGTGAGCCGGTGGTCCAGGTACATGTAGAGGACCCCGCCGAGCACTGGCCCCCACCGGGTGCCCGGCCCACCGAGCACCACCATGACCAGCAGCGACAGGGTCAGCTCGGAGGACGTGATGTGCGGCGACGCGCCGCCGACGATCAGGACGTAGACCACCCCGCCCGCCGACGCCAACCCGCCGGCCAGGGTGAACGCCACCAGCTTGTAGCGGTACGGGTCAAGCCCGAGCACGCCGATCCGCCGCTCGTCGTCGCGCAGCCCGGCGAGCACCCGACCGGTCGGCGACCCGCTCACCCGGTGCACCACGAACACCACGAGGGTCAGGTACGCGAGCGCCAACCAGTACAGGTTTACCGTGTTGGTCACCCCGACCAGCCCGGCGGGCAGCCCGGACACGTCCAGCGGCAGGCCCTCCTCGCCGCCGGTGAGCCCGCCGAAGTCCCGGGCCACCAGGATCGCCCCGACCTGGGCGAAAGCGAGCGTGACCATGGCGAACGCGATCCCGACCGTGCGCAGCGCCACCGCGCCGAGCACCGCCGCGAGGATCGTGCCACCCGTGATGGTCAGCAGCGCCGCCTGCCACAGCGGCAGGCCGGCCCGGGTGACCAGGATGTCGGTGCCGTAGACACCGGCGGCGAAGTACAGCGCGTGCCCGAAGGAGAGCATCCCGGTCCGACCGAAGAGCAGGTCGTACCCGGCCGCCAGCCCGCCGAAGATCAGGCAGATGGCGAGCAGTTGCAGGGTGCCGGGTGAGTTGACCGGCCCCTCGAAGATCCCCGGCAGCGAGATCGTCGAGTACGGCAGGATCGCCAGCACGGCCAGCGCGACCAGCGGCAGGAACGGGCGGACCCGGTGCCACCGCCCCCGCTGCGGGGTCAACTCGTCGGGTACCTGCGCGGGAGGCGCGTCGATCACCGTCATGCCGTTGCCACCTTTCCGGCGATGCCCTGCGGGCGCAGCAGCAGCACCACGGCCAGCAGGCCGACCACGCAGATGTCGCCCAGCCCGGACGTGCCGTAGTAGTTGACGAACTGCTGCACCAGCCCGACCACGACCGCCGCGTACGCGGAGCCGACCACCGAGCCCATCCCGCCGATCACCACCACGATGAACGCGAAGATCAGCAGCGAGCCGCCCTGCCCGGGCGAGACGGTGCCGAAGTAGACCCCGCCGAGCGCACCGGCGAGCGCGGCGGCCGCCCCACCGATCGCGAAGACCAGGGTGAACGCCTTGCGGACGTCGATGCCCAGCGCGGTCACCATCTCCCGGTTCTCCACCCCGGCCCGGATCACCAGGCCGTAGCGGGTCCACCGCAGGAACGCCAGGATCGCGCCGAGCACCAGCACCGCCGCGACGATCAGCAGCAGGCCACCGTTGGGCACCTGCGCGCCGAGGATCCCGGTCACCTGCCGGGTCCAGTCCGGACGCGGAAACGGCCGGGCGTCCGCACCCCAGGTGGCCTGGAGCAACGCCACCCCGGCCAGCGACAGCCCGACGGTGACCAGCACCTGCTCGATGGTGCGGGAGTACAGCGGGCGGATCAGCACCAGCTCGACCAGGATCGCCACCAGCGTGCCGGCGGCCACTCCGAAGGCGACCGCGAACACGAAGCCGAACCCGTCGCCGCCGGCGCCCGGCAGGTTGCCCGCCGCCCACCAGGTGCCGTACGCGCCGACGCCGAGGAACAGTCCGTGCGCGAAGTTGAGCACGTCGGCCAGGCCGAAGACGAGGGACAGGCCGGACGCGACCAGGAAGTACAGCGCCGCCAGGCCCAGCCCGGTCAACGTCAGGAGGATCACGGTGCCCATCAGTGGTTCACCTCCGCCGAGCCCACACCCAGCAGCGACCTGGTCAGGGCCGTCTCCAACAGCAGCTCCCGGGCGTCGCCGGTCCAGGCCACCTTGCCGGCGGCCAGCACCACCGCGTCGCGGGCCAGCCGGCGTACGACCGCCAGGTTCTGCTCCACGAGCAGCACCGGCACCGACTCCGCGACCCGTTCCAACACCTCGGCCACCTCGGTCACCACCTTCGGCGCCAACCCCTTGGTCGGCTCGTCGACCAGCAGCAGCCGGTTGTCGTTGAGCAGCACCCGCCCGATCGCGAGCATCTGCTGCTGCCCGCCGGAGAGCGAACCGGCCCGTTGGCGTCCGCGCCGGTCCAGCTCCGGAAAGAGCGCGAACACCTTGTCGTACGCCGGGCTGCTGCCGCGCCGCTCGGCGAGCCGCAGGTTCTCCGCGACGGTGAGGCCGGCGAAGACGCAGCGGTCCTCCGGCACGTAGCCGAGCCCGCCACGGACCAGCCGGTGCGTGGGGCGGGCCAGCAGGCTCTGCGCGCCCATCCGGATGGTGCCGCGGACCTCGCCGGCGGGCGGGGTGAGGCCGACGATCGCGCGCAGCGTGGTGGTCTTGCCGACCCCGTTGCGGCCGAGCAGCACGGTCACCCCGGTCGGGGCGACCGTGAAGGACACCCCCTGGAGGATGTGCAGCCCGGAGATCCGGACCGACAGGTCCTCCACGCTGAGAACGGGTTCCATCAGAGCGACTCCCCCAGGTAGGCCTCTTGCACGGTGGGGTTCGCCATCACCGTCTCCGGGGTGTCGCAGGCGAGCAGCGCGCCGTGGTGCATGACGGCGATCCGGTCGGCCAGTTCGAGGATCACGTCCATGTGGTGTTCGACCATCAGCACCGCCCGACCGCTGTCCCCCGTCAACGACTTGATGACGGCGACCAGCTCGGGCACGTCCTCGGCGCTGACGCCGGCCATCGGCTCGTCGAGCAGCATCACCCGCGGCTCACCGGCCAGCAGCAGAGCGATCTCCAGCTTGCGCTTCTCGCCGTGTGCCAGGGTGCCGGCCATCGCCGTACCCCGGTGGGCGAGGCCGACCCGGTCGAGCGCCGCGTCGGCGGCGGCGGCGACCTCCCGGTCGGCCGCCGCCCGCCGCCACAGCGCCATCGAGCCCCCGCGGTGCGCCTGCACGGCGAGCCGGACGTTCTCCCGCACGCTGAGCGAGCCGAAGACCGACGACGCCTGGAAGGTACGGCCCAGACCGAGGCGGGCCCGCCGGTGCGGCGCAAGCCCACCGATGTCCTGCCCGTCCAGGGTGATCCGACCCTCCGTGGCCCGGCGCAGGCCGGTGATCAGGTTGAACAGTGAGGTCTTGCCGGCGCCGTTCGGCCCGATCACGCCCAGGAACTCCCCGGGCGCGAGGTCGAGGTAGACGCTGTCGACGATGGCGACCTCACCGATCCGCCAGGTCAGACCGCGGGTGGCGAGCATTTGTCAGCCCTTCATCGCCACGGCCGGCGGCGCGGTCTCGTCACCGGTGAGGCTCTTCTGCGCGGTCGCCGTGAAGGCGGTGCCGCTGCCGGTCAGCTTGGCCTGGAACATCGGCTGAAGCAGCGCGTGGTCGGCGGCCCGGATGGTCATCTTGCCCTTGACCCCGTCGAAGCTCCAGCCCTCGAGCGCGGTGACCATCTTGTCGACGTCGTCGCCGCCCTCCTGCACCGCGCGGACCACCATCTGGGCGGCGGCGAATCCGTCCGGGTGGAACAGGTCGATGGTGTTCACCTTGGCCTTGAGCGCCTTGCTGGCCTCGGTGTCGGACGCGCCGTCGAAGTAGTGCGACAGGAAGGAGATCTTCGCGCCGGCCGCCCCGAACGTCGGCCAGGAGGCCCGGATGTCCAGGCCGGTGACGACCGTGGTGGAGGAGAGCACACCCTGCTGGTCGAGCGTCTGCCACATGGCCGGAGCGGTCGTGCCGGCCCAGGCCACGAAGAGCAGGTCCGGCTTGGCGGCCTTGATCTGGCTGGCGAACGGCGTGAACTCGGTGGCACTGGCCGGCGCCCGGACGCTGCTCACAGTGGCGCCCGCGCTACCGATGACCGCCTTGACGGCGGCCTCGTTGGCGTCGCCGAACGCGCCGTCCTGGGCGAAGACCACCACCTTCTTGCCGGCCGGGTCGCCGATGAACGACTTGGCGGTCACCACGTCCTGGTAGGACTGCCGGCCGGAGCGGAACGTGTACTTGTTCGCCCCGGTCACCGCGTCGGTCGCGGCCGGGCCGGAGATGAAGAGAACCTTGTTCTGCGCCGCGATCGGCGCGACCTGGAGCGCCACACCGGACGCGGTCGAGCCGGCAATGATCTTCGTACCCTTGCCGATCAGGTCCTTCGCGGCGGAGACCGCCTTGGCCGGGTCACCGGCGTCGTCGACCTCGGTCAGCTCGATCTTCCGGTCACCCACCTTGCCGGTGCCCTTGGTGGCGAAGTCCAGCCCCGCCTTGAACCCCTCGACGTACTGCTTTCCGTAGCTGGCCAGGGCTCCCGACTGGGAGTACACCAGGCCGACCTTGACCGGGGCGGCGCTGTCGCCGCCGCCGGTGGCGGTGTCCTGCGGGCTACCACAGGCCGTTGCGGCGAGCGCCGCAGCCATCATCGTGGCGGCGGAGAGGAACGCCCGCCGCGTGTGCCGGACCGTCATCGCGACTCCAGGTGAGGACAGGATGCTGTGTTGTCGGCTCACGCTAGAAGTGACGTCACCCACGAGCTATGTGGCGGAAACACACAAGTAACAGGAAGGGGGTGGCCGGGGGTTACAACGGGCCGCACTACCATCCTCGCCCCGGACCTCCCGATGGCCTGAAGCGCCACGGATGGATCGACAGGTGTGTCGCCCCGAGCCATCCGCCGCTCAGCCGTCAGCCGCACGGCCCTCGCAAGATCGTGCTCGATCGTTGATGTAGTGGCCTCGGGGGCACGGCGAGGCCACTACTTCCTGGATCGAGTGCGACCTTGGGGAGTGTCGCCGTTGGGCGAGCCATCTCCTGTTGAGCGGTATACCTGTGAGTCATTTTTATGACTCACAGGTATACCGCTCACCACAGCAAGTGGCTCCGGTCGAGTGGGGCGTCCCGCACAAGAGGTCGGCGGGTCTTGGGCCTGCGGGCCGTGCCGGAGACGCCGCTGGCCCGCCGTCCGAGGTGGCGGACGACGGGCCAGCGGGTGGGCCGGGCGTGATCGGCCCGGTGGTCGACTCGGAGCGGGTCAGCTCCGGGCCGAGGCTCGCAGTGGGTCAGAGGCCGGCGCGGGCGGCGACGGCGGTGTCCGGGTGGTCGCTGAAGACGCCGTCCAGACCCAGGCCGAGGAAGAGTTCGTACTCGGACGTGATGTCGCCGCGCGCGTTCGGGTCGGTGCCGATCCGGAAGTCCACGGGGAGGAACTGGTTCTCCGCGCGGAACGTCCAGGCGTGCACGAGCAGCCGCTCGCGGTGCGCGTCACGCACCACGTTCGTCGGGGCGAGCAGCTTGCCGGCGGCGTCGCGGGGCACGATCAGGTTCTTGTTCGCCCCGATGCCGTCGGCGTAACCGGCGATCCACTTCAGGCCGGCCGCCGTGGCGAGGTCCTGGTAGCTGCGGGTGTCGCCGGCGGCGGTGAAGTCGTACGGGCGGCCGGTGGCGTCGAGCAGCTGGACGAGCTTCACGTCGGTCAGCCGGCTCAGCCGACGCAGGTTGGCCGTCTCGAACGACTGGATGAAGACCGGCGAGTTCCGGTGGTCCAGCTTGTTCTGCCGCAGCACCTTCAGCAGCGGCTCTTCCAGCGGCAGGCCGATCGACGTGAAGTAGGTCGGGTGCTTGGTCTCCGGGTAGATGCCGATGGTGCGGCCCCGTGCCCGCCCCTCGGTGCGAGCGAGGTCGATGACCTCTTGAAGGGTGGGCACCTCGAAGCGTCCGTCGAAGGCGGTGTTCGCCACGCGGACCTGCGGCAGCCGCTCCTTGGCCCGCAGCGTCTTCAGCTCGGCCAGGGTGAAGTCCTCGGTGAACCAGCCGGTCACGGCGACGCCGTCGATGGTCTTCGTCGCCTTCCAGGCGGCGAACTCCGGGTGGGTCGACACGTCGGTGGTGCCGGAGATCTCGTTCTCGTGCCGGGCGACCAGGACACCGTCGGAGGTGGACACCAGGTCCGGCTCGACGTAGTCGGCGCCCATCCGGATCGCCAGCCGGTACGCCTCCAGGGTGTGCTCCGGCCGGTAGCCGCTGGCGCCTCGGTGACCGATGACGATCGGCCGGTCGTTGCCTCGGGCGCGATCGGCCCCGGTCGAGGGGTCGGCGGCGGCCATCGTGGGCACGGCCACGGCGGCGGCGAGCAGCGCGCCGGCCACGCCGAGGGTCGAGAGGGTACGTCGCAACGCCGTCTCCTGTCATCGAGGGATGTCGCAGACAGCAGACCGCCCGCGATTGACCGGGAGTTGGTCGATGACTGGCCGGCAGGTGAATCTCCGGAATGGGCGTTCCCACTCGGGCGGCCACCCGGAAAAGGAAGATTGTCTGGTGCGCCGGTTACTCCGCAACCCCGTGCGGCTGGTGCCGCTGGGGTTCCTGGTGCCGATCCTGCTCGGTACCGCGCTGCTGATGGCGCGCTGGGCGACCATCGAGCACCAGCGGCCACCCCTGATCACCGCGTTGTTCACCGCCACCTCGGCGGTGTCCGTCACCGGCATGGCGATCACCGACACCCCCAACTACTGGTCCGGCGGGGGCCTGCTGGTGATCACCCTGCTCACCCAGCTCGGCGGCCTCGGCATCCTCACCGTCGCGGCGCTTGTCATCCTCGTCGTCTCGCGCCAGCTCGGGCTGCGCAACCGGCTGCTGGTGCAGGCCGAGACGGCGGAGTTCGGGGTCGGTGACGTGGCCCGGCTGCTGCGCCGGATCGCGGTGACCGTCTTCGCGTGCGAGGCGGTGATGACCGCGCTGGTCGCCGGTCGCCTCTGGTGGGCGTACGACTACACGCCCGGTCGGGCCCTCTGGTCCGGCGTGTTCCACGCCGTCCAGGCGTTCAACAACGGCGGCTTCGCGCTCTACTCGGAAGGGCTGCTGGCCTTCGATCGTGATCCGTGGGTGTCGCTGCCGCTGGCGTTCGGTGCCATCGTCGGCGGGCTCGGGTTCCCGGCCCTGTTCGAGGCGGCCCGGGAGTGGCGCAGGCCGGCGGGCTGGGCGGTGGCCACCAAGCTGACCATCTGGGGCAGCGCGGCGCTGGTGCTGCTCGGCGTCGCGGGCCTGCTCGCCGCCGAGTGGACAAACGTCAGCACCATCGGCTCGTACGACGCCGAGGGCAAGGTGCTCGCCTCGTTCACCCAGATCGCGTTGAGCCGCACCGGTGGCTTCAACGTGCTGAACATCCCGGACCTGCAGGAGGAGAGCTACCCGCTGCTGATCGTGCTGATGTTCATCGGCGGCGGCAGCGCCAGCACGGCCGGTGGCATCAAGGTGTCCACGTTCTTCCTGCTGGCGTTCACCATCTGGGCGGAGCTGCGCGGCGAGCCCGACGTGACGGTCGGGCACCGCCGGGTGGCCACCGCCAGCCAGCGGCAGGCCGTCACCGTGGCCCTGCTCAGCGTCGCGCTGGTCACGGCCGGAACGATGCTGCTGTTGCTGCTCACCGAGGGCGTGCGGTTCATCGCCGCCCTGTTCGAGGTCACGTCCGCGTTCAGCACCACCGGGCTGACCATCGGTCTGGCCAGCGAGTTGCCGCCCAGCGGCCAGGTGGTGTTGACCGTGCTGATGTTCATCGGCCGGGTCGGGCCGCTCACCCTCGGGTCGGCGATCGCCCTGAACACCCGGCGCAGGCTCTACCGCTATCCCCAGGAACAACCCATTGTCGGCTGATGAGAAGGAGGGTCGAGGTGTCGGCGAGACGATCGGACGGCAGCGGCATCGTGGTGATCGGGCTGGGTCGGTTCGGGTGCCACCTGGCCGGCGCTCTCACCCGGATGGACCGTGAGGTGCTGGCCATCGACCGCGACCCGGATCAGGTGCAGCGCTTCTCGGCCCAGCTCGACCGGGTGGTCCAAGCCGATACGACCGAGGAGGGTGCGCTGCGGCAGCTCGGCGTCACCAGCTTCGGCCGGGCCGTGGTGGCCATCGGGGCCTCGGTAGAGGCGAGCGTGCTCACCGTGTTGGCGCTTGTCGAGCTGGGTGTGCCGCAGATCTGGGCCCGCGCCACCTCGCAGAAGCATGCCAAGATCCTGTCGTCGGTGGGCGCGCACCACGTGATCTTTCCGGAGGCGGAGACCGGGGACCGGGTGGCCCACCTGATCGTCAGCCGACTGCTCGACTTCATCGAGTTCGACGACGACTTCGCGATCGCCACCGTCCGCGTGCCACAGTCGCTGGCCGGTCGCACCCTGCTCGACCTGCGCCCGGAGGAGCGTGACGGCGTCCGGGTGATCGGCGCGAAGGTGCCCGGTGAACGCTTCCGGTACGCCTCGGACGACACCGAACTGCCGCAGGGCGGGGTGCTTGTCGTGGAGGGTGGGATCGATCAGGTGCAGCGGTTCGCGGGACGACGCTGACGCCGCTCACTTCTTCCCGCCGCCATGCCCCTTCCGTTCACCCTTGCTTACTTTTCCGCTTTTCCCGAGCCACCACCCGACCCCTTCCCCTTGCCGGGCTTCTCGGGCTTCTCGGGCTTCGGCGCGGCCTTCGGTGGTGCCTTGGGTGCGGTCTTCGACGCTGCCTTGGTCGGTGTCTTCGTCGTCGCCTTGACCGGCGGCGCCTTGCTCGGTGGGGCGGTGGACGGTGCCGAGCCGGCCACCCCGGAGACGCGTACCCTGCAGGTCGCGTCACCGAGGCGGAACTCCACCGGCAGCGGGTTCGCCCCGCTGTACGTCCCGGCGAGGGTGAGCTTCTCGGCCGCGCCCGGCGCCAGGGTCGTCCGCTGCGCCGCGGGCCGGATCTGCACCGATCCGCCCTGCTGCTGCACCGGGGCCGGCTCCGCCTTCGTCACCGTCTGCTGCCCCGGGAACGTGAAGTTCATCGTCCAGTCGCGCAGCTCGCGGTCACCTGTGTTGGTCAGGGTCAGCTCGGCCGTGAAGTCCTTGCCGGAGTCGGTGCGCAGCGCGTACGCCACCTCGCAGGGGGCCGTCTCGGGCAGGCCCATCCGCGCCTCGGTCGTGGGCCGGTCCTCGCCGCTGGCCGGGCTGCGGGAGGTGAACCCCCACATCGCCCCGGTGACCGCGATGAGCCCGACGGCTGCCACCCCGGCCTCCACCCGCCGCCGCCGCCGGTTCGCCCGTCGATCGCGGTTGCGCCGGGTACGCGAGAGCGGGAGCGCGTCCGTCTCCGCCGACCACGGCAGGATCGTGGTGCCGGCGTTGGCCAGCTCGGCGGGATCCAGCGGACCGGCCGCCGGCGACACCGGCACCGCCGCCAGCATGCCGGCCGCCTCGGCGAGGGTGCGGGCCAGCTCGGCGGTGGTCGGCCGGTCGGCGGGGCGCTTGGCCAGGCAGCGCCGCACCAGGTCGGTCACCGCGTCGGGCAGCCCGGGCACCGCCGGCATCGGGTCCGGGTCGCTGTACATGTGCGCACGCAGCATCTGCGTGGTCGTGTTCGCCTCCCACGGCAGCCGGCCGGTGAGCATCCGGTAGAGCAGCAGCCCCACGGCGTACACGTCGGTGGCCGGGGAGACCTGGCCGTTGTCCAGCCGCTCCGGCGCGAGGTACGCGGGTGTGCCGAGCAGCGTGCCGTCCGGCCCCTTCTCGCTCTCCCCGACCAGCGCGGAGATGCCGAAGTCGACCACCTTCACCCCGGTCGAGGTGAGCATGACGTTGCCCGGCGTGACGTCGCGGTGCACGACGCCACGAGCGTGTGCGGTGGCCAGCGCCGAGCTGACCTCCGCGCCGATGGTCACCGCCTCACGCCACGGCAGCCGCACCTCCCGGCCCAGTCGGCTGGCCAGCGAACCGCCGTCGACAAGCTCCATCACCACGTACGGCACGGTGATGCCGACCTGGTGGGACTCGCCGTAGTCGTACACGTTGGTGATGTTGGGGTGGCAGAGCCGCGCGGCGGCCTGCGCCTCGATGCGGATCCGGTGCCGGAAGGCCCGGTCGCTGGCCAGCCGCGAGGCCAGCACCTTCACCGCGACCTGGCGGCCCAGCACCTCGTCGTAACCGCGCCAGACCACCGACATGCCGCCCGCGCCGAGCTGCTCGACGAGCCGGTATCGCTCATCGAGGAGTTGTGCGCCGTTCCGGTCCCCACCGCCCATGGTGGCCGTTGTTGCCCGCAGGAGACCGGGCTACACCTGAAGGATCGGAATCGGTCAGGAATATCACCCGTTCAGGCGGTCGCCAGCAGTTGGTCCACCGGGGCGTAGTCGTCGGTCAGCACCGTCGCCTTGCCGACGAAGTCCGTGAGGTCCGCGCCGGAGAGCATGCTGACGCTCCGGTCGACCTCGTCGAGGCGGGCGCGGACGGCGGCCAGCGGTAACGGCGCGTCGGAGCCGACGATGAGGAAGTTGCTGCCCCGCTCCTCGGCGAGCGCCTCCGGCGGGGCGATCAACGCGACGTGGTCGAACTCGGCGGCCACCGTGGCCAGCTCGGCGCGGATGAACCGCAGCGGCGGGTAGTCGATGACGTTCTGCACGTACACGCCGCCGGGGCGGGTCACCCGCCGGATCTCGGCGGCCATTTCCCGGGTCGCCAGGTGCCAGGGCACCACCAGGTGACCGAACGCGTCGCCGACGACCAGGTCGCGGCTGTCCGCCGGCTCACCGGCGACCAGCATGCGGGCGTCGCCCACCACCGCCCGCAGGCCCGGCCCCGGGCGTACGCCCAGTTCCCGCTCGTCCAGCTCGACGAGCCCGCCGTCGATCTCGAACACCACGTTGTCGGTGCCCGGTCGGGTGGCGCTCAGGTACGTCGGCACGGTGAACCCGCCGCCACCCAGGTGCAACGCGTCCAACCGCTGCCCGGCCGGCGCGACCACGTCCGCGACCGCGCCGATCCACTTGGTGTACGCGTACTCCAGGTGTTTCGGGTCGGCCAGGTCGACGTACGAGTGCTGGGCCGAGTTGAGCAGCAGCGTCCGGCCGCTGGGCCGGTGCGGGTCGGTGGTGACGCGGGCGCAGTGGTAGGCGGTCTCGATGTCGCACGGGTTCGGCGCGATGGTGGTCAGCCCCGCCCCGAGCAGGCCGAGGACGGCCAGCGCGGCCCGGGTACGGGCCGGACCGGGCAGGTCGGTGCGCGCCTGCCGCCGCAGATACCACCCCAGGCCGAGGCCGGCCAGCCCGAGCGCCACCGCCAGCGACAGCAGGATGACCGTGCTGGGCAGGGCGGCGACCAGCACGAACCCGGTGAGCAGGGTGGCGGTGATGCCGCCCAGGGTGCCGATGCCGGACAGCCGGCCGACCACCTGGCCGGTACGACGCAGGTCGGCGAGTTGGAGCTTCACCACCAGCGGGGTGACCGCGGCCAGCAGCGCCGCCGGCACGAACACGGCGAGCGCCACCAGCAGCAGGATGGCGCTGGCCGCCCCGCCCCGCAGGACCTCCCCGGCGTAGCGCACCACCGGCAGGGTCACGGCGGTGGCGATCCCGGCCAGTACCAGCGCGGGCGCCAGCAGACCGCGTGGGTCACGCCGGTCGGCGAGCCAGCCGCCGGCCCACGCCCCGTACGCGATCGCGGCCAGCGCGATGCCGATGACCGAGCTGGTCACCTGGAGGGTCACCCCGACGTACGGGCCGACCAGGCGCAGCGCGACCGTCTCCAGCACCAGCACGGCGCCGCTTGCGAAGAAGACCAGGAAGGCGGCCAGGCCGCCGGGCAGCGCCCGGCCGGTGACCGGCACGGACGGGCCCGCGGAGACCGGCGTGGTCGCGACGTCGGACGGTGGGGAGCTCATCGTCGCGATGGTACGCAGCGAAGCGGGCGTCTCGGGTCAGTACATCGAAAGATGAACATGGTTTGTGTGGCTGGCGGCCGGGCTGCCGCTGCCGCTGTACGACCGCCAGCCCGTGCCCGGATGCCAGATCTGCCGGTACCAGATCACGTAGAGCACACCCAGCCGGTCGGCGTTGCGCACGTGCCAGGCGGCCAGGCTGTCCCCGTACGCCTTGTCGCCGCCTGTCGCGTTCTTGTCCTCGAAGCCGTTCGTGGCGGCCGAGAAGTCGCAGGCCCGCCCCTTCGGGTGCTCGCCGCCGCCACCTGAGCGCTTGCAGGAGACGTGCCGCTTGTAGCCGGCGGCCTGGGTCTGCTTGAGGGCGTTGAGGGTGCGCGGGGTGATGCAGCCGGAGGTCGTCGGGTCGTCCACCGAGCAGGACTCCGACGGCCAGGACCCGTCGGAGTTGCGCGGCGCGGGCTTCGCCGACGCGGAACTGCCGCCGCTGAAACCGTTGCTGCTGCCCGAGCTGACCTCGGCGAGAGCCGCCTCGGCCTCCTTCTTCTTCTTCGCCATCACGGCGAGCTGCTTCTGCTGCTCGCGGACCTCGGTGTCGATGGCGATCTTGGCCTGCTGGGCCTGCTGCCGGGCCTCGGTCAGATCACGCAGCCGCTTGCTGTCCCGCTGGGCCATCAGGTCGAGGTCGGCGGCGCGTTGCAGGAACGCCTGCGGGGTGGCGGTGTTGAGCAGCATCGCCGTCGGGGTGAGCCGACCGGCCCGGTACGACTGTGCGGCCACCTCGCCGACCTGGGCGGTGAGCCCGACCAGCCGAACCTCGACGGCCTTCAGCTCGCCGGTCAACGCCGTCTGCCGACGCTTGGAGTTGTCCAGCTTGGCCTTGGCCTCGATGTGACCCTTGGCGGTCAGCTCCAGCGCGTCCTGCAACTTCTTGGTGCCACCCTCACCGGGCTCCGCGTACGCGGGCACCCCGCCGGCGAGCACCAGCGCGACGGCGGCGAGCAGAGGGAGCAGTACGCGGCGAACGCGCCGCTGGCTGAGCCTGTTCCTGGGCACGACAGCGTCCTTCCGTCGACCGCCGGCCCCCGGTGAACTCTGCGCGGCGGCGTCCCCGCCGGCGCCGGTCGGCGGCCTGCTGGCGGAGACCGCCGGTCACAATACCGGAACGCGCGCCGGTGACCAGCCCTGTGAGCGCCCGCCGGCCCCAGTGTCGACGCAGCGTGCCGCCGTCGTCGCACACGGCGCAGAAACAGCCACGCGGACGTCCGTCACATGGCCTAAAGGCGCCGCGCGGTGCGCGGATCAGGAGCCGAGCAGGGCCTCGTGCACCTCGGCCCAGACCTGTTCGTTGGCCGCGACCAGCAGCCCGCGGCCATCGTCGGCCGGGTCGTAGTCGACGCCGTCGAACCGGCGGGCGACACCACCCGCGGCGCGGACCAGCAGGGTGCCCGGCGCATGGTCCCACGGCAGGGTGCGCCAGAAGAGGGCGAACTGCTGCTCACCGGTGAGGATGTCCAGGTATTCCCGGCCGGCGCAGTGCTGGCCGGGCAGCAGCTCGCCGAGTCGGCGACCACCGGCACGGACCCGGTCGCGGGCCTCCGCCGGCAGGAAGCGCGTCATCGCCACGCCGCGCAGGTCGCCCAGCGGCGGCACGGCGTCGGCGGCGCCGACCGGCTGGCCGTTGAGCAGGGTGCCCTCGTCGGCCCAACCGGCGGCCAGCGTCTCGGCCAACGGGTCGAGAATCCAGCCGGCGGTCGGCCGGCCGTCGGTCAGCAGGGCCACCATCAGGGCGAACGGCCTGCGGCCGGCCGCGAAGTTGGCGGTGCCGTCGACCGGGTCGACCAGCCACACGTCTCCGCTGTCGCGCAGGTGCCGCAGCAGCCCCGGATCGTCGGCGACACCCTCCTCACCGACCACCGTCGAGCCGGGCCGCAGCCTGCGCAGCCCAGCGGAGATCAACTCTTCGGCGCGGCGGTCGGCGACGGTGACCACCTCGCCGGGCGCCTTCTCCGACACGTCGGCGTCGTCGAGCTTGCGGAACAGCGGCACCACGACCTGGTCGGCGGCCTCCAGGAGCAGGTCACCGACGTCGTCGAGCAGGGTGTCAGCCACGAGGCGGCAGCTTGACCACGCTGACGAAGAACTCGTCGATCTGCCGCACCACGGAGATGAAGCGCTCGAAGTCCACCGGCTTCGTCACGTAGGCGTTGGCGTGCAGCTGGTAGCTGCGCAGGATGTCCTCGTCGGCTTGCGAGGTGGTGAGCACCACCACCGGGATCCGACGCAGCTCCGGGTCGTTCTTGATCTCTTCGAGCACCTCCCGGCCGTCGCGGCGGGGCAGGTTGAGGTCGAGCAGGATCAGGTCGGGCGCCACCGCGTCGGCGTACTGGCCCTCCCGGCGCAGGTAGGCGAGCGCCTCGGCGCCGTCGGAGACGACGGTCAGCCGGTTGCGCAGCTTGTGCTCCTCGAACGCCTCCTGGGTCATCAACACGTCACCCGGATCGTCCTCCACGAGCAGGACCTCGATCGGGCTCTTGCCGTCCGCCGGCGCGGTCATCCCACCGTCTCCCTCATGTCACCCGTTCTACCGCTTTCCGGCGGCCCGTCGGCCCGGTCCGGCTGGTCCGCTTCGGCGGAGTGCTCCGGCAGCGCGGACGACGCGTCGTCCGCGGGCGTCGTGTCCCCCGGCGTAACCGGCTGCGGCTGCTCGGCAGGGTCGGTGGCGGCAGCCGCCTCCACGTCCTCGGGGAGTGCCGGGAGGGTGAACCGGATGGCCGTGCCCTCCGGTACGTCGGTGTCCACCCAGACCCGGCCGCCGTGATATTCGACGATCTTCTTGACGATCGCCAACCCGATGCCGGTGCCCGGGTACGCGTCCTTCGAGTGCAGCCGCTGGAAGATCACGAAGATCTTGTCGGCAAACTCCGGCTCGATGCCGATGCCGTTGTCCTGGCAGCTAATCTCCCACTCCGCCCCGACCAGCCGGGCCGAGATGTGCACCTTCGGCGGCACGTCGGGACGGCGGAACTTGATCGAGTTGCTGACCAGGTTGGCCAGCAGGTTGGTGAGCAGCGGCTCCTCGCCACGGATCACCGGCAGCTCGGTCCAGGTCAGCTCGGCGTCGGCGTACTGCCGGGCGGCCTCGGTCTGACCGGCCACGTCGCCCATCACCTTGTTGAGGTCGACGTCGACGAAGCCGGTGGTGAGCCGGCCGATCCGGGAGAACGCGAGCAGGTCGTTGATCAGGCGCTGCATCCGCTGCGCGCCGTCCACCGCGAAGGCGATGTACTGGTCGGCCCGCTCGTCGAGCTGCCCGGCGTAGCGGCGCTGGAGCAGCTGGCAGAAGCTGGCCACCTTGCGCAGCGGCTCCTGCAGGTCGTGGGAGGCCACGTACGCGAACTGCTCCAGGTCGCGGTTGGACCGGGTGAGCTCCTCGGCCTGCTTCTGGAGCTGGCTGTTGACCCACTCGATGCGCTCGCGGGCCTCCCGCACCTCGGCCAGGTCGGAGGCGATCTTCTGGCGCATCGCGTCCACGTCGTCGCCGAGCTGGGTGAACTCCGGCGGGCCGACGGTGGCGATGCGGTGCTGGTAGTCGCCCTCGGCGACCTCGCGGACCTGGGTGGCCAGCCCGGTCAGCGGCCGGATCACCATCCGGTCCAGCGAGAGCAGCAGCACCGCGCCGGCCACGACCACCACCACGGCCGCAATGATCAACAGGATGACCAGCACGTTGCTGCTGTTGCGGACGTTCGCGGCAGACTGCTCCCGAGCGGCCAGGATCTCCTGCTGGAGGTCGTCGACGGCCGAGCGCACCTCGTCGAACCGCTGCCGGGCCTGCTCGGTGACCAACGCCTGGCCGGCGCGGGTGCCGTCCTGTTGGGTCGTGGCGATGACCGGCTCGGCCACGGCCTCCCGCCACTGCTCCGCCGTCCTCTCGACGACCTGCAGCTCCTGGCCGATCTGCGGGTAGTCGTCGAGCAGCGCCCGCATCGCGCTGATGGTGGCCTTCTCCTGGTCGAGCCCCGCCTCGTACGGACTCAGATCAGCCGGGTCACCGCTGACCGCGTACCCGCGAACCGCCGTCTCCTGGTCGAGCACCGCGTTGAGCAGCTCCTGCGACTGCACCCGCAGCGGGCCGGTCTGGTTCAGGATGGCGTCGATCTGGGTGCGGTTGCGGGCGGCCATCGCCGCCTCCGCGGTGGCCAGGCCGATCAGCAGCACGCCCACGACGGTGAGCAGGGTGATGACCCGGCGGCGCAAACTCCAGCCGCCGCTCACCGGCTTCACCGGCCACCACCCCGGCTGACCAGCAGCATGGCCACGTCGTCGGCGAGCGGGCCGCCGTTGATCTGCTCGGCCCGACCGACCAGCCAGGCCGGCAGCTCGGGCAGCGACACCTCCCGGTTGGCCGGCTCGTCGAGCAGCCCGCTCAGGCCCGGCACGTCGAGCCGTTCATTGCCGGCGCCCACCCGCCCCTCGATCAGGCCGTCGGTGTACATCAACAGGGACCAGTCATCGGTGTCGAACTCCAGGTCGTAGGCGATCGGCCGGCGAGGTCGTACGCCCAGCAGCAGGCCACCGGGCGCGGGCACCGGGACGACCCGGCCACCGGAGAGCAGCAGCGGCGGCGGATGCCCGGCGAGTCGGACGGTGGCCCGGTTGGCGTCCAGGTCGAGTCGGGTGGTGGCCACCGTCGCGAAGATCTCCTGAAGTCGGCGCTCACTCATCAGCACCTGCTCCAGTGCGGGCAGCACCTCGTCGTCCGGCACCCCGGCGAGCACCAGGGCCCGCCAGGCCACCCGCAGTTCCACACCGAGCGCTGCCTCGTCCACCCCGTGCCCGCAGACGTCACCGACGATCAGGTCGAGACGGTCCGGACGGGTCTGCACCACGTCGAAGAAGTCTCCGCCGATCAGCGCGGCGTGCCGACCCGGCCGGTAGAAGGTGTGCACCGCCACCTGGTCGGTCGTCATCAGCGGTTGGGGCAGCAGGCCACGTTCGAGTCGCGCCGACTCGGCCTGGCGCAACTCGACCTCATGCAGCCGGCGGGCGTTCACGTCGGCGCGCTTGCGCTCGACCGCGTAGCGCAGCGCCCGCGTCAGCAGCACCCCGTCGACCTGGCCCTTGACCAGGTAGTCCTGTGCGCCCTCGGCGACCGCCACGATGCCCATGTGCTCGTCCGAACGGCCGGTCAGCACGCAGACCGCGGCCCCACTGGACATCTCCAGCACCTGGCGCAGCCCGTCCAGCCCCTGCGCGTCGGGCAGGCCCAGGTCGAGCAGGACGCAGTCGACGCCGGTGATCCGCTGCCGCGCCTCGCTGAGGCTGGTGGCGACCGCCAGGTCGATCATCGAGTTCGTCTCGGCGAGCAGCTCACCGACCAGGAAGGCGTCGCCCTCGTCGTCCTCCACCAGCAGCACCCGCAACCGCTCGCCGGGCGGCAGGTTGCCGTGCCGCGCCAGGCCACCGTGCGGGTACGGCACAACTGGGGACGCGGCCAGGCCGCCTCCCCGGTGCGGCCGGGTCACCGCCGCGAGACGCGGGAGTTCGCTGGTGATGTTGGGCTCCTTCCGAGTGCCCTGCTGATCCTGTATTAGACAACGGTCGCACACAACACGATGGGCGCGGCACGGGCGGGGATGGGCCGGATCACTGCTCGTCGGGGGACAAATCGGGCGTCCGGGAGGTGCCCGGGTGGCCGAGCGCACGCCGCCGACGGGCGGGAGATCGGTGGACGCCCGGCCATCCCGTCCCCGGCCGGCGGAGGGCAGGATGGTGCCACCCCAGGCCCCACCACCCTCGAGGAGTTCGGATGGGCGCACCCCCCACCCCCGTCACGGCGGGCGTACCGCTCCGGCCGGGTCCGGGCGTACCCCCGGCCGACCGTGCGCTGACCCGACCGCGCCGGCGGCTCCTGGCCGCCGCGGCGGCGCTGGTCGCGCTGGCGGCCGTCGGCGCCGGCAGCCTGCTCGACCTGCGCACCCCGACGCCGAGGCCGGCGGACGCGCCGGCGGGCGAGTTCAGCGCCACCCGGGCGTACGAGGACGTCCAGGTGATCGCGGCCCGGTCGCACGTCGCCGGGAGCCCGGCCAACGACCAGGTTCGCGCGCACGTCGAGCAGCAGTTGGGCGGCCTGGGCCTGGAGACGGAGGTGCAGGACACCGTCGCGCCGGAGGCCGGTCAGCTCAGTGGGGCGGCCGGCGGGGCGACAGTGGCCCGGGTGCGCAACGTGGTGGCCCGGCTGCCCGGCACCGACCCGACGGGACGGGTGTTCCTGGTCGCCCACTACGACTCGGTGCAGACCGGGCCGGGCGGCAACGACGACGCGGCCGGCACCTCGGCCATCCTGGAGGTGGCCCGGGCGCTGACCACCGGCCCCCGACCCCGTAACGACATCGTCTTCGTGCTGACCGACGCCGAGGAGGCGTGTCTCTGTGGCGCGGCGGCGTTCGCCGCGAGCCACCCGCTCGCCGCCGACGGCGGTGTGGTGCTGAACCTGGAGGCGCGCGGCTCCACCGGCCCGGTGATCATGTTCGAGACGTCGAAGAACAACGCGAAGCTGGTGGACGTCTTCGGCCGGGCCGCCCCGCACCCGGTCGGCACCTCGTTCGCGGTGGAGATCTACCGGGCGTTGCCCAACGACACCGACTTCACCGCCTTCCTGGACCAGAAGTTCGTCGGGCTGAACTCGGCGTACATCGACGGCGGCGCGATCTACCACACGCCGCTGGACACCCCGGCCGCGATGGATCGGAGCAGCCTCCAGCAGCACGGGGACAACGCGTTGGGCCTGGCCCGGGAGTTCGGCCGCACCGATCTCACCGACCTGCGCTCCGGGTACGACGCCACCTACTTCCCGGTCCCGGGTGGGCTGGTCCGCTACCCGGGCTGGCTCGTCCTGCCGCTGGCCCTGCTCGCGGTGCTCGCGGTCGCGGCCCTGGGTTGGCTGACCCGCCGCAGCGGTCGGGCCAGCACGGGACGGCTCGCCGCCGGTTTCGGCCTCGCTCTCGGGCCGATCGTGGCCGCGCCGGTCGCCGCCCAACTGCTCTGGCTGGCGATCACCGCGATCCGTCCGGGGTACGCCGAACTGCTCGACCCGTACCGGCCGATCTGGTACCGGTTGGCCGTGCTGGCGCTCGCCGCCGCCATCCTGTTCACCTGGTACGCGCTGGTCCGCCGCCGGATCGGCCCGGCCGCGCTCGCCGTCGGCGGGCTGGCCTGGCTGGCCCTGCTCGGGGTGCTGCTCGCCGTGGCGGTGCCCGGCGGGGCGTACCTCACCACAGTGCCGGCCCTGGCCGGCGCCCTCGGCGGGCTGGTCGCGCTGCGGACCCGGCAGACCGGGCCGTGGCCGGTGGTGGCGGTGACGGCCGCCGCCGCGGTCGGCGTGGTGATCCTGCTGCCGACCGTGGTGCTGCTCTTCCCCGCGTTGGGCATGGCGATGGGTGGGGTGGCCGCGCTGGTCGCGGTGCTGCTCGGCCTGACCGCGCTGCCGGTGGTCGACCTGCTGCACCCGCAGGCCGGCGGGCAACGCGGCCTGGTGGCGCTGCGGGCCCGACGACTCGCGGTACTGCCGGCCGGGGCCGCCGCCCTGGCGGCGGTGGTGCTCGCCGGGGTCGGGCTGGCCGTGGACCGCTTCGACGCCGCCCACCCCGCGCCCACCCACCTGATGTACGCCCTGGACACCGACACGGGCGAGGCGCAGTGGGTCAGCCAGGAAGAGGAACTGCAACCGTGGACCGCCGAGCACGTCAGCCCGGTCGAACGGGCGTCGCTCCGCTGGTGGTTCCCCGCCTTGGGTGACAAATCATTGCGTGTCGGCACGGCTCCGAACGCCAATCTGCCGGCGCCGACCGTGCAACTGCTGTCGGACAGCACCGCCGGTGGTGAACGAACACTGCGGGTCCGGGTCGTGCCGCAGCGGACCGTACGCCTCGTCTCGCTGCACGTGGACGCGACCACCGCCGAGGTGAAACGGGCGGAGGTCTCCGGTCGGGCCGTTCCCGTGGAGCGGCAGCCCACCGTTGAGGAGGCGTCGCTGGACCGGTGGGGGTTCGGGGTGGTCTTCCACGCCCCGCCCCCCGAGGGGATCGAGGTGACGTTGACCGTGGTGCCGCGTGCACCTCAGGTGTCGCTGCGAGCCATGGACGCCAGTGACGGGCTGGACGCGCTGCCCGGTTTCCGCCCTCGGCCGCCGGGCGTCGGCGTCGTCGGATCGCACAGCTCCGAGATGCTGGCGGTCGCCCGCACGTATCCCCTCTGAGAAGAAAACCGGTGGTCCGGCGGCACGAATCAGCCGCCGGACCACAGTGGTTGGAATTGCGTTTCGGTCAGCTCACCGGCTCCGGTTGACCGGAGCCGATACGCCGCCAGCGGTTTCCGTCATGATCGGTGAAGGTGAGCTCCACCAGAACGGTGTCAGTCGCCGCTTGTAGCCGATGCTCCGCCGTGACGGTGACGAACAGATCCGAACTTTCCCGGCCGTGGATCCGGCGGACCTGTTTCGCACCAGCCAGGTCCACGGGCGTGCCCTCGGGATCGTCGGACGGGACCAGTCGCGGCAGCGCTGTCACGTCCAGGACCGGCGCGTCACTCTCGTTGGCCACGGTCACCCGCAGCACCGACTTGCCCCGGATCTCGGCGACCGCCGAGACCAGCCGGGCCTGGGTGGCGCGGACGCGCAGCTCGTCGGTGCGCCGGGCGCGAATCTCCCGGCGCAGCCCGAGATAGACGAAGAGCACACTCGCGATGGAGCCGACCGCGCCGAACCAGTCCGGCACCGAACCCCAGTCGGCCACATCGTCGTACGGCAACCAGTTCATGCGTCCATCGTGGAGCCGCCGCGCGAGGAACGAGCACGGCGGATCGGCCCGAATGGACGGCGAAATGGAATTCGCGGTGCCGATTCCGGTCAGCCGGCCGACCTAAACGGAGAGTGTGCAAGCCAGTACAGCGGTGGATACCCTTGCGGTTGACGTAGGGCGGGTGACCATCCCTCCGAATGTCCACTCAGTGGACATGATCTTTTCTGCCACCCGCCGCGCCGCAATTTCGCCACCGAAGGGGGACCGCATTGACTGCGGACGCTCCACCCGAGGATGCGGGCGTGCGCCGGCCGGCCTACGACCGACCGAGTCGCGTCTCCGTCGACCCGCCACTCGGGCGTCTGGACAGCCCGCTGCACGGCCGGGACGACCTGATCGACGAGATCATGCATCCGGCAGCCGACGGCGAACAGCCGTCGGTGCACATCCTGTGCGGCATGGGCGGCTCCGGCAAGAGCCACGTGGCCCTGGAGATCGCCCGCCGGGCCCGAGCGGACGGCCGGACCGTCTGGTGGGTGCAGGCCGGTCGGCTCAACTCCGGAATGCGCGAGGTGGTCAGTCAGCTCGGCGCCTCGGAGAGCCAGGTCGACCAGGCGTGGGCCGGCATGATCAGCGCGACCGACCTGGTCTGGCGCTACCTCAACCAGGCCCAGCAGCCCTGGCTGCTGATCTTCGACAGCGTGGACGAGCCCGGCACGCTCGGCCCCACCGACGGGGTGCTCGCCGACGGCACCGGCTGGCTGCGCAGGCCGGAGGCCGAGGACGGGATGGTCCTGGTGACCACCCGGGACGGCAACCGGGCGACCTGGGGCACCTGGTCGATTCTGCACCAGGTGCGCCCGCTCGACGCCGACGCCGGGGCGCAGGTGCTCATCGACCGGGCCGGCGCGCAGGCCGGCGGCCTCGACGACGCCCGCGAACTGGCCCGCGAGCTGGGCGGGTTGCCGCTGGCGCTGCGGGCGGCAGGCAACTACCTGCGCTCGGTCAACGCCAGCAAGGTCTGGCGCGGCTCGTCCACCATCACCACCTTCGCCAACTACCGCACCGCTGTGCAACGCCGGTTCCGCTCCCCGCGCGATGCCGCCGACGTCGACCTCGACGAGTCGCTCGGTCTGGAGATCGTCCGCGAGGTCGACGACATCTCACTGGACCTGCTGGCCCGCCGCCAGCTCCAGCAGAGCCGACCGCTGCTCAACGTGCTGGCCTGCCTGAGCATCTCCCCGGTGCCCTACGAGGTGGTGCTCAAGCCGGCCATCCTGGCCGGTTCGCCCCTGTTCGAAGGGCTGACCGCCCGGCAGCGGGTGAGGGTGCTGGAGGGCATCGGCGACCTCGCCCTGGTCGACTTCGACGTCCAGGAGGACGTGACCGACCCGGCCTTCGCGCACGTGCTGTCGCTGCACCCGCTGGTGCACGCGATGTTCCGCGACCGCGACGAGGTCCGCGAGCAGATCGCCGAATACCACGGCGTGGTCATGAAGCTGCTGCTCGCCGCCACCGAGGGGCAGAGCCCGGACGACTCGGCGGTCTGGGCCAACTGGGACGTGCTGGTGCCGCACCTCGTCGAGGCGGTACGCGAATACCTCGTGCCGCAACGGCAGAAGCACGACCCCGAGACCGTACGCCGGGCGCTGGAGCTGACCCGCCTCACCGCCCGCTACCTCATCGCGATCGGTCTGCCGGGCTCGGCCTTCGACATCCTCGACCCGATCGTGCGGGGCTGCGCCGCGTACGACCACGACCTGGACCGGCCCCAGGTGCTGGCGCTGCGCCACGAGCTGGGCCGCACCTGGCTGGAGCGCAACCAACCGGAGATGGCCGACCGGGTGCTGCGCGACGTGATCGCCGACCGCACCCGCGTACTGGGCAGCGACGACCCCGACACCCTCGCCAGCCGGCACAAGCTCACCAAGGCGATCATGGCGCAGCGCCAGTGGCCGGAGGCCGAGTCCGAGCTGCGGCAGATCGTCGCCGCCGAGGGCCAGGTCCGCGGGCCCGAGCACTGGGACACGATGATCGTGCGGCACAGCCTCGCGCTGGCCGTCCTCGCCCAGCACCGGGCCCCCGAGGCGGAGGAGATGCTGCACGCCATCCTGGAGGTCCGCTACCGGCTGTGGCCGCTCAACCAGCCCGAGACGTGGCAGGCCCGGCACACACTGGCCCGGTGCATGCAGGAGCAGGGCCGCCTCGCCGAGGCGGAGGCGGAGCTGCGGGCCACCCTGGCCACCGTGGAGCCCCGGCACGCCGACCGCAGCGAGGTGCTCGCCATCCGGGCCACGCTCGCCGTGGTGCTGCTGCTCGACGGGCAGGTCGACGCGGCGATCGGGGTGTACGAGCGCCTGCTGGCCGACCGACGGCGGCTGCTCGGGGACACCCACCTGGACACCCTCCAGGTGGAGCACGCCCTGCGCCGCCTGCGCGACGGCGACTGACCCGTCAGTGCGGCGCCGCCGGGCCCAGGTCGCTCGGGTCGGTGTTGCCACCGCAGACGATCAGCGCCACGCGCTCCCCCGCCTGCGGCACGTACGCCCCGCCGACCAGCGCGGCCAACGCGGCGGCGCCGCCCAGCTCGGCGGCGACCCGCAGCTCCGACCAGAGCAGCCGACGCGCCCGCACCAGGTCCTCGTCGCGCACCAGCACGGAGACCACGCCGGTACGACGGGCGGTGTCGAACGCGATGTCGCCGATCCGGCGGGCGCCCAGCGAGTCCGTGGCGATGCCGCCCACCTCGATGTCGACCGGCCGGCCCGCCTTGAGGGCGGCGTGCAGGGTGGGGATCTGCTCCGGTTCGACGGCGACGACGCGTACCGACCCGTCGAACCAGGTCGCGATGCCGGACACCAGCCCGCCGCCGCCGACCGCCACCAGCACGGTGTCGATTCCGTCGAGCTGGTGTTCCAACTCCCGACCCACGGTGCCCTGACCGGCCACCACCTCCGGCTGGTCGTACGCGTGCACCACCAGCGCCCCGGTCTCGCCGGCCCGCTCGGTGCTGGCCGCCAACGCCTCGGCGTAGTGCTGGCCCACCTGCCGCACCTGCGCACCCAGGCCGGCCAGCCGCTGCACCTTGACCGGCGAGGCGGTGACCGGCACGAAGACCTCCGCCGGCACGCCCAGCGACCGGGCCGCGTACGCGACCGCGAGGCCGTGATTGCCCCCCGAGGCGGCGATCACCCCGGCCGACGGCAGCGAACCCTGGAGCATCCGGTTGAACGCGCCGCGCGGCTTGAACGAGCCGGTGTGCTGGTGCAGCTCCAGCTTGAGACTCAGCAGACCGGGCACGCCCAGGTCGGCGCCGTCGACGGAGATGACCGGCGTCTGCCGGACCCGACCCTCGACCAGCGCCGCAGCCGCCTCGACGTCGCTCTTGTCCACCATGGGGAAACGCCCTTCACTACGACCAGAGAGCCAGTCGACCGTCGTCGGTGAGCCCGACGAAACATCCTATGGAGATTCGCCGGCCATCCGTCGCCGGACGCACCGTGTGATAGTGACGCGGGTCAAACAGAAATCCCTCTCCCAGTTCCGGCCGCAACGTCAACGACTGCGCGCCGTCGGTCACCGACTCGTGATAGCCGTACCCGCCGGGAATCCGCAGGTCCTCGTCGCTCGGCTGCCACCGGCGACGCCACAGCACGGTCTCACCGCCGACGGGCGGCACCCGGACGTAGATGTTGAACGCCAACTGGGCCACCACCTCCGCGTCGAGCAGCCGGCCGGCGTACTCCCGGACCGCGTCGTCGAAGTGCACCTGCAGGCCGGCGTTGATCTCGCGGACGACGCCGACGTGCATCTCCCGCCGCTCCCGCCGCCCGGGCGCCACATCCGGCCAGGCCGACCGGAACGCGGCCACGCACAGCTCGCGCGGCGCGTCCGGCAGACCCAGCGTGGACCAGCCCTTCTCGGCGGCACGAGCCGCCTCCCAGTAGTCGTCGCGCAGGTCGCCGCCGTCCCGGTGATCGTTGATGGCCGGACCGAACTTGGCGACGACGGGAAACACCCGGCTCTCGTCGTAACGGTCCATCTCCGCCCCGGCGAGTGCGGCGGTGATCGCGTGGCAGCGGACGGCGGGCAGCAGCCCCGGCACCCGGACGGCGGCGATCCGCCCCGCCACGAGCCCGGCGACGTCTGCCCGGGTGATCGCCGCGGACTCGACGGCCACGAACAACGGATCGGTTCTGCTCGGTTGCCGCACGGCGGTCCTCCCGTATCGAAGATCCCTCACCGGACAAGTCGCGCCCCCCGACCCGCGCACGGTGCAATGTAGCCACCGGCGGCAAACCCGCACCGCACCATTGACCGCAGCACATGTCGTGAACACTTCCGCAGTTCCGCGGCGGGGTGGCGGATGCCCCGTTACCATCGGCCCCACCAGGGGTACGTCACACCGAGCCGTACGGCGGGTCGATTCCACCGATCGGGGAATGGTGACGACTCCCGGCCGGGTGGATGATGCGAGTAGTTCGAATGCGGACGAGGAGTTCGATTATGGCTGGCGCCGGCCCGACCGATCTTGACGCGTACGTCGACCGCCTGGAGATGGCGCGTCGAATAGCCCGGGAAATGATCGAGTCCGACCACCTCGCTCTGGAGCTGGCCGTACGGCAGCGCCCACAGTGCTGGTCCCGACGCCCGGTCGGCCACGGCACCCGCACCGACGCCTGATCGGCGAAGTGGGGGCATCCCGCCGCCGAGATACCCCCAGGTCGTCGATCTGGAGTCGATCACCTGACCGGGACCGCGAAGTTTGGCACCGCCGGGCAGAATGCCACCCATGCGCCGGCTTGCGACGGTTCTCTGCCTGCTGACTGCTGTGATGGCGGGAGTGGCTGCCTGCGCGGCGCCGCAGACACGGCCCGGAGACGCCGCAGTGAGCGCGTCCGCCGGGTGGGGCACCTACCAGGCCGAGGTGAGCGGCGTGACGCCCGGTCCAGGTGTCCGGGCGGTGACCGTGCAGGTCAAGGCACTCGCTGGTGGCGATGGTTGCTCCCGCAACGTGCGGGTCGACAACCAGACCGAGGAGAACGGCGTCATCTTCGCCGACATCGTGCAGGATTCGGCCGGGTCCGCCATCGTTGGCGCCTGCCCGACCTTCGAGCCCGCCGAGGTGACCCTCACGTCGGCGGAGCCCATCGGCGACCGCCCGCTGTCGCTCAACCAGAAGACGTGGGCGCTGAAGAACGGCGCCTACACCCGGTGTGACGAGAACCTGGGCTGCAACCCACCCAAGGATCGCTGCGACCCGACCTGGACGCGTGCGGCCGTACGGGGGATGGACGTGTCCCGCCACTCGCAGGGCCACGTCGAAGCCTGCGACGGCAACTGGCTGATCATGACGGTGCCCGACGATCCGACCGCGTGCGGCGTCGAGCCGCGCCCCGGGTGCGAGGTGAACACCGCAGTACGGCGCTACTTCCTGCGGAACGAGCCGGCCGCATGGTCGACCGTCGCCCAGACCACGTCGGGTGGGTGCGACGTGGTCCGCAAGGCCGCGCCTGCCTTCCCCCGGAAACTCTGCACCCACCTGGAACCGACGGCGCGGCTCGTCACCGTGGCACCACCGCTGCCGTCCGATCGACCCGGCGGCTGAGGACCGGCACCAACCGGTGCGCTACGTCCAGCGGCTTCACGCGAGCCGTTTCATTCCCGCCGCTGCTGCCGTCAAGGGCGATGTGACGCAGAGCGGGCGCTGGGCGCTGAGGATCCGCTGATCCTGAGCGCCCAGCCCGAGAGTTGCTCGGCCGGTCCGGGACGGCTACTCGCAGCCCAGGGTCTGCCCGTACCCGCCGCGCGGCGTGTTTCCGGCGGCCACCGTATCGGCGGTCTCCCAGAATGCCTCCGGCCAGTCGCCCTTGTCGTTCATCTGGTGTAACACCTTCCAGTTGTGGCTGCTCCGCAACGCGTCGGCGGCTCGCTTGAGGGCGGCTTCGTCGCCGGCCTCCTTCGCGCGCAGCCATTCGGCAATCCACCCGCAGCCAACCCGCCTGGTCACCCTGACGCCGAACTGATAGGGGTCGTTGATACTGAGGTCGTTCAGCGTGGCGGTGTCGAAACCCGGAGGAAGCGGCACATCCGCGAGCACCTTGGCCGCCCGCTCGTCCACCCGCTGCGGGGTGACGATCTCTGCCGGCAGTGCGGCCAGCCACGTAGGGACGTCGACGTGGACCACGTCGGCGAGAATCCGATCGAATTCGCTACGCGTCGCGCCCCCGGAACGCAGTTCGACGAAGGAACCGTCGCGGGGCACGAGCATGACGGCGTAGTCGCTCGCGCTGTACCGGAACAGGTCGCCCTGCCGGCCGTCGACCTTCACCGCCTCCGGCTTGCTGACCCATAGCCGGTCCTTGTGGTAGTCGTCGTACCGGTCAGCCGGGTACCAGTTCATCTGCAACTGCCGTCCGCCGTTGCTGAACGCGATCTCGCCCTGCTTCTCGGCGAACCCGTGGACGGTGGTCGCCTTCCAGCCGGGCTGGTCAATCAGTAGCCGCGGGTTCTGCTCGGCCGCCTTCAGCGCCACCGCCGAGTAGGAGACGGCTCTCGTCCCCTCGGAGGTGGTCGGCGATGCCCCGCGGCCGCCGGGCTGATCGGGACCAGTGATCGAGACGGCCAGGACACCGACGAGAGCGGCTGCCGCGACGCCCGCGCCGACGAGGCTGCGCACCACGCCGCGGCGCGCCCGACGGCGCCTTTCCGGTGGTTCGGCGACGCGATCAAGGGTCGGCACGGACATGATCTCCTCCAGGAGGTTCGGCGCGACCCCGTCGAGGTGCCTGACGACATCCGGTCGGTAAGGGTCGGCGTCACGGACCATCTGGTCGAGCTGCTCGTCGGTCATCTGCCCTCCTCAGGGGTGCGTACGGCCATGACATCGAGTACATGTCCGGGCCGGCCGAGATCGTCACCGACGAGATTCCGCAGCCGGGCCCGGGCACGCGACAGCCGGGTACGGACCACAGCCGGGCTCACGCGCAGGACCGCGGCGACCTCGCGCGGCTCCAGCCCCTCCCAGAAGGTCAGCATCAACACCTCCCTGTCCAACTCACCCAGCCGGGCCAGCGCGGCGCGGACCGCGAGCCGCTCGGGCACCTCGCTGCCCGGGTCCACACCCAAGGCGCCCCGGAGCCGTTGCCGCAACCGTTCGCCCAGCCGCTCCCGGCGCGCTCCGCCGCGGTGGTGGTTCGCCAGCACCCGTCGGGCCACCCCGTACAGCCACAGCCGGGCCTCGGCCTCCGGCGGCATGTCACGGCTGCGCCGCCAAGCGACGAGGAAGGTCTCGGCGACCACGTCGGCTGCGTCTTCAGGCTGCTCGACGCGCCGCATCGCGTACGCCAGCAGCGGCTCGAAGTTGACCGCGTAGACGCGTCGGAAGCGGTCCTCGTGTTCAGTCCGGGAACTCACGTCTACTCCATGTCCAGTCGAGCGCCCATCGTGACAAGCCCGATCCGGAAACCACGGAGTTCGCCGGGCCGGCCTCGACCAGGCCGACGTCCCGCACGAGGACGGATGCGACCGGGCGCCCTGAACAGAGAAGCTGGGGGTCTTACTTCCAGCGGAAGTGGACGAAGAGGCGGCCGAAGTTCTTCGAGTCCTTCTCCACCCGGTGGTAGAGCTGCTTGACGTCCTTCTGGTCGAGGAAACGCAGCACCCGCTTCTTGAGCTGCCCCGACCCCTTGCCCGGGATGATCTCCACGAGGGTGGCCTTCTTCGCCACTGCCTCGTCCATGATCCCGCGCAGCGCGCGGTCGATGTCCTGGCCCTTGTTGAAGATGTCGTGCAGGTCCAGCTTGAGCTTCATGCCGCAGCCCCCCGCCGGTCAGGTCCCATGTCCGCCATCCTAGGGCCCGTCGGGCCGCCCGCCGGACGACGAAGGGGCGGCCCGTAGGACCGCCCCTTGTTCGTCACCGGTTCCGCGTTCAGCGGGTGCCCACGCGGGCCTCGACCCGCTCCAGCGCGATCCGGTAGTCGTCGTTGGCCGCGTACATCGCCGCGGCGATCCGCAGGTGCCGCAGCGCGTCGGTGTGCCGGTTCAGCCGCTCCAGTGTCCGGCCCAGCACGTGGTGCGCGTAGTGGTCGCTCGGGTCCCGGTCGACCAGCTCCCGCAGCTGCTCCTCGGCCCGGTTGAGCTGGGCCGACTGGAAGTACGCCCGGGCCAGCAGCTGCCGGACGGCAGCGTTGCCGGGTTCGGCGTCGACGATCGGCTCCAGCAGTCGGGCCGCTCCGCTCGGGTCACCGGTTTCGAAGAACATGGTCGCCCGCCGGTAGTCCGCCAGAAGATCCATCTGCCCACCTCCTCGGGTCGCGCCGTCACCTGTTCCGACGCTGGCACAACACTCGACGTTTGGCGACTGTTCCCCGGGTGGAAATAGGGTCAGGCGCGAGCGTCCCGGCGACCGGCGGCCAGCTCCCAGGCGCGGACGCCGCCGACGATCCCGGCCGTGTTCGGCACCACCACCACATCGTCGCCCATCCGGGCCAGCTGCTCCGGCCGGATCAGCCGGGAGTTGCCCCCGCCCAGGTAGAGCCGGTCCCACCGGAACACCGGGCGCAGCCCGTCCACCACCTGCCGGATCCGCCGGGACCAGAAGGCGTCGCCGAGCCGCCGACGCTCCGGCTCACCCACGTACGTGTCGTAGGTCGTACCCCAGCGCACCGGCGCGTGCGACAGCTCCAGGTGCGGTGCGAGCACGCCGCCGTCGAAGAGGGCGCTGCCGAGCCCCGTCCCCAGCGTCAACACCAGTTCGCAGCCGGTGCCCGCGACCACACCCGCCCCGTGCACCTCGGCGTCGTTGAGCACCAGCGCGGGCACCCCGAACGCGTCGGCCAGCGCGCCCCGCGCGTCCCAGCCGGACCACTCGGCCAGCAGGTCCGGGTCGATCCGGGAGCGGGGTCCGCTACGGGTGACGTAGTGCGGGGTGGCCACCACCACGCCGTGCCGGATCATCCCGGGTACGCCGACCGTCAGCCGGTCCGCCGTGGGCAGCCGCCCGCCCAGCTCCAGCAGGGTCCGGACGAACAGGGCGGGAGGCAGCGGGTACGGCGTCGGCACCCGCAGCGGGCGGGCGCGCATCGTGCCGGCCTCGTCGAGGACCGACGCCTTGATGCCCCCGCCACCGCAGTCGATCGCCAGAGTGGTCACCACGCCGTTGAGTCTGCCCGCTGCCGTCGGCTCTTATGCGAGCAGCCGGATAGGCTGCCGTCCTGATGAGCGCCACGATGATCGTCAAGGACCTGGCCGCCGGGCACGGGGACCGCCCACTCTTCTCCGGGCTGGACCTGGTCGTCGCCCCGGGCGACGTGGTCGGCCTGGTCGGGCCGAACGGGGCCGGCAAGTCGACGCTGCTGCGTACCCTCGCCGGATTGTTGCCGGTCGAGGCCGGCAGCGTGCGACTCAGCCCGCCCACCGCGAGCGTCGGGCACCTGCCGCAGGAGCCGGAACGGCGACCGGGCGAGACCGTACGCGACTTCCTGGCCCGCCGGACCGGGGTGACCGCCGCTCAGGCGGCGCTGGACGCGGCCACCGAGGCGCTGACCGCCGGGACGGCGGGCGCCGACGACGCGTACGCCGACGCGCTGGAGCGCTGGCTCGCCCTCGGCGGCGCGGACCTGGACGAACGCGCCGAGCAGGTGAGCGCCGACCTGGGGCTCGCGGTCGACCTGGACCACCCGACGACCGGGCTCTCCGGCGGTCAGGCCGCCCGCGCCGGGCTGGCGTCGCTGCTGCTCAGCCGGTACGACGTGTTCCTGCTCGACGAGCCGACGAACGACCTGGACCTGGCCGGGCTGGAGCGGCTGGAGGAGTTCGTCACCGGGCTGCGGGCCGGCACGGTGCTGGTCAGCCACGACCGGGAGTTCCTCACCCGCACCGTGACCCGGGTGGTGGAGCTGGACCTGCCGCAGCAGCAGGTGCACCACTACGGCGGCGGTTACGCGGCCTACCTGGAAGAGCGCGAGGTGGCGCGGCGGCACGCCCGCGCCGACTTCGAGGAGTACGCCGACACCAAGGCCGGCCTGGAGGCGCGGGCCCGCACCCAGCGCGGCTGGATGGAGAAGGGCGTGAAGAACGCCCGCCGCAAGGCCACCGACAACGACAAGATCGGCCGCAAGTTCCGCAGCGAGGCGAGCGAGAAGCAGGCCGCCAAGGCCAAGCAGACCGAGCGGCTGATCGAACGGCTCGACGTGGTCGAGGAGCCCCGCAAGGAGTGGGAGCTGCGGATGGAGATCGCCGCCGCGCCCCGCGCCGGCGCCGTCGTGGCCACGCTGCGACATGCGGTGGTACGCCGGGGAGGCTTCACCCTCGGGCCGGTCGACCTCCAGATCGACTGGGCGGACCGGGTCGCGGTGACCGGGGCGAACGGTTCGGGCAAGTCCACCCTGCTGGCCGCACTGCTCGGGAGGCTGCCGCTGGACGAGGGCACCGCCTCGCTCGGGCCGGGCGTGGTGGTCGGCGAGGTGGACCAGGCCCGAGGACTGTTCCTCGGCGACGCGCCGCTGATCGACGCGTTCCACGCGGCCGTACCGCACCTGTCGCCGGCGGACGCGCGGACCCTGCTGGCCAAGTTCGGGCTGCGGGCGGCGCACGTGCCGCGGCCGGCGGCGACGCTCTCCCCGGGCGAGCGGACCCGCGCGGCGCTGGCCCTGCTCCAGGGGCGTGGGGTCAACCTGCTGGTGCTCGACGAGCCCACCAACCACCTCGACCTGCCCGCCATCGAGCAGCTCGAATCGGCGCTGGCCAGCTACCCCGGCACGCTGCTGCTGGTCACCCACGACCGGCGGATGCTGGCCGCCATCGAGACGAACCGTCGGCTGCGGGTCGACGCCGGGCGGATCGCCGAGGATTGATCCGTGCCGCAGGGCCGGGCCGGGGTGAGAATGACGCCATGCTCAAGTGGGAGTACGCCCTGCTGGTCCGCCGCCGCCAAGCGGCGACAAACGACCTCGGCTGGGAGGTCGTCTTCGTCTGGTACGGCCCGGACGGCTCGATGGTCGACGTGACGCCGTACGGCGACACCGCGCTGGCTCACCTGAACCGGGCCGGCGACCAGGGCTGGGAACTGGTCGCGATGAGCGAGGACCCGTCCCTGCCCGGCAACAACGAGTTGCACCGCTACCACCTGAAGCGGCCGAAGGCCGCCGCTCCCCCGCCCCGCCAGCGCATCCGCAGTGGTCGCCGGACCCTCTCCGGCTGACCCCGTGCCCGGCGGCGGCGGCTCGGACGGCTTGGGCGTAGGCCAGGCAAGTTCGGTGGCCGCCGCCGAGGCGTGTTGCTCCAGTGAGCCGTATACCTGTGAGTCATATTTATGACTCACAGGTATACCGCTCATCTCGACGTTGCCTCCGACGCTGCGACACGCCCATCCGCCTCGCGGTTCCGGGCATGCCCGGCGTGAATGCGGGTAACGCGCGGCGGGAGGTGGCCCGAATGGTCGCTTTGGCACAGACTCCGCCCTCGGCCGACCGGCTGCGGTTGATCGACGAATCCCTCGCGCAGGCGTGGGCGGACCAGGCTCGGCACGACGACCGGCTGCGCGCTCTGGCGGTCGAGGTGCGGTTCGACCGGGGAGTCGCCCATCTCACCGGGGAGGTGGCCGAGCCGGCCGAGCTGCGGCTGGTACGGGACCTGGTGGGACGGCTGGCCGGCGTCTACGGCGTCTGGTGCCGGGTCGGCGTCGGCGGTCGGGCGCCGGTGGTGGTGGACCTCGGTTGCGGTCCGACCAAGCAGTGGTCGGGCAACCTGGGGTTGGACATCTACCCGGCGCCGGGGGTGGACGCGGTCGCGGATCTGTCCGGCTCGCTGCCGCTCGCCGACAATTCGGTGGACGTCCTCTTCGCGGTGCACATCCTGGAGCACCTGATCGACTTTCTGCCGCTGGTGGACGAGTGCCATCGGGTCCTCCGTCCGGGTGGCGTGCTGCACGTGATGAGCCCCTGGTGGGGTCACGTGAACGCGGTTGCCGACCCGACGCACGTCCGGCTGATGGACGTGCAGACGTTCAAGGGGATCTGCCAGCTCCGGCCGCCGGGCACCCCGCGGTGGTACCCGCTGCACGCGGGCTGCGACGGCGCCTCGATCTTCGCCGACCTGACTCCCCTCCCCCCAGAGGCCGACCCGGCACCCCGATCCCACCTGGCCCGCTTCTTCGACTAGGGATTCCGGGTGGATTCGCGGATCTCCAGGCGGTACGGGGCGGAGAGCTCCTTTGCCGGGGCGGCGCGGTCGCCGTCCAGGCGGTGGGCCAGGAGTTCGACGGCCAGGTGGGCGATCCGCTCCTTGTCCGGGGCGACCGTGCTCAGTGTCGGGATCGAGAACCGGCCGTCCTCGATGTCGTCGAAGCCGACCACCGCCACGTCCTCGGGCACCCGCAGGTCGGCCTCGTGCAGGGCGCGCAGGGCGCCCAGGGCGAGCGTGTCGTTGAAGCAGAAGACGGCGTCGGGGCGTACCCCCGCGGTGAGCAGGCCGCGCATCGCGGCCGCGCCGTCGGCGCGGTGCCAGGCCGGCGCGGGCGCCACGAGGGCTTCGTCGTAGGCCAGGCCGGCAGCGCGCAGTGCCTCGGCGTAGCCGGCCAGGCGCAGGCGGGCGCTGGCGCCCTCGTCGGTGCGCTGCGAGCCGATCGCCGCGATCCGGCGGCGGCCGAGCTGGATCAGGTGGTCGGTGATCTCGCGGGCCGCGGTCACATTGTCGATCACGACGCGGTCGGCGGGGCCGTGGTCGACCCGCTCGCCGAGCAGCACCATCGGGGTGCCGTCCAGACCGGCCAGGTCCTCGGCGGTGAGCGCCAGCGGGCTGAAGATCAGCCCGTCGATCAGGTGGTCGGTGATGCCGGAGGCGACCACCCGTTCCTGCTCGCGCCGGCCCCCGGTCTGATCGATGAGCACCGTCCAGCCGTAGTCGGCGGCGGCAGTGACCACGTGGCGGGCGAGTTCCGCGAAGTACGGGATGTCCAGTTCCGGCACCGCCAGGGCGATCACCCCGGTACGTCCCTTGCGCAGGTGGCGGGCGGAGAGGTTGGGCCGGTAGTTCAGTTCGGCGATGGCCTCCTCGACCCGGGCGCGGGTGTCCGGACGTACGTGCACGTAGCCGTTCACCACGTTGGAGACGGTCTTCACCGAGACGCCCGCCCGTTCGGCCACGTCCTTGAGCCTGTTTCGCACGCCGCAACCTCCCCGATGTAACCCAGCGCACCATACCTCGTCATCAGCTCTTTACAACGTTGCCTACAACGTTGTAGAAACGAGGGACGCCGGGTGGGCGTGACTGCGGTCACCCGGTTCCGGCACTGAGGAAAGGTGGCATCCCTTGCGGACCGCGCAGCTCACGATCGACCCGGCCTTCTCGATCGGGCCGGCCGACCGACGTCTCTTCGGCTCGTTCGTCGAGCACATGGGGCGGTGCGTCTACGGCGGCATCTACGAGCCCGGCCACCCCAACGCCGACTCCCGCGGCCTGCGCCGCGACGTGCTGGACCTGACCCGCGAGCTGGGCGTCTCGGTGGTCCGCTACCCGGGCGGCAACTTCGTCTCCGGCTACCGCTGGGAGGACGGCGTCGGCCCGGTCGGTGACCGGCCGCGCCGGCTCGACCTGGCGTGGAAGACGATCGAGACCAACGCCTTCGGGCTGGACGAGTTCATGACCTGGGCCGCCGAGGCCGGCGTCGAGCCGATGATGGCGGTCAACCTGGGCACCCGGGGCGTACAGGAGGCGCTCGACCTGCTGGAGTACGCGAACCACCCGGGCGGCACCGAGCTGTCCGACCTGCGGCGCAAGCACGGCGCGGAGGACCCGTACGGCGTGCAGCTGTGGTGCCTGGGCAATGAAATGGACGGTCCGTGGCAGGTCGGCCACAAGACCGCCGACGAGTACGGGCGGCTGGCTGCCGAGGCGGCCCGCGCGATGAAGATGATCGACCCGTCGATCAGCCTGGTCGCCTGCGGCAGCTCCAACCGGCGGATGCCCACGTTCGCCGCGTGGGAGGCGACCGTGCTGGAGCACACCTACGAGCACGTCGACTACATCTCGGCGCACACCTACTACGACCCGTCCGACGGCGACCAGGCCAGCATCCTGGCGTCGGCCGTCGACATGGACAACTTCATCACCGAGGTCGTGGCGACCGCCGACCACGTGGCCGCCAAGCAGCGGCAGAAGCGCAAGCTGAAGATCTCGTTCGACGAGTGGAACGTCTGGTACGAGTCCCGCCTCCAGGCCGACCTGGACCGGCGTGGCTGGGTCGAGGCGCCCGCGCTGATCGAGGACGACTTCACGGCGGTGGACGCGGTGGTGGTCGGCGACCTGCTGATCACCCTGCTCCGGCACGCCGACCGGGTCGGGGTCGCCGCTCAGGCCCAGTTGGCCAACGTGATCGCGCCGATCCGTACCCGCAACGGCGGCCCGGCCTGGCGGCAGAGCATCTTCCACCCGTTCGCGCTGACCGCCCGGTACGCCCGGGGCACCGTGCTGCGCACCGAGCCGGTGTCGCCGCGCTACGACACGAAGAAGTACGGGGACGTGCCGGTGCTCGACACGGTCGCCGTGCACGACGAGGAGACCGGCGAACTGACCGTCTTCGCGGTCAACCGCGGCTCCGAGGACCTCCCCCTCGACCTGGACCTGCGCGGACTGCCGGGTATGTCCGGTCTGTCTTTCCAGAGCATCGCTGCCGGGTCCGACCCGTCGGCGACGAACACCGAGGCCGAGCCCGACCGGGTGACGCCGCGGGAACTGCCCACCCCCACCCCCGACGGCGGCCGGTGCACCGTGCGCCTGCCCGCCGTGTCGTGGAGCGTGCTGCGCTTCGGCCCGACCGGCGTCTGACGTCGTAACGGTTCTGAGCAGGCACAATTCATCCCGTCCCCCTCCAAGGAGAGATACAGCATGATCCAGAACGACATGAGCCGGCGGCGCCTGCTCGGCCTCGGTCTCGGAATCGGTGCCGCGGCCTCGCTGACCCTCGCCGGCTGCGGCGGCGGCGACGACAGCACCTCCGGGCCGGCCGCCGGTAACGGCGGCAAGGAGTACACCGGCCCGAAGGTCGACCTGAAGCTGTGGAACGGGTTCACCGGCGGCGACGGCGACATCTTCAAGGCGCTGGTCAACCAGTTCAACACCGAGCACAAGAACATCGCGGTGTCGGTGGCCACGTACCAGTGGGAGGACTACTACAACAAGCTCCCCGGTGCGGCCTCCAGCGGCAACGGCCCGGACATCGCGGTCATGCACATGGACCAGCTCGCCACCTTCGCCGCCCGTGGCGTGATCACCGAGCTGGACGACGTGGCCAAGAACCTGGAGCTCTCCGAGGGCGACTTCGCCCCGACCGTCTGGAAGGGCGGGATCTACAACAACAAGCGGTACGGCATCCCGCTGGACATGCACCCGCTGGGCTTCTACTACAACAAGGCCGTCATGCAGAAGGCCGGCCTCGACCCGAACAAGCCGCCGACGACGAAGGACGACTACACGGCGGCCCTGGTTGAGCTGAAGAAGGCCGGTGTGCAGGGCTTCTGGGTCAGCCCGTTCCAGTTCACCGGCGGCATGACGTTCTACTCGCTGCTCAACCAGTGGGGCGCCACCCTCTTCGACGCCGAGGTGGCCAAGGCGACGTTCAACTCCGACCCGGCGATCGAGGCGTGCACCTGGCTGGTCGACCAGATCAAGCAGGGCTACTCGCCGGCCAACGTCGGACAGGACGCCGACTACCTGGCGTTCAAGAGCGGCAAGAACGCCTTCACCTGGAACGGCATCTGGCAGATCAACGACCTCAAGAAGAGCCCCGAGGTCCAGTGGGGCGTCGCCCCGCTCCCCCAGATCGGCAGCAAGCCGTCGGCCTGGGCCAACTCGCACAACTTCACGATCGTGAAGCAGCGTGCCAACGACGCCAACAAGGTCTCCGGGGCGAAGGTCTTCATCAACTGGCTGAGCCAGCACTCGCTGGACTGGGCCAAGGGCGGGCAGATCCCGGCCCGCAAGGAGGTCCGTGAGGGCGCCGAGTTCAAGGCCCTGCCGGAGATCTCGTCGCTCGCTCCCGAGCTGGAGTACGCGGCCTTCCCGCCGGCGGCCCCGGGTCTGGGCGAGGTCATGACGACCTTCTACAACTCGTTCAACGAGGCCGCGCTGGGCAAGAAGTCGCCCAAGCAGGCGCTCGACGACGGCGTGTCCAAGGCCAACAAGCAGCTTGAGGACAACCGCAAGAAGTACGGGAGCTGATAACCCGTGGCGGACGTGATCGAGGTCGGGGCGGCGCGCGGTGACGCGCCGCCCCCGGCGGCCAACGCAGCCCGCCGGGGCGCCTCGGCGCGCCGGACCGGACGGGCGACGCCATACCTGTTCCTCGCCCCGTACCTGGTCCTGTTCGGGGTCTTCGGCCTGCTGCCGATCATCCTCGGCCTCTGGCTGAGCGTGCACCAGTGGGACTTCCAGCTGCCCAACCGGCCCTTCGTCGGGTTGGACAACTACAAGGAGCTGTTCTCCAGCGACTCCGCCGTCTACGGCGACTGGTGGGAGAGCGTCCGGGCCACCGCAATCTTCACGGTGCTGTCGGTGCCGCTGCTGGTGGTCGTACCCCTCGGGCTGGCGCTGCTGTTGAACCGCTCCTTTCCGGGCCGCACCTTCTTCCGGGCGATCTACTTCGCCCCGTACGTGCTGGGCGTGGCGGTGATCGGCCTGCTCTGGCGGTTCCTGCTCGACGCCAACCTGGGCCTGGTAAACCGGCTCCTCGGAGTCGTCGGCCTGCCGTCGGACACCCCGTGGGTGACCAACATGCCGTGGGCGTGGATCTCCCTGGTCGGGGTGACCGTCTGGTGGACCTCCGGCTTCAACGCGGTGATCTACCTGGCCGGTCTGCAGGACATCTCGCCGGAGCTGTACGAGGCGGCCCGGATGGACGGCGCCAACGCGTGGCAGCGGTTCCGCAACGTCACCCTGCCCGGGCTGCGGCCGGTGCTGCTCTTCGTGATCACCACGACGGTGCTCGCCTCGGCGAACATGTTCGGCCAGTCGTTCCTGATCACCCAGGGAGCGCCGGGCACGGAGACCCGCACGGTGGTGTGGTTCATCGTCGAGGAGGGCCTGCGCAACAACAACGCCGGTCGAGCCGCCGCGATGAGCATCGTGTTCGCGCTGCTGCTGGCGGTCGTGAGCATCGCCAACTTCCGCCTCTTCCGCTACAAGGAAGACTGAGGGGACCGCCATGACGACGCCCACGCCGACCACCAACGGTTCCGCCTCCGGGCTGCGCCGGGTCGTCTTCTACGCCACTCTGGTCGCGCTCACCCTGATCTTCCTGACCCCGCTGGTGTGGATGGTCATCACCTCGCTGAAGACCTACACCGCCGCCCAGCAGATCCCGCCGAGCTGGCTGCCGAACCCGCTGGCGGGGTACGGCTACGAGCAGATCATCAACAACTCGGCGAACCCGGTGCTGCGCTGGTTCCTCAACAGCATGGTGGCCGCCACGCTGCACTCGCTGCTGGTGCTGGTGACGGCCTCGATGGCCGCGTACTCCCTGGCCCGGCTGCGGTTCCGCGGACGCGGGGTGACCTTCGCGTTGATCGTCGGGACGCTGTTCATCCCGCCGACCTCGCTGATCATCCCGAACTTCCTGATCGTCGACCAGCTCAACTGGATCGACACCCTCGCCGTGGTGGTGGTGCCCGGCGCGGCCAGCGCGTTCGGGGTGTTCTTCCTGCGGCAGTTCTTCCTGTCGCTGCCGAACGAGCTGGAGGAGGCCGCCACCCTCGACGGCGCCAACCAGTGGCAGATCTTCTTCAAGGTGGTGCTGCCGCTGTCCAAGCCGGCGCTGGCCACCCTGGCCGTGCTGTCGTTCCTGACCAACTGGAACGACTTCCTGTGGCCGATCTTCGTGCTGTTCAGCCCGGAGAAGTTGACGCTGCCTCCGGGCCTGGGTCTGCTCCAGGGCTCGTACGTCACCGACTACCCGGTGATCATGGCGGGCGCGGTGCTGGCGAGTCTGCCGGTGCTGATCCTGTTCGTGCTGGCGCAGCGGCACATCATCCAGGGCGTCTCCCGCAGCGGTTTGAAGGGATGACGCGGGCGACAACCCGGCGAGTCGGCGCGGCGGCGATCACCCTCGCCGCCGCGCTGCTCGTCACGGGCTGCACGGGCGACAGCGAACCCACCCCCACGAGCAGCGGGAGCGACCCGAACATGTTCACCAACCCGGTCGTACGGGCCGACGCGCCGGACCCGCAGGCCATCCAGGTCGGCGACACCTGGTACCTGTTCTCCACCAACGCGCAGGGCCGCAACGTCCCCGTGCGCACCTCGACGAACCTGGTCGACTGGACCGAGGCCGGGGACGCCCTGCCGGCACTGCCGGCCTGGGCGGACCCCGGCAAGACCTGGGCCCCGGAGGCGATCCAGCTCGCACCGGACCGGTTCCTGCTCTACTACACCGTCGCCGGCCGCGAGGCCGGACGGCAGTGCATCGGGCGGGCGGTGGCCAGCGCGCCGCAGGGGCCGTACTCCGACGACGCGACCGGCCCGCTGATCTGCCAGGCCGAGTTGGGCGGGGCGATCGACGCCAGCCCGTACCGGGACACCGACGGCAGCCTCTGGCTGCTGTGGAAGAACGACGGCAACGCCATCGGGGTGGACACCTGGCTCTGGTCGCAGCGCCTCGCCGACGACGGCCTGACCCTCGTCGGGGAGCCGACGAAGCTGCTCAAGCAGACCGAGCCGTGGGAGGGCACCCTGATCGAGGGGCCGTTCTTCCACCGCCAGGACGACCGGCTGCTGCTGTTCTTCGCCGCCAACGCCTATGACCGGGCCGAGTACGCGGAGGGCTACGCGGTCTGCGAGAGCCCGACCGGCCCGTGCGTGAAGGCCGCCGAGAACCCGATCCTGAAGAGCAACGAGGCCGCCTCCGGCCCGGGCCACGCCTCGATGGTGGTCAAGGACGGCCGCACCTGGCTGCTGTACCACGCCTGGCCTCCGGGCCAGGAGGGCAGCACCGATCCCGGCCGTCAGGTGTGGCTCGACGAGGTGACCTGGGTCGACGGCAAGCCGGTCGTCAAGGGTCCGACGGCTACGCCGCAATCTCGCCCCTGAGTTGAACGTGCGGAGGGGCCTCGGCCCCTCCGCACGCACATCGGTCAGGCGCTCGGTTCGCGCGGTGCCGGGGCGACGGCGGGTTCCTGCCGGGCCAGCCGGTTGCGGCGATAGCCGTAGCCGAAGTAGATGACCGCCCCGAGCAGCATCCAGGCCAGGAACCGCAGCCAGGTCTCCACCGACAGGTTGAGCATCAGGTAGAAGCAGGCCAGCGCCGAGACGACCGGCAGCACCGGGGAGAACGGCACCCGGAACGGCCGCTCCAGGTCGGGGCGCTTGCGGCGCAGGATCGGCACCGCGATCGAGACCAGCACGAACGCGCAGAGCGCGCCGATGCTGACCAGGTCGGCCAGGGCGGAAAGCGGCAGGAAGCCGGCCAGCAGCGCGACCGCCACCGTCATGATCGCCGAAATCCGGTACGGGGTGCCCCAGCGCGGGTGCACGGCCGCGATCGAGGGCGGGATCAGGCCGTCCCGGGCGATGGCGAAGCCGATCCGGCCCATCGCCACCAGGTCGACCAGGATGACGCTGGTCAGGCCGGCAACCGCGGCGATGGAGACGAGCGTCGCCGCCCAGCCGGCGCCCACCGACTCGAACGCCGAGGCGATCGGGGCGCCCCGGTCGATCTCGGTGTACGGCACCATGCCGACGACCACCAGCGAGACGCCGATGTAGAGCACGGTGGAGATCAGCAGCGTGCCGAGCAGGCCCAGGGTGAGGTCCCGCTTGGGCTTGCGCGTCTCCTCGCCCAGGTTGGCCACGGCCTCGAAGCCGGTGTACGCGAAGAAGACCACCGCGGCGGCGCTGAGCACCCCCACGAAGCCGAAGACCGACGGCTCCAACCCGAACAGCGCCTGCGTCACCGGCTGCTTGATGCCATCGTCGCCACTGCCGGCGGGCTCGGCCGGCGGGATGAACGGGGTGAGGTTGGCGGCCTTGACGAAGAACAGGCCGGCGACCACCACGAAGACGCAGATCGCCACCTTGACCAGCACCAGCAGGTTGGTGATCCGGGCGGACTCCCGGATGCCGACGATCGCCACGATGCCGAGGATCAGCACGATGGCGATCGCGCCGATGTTGACCGTGCTGCCCTCCTCGCCAAACCACCGGGTCGGCAGGTCGAGCAGCTCGGCGAGGTAGCCCGACCAGCCGCGGGCCACCACCGCCGCGCCGAGCGCGAACTCCAGCAGCAGGTCCCACCCGATGATCCAGGCGACGATCTCGCCCATCGTGGCGTACGCGTAGGTGTAGGCGCTGCCGGCCGTCGGCACGCTGGAGGCCAGTTCGGCGTAGCAGAGGGCGGCGAGCAGGGCGACCACGCCGGCGATGGCGAAGGAGATCACCACGCCCGGACCGGCGCTGTCGCGGGCCTCGATCCCGGTGAGCGTGAAGATGCCCGTGCCGATCACGATGCCGATGCCGAAGCCGGTGAGGTCGATCGCGCCGAGCCGCCGCTTGAGCCCCAGTCGGCCGTCGGTGCCGTCGGCGTCGCCCTGGGCTATGACGTCCTTGATTGGTTTGGTTCGCAGCACGGACACCGCGCTCACCCCTCCCACCGTGCGACCACCACCATGGCGGCCGGTGACCGGCGTTGCTACCCACCCCGGATCCCGGCCAACCGCCACGGATCATGCCGATCAGGTCACGACGCGGCGTGCGACCCCGGTCACTGCCCGCAATCGGGCGCTCGGCGCGAATCGTCCGATCCGGTGACCGGGGAATCGATCAGGCGCGGCCCCTTGCGGGACCGTGCCGAGTGTGAAAATTTCCTTCCAGCGGCACATTGCTCACGGCGAATCTTGCCGGGGTGCCGCGAGAACCCCCTGACACGGGAGCCCCAACGAAGGGACACACCGCATGAAGGCACCTCGACTCGGAGCGGCCGGGCTGGTCGCAGCCCTGCTCGGCACGCTTGTCGCCGCCACCCCCGCGCACCCCGCGAGCGCCGCGACCGATGCCGCCACCACCACCTGCGTCACCGACCCGGCCACGCCGAAACGACAGTTCCGGGCGATGTGGATCTCGTCGGTGGTCAACATCGACTGGCCCAGCAAGGCGTCCCAGACCAGCCCGGACCGGATCGCGGCCCAGCAGGCCGAGTATCGGGGACTGCTCGACCTCGCCGAACGGCTGCACCACAACGCCGTCGTGGTGCAGGTCCGACCGACCGCCGACGCGCTCTGGCCCTCGCCGTACGAGCCGTGGTCGGAGTACCTGACCGGCGTACGCGGTCAGGACCCGGGCTGGGACCCCCTGGCCTTCCTGGTCGACGAGTCGCACAAGCGCAACCTGGAGTTCCACGCCTGGTTCAACCCGTACCGCGTCTCCATGCCGGCCCCCGGCGGCGCCGGCGCCGACCGCAACCTGCTCGCCCCCGGCCACCCGGCCCGGGCGCACCCCGACTGGACCTTCGCCTACCCGCCGGCCGGCGTGGCAGGCAGCCGGCTCTACTACAACCCCGGCATTCCCGAGGTCCGCGAGTTCGTCCAGACCGCGATGATGGACGCGGTCAAGCGGTACGACATCGACGGCGTGCACTTCGACGACTACTTCTACCCCTACCCCAGCGGCACCTACCAGGTGCCCGACGATGCCGCCTTCGCGGCGTACAACCGGGGCTTCACGGACCGGGCGGACTGGCGGCGGGACAACATCAATCTGCTGATCCAGGAGATGAACGGCAAGATCAAGGCGGCGAAGCCGTGGGTGAAGTTCGGCGTCAGCCCGTTCGGCATCTGGCGTAACAAGAGCGCCGACCCGCTCGGCTCGGACACCACCGGCAGCCAGTCGTACGACATCATCTCCGCCGACACCCGCAAGTGGGTCAAGCAGGAGTGGATCGACTACGTGGTGCCGCAGCTCTACTGGTACATCGGCCAGTACCCGGCGGCCGACTACGCGCGCCTGGTCCCGTGGTGGGCCGAGACCGTGCGCGGCACCCGTGTCCAGCTCTACATCGGCCAGGCCGACTACAAGAGCGGCGACCCGGCGTACGGGCCGTACTGGCAGAACCCGCGTGAGCTGTCCGACCACCTGACGCTCAACCGGTCGTACCCCGAGGTGCAGGGCAACGTGCACTTCTCGGCCGTCCAGGTGCGGGCCAACCGGCTCGGCGCCACCGACATCTACGCGGCCGAGCACTACTCCCGCCCGGCCCTCGTACCGGCCATGCCGCACCTGCCGGCGAAGCCGTTGCTTTTCCCGGTGGTCACCAGGGTCGCCCGGGAGGCCGACGGGGTGCGGCTGACCTGGCGCCAGCCCGCCGACGGCGTGGGCCCGCTGGGCAGGGCCACCTCGTACGCGATCTACCGGTTCGACGGCACCACGCTGCCCGGTCGGTGCGCCACGGCGGACGCCACGCACCTGGTCGACACCGTCCGGGCCACCCCCGGCGGCACCCAGTCCTGGGTGGACACGTCGGCCGAGCCCGGCCGGCGCTACACCTACCGGGTGACGGCGTTGGACCGTATCGCCAACGAGAGCCCGGCCAGCCCGCCGGCGTTCCTGCTGCACTGACCCGTTCCGCGCAATGCCCCGGGTGCCTCGCGCACCCGGGGCATTCGTCTGTTTGAACGTATGTCACCAATAGTTGGCGCCGCACATACCGCCCAGTTGATCAGCTGATCGACACTCATCGACATCCGGTAACCCGCCGGTAACTTCCGTCCCACCGCTCACCCCGCGGAGGTAAACCGTGCCCCGACGTCTCGCCACCCTGTTCGCCTCGGGCGCGCTAGCGCTGCTCGCCACCCTCGCCGTCGCCTCCCCCGCCGCCGCCGTCACCCCCGCGGAGCGGCTGTCCGTGCTGTCGAGCTGGACGCAGACCAGCGCGTCCAGCTACAACTCCTGGAACAGCGCCCGCGTCAACCGGGCCCCCTGGGCCGAGTACAACTTCGACTGGTCCACCGACTACTGCTCGTCCAGCCCGGACAACCCGCTCGGGTTCACCTTCAACCTGAGCTGCTACCGACACGACTTCGGCTACCGCAACTACAAGGCGGTCGGCCAGTTCTCCGCCAACAAGTCCCGCCTGGACAGCGCCTTCTACGAGGATCTGAAGCGGGTCTGCGCCACGTACAACACCGTCGTTCGCCCGGCCTGCTACAGCCTGGCCTGGACGTACTACCAGGCGGTCCACATCTTCGGCTCGGTGGCCGCCGTCCAGCAGGCCGACATCGACCGAGCCGCCCGCATGAAGGCCCAAGCCGAAGCCAAGGCCGCAACCCACTAACCCCACCCACCCCATCCTCCCACCCACCCCGTCGCGGTGATCATGAAGTTATTGCCCGTCCGCCCGGCGTGTCGCGGCAATAACTTCATGATCAACAAGGAGGGGTCAGGCGCGTTCCGTTCGGGTTGCGGGGTGGCGGTTGGGGTCGGCGGGGCGCGGGGGCGGCGCGTGTTGGGACAGGTCGGTGCTGAAGCGGGTCGAATCCGCCGCCAGGTCCGGGTGTTCCACGTCGAGCGCCAGCGCGACGGCCTCGTCCAGGCCCATCTCGGCACCCTCCCCGTACGCGTCGTCGAACGCCGCGTCACCCGCCATCGCCCGCAGCTCCGCCTGCTGGTCGGCCCAGTAACCGCCGTAGATACCCGGCGTCGCTCGCATGCTCGCCCGGGTGGCCTGGGCCGCCCCGAACAGCCGCGCGGCCGTCAACCGGTCTCCACCCAGAGCGCAGCGCACCGCGATCGCGTTGAGCGTGTCGCAGGCCCGGCCGTGGTAGCCGTGGCCCATCCGTGAGCGCAGCGCCACCAGCAGGTGCTCGTGCGCGGCGATCACGTCGCCCCGGGCCAGCGCGACCATCCCGAGCAGCATGTCCACCGAACGCCGGCCCCGCTCGACCGGCCGGGCGGCCTCCACCGGACGCGCCGCGCCCAGCAGCTCCGCCGCCTCCTCCAGCGCGCCGCGCCGCCACAGCAGCTCGGCCAGGCTGAACACCGCGAACAGCGCCTCGCCGACCACGTCCTGCCCGTGGGCCCAGTCGATGACCTCCCGACAGACCCGCTCGGCCTCGAAGAACTGGCCCATGTCCACCAATGGCGCGGCCCGTCCGGCGAGCACCCGGGCCAGCAGCCCGGCGTCGCCGGCCTGTCGGGCGGCCGCCTCCGCCCGCTGCGAGTAGCGCAGCTCCTCGGCGAACTCGCCGTCGGCGCCGGCGTGCAGCGAGTGCATGTGGTACGCCGCCGCCAGCTCGGCGTCCGGGATCCGCTCGCCGGTCTCGGCGATCCGTCCGTACAGCCGGAACAGCCAGAGTCGACCCTCCCGGGCCAGCCCGCGCTCGCGCCACCACTGGTCCAGCCCACCGGCCAGACGGAGACCGGCACGGGCGCTGCCGCCGGTGGCGCACCAGCGCAGCGCGGCCCGCAGCTCGTCGGCCAGCGGGTCGAGGGTGTAGAGCGACAACGTCACCGGCCGGCCGTCCGGCCCGAGGTGGGCCCGCTCCAGCGCGTGCGCCGACCAGGCCACGTGCCGGTCCCGGGCAGCCTGCTCCTCACCCGCCTCGGCCAGCCGCCGTGCCGCGTACGCCCGAATCGGGTCGAGCATCCGGTACGAACTGCCGGCGGCGCGCGGCTCGGCCAACACCATCGACTTGTCCACCAGCACCGACAGTGGATCCAGCGGGTCGTCGCCCAGCAGCCACTCCACCGTCGGCAGATCCACCGGCCCCGCGAAGACCGCCAGCCAGCGCAACAGCCGCGCGGCCCGGGGCCCCAACGTGCGGTACGACCAGGTGACGGTCGCCTGCATGGTCAGGTGCCGTTCGGTGGCCGAGCGCTGCACGGCCCTGCTCGCCGGGGTGGGCGGCGGTGTCCCGATCGCCGCGGCCACCAGGTCCACGGTGTCCTGCTGGTTGCCGGACCAGCCCCGCTCCACCGGCGGTGGATCCGGATCCTCCCGGCCGGCGTCCAGCGTGCCGAGGACGTCGTCCAACCGCTCGGCCAGCTGACCCACGGAGAGCACCCGCAGCCGGGCGGCCGCCAACTCGATGGCGAGAGGCAGCCCGTCCAGCCGCTGCACCACCCGGCGCAGGTCGGCCGACTCGGACGGGTCGGGCCGCCGGCCGCCACGGGCCGCCGCCGTACGGTCCAGCAGCAGTGCGACGGCGTCGCTCTCCGCGCCGTCCGGGTGGGGATCGACCGAGAGCGGAGGGATCCGCCACACCACCTCGCCGGGCAGGCTGAACGACTCGCGGCTGGTCGCCAGCACCCGCACGCCGCCCCCGCCGGAGAGCAGCCGCGAGATGACCTCGCCGCAGGCGGCCGGTTGCGTGTCGCAGGTGTCCAGCACGACAAGCATCCGGCGGGCGGCCGCGTACTCCACGAGGGTGTCCAGCATCGGTCGGCCCGGCTCGGGCCGCAGCCCGAGCACCGCGGCGATGGCGAACGCCACCAACCCCGGGTCGGTCACCGCGGCGATGTCGACGAACCAGACCCCGTCCGGGTACGCCTCGACGACGCCACCGGCCAACTCCACGGCGAGCCGGGTCTTCCCCGCGCCGCCCGCGCCCAGCACGGTGACCAGGCGGTGCCGCTCCACCAACCGGCCCAGCTCGGCCCGCTCGACCTCCCGCCCGACGAACGAGGTCACCTGGGTCGGCAGGTTGTGCGCCACCGCGTCGGCGGTGCGGGGGCGGGGGAACTGCCGTTCCAGGCCGGGCGCTACCAGTTGGAACAACCGCTCCCGGTCGTCGAAGCCACGCAGCCGGTGCAGGCCCAGGTCCAGCAGGGTGGCGCCCGGGGGCAGCGGATCGGCCCGACGGGCCGTGGACGCCGAACAGAGCACCTGTCCGCCGTGCGCGGCCGCGGCCACCCGGGCGGCCCGGTGCACCTCGGGGCTCGCGTACTCCCCGTCGCGGGGCTCGGCGTAACCGGTGTGCAAGCCCATCCGGACCCGGGGCGCGGCCTCCTCGGTGGGCCAGTCGTGGCTCGCCAACGCCCGCTGGGCGGTCAGGCAGGCGGTCAGCGCCGCCGCCGCGTCGTCGAAGGCCAGGAAGAACGAGTCGCCCTCGGTCAGCAACTCCGCGCCACCGGTGGCGGCCAGGGTGCGACGCAGCAACCGGCGATGCTCGGCGAGCACCGGGCGGTAGTCCGCGCCGAGCAGTTGGGCCAGCCGGGTCGAGCCCTCGATGTCGGTGAACACGAAGGTCACCCAACCGCTCGGGAGCTGGATCCGTGGCGACATGCGTGGAACCTCCGCCCGTGACGTCGGGTTCATGCTGCCTGACTCCGAGCGGTCACGCATCGTGAGAACGGCCGGGCACGTGCCGCCTCAAGGTGCCACTCGAACCCGCTCCCGGCAAGGCCAGCCCACCGGCCGGTCACCGGAACGCCCGGCTCAGCAGCCGCAGGCACCCCCGCAGCAGCCACCGCCACCAGCGGGAGCTTGCGCGCCACCAGCGCCCCGACCGGTGACCGACACCGCCGAGAGCAGCTTGACCGTGTCGACATGGCCCTGCGGGCAGGTGGCCGGCGCGCCGGCCTCCGCCATCGGGCGGTTGACCTCGAAAGTGTCGCCGCAAGCGCGGCAGCGGAACTCGTACCGGGGCATGGCCATCAGGGTACGTGGGCCTGACGGTCGCCGGGGACATGAGTGATACTCGACGGGTGGTGGACGGCGAGGACAAGACGCGTGTGCAACCGCTTCGGCCGGCCGCGCCGCTGGACGGGCCGCTGGCCGAGTCGGGCGCCGCTCCGGAGCCGGTGCCCGCGGCCGTGCCCCGTCCCCGCCGGCCCTGGTTCAGCGGCCGCACGACCGACGCGAAGGCCACGACCCCCGCGACGCCCGTGACCGCACCCCTACCCCCGAGCGTCGATGCCGCGACCGGTGACCAGTTGGGGGACACCGCCACCGGCGACCTCACCGCGGCGAAGCCCACTTCGGACACCACCGCCGCCGACGCCGACGTTCCAGCCGCCGCCCCAACCGCCGACACCGACGCCGCCAAAGCCGACAGCGCCGACGCGGAGGCCGACGACGCGAAGACAGACGCCGCGAAGGCCGACGGCGGGGCAGCCACGGTCGCGGCGGGTGCCACCGCCACCGACCTGACGGCGACCAAGGTGGACGGTGTCGCAGTGGTGCCGACGCCCGAGCGCGGCCGCCGGCGGCGGGTGCCGTTCGCGCACGCCGTACGCGTGCCACCGCCACGTCAGGCCGCGGTGACCGCCGCCCGGGCGACCCGCGCCTGGGCCCGCCGACCCAGCGGTCGACTCACGGTCCCGGGGGTCTTCCTGCTGGTCCTGGTGGCCGCGACCGCCGCGGCGGGTGCGTTGCTCGTCCCGGCGACCATCCGTGGGTCCCGACCGGTGGCGGCCGACGTCACAGCCGCGCCGACCGTGGCCGTGCCGCCGGCGGTGCCGCTCGACCCGCGTCCCACCGGCCCTCTGCCCACCGGCCCGCTGCCCACCGGCCCGCTGCCCACCGGGCCGATGCCGACCGCTCCGCTCCCCACCGGAGCCTTCCCGACCGGCGGCATGCCGACCGGGCCCGCCGTCGGTCCGACCGGCGGCCGTCCGTCGGACTCCCTGGCCGCCTGGGCGCAGCAGGTCGGGGCCAAGGTCAACATTCCGGCGACCGCAATGCAGGCGTACGGGTACGCCGAGGTGGTGCTCGCCCAGACCAACCGCAGCTGCGCGCTGAGCTGGACGACGTTGGCCGCGATCGGCCAGGTCGAGTCCGGGCACGGCTCGGCCAACGGCGCGCGGTTGGGGACGGACGGCAAGGCGCTGCCCCAGATCATCGGGCTGCCGCTGGACGGGAACGGCGGCCGGATGCGGATCATCGACACCGACCACGGTTCCCTGGACAAGGACAGCACGTTCGACCGGGCGATCGGGCCGATGCAGTTCATCCCGACGACCTGGCAGGAGATCGGCGCGGACGCCGACGCCGACGGCGTCAAGGATCCGCACGACCTGGATGACGCCGCTCTGGCGGCCGGCAACTACCTGTGCAAGGGCGGCCGCAACCTGAGCATTCCGGGCGACTGGTGGAACGCGATCCTGTCGTACAACGACGTGCGCCGGTACGCCCAGGCCGTTTACAACACCGCTGACCGGTACGGACGGGCCAGCCGTACGTGATGTGATCGTCCGCGTACATTGGAGAACTGGACACTTCCCCCGAGCAGCCGTTAGCGGCAAGCTAGACGGGTGATGGTGCGCGAGTGGGACCCCAGGACCGCGTCGTCCGCCGAGATCGCGTCGCTGCTGACAACGTTGAACGCGGTGCTGGCGGCCGATCTCCCGCAGGATCCGCCGTGGCGGGAGACCTCCCTGCGGGAGTATCTCGGCGAGGTGATGCCCGGTGAGCGGCGGATCTCCTGGCTCGCCCAGGCCGAGCCGAGCGCTCCGGGCGAGGTCGGCACCGTCCTCGGGCAGGTCCACGTGCTGCTCCTCGGCGACATCGGGGTGCTGGAGGTGCTGGTGCACCCCTCTGCCCGACGCAACGGCCTGGGCCGTGAGCTGGTGCTGCGCGCCGCCCGCCGCGTCTACCAGGAGGGTTTCCAGTCGATCGGGGTCGAGGTCGTCGGCGACACGCCGGCGGTGGGCTTCTACGAGTCGCTCGGCTTCACCCGGGAGTACGTGGAGACGCGCAGCGTGCTCGACCTGACCTCGGTGGACTGGGCCGAGCTGGCCGAGATGGCCATCGGGATCGGTGCGGGCTACCACCTGGAGTTCTACCCCGGTGGGCCACCGGACGACCTGATCGAGTCGTACGCGCGGGCCAAGGCCGAGGTGCGCGACGTCGACGACGGCGAGTTGCGTCCCAGCTCGTACGACCCGGAGCGGCTGCGGGACAGCCTGGACACCCTGCACCGGCGGGGCATGAAGCCGTACATCGTCCTGGCCCAGCACGAGCAGAGTGGCGAGGTGGCCGGCTTGACCGAGGTCGTGGTGCCGGCGCAGCACCCGACCCGCGCCGACCAGTACGACACGATCGTCGCGCAGGACCACCGGGGTTACGGCATCGACCGGGCGATCAAGGCGCGGATGCTGCTGGAGCTGCGCTCCGCCGAGCCGGAGCTGGCCGAGGTGCAGACCTGGAACGCCCAGGCGAACGAGGCGATGCTCAAGGTCAACGCGGAGCTGGGCTACCGGCCCGACCGGGACTGGTGCGAATACAGCGTCGACGTCGCCGAACTGGTGCACCGCCTCGACCAGCCGCGCTGAGGAATTCACGAAAGTGTCCACTAGGGGATGGACGGTGGACAGTGGGGCACCTTAACGTGCGTTGACCCCCGTCCACCCATCGTGGAGGCCCTATGCGCCCGCGCCGCACAACAGCCGCGCTCGCGATCGCCACCGCCGCAGTGACCGTCACGGCCCTCGGCGTCACACCCACCGCGGCCAGCGCCGCGCCCACCGACCTGTTCATCTCGGAGTACGTCGAAGGCTCGTCGAACAACAAGGCGATCGAGCTGTTCAACGGCACCGGCACCGCCGTCGACCTCACCGCGGGCGGCTACCAGCTCCAGCTCTACTTCAACGGCGCCACCACACCGACCAGCATCGCGCTGACCGGGACCGTGGCCGCCGGGGACGCGTTCGTGTTCGCCAGCGCCTCGGCCGGGGCGGCCATCCTCGCTCAGGCCGACCAGACCACCGGTGCGAGCCTGTTCAACGGCGACGACGCGATCGTCCTGCGTCGGGGCACCACGGTGCTCGACTCGATCGGTCAGGTGGGCGTCGACCCGGGCACCGAGTGGGGCGCCGGCGCGACCAGCACGGCGGACAACACGCTGCGCCGGCTGCCCACGGTGACGGCGGGCGACACCGACCCGTCGGACGCGTTCGACCCCGCCGCGCAGTGGACCGGTCTGCCGGTCGACACCTTCGACGGGCTCGGCTCGCACACCGTGGACGGCGGTGGTCCGGTCGACGCGCCGGCCACGCTGACCTGTGGTGGGCCGCTGGTCACCGCCGCCGGAACGGCCGCGAGCCGCGAGGTGACCGCCGCCGACCCCGACGACACGATCGTCGACCTGGCGGTGACCGCGATCAGCCCAAGCCCGACCTCCGGCTCGATCACCCGTACCGCGTTCACCCCGGCCGACGGGGTGGGCGGCACCGCCCGCGCCACGATCAGCGCGAGCGCCGACCTCACCGCCGGGGCGTACACCGTCACCGTGACGACGACCGACGCGGGCGGTGGCACCGCCACCTGCGCGCTGGCCGTGCAGGTCACCCGGGAGCTGACCGTCGGCGAGGTGCAGGGTCCGACCACCGACACCGAGTCCGGCCCCGCCGACCGGTCACCGCTCGCACCGGCGAGCGGCAACGGCACCAGCAGCACGATGTACGACGTCCGTGGCGTGATCACCCAGTTGACGCTTGCCCGTACGGCGGCCGGAGCGGAGCAGAACGGGTTCTTCCTGCAGAGCCGCAGCGGTGACACCGACGGTGACCCGACCAGCTCCGACGGCATCTTCGTGTTCATGGGCACGTTCACCTCGCTGATCGGCGGCTACGTGCCGACGGTCGGCGACGAGGTGGTGCTCCGGGCCCGGGTGTCGGAGTACTACAACCTCACCCAGCTCTCCGGCGCGTCGCTGGTCCGCCGGATCGCCACCGGCCTGGACGTGGACACCGCGGTCACGGTGACCGACGCGGTGCCGCCGGTCGAGCTGACCGACGCGCAGCGCTGGTGGGAGCGGCACGAGGGCGCCCGGCTGCGCGTACGCGCAGGCAGCGGCGCGGTGAGCGGTCGTGACGTCTTCTCGTCCACGGCGGACGCGGAGCTGTGGGTCGTCGACCGGGACGACCCGCTGCTCGACCGCGCCGACCCGTACGCCCGGCGGGTCTTTCGGGACTCCCACCCGCTCGACAATGACCCGAGCCGGCGCTTCGACGACGGCAACGGTCAGCGCGTGCTGCTCGGCAGCATGGGCGTGAAGGGCACCGCCGGGGACAGCACCGCGCTGCTCCCGCCGGCGCACACCTTCGACACGCTGCGCGCGGACGCGGTGGGCGGCGTCTACTACTCGTTCGAGAAGTACGGCGTGCAGGTCGAGCGGGCCGAGTTCGACGCCGGGGCCGACCCGTCGAAGAACAACCCGCCGAAGCCGGCCGACCGTTCCCAGGAGGTCGCGGTCGCCACGTACAACGTGGAGAACCTGTACGACTACCGCGACGACCCGTTCGACGGCTGCGACTTCGCCGGCAACGCCGGCTGCCCGGGCGTCGCCCCGCCGTTCGACTACGTGCCGAGCAGCGAGGCGGACTACCGGGAGCATCTGACGTCGCTCGCCGACCAGATCGTCTCCGATCTGCACGCGCCCGATCTGATCCTGGTGCAGGAGGCCGAGGACCAGGACATCTGCGCGATCTCCGGGGCGGCGCTGGCCTGCGGCGACACCAACAACGCCGACGGCGCTCCGGACAGCATCCAGGAGCTGGCGCTCGCGGTGGCGGCGGCCGGCGGGCCGGCGTACGCCGCCACCTATGACCGGACCGGCGCGGACGCCCGCGGTATCACCGCCGCGTTCCTGTACCGCACCGACCGGCTGTCGTTGGCGGCCGCGACGGCGAACGACCCGCTGCTCGGCTCGGCGCCGACCGTCCAGTACCGGGCTCCCGGACTTCCGGGCAACGCCGACGTGCAGAACCCGAAGGCCCTGAACGCGGTGCTGCCGGCCGATGTGGACACGTCGACCGGGAAGGACGGCAACAACGTCTTCACCCGCGCCCCCCAGCTGGGCAAGTTCACGGTGGCAGCGGCGCCCGGCGCGGCCGAGCGGTTCACCCTGTACGCGCTGAGCAACCACTACTCCTCCGGCCCGGACAGCCGGATCGGGCAGCGGCGGGAGCAGGCGGCGTATGGCGCGGCGATCGTCACCGCGATCGAGGCGGCCGATCAGAGCGCCCGGGTGGTCTACGGCGGGGACCTGAACGTCTTCCCCCGCCCGGACGACCCCATCGCCACCGGCGCGCAGCCGACGCCGTCGGACCAACTCGCCCCGCTCTACGAGGCCGGCCTGCACAACCTGTGGGACACCCTCGTCGCCCAGGTGCCGGCATCGGCCTACTCGTACAGCTTCGAGGGGCAGGCGCAGACGCTCGACCACCTGTTCGTCAACGACGCGCTTTACAGTGACCTGGTGCAGGTGCGGGCGGCGCACGTCAACGCCGACTGGCCGGCGGAGTTCACGGGTGACGGGTCGCGGGGCTCCAGCGACCACGACCCGCAGGTGGCCCGCTTCCGGTCCCGGGCGTCGTTGACCGTCACCGACACGTCGGTGGTCGAGGGCGACCAGGGCACCCGTCAGCTCACCTTCACGGCGACCGTGTCCCGTCCGTTGTCCCAGCCGGTGCTGCTCTGCGCCGCGACCGTCGGCGTCACGGCGCAGGCCGGTTCGGACTTCGAGCCGTACGCCGGCTGCAAGGTGCTGGCCGCCGGTGACACCTCGGTGGCTTTCCCGGTCACCGTGCGGGGTGACCGGCGGCGCGAGTCGGACGAGAAGTTGACCCTGCTGGTGGCCGGGGTGCCCGGCCTGCGGCTGGCCGACCCCCTGGCGACCGGAACGATCACCAACGACGACTGAACGACGGCGCTGACGGCCCACCGTCCGGTTTCCCCGGAGGGTGGGCCGTTCGCGGTCTCAGTAGTATTCGTCGATGATCGGGGGCGGTGGCAGGTGCCGATACTGCGCGACCCGCACCTCCCACTGGCTGCGTCGGCGCCGCGCCTCGCGGTCCGCCGAGCTGCGGTGGTAGGTCTCCGGCGGCCGTGCCAGGCCGTAGATGTCCCCCCACCACTCCCCCGGCTCAGGATCGAGGATCGTATCGAGGTGGGCGGGGTAGCGGCGTCCGGCGCCGTCGTGAACGTCGTCGCGGTCGGCCATCGGTCGAATCACCCGGCCCTCCTGGTCCACCACCACCAGATAGAGCCCGGCCGCGCCGAGTAGGCGCTCCAGCACCGCCAGACTCGGTGTCAGACTGCCGGCCTCGACCTTGCCCACGGTCGACGGTGAGACCTTGGCGAAGCGGGCCATCTGGCGTTGACCCAAACCCTTCATCCGACGGGCCCGGCGGACCAGGCCGGTGATGGGAAACCGCCCGACGGTCGGGCCGGGTGGCGGAGGAGGAACGAGTGCGGAAGCCATCCGACAACCATTCTCGGCCGAGACCCGCCTCTCAACCCCTGTGGATAACCCTGTGGAAAGCTGGCCGGCTCAGGGACTCGCCGCACCCCCCGCGCATCCTTTGCTCTGCTTCAACGGAGGCGACAGTGTGAGGCTCTTAGTGTTGCCTCCGCTGAAGCAGAGCAAAGGACGTCAAGGTGACCCTTGGGCCTTGGGCCTTGGGCCCATGCCGGTGAGCTGCTCGCCGCCGTCGTCCGGATGGCCGTGGTTGACCAGCCGGGGCACCTGCCCTGATCGTCAGGGCGCGCGGGCGACGATCAGCGGACCGCGGACCGGTCGAGGTCACAGCTCGCAGAGGCGGCGGCCGGAGCCGATGTCGTCCAGTGCCGCGTGCAGGTCGCGGATGCGCCGCTCGGCTTCGGCGGTGAGCCGGTCGTGCAGGCCCTGCCAGTCGGCCAGCTGGGGGTCGGTCGGCAGGGCCGCGAGCAGGTCGCGGATCTCGTTGACGGTCAGGCCGACGCGCTGGGCCACCCGCGCCACCCTGATCCGGCAGGCCGCGTCGGCGTCGAAGCGCCGCTGGTTGCCGCCGGTGCGGGCAGCCGTGATCAGGCCCTGCCGCTCGTAGAACCGCACCGCGGAGCCGCTGACCCCGCTCTCCCGGGCCACCTCGCCGACCGTCAACGTGCCCATCGCCACTCCCCCGCCGCCATTGACTTCACCATTAGTTCAAGTCCTAGCGTCCGAGGCATGACTACGCAAGAGGACACCGCACCCCCGACCGTCGCCGTACTCGTCGGGAGCGTCCGGCAACCTCGGATGGGCCGCTCGATCGCCGACTGGTTCGTCGCCCACGGGAGCCGCCGCGCGGATCTCGACCTGGACCTCGTCGACCTCGCCGAGGTGGCGCTGCCATTGGCCGACACCCCTCCCGGGGGCAATTCGGCCAGCCCGATCAGTGCCCGGTTGGCCGCCGCCGACGCGTTCGTGGTGGTGACACCCGAGTACAACCACAGCTTCCCGGCCGCCCTGAAGAACGCCATCGACTGGCACTACCGGGAGTGGGCCCGCAAGCCGGTGGCCTTCGTGTCGTACGGCGCCGGTTCCGGCGGCATCCGCGCGGTCGAGCAGCTCCGGCTGGTCTTCGCCGAGGTGCAGGCCGCCACGACCCGCTCCGGGGTGGTGCTCCGGGCTCCCTGGGAGCGACTCGACGTCGCGGGTCGGCTGGTCGACGACGAGCCGCTGCGGCAGGCCGCCGACGCCACGCTGAGCGAGCTGGCCTGGTGGGCCGAGGCGCTGCGCACCGCCCGCCGGGTCCGGCCCTGAGCCGGCGAGATGGACGCGTCCGCGCGGCGGCTCGGCTGGTACCTGACCCTGGGTGGTCTGCTCGCGGTGATCGACACCACGGTCACCGTGGTGGCCCTGCCGAGGCTGGTCGACGACCTCGACACCAACCTCACCACGATCGGCTGGGTCACCAGCGGCTACGCGCTCGCCCTGGTCGCAGTGATGCCCACCGCCGCCTGGGCGATCGCCCGCTTCGGCGCCCGCCGCACCTATCTGACCGCGCTGCTGCTGTTCACCGTCGGCTCCGTGTTGGCCGGGGCCGCCTGGAGCGTCGGATCGCTGATCGCGTTCCGGGTGCTCCAGGGGCTCGGTGGCGGACTGCTCAACCCGGTCGGGATGGCCGTCGCGCTCGCCGCCGTGCCGCCGGGGCGGCGCGGACAGATGATGAGCCTGCTCGGCCTCCCGGTGCTGGTCGGGCCCCTGATCGGGCCGGTGCTGGGTGGGCTGCTGCTCGATCACGCGTCCTGGCGGTGGATCTTCTGGATCAACCTCCCGGTGGGGCTGTTGGCGTTGGTGCTCGGCCGGAGGGTGCTGCCGGTCGCCGACCCGCGACGACCACCGGTCCGGCTGGACGTCGTCGGGCTGCTGCTGCTCTGTCCCGGTCTGGCGCTGGCGGTGTACGGGCTCAGCGTCACCGGCGAGCGGGGCGGGGTCGTCACCGCGTCGGTGCTGCTGCCGCTCGCGCTCGGCACCACGCTGGTGGTCACCTTCGCCTGGCGGGCCGGCCGGGTACGGCAGCCACCGCTGCACCTGGCCGTGCTGCGCGCGCCAGGGATGGCCCCCGGCGCCGCGACGGTGGCGTTCTTCGCCGCCGGATACTTCGGCTCGTTCCTGATCATCCCGACCTACGTTCAGGTGGTACGCGGTGACTCGGCCACCCTGGCCGGGGTGATCGGCATCCCGCAGGCGCTGACCACGGGGCTGATGCTCCAGGTCGCGACCCGGCTCGTCGATCGCGTCTCGGCGCGACGGGTGGTCGGGCTCGGCATCGCCACGGCGGTGGCCGGCACGGTGGCCCGGGTGCTGGTGCTCGACGCCGACACGTCGTACCCGCTGCTGGCCACGCTGGGGGCGGTCATCGGCCTGGGCATGGGTGCGACGTTGATGCCGACGATGACGGCGGCCAGCCGGTCGCTCCCGCCCGACGACCTGCCGTCCGGCTCGACGCTGCTCACCACGGTGTCGCACACCTCGGTCGCGGCCGGCACGGCGCTGATCGCCGCCGCCCTGTCCTGGCTGGCGGACCGGCTCGCCCCGAGCCTGGGCGGCGGGGGCATCACGGCCGCCAGCCGGCTCGACCCGGCCGGCCGGCTCGGCCACGCGCCGGAACTGGCGCAGGCCACCCGGCTCGCGCTCGCGGTGTCGGCCGTGCTGTTGGCGCTCGCCTGGCTGGCCAGCCGGCGACTTCCGGCCGCCGTCGCTGGTGCCGACGAGGTGGCCACCCCGGCGGGACCGGCGGAGTCGGTCAGTAGCGCTGGCGGAGCAGACCGGCGGCTTCCACCGCCCAGTAGGTGAGGATGATCTGCGCGCCGGCCCGCTTGATCGAGGTGAGCGTCTCCAGCATGACCCGTTCCCGGTCGATCCAACCGTTCGCGGCAGCCGCCTCGACCATCGCGTACTCCCCGGAGACCTGGTAGGCGGCAACCGGGACGTCCACCGCGGCCCGCACCGCCGACACCACGTCGAGGTAGGGCAGCGCCGGCTTGACCATCACCAGGTCGGCGCCCTCGGCGACGTCGAGCGCCACCTCACGCAGCGACTCGCGCAGATTGGCCGGATCCTGCTGGTAGGCACGCCGGTCGCCCTCCAGCGCCGACTCCACCGCCTCCCGGAACGGGCCGAAGAACGCCGAAGCGTACTTCACCGCGTACGCCAGCACCGCCACATCCTGGTGGCCGGAGGCGTCGAGCGCCCGGCGGACCACGCCGACCTGGCCGTCCATCATCCCGGACGGCCCGACCATGTGGACCCCGGCTTCGGCCTGGGCGACCGCCATCTCGGCGTACGCGGCCAGGGTGGCGTCGTTGTCCACCGCACCGTCTGCGGTGAGCACGCCGCAATGCCCGTGCGAGGTGAACTCGTCCAGGCACAGGTCGCTCATCACGACCGTGCTGTCGCCCACCTCGGACACCACGTCGCGGATGGCGACGTTCAGGATGCCGTTCGGGTCGATGCCGCCGGACCCGGTCGGGTCACGCCGCTCGGGCACCCCGAAGAGCATGATCCCGCCGACGCCGGCCTGGACCGCCTCGGTGGCCGCCTTGCGCAGGGAGTCCCGGGAGTGCTGGAGCACCCCCGGGAGCGACCCGATGGCCCGGGGCTCGGTCAGCCCTTCCTTGACGAACATCGGCACGACCAGCTCGGCCGGGTCGACCCGGGTCTCGGACACCAGCCGACGGATCGCCGGGGTGCGGCGTAGGCGGCGGGGCCGGATCTCGGGGTACGACATGGGAGGGCCTTCCTGAAGACGACTACCGGAAGCGGAGGGCGGTCGGCCCCTGCACCTTCGAGCCACGGCGCTGCTTGGCCGGCATTGCGGCCAGCTTCTCGCGCAGCTCGACGGCGTAGGCGGCGAGCGCCTCCACCAGGTCGGGCACCGAGGCGTGCGGTGGCTGGACGTCGACCCGAAGGCCGAACTCCGTCGCGGTCTCCGCCGTCTTGGGCCCAATCACGGCAACAACGGTCCGCGCGTGCGGCTTCCCGGCGATGCCGACCAGGTTCCGCACAGTGGAAGAAGACGTGAAGAGGACCGCGTCGAACCCGCCCGACTTGATCGCGTCCCGGATCTCGGCGGGCGGCGGAGCGGCCCGCACCGTCCGGTACGCGGTCACGTCGTCGACCTCCCAGCCGCGCTCGGTGAGCCCGGCGGCGAGCGTCTCGGTGGCGATGTCGGCGCGCGGCAGCAGCACCCGGCCGACCGGGTCGAGGATCTCGTCGTGCGGCGAGAACTCGGCCAGCAGCCCCTCGGAGGACTGCTCCCCGGCGGGGATCAGCTCCGGCTGGATGCCGAACGCGCGGACCGCGTCCGCGGTCGCCTCGCCGATGCAGGCGATCTTGACGCCGCCGAAGTGCCGGGCGTCGAGGCCGTGCTCGGCGAACTTCTCCCAGACCGCGCGGACCGCGTTCACCGAGGTGAAGATCACCCAGGCGTACCGGCCGTCGACCAGGCCCTTGACGGCCCGCTCCATCTGCGCCGGGGTGCGCGGCGGCTCGACCGCGATGGTCGGCACCTCGCACGGGATCGCCCCGTACGCCCGCAGCCGGGCGCTCATCGCGCCGGCCTGCTCCTTGGTGCGGGGCACCAGCACCTTCCAGCCGTACAGCGGGCGGTTCTCCCACCAGCTCAACTTGTCGCGCTGGCCCACACCCGCGCCGACGGTGAGCACCACCCGGCCGGTGAAGCCGAGCGCGGCGGCCACGAAGCTGTCCACGGTCGACGTGGTCGTGTACTGGGTCTCGCCGGTGCCGTCGCCGGTCACCCCGACACCGGTGGTGCCGTCGACCCCGGCGGCCAGCAGGCCGTCCCGGACGGCGGCGAGGTCACCGGCGTCCACCGCGAGCGCGAGCGAACCCCGGCCGACGGCCGCGGCCAGCGCCTCGAAGTCCAGCGTGCTGACGTCCTCGACGTCGGCGGCGGTACGCACACCCGGCAGCGGGACACCCGCGTAGGTGGCGACGCCCTCGGCCTGGCCGACGCCCGGCACCACCTCGAAGTGGGCGGCGGTGCGGGCCACCGCCTGCACCTCCTTGACCACCGAGTCGTGGCCGAACGGGTCACCGGCGACCAGGTGCACCGCGTTCAGCCCGGACCGGGCTGCGGAGATCAGCACCTTCGCCACGTCCCCCGGCGCGCCTTCGGCCGGGGTGAACTCGGCGTCGTCTCTGGCCTCGGCGCGGACGACGGCGAGCAGCGACTCGGGGACTCCCCGGTCGTAGATCACCTGGTCGGCGTCGACCAGGGCGTCGTGCGCCCGACGGGTCAGCAGGCCCGGGTCACCGGGGCCAGCCCCGACGAACGCGATACGGCCGACGGGCTTACGGGTGCGGGTCATTCTGTGCTCCCAAATTGCTGGGTCCCCGGGCCGGTGTGTCCTTCGTGGCCGAGGATCGAGTCGGCGCCGAGTTCGAGGAGTTCGGCGGCGAGTGCCTTACCGATCTCCGCCGCGTCGGCGGGCGTTCCGGTGCGGGACAGCCGGAGGTCACGAGTGCCGTCCGGGCTGATCACCGCCCCGCGCAGGTAGATCTCATCGCCGGTCTCGCCTTCGGCGAGTTCGGCATAGGCGGCGACGGGTGCGCTGCACCCGGCCTCCAGGGTTGCCAGCAACGCGCGTTCCGCGGTGACCGCGGCGCGCGACGGTGCGTGGTCGAGCGTCCCGAGCAGCTCGACCAGCTCCTGGTCGTCGACCCGGCACTCCACGGCCAGCGCGCCCTGAGCGGGCGCGGGCAGCATGAGCATCGGGTCAAGCGTCTCGGTGATCGCGTCGGTCCGGCCGATCCGGGCCAGTCCGGCCCGGGCCAGCACGACCGCGTCGAGGTCGGCCTCGGGGCCGAGCACCCGCGCCAGGCGGGTGTCGATGTTGCCGCGGATCGGGGTGACCTCCAGTTGCAGCCCGAGAGCGTGCAGCTGGGCGATGCGGCGCAGCGCGCCGGTGCCCACGGTGGCACCGGGCGGCAGCTCGGCGAGCGTCCGCCCGCCCTGGGCGATCAGCGCGTCGCGCGGGTCCTGTCGGGCCGGCACGGCCGCGATGTGCAGCCCGGCGGCGCCGGCCGTGGGCAGATCCTTGTACGAGTGCACGGCGAAGTCGATCGTCCGGGCGGTCAGCGCGTCACGCAGCGCGGAGACGAACACCCCGACGCCGAGCCGGTGCACCGGCGCGTTGGAGCGGTCGCCGGCGGTGACCACCTCGACGAGCTCGACCGGGCGGCCGGTGGCGACGGTCAACGCCTCGGCGACCTGGCCGGACTGGGCCAGCGCCAGAGCGCTGCCCCGGGTGCCGAGGCGCAGGGGGGCGGTCATCGCGCACCTCCGGTGGGCGGGATCTGCTCGGTGGCGTCGGCGCCGGTCACCGGGTCGTTGGCGAGGGTCAGCACGTCGGGGACGGTGTCCACCGGCGAGGTCTGCGGCACCTGGAGGTCGAACAGCTCGCGCAGGAGCGCCGCGTACTGGTCGCCACCGGGCTCGGCCGCGAGCTGGCGAACCTTGACGGTGGGCTGGTGCAGCAGTCGCTGCACCACGCGGTGCACCGTACGGGCCACCTCGGCCCGCAGGTCGTCGCCGAGGTCGGGGCGACGCTGGGCCAGGCGACGCAGCTCGGCGGTGACGACGTCGTCGGCGCGACCGCGCAGCGCCGCCACGGTGGGTGCCACGTCGGCGCCGCGCAGCCAGGTGAGGAAGCTCTCCACCTCGCCGAGCACGATCCGCTCGACGGCGGCGGCGTCCGCCGCGGCCGGACCGTCGGCGAGCAGCGCCGCCATCCGGTCGATGTCGATCACCTCGACGCCGGGCAGGTCGGCGACGCCCTCCTCGACGTCGCGGGGGACGGCCAGGTCGAGCAGGACCAGCGGACCCCGCGAGGGGCCCCGCTCGGCGAGCGCGGTGCCGACCACCGCCCGGGTGAGGACCGGTTCAGTGGACGCGGTGGCGGCCACTACGATGTCCACTGTGGAAAGCGTGGCGGCCAGCTCGGTCATCGGCGCCGCGTCCGCCCCGTACGACTCGGCGAGCCGGACTGCCCGCTCGGCGCCCCGGTTGGTGACCGTGAGCGGCCCGGCGCCCTGCCGGGACAGCGTGGCCACCCCGAGCGACCCCATCGCGCCGGCCCCGATCACCAGGGCCGGGTGGCCGGCGAGGTTGCCGTCGAGGTGCCCGGCGGCCAGCTCCAGCGCGGCGGTGACCACGCTCTGGCCGGCCCGGTCGATGCCGGTCTCGGCGTGGGCCCGCTTGCCGACGCGCAGCGCCTGCTGCATCAGCTCGTGCAGCAGGCGGCCGGCCGAGTCGGCGCCGGTGGCCCAGTGGTACGCGTCACGCAGCTGGCCGAGGATCTGCGCCTCGCCCACGACCATCGAGTCCAGCCCGGTGGCGACTCGGAAGACGTGGTCCACGGCTGCGGTGTCGTAGTGCACGTAGAGGTGGCTGGCGAGCGTCGCCGGCGAGCTGCCGGCCTGCTCGGCCAGGACGGCGCAGATGTCGCCGAGCCCGCCGTGGAATCCGGACACGGCGGCATAGACCTCCACCCGGTTGCAGGTGGAGACGAGCACCGCCTCGCTCACGTACGGCTGGGCGACCAGGCGGTCCAGGGTGCGGGTGAGGTCGGCGGGGGGCACGGCCAGCTGCTCCAGCGTGGCGACCGGGGCGGTCCGGTAGGACGCGCCGACGACGAGCAGTTTCACGTGCCGATCGCCTCCTGGGTGTCGGTGGCCGCGAGCCCGCCGGGCAGGGCCGTGAGAGCGGACCCGCCGGTGGCGGGCAGCGCGGTCAGCGACGCCTTGCGGTGCTCGTGGAAGGACAGAATCTGCAGCTCGATGGCGAGGTCGACCTTGCGCACGTCGACCCCCTCCGGAACAGAGAGTACGCACGGCGCGAAGTTGAGGATGCTCGTCACGCCGACCGCGACCAGCTGATCGGCGACCCGCTGGGCCGCGGCGGCCGGGGTGGCGATCACGCCGATCGCGATGGATTCCTCCGTGGCGACCGCCGGCAGCTCGTCGACATGCCGGACAACCAGGCCGTTGATCTCCTCGCCGACCCGGGAGGGATCGGCGTCGAGCAGTGCGGCGATCCGGAAGCCCCGGCTGGCGAAGCCGTCGTAGCCGGCCAGAGCGTGACCGAGATTACCCACGCCGACCAGGGCGACGGCGCGACGCTGAGTGAGCCCGAGCACGTACTCGATCTGCTCGATCAGCAACGCGACGTCGTAGCCGACGCCCCGGGTGCCGTACGAGCCGAGGTGGGAGAGGTCCTTGCGGAGCTTGGCGGAGTTGACCCCGGCGGCGGCCGAGAGGCCCTCGCTGGAGATCGTCTCGTGCCCGGCGTCGGCGAGGTTGTGCAGCGCGCGCAGGTATTCCGGGAGCCGAGCGACGGTCGCCTCGGGGAGATCCGGGAGCGCCGGTACGGCACCGGCGCGGCCGGGCGCACCTGGGTGACGGTGCTGACTCATGAGACTCCGTGCGGTGCGATCCTCGGCCAACTCCGCTGGTCGGCCGCTTATGGACTCCCGCTGGCGACCGAGGTTGCCGGCTGTGCTAGCAGGGCGCGTCGGAACTAGAGAGTAGGCGCTTGTGAAGACGTGCACAAATCGCGATCTTGTCGCTCCGGGACGCGACCCCACCAGCACCTCCATTCCACAAGATCGATTGACCGGCCTGCGCGCCCGCCACCTGGGCGATTATTGCTCAATCCCGACTTCTCTGACCAATCCCGCGTCGGCCGGTCCCGACGGCGGTAGGGCCCTGGTCACGGGCGACGGTAGGGACAGCACTACGGGGGAGAGACGGGGCTTCGGGATGGGGACACCGAGCCCAGCTGCCTAGCCTTTGGGCTATGACCGCCGTTGCCGCCAGCGACCATCCGACGCTGGCACCGAGCATCCCCCGCCAGCTCTTCGTCGACTCCGGGTACGTGCTGCTCGGCCTCCCCCTGGCGGTGGCCAGCTTCGTCGTCCTCCTCGCGGGCCTCGTGGCCGGTGTCGGCCTGGTGGTCACCGTGATCGGCCTGCCGATCCTCAGCGGCACCCTGTACGCGGCCCGAGGGCTGGCCGACATCGAGCGGCTGCGGCTGCCCGCCGTGCTGCGGCAACCCCGGATCCGCCCGCACTACCGACTGCCCGAGGCGGGCGCGAACGCCTGGCGGCGGATCTTCCTGCCGATGCGCGACGCCCAGTCCTGGCTCGATCTGGCGCACGGCATCCTGCGGGTGATCGTGGCGCTGGTCACCTTCGCGCTGACACTTGCCTGGTGGATCGCCGCGGCTGCCGGCTCCCTCTACTGGGTGTACGACTGGGCGCTGCCGCGCGGCGAGGGCGACGGCGACCTGGCCCAGCTGCTCGGCCTGGGCGAGTCGACCACGGCCCGGATCGGGGTGACCACCGCGGTCGGGGTGTTCTTCCTGATCACGCTGCCGATCGTGGTCCGGGGCTGCGCGCTGCTCCAGGCCAGCTTCGCCAAGGCCCTGCTGACCGGGGTGGCCGAGATGCGGGACCGGATCACCGTGCTGGAGGAGCAGAAGCGGGCCGCCGTGTCCGCCGAGGCGTCCGCGCTGCGCCGGCTCGAACGCGACATCCACGACGGCCCCCAGCAGCGCCTCGTCCGGCTCGCGATGGACCTCAGCCGGGCCCGGATGCAGCTCGCCTCCGACCCGGAGGCCGCCGGCCGGACCATCGACGAGGCGGTGACCCAGACCCGGGAGACGCTGGCCGAGCTGCGGGCGCTGTCCCGGGGCATCGCCCCGCCGATCCTGGTCGACCGGGGTCTGCCCAGCGCCCTGGCCGCGCTCGCCGGCCGCGGGCTCATCCCCATCGAGCTCAAGGTGGACCGGCAGCTCGGCACGCCGGGCGGACGGCTCGATCCGGCGGTGGAGAACACCGCGTACTTCGTGGTGGCCGAGGCGTTGACCAACATCGCCAAGCACAGTCGGGCCACCGAGGCCGTCGTCGCCGTGGCCCGCCAGGAGGCCCAGCTCCAGGTGCGGGTGGGCGACGACGGGCAGGGCGGCGCCCACCTCGCCAAGGGCCACGGGCTGGCCGGCATCGCCGACCGGGTCCGCGCGGCCGGCGGGGAGCTGGCCGTGGTGAGCCCGAGCGGCGGGCCCACCGAGATCCGTGCGGAGCTTCCGCTGTGAACCAACGAGAGCCGGGCCGGACGTGGTAGACACCACAGCCATGCGCATCGTGATCGCGGACGACGCCGTCCTGCTCCGGGAGGGGCTGGTGCGGCTGCTGACCGAGAGCGGGCACCAGGTGGTGGCCGCCGTCGGGGACGGTGACGCGCTGGTCGAGGCGGTGGTGGAGCACCGGCCGGACGTGTCGATCGTCGACGTCCGGATGCCGCCGTCGCACACCGACGAGGGGCTGCGGGCCGCGGTGGAGGCACGCCGGCTGGTGCCGCGTACGCCGATCCTGGTGCTCTCCCAGTACGTCGAGGTCTCGTACGCCGATGATCTGCTGGCCACCACCGGCGGCGCCGGCGGTGGCATCGGCTACCTGCTCAAGGACCGGGTGGCCGCGATCGACGAGTTCCTGGACGCGCTGCGTCGGGTGGCCGGCGGCGGCACGGTGCTCGACCCGGACGTGGTCGGCCAGCTCTTCGCCCGACGCCGCCGCGACGACCCGCTGCGCGAGTTGACCCCGCGCGAGCGGGAGGTGCTCGCCCTGATGGCCGAGGGCCGGTCGAACACGGCCATCGCCCGCGCCCTGGTGGTCAGCGACGGCGCGGTGGAGAAGCACGTGCGCAACATCTTCACCAAGCTCACGCTCCCGCCGGACACCGAGCAGCACCGGCGGGTGCTGGCCGTGCTCACCTACCTGCGGAACTGACCTCCTGCGCAGCCAGGGCCACCGCGTCGGTGAGGGTGTCGGCGACCGGGTGGCCGGAGGCGCGCAGCCGGGCCGGGTCGGTGAAGCCGCCGGTGTAGAGCACCGCCCGGCCGCCCACCGCGAGGGCCGCGTCCGCGTCGTCGATGGAGTCGCCGATCAGCACCACCGCGCTGCCGTCCACGCCCAGCTCGGCCAGGTGCCGCCGGAGCGACTCGGCCTTGCGGTCGCCGCCGACCGTGGCCCGCAGGCCGTCGACGCGGGTGAAGTGGCCGGTCAGCCCGTAGGTGTGCACGGTGGGCACCAGCTCCTCGTGGAACCACATGGACAGCAGGCTCTGGCTGCCCTCCCAGGCGGCCATCGCGGACTGCGCGTCGGCAGCCAGCTCGCAGGTCGTCAGGCCGCTGCGGTACGCGTCGTGGAAGATCCGGTCGAGGCGGCCGAACGCGTCGTCGTCGACGGCCTGACCGAGCACCTCGGCGTAGTAGTCGGCGATCGGCCGACGGAACCGCGTCCGGTGCTCGTCGAGGGTGACCGTCGGCCCGCCCACGCTCGCGAAGGCGGCGTTGGTGGCGGTCACCACCAGGCTGAGGTCGTTGAGCAGGGTGCCGTTCCAGTCCCAGACCAGGTGGGGTTGCGCAGGGGTCATCAGAGCACCATAGGCACGGCTCAGAGCTGTGGGGTGGTCAGGTCCCGCAGCAGCCGCTCCTCCTCCACCCGCCAGTAGCCGTGCTCCTTGCCGTCGAGCAGCACCACCGGCAGACGGTCGCCGTACTCCCGTTCCAGCCCCTCGTCGCCTGTGACGTCCCACTCGACCCACTTGTCGCCGGTCACCGCGACCACCCGGTCGAGCGCCGCCTTGGCGTCGTCGCACAGGTGGCAGCCGGGTCGGGTGATCAGGGCGAGTCGGGCGTCAGTGGCCATCGGTTACCTCCGTGCGGTCGGCCGGCGTCGCCGACCGGAGCTGGGTCTTGCGTACCTTGCCGATCGCCGAGTGCGGCAGGGCGTCGACGAACTCGACAGCGGTCGGGCACTTGAACCGGGCCAGGTTGCGTGCGCAGTGGGCGAGCAACTCCTCGCTGGTCACCGGTCGGCCCTGCACCGGCACCACGTACGCCCGCACAGTCTCGCCGGTCCGCGGGTGCGGCACACCCAGTACCGCCGACTCGACCACCCCGGGGTGCCCGGCGAGCACCAGCTCGACCTCGTGGGGATACACGTTGAATCCGTTGACCAGGATCAACTCCCCGAGCCGGTCGACCAGGAAGAGGTCACCGTCCTCGTCGGCGTACGCGATGTCGCCGGTGCCCCACCAGCCGTCCCCGTCCGGGCCGTCGCGCCCGTCGGGCCAGTAGCCGCCGAAGAGGTTGCGCCCGCGAACGACGATCTGCCCCGGGTCGGTGCCCGGGGCGACGTCGGAGATGTCCAGCTCGTCCGGGTCGTCGTCGGGGACCGCCTCGCCGTCGCGCCACAGGTCCTCCCCGGTCGGGCCGACCAGGCGTAGCTCCACCCCGGGCAGCGGCCGGCCGATCGAGCCGGCCTTGACCACCGGACCGACCAGGGTGGAGGTGAGCACCGGCGCGGTCTCGGTGAGGCCGTACCCGACGTGCACCTGATGACCGGTGACCTCGGTGAAGCGCGCCGCGACCGCGGGCTCCAGCGGCGCCGCGCCGCACACCGCCACGCGCACCGACCCGGTCGCCGCGCGGACCGCGTCGGCGTCGGCCCAGGCCAGGAACATCGACGGTACGCCGACCAGCACGCTGACCCGGTGCCGGGCGATCTCGGCGAGCCCCGCCGTCGGCCCCGGCTCATCGAGCAGCACGCCGGTGGCGCCGTGGTGGACGACGGCGCCGAGCACCGAGTTGAGCCCGTACGCGTGGAACAGCGGCAACGCCAGGAGAACGGTGTCCGTCGGCCCGACGACCGGCGGCTCGATCTCCGCGACCTGTTCGTGGTTGGCCAGCAGCGCACGGTGGGAAAGCATCGCGCCCTTCGGACGGCCCTCGGTGCCGGACGTATAGAGCAGTACGGCCAGGTCATCGCCGCCTCGGCGCGGACGGGGGCGCGGATCGGGCGCGTCGGCGGTCGGCGGCGTGTCGTGCACGGCGGTGAGCGCGGGCAGGTCGGCGGCCACCTCGGCGACCAGGCGGCGGACCCGCTCGGTGCCGATGAGCACCGACGCGCCGGAGTCGGCCAGTACGTGCCGCAGCTCCGGGGCGGTGAAGCCGGGGTTGACCGGGACCGCGACCAGGCCGGCTCGCAGTGCGCCGAGCCAGCCGATCACGAAGTCGGGGGTGTTGTGCAGCCCGATCGCGACCCGCGGCGGCGGTCCACCCGGGTCGGTGGGTGGCACCGCGGCGGCCAGTCCGTGCGCGGCGGCGGTCACGGCGGCGTCCAGTTCGGACCAGGTGACGCGCCCCTCGCGCCAGTACAGCGCGGGCCGGTCACCGTGGTCGAGAGCCGCCCGATGGACCCGGTCGGCGAGGTTCGGCGCGGGGTCTGCCGAGAAGTCCTGCACGGTGGTCGAGTCTGGCACAGCGGCGGTCGACAGGCCACGCCCGACGGTCGGGCCGCCAGGTTGCCCGGCGTCCCGTCAACGGGACAGTCACCGTGCCGTCGACGCTCCGATCGAGTCCGGCCGATGGGACGAGTGGCAGGCCGGGCCGACGCTTCGGCCACGCCCACGCGGCGGCCGGCCGGGACGGCGCGGCCGATCGGCCAAACTGCCCCCGACCTGGGGATCCACCCAGGACCACCGGCCCAGGCCAAAGTCAAACGCACACGACGGACAACCGGTCCGCCACCGGTGCGACACAGCGGGAAATACTTCCGCCCTGTGTAACGGACTTGCCACGCGCGGGTGACGTTGGCCCTATTATCACTCGGGTCGGCTCACCCCATTTGCCGTGAGTCGACACCCCTCAGCCCGAGGAGGCCCCCGTGCCTGTGAGCGCATTGGACCAGCACCTCAAGGGGAACTGCCGCCCGTCGGCACACCCCGGAACCGTCCTGCCCGACCGGTTGCCCGGTCGGTCCGCACCGACGACCCGTAAACCAGCCCGGCCGGCCACCAACGGGACGGGGGCCGCGCGGTGACCACCTTCGGATACGCGGAACGCCCGATCGGCCTGACTGGCCAGACGACCCGCTCCCCGGTCAACGAACGACCGGCGGCCCGCGCACCGCTGAGCGACCCGCACGCCGCGATGCGTGGCGACAACGCCGCCCAGCGGACCCGCAACCGCCCGCACACCAACGAGCCACCACCGAGACCGGCGGTCCCGGGTGGCAACGCGATGCCGACCGGCGGCCGTGTCGCCGCACCGGCCCGACCGACCATGCCCATCCAGGGCCGTCGGGTCGGCGACGCGCCGGCGGCGGCAACCGATCCGACGGCGGGCGAGACGGCGGTGATCCCGGCGGTCCCGGCCGCCACCGGAACCACCCCGACCGGCTTCCCCAGCCGCCCGGACCCGTCCGACCCGGCCACCGAGGTCTGGACGCTTGTCGAGCGGGCGCAGGCTGGCGAGTCCGAGGCGTTCGGCCTCATCTACGACCGGTACGTCGACACCGTCTTCCGGTTCGTCTACTTCCGGGTCGGCAACCGCCAACTCGCCGAGGACCTCACCTCGGACACGTTCCTGCGCGCTCTCAAGCGGATCGGCAGCTTCACCTGGCAGGGCCGCGACCTCGGCGCCTGGCTGGTGACGATCGCCCGCAACCTGGTCGCGGACCACTTCAAGTCCGGCCGTTACCGGCTGGAGGTCACCACCGGCGACGTGCTCGACGCCGACCGCGAGGACCGGGGCCCGGAGGGCAGCCCGGAAGCCGCGGTGGTCGAACACATCACCAACGTCGCCCTGCTCACCGCCGTCAAGCAGCTCAACCCGGAGCAGCAGGAGTGCATCGTGCTCCGGTTCCTCCAGGGCTTCTCGGTCGCCGAGACCGCCCGCGCGATGGGCAAGAACGAGGGTGCCATCAAGGCCCTGCAGTACCGGGCCGTTCGCGCGCTGGCACGGCTTCTGCCCGACGGCTTCCAGCCATGATTCTCGGCGGCGGGGCCGACGGGCGTCGATCAATGTCTCGGCAGCTCAGGCCCTGTCGCACCCGGTGACGGCGATCACTTTCTGTGATTTCCGCCCCGCCAGGCCCGTAACCCGTGCCCGGTCCGCCGCGTTTCTCCGGGTGCGACCGGTGGTTGTCCCGGCAGGCCCGGGGCACCGAGGTCCGACCGGCACGCCGGACGGCACCTCACCTCCGTGGTGTCACACCGCCGCCCGGTCGCTGGCAACGATGGCGGCCGACCGGCCGTGACCAGCGAGAGGAGGTGCCTGCGGTGGACGACATCCTCTTCTCCCGCCGGCGCGCCGAGCGCTTCGCGCAGCTTCTCGACGAGGCCAACGGCGGCCGGCGGCACCACGTGCGGTCCCGGGTGGACGGCCAACTGGCCCCGCTCGTCGCGGTGGGTCAGCGGCTCAGCGTCGATCCCCCCACGGCCGAGGTGAACCCCGAGTTCCGCACCGGCCTGCGAGCGATGCTGCTCGCCACCGCCGAGCGCGAGGGGATGGGCACCCCACCGGCGACGGCCGAGCCGGCTGCCCCGCGGGCCGCGGCCACGAGCCGCGGCTCTCTGCTACCCGCGGTCACCGCCCGACGCGCCCGCGCCCGGGGCGCGATCCTTGTCGGCATCGCCGCCGGCGCCATCGCCGTCTCCGGGATCTCCGCCGCCAGCGAGAACGCCGTTCCCGGCGACGCGCTGTACGGCATGAAGCGCTCCACCGAGCGGGCCCAGCTCGCCCTGGCCAGCTCGGACGTCAGCCGCGGCCAACTGTTCCTGGACTTCGCCCGGACCAGGCTCGGCGAAGCCGCCGAACTGCGCGGCGACCGCATCGGCTACAGCGCCGTCCTCGACGACATGGACGCCGACACCCGGCAGGGTATTCGCCTGCTCACCGCCGCCGCCGTACAGCGGGCCGAGCCGGCCAGCCTGGACACCGTCAACACGTTCGTTGCCAGCCAGCGCCGGGCGGTGACCAACCTGCTCGACGGCGCCAGCCGGGCCGACCGCGAACGGACCCGGAGGTCGCTGGCCCTGCTGGACAGCATCCGTGAGCGCTCGGACTCGGTGCGCGCGGCGATCGCCTGCGGCCTGCCGGCGCCGACCGGCAGCGACGCGCTCGGGCCCACCCCGACCACCTGTCCCGGCGAGCGCTGACCCGCCAGCCCCGGCACCGCCATACCGCACGTCTGACCGGCCGGGCCACAGTTCCCTGTGGTCCGGCCGGTCGACCGTGCGCTCCGGCTACCCTCGCTGGAGGCATTCGTCGTACCTGGTCAGGAGGGGAGTCGCGTGGCACGCAGCCGTAAGGTGACGGTCAGCACCGACGCCCACGGTCACACCGCCGGATGGGCGGAGACCGCGCTGGCGCCGGTGACCCCACCCGCACCGGACCCGGCCGCCGCGGCGTTCTTCGACGTCGACAACACGATGATGCAGGGCGCGTCGATCTACTGGTTCGCCCGCGGGCTCGCCGCCCGGAACTACTTCACGACCGCCGACCTGGCCCGCTTTGCCTGGCAGCAGCTCCGGTTCCGGCTGCTCGCCCGCGAGCACGCCGGGGACATGTCCCAGGCGAAGGACGCCGCGCTCGCCTTCGTCGAGGGATGGCGGGTGGACGACGTCGAACGCCTCTCGGAGGAGATCTTCGACGAGCTGATGGCACCCCGGATCTGGGCCGGCACCCGGCAGCTCGCCCAACGCCACCTGGACGCCGGTCAGCGCGTGTGGCTGGTCAGCGCCGCCCCGGTGGAGATCGGCCGCGTGATCGCCACCCGGCTTGGCCTGACCGGCGCGATCGGCACGGTGGCCGAGGTGCGGGCCGGGGCGTACACCGGACGGTTGGTGGGCGACCTCATGCACGGGCCGGCCAAGGCCGAGGCGGTCACCCAGCTCGCCGCCGTGGAAGGGCTGGACCTGAGCCGCTGCGCGGCCTACAGCGACTCGGCCAACGACCTGCCGCTGCTCTGCTCGGTGGGCCGGGCGGTGGCAGTCAACCCGGACGGCACCCTGCTGCGGCAGGCCCGGCAGCACGGCTGGGAGGTGCGGGACTTCCGCACCGGCCGTCGGGCCGCCAAGATCGCCGTACCGTCGACGGCGGCAGCCGGTCTGGTCGCCGGCGCGGTCACCGCCGGCCTGGCGTTGCAGCGCCGCCGCCGCGCCGGCTGACTCAGGGGCCGAAGGGGTCGGGTCGCCGTTCCAGCAGCGAGTGCAGGGTCTGCTGGATGGTCTCCCGCACCTGGTCGGCGAGGTTGAAGACCACCAGCGGGTCGTCCGCCGAGTCGGTCAGGTGCGCGGTGGGGATCGGCGGGCAGAACTCGATCAGCCATTTGCTGGGCAACGGCACCATGCCCAGCGGCCCGAGCCAGGGGAAGGTCGGCGTGACCGGGAAATACGGAAGCTTGAGCAGCCGAGCCAGGGGCTTGATGTCGGCGAGCATCGGGTAGATCTCCTCGCCGCCGACGATGGCGACCGGAACGATCGGCGTGCCGGTGCGCAGCGCCGCCGAGACGAAGCCGCCCCGACCGAACCGTTGCAGCTTGTACCGATCGGCGTAGAGCTTGCCGACGCCCTTGAACCCCTCCGGGAACACACCGACCAGGTCACCACCGCCGAGCAGCCGCTCGGCGTCCGGGTTGCAGGCCACCGTGCCGCCGGTCTTGCGGGCGATCTCCGACACCACCGGCATCCGGAAGACCAGGTCGGCGCCGAGCAGGCGCAGGTAGCGGTGAGCGGGGTGCTTGTCGTGCAACGCCGCCGAGAGGATCAGCGCGTCCAGGGCCACCGTGCCCGAGTGGTTGCCGACCACCAGCGCGGGCCCGTCGACGGGGACGTGCTCGATCCCGCTGACCTCGGTCCGGAACCAGTCCCGATAGAGCAGCCGCAGCAGCGGGTGGAAGACCGCGTCGGTCAGGTCCGGGTCGAACCCGAACTCGTCGACCTCGTAGTCACCGGCCAGCCGCCGGCGCAGGAACGCCAGCCCGTTCGCGACCCGGCGGTCCCACTGGTCGCCGGGCCGATCCGGCACCGCCGGACCGGTGCCGCCCGCCCCGCCTGCGGTGGGCGCGACGCCCCCGCTCGCCGGCCCGTCGGTCGCCGTGTCGACCTCGTCGGCGGCCGGGTCGCCGCCCGTCATCGCCGGCTCGTCGGTCGCGGTGTCGACCTCGCCGCCCGGCGTCCCGGCCGGCGCGAGCCGGCTCGCCGGCCGGTGGCCGTTGCGCCGCGCCGGCTCCGCGTCCGGCACGGGTGGCCCCGGCGGTACGTCGAACGGCCCCATGCCCGCCGGCTCGCGCCCCTGCGTCGGCCCGGTCACGACGGCACCTCGGTTCGCGACCGCGGGGCTCGCCCAACCGGCGCACGCCGCGCGCTCATGACGACCGCTCCCGCACCGCGGCACGGACCTGCCGGATGCCGTCCAGGACCAACTGCTCGGCGGCGGCCAACTGTCCTCGGCTGAGCACCACCCCGCCGTGGTGGGCGCGGATGAAGTCGTCGAACGCGGCGGCGGTGGAGCGGGGTGTGAAGCCGTACTCCTGCTCAAGGCGCGTGGTGTCGACGACCCGCCCGTGCACGAAAAGATCGACCTGGTCCAGGCCGTAGCGGCCGAACCCCATGGTGCGGGCCAGCGCCGCGGCACCTGAGAGACCCGGCTCCAGCACCGGCACGGCCACCCGACCGGCCCGCCGGATCGCCTGGGACAGCGACAGCACTCCCGGACCGGCGACGTTGTAGGTGCCGGGGTGATCCTCCACGATCGACCGGTGCAGCACTTCCAACGCGTCGTCGAAGTGCAGGAACTGCAACCGGGGATCGCGGCCGAAGACGGTCGGCACGAACGGCTGCGCGAAGTAGCGCGTCAACGTCGTGTCGGCGGTCGAACCGATGAACGGAGCGAAACGCAGCACCGTCGCGGTCACGTCGGCCCGGCGGCGGCGAAAGCCGCGAACGTACCCCTCGACGTCGAGGATGTCGCGGCCGAAACCGCCGCGCGGCACCTCGCGTGGCTCGGTCTCCTCGGTGAACACCGCCGGATCGCGGAACGACACCCCGTACGCGGCGGTCGACGACCGGACCACGAGCTTGCGCAGACGGGGCGCTCGTTGGCAGGCGGCGAGCAGTTGCATGGTGCCGATGACGTTCTGGTCCTTCATGGCCGACCGGCCGCCGTGCTGCTGGTCGGGGGCGCTGACCAACGCGAGGTGCACCACCGCGTCGACCTCCAGGTCGGCGAGGAGCCCGACGAGCGACCCCGGGTCGACGCGAATCCGCTCGACCCGGTCCAGTAGATCGGTGAACTCGGCGCCCGGCTCCGGCGCATCCACGCCGATGACCCGCTCGATGCGGGGGTCGGCGGCCAGCCGGGCCGCCACGTGCGCGCCCAGGTACCGACCGACCCCGGTGACGACGACGACCCCCGGAGCACCTGAAGTGCTTCCGGGGGTCATCTGACGCACCTACGCCGACAGGAGGGATCGAGCCGGGACGACCACGGCCTGATCACCTGAGCCTCCGGGGGTCGACAGTTTGGCAAGTGAGGCCTTATGCCGGGCGTAGCGCCCGGCGACGATCACTTGCCGAGACGGCGACGCTGGACGCGGGTCTTGCGCAGCAGCTTGCGGTGCTTCTTCTTAGCCATGCGCTTACGGCGCTTCTTGACCACCGAGCCCATACGACAGCCTTTCGATACAACGTGCGGGGCGGACCGGATGACACCACGCAGGTGGCGACGGCGACCGCATGCGGACAACGGACCGGACCGGTCTGGGCGGCAGGGCGCACCGGTGGGGTCTCGGCCGGGCTCCAGGGTAGCCGGAGAGCGTCAGCAGGACCAACGCGCCCCCGTCCATGCCGCCTACGTGGCACTCGATCGGCGGACCGGTGGCTCAGGCGGTTTCCTGAAACGCGCCCCGCAGGTATTCGTGCACCGCGTGCTCGGGCACCCGGAACGACCGCCCCACCCGCACAGCGGTGAGCTCACCGCTGTGCACGAGGCGATAGACCGTCATCTTTGACACCCGCATGACCGTCGCCACCTCCGCGACGGTCAGGAACTTGACCTCCGACAGCCGTCCATCGGACTGCGACCCGGCCATGGCTCACCGACCCATCCCATGCCCGGCGCGTGCCAACCCGACGGATGCTCCGGGCCGGGCGGCGACGCGCGTGTTACCAGTACGGTAGCGGGGCGGCTGTGACCGGCGCGATCCCTTCGTACAACTGATCATGCCTGGATCGTCGGTTCACCCATTCCAGCCTGCCGTTATCTCCCCGGCTGCGTCCGCCGTCCGGTTGCTCACTCGGCGCGCAGCGCCACCACCGGGTCGAGGCGGCCGGCGCGCTGCGCGGGTACCACCCCGAAGACGATCCCCACCGCCGCCGACACCCCGAAGGCCAGCGCCAACGACCACCAGGTGATCGCCGCCGGAATGGGTGACAACGCGTCCACCAGCAGGGCGGTGCCCACGCCCAGCGCCATCCCGGTCAACCCGCCGATCGTGGTGAGCAGCACCGCCTCCAGCAGGAACTGCACGCCGATGTCCCGGGGCCGGGCGCCGACGGCCTTGCGCAGCCCGATCTCCCGGGTCCGTTCCCGGACGCTGACCAGCATGATGTTGGAGACCCCGACGCCGCCGACGAGCAGCGAGATGCCGGCGATGGCGGCGAGCACGCCGGTGAGGACACCGAGGATGTCGCCGAGCACACCGAGGATCTGCTGCTGCGTGACCGCGCTGAACTCGGTGTCCGGGTGGCGGCGGTTCAGCTCGGCGACGATGCGCTCACCCAGCTCGTCGATGCGCTCCCGATCGGGCGCCTTCACCGCAATGCCGTCGACCCGCTGGGTGCCCCAGAGGCGCTGCGCCGCGGTGACCGGCACGTGCACCTCGTCGTCCCGGTCGACGCCGAGGCTCTGCCCAAGGGGCGCGAAGACGCCGATGACCCGGAACCGCACCCCGGCGAGGGTCACCTGCTGACCCAGGGGATCTCGGTCGGGAAACAACGCGCGGGCCACCGAGTCACCGAGGACAGCTACCCGCCGGCTGGTGTCCACGTCCGTGCCGGTGAGGTAGCGGCCCCGGGCCAGCGACCGGGTGAACACCGTCGGGGTGGTCTCCAGCACGCCCTGGACGGTGGTGAAGTCGGAGCGGGCGCCGGCCCGCGCGGTCGCTCCGGAGGCGACGGTGACCGCGACCCGATCGGGATCACCGACGACCCGAGAAACCGCGTCCACGTCCTTGAGCGTCAACGGCGACACGACCGGCGCGGTGCCCACCTCGATCTTGCCGGGAACGACCAGCAGCAGGTTGGAGCCGAGCCCTTCGACCTGCTGCTCCACCTTCTGCTTGGTGCCGGTGCCGATGGCGACCAGCAGCACCACCGAGGCCACCCCGATGATCACGCCGAGCATGGTGAGCGAGCTGCGCAGCCGGTTGGCCCGAAGCGCGTCCAGCGCGACCCGCCACGCCTCGGCGACCCTCACGCCGCACCGCCCTCGGGATCGTGCGGAAGGCGCCCGGTGGCTCCGGCGGCGCCACCAGAGCCACCGGACGGGTGCCCCGGGCCGCTTCCGGACACGGACCGGGGCTCCGCGCTGGGAGCGGGGACCAGTGTCTCAGGTCGACCGTGATCGACGGACAGCGGTCGATCATGAGGCGCGGTGGCGCTGTCCGCCACCACCACTCCGTCGCGCATGGTGATCCGGCGGGCGGCCCGAGCCGCCACCTCCTGGTCGTGGGTGACCATCACCAACGCCACCCCGGACTCCGCGTTCAACCGCTCCAGCAGCTCCAGGACCGCCGCGCCGGTCACACTGTCCAGGTTGCCCGTCGGCTCGTCGGCCAGCAGCACCGTCGGCTCGGTGACCAGGGCACGGGCGATGGCGACGCGCTGCTGCTCACCACCGGACATCTGGTTGGGCCGATGGTCCAGCCGGTGCCCGAGACCCACCCGGCCCAGCATGGCCGCCGCCCGCTCCCGGCGCTGCCGGGCCGACACACCCCGATAGACCAGGGGCAACGCCACGTTCTCCACCGCCGACGTACGCGGCAGCAGGTGGAACGCCTGGAAGACGAACCCGATCGTCTCGTTGCGCAGGGCGGCCATCTCCGGCGGGGAGAGGGCGTTGACGTCCCGCCCGCCGATCACCAACCGTCCACCGGTGGGTCGGTCGAGCCCGCCCAACAGGTGCATGAGCGTGGACTTGCCGGAGCCGGACGGCCCCACCAGCGCCACGTAGTCACCGGGCTGCACGGTCAGCGACACCCCGCGCAGTGCCTCCACCGACACCCCGTCCAGCTGGTACGTGCGCGACACGTCCACCGCCTCGATGGCCGGCGGGGTGTCGGTCACCGGACCTCCTGGCCGTCGCGCACCTGGTCGGTGCCGCGTACCACGATCCGGTCGCCGGGCTGCACGCCGTTGAGGATCTGCACCAGGTCGGACCCCTGGACGCCCACGGTCACCGGCGCCCGGTCGGCCTTGCCGTCGCGGACCACCCAGACCGCGTCCCGACCGTCGGCGGAGAACACCGCCGAGGCGGGGACGGTCACCGCGTCGGCGGCCTCGCGTACGCGCAGGTGCACGATCGCGTTCATGCCGGGGCGGGGCGTCGGGGCCGGGGCGTCCTCGGCCAGCTTCCCGGGACCCAACGTGAGGCGTACCCGATAGGTGACGCCGCCCTGCGCGGAGCTGGTGGGGAGCACGTCGACCGAGCGGACCGTGGCGTCGTAGCTGGCACCGGTGACGGCGTCCAGCTCGACGGCGGCGGTCACGCCGGGCTTGACCAGCAGCACGTCGGTCTCGTCCACGTCGGCGAGCAGCCCCAGCTGCCCGGTGTCCACGACGGTCAGCACCGGCGTGCCGGCGGTGACCTGACCGCCGACCGCGACGGCGTCGTCGACCCCGGCCGGCGGCCCGCCCTGGGCGGGGGCCAGCGCGGAGGGGTCGAGTCCGGGCCCACCGGCCTGCTCCAGCAGCCCGGCCAGGCCGGCGTTGGCGCCGCTGCCGGCCCGGGTGCCGCCGGGCTGCACCACCCCGGCGACCGGGGCGCGCAGGGTCAGGGCGTCGACTGTCGCCTTCGCCAGGTCGTACGCCTGCTGGGCCTGGAGCCGCTGCGCCGCGGAGAGCGAGCCGACGGCGGAGTTCAGCCCGCTGATCCCCCGCTGCACCGCGCGGACGGCCTGATCGGCGCTGCGCGCGGCGGCGGCGTACTGCCGCTGCGCGGACGTCACCTGGGTCAGCAGCGCGTCGCGCAGTTGCGGGTCGGCGATCTTCTCGGCGGCCTCGCGGGCGGCGTCGAACGCCTCGTCGGCGGCCTTGTCGGTGCCCCGCCGGCTGCTGCTCAGGTTGCCGGTGGAGACACCCCGGCCGGCGCGCTTGGCCGCGTCGAGCGCCTCCTTCGCCTGGCGCAGCCGGGCCTGAGCCGACGGGGATGCGACCACCGCGAGCACCTGGCCACGCTTCACCCGCTGTCCAGGTTGGACGCGCAGGCTGGCCAGGGTGCCGTCGGCGGGCGCGGTCAGGGTGGCGGCGGCCCGGGCGGTCACCGTCGCCGGAGCATCGATCACCTCGCTCACCGGGTTGCGGGCGGCCGAGGCGAGCGCGACCGGCGGCTGGTCGTCGCCGCAGGAGGCGGCGGTGGTGGCGGTGAGGACGGCGACGGCGGTCAGGGCGATGAGCAGGCGGGGCCGCGTGGCGCTTGCGGGCCGCGGCAACTGGGGGCGGCGCACCCATCGATCGTACGGCGCACCGTCGCGCCGACCGCGTCTCACCCGAAGCCGCCGCACCAGCCACGGCTTCGCCCGCTCGCCGAGATCTTGGACAGTTACCGTTCGAGCAGGACGGAAACTGTCCAAGATCTCGTTGTATCCGGGCCGGCGAAGGCGACGCGGCGGTAGGGCTCGTCAGGCTCGCGCCAGCCTGTCCCCCTTGTCGGTGTTGGCCCACCAGCAGCCATCGCCGAGCGGATCCCAGTCCAGCTGCTGACACTGGGCGACGACCCTGCGCACAAGCTCATGCCGCGCCCCTGGCCATGCCTGGAACCCACTGTGGCCGAGGTCGCCGGGGACCATGAGCCCTTCCTCGATCAGTCGTGCGATGAGGGCGGTCGCGACCTCCCGATGGTCGCCTCCGTCAGCAGCCACCGCCTCCCGGGCGGAGCCCGTGATGCGGGTCAGGGGGACCCAGTCAGCCAACCCCTCGTCCAGGAGTTCGTGAAGGAGAACGTCAGCGTTGGGCATGCGCCACATCCCTTCGGTAGGTCCCGAGCACACTCGCGGATCAGCGAATCGGTACCGGCGACGCGGGTGCGATGGTCAGGCGGCGGTCGCGCGGACGTACGCCACGCACTCGTCGTGCAACGTCGACCACTGCTCGCCGAACGCCTGCTCGGCGGCGGCGTCGGGGGTCTTGCGCTCGTGCACCACGGCCTTGAAGAAGGCGAGCAGCCGCTCCGGCCCGAACCGGTCGACGAGGTGGCGGACGGCGAGGTAGCCGACGCCGTAGCTGCCGCCGACCCGCTCGGCGGGCGCGTCGTCGGCGGGCGTGACGCCCTCCAGTCGGCCGTCCCAACCGCCCCGGACCAGCTTGCGCACCTCCGCGAGTCCCTCGTACCGGTCGACCGGCTGACCGCCCGAGCCGGCGAACTCGGCCAGCCCCTCGACGAGCCACCAGGTCGTCTTGCCCGGGTAACCGCGCTCCGGCAGCGAGGCGGCGTGGGTCAGCTCGTGCCGGAGCAGGTCGTCGGTTCCGCTGCTGGACAGCCCGTCGGCGTTGAGCACCACCTCGTGGTGGCCGCCGCCCACGGTCACCGCGTAGCCGCCGGTCCACTGTGGGCGTCCGCCGCCGTACCAGCGCTGCCACTCCGTCCGACCGGCGTAGAAGATCCGGTAGCGGTCGGGAGGCGAGCCGGTCACCGCGTACGTGTCGGCGACGGCGGCGGCCGCCTCCGCCTGGGTCAGCAGGCCGGGCAGCTTGCCGCGCAGCGCCGGCGTGGTGGCGACGATGGTCCGCGCGCCGACCGCCACGGCCAGCTCGCTGATCTCCCACGGTCGGGTGCCGGTCTCGGCGGACTTGGACTCCTCCAGGGCGACCAGTCGGGGCTGGTCGCCGTTCTCCCGCCAGCGGGTGCCGATCAGCACCGGGCTCGGTCGGCAGCCGGGCGCCACGAAGCAGTACTGGAAGCGCACCAACAGCCGCCACTCGCCCGCCCTGCCGACGACCGGTACGGGCAGGCCGCTCGGCTCGGCCCGCCACACGGTCACCTTCAGGGCGCGCAGTGCGGCGAAGCGATGGCGCAGGTCGGGATGCGCGGCGGGGTCGGCGACGGCGAGGAAGGCGGGCCGGTCGCCGCCGAGCAGCGCCGTGGACTGCCGCTGGAGCTGCGCGGTCATCCGGTCGGACAGGGCGCGGGCGACGGCGGTGGCCGGGTCGTCGGTCGCGGTGGCGCCGGCCCGGCTGACCGTGGCCCGGCCGCCGGCCTCGCGTACCGCACCGACGACCAACGCCGCCGGAAGGCCGCAGCCCAGCAGCAGGACCACCACGACGAGCACGGTCCACAGCGGCCAGAGCCGCCGCGGTGCTGGCTGCTGCACCCCGTCAGTCACCCGCCGAAGGGTACGACCAAAGACCGGATCGGGCGAGGCCGACCCGGGCCGATCGGACCGGTTCAGGCTCCGCGAGCCGGCCAGGAGCGGAATGCCACGTCCAGGCCGGCGACCAACTGGTGGTACGAGCGGTCGACCTCGCGCGGCAGGCCGAAGCCACCGGCGGCCTCCAGGGCGACGAAACCGTGCAGGGCGCTGCGCAGCGCCCGGGTCGCGTCCACCGCGTCGTCGCCGGTGAGCCCGTAGCCGCGCAGCACCGCGAATATGGCGCCGACCGCGCGTCCGCCCGCCTCGACGTGTTCCGGGTCGGACGGGTCGGGCACCCGCTGGGTGGCGGGGTAGCGCCCGGGGTGCCGGTGGGCGTAGGCGCGGTAGGCGTCCGCCATCGCCCGCAGCGCGTCCCCACCCGAGCGGCCGGCGGCCGCCGTGGTCAGCTCTGTGGCCAGCTCGGCGGTGGCCAGCGCGGCGAGCTTCTGGCTCAGCGCGTCCGCCCCGCGGATGTGCTTGTAGAGGCTGGGCAGCGCGACTCCGAGCCGGCTGGCGAGCGCGGCGAGGGTGAGCTGCTGGTAGCCGACCTCGTCGGCCAGCCGGGCGGCCTCCCGCACCACGGTCTGCTGGTTGAGCCCGGCCCTAGGCACCGGCACACACCGCCAGGAAACCCACCAGCTCGTCGGCGGTGGCCCGCGGCCGGTCGGCGTGCGGGTAGTGCCCGGCCTCCTCGATCATCCGGGCCTCGGCGACGCGGAAGAGCCGGCGGGCCGCGCGTGCCTCCGCGCCCGGGTCGGGGAAGTCCGGGTCCTTGGTGCCCATCAGCACCAGCACCGGTTGGCGCACCTGCGGCGCGCGGGCGGTCCAGTGCGGCTCGACCGGCGCGATCACGCCGCGGGTCGCGGCCATCCGGCCGGGCTCGCGCAGGTTGGCCACCATCGACCGGCGGTACGCCGCGTCGTCGGCCGGCCGGTGCACGGGGAAGAGCGTGTTGTGGAACATCCCGAACAGTCGGGGACTGCGCAGCACGGCTCCCATCGCCGCCCGCAGCAGCGGGTTGAGTTTCGGCTGACCGACGAACGCGCCGATCTGCACGATGCCGGAGACCAGCTCGGGCGCGTCGGTCGCGGCGAAGACCACCGCCGCGGCGGCGGACGAGCTGCCGACCAGCACGGCCGGCCCGGAGTCGAGGTCACGGACGACGGCCAGCAGGTCGGCGCCGACCTCCGCCGGGGCGTACGTGGGCCAGCCGACGCTGGACTCCCCGTGCCCGCGTACGTCGACCGAGGCGACCCGGTGACCGGCGGCCACGAGCAGCGGCACCAGGTGTCGGAAGCTCGCCCTGTTCTCGCCCATGCCGTGCGCGAGGACGACCAGCGGGCCGTCGCCGTGCACCTCGTACGCGATGTGTCCGCCGTCCCGCCGCACCTGGCTAACTGTCATAGCTTTAAGCTAATCCAATTAGCCAAGCGCGTCAAGCGGTGACTACTTCTTCGAGATCAGGGCGCGGCCGAAGAAGACCAGGTTCGCCGGGCGCTCGGCGAGCCGACGCATCAGGTAGCCGTACCACTCGTCGCCGTACGGGACGTAGGTGCGCACCGTGTAGCCCTCGCCGGCCAGCCGGGCCTGCTCCTCGGGGCGGATGCCGTAGAGCATCTGGAACTCGAAGCGCTCCGGCCCCCGGTCGAACCAGCGGGCCCGGTCCTCGCCGATCGCGATCATCCGCGGATCGTGGGTCGCCAGCATCGGGTAACCGTCACCGGACATCAGGATGTTCATGCAGCGGACGTAGGACTTGTCCACCTCGCGGGCCGACTGGTACGCCACCGACTCCGGCTCCCGGTACGCGCCCTTGCACAGACGCACCCGCGACCCGGCGGAGGACAACTCCCGGCAGTCCGACTCGGTACGGCGCAGGTACGCCTGGAGCACCGCGCCTGTCGACGGGAAGTCCTTGCGCAGCTTGGCCAGCACCTCCAACGTCGAGTCGGTGGTGGTGTGGTCCTCCATGTCCAGGGTGACAGTGGTGCCCGCGGCGTCGGCGGCCGCGCAGATCGCCCGCACGTTGTCGTACGCCAACTGCTCGTCGAACATCTGGCCGAGCGCGGAGAGCTTCACGCTCACCTCGGCGGCCGGGGTGAGCCCGGCGGCGGCGAGCATCTTCAGCAGCTTCAGATACTCGTCCCGGGTGGCCGTGGCCTGCTCGGGGGTGACGGTGTCCTCGCCCAGATGGTCGAGGGTGACGGCCAGACCGTCGTCGACGAGCCCGCGGGTCGCGCGCAACGCGTCGTCGGTGGCGGCGCCGGCGACGAACCGGCGAACGACGTCCCGGGTGTACGGGGCGGTCGCGACGAGCCGCTCGACCTGGGATGACCGGGAGGCGGCGAGGATGACGGAACGGAGCATGAGCCGAGCGTATCGCCCCTGCCAGGACCCCCGCCGAGGGGCGGCCGGGGCTGCGGTGCTGGCGTCGATCGACTACAACGATGCCGTGGACCAACGCCCCCGCCGCCGGCTCCGGTCGGCCTCCGTGCAGCTCGGCGCGCTCACCGCTCTCGCGCTCGCCCTCTCCGGCTGCAACATGACCTCGGACGACGACGATGACGACTGCGCCCTCGGGCCGGTCGGCGGCGGTGACACGGTCGCGCTGGCGATGCGGGTCCCCGCGCCGGTCGTGGGACGCGCCGCCGGGGAGCCGACGACGGCCGCCCTGCCCGAGCGCGGCGGGTTCGGCACCCACCTCGCCTCCTGCGGCGGCTGACGTGCGCCGCGAGTCCGTGCCGCCCCGACCCGACTGGGACGCCACCATCCGCGCGCAGGGGCTGGTGTACGTCGACACCGAGCTGCCCGACGGCGGGATCATGTCGTACTGGGACGAGACCGCCGCGTACGCCTTCGACCTCGATGAGGTGCTGCGGCTGGAGGAGGCCACGGAGGAGCTGCACCGGATGTCGGTGGCCGCCGCCGAGCACGTGGTGGCGCAGCGCCGGTACGCCGAGTTCGGCATCCCCGCCTGGGCGGCCGACGCGGTGGCCCGGTCGCTGCGCGAGGCGCCACCCACCCTCTACGGGCGCTTCGACCTGGCGTACGACGGCACCTGGCCGCCGAAGATGCTGGAGTACAACGCGGACACGCCGACGGCGCTGGTCGAGGCGAGCATCATCCAGTGGTACTGGCTGGAGCAGACCCACCCCGAGCTGGACCAGTGGAACAGCCTGCACGAGCGGCTGGTCGGCGCCTGGGCCAAGATCGGCGCCGGGCTGCACGACCCGCGGGTGCACGTGCTCTGGTCCAACGAGGAGGAGTCGGGCGAGGACCACATGACCGCCGGCTACCTCGCCGAGACCGCCCGACAGGCCGGCCTCGACGTCGAGCTGCAACCCATCCAGGAGATCGGCTGGGACGGCCGGCGCTTCGTCGACGCCGCCGACCGACCGGTGACCACCTGCTTCAAGCTCTACCCGTGGGAGTGGATGCTGGCCGAGCCGTACGGGCCGCCCGCGCTGGCCCCGGGCACCCCGACCACCTGGATCGAACCGGCGTGGAAGTTGCTGCTGTCCAACAAGGCGCTGCTCGCGATCCTCTGGGAGCTGTACCCCGACCACGAGTACCTGCTCCCGGCGTACCTCGACTCGCCGCGCGGCATGCCCGAGTACGTGGCCAAGCCGCTGCTCGGCCGGGAGGGCGGCTCGGTACGCATCGTGACCGCCGAGCAGGAGATCACCAACCCGGGAATCTACGGCGACGAGGGCTGGTGCTACCAGGAGTTCCGGGCGCTGCCGCAGTTCGCCGGCAACCGGGTGGTGCTGGGCAGCTGGATCGTCGACGGCGAGTCGGCCGGGGTGGGGGTGCGGGAGAGCGCGAGTCTGATCACCGACGGCTACGCGCGGTTCCTCCCGCACTACATCGACGCGCCGCGCACCCCGTGAGTCGTCTACCGTTGGGGGCGTGAACTTCGACGCGTACGCCCGGACCGGCGTTGACCTGGTCAACGCCCGCCTGGACGACCTCGACGACCTGCGGGCCCTCTTCCCCGACGACAACGCCTGGATGCGCGACGAGGTCGCCGACCGCGACGTCGCGATTTTCCGGCGGGCACAGAAGCGGCTCCGCGACGTCTTCGAGTACGGCACCTCGGGCCGCGACGCCCAGGCGGTGACCGAGCTGAACGCGCTGCTCGAGGCGTTCCCGGTCCAGCCGCGCATCTCCGGGCACGACTCCAGCGACTGGCACATGCACGTGACCAGCCGGGGCGCGTCGGTCAGCGCCGAATACCTGGCCGGCGCGGTCTGGGGGCTGTCGGTCTGGCTCTGCGAGTACGGCAGCGCCCGCTTCGGGGTCTGCGCCGACGAGCGGTGCGGCAACGTCTACCTGGACACGTCGTCCAACTGCTGCCGGCGGTTCTGCTCCGAGCGCTGCGCCACCCGCTCGCACGTGGCGGCACACCGGGCCCGCAAGCGGGCCGCCATCGGGGAGCAGCTGCCGGTCGCCCCGCAGCCGACCTCGACCACCGAGTCGCTGACCCCGGTCAGCTGACGCCGGGCCCCGCCGGGGTCAGACGTCGACAGGTGACTGGGCGGGCAGGTGCTGGCGGGCGAACTCCAGCGCGGCGCGCAGGTCCGCCTCGCGCACCGCGCGACTCTTCGCGCCCCGGGTCGCCACCTCGACGGCCACCGCGCCGGTGAAGCCCCGCGCCGCCAGCGAGGAGAGCAGCTCCCCGCAGGGCTGGGTCCCGCGCCCGGGCACCAGATGCTCGTCGCGGCCCTCGCCGGTGCCGTCGCCGAGGTGCACGTGGGCAAGGCCCGCGCCCATCCGGTCGGCCATGTCGAGGGGGTCGCTGTGCGAGGCCGCGCAGTGCGACAGATCCAGGGTGTACGACGGGTAGCCGGTGTCGGTGGGATCCCACCCGGGGACGTACGGGACGAACTGCCGGCCGGCCATCCGCACCGGGTACATGTTCTCCACCGCGAAGCGCAGCCCGTTGAACCGGTCCGCGACCGTGGCCAACCCCTCGGCGAAGTTGCGCGCGTAGTCCCGCTGCCAGGAGAACGGCGGATGCACCACGACCGTCGGCGCTCCCAGCGTCTCGGCCAGCTCGGCGGCCCTGCGCAGCCGCTCCCACGGGTCGGGGCTCCACACCCGCTGGGTGACCAGCAGGCAGGGCGCGTGCACCGACAGCACCGGGACGCCGTAGTGCGCCGACAGGCCGCGCAGCGCGCCCGCGTCCTGGCTGACCACGTCGGTCCAGACCATCACCTCGACGCCGTCGTAGCCGAGCGCCGCGGCCAGTTGGAACGCCGCCGCGGTCGGCTCGGGGAAGACCGAGGAGCTGGACAGGAGCACCGGAACGCGGGAAGTCACATCAGCCAGCGTAGCTTGGCTGTCGTGGGGCCATCAGGACGAGCACTGGCAAACCACTCGTAACCCGGCACCCCGGTCAGATCGGCTCGAGTTGATCGAGTCGGCGGAGGATGACCCCCTCCCGCAGGGCCCACGGGCAGATGTCCAGCGTGTCCAGGTCGAGCCTGCGCATCACCGCCTCGGCAACCACCGCGCCGGCCAGCAGCTGGTGGGCCCGGCCCGCGCTGACCCCCTCCAGCTCCACCAACTGGGTGGGCGGAATGTGCCGGATGAAGCCGATGACCTGCCGCAGACCTTCACGGGTCAGGCTGCGCCGCGCCCAGAGCCCAGCCCCGGACGGCGCCGCGCCGGCCAGTCGCGCCAGGGTGCGGAACGTCTTCGAGGTGGCCACCGCCCGACCCCAGCCCACCTCGGTCAACTGGTCGACCACCTTGTCCAGCCGGCCGTCCACGTACTCCCGCAGCTTGTCGACGGCCTCGGCGGACGGCGGCGTCGCGCTGTCCGGGTCGACCCGCAGCCGCTCCCGGGTCAGGCGGCCGGCGCCGAGCGGCAGCGAGATCGCGACGTCCGGGTCCTCGTCGATCCCCGCGGCGATCTCCAGGGAGCCGCCACCGATGTCGAGCACCAGCAGGCGCCCCGCCGACCAGCCGAACCAGCGCCGCACCGCCAGGAAGGTCATCCGCGCCTCGTCCGCGCCGGAGAGCACCTCCAGGCGTACGCCGGTCTCGTCGCGGACCCGGGCGAGCACGTCGGCCGCGTTGGTGGCGTCACGAACGGCGGACGTGGCGAACGCGATCAGGTCGTCTGCCTCCAGCCCGGCGGCCGCCGCCTTGGCCATGCCGACCGCCTTGACCAGGCTGTCCGAGCCGGCCTCGGTCAACGCGCCGTCCGGGCCAATCTGCTCAGCGAGACGCAGGACGACCTTCTCCGAGTGCGCGGGCCAGGGGTGCGCGCCATGATGCGCGTCGACCACCAGCAGGTGCACCGTGTTGGATCCGACGTCGAGGACACCCAGTCGCATGGTGAAGACACTAGGTGCAACACGTTCGTGCGGCTCGTCGGCCCTGGGACGTCACCGCGCGTACGCTGGTCCGAGTGACGATGGAGCTCCGCGTGCTGGTGGACGATCCGGGCGACCCGCGCAGCCGCGAGGTGCCGCTGGACTTTCCCCGGGAGTGGATCGAGTTCGCCGACCCGGCGGACGAGACCCACCTGATCCGGGCCGACCTGACCTGGCTGCTCTCCCGCTGGACCTGCATCTTCGGTCGGGGTTGCCACGGCATCATCGCCGGCCGGTCCGCCGACGGCTGCTGCTCGCACGGGGCGTTCTTCACCGACTCGGACGACGAGAAGCGTGTCCGCAGCGCCGTCAAACGGCTCACCCCGTCGACCTGGCAGCACTTCCGGCGCGGTTTCAAGAACTGGACCGACGAGGACACGATCGACGGCAAGAACCCGGCCCGCCGCACCGCCACCCGAGGGCCCGACGAGCCGTGCGTCTTCCTCAACGACGCCGACTTCACCGGCGGCGGCGGTTGCGCGCTGCACGCCCAGGCGCTGCGCGACGGGGTGCACCCGCTGGAATACAAGCCGGACGTCTGCTGGCAACTGCCGATCCGGCGGGACCAGGACTGGGTCAAGCGACCCGACAACTCCAAGGTGCTCGTCTCCACGCTGTCCGAGTTCGACCGGCGCGGCTGGGGCGCCGGCGGGCACGATCTGGACTGGTGGTGCACGTCCTCGACGGACGCCCACGTGGGCGCCGAGCCGATGTACCTGTCGTACGGGCCCGAGCTGACCGCGCTGATCGGCGCCGCCGCGTACGAGCGGCTGGCCGAGCTGTGCGCGGCCCGGGTGCAGCAGGGCCTGGTCGCCCCGCACCCCGCCGACAATCTCTAACCGATCAGCGTGGCGGAGAGCCGTCTGACCGAGGTGGCCGACATCGCGGCGGCGCTGCGCAAGCTGTTCTGAGCGGAGCGCCTCGTCAGCGCAACGCCGCATCGACGAGCGTGCGGGCGCTGCGCCGGGCCGCGTCGGCGATCACCGGATCGCCGTCCAGCACGCCGCTGGCGAGCCCGCCGTCGAGCAGCAGGGTGAGCTGCCGGGCGAGCAACTCCGGGTCGGCCGCGCCGGCCTGCCGGGCCAGCTCCGTCACCCAGGCCCGGACCACGGTCTTGTGCTCGACCGTCCGGGCGTGCACCGGGCCGCCGGCCGGTGACTCGGCGGCCGTGTTGATGAACGCGCAACCGTGGTAGCCGTCCCGCCGGCAGGCGCCGGCGAGCGCGTCGAACATCCCGACCAACTGGTCGCGCGGCTCGTCGCCGGCGTCCCGGGCGGCGGCGCGCAGCGCACCGAACCACGCCTGGTCGACCCGGTCGAGGTACGCCAGCACCAGGTCGTCCTTACGCGGGAAGTGCTTGTAGAGCGTCGCCTTGGCCACGCCCGACTCGGCGATGACCGTGTCCACCCCGACGCCGCGCGGGCCGTGGGCGTAGAAGAGCCGGAACGCGGTCTCCAGGATCCGGTCCCGGGCCGAGCCGGCCGGCGTGCGGTGGGCAGGCATCGGCACTCCCTCGACGTGCTGGTGGCGGGCCGATTCTACAGACAGCTCCGTCTGCTGCCGCGCGTCGTCCCCGTCGCGAGCGCTGATGGTGTCTCCTACTCCTGTCGAGCTGCCCCAGATATGGGGCTGAGTCGCTGGGGCTGAGCCGCTGAGGCTGAGTCGCTGAGGCTGAGTCGCTCGGGCTGAGTCGCTCGGGCTGAGTCGCTCGGGCTGAGCCACTGGCACCGCAGGCTGAGCCAGTGGCACCGCACCTTGCCCGCCCCGGCCGCCGCCCCATTTCTGGGGCAGCTCGACACGCTACGAGGGACACGTGCCCTGCCGCCTTCCCGTGGGCAGCGATAGACAGACCTGTCTGTTAGCCTACCGGGAATCGGCGCGACGCCACCGCGCCCCGAGTGGAGGATCGATCGACATGCACATCGCAGTTCTCGGCACCGGCTCGGTCGGCAGGACCATCGGCGCTCGCGCGGCGGAGCTGGGCCACCAGGTCGTCATCGGCACCCGGGACGTCGCGGCGACCCGGGCCGGGGCGTTCGCCGCCTGGGCCGCCGAGCACCCCGGGGTCGGCCTGGAGACCCTGGCCGTGGCAGCAGCCGACGCCGAACTGGTGGTCAACGCCACCAGTGGCACCGGGTCCCTGCCGGCGCTCACGGCGGCGGGCGCGGCGAATCTGGCCGGCAAGGTCCTGCTCGACATCGCCAACCCGCTCGACTTCAGCGCAGGCTTCCCACCCACCCTGACGGTGCCGGACACCGACTCCCTCGCCGAGCAGATCCAGCGGGAGTTCCCGCAGGCCAGGGTGGTCAAGTCTCTCAACACGCTGACCGCCGAGCTGATGGTGCGCCCGCGCCAGCTCGCCGACGGCGCGCACACCGTGTTCGTCTCCGGCGACGACGCGGAGGCCAAGCGGATCGTCACCGGGCTGCTCGTCAGCTTCGGGCACACCGACGTGATCGACCTCGGTGACCTCTCCACCGCCCGGGGCACCGAGATGCTGATGCCGCTCTGGTTGCGGCTCTACGGCCGGCTCGACACCGCCACCTTCAACATCAAGGTCGTCCGCTGAGCGGACCCGGACAGCCCGAAGGGGGCCCACGCCGAGCGTGGGCCCCCTTCGGGTCGGCCGATCACGGCTCGAACTTGTACCCCAGGCCCCGCACCGTGACGATGAAGCGCGGCGCCGACGGCTCCGGCTCGATCTTGGAGCGCAGCCGCTTGACGTGCACGTCCAGCGTCTTGGTGTCGCCGACGTAGTCGGCGCCCCAGACCCGGTCGATGAGCTGACCGCGGGTCAGCACCCGGCCCGCGTTGCGCAGCAGCAGCTCCAGCAGCTCGAACTCCTTGAGCGGCAGCTGCACGGCCCCACCCTCGACGGTCACCACGTGCCGCTCGATGTCCATCCGGACCGGGCCGGCGGCCAGCGTCGGGGCGCCCGCCTCGGCCACCTCCGGGCTCTGCCGGCGCAGCACCGCGCGGATCCGCGCGACCAGTTCCCGGGGAGAGTACGGCTTGGTGACGTAGTCGTCGGCGCCGATCTCCAGGCCGACCACCTTGTCGATCTCGCTGTCCCGCGCGGTGACCATGATGATCGGCACGGCCGAGCGCTGCCGGAGCTGCCGGCACACCTCGGTCCCCGACATCTCGGGCAACATCAGGTCGAGCAGCACGATGTCGGCGCCGGTTCGGTCGAACTCGGTGAGGGCGTCGGTGCCGGTCGCGGCGACCGAGACCTCGAAGCCCTCCTTACGGAGCATGTACGACAGGGCGTCGGAGAACGACTCCTCGTCCTCGACCACCAGAACGCGGCTCAACGGGGATTTCCTTTCCATTGCTGTCAGACCTGCCGAAGCTCGGCCGGACCGGCCTCGATCCCAACCGGCGGCAGTGTCGCCAGCAGGTCGTCCGGTGGGCTGGCGGGCAACCGTAGGGTGAACGTCGATCCACCCCCAAGAGTGCTCGACACCTCCACCCGACCGCCATGGTTGCTCGCGATGTGTTTCACGATGGCCAGGCCGAGCCCGGTGCCACCGGTGGAGCGCGAGCGGGCCTGGTCGGCCCGGTAGAACCGCTCGAAGATCCGGTCCACGTCCGTCGGGGCGATGCCGATGCCCTGGTCAGCGACCGCGACCTCGACATGTTCGCCGTTACCGCGCAGGGTGACCCGCACCGTGGTGTCCTCGCCCGAGTAGTTGATGGCGTTCTCCACCAGGTTCGCCACCGCCGTGGCGAGCTGACTGTCGCTGCCGTACGCCGTGAGACCCCGCTCGCCGTCGACCGTCACCTCGACCCCCCGGGCGGCGGCCGTGGTGCGGGTGCGGTCGACCACCTCGGCGATCACCCAGTCGAGCGCGACGGGCTCCGGTGGCGGCTGCGGCTCGGCGCCCTGGAGCCGGGTCAGCTCCAGCAACTCCTGCACCAGCCGGCCCAGCCGGGTCGACTCGTGCTGGATCCGTTCGGCGAACCGGCGGGCGGCGACCAGGTCCTCGGAGAGGTCGGGCACCGCGGCGTCGGCCGGCTCGGTGGCGTCCAGCAGCGCCTCGGCGAGCAGTTGGAGCGCGCCGATCGGTGTCTTGAGCTCGTGGCTCACGTTCGCCACGAAGTCACGTCGGACCCGGGTCAGCCGGTGCGACTCGGTCACGTCGACCGCCTCCACGGCGATGAAGCCGTTCCCGAGACCCATGGCCCGCAGGTGCACGCCCAGCGGGTTCTCCCCCGCGCTGTCGCGACCCCGCGGCAGGTCCAGCTCGATCTCGCGCCGCACGCCGGTGCGCCGCACCTGGCCTGCGAGCGTACGGATCAACGGGTGCGCGGCGATCGAGCCCGGGGTGCTGCCGGTACGCAGCAGACCCATCGCGCGGGCGGCCGGATTGATCAGCACGGGGACGTCGTCGTTGTCCAGTACCACGACACCGGCCCGGAGCGAATCGATCGTCCGGCGGCCGAGCCCGGCCTGCTGCTCGTCGGCTATCGCGGGCCTCCCCCTGCTCCAGCGGGAGCTCGCGCTGCCCGTCGACGTGGAGCGGCCGCGCGCCGGCAGGAACCGGGGCAGCAGAAGGCCGACGACCAGTCCGGCCGCCAACGCCACGGCCACCACGACCGTCACCGCCCACTCCACCCGGCGATCGTAGGGTCATTGTTAACCTGGCTACCACACAGAACGGGACGAACCACCCGCACTTCCGGAAGTGTTCACCCCCACGTCTGGCGTCGTTCACCGAGGTTCATCCGGGATCCGTCCACGCGCCCTACCGTTGGCGTCGCACCTGCTCAACCCCTGCGCCGGCACCCGTCGGCGGCGACCGACCACAGGACGTGATGATGCGCGACGAGTTCCGGGCCGACCTCCAGATCGTCAGCCAACTGCTGGTGGACATGGCGGAGGGCGTCCGCGCTGCCATGCGCCAGGCCACCCGGGCCCTGCTCACCGCCGACCGGCAGGCCGCCGAGACGGTCATCGAGCGGGACGCCGAGATCGACGACCTCTACCGGCATGTCGAGGAGCGGGTGTGTGACCTGCTCGCCCGGCAGGCGCCGGTCGCCTCCGACCTGCGTGCCATGATCACCGCGCTGCACGTGGCCGCCGACCTGGAGCGAATGGGTGACCTGGCCGACCACGTGGCGAAGACGGCGCTGCGCCGGCACCCCTCGCCCGCCGTACCGGCCGAGCTGCGGACGATCTTCACTGAGATGTCCGACATCGCCGACCGGATGGCGGCGAAGATCGGTTCGGTGCTGGCCAAGCCCGACGTCGACCTGGCCGGCGAGTTGGACCGGGACGACGACGCCATGGACGAGCTGCACAAGAGCCTGTTCTCGGTGCTGCTCGGCGACGACTGGCCGTACGGGGTGGAGACCGCCATCGACGCCACCCTGCTGGGCCGCTTCTACGAGCGCTTCGCCGACCACGCGGTCAACGCCGGCGAGCACGTGATCTACCTGATCACCGGGGAGAGCACGCCAACCGGCAACTGACACATGCCAGAAAGGGGCCCCCGCGTCGCGGAGGCCCCTTTCTCTGCTCTCAGCGGCCCTGGTTGGCGACCGCGGCGGCGGCTGCCTTCGCCGCCGTCGGGTCGAGGTAGGTGCCGCCCAGGGTGAGCGGGCGCAGCTGCGGGTCGAGGTCGTAGCGCAGCGGAATGCCGGTCGGGATGTTCAGCTTGGCGATCGCCTCGTCGGAGATCTGGTCGAGGTGCTTCACCAGGGCACGCAGCGAGTTGCCGTGCGCGGCCACCAGCACCGTCCGGCCGGCCAGGATGTCCGGCACGATCGAGTCGTACCAGTAGGGCAGCATCCGCTCGACGACGTCCTTGAGGCACTCGGTACGCGGCATCAGCTCGGTCGGCAGCAGCGCGTAGCGCGGGTCGCCCACCTGCGACCACTCGTCGTCGTCCGCAATCGGCGGCGGCGGGGTGTCGTACGACCGGCGCCAGAGCATGAACTGCTGCTCGCCGTACTCGTCGAGGGTCTGCTTCTTGTCCTTGCCCTGTAGGGCGCCGTAGTGCCGCTCGTTGAGCCGCCACGACCGGCGCACCGCGATCCAGTGCCGGTCGGCGGCGTTCAGCGCCAACTCGGCGGTGCGGATCGCCCGGCGCATCACGCTGGTGTGGACGACGTCCGGCAGCAGGCTGTGCTCGCGCAGCAGCTCGCCGCCGCGCCGCGCCTCGCCCTCGCCCTTCTCGGTCAGGTCGACGTCCACCCAGCCGGTGAAGAGGTTCTTGGCGTTCCAGTCACTCTCGCCGTGCCGCAGCAGGACCAGCGTCCCGACGGTGGGCCCCTCGCTCGCAGTCATGCGGATCATCCTGCCTCAACCCCGCACCGGACACGCGGGCACCCGTCGTGACGACCACCACGTGATAAAGCGGATGACCTGTGAATCCGATCGCTACTAGGGTTGTAAGGCGCTGTAGTCACATCGGTCATTACTTGCAAGCGGGGGCACTACGTGCGGACGATGCGGAGCTGGTTCCGGGACACCACCGGCGGGCTGCCGGCCACCTTCTGGTACCTGTGGTCGGGCACTCTGATCAACCGACTCGGCTCGTTCGTGCTCGTCTTCCTCGCCATCTACCTGACCCAGGAACGGGGCTTCTCCCCCTCCCAGGCCGGCCTGGTGCTCGGCCTCTGGGGTGTCGGCGGCGCGGTCGGCACCACCGCCGGCGGCACCCTGGCCGATCGGTGGGGCCGCCGGCCGACGCTGCTCACCGCGCATGTCGGCGCGGCGGCCATGATGCTCGCCCTCGGCCTGGCCCGTGACCTCTGGGCGGTGGCGCTGGGTGCGCTGCTGCTCGGCATGTTCGCCGAGGCGGCCCGGCCGGCGTTCGGGGCCATGATGATCGACGTGGTGCCGGCCAAGGACCGGCTGCGCGCGTTCTCGCTCAACTACTGGGCGATCAACCTGGGCTTCGCCTGCGCCGCCATCCTCGCCGGTCTCGCCGCGCAGGCCGACTACCTGCTGCTGTTCGTGGTCGACGCGGGCACGATGCTGATCACCGCGTTGATCATCTTCGCCCGGGTGCCGGAGACCCGGCACGGCGGATTCACCGTCGCGGCGACCACGGCCCCGCGCGGCGCCCTGCGCACCATCCTCAGCGACCGGATCTACCTCGGCTTCGTGGCTCTGAACCTGTTCGCCGCGATGGTCTTCCTCCAGCACATCTCGATGCTGCCGATCGCCATGGGTGACTCCGGCCTGAGCCCGGCCACCTACGGTTCGGTGATCGCGCTCAACGGCCTGCTCATCGTCGTCGGCCAGCTCTTCGTGCCCCGACTGATCCGGGGTCGGAACCGCTCGCAGGTGCTCGCCCTCGCCGCCGTGGTGATGGGCGTCGGGTTCGGGCTTACCGCGTTCGCCGGCAGCGCCTGGTTCTACGGGCTGACGGTGCTGATCTGGACGGTCGGCGAGATGCTGAACTCGCCGTCCAACTCCACGCTGATCGCCGAACTCTCCCCGGCCGAGCTGCGCGGTCGCTACCAGGGTGTCTTCGGGCTCTCCTGGCAGATCGCCGGGGCGAGCGCGCCGATCCTCGGCGGCCTGGTGCGGGAGCACGTCGGCAATGCGGCGCTCTGGTTCGGCTGCGCCGTGATCGGCGTACTGACGGCGGTGGCCCACCTCGCGTCCGGTCCGGCCCGGGAGCGGCGTGCCGTCGCGCTGCGCCACGCCGCCGACGCGTCCGCACCGGTCGGCACCCGCGCTACGGCGTCGCAGCCCGCCGAGGCGGCAGCCTGAGCCCGGTGTGACCGCTGAGACGAACGGCTCATGATCAGGAACCCGACTGGCGCAACCCGGCCCGACTTCCTACCGTCCAGGAGAAACGGTTAAGAAACCGAACTGTCGGGAGGTCGGATGCACGCCCTGCGGCGCTGGTGGCACGACACCGCGGGCGGCCTACCCGCCACCTTCTGGTACCTCTGGGCGGGTTTGCTGATCAACCGCGCCGGCGCGTTCGCCATGCTCTTCCTGTCGCTCTACCTCACCGACGCCCGGGGAGCCAGCGAATCGGTGGCCGGCACCGTGGTCGGGGCGTACGGGGCTGGCGGGGCGGCCGGCGCGCTGCTCGGCGGGGTGATGGCCGACCGGTGGGGTCGCCGGGCAACCCTGCTCGCCGCCCACCTGGCCACCGCCGTCCTGATGGTGGCGCTGGCCTTCAGCCGCCCCCTGCTGCTGATCGCGGCGCTTTCCGCGCTGGTCGGCGTGGTGCACTCGATGCCCAGCCCCGCCTTCGTGGCGGCGATCGTCGACGTGGTGCCCGCGCAGCGCCGCTCACGCGCGTTCAACCTCCAGTTCTGGGCGTTCAACCTGGGCATGGCCGTCGCGTCGCTGCTCGCCGGCGTGCTGGCCGAGGCGAGCTTCACCGCGCTGTTCCTGGTCGACGCCGGCGCCACGCTGACCGCCGCCGCCGTCATCGCCTGGAAGGTGCCGGAGACGCTGCGACGGGCCGGCCCGACCGCACCCCTCCCGCCCGCCGGCCAGCCGGGGGCCGACCGCTCCCGTCGACAGGGGCTGCACACCGCGCTCACCGACCGGAACTTCCTGATCTTCGTCGGGCTCACCTTCGTGCTGGCCGTCCTCACCCTGCAGACCTCGACGATCATGCCGCTGGCGATGCGCGCCGACGGTCTGGGACCGTCCGCGTACGGGACGGTGGTGGCACTCGGGGGCGCGCTGATCGTGCTGGGGCAACTGTTCGTGCCCCGGCTGATCGACCGGCACCGCAAGGACGTCGTGCTGGCCATCTCCACGGCCCTGCTGGCGGTCGGCTTCGGCGTGCTCGCCGTCGCCGACCACCTGGGCGTCTACCTCGGTGCGGCGGTGGTCTGGACGGTCGGCTCGATGCTCGCCGCGCCGCCCAACGCGCAGATCAACGCGGATCTGGCACCGCCGCAACTGCGCGCCCGGTACCAGTCGGTCTTCTACCTGACGTTCCCGGCTGCGGCGTTCGTCGCACCCACTCTGGGCGGGGTGAGCCTGCAACACCTCGGTGACCGGCACTGGCTGATCGTGGGCGGGCTGGGCCTGCTGGCCGCGCTCGGGCACCTGCTGGCCGGGCCGCCCCGTGAGCGGCACGTCGACGCGTTGCGCCGGGCCGTCGACCGGGAGCCGGCGCCGCGCGGGGACCGCGTCCAGACGGGCTGACCGTACGACGGCAAAGCGCCCACCATGTCCCGAAGGTCATGGTGGGCGCTCGCCGGTGGGGCCGGCGGCGGCGGGCAACACTCACCCCCGTAAGCATCGCCCGCTCGCGCCGCCGGTCCAAACAGGTGGGCACCGTCCCCCAACGGTTAATCCACCCGTCCCCTCGCACCTCGCCTGGTGCGCGGATCTGATCGATCCGCCGCTCCCCCGAACGTTTCCAAGCGTGGCGCGGTGCAATAAAGCTAGTTCGGCCGGATTCTGGATTCAACCCAGATGGGCTGTCTCGCCGGTCACAACTGACGAGTATCCCCAGCTCGGGCCTCGGTCTGTGGCAACAGCCGGGTACCCGTCGGGCATTCCCGTAAACACCTCAGCCGTCCTCACGATCGGGTGACTCGGTCCGGAAGAAGTTGCTCTGCCGGCCGTCACGCATCTGCTCCTGATAGATCAGGTTGAGCCGGCGCAGATCAAACGTGTGAAACCACTCATCCCAGGGGATCTCACGAATCCGGCTGCTTTCCCGGTATCCGGGGATGTTGAAGGTCAACACTCCGGCCCGACCGTCCCGCTCGGTGCCCGCGATGGTCGCCGGCTTCGCGCCACGCTCCCGCGCCCAACGCTGGATCACCTCGTGATTCGCGGTGATCAGGCTCCGTCCCGGCCGCTCCGGCCGGTCCGCCGTCGACGAGATCACCTGCGAGCTGCGAACCGACCGTCCGCTGCCCCGTCCGGTCCGGACCCCACCGGCCGTCGTGCCACCAGCCGCCGGCCGGCTCGCCGTGGCCCGCTTGGCCGGCGTCGCCCGCTTCGCCGTGGCTCGCTTGGCGGGAGCCGCCCGCTTCGCCGGCGCGGCCTTCGCCGTGGCCCGCTTGGCAGCCGGTCGCGACGGCGCCTTCTTCGCGGGCGCCTTCTTCGCGGGCGCCTTTCGCGCTGGCGCGGCACGCGCGGTCGTCGACGTCCGGCGAGCGGCGGTCGACCTGGCCGCTGTCGTCTTCTTCGCCGCGGCCGTCTTACGGGCCGCCGTCGACGTCCGTGCGGTGGTCGTCCGCTTCGCCGCGGTCGACCTGCTCGCGGCGGTGGTCCGCTTGGCGGCGGTGGTCCGCTTCGCCGCTGTCGTCTTCTTCGCCGCTGTCGTCTTCTTCGCGGCGGCCCGCTTCGCGGGAGCGCTCTTGTTCGCGGGCGTCGCCTTTGCGCGACTCGGTGCCGCCCTCGACGCCGACTTCTTCGTCGCGGCGGCCCGACCGGCCGACGCCCTGGTGCCGGCGGCCCGACCAGCCGGTCCGGTGCTGCGCCGTCCAGCCCCACCGGCCTCCGAACGCATCGAACGCACCAACTGTTTCACCAGGTCAGGCTTGCGCAACGCGGAGATCCCAGAGACCCCGCGTTTGCGCAACTGCCCGCGGATGTCGTCCACCCGCATTCGGGAGATCTCCGACTCGGAGATCCCGGGAGTAGCCGGGCTCTGGTTGCCGGCCTGCCGTTTGGTCCTGGTCGCAGTCCCGCCGCGACCTGAGCTGTTCCGCTGAGCCATGGGACGCTCCGCTCCTCGACACTCCGTCCTCGGCGCGCGGGGGTCCCTCTGCCGCACCGCGCGGTGCGGCATACCCAGCAAGGGCAGTCCGAACCCTCCGTGCGTCGCCGCCCGCTGTGACGGTAGGGATTGAGCCGGGCGCACCCCTACCCCACACGTCCTTTGCTCTGCTTACACCCAGGCAACGCTCGGAGCCCGTAAGTGTTGCGTCGGTTGAAGCAGAGCAAAGGAGGCGTCCCACCACCTCGGCCCAGTTGTCAGGCGGGGCCGGGGCCGGACGGCTCGAAGAGGTGGGCGAAGGCGGCCAGGTTCGCGGTCGACTCGCCGCGCTTGACCCGCCACTCGTACTCACGGCGGATCGAGCTGCCGAAACCGATCTCCAGCATGGTGTCGAAGGACTCGTCCGAGTAGGTCAGCACCGAACCGAGCAGCCGGTCCAGCTCGTCGGCGTCCACACCGGCCGGGTTGACCCGCCCGGTCAGGTACACGTCACCTACCGCGTCGGTCGAGAAGGACACCCCGTACATCCGGGCGTTGCGCTGCAGCAGCCAGGCCCACAGCTCCTCGCGCCGCTCGTCGGGCTGGCGCATGACGAACGCCTCGATCCGCAGCGCGTGCTCACCGACGATCAGGTTGCAGATCGTCTTGAGCTTGTGGGTGCCCGGCAGGGTGATCGCGTACGAGCCGGGACCCGTCGACTCCCAGGCCAGGTCACGTTCGGCACACACCGACTCGATCAGGGTCGCAAGATCGCTCTTCGGGCTCACCGGACCCACTCTACGACCGCCCCGGCCCACGCACCGGATGACGACCAGCCCGCGGCCTTCACCAGCACGATCGGCGTGCGGTCACCACCCGCACGATCCGCACCGGGTCAGCATCGGCCCGATCTGTCCCCGGTCACCAGGAGCAGGAGAGGGCGGGGCCTCCGGCCAGGTCGGCGGCGAGGCGGGCCCGGCGCGCGGCGATCGCCTCGCCGTAGACGTCGAGCAGGCCCGTGACGGTGCGGTCCCAGGAGAAGTGTCGGGCGTGCTGGGCGGCGCCGCGGGACAGCCTGGCCCGCAGGGCACGGTCCGGCAGCAGGCGGCCCAGGGCGCGGGCCCAGTCCACCGGGTCGTGCCCGTCGATGAGCACCCCACTGGCCTGGTCTCGCACGGCGGTGACCAGACCACCGACGGCGGCGGCCAGCACCGGCGTACCGCAGGCCTGCGCCTCCAGGGCGACGAGCCCGAAGGATTCGTTGTGCGACGGCACCGCGACCAGATCGGCGGCCTGGTACAGGGCCGGCAGGTCGTCGCCGGTACGCGGCGGCAGGAAACGGACCCGGTCGGCGACGCCGAGCGTCGCGGCCAGCTCGATCAGGGCGGTCGGCCGGTCCAGCCCACTGCCGCTGGGCCCGCCGCAGATCACCACGGTCACCTCGTCGGCCAGGGCCGGATCACGCTCACGCAGGGCGGCGATCGCGCGGATGAGCACGTCCGGCGCCTTGAGTGGTTGGATCCGACCGACGAAGGCCACCACGTACCCGTCGACCGGCAGCCCCAGCCGGCGGCGGGCGGCGCGGGCGGCCACGAACCGGTCGCCCGGCGCGGGCCGGAACCGGTCCAGGTCGACGCCCGGCTGCACGACGGAGACCTGGTCGGGGGCGGCGTCGTACCGCTCGACGAGGTCGCGGGCCTCCACCCGGGTGTTGGCGACCAGCTGGTCGGCCTCGGCGACGACCTGCTCCTCGCCGATCACCCGAGCCTTCGGTTCCGGCCGGTCGTCGGCGGCGAGTTGGGCGTTCTTGACCTTCGCCAGGGTGTGCGCGGTGTGCACCAGCGGCACTCCCCAGCGCTCCTTGGCCAGCCAGCCGACCTGGCCGGAGAGCCAGTAGTGGGAGTGGATCAGGTCGTAGTGCCCGGGTGGGCGGGACGCTTCGGCGCGCAGCACCCCGGCGGTGAAGGCGCAGAGCTGGCCGGGCAGCTCCTCCTTGGTCAGCCCTTCCAGCGGCCCGGAGGTGATGTGCCGGACCTGCACGCCGGGGGCCATCTCGACCACCGGGGGGAGGTCACCCGAGGTGGCCCGGGTGAAGATCTCCACCTCGACGTCGGCCTCGGCGAGCCGCCGGGCGACCTCCAGGATGTAGACGTTCATCCCGCCGGCGTCGCCGGTGCCCGGCTGGTGCAGCGGGGAGGTGTGCACCGACAGGGTGGCGATGCGGCGGGGCCGGGGCCACGGTCGGGCACCTCGCTGACGACCGACACCGGTGTGCAGTTCCGCCACGTCCGCTCCTTCAATCACGGTTAATGCCGTCTCGCACGACCGGCGCTTCTCGGTCAACCTGTACGCCGGATGTCATCTTCCCCATCGGGCTACGGAAATGCGTCGGCGCGGCCGGCCGGGGTGACGGACCTCATCGACCGTCGGCCCGCGCGGCGAAGCCCCGCGCCCGATCGCGGGGCTTCGGAGGACCGGGGCGACAATGACCGGATGACCTCTGTCGCCATCGTCACCGGAGCTTCCAGCGGGATCGGAGCGGCCACCGCCCGCCGGCTGGCCGCCGAGGGTTTCCACGTGCTCGCCGCCGCCCGCCGCGCCGAACGGCTCGCCGACCTGGTCGCCGAGATCACCGCCGCCGGCGGGCAGGCCACCGCGGTGACCTGCGACGTCACCTCGGACGAGTCGGTGGCCGGGTTGGCCGAGGCCGCCGCCCAGGCGCCCGGGCCGGTCACCCTCCTGGTGAACAACGCCGGCGGAGCGCGCGGCCTGGACCCGGTGGAGTCCGGCTCGGTCGCCGACTGGCAGTGGATGTACGACGTGAACGTGCTCGGCACCCTGCGGGTCACCCAGGCGCTGCTGCCGGCGCTGGAGGCGTCCGGTTCCGGCACCATCGTGGTGGTCTCCTCCACCGCCGGCCTGACCGTGTACGAGGGCGGCGGCGGCTACACCGCGGCGAAGCACGCGCAGACCGCCATCGCCGGCACGCTCCGCCTGGAGCTGTGCGGCCGGCCGCTGCGGGTCATCGAGATCGACCCCGGAATGGTGAAGACCGACGAGTTCGGGCTGGTCCGCTTCGAGGGCGACGCCGAACGGGCGGCCGCCGTCTACGCCGGGGTGCCGGGGCCGCTGGTCGCCGAGGACGTCGCCGACTGCATCGCCTGGTGCGCCACCCGCCCCGAGCACGTCAACATCGACCGGCTGGTGGTCCGGCCACGGGCGCAGGCGGCGCAGCACAAGGTGCACCGGGTCTCCTGAGCCGGGGACAGGACCGATGAGCGGGGCTCCACGACGCCGACCGCTCGGCGTGGTCACGCGGGGCACCACCAACCCGAACCGGCTGCGCCGGGTGGACAACTGGATCGTCGCGACCTGCGCCGACCGGCTGCGGGCGGCGGCCGATCCGCTGGTGGTGGACCTCGGGTACGGCGCCACCCCGGTGACGGCCGTGGAGTTGCGGGCCCGGCTGGCCGCGGGGGTTCGTCGGGACGTACGCCTGGTCGGGCTGGAGATCGACCCGGCGCGGGTGGCCGCCGCGACGCCGGCCGCCGACCCGCCCGGCCTGATCTTCGCCCGGGGTGGCTTCGAGTTGGCCGGGCTCCGGCCGGTGCTGGTCCGCGCGTTCAACGTCCTGCGCCAGTACGACGAGCGCGAGGTGCCCGACGCCTGGCGCACGATGACCGCCGCGCTCGCTCCGGGTGGGGCTCTCGTCGAGGGCACCTGCGACGAGCTGGGCCGGCTGGCGAGCTGGCTGCTGGTCGACGCGGACGGCCCGCAGACGCTGACCCTGGCCGCGAAGCTCACCACGCTGGGCAGTCCCGCCGAGTTGGCCGAGCGGCTGCCCAAGGCGCTGATCCACCGCAACGTCCCGGGTGAGCCGGTGCACGACCTGATCCGGGCCCTGGACGACGCCTGGCAGGCCGCAGCCCCCTACGCCACCTTCGGTCCACGGCAGCGCTGGCTGCGGGCCGTGGGCAGGCTGCGGGACGACGGCTGGCCCGTACGTGACGGCCCGCACCGCTGGCGGCACGGCGAGCTGACCCTCTCCTGGCACCTCCCCTGAGCGGGGTGGGGTCAGAGGGCGCAGTTGATCAGGACTGGTTCGGGGTGCAGGGTCACGCCGAGGCGGGCGTGCACGGTGTCACGGATGGTGCCGGCGAGGGTGAGCAGGTCGCTGGTGCTGGCCGTGCCGCTGCGGTTGGTGAGGGCGAGGGTGTGCTTGCTGGAGATGGCCACGCCGTCCGGGCCGGGGTGGCCCTTGGTGAAGCCGGCCTTGTCGATCAGCCAGGCCGCGCTCACCTTGACCAGGCCGTCCGCCCCCGGCCAGGACGGGGGCTCGCCCAGGTCGGCGGCACGCTCCCGGAGCAGCTCGTACGTCGCCCGGTCGAGCACCGGGTTGGTGAAGAAGGAGCCGACCGAGCGGGTGTCCGGATCGGCGGCGTCGAGCACCATGCCCTTGCCGGCGCGCAGCCGCAGCACCGTCGCCCGCGCGTCGGCCAGCGGCACCCGCTCGCCCACCTCGACCCCGAGCGCCCGGGCCAGCTCGGCGTAGCGCACCGGGCCGGACAGGGGCGAGCGGGTGAGCCGGAAGTCGACCGAGAGCACCACCCAGCGGTCCTGGTACTTGAAGATGCTGCCCCGGTACGCGAAGCCGCATTCTGCCGCGGGGATGATCCGACGGGTGCCGTCGAGCCGGTCGTACACCTCGACGCCGGTGATCGTCTCGGCGACCTCCTGGCCGTACGCGCCGACGTTCTGGATCGGGGTGGCGCCGGTCGAGCCGGGGATGCCGGAGAGGCACTCCAGGCCGGCCCAGCCGTTGCCGATCGTCGCGGCGACCAGGTCGTCCCACGGTTCGCCGGCCTCGACGCGTACGGTGACCGATTCGGCGTCCTCGGTGAGGACCCGCAGGCCACGGGAGCGCACCAGCACGACCGTGCCGGGGAAGCCGGCGTCGCCGATCACCACGTTGCTGCCGCCGGCCAGGATCAGGATCGGCTCGTCCGTGACCTGGACCGCCCGGATGATCTCGTCGGCGCTGGTCGCGGCCACGATCCGCCTGGCCGGCCCGCCCATCCGTAGCGTGGTGTAGCCGGCCAGGGGACCCGGGATGGCACGATCGGCTTCGGTTGTCGGCTGGGCGTAGGCGTCTGACACGTCTTTCACCTTAGGCTGATGGGCAGCCGTGGCACCTACTGGTGGCCCGGCACCCCCGGGAGGATGGCGATGAGCAGACTGCAGGGCAGCAAGGACTTCTGGATTGGGGCGCTGCGGGCCGAGGGCCCGGCGTTCGCCGCGGCGGTTGCCGAGGCGCCGCCGGAGACACCCGTGCTGTCCTGTCCGGGCTGGACAGTCAATGATCTCACCCTGCACCTCGCGGGCATCTACCACTGGGTTTATTCGTTCGCCGGATCGGGGCAGACGGAGGTGCCGGCCCGCCGGGACGCGTCCGTGGCACCCTCGGGCCTGAGCGCGCTCCAGCTCTGGCAGCAGGGGTACGACCAGCTGATGACCCTCTTCGACGGCCTCGACCCGGAAGCGCCGGCGTGGAACTGGGCACCGCAGCCGAAGAAGGCCGGCTTCTGGCCGCGCCGGATGGCGCACGAGACGGCGGTGCACCGCTGGGACGCCCAGCTCGCCATCGCCGCCGGTGAGCCGGTCGAGGCCAAGCTCGCCGCCGACGGGGTGAGCGAGGTGCTGGACACCTGGTTGCCGGCTGGCAGGCGGCAGGTCAAGGGCGACTGGCACGGGGTGGTGCAGCTCGCGGCGACGGACGCGGAACAGCAGTGGTATCTGCGGCTGCGCGGCGAGGGGGTGGCGCTGCTCGACACGGCGACCATCTTCGACCACGACGATCACCACGCCCGCGCGCAGGTCAGCGGCACCGCGAGCGATCTGCTGCTGGCACTCTGGGGGCGGGTGAGCTTCGAGACCCTCGACGTCACGGGTGACCGCACGCTGCTCGACGGCCTGCGTACCGGCTGATTCCAGGGCCAGACCCGCGACGAGGGCGTCACTCCGGCAGGGGTGGCGCCCTCGTCGCGTATCGATGGACAGATTCGTGAGAGCGCTCTCTTGACACTGCCCGGGGAACCCACCACCCTGACGTGAGAGCGCTCTCTTGGCCTTCTGCCACCACCTGACCACCTTGAGAGAGGTCCATATCCGATGGCTGTCTTTCCGCGCCGCCGCCTCGCCGCGGTGGCCCTCGCCGCCACGACCGCCCTGCTCGTCACCGCTGGCTGCGGCGGCGGTGACGACGCCGAGGCGGACGGGCCGATAACGCTGACCGTCGATGTCTTCGGCCAGTTCGGCTACGACCAGCTCTACCAGGAGTACATGGCCGCGCACCCCGACGTGAAGATCGTCGAACGGGGCACCGGCGGCAACCTCGACGAGTACTCGCCGAAGCTGACCCAGTGGCTCGCCGCCGGCCGTGGCGCCGGCGACGTCGTGGCCATCGAGGAGGGCCTGCTGGTCGAGTACAAGGCCAACCCCGGCAACTTCGTCAACCTGCTGGACCACGGCGCCGCCGACCTCAAGGGCAACTTCCTCGAATGGAAGTGGAACGCCGGCCTGACCGCCGACGGCAAGCAGCTCATCGGGCTCGGCACCGACGTCGGCGGCATCGCCATGTGCTACCGCAAGGACCTCTTCGAAAAGGCCGGCCTGCCCACCGAGCGGGACGAGGTGTCGAAGCTCTGGCCCACCTGGCAGGACTACATCGCGACCGGCGAGAAGTTCACCGCGGCCAAAACCGGGGCGTCCTTCCTCGACGCGGCCACCAACACCTTCAACACGATCCTGCTCCAGACCGCCGGCAACACCTCCGGCTACAGCTACTACGACACCAGCGAGAAGCTGGTCGTCGACAGCAACCCGGCCGTGCGGCAGGCCTGGGACACCACCATGGACATCATCGACTCGGGCCTCTCCGGCAAGTACGGCTCCTGGTCCGAGGAGTGGGTCTCCGCCTTCAAGCAGTCGAAGTTCGCCACCATCGCCTGCCCCGCCTGGATGACCGGTGTCATCGAGCAGAACTCCGGCCCGGCCGCCACGGGAAAGTGGGACATCGCCCGGGTGCCCGGCAACGGCGGCAACTGGGGCGGGTCGCACCTCGCCGTGCCGAAGCAGAGCAAGCACCAGGCCGAGGCGATCGAGCTGGCGAAGTTCCTGACCAGCGCCAAGGGCCAGATCGGCGCGTTCAAGGCCAAGGGTCCGCTGCCCTCCTCGCCGCAGGCCCTCGACGACCCGGCGATCACCGGCGCGACCAACGCGTACTTCTCCGGGGCGCCCGTCGGCTCGATCTTCGGCAGCGGCGCGAAGAGCCTCAAGCCGGTCTACATGGGCCCGAAGAACCAGGCCGTCCGCACCGAGGTGGAGAACGCCGTACGGACCGTGGAGCTGGGCCAGCGTAACCCTGCCCAGGGCTGGACGGACGCGGTGAACAACGCCAAGAAGGCCGCCGCCAAGTAGCCCGAGCGAGCGTGCGGGCGGGCCTCGGGAGCCGGGGTCCCGCCCGCGCGACGAAAGGAGTTCTCGGGCATGGCCGTCCAGCTCGACGCCCGTCCGCCTGTCACACCGGCAACCGGTAACCACCGCCAATCCTCGGGTCGGCTCAGCCGGTTCGACACCCGCTTCTCGCCGTACCTCTACATCGCCCCGTTCTTCCTGATCTTCGGCGTCTTCGGGGCCTACCCGCTGGCGTACACCTTCTGGGTGTCGCTGCACGACTGGGATCTGCTCGGCAGCGACCACCCGTTCGTCGGCGCGGAGAACTACACCCGGCTGCTGGCCGATGTCGACTTCTGGCACGCGCTGGTCAACACGCTGGGCATCTTCGTCATCTCCACGGTGCCGCAACTGCTCGCCGCGCTCTGGCTGGCCAACCTCCTGAACCGAGGGCTGCGGGCCCGCACCGGCTGGCGGATGGCGGTGCTCGTCCCCAACGTCACCTCCACCGCCGCCGTGGCGATCGTCTTCGGGGTGCTCTTCGGCCGCGAGTTCGGCATGATCAACTGGCTGCTCGACCTGGTCGGGATGGACGCGATCGAGTGGAAGTCCAACCGGGTCGCCTCCTGGGTGGCCATCTCCGCCATGGTCGACTGGCGGTGGACCGGCTACAACGCGCTGATCCTCCTGGCCGCGATGCAGGCCATCCCCCGCGACCTGTACGAGGCGGCGGCGATCGACGGCGCCAGCCGGGCCCGGCAGTTCTGGTCGGTCACCGTGCCACTGCTCAAACCGACGATCATCTTCTGCACCATCATCGCCACCATCGGCGGCCTGCAACTCTTCACCGAGCCCCGGATGTTCAACTCCGGCACCAACCCGATCCGCGGCGGACCGCTGCGCGAGTCGCAGACCCTGACCATGTACATGTTCGAGAACGCCTTCGCGCCGCACTACAACTTCGGGTACGGCTCAGCCGTGGCCTGGCTGCTGTTCGCGCTCATCGCGATCGTGGCAGCGGTCAACGTGCTGATCCTGCGCCGACTCGGCGGCGGAGCGCGTCCCAGCGCCCGGAAGGGACCCACCCGATGAGCCGGCTCTGGCGGGCCAGCCCGCTCACCTACCTGGCCCTGGTGTTCGCCGCCGTCCTGTCGATCTTCCCGATCTGGTGGATGTTCGTCGTCGCCAGCCGCAGCAACGACGCGATGGGCCAACTGCCACCCCCGGTCACCCCCGGCGGCAATCTAGGCGCCAACATCGCCCGGCTGTTCGACAACACCGACGCGTACTTCCTGACCGGCCTGATCAACTCGGCGATCGTCGCGACCACGGTGACCGTCTCCGTGGTGTTCTTCTCCAGCCTGGCCGGGTTCGCCTTCGCCAAACTGAGGTTCCGGGGCCGCAACGCCCTGCTGTTGGTGATCATCGCGACCATGATGGTGCCGACGCAGCTCGGCGTGATCCCGCTCTATCTGCTCATGACCAAGTTGCAGTGGAACGACAGGCTGCCCGCGGTGATCGTCCCGGTGCTGGTCACCGGCTTCGGCGTGTTCATGATGCGGCAGTACGCCGGCCAGGCCATCAGCGACGAGCTCATCGAGGCCGCCCGGATGGACGGCTGCGGCACCGCGCGGATCTGGTGGCACGTGGTGCTGCCGGCGCTGCGCCCGGCCGCCGCCGTGCTCGGCCTGCTCACGTTCATGACCACGTGGAACGACTTCCTGTGGCCGTACGCTGTGCTGAACGACCCGGCGAACCCGACCGTTCAGCTCTCCCTGCGAGCGCTGTCCGACGGGTATTACCAGGACATGTCGCAGGTGTTCACCGGGACGGCCATCGCGACGCTCCCCCTGCTGCTGGTCTTCGTGCTGTTCGGCCGCCAGATCATCGGCGGGATCATGGAAGGTGCGGTCAAGGCGTGAATGAACTCCGGTTTCCCGAGCACTTCCTCTGGGGTGCGGCCACCGCCGCGTACCAGATCGAGGGCGCGGCCCGCGACGACGGTCGGGGCCCGTCCATCTGGGACACCTTCTGCCGTACGCCAGGCAAGGTGTACCAGGGCCACACCGGCGACGTCGCCTGCGACCACTACCACCGGTACGCCGACGACGTGGCGCTGATGGCCGAGCTGGGCCTGCGGGCGTACCGGTTCTCGGTCGCCTGGCCCCGGATCCAGCCCGACGGCAGCGGCCCGGTCAACCCGCGCGGGCTGGACTTCTACGACCGGCTCACCGACACACTGCTCGACCGGGGCATCGACCCGATCGTCACCCTCTACCACTGGGACCTGCCGCAGAGCCTGGGCGACCGGGGCGGCTGGACCAACCGGGAGACCGCCGAGCACTTCGCCACGTACGCCAGCGCCGTGTACGCCCGCCTCGGCGACCGGATCGACACCTGGACCACCCTCAACGAGCCGTGGTGCTCGGCCTACCTCGGTTACGGCAACGGGGTGCACGCGCCGGGCGAGCAGGACGCCGCGGCGGCCTTCACCGCCGTACACCATCTGCTGCTCGGGCACGGCCTGGCGGCGCGGGCGCTGCGGGCGGCCGGCGCGCGCAGCGTCGGCATCACCCTCAACCCGGCAGATGTACGGCCGGCGGACCCGCAGAGCGCGGCCGACGCCGCCGCCGTCCGCCTGGTCGACGGCCTGCACAACCGGATCTTCCTCGACCCGCTGCTGGCCGGCGGCTATCCCGACGACGTACGCGAGCACGTGGCCCGCATCGTCGAGCCGACGTTCATCCGCGACGGCGACGAGAAGCTGATCGCCGCCCCGATCGACCTGCTCGGCATCAACTACTACGCGCCCACCTACGTCGCCGGCCGTCCCGACGGCGACGGCAACGGCGCCTACCCGGGCACCGAGGGCGCGGTGCACTTCCTGCCGCCGGCCGGGCCGCTCACCGACATGGGCTGGATGATCGAGCCGTCCGGGCTGACCCGGCTGCTGGAGCGGATCGCGGCCGACTACCCCGGTGTGCCGCTGCTGATCACCGAGAACGGCGCGGCGTTCCCCGACAAGGCGGGCAGCGACTTGCCCGCCGGGCCGGGACAGGTGATCGACAACGACCGGATCGCCTACCTCGACGGGCACCTGCGGGCGGCGCACGAGGCGATCTCCCGGGGCGTGGACCTGCGCGGTTATCTCGTATGGTCATTCCTGGACAACTTCGAGTGGGCGGAGGGTTACCGCAAGCGGTTCGGGATCGTGCACGTCGACTACCTGACCCAGCGGCGCACACCGAAGGGCAGCGCCCGGTGGTACCAGGAGGTGATCTCCCGGAACGGGCTGTGACGAGCGGGGGGAAGTCGCGATGACCACGGCGCAGCGGCCGACGCTCGAGGCGGTGGCGGCACGGGCCGGTGTGTCCCGGGCCACCGTCTCCCGGGTCGTCAACGGCTCCACCACCGTCGCCGAACCCATCCGGGAGGCCGTCAACCGGGCGGTCGCCGAGCTGGGGTACGTGCCCAACCTGGCCGCCCGCAGCCTGGTCACCCAGCGGACCGACTCGATCGCCCTGGTCATGCCGGAGGCGGCCACCCGGGTCTTCTCCGACGACCAGGTCTTCCCCGGCATCATTCGGGGCGTCAGTCAGGAGTTGGAGGCCGCCGACAAGCAACTGGTGCTGATGCTGGCCGGCTCACCGGCCGGGCACCAGCGGGTCGAGCGGTACACCACCGGTCGCCACGTGGACGGGGTGCTCTTCGCCTCGCTGCACGGCGCCGATCCGCTGCCCGGCACGCTGGCCCGGCTCGGCATCCCCGTGGTGGTCAGCGGCCGGCCGCTCGGCGACGTACCCGTGCCGTACGTCGACGTGGACCACGTCGGCGGGGTCACCGCCGCCGTCCGACACATGATCGACGGCGGTCGGCGGCGGATCGCCACCATCGCCGGCCCGCAGGACATGGTCGCCGGCATCGAGCGGCTGATCGGCTACCGGGAGGCGGTCGCCGCCGCCGGGCTGCCCGAGCTGGTCGCCGTCGGCGACTTCACCCGGGAGTCCGGCGCGGCGGCGATGCACCAACTGCTCAACGACCATCCCGACCTGGACGGGGTGTTCGCCGCCTCCGACCTGATGGCACACGCCGCGCTGCGCACACTGCGCGCGGCCGGCCGGCGGGTGCCGGAGGACGTCGCGGTGATCGGCTTCGACGACATCGAAACCGCCGCCTACACCGAACCGCCGCTGACCACCGTCCGACAGCCGATCGTGGAACTCGGCCGGCGGATGACCCGGCAACTGCTCCGGCTGGCGGCAGGCGAGACCATCGAACCGGCCGTCATGCTCGATACCGAGCTGATCGTCCGCGCGTCGGCCTGACCCGCCACTTTTGGGATCCGCCTTCAAGATCCGCGCAACTTCGGTGTTGTTGCTGCTTCCCGGCGTCGGAAGGCAGCAACAACCCTGAAGTTGCTGCCTGGCCCGTCGTTAATCCGTCGCTTCGGTGGGGGTTCGTCGTTAGCCTCGCCGGCATGCCGGATCCTGTCGCGCTGCTGCACGTACCCGCTCTCTCCGACGTCGCCGAATACGCGTACGCCGGCACCGTCGAGCCGCCCGCCCGCCTGGTCTTCACCGCCGGCGCGTGCCCCCTGGACGCCGAGGGACGCACCGTCGCGCCAGGCGACCACGCCGCGCAGGCCCGGCAGGTGATGGCGAACCTGAAGACCGCCCTCGCGGCGGCCGGTGCCACCCCCACCGACGTCGTCAAGACCACGGTGTACGTGGCGTCGTCGCAGCAGGCCGACCTGGTGACCGTCTGGGAGGTGGTACGGGACTTCTTCGGCGACCACGATCCGCCCAGCACCCTGCTCGGGGTGGCCGTGCTCGGCTACACCGACCAGCTCGTCGAGGTCGAGGCCGTCGCCGCCGTACGGACGGGGGCCTGACATGCGCATCCGTGTGGCGCAGCCGGACGACGCCCCGGGCGTGGTGGCACTGCGGGCGATCGTTCACCCGTACCTGGTGCGTGGGGTCGAGTCGACCCGCGCGATGATCGCCGAACCGCCGCCGGTCGACGGCTGGACCGCGTTCGTGGCCGAGGTCGACGGCCAGGTGGTCGGCTGGACGTCCGCCGAGCCCAACACCTCGACGTCGGTGCAGGGCTTCGGCGACGTCAGCATGCTGCACGTGCACCCGGAGCACCGCCGCAGGGGAATCGGGACGGCGCTGTTGACCGCCGCGACCGATCACCTCCGCCCCCTCGGAGTCCGCCGCGTACGCACCATGGCCGCAGCGGACTCGCTGCCCTTCGCCCGCCGGCACGGTTTCACGCCCAGCCGCGAGGTGCGCTACTCGGCGGTGGACCTGACCCCGCCGCCCGCGCTGCCCGAGCCGCCCCCGGGCGTACGACTGCGGCCGATCGCCGAGCTGGACCCGCACCTGCTCTACGAGGCCGACGTCGCCGCGGCCGTCGACGAACCCGGCGACGTACCCGTCGACGCGGTCACCTTCGAGAGCTGGCGGTACGACGTATGGGACAACGTCGGCCTGGACAAGACCGCCAGCACCGCCGCCGAGGTCGACGGGGACGTGGCCGCGTTCAGCCTGGTCAAGCGGGACGGTGAGCGGATGTGGTCGGACTACACCTGCACCGTCCCGGCGTACCGGGGTCGAGGGCTCGCCCGACTGGCCAAGACGGCGGCGCTGCACCGGGCCGCCGAGGCCGGCGTACGGATCGCGTACACCTCGAACGACGAGTCGAACGCGCCGATGCTGGCGATCAACGCCCGGTTGGGCTACCGCCCGGTGGCGACCCTCTGGGCCTGCCTGGCCGACCTGACCTGATCAGTCAGCTCGGTTGTCGCTGCGCGGGCGCGTCCACTCCAGGAACCGCGCGACGTACACCGCGGGGTCCGGCCGCAAGCCGAGCTTCAGCGCGTCGGCGAACGCCTCCCGCGCAAGCGTCGTCAACATGAGCAGCATCCCGACCCGATCGCCACGCCAACGGGCCAGCAGCGACAGCCTCGCGGCCGAACACGGCCAATGGGCGCCGCAGCGGGTACAGCGCCAGTGCGGCAGGCCGGCGTGATGCGGGCGCGGTCGCGGACTCATCGGGCGCATGTGGGCAGCCGGGTGTTCAACACCTGCACGCCTTCGCGCCGCACGTAGAGCTCACGCCGGGCAATCGCGTCACCGCGCGCGCCCAACTCGTACGCGTCGAGCCACACCCACCCGTCGTACGTGTCGCACTCCAACTCGCGGGTGACCCGCACGGTGATCGGGCGCAAAAACTGCACGCTCGCGGTGGCCGACAGACGTAGCAGGTCGCCGGCCCGGAATGTCGGTCCTGGTGGTGCGGGCACGTTTCCCCCCTCGGCTGGTCTGGGAGGGGCCGCCCCTGAGTGCTCGCCGACGGAACGGCCCCGGGCTGACACCGCCGCCGGGCTACACCTCCACCAGCAATGCCGCTCACCCGACACACTGCCGATGGGAGCTGGACGGCTACACCCCGTAGATATACGTTCCATAGACGTGGGGGACGTCCAGTAGGAGGCGACCATGAATCAGGCGCTACGCGCTGCGCTGGCGAACTCGGGTGAGACCGTTGAGAGTCTTGCCGAGCAGGTGGGAGTAGACCCGAAGACGGTCGCACGGTGGGTTACGCCGGGCAGAGTGCCCCACCCCCGCCATCGAGCGGCAGCGGCGGGCGCCCTGGGGCTTGATGTGGAGGACATTTGGCCGGACGTTTTGAAGCGCCGTGAGCCGGCGTGGCTACGGCCGTGGGTCGAGACAGAGCTCCAAGCGACCGCACTCCGCGCCTTTCAGGTGTCTGTGATTCCCGGTCTGCTACAGACACCGGAGTACGCATCACTAGTCCTCAGCAGCGGGTTGTTGGACGCGGACGAGGTTGAGGGTTACGTGGAGACACGCCTCCGCCGACAGGCGGCGGTCCTCAACAGACGTAAGCCCCCGCTCTACATCGCGGTCATCGACGAATGCGCGTTGCGCCGCGGGGAGCCCGACATCATGCACCGCCAACTGGACCATCTGATCGAAATGGCGCAGCGGTCCAACACCTTCCTTCATGTGTTGCCGCTTGACGCGGGCATGCACCCCGGACAAGCCGGACCGTTCGTCATTGCCACCACCGAGGATGGCGACGTCGGGTACCTCGACGATCAGGCATCCGGCCGGCTGACCAACGAGACAGCCCCGCTCTGGGCCATCTGGGATACGCTGCGATCAGTGGCTCTTCCACGCCGCCACACCATCGACTTTCTGAAGGCACGAACATGGCTGACCTGACCGGCGCCAAGTGGCGTACCAGCACCCGAAGCAGCTCTAACGGCGGCGACTGTGTCGAGGTCGCCGACAACCTTCCGGGTGTCGTCGCGGTTCGCGACTCAAAGGACCGCGATGGCGGCACCCTCCGTTTCGACCGTCACACCTGGCAGGGCTTCGTCGACAGGGTGAAGACCGCCGCCCTCTGAGCCACCACCTCACGAAGACCCTCGGGTGAACCCGGGGGTCTTTCGCTATGCCCGTCAGCGGCGACCACCCCAACGTGATCAGTTGATGCTCACCAGTTCCTCGAAGTCGACGAGCCTTCCCCACTTCGCAAACACATATTGAGCTTCACCGGGGCCTGACGATGGCGAACGCGGGCGATCGGGCCGGCGGCGTCGCCTATGCCCTGCCGGGCCTGGAAAGCCCTGCCAGCCGAGCGGCGGGCCCAGACCTCGCCCTGATGCTGCTCATGGGCGAGCGGGCCTGACGACACGCCGGCACGCCACAGCGCTAGTGATGCCCGAATGCGAAAACTGTGCACAGCATTCGGATGAGTGGCGTTCACCCAAACGGCAAGCACGAACAAGGGCGACGGTGGGCGCGGGTCCGTCTCGGTAAGGAGCGGTGAATCGCCGGCGCTGAGGCACATGCCGCAGAGCGAGCTACAGCGCTAAGGCGACGGCAGGACGCTAACCTCCGCCCGCCGTACCGTTCTCGCCGTGACGACGGAAGAGCAGACCAGCAGCGCGCCGCGCGACCGGCACGGCCTGATCCTCGAATACCTCCGGACGGCTCCGGCCGTACTCGGCGGCCTCGCCGCCTTGCTTGGCGCATTGACAACGCTTATCGCCTTGCTAGCCCAATGACTACGGACCCTTGGTCGCGGCGACGCGGATCGGACCGGTGTTTCCGTGAGGAGCTAACGGAAACTGTCCGAGATCTGCACCCGGACCGACCTGACCGGCTGGATCCGCGGTGATCACTTGATGGTGACCAGTTGCCAGAAGCGATCTCGAACTGGTCAGCATCAAGTGATCAAGCCGAGAGCCGCGCGCGGGGTCTACGCCGCCTCGAAGACCTCGCGGGCCGTGGCGTGCGTGTCCGACCCGAAGAGCACCAGGCGGGCCTCCGTGACCGTTGCGGGCGTGGCCGCGCGGAGCACCGACAGCGCCTGACGGACGGCGTCGTCGACCGGCCAGCCGTAGATGCCGGCGGAGATCAGCGGGAACGCCACAGTCGTCGCGCCCAACTCGTCTGCGACGCGCAGGCTGTTGGCGTAACAGTCGCGCAGCAGCGCCGAGCGGTCCTCGGTGGACGACCAGACCGGGCCGACCGTGTGAATGACCCAGCGGGCCGGCAGGTTCCCTGCGGTGGTCGCCACCGCCTGCCCGGTGGGAAGCCCTCTGCCGTACCGGGACGCCCGCAGCGCCCGGCACTCGGCCAGGATGGCTGGCCCGCCGCGTCGGTGGATGGCACCGTCGACCCCGCCGCCGCCGAGCAGGGACGAGTTCGCGGCGTTGACGATGGCATCCACCCGCTGGGCGGTGATGTCCCCCTCGACCAGGGTGATCTCCATGTCAGCTCTCCTCGATCGACTGGCCCAACGACCGGCGGGCCAGCAGGGTCGCGCCGGCCACGGCGGCCGGCATGATCAGCACCGCGCCCAGCGGAATGAGCAAGCACAGGAAGACCGCCACCCCGAAGCCGAGCGCCATGGGCCGGTCCGCCTTGAGGATCGTCCGGCGTTGCGGCAACCGCATGCCGCGTCGGTAGAACGGCGCTCCGACCAGCTCGACGGCGAGAAACCAGCCGCCCACCGCCGCCCCGATCACCGGCACGACCGTCTGGCCGACGACCGGGATGAAACCGGCGAGAAAGAGCGGGATGCCGACAAGCGCCGTAAGGGCCACCAGGCGTACGGAGTCGGCGAGGCTGCGGCGCAGCGACGACCAGAACGGCACGTCCACGGCGTCCGGGGTGCCGCCGAGCCGCTCCTCCACCTTCTCGGAGATCTTTTCGTAGAACGGGTCACCGATGACCAGGGTGACCGCGGTGAAGCTGACTACCGCGAGCAGGCCACCGAGCCCGAGGAAGGCCAGCCCGGCGATCACCCGGACCAGGCTGCGGCCGGTGCTCGACCAGTCGTCGGCAAACGGGGTGACCAGGGCGGCGAGGTCGTCCACGAAGTACACGAGGGTGGCAATCGCGACCACGAAGAGCGCGCCGGAGATCAGCGCCGGCACCAGACCGAGCAGCATGAGCTTCGGGCTGCGGACGTACATGCCCAGCCCGCGCAGGAGCAGCCTGACCCCGAGGAGGAAGCGTCCGACGACCCCGGTCACCGGGCTGGCGATTCTGCTGACGTCCACGATCGAGCAGCCTAACGACAGGTGATCGAATTCGCCGGACGGCGAGCGGCACGAGGCAGGATGGGCGGGTGCGCGCGTCCCGACTGATCTCGTTGCTGCTGCTGTTGCAGGCGCGCGGATCGATGACGGCGGGCGAGCTGGCGCGGGAGCTGGAGATTTCCGAGCGGACCGTCTACCGGGACGTCCTGGCGCTCTCCGCGGCGGGCGTGCCGGTCTACGCCGACCGGGGTCGGGCCGGCGGTTACCGCCTGCTCGGCGGCTACCGCACCCGGCTGACCGGTCTGACCCGGGACGAGGCGGAGGCGCTCTTCCTCGCTGGGCTACCCGGGCCCGCCGGTGAGATGGGGCTCGCCGACGCGGTCGCGTCCGCCGAGCTGAAGGTGCTCGCCGCGCTGCCACCCGCCCTGCGCGACGCGCCGGCCCGTACCGGGCAGCGGTTCCACCTGGACGTGCCGGGCTGGTTCCGGGAGACGCCGGCACCACAGTGGTTGGCCGAGCTGGCGCGGGCGGTCTGGAGCGACCGGGTGGTGGATCTGCGCTACCGACGCGGCGAGAAGGAGGTGACCCGCCGAGTCCAGCCGTACGGCCTGGTGCTCAAGAGCGGCGTCTGGTATCTGGTCGGCCGGGTCGGCGAGGATGTCCGCACCTACCGGGTGGACCGGGTGACCGGGGTCGAGGTGGGCGAGGAGCACTTCGAGCGGAACGAGGGCTTCGACCTGGCCGGGCACTGGCGGGAGCAGGCCGGGGAATTCCTGCGGACCATGCTGCGGGCCGAGGTGACCGTCCGGCTCAGCCCCGCCGGCCTGCGCCAGCTCCGACACCTGGTCGATGCCCCTCACGTGTACGACGAGGTGGTCGCCTCCGTGGGCGAGCCCGACGAGCAGGGCTGGGTGGTGGCGCGGCTGCCCGTCGAGTCGGTCGGCGTCGCGTACGCCCAGTTGCTGGCGCTGGGCCCGGAGGTGGAGGCGCTCGACCCGCCGGAGCTGCGCGCACGGATGGCGGACGCGGCACGCCGGGCCGCCGCGCGCTACGACGGCCCGGCCGTGCCGTGACACCGGTCCGCGGGCCGACAGGTCAGCGGCCCGCCGGTGACCTGTCAGCGGGTCAGCGGTAGCCGGTGACGTCGGCCGGCTTGCCCGCGCCGACCACCTCGGTGATGTACCGGATGGCCTCCGGCTGGCTGCCGTCGACGTCGGTGAAGCCGTACACCTTCGACAGCGTGCCCGCGTCGACGGACTGGCCGTTCCAGCGGGCCTTGTCCTCGTCGGCGGCGAGTGCGGCCACCGCGCGGCCGACGAAGGCCGGGGTCTCGGAGATGAGGAAGTGCGGGTCGGTGGCGGCGCCGTCGCGCCAGTTCTCCTCGGTGACGCCGAAGTGCTCCAGCATCGCTTCGGAGCGGAGCCAGCCGGGGGTGAGCGCGACCGCCGTGCCGCCGTGCGGCTTCAGCTCGTGCGCCTGCGTGAAGGCGAGCCGGTTGACCGAGACCTTGGCCAGGTCGTAGAAGACCGAGAGGCGGTAGTTCTCGTCGTTGTACGCCTTGGTGCCGTCGCCGATCTCCACGACCAGGCCACCGGGCTGACGGATCAGCAGCGGCAGGGCGAAGTGGCTGGTGATGATGTGCGTGTCGACGGCCAACCGCAGGGTGCGGAAACCCGCCTCCAGCGGCTGCTCCCAGACCGGCTTGTCCCAGGTCACCAGGGGGTCGCCGCCCCAGATGTCGTTGACCAGCACGTCGAGTCGGCCCTGCTCGGCGTCGATCCGAGCGACCAGGTCGCGGACCTGTTCGGGCACCAGGTGGTCCACCCGCACGGCGATGCCGGTGCCGCCGGCCGCGGTGACCAGCTCGGCGGTCTCCTCGATGGTCTCCGGTCGGCCCATCTCCGAACGGCCGGCGCGGCTGCTGCGACCGGTGGCGTACACGGTGGCACCGGCGGCACCCAACTGGACCGCGATCTGACGACCGGCGCCCCGCGTGGCACCAGCGACGAGCGCGATCTTTCCTGCGAGCGGTTGTGTCATGCCTGCGAGGCTGCCAGCGATACCTGACAGCCGCCGTCCGAATTTGTCAGTCCACCAACCGGACGCGGACCCGGCGGTTGGCCCGGCCCTTGCTCTCCACCTTGACCACCTGCACCTTGCCGATCTGGGCGGTGGACGCGACATGGGTGCCGCCGTCGGCTTGGACGTCCAGTCCGACGATGTCGACGATCCGTACCTCCTGCTCGTCCGGCGGGATGAGGTTGGACTGGGTACGGATGATGTCCGGAAGGGCCAGCGCCTCGGTGCGCGGCAGCACCCGGGTGGCGACCGCGCGGTCGGCGGCCACCTCGGCGTTGACCAGCTCCTCGATGCGGCTCTTGAAGTCCGGCGGAACCTCGGGGAGGTTGAAGTCCATCCGGGCCTCGCCCGGCTCCATCGAGTTGCCGGTGACGAGCGCGCCGAAGTCGCGGAACACCACACCGCAGAGCACGTGCAGGCCGGAGTGGGTACGCATCAGACGGGTGCGGCGCTCGTCCTCCACCGCGCCGACGACCTCGGTGCCGACCGGCGGCAGCGGGTCACCCTCGGCGGGGATCAGGTAGGGGTCATCGCCCTTGCGGGTGCCGACGATCCGGGTCTGCACGCCCTGCCAGAGCAGCACGCCGTGATCCGGCGGTTGGCCGCCGCCGCCCGGGTAGAACGCCGAGCGGTCCAGGACGATGCCCTGCTCCGGGTCGGCGTGCAGGACCGTGCAGGTCCACTCACGAAGGGTCGGGTCGGCGAGATCCAGCCGGTGCGTCCGGCCATGCTGTGTGACGCCCATGACAGGCCACGCTACCCGTTGAGGAAGCCGGAGATCCGCTCCCGCAGGTCGGCGCGTTCCGTCCAGAGCACCCCCGGCCGGTCGTACACGTGCAATGTGGCCTGGGGCAGCGCGGCGGCGAGCTGCTCGGCGACCTCCACCGGGTGCAGGTCGTCGCCCCCGCAGCCGATCACCAGGGCCGGCGCGGTGACCGCCGCCAGGGCGGCCGCGTCTTTCAGCGGCGCCTGCTCCGCAAGCGTGGCCAGGCCGTCGGCCAGACCGTCGCGGAGCAGCTGGTCGAGCCGCTGCCGCAGGTACGCCCAGCCGGCCGGCGTGTTGCGGACCGCCGCCGGCAGCTCCAGCGCGACGACGTCGGCGACCGCCGAGGCCTCGCCGCTCTCGACGGCCTCCAACAGGGCGGTGATGCGGTCCCGGGCGACCGGGCCGCGCGGCTGGTCGAGGACCGCCGGCAGGAAGAACACCAGTTTCTCGAAGCGCTCCGGGCTCTCGACCAGCAGGCGGCACAGTGCGCCCGCGCCGAGGCTCGCCCCGAACGCCCGGCTGGCGCCGCCCAGATCCGCGATGGCCCGCAGATCGCGGGCCAGATCGAGGTAGGTCCACGGGCCGGCCGGCGCCTCGGAGCGACCGTGCCCCCGGAACTGGAAGAACAGCCGACGACCGGCCACCCCGCTGCCGAACGGACGTGTGGTGGCGATCCCGTTGCCCAGCCCGTGCGCGAACACGGTGACCGGGTCACCGACGCCGGTGACCAGGCGCTCCAACTGCACGCCGTGCGGCGTGGCGACCAGCTCCGTCTCCGGCTCCGGCAGAGCGGGCCGGCCGGTACGCGGTCCGCCCGGACCCGGGCCCCAGGTGCGGGGGCCGCTGTCGGGCGGAGGCGGCCAGCGAAAACCTCTCACCAGAACCCTTTGCCGTCACTGAGGTCGCGGAGACCGACCCGGACGTCGAGCAGATAGATGAGCGCGGCGGCGATGCCGATCAGTCCGAAGAGGCTGATCGGACCGCGGCTGAGCAGGATCAGCACGAGGCAGACCGCCAGGATGGCGATCCAGCCGCCCTTGGGCAGCGTCCCGATGGCGGAGAAGGCGTCGGAGCGCTGCGTGATGGCATGCACCAACGCGACACCCTGGATGATCAACGCGAAGACGAGCAGGATCAGCTCGATCACGTAACGGACTTCGAACGCGAAGATCGGCGCGGCGGTGGCCATGCCGGCAAGTTTATGTCGGCGACCCCGACTACGTCCGTCAAGGACGCCGTCGGGATCGCCGACAGGACGAACTACTCGGCTGCCGGGCGGGTCCGCTTGGCGGCCCGGGGCAGCTTGGCCGACGGGGTCTCGGCCGGCTTCGCGGCCTTCGCCCGGGCGGCCTTCTTGACGGCGGCCGGCTTGGCCTCGGCGATCTCGGCCACCTCGGCCGGGCTCGGCACCTCGGCCGGGGCCGGGGTCGCAGCCGGGGCGGTGGCAGCCGGCGCGGCCTGGGTGGCCTCGATGTCGGCGTTGACCGTCTCGGCGGCCTCCAGCACACCGGCGCCGACGACCCGCTCACCACGGGCCACCAGCGCGCCGTACGCGGCGTACGCCCGCTCCTGCGCGGCCTGGGCACCGGCGATCACCACGGCGGCGTTGCGGGTCGCGGCGGTCCGCAACTTGTCGATGTCGGCGACCTCGCGGAGCTTGGTCAGGTCGGCCGCCTCGCGGAGCTTGGTCAGGTCGGCCGCCTCGCGGAGCTTGGCCAGGTCCAGCTCGGCCTGCGCGCGACCGCGCAGGGTCTCGGCGGTCTCGTTGGCGGTACGCAGCGTCTCGGTGGCCTTCTGGCGCAGCTCGAAACCGGTCAGCACGGCCCGGCCGCCCAGGTCGGCGACGACCCGGGTGCCGTGGAGACCGACGGCCGCGGGCAGCTTGCGCAACTGCTCGAGGGCCAGCTCGGCCGCGCCGGCGGCGGCGTAGATCGGGGCGGGGATGCGGTTGGTCTTCGGCTCGGTCATGACGTCTCCTCCTCGGCCGCCTCGGCGGCCTTGCGGACCGCCGGTCCGGCGGCCTTCTTCTCGGGGGTGCTGGTGCTGCTCTTCTCGGGGGTGCTGGTGCTGCTGCCCGGGGCGGGGGCGGTGCCCGCCTCGGTGACGGCGACCGACTCGAGCACGGCCTCGGTCGGGGTGCCGCCGGCGGTGGTGGGGCCGGTGGCGGCCAGGTTGGCCACGTCGGCCGGCTCGTCGGCGACGTCGGTCGCGATGGTCGCCCCGGTCATTCCGGTGGTGCCGGCGACGTCCGGGCTTGCGCTGGCCGGGCCCTCGGCGGCCGGGCTCTCGGCGGCGGCCTGGGCCTCGGCGAGCCGGGCGTTCTCCCGGCGGAACGTCTCGTAGATCTGGCTGAGCGACTGCTTCTGGGCCATCGTGAGGTCGGGGTCCACCGCGATGGCGGCGAGCACGCCGTGGCCCTCCTTGTCGTCGAGCAGCCCGGCCCGCAGGTACATCGCCGGGGTCGAGACCCGCAGCGCGCTGGCCAGTTGCTGGAGCACTTCGGCGCTGGGCTTGCGCAGCCCACGCTCGATCTGGCTGAGGTACGGGTTGCTGACCCCCGCCTGCTCGGCGAGCTGGCGCAGCGAGATCTTGGCGTTGCGCCGCAGATCGCGGATGAACCCGCCGACGTCGGGAAGGTCCTTGGGTGTGGCCATGGACCCGACGCTAATGCCGTCTGCTAGCTCCTGCAAGCGAAATGCTTGCCAAAGTTAGCAAGGTCTCAGCGTCACGTTTGCGCGCCGCTCGCCGGATCCGTACGGTCCGTTGGTGCACAAGATCACAGTCAACGGAGCACTTCTCGCGTACGACGAGGTCGGCAGCGGTTCGCCAGTCGTGCTTCTGCACGCCGGCATCGCGGACCGGCGGATGTGGCGGGGCGTCGTGCCCGCGCTCGCCGCCCGGCACCGGGTGATCGTCCCGGACCTGCGCGGGTACGGAGACTCGGAGCTGCCCCCGACGCCGTTCGCGCACCACGACGACGTGGCCGGCCTGCTGGACGCCCTCGACCTGCCCCGGGCCGCGCTGGTCGGCTGCTCCTTCGGTGGATCGGTCGCCGTCGACACCGCGCTCGCACATCCGGACCGGGTGAGCGCGCTGGCTCTCTTCGACACGGCGCTCTCCGGCAACGAGTGGTCCGACGAGGCCAACGACCTCTGGGACGACCTGGTCGGCGAGGTCGACCCGGACGACTTCGTCGCCGGGGCGGCCGGCGAGGTGCGGTTCTGGGTGGTCGGGCCCGGCCGCCAGCCGGCCGACGTCGACCCCGAACTGCTGGCGTTCGCGACGGAGATGGACCAGCGCGCCCTGGCCGCCGAGCTCGCGCTCGGCGCGGTGGAGGTGGGCGAGCTGACGCCTCCGGCGATCGGCCGCCTCAGCGAGCTGCGGGTGCCCGTCCTGGTCACCGCCGGCGCCGCCGACGTGCCGGACATCAGCCGCCTCGCCGACCGGATCGCCGCCGAGGTCCCCGGCGCGGTACGGCTGCCAGATGTGCCGGACGCCGCACACCTGTTGCCGCTGGAGCGTCCGGAGCCGGTCAACGCCGCCCTCCTGGACTTCCTGACGTAAGCACCGCACGCCCGACGCCCCGACTTACCCCGTTGATCATGAAGTTATTGCCACGACACGCCGACGCGAGTGGCAATAACTTCATGATCAACGGCTGGGGCGCGGGGGCCTCACCAGAGCGGGCGGACCGCCCCGACTGGGACGCCGCCGCCGAAGAGGGGTATCTCGGCGTACTCGGCCAGCACCGGCGCGTCCACACCGAGCCGGCGCAGCGCGGAGACCAGCACCGGCATCCGGGCCCGGTCGGCCCCATCGTCGATCTTCAGAGCCACCGCGCCGACGCCCGGCAGCCCCACCGCGAACACGCCCTCGGCGCCGACCTTGGCCAGCAGGCCCGGGACACCGCGCATCAGCCGGGTGTCGTCGGCCTGGGTGCCACCGACGATCTCCGGGTACGCCCGCATCGCGTCGGCCACCGTGCGCGGCGTCGAGCCCGGCTCGGCGTCGACCAGCCGGAGGTACGCCCCGGCCAGGCCGGTCAGCGACACCGCCAGCACCGGGGCACCGCAGCCGTCCACCCCCACCGCCGCCGCCTGCTCGCCGGTGAACTCCTCGATGGCGGCCCGCAACCCCTGCTGCAACGGGTGCTCCGGCCGCCAGTAGCCGTCCCGCGGCCATCCGGCGGCCTCGCAGGTCAGCAGCATCCCGCTGTGCTTGCCGGAGCAGTTCATCTGCACCCGGCTCGGCCCGCCCCCGGCCCGCAGCACCGCCTCCCGGGCCGCCGCCCCGACGGGCAGGTCGGGCGGGCAGTGCAGCGCCGAAGCGTCCAGCCCGGCCCGGTCGAGGAGCGCGCCGACCCGGGCCAGGTGGAAGTCCTCCCCCGCGTGACTGGCCGAGACCAACGCCAGGTCGGCCGGATCGGTAAGCGTCAGGCCGGCGCGGAGCATCCCGATCGCCTGCATCGGCTTGCTTGCCGAGCGCGGGAAGATCGGCGCGGTCACGTCCCCGGCGGTCGCCAGCGGCACCCCGGCGGCGTCCAGCACCACCACCGAGCCGCGGTGCGCGCCCTCCACGAACCCGGACCGGACCACCTCGGCGAGCGGCACGCCGCCCTCGTACGTCTTTCCCACGTGCTGGACGGTACCGAGGGGCCGAGGCTGTCCGTCGGCGGGGTGACCAGGTGGTCCACCGCCCGGGTGACAGGGGCGCGGGAGGTGTCCGGCCTTACAGCCCGAGCAGCGCGCGGGCCTCGGTGGTGGTCAGCGGCGGTCGCTGGGCGAGTTGGGCGAAGCCGACCGCGCGGGCGACCAACTGCATGTTGGACTCGACCGGCCGACCCTTGGCGTACGTCACCGTGTCCTCCATGCCGACCCGCAGGTGCCCGCCGGTCGACAGCGAGGCCAGCAGCACCGGGATCGTGCTGCGGCCGACGCCGGTGGCCGAGAAGGTGGTGCCCGCGGGCAGGTCCGCCAGCATCCGGTGGGCGGCGACAAGCGTCTCGGTGGTGCCCGGCATGCCGCCCGGCACCCCCATCACGAAGTCGACGTGCACGTGACCGCCCGCCGGCAGGCCGTACTTGCCGAGCAGCCGCTGCAACGCGGACAGGTGGCCGAGGTCGAAGATCTCGTACTCCGGCACGATGCCGCGCTCCTGCATCCGGGTGTGCAGGTCGACGATGAACTCCCAGCGGTTGAGGAAGACGTCGTCGCCGAAGTTGACCGTGCCCATGGTGCAGGAGGCCATGTCCGGACCCGCGTCGAGCACGGCGAGCCGGGACGCCTCCGGGTCGGTCACCGCGCCGCCGGAGGAGAGCTGCACGATCAGGTCGGTGCTCTCCCGCAGTGCCGCCACCGTCTCGGCCAGTCGGGCCGGGTCGAGGGTGGGCCGCGCCTCGTCGTCGCGGATGTGGACGTGGATCACGGCGGCGCCGAGCGCCTCGCACTCCTTGGCGGTGAGCAGCAGCTCGTCCAGGGTCACCGGCAGCGCCGGCACCTCCGCCTTGGCCGACTCCGCGCCCGTCGGGGCCACCGTGATCAACGTCCCTGTCGTCATGCCGGCGATCCTAGACGCCACGGTCAGGACGGGTCGATCGCCGCCGCGGTCTCGCCGATCATCAGCGCGGCGTCGTCCGGGACGTTCCGCTTCAGGACGGCGAGAGCGACCTGACCCAGTTCGTGGTGCAGCACGGCGGTGCCCACGAAGCCCACCGCCCGGCCGTCGAGGGTGACCGGCGTACCGGCGGTCGGCGGCTGGTCGGTGGTCACCCCGTCCAGGTGCAGCAGCACCAGGCGGCGCGGCGGCCGACCCATGTTGTGTACGCGGGCCACCGTCTCCTGACCCCGGTAGCAGCCCTTGTCCAGGTGCACCGCCGGGCCGATGAGGTCCACCTCGGCCGGGATGGTCCGGTGGTCGGTGTCCACCCCGACCCGGGGCTGCCGGGCGGCGACCCGGATCGCCTCGTACGCCCAGAGGCCGGCGACCGGCACGCCCGCGCCACGCAGCTCGGCGACCACCTGCTCCATCGCCGAGCGGGGCACCAGCAGGTCCACCCCGAGCAGGCCGCGACGCGCCCACCCGCCGATCGGCAGCGGTCGGACGTCGTACCGGATGCCCGCTCGGGGCGGCACGGCCCCGGCGGCGAACTTCGGACCCGGCACCGGCACCAGGTCCGGCGCGGCCAGCCCGGTCACACCGAGCGTGCCCAGGGCCTCCGGCGCCGCCGGCCCGACCAGCGACAGCAGCGCCCGCTCGGCGGTGGCGTCGCGGGGGTCGACCCTGCTGAAGAACCGCATCTTCTCCAGGTACGCCAGCAGACCGTCGGTCGCCCCCGGCTCGGTGTCCAACCAGGTGGTCTCGCCGTCCTCGGCGACCAGGGCGTGCTGCTCGATGTGCCCGTGCGGCGAGAGCACCAGCAACTCGGTGCCCTCACCGGCGGCCAGCGTGCTCAGGTGCTGCGAGGTGATCGTGTGCAGCCAGCCGGCCCGCTCCTCGCCGGGCACCGCGATGATCCCCCGGTGCGACCGGTCGACCAGGCCGACCTCGGTGTCCAGGACGCGCTGTTCGCGCAGCGGATCGCCGTAGTGCGCGGCCACCCCCCGCACCCCGACCGCGACGTGCGCCGGGTCCGGCTGGTCACGGCTGGCCTCGTCGATGCTCTCGACGGCCACCGCGCCCGCAATGTCGATCATGTGTGATCCCCGTTCTCGCAGCGGTCGCAGACGCCGAAGAGTGACACGTGCCCGATATCCACCCGGAAACCCCGCTGCGCGGCCAACTGCTCGGCGAGCGGGCGGAGCAGCTCCGGATCGATCTCGTCGATCGCGCCGCACTCCCGGCAGACCAGGTGGACGTGTTGGTGCTCACCCGCCGCGTGGTAGGTCGGCGAACCGTGCGAGAGGTGGGTGTGGGTCACCAGGCCGAGCCGTTCCAGCAGCTCCAGCGTGCGGTAGATGGTGGTGATGTTGACGCCGGCGGCGACCTCCCGGACGGCGGTGTGCACCTGCTCCGGTGTGGCGTGGCCCAGATCGAGCACCGCCTGGAGGACGAGCTGCCGCTGGGCCGTCAGCCGCAGCCCACGGGCCCGGAGCATTTCCGCGAGGGAGGATTCGGACACCGTCCGATCATAGTTCGGCGGCCGTGGCTGCCTCCGCCGCGCGACGCCCATCGCTACCCTCGACCCTCATGGCGACGTCCTTCACCGGGCAGGTTCCGGTCGGCCCGACCGCGCGGATCGCCGTGCTCGGGCACGGCCCGGTCCCGGCCGCCGAGCCGGTGGTACGCGGCGACGACCGTGGCGTCCTGCACGGCGACGGGCTCTTCGAGACCATGCATCTGCGCCAGGGCCGGCCGTGGCTGCGCGACGAGCACCTGGCCCGGCTGGCCGCGTCGGCCGCCGCCATCGAGCTGGCCCTGCCGGACGCCGCCACGCTGACCGACCTGCTCGACAAGATCTGCGCGGGCTGGCCGGCGCGGGTCGAGGGGGCCTTGCGGCTGGTCTGCACCCGGGGCCCGGAGGCCGGCGCACCGACGGTCTACGCCACGCTGAGCGAGGTGCCGGCGGCGGCGCGGGTGGCGCGACGGGACGGGATCAGCGTCGCGCACCTGCCGCTGGGGGTGCCCGCCACCGCCCGCGCCGAGTTGACCTGGCTGCCCACCGGGATCAAGTCCACCTCGTACGCGGTCAACAGCGCCGCCCGCCGCTGGGCCCGCGCCAACGGGGTGGACGACGTGCTCTGGGTCTCCTCCGACGGGTACGCCCTGGAGGGGCCCACGGCCAACGTGGTGTGGCTCACCGGCGACACGCTTCGCACGGTGCCGGCCGCCACCACCGGCATCCTGCCCGGCACGACCGTCGCCTGGCTGCTCGCCCACGCCGGCGAGCTGGGCCTGAGCGCCGCCGAACGGATGGTCACCCCGGCCGAGCTGCAGGACGCCGACGGGGTGTGGTTCGCCTCGTCGGTGCGCGGGCTCACCGAGGTCCACACGCTGGACGGGGTGCGCCGGGACCGTTGCCCGCGCACCCCCGCCCTGCAAGCGCTGCTGGGCTTCTCCGTCGACTGAAGCGTCAGCCGCCGACCCGGACGAGCCGGGCCGAGAGGTGCGGGCTGAGTGGTTGACCCATCGCCGCCATCTCCTGGGCGTAGAGCAGCGCGCCCTCGACGATGCCGAAGAGCCGGTGCCCGCCGGTGACCTCCTTGGCGGTCGCCGTCCGGACCACCGCGTCGGTCGCGAACTCGACCTGGGTGCCGGTGCGCTTGCCGAGGTGCAGCTCCATCACCCCGGTGGGGGTCGTGAGCAGGGCCTCCAGCTCGTCGGTTGCCCGACCGTCCACCAGCACCGGTCGCCACCAGCCGACCTCACGCCCGGCCGGGCGGACGGGCCTGCTCTGCTCGTCGAGGATCCAGGCGCGCGACTCGTAGTGCAGGAACGGCCGGCCGTCGTGGCTGATCCGGATCTCCTGCGCGTAGTCGAAGTCCTCGATGGTGGGGAAGCCACCCTTGCCCCGGCCGCGCCACAGACCGATGTACGGCAGCAGCCCGTCCAGCGCCGGGTGCAGCTTCGGGCCGACCCGCAGGTCGTGACTCTCCTCGAACGGGTACTCCTCGACCGGCGGCGCGTTCAGCCACGGCGGCTGCAGCGGGTTCTCGTCGCTCACCGTGCCACCTTCGTTCGCGACTGCGGGGCTCGCAGACCCGGCTCACTCCTCGCGCTCACCAACGTCCCCTCGAAATTTTTACTGCCAGGTAGACCAGGCCGCCGGCGAGCCCGCCCAGGCCGGCGACCAGCAGGCTGACGAACCCGATCTCGGTAACCATCGTGACCATCCTATGCTGGGCCTCATGGCCCGCTCTCTCGTCGTCAAGGTCACCGCTGGGGCGGACGCCCCGGAGCGGTGCGCGCAGGCGTTCACGGTCGCCGCCACGGCGGTCGCGGCCGGCGTGGACGTGTCGCTCTGGCTGACCGGGGAGTCGACCTGGTTCGCGTTGCCCGGCCGCGCCCAGGAGTTCGAGCTACCGCACTCCGCGCCGCTGGCCGAGCTGCTGCACGTCATCCTGACCAGTGGTCGGGTGACCGCCTGCACCCAGTGCGCGGCCCGGCGGGAGATCGGCCCGGACGACGTACTGCCCGGTGTGCGGATCGCGGGCGCCGCGGTCTTCGTCGAGGAGGCGTTGGCCGAGGGCACGCAGGCGCTGGTCTACTGACCACCTGCACACCTCCGGGCGACGGTATGCGCGGAGTCCCGATACCGACCCGACATCTCGGACAGCTGCCTACGATTCGACTGTGACCGAGGCGACGGAGAGGTTCTTCGAATCGCTGCCGACGCGTGCCCCCGCGATCCTGGGCGGCCTGGCCACGGGGACCCTGCAGATCGATCTCGGCACCGATCGCCAGACCGAACACTGGCTGGTCCGGATGCGGCCGGGAGCGGTAGAGATCAGCCGCCAGCGGGGCCCGGCCGACGCCATCTGGTACGGCAGCTCGGCCCTGTTCGACAGGCTGATCAGCGGCGAGGCCCAGGCGCTCGCGGCGGTACTGCGCAACGAGAGCACCTTCAGCGGTGACGTGGTGCTCTTCCTGGCCTTCCGCCGCTTCTTCCCGAACCCGCCGGGCACCCGCGACCCGCGCGAGGTGGCCCGGGAGGCAGTCGGGCGGCGGACGTGAACGATCTCGTCAGCATCCTGGACGGCAACACCTTCCTGGTCAGCGACCGACGCGGAGACATCGAGCCGTCCTTCGCCTTCCCGACCGGGTTGTTCTCCTTCGACACGCGTTTCCTGTCCAGTTGGGTGCTCACCCTCAACGGCGAGCGGCTGCACGCCCTCTCGATCGACGACAGCCAGTCGTACCGGACGACGTTCTTCCTCGCTCCCGGCGAACCCACCCACTACCTGGACGCCAAGTGGTCGATGATCCGCAGCAGAGAGATCGGGGGCAGCTTCGACGAGGAGCTGACCGTGCTCAACCACTCCGGCGAGGAGGGTGAGTTCACCGTCCGGATCGAGATGGGCAGCGACTTCGCCGACCTGTTCGAGATCAAGCACGCCCGGGAGAAGGTGGGGCGGACGACGGTCGCGGCGACTGACAACGAGCTGCGGTTGACGTACCGGCGGGAGGCGTTCCACCGGGAGACCGTGATCCGCTCCACGGTGCCGGCGCAGGTCGACAACTCCGGGATGACCTTCCGGGTCCGGATCGACAGCAACAGCGAGTGGACCACCCGGCTGCACGTCTCCACAGTCGTCTACGGAGCCCGGGGCGAGGACATCCGGGCCACCCTGCCGTACGCGGGCAGCCGCAGCGGGGACGCCATCCGCGCCGAGCAGCAGGAGCTGATCGACCGGGCGCCGAAGCTCGGCTGTGACTGCGAGCCGCTGGCCGGGGCGTACCGGCGCAGCCTCAACGACCTGAGCGCGCTGCGCTACGAGTCGATCGCCCTGGGCGTACGGCTGATCGCCGCCGGGCTGCCGTGGTTCATGACCCTGTTCGGTCGGGACAGCATCATCACCTCGTTGCAGGTGCTGCCGTTCCTGCCGGAGCTGATCCCGCCGACCATCCTCATGCTGGCCGGTCTCCAGGGGCACCGGGTGGACGACTTCCGGGACGAGGAGCCCGGCAAGATCCTGCACGAGCTGCGGTACGGCGAGACCGCCGGCTTCGAGGAGCAGCCGCACTCGCCGTACTACGGGTCGGCCGACTCGACCCCGCTGTTCGTCATCCTGATCGACGAGTACGAGCGCTGGACCGGCGACACCGCGCTGGTCAAGCGGCTGGAGCCGCACATCCGGGCGGCCCTGGAGTGGATCGACACGTACGGCGACCTGCTCGGCACCGGCTACGTCTGGTACCGGACCCGCAACCCGGAGTCCGGGCTGCAGAACCAGTGCTGGAAGGACTCCTGGGACGCCATCTCGTACGCCGACGGCCGGCTGCCGGGCTTTCCCCGGGCCACCTGCGAGTTGCAGGGCTACGCGTACGACGCGAAGATCCGGGCCGCCCGGCTGGCCCGGAAGGTCTGGAACGACCCGGCGTACGCCGACCGGCTGGAGCGGGAGGCGGCGGCGCTCAAGCAGCGGTTCAACCACGACTTCTGGATCGCCGACCGGGAGTACTACGCGCTCGCCCTGGACGCCGACGGCCGGCAGGTGGACGCGCTCACCTCGAACATCGGGCACCTGCTGTGGAGCGGGATCGTGGACGAGTCCCGGGCCCGCAAGGTGGTCGACCACCTGCTCGGGCCGCGGCTCTTCTCAGGCTGGGGGGTGCGGACCCTCGCCGAGGGCGAGGGTGGGTACAACCCGATCGGCTACCACGTGGGCACCGTGTGGCCGTTCGACAACTCGATCATCGCCTGGGGCCTGGGCCGGTACGGCTACCGGGAGGAGGCCGGGCTGATCTGCGACTCGATGCTCGCGGCGTCCCGCTACTTCGACGGGCGGCTGCCGGAGGCGTTCGCCGGCTACGCCCGCAGCCGCACCGGCTACCCGGTGGAGTACCCGACCGCGTGCAGCCCGCAGGCCTGGTCGAGCGGCACCCCGCTGCTGTTGCTGCGGGTCATGCTGGGGCTGGAACCGCAGGGCGAACACCTGATCATCGATCCGGCTGTGCCACCGGGCATGGGCCGGGTGGAGCTGCTGGACATTCCCGGCCGCTGGGGTCGCGTGGACGCGTTGGGTCGCAGCCGAGGCCCGCAGGATCAGCAGACGGGCGGCTGACCCGGGCCCGACGTCCGGCTCAGGCGGGGCAGCCGACGGTGGCGGCCACCCGTGCGGTGTCCGGGCCGAGTTCGGCAAGCACGGTGACGTCGCCGGTGCGGTACGCGTACAGCGGGGGGTTGTCCAGCAGTGGGGTGCCGGCGGCCAGCGGGGCGAGCGCGCCGGCGGCGGCCGGGCCGGGCCCGGCGGCGGACCGTGCGGTACGGGCCACGGCGCCGCCGGGGCACGGCGCGGTGACCAGGTCCGGCGCGGCGTCGGCCGGACGGTCGAGCGCGGTCAGGGCAGCCATCAGGGCCGTGGCCTCCGGGCCGGCGCCGGTGGCCGGCTTCGGGTCGTAGCCGGCGCCCAGCGGCCGGCAGCCGGTGTCGACGGTCAACCGGAGCCGGCCGTCCCCGGTCGGTCGTCCCTCGACGGCGACGAAGTCCCCGGCGTCGGCGTGCAGTTCGGGGCCGTCCAGGCCGGGGCCGACTCCGGCCCGCCAGGTGGACGGCAGCCGGTCGGCGATGCCGGTCAGCACGGCGCGCTCGGTGCCGGCGGGCGCGAGCACGCCGACCTCGCGGCGCAGCGCCGCGCCGTCGGAGAACGGGGTGACTCGGCAGCCGGCGTTGACCCGCACCGGGCCCAGCTCCAGCAGCGCGGCCGTGCCGGCGGCCCGGGCCAACTCACCGACCGCCCGGTCGACCACCGGGGCGGCCTCGTCGAGGGAGCGCTGTTCGCGCACCGTCGGCGGGTCGTCGCGGACCGACATCCAGGCGAGCCCGGCCAGCAGCACGGCCCACAGCACGGCCGCGACCAGCAGCCAACGCCGCCCACGCCGGGCAGGTGCCGGCGCGGCGGGATCGCTCGACGGGGCCCAACCCGTCTGGACAGCACCGCTCACCCGGCCATGGTGTCACGGGCGGTCCGCCGCACCGGAGGCAGCGGTCGGCAGCCGGGGCGGCGGCCGAGGGTCAGGTCGGCCGGGGCGGCGGATCGAGCCGGTAGCCGACCCCGCGCACGGTGTGCACCCGCGGCCCGCCCGACAGCCCGTGCAGCTTGCGCCGGAGCCGCTTGATCGCGGTGTGCAGGATCGCCGTGTCGCCGAGGTACGCGCCGGCCCAGACCGCGGCGAAGAGCTGCTCGTAGCTCCACACCACCAGCGGCGGACCGACGAGCCGCGCGAGCAGCTCCCGTTCGGTACGGGTGAGCGGGAGTGGATCGCCGCGCCAGGTGACCAGGTGCCCGGCCCGGTCGACGACCAGCTCACCCCAGCTGACCCGCCCCTGCGGCGGGGCCGGCGGGGTGGCCGGTGTCGAGCCGCCCGACGGTGGGAACAGCATCGCCCGCAGCTGGGCCAGGTCGGCGCAGGTCACGACCGGCCCGATCCCGTCGAGCTGCCGCAGCACCCGCTCGCGCACCGAGGCGTCCGCACTGACGCAGACGACGATCGGGGCCTCTGTACCGGGCACGCCGACTCCGCCCGCACCACCCGCGATCACCATCCGACGATAGTGACGTATGCCGATGTATTTCGGGACCCCATCCACGGTCGGAATGACGCCACGTCACTGACCAGGTACTGACCGGCGTTATTCACTGAGCACCGTCCGAACACGCCAGAGCGTGACTGTCAGCGGACGTGGGGGCGCCGCCCACTCCACCCACCCGCTGCGCGGCCGTCCCGGCGGTGCGCGCTCGTCCCGAACCCATCGGGACCCAACGTGGGGAGGAAAAGTGCTCCGACCATCAACCCTGAGGTCCGCGCTGTGGCGGACGGCCGTGGCGTGCTGCGCCGCCCTGCTGGCCTTCACCGCGCAGCCCGCGGTGGCCGCCCAGGCCGCGCCCGCGCCGACACCGGCCCGCGTGGACCAGCGTCTGCTCCGCCAGCTCGGCACGACGGGCAGCGCCAGCTTCCTGGTCTACCTGCGGGACACCGCACCGCTGGTGCGGACGGCGAAGCTGCGTGACCCGGACGATCGGGCGCGCGAGGTGCACCGGCTGCTCACGGCCACCGCCCGGCGCACCCAGAAGGGTCTGCGCTCGCTGCTCACCACCCGCAAGGCGCCGTACACCACGTACTGGATCGCCAACGCGGTGCGCGTGACCGGCGACCGCGCGCTGCTCGACCAGATCGCCAAGCGACCCGAGGTGGCCCGGATCGAACCCAGCCGCAGCTACCCCCTGCTCCGGCCGGCACCGGCCACCGGCAGCCGCGTCGCCCCCAACGGCGCCGAGTGGGGACTCACCAACATCAACGCCCCGCGGGTGTGGAGCGAGCTCGGCGACCGTGGCGAGGGCGTGGTGGTCGCCAACATCGACAGCGGCGTCCAGTACGACCACCCGGCACTGGTGGGTGCGTACCGCGGCAACCTCGGCGGTGGCGCCTTCGACCACAACCACAACTGGTACGACCCGGCCGGCGGGTGCCCGAGCGCCGCGCCCTGCGACAACTCCGACCACGGCACGCACACCATGGGCACGATGGTCGGCGACGACCACGCCGGCAACCAGATCGGCGTCGCCCCCGGCGCGAAGTGGATTACCGCGAAGGGCTGCGAGACGGACTCCTGCACCGACTCCTCGTTGCTCGCGGCCGGCCAGTGGGTGCTGGCCCCGACCGACCTGAACGGACAGAACCCCCGCCCCGACCTGCGCCCCGACGTGGTCAACAACTCCTGGGGCGGCGCCGGCGGCGACCCATGGTTCCAGCAGACCATCGCGGCCTGGCGGGCGGCCGGCATCTTCGGAGTCTTCTCGGCGGGCAACGACGGCCCGGACTGCGGCAGCGCCGGCTCACCCGGAGACAACGCCAACGCGTACGCGGTCGGCTCGTACGACGTGCACGACGCGATCTCCGACTTCTCCGGCCGGGGCGACGGCACCGACGCGCGGTCGTACAAGCCGAACGTCGCCGCTCCGGGCAGCGACGTGCGTTCCAGCGTCCCAGGCAACTCCTACGCGGCCTTCGACGGCACCTCGATGGCCGCGCCGCACGTCTCCGGCACGGTCGCGCTGCTCTGGTCGGCGGCACCGATCCTCAAGGGTGACATCACCGCCACCGAGGAGTTGCTGGACCGGACCGCCCGCGACGTCGACGCCACCGCCTGCGGGGGCACCGCCGCCGACAACAACGTCTTCGGCGAGGGCCGGCTGGACGCGTACGCGGCGGTGCAGGCCGCCCCGCGCGGCGCCTTCGGGCGGATCACCGGCACGGTCACCGCCGCCGGTGACGGCGACCCGATCGTCGGCGCGACCGTCGGCGACGGCACCCGCAGCGCCTCCACCGGCGCGGACGGCCGGTACGCGCTCACCCTGCCGGCCGGCGAGGCCACGGTCACCGTCAGCGCCTACGGGTACGCCGGGCGGACGGCCACCGTCACCGTCACCGAGGGCGGCACGGTCACCGAGGACTTCGCCCTGGCGGCGAACCCGTCGGTCACCGTGAGCGGCCGGGTCACCGACGGCTCGGGGCACGGCTGGCCGCTCTACGCCCGGGTCGAGGTCGCCGGCCGTCCCGGCGGACCGGTGTTCACCGACCCGACCACCGGGAGGTACTCGTTCACCGTGCCGGGCGACACCACGTACCGGCTCACCGTCACCGCCCGCTACCCCGGTTACCGCACGGCCACCCGGGACGTGGTCACCGGTGCCGGGCCGGTCACGGCCGACATCGCCGTACCGGTCGAGACCGCCTGCACGGCGGCCGGTTACACCGGCAGCTTCGGCACGCCGCTGCTGGCCGAGAGCTTCGACGGCGCCGCCGAGCCGGACGGCTGGTCGGTCCGCAACCGCACCGAGGACGGCGGCTGGACCTTCACCGACGCCGGCGAGCGGGGCAACCTCACCGGCGGCAGCGGCGCCTTCGCCATCGCCGACAGCGACCGTCTCGGCTCCGGCAAAACCCAGGACACGGACCTGGTTACCCCGACCGTCGACCTGCGCTCCACACCCGCGCCGGTGCTGCGGTTCCACAGCGACTGGCGGGCGGTCGGCGTCACCGACGCCGCCGACGTGGACGTCTCCACCGACGGCGGTGCCAACTGGACCACGGTCTGGCACCAGACCAGCAGCCGGCGTGGACCACTGCTCGAGGAGGTGCCCCTGGATCCGGCGGCCGGGGCCCCCGCCGTGCAGGTCCGGTTCCGCTTCCACGGCACCTTCGCGTGGTGGTGGCAGGTGGACGACGTGCAGCTGGTCAACCGCGACTGCGTGCCGGCCGCCGGCGGTCTGGTGCTCGGCGTGACCACCGACCGCAACACCGGCACGCCGCTCAACGGGGTAACGGTGGTCAGCGCCGACCGGCCGGCGGACCGCGGGACGTCGGCGTCGACAGCGGACGACCCGACCCTGCCGGACGGCTTCTACTGGCTCTTCTCCGGGCTGACCGGGGCGCACCGGTTCACGGCCAGCCGCACTCCGTACCAGGCGACCACGACGACGGCGACGGTGGCCGCCGACGACGCCCGGCGGCTGGACGTCGCGCTGGCCGCCGGCAGGCTCACGGTCACACCGACAAGCGTCCAGTCGTACCAGCCGTACGCCAGCACCCGGACCACGAAGCTGACGGTCCGCAACACCGGCAGCGCGCCGGCCGCCGTCAACCTGGTGGAGCGCAGCGGACGGTTCGACCTGCTGTCCAGGGCCGGTGCGCCGCTGCGGGAGCAGCGGATGAAGGGGATCAGCAAGGCCCGCACGGGCACCGCGTACGGCGGGGCGGGGACCGGGGCCGAGGCGGCGCCACGGGCGCAGGACGCGTGGACCGGCATCGCCGACCTGCCTGCCGGCGTCTACGACAACGCGGCGGCCACCCTCGACGGCACGGTCTACTCCGTCGGCGGTGGCGGCGGCAGCGGCCTGGAACGCAAGGCCTGGCGCTACGACCCCGACACGGACGCCTGGACCGCGCTGCCCGACCTGCCGACCGCCCGGGCCAAGCCGGTCGCGGCGGCCGTCGGCGGCAAGTTGTACGTCCTCGGTGGCTGGGGCGCCGACGACAACACGGTCGCCTCGGTGGACGTGTTCGACCCGGCCACCCAGAGGTGGAGCACGGTGGCCGGGGCGACCAACCCGTTCCCGGCGGCGGCGGCCGGTGCCGCGGTGACCGGTGGCAAGGTCTACCTGGTCGGGGGCTGCCTGGACAACGACTGCACCGACTCGGACCGGCTCGTCGTCTTCGACCCGGCGACCGGCGCGTTACACACCGGCGCGGCCTACCCGCACCCGGTCTCCTGGCTCTCCTGCGGCGGGATCGGCGGCGCGATCTACTGTGCCGGCGGCACCGGCGGCACCGCGTACACCGACGCCTACCGCTACGACCCGGCGGCGGACGCGTGGCGCCCGCTGCCGAACCTGCCGGTGGACCTCTGGGGTTCCCAGTACACGGCGGCCGGTGACCTCCTGGTCCTGGCCGGCGGGGTCACGGCCGCGTCGACCACCGTGACCAACCGGACCATCGCGTACGACCCGGTGGCCGGCAGTTGGCGCGACCTGCCCAACGTCCAGTTCGGCCGGTACCGGGGCGCCGCCGCCTGTGGCGCGTACAAGATCGGTGGTTCGCCGTCGTCCTTCGTGGGCTCCGCCGAGAGTGAGCGGCTGAGCGGCCTGGACCTGTGCGAGGGGGAGGCGGACCTCCCCTGGCTCGCCACGACACCGGGCGCCTTCACGCTGGCCCCGGGCGCCTCCCGAACGGTCACCGTCAGAATGAGCGCCACGGTCGCGGCCGGCGTGGACCAGCCGGGCACCTACTCCGGCGAGCTGGGCGTCGCATCCGACACGCCGTACCGTGTCTCCGCGGTGCCGGTGCGGATGAGCGTGTCGCCGCCGGCGAGCTGGGGCAGGATCCAGGGCACCGTCACCGGCGTCACCTGCGCCGGGGCCACCGTCGGGGTCGCGGCGACGGTCCGGGTGAACCGGGTGGGCACGACGACCGGCTACACCCTGACCGCGAACGCTCAGGGCCGGTACGTCTGGTGGCTGCCGAAGGGCCGCTACGAGGTGATCGTCGCCAAGGACGCCTGGGTGCCGCAGACGCAGCGCACGCGGATCGAGGCGGGCATCGTCGACACGCTCGACTTCACCCTCGATCCAGCCTCGTCCTGCACGAAAGCCACCGGCATCTGACCCGACACGCGTGGATGGCCGGCGACCTGTAGGCCGCCGGCCACCCGCGCTGACGACGACCGGGGCCGGCCACCCAGGAGGGTGACCGGCCCCGATCGATCAGAGCAGTGGGTCAGGCGACGGTGACGGTGACCTCGTTGATGCCCCGGCCGGCGGTGACGGCGGCGTCGCCGTTGCCGTGCCGGGACAGCGCCCGCAGCGTCCAGGAACCGGGCGCGGCGAAGAACCGGAACTGGCCGGCCGCCGAGGTGACCACCTCGGCGGTGAACTCACCGGTCGAGTCGAGCAGCCGGACGTACGCGCCCGGCACGGCCTCGTCCGCCGCCGAGCGGACGATGCCGGTGATGACGGTTTCCTTCTCCAGGTCCAGGCTCGTCGGCAGCGGCGCGGCCTGGTCGGGTGCGGCGCAACCCGCAGCGGTGGGAGCAGTCATGGCGGATCAGGCCTCCCCGGGCTCATCGCCGAGCGCGACCGGCACGCCGACGAGCGAGCCGTACTCGGTCCAGGAACCGTCGTAGTTCTTCACGTTGCGGTGGCCGAGCAGCTCCTGCAGCACGAACCAGGTGTGCGAGGAACGCTCACCGATCCGGCAGTACGCGATGGTCTCCTTGCCGTCGTCCAGCCCCGCGTCGCCGTAGATCCTGCGCAGCTCGTCGTCGGACCGGAAGGTGCCGTCCTCGTTGGCCGCCTTGGACCACGGGACGCTGATCGCGGTCGGGATGTGACCGGCCCGCTGCGCCTGCTCCTGCGGCAGGTGCGCGGGGGCGAGCAGCCGGCCGGCGAACTCGTCGGGGCTGCGCACGTCGACCAGGTTCTTGGTGCCGATCGCGGCGACGACCTCGTCGCGGAAGGCCCGGATGGAGGTGTCCGGCTCCTGCGCGACGTACTGGGTCGCCGGGCGGGCCGCCGTCTCGGTGACCAGCGGACGGGCGTCCAGCTCCCACTTCTTGCGACCGCCGTCGAGCAGCTTCACGTCGCGGTGGCCGTAGAGCTTGAAGTACCAGTAGGCGTACGCCGCGAACCAGTTGTTGTTGCCGCCGTACAGGATCACGGTGTCGTCGTTGCTGATGCCCCGCTCGGACAGCAGCGCCTCGAACTGGGTCTTGTTGACGAAGTCCCGGCGGACCGGGTCTTGGAGGTCGGTCCTCCAGTCGATCTTGATGGCGCCGGCGATGTGGCCGGTCTCGTAGGCCGAGGTGTCCTCGTCGACCTCGACGAAGACGACGCCCGGGGCGTCAAGGTTCTTCTCGGCCCATTCGACCGAGACGAGTGCGGTGTCGCGACTCATCGAATCACTCCCTGGTGAGGATGGATGGTGAGCCAACGCGCGAATATCGATGGGTTGAACTGTCGCACCGCGCGCGGGACCCAGCGGAAGGACGGGATCACGGGTTCGTGCGACGGCGCCGCTGCCGGGCGTTCGGTGGGATCACCGGAAAGGGTCGAGGACCCTGCGTGCCGGTGGCCGCCGTCAGGCGGCCAAAAACAGCCCCGCCGTCAGATGACAGGGCGACACAGGCAGGTGGCCACGCGGCACAGGTCGACCGCGCGCCGTTTGGTGAGGTGGGTCCCCATGAGCACGGAGCCTACCAGGCAGTGACGGCGCTGCCACTGGACCGACCACCATCCGGGATCGTCCGGGCTGCGGGGCCGATGAGGCGTCCCAGCGGCCCGGACGATTGACGCGCCGCTCAGCTGGCGGAGTTGATCGGTACGTTCTTCGCGTCGGCGGTGACCGCCAGCCCTTCGGGCAACGGCCGGACCTCCCGGACCACGAGCTGGAACGGCAGGTCGGGCAGCGGCACGTCGACGGAGATGCCCTCGGCGTACCTGCTCAGGATCGTGCGGGCCAGCGGCAGGTTCGGCAGGCCGGCGGCGTCCAGTTTGCTGAAGCGCAGGGCGACGGCGCCGTTCTTGGCGACGGTGACGTCCGCGGTGCCGCTGACCGTGAACTTCTGGCCGAGGATGTCGACCGGGGCGGTGACGGCGAGCTTGCCGCCCTGCTCGCCGAGGGTGAGCCCGGGTCGGTTCAGCAGCGCGGCGAGGCTCTCGTAGCTGATCGTGCCCGTGCCGTTGACCGTGTCGGCGACGACGTCGCCCTGCCCGGTCCGCAGCGTGTCGAGTGAGGCCCGCACGTTGCGGGCGTCCACGTCCAGCACCGGCAGCCGTACGGCGTCACCCTCGACCGACGCCTGCACGTCCCGCAGCGTGATGGAGATCCGCTCGTACCGCCCGTCCAGCACCTGGGTGAGGAACGGCGTCCCGGCGACCTCGACGTCGGGCTTGGCCGACTGCGCCCCCTGCTTGCTGACCTCCTGGCTGACCCGCTCGGCGATGAGCCGCTCGGCCACGCCGACCGCCACGCGGTCGGCGACCACCAGCAGACCCGCCACCACCAGGAGCAGGACGACCAGGCCGATGAGCAGCTTGCGACCGCGCCGTCGGGGCCGGGTCTCGTCAGCCGGATACTCCTGGGCCACGCCGCCTCCTGTCTCCGCCCGCCGCGATGCGGCGGGACGTCCGAACCGGTGCCGCAGCGCGGCGCACCCGTAGGTACCCGACCGACACCGGCCTCAACCGTGGGCTCAGAGGAACAGCATGCACATGGCGTACGCCGCCGGTGCGGCCAGGGCGAATCCGCCGAGCGGACCCTGCATGTGCCGGGCGACCCACATGGTGGGCGGTTCGCCCGCCATCAGGCGACCCGCCTCCGCGTACCCCACGGCGAGATCGGAGAGGACGGCGGTGACGGCAGCGACCAGGCCGATCACCGCGGCCCGGGTCGGCGTGAAGGGAGCCACCAGATAGCTGCCGAGGATCGCGCTGCCCAGCGTGCCCACCATCGCGCCGGCGACGACGCCGGCCGCGCCCCGGGGCACCTGCGGGGCCAGCCGGGGCCACGGCAGCACGGCGTCGGTGAGCCGGGCGATGGTCAGCGCGACCCCGCTCGCGGTCAGGCAGACCGTGATCGCCTGGGTGCCGGCCGGGATGCGGCTGAGCACGATCAGGGTGCCGAAGGCCACGACCCCGACCACGATGAGCAGTGTGGCGCCGAGTGAATCGGTGACCCGGACCCGGTCGACGCGGCGGACCAGTTGGCCGAGCACGGCGGCGAGGAAGCCGCCGACGGCCAGGTAGCCCAGCGGCGCCAGACCGGCGACGTCGCTCTGGACGGCGGCGATGTCGGCGGCCGCGGCGACCGCCGCGCTGATCCCACCGACCAGCAGCAGCGCGGGTGGGCGCATGGCCATCGTCCAGGCGAGCACGAACAGCAGTTGGACGCCGAAGACGATGAAGGCGAACGGCAGGCGGTGACCCGGCCCGGACGTCTGCGCGCCAAGCACCAGACCCACCCCGAGCAGCGCGGCGAAGCCGGCGATGGTCAAGGCCAGCGGGCGGTGCACCTCGACCGGAGCGACGGGCTCCTCTTCCGGCTCGTCGACCTCGTCCTCGGAACGACGGGCTGGTTCCCCGGCACGACGGGCCCGGCGCGGCCCACCCCGTTCACGGCGTTCGCCGTCGGCGACGGCCGGTCCGGTGCGCGGCGCGGGCGGATGGCCACGGGTCGGAGCGGCCGGACCCGGGCGGGGACCGTCGGACCACGATTCGCGGCCGGCGTCGGGCGAGGTGGAGGGAAACACGCCCCGATCGTGCCAGATCGGCTGCCCGTCGCGACGGTCACGGGTTTCCGCAACGTTAAAACCTGCGCCGCGATCAGGGGCAAGCTAGACAAACGGGAAATGACTCGAAGGCGCGGCCGAGGCGATCGGTTACGCTCAACGCGTTACCCGCCCGTCAGCGACGCCGGGACCACGCTATTTCTCAGCGCACTCTGCCACGAGTGTGTCTGGTCGCGTGCGGCGTTGCGCCGCCGGGACGGAGGTGATCGTGGAGATCCTGCTGCTGGTGACCGCGCGCGCAGGGGAACCGTCGGCTGTGCTGCCGGCGCTCGACCTGCTGCCACACTCGGTTCGCACCGCGCCGCGCGACGTCCGCACCCTGGTTGCCGGGCCCAGCCCCGACGCGGTGCTGGTGGACGCCCGGTCGGAGCTGAGCGAGGCCCGAGCGACCTGTCGGATGCTGCACGCCACCGGGCTCGGGGTGCCGCTGGTCGCGGTGGTGACCGAGGCCGGTCTGATCGCGCTGAACGCGGACTGGGGCGTCGACGACGTGATCCTCGCGTCGGCCGGTCCTGCCGAGGTCGAGGCTCGACTGCGGCTCGCGGTCGGCCGACTGAGCAACGCGACCGCCGGCGCCGGCGGCTCGATCCGGGCCGGCGAGCTGACCATCGACCCCGACACGTACGCCGCCAAGCTGAAGGGCCGCCCGCTCGACCTCACCTACAAGGAGTTCGAGCTGCTGAAGTTCCTGGCCCAGCACCCGGGCCGGGTGTTCACCCGCGATCAGCTGTTGCGCGAGGTCTGGGGCTACGACTACTTCGGCGGCACCCGGACGGTGGACGTGCACGTCCGGCGGCTGCGCGCCAAGCTCGGCTCGGAGTACGAGTCGATGATCGGCACGGTCCGCCAGGTGGGTTACAAGTTCGTCGTCCCGCCGTCGCGTTCCCTGCCCGAGGCGGAGCACGCGCCGCTGCCCGTCTGACCCTCAGCCCGGAGCGATTTCCTATATGCCCCTTTTGCGCGGCTCGCCAGTCCTATTCTGACTGCCGGGTTTGTCGGAAAAGGGGGCGACGGTGCGGGCAGTTAGCATGGGGGCGAGGGGCCGGCGCGTCCGGCCGGCCGGGCGGAAGCCGTGACGCGGGTCAGCTCGACCGCGCGCGCGGCAGTGATCGTGACGGCTGTGGTGGCCGCCCTGCTCGGCTCGGCGTACGTGCTGGGCCGCAGTCTCGTCCCCGACCAGACCCAGCGGCACGCCACCGGTGTCACCACCGAGGGCGACGGGCCGCACTACGCCGACCAGACTCCCGAAAGGTCCTCGACCGGCACCCCGACCGGCATCCCTACCGCGGGCCAGAGCGCCGGCGCGACCGAGGCCGGCCAGGACGGCTCGGGGCAGAACGCCAGCGACGACAACCTGTTCGGCGCCCACACGGACACCGGCAACGCCCGACTCGCGCTGACCTTCGACGACGGGCCGGACCCGCGCTACACCCCGCAGGTCCTCGCGATCCTGCGCGAGTACGACGTCAAGGCCACGTTCTGCGTGGTGGGCGAGAACGCCCAGGATCATCCCGACCTCATCCAGGCGATCGTCGCCGACGGCCACACCCTGTGCAACCACTCCTGGCACCACGACGTCACCCTGGGCAACAAATCCGCCAACCAGATCCGCGCCGACCTGGTACGCACCAACGAGGCGATCCGGGCGGCGGTCCCGGACGCCCCGATCGTCTGGTACCGCCAACCCGGCGGCGCCTGGACGTACCCCGTGGTGTCGGTGTCCCAGCAGCTCGGCATGACCCCGCTGCACTGGTCGGTGGACCCGTCGGACTGGCAGGCGCCCGGCGCCAGCAAGATCGCCGCGACCGTGCTCGCGCAGGTGGAACCCGGTGCGGTGGTCCTCATGCACGATGCCGGAGGCGACCGGCAGGGCACGGTCGACGCGCTGCGCCGGATCCTGCCCCAACTCGGCGCGCGATACGAGCTGGAGGCACTGCCCACCGACCCGACGTGAGCCACGACCCCCTCCTCGGGCGACAGCCGGGGGCGCCCGAGACGCAGCGGCTACGGTGACCCAATGAGCAGCGCGGAGCCGACCAGCGACCAGGTGACCCGGACCGACCGACTGGCCCCGACGGAGATCGCCGACGTGCTGGCCCTGGCGCGTACGGCGGGCGACACCGACGGCGCGGACCCGCTCGACGAGCACGTCCTGCTCCGCCTGCGCGATCCGGAGGCGCCGGCCGTGCACCTGCTGGCCCGGGCCGACGACGGCACCCTCACCGGGTACGCCCACCTGGACACCACCGACCCGGTGGACGGGATCGGGGTGGAGCTGGTGGTGCACCCCGCGTACCGGCGGCGGGGCACCGGTCGGGCGCTGGCCCGGGGCGTGCTCGCCTCGGCCACCGGGCCGCTGCGGGCGTGGGCGCACGGCGATCACCCGTCGGCGGCGGCGCTCGCCGTGGACCTCGGGTTCACCCGGGCGCGCGTGCTCTGGCAGCTCCGCCGGCCGTTGGCCGCCCCGCTGGGCGAGCCGCGTCTGCCCGACGGGGTGGCGCTGCGCGCGTTCCGGCCGGGGGCCGACGACGCGGCCTGGCTGGCCCTGAACGCGCGGGCCTTCGCCGAGCATCCCGAGCAGGGGCGGTGGACCTCGGACGACCTGCGGGTCCGCCTCGCCGAGCCGTGGTTCGACCCGGCCGGCTTCCTGCTCGCCGAGGAGACCTCGACCGGCCGGCTGCTGGCCTTTCACTGGACGAAGGTGCACGAACGGCCCGGGTCGGCCCGCATCGGCGAGGTGTACGTGCTCGGCGTGGAGCCGACCGCGCACGGTGGCGGGCTCGGTCGGGCGCTGACGACCGCGGGGCTCGCGTACCTGCGGGACAAGCGCGGCCTCGACCGGGTGATGCTCTTCGTGGACGACTCGAACACCGGGGCGGTCGCCCTGTACGAGCGGTTGGGTTTCGCCCGCTGGTCCGCACACATCAACTACCACCTGGGCTGACCGCCAGCCGTCGCCCCGACCGAGTCACCGGCGGGTAACGACCGAGCATCGGCGGGATAACGCCGAACCGGAAATATACCCATACTTCCGACAGGTGTGCCCGAGTTCACTTAACGGACAACTCACCCTCAGCAAGCGGTCACCTCGGGGGCCGTACGTGTTCACCTTGCGTTCACTTGCGACCGGCGAACCGGCTACCTGGCACTTCTAACTTTCGTGTCAGCCGGTCAGTGCCGGTCCTCGGGCCCCGGCATCGGGGCACCAAGTCAGACGCGAAGGGAAACCCCTCAGGTGAAGCTCCAGCGGTACGGCACTATTGCCTGCCTCGCTCTTGCCGCGACGCTCGGCCTCAGTGCATGCGGCTCGGACAACAACGAGCCCACTTCCGGCGCCAGCGCCTCGGGCTCCGCCGCCGCGGTCGACTGCGGTACCGGCACGGTCAACGCCCAGGGCTCGTCGGCACAGAAGAACGCCATGGCCGAGTGGATCAAGGCGTACCAGCAGAAGTGCACCGGCACCACGATCAACTACGAGGCTTCCGGCTCGGGCGCTGGCATCCAGGCGTTCATCGCCGGCACCGCCGACTTCGCCGGCACCGACTCCGCGCTCAAGCCGGAGGAGCAGCCGCAGGCCGACGCCAAGTGCGCCGGCGGCAAGGCCATCCACCTGCCGATGGTGATCGGCCCGGTGGCCGTCGCCTACAACGTGAGCGGCGTGGACAACCTCCAGCTCAAGCCGGCCACCCTGGCGAAGATCTTCGCCGGCAAGGTCACCAAGTGGGACGACGCGGCGATCAAGGCCGACAACCCGGACGCCAAGCTCCCGGCGACCGCCATTCAGACCGTCCACCGCTCGGACGAGTCGGGCACCACCGACAACTTCACCAAGTTCCTCTCGAAGACCTCCGAGGCGGACTGGACGCTGGGCAACGCCAAGGCCTGGAAGGCCCCGGGCGGCACCGGCGCCAAGGGCTCGGACGGCGTGGCCAGCCGGGTCAAGGGCGCCGACGGCTCCATCGGCTACATGGAGTGGTCGTTCGCCGAGAACGCCGGCCTGAAGATGGCCAAGATCGGCAACGGCAACGGCGAGTTCGCCGCGCTGACCGCCGAGGCCGCTGGCAAGACCATCGCCGGCGCCAAGATCGATGGCCAGGGCGACGACCTCAAGCTGTCGATCGACTACAACACCAAGGAGGCCGGGGCCTACCCGATCGTCCTGGCGACGTACGAGATCGTCTGCAGCAAGGGCCTCGCGGCCGACAAGCTCAAGCTGGTCAAGGGTCTGCTGGGTTACGCCGCCAGCGCCGAGGGCCAGAACTCGCTGACCGACCTCGGCTACGCCCCGCTGCCGGAGACGGTCCGCACCAAGGTCGAGACCGCGGTCAAGAACCTCTCCTGACCCGACCCCACCACCTCCGCAACCGAATCGAGCGAGCAGATGGGTGAAACCCCTCACCGCTCGGCCGACGCCGGCACCGGCGGGACGCGCGTGACCCAGAGTCACGAGTGGCCCGCCGGTGCCTCGGCGCGTGTGGCCGAGGCACCAGTCAGCACCCGTTCCCCGGGCGGCACCGGGCTGGGCGGCGGCGGCGGCGCGTTGCCGCACAGCCGCAAGTTCGGCGCCGAGCGGGCCTTCCGCGGTCTCACACTGGCCGCCGGCACCGCCGTTCTGGTCATCATCGCCGCCATCGCGATCTTCCTGATCGCCAAGGCGGTGCCGGCCCTGCGCGCCAACACCGAGAACTTCTGGACCTACGAGGGCTGGTCCCCCAACGAGCCGCAGCCCAAGTTCGGCATCGGCACGCTCGCCTTCGGTACGGTGCTCAGCTCCGCGCTGGCGCTGCTGATCGCGGTGCCGGTGGCGTTGGGCATCGCGCTCTACCTCTCGCACTACGCGCCGCGCCGGCTGGGCACCGCGCTCGGCTTCCTGGTCGACCTGCTGGCCGCCGTGCCGAGCGTGGTCTTCGGCCTCTGGGGGCGGGACGTCTTCAGCAACCCGGTCCGGGACTTCTCGGTCTGGCTGAACGAGCACGTCGGCTGGATCCCGCTCTTCGGCGGTGACGGCCCGTTCGGTGCCTCGATCATGCTGGGTGCCCTGGTCCTCGCGATCATGGTGTTGCCGATCATCACCTCGCTCTCCCGCGAGGTGTTCCTCCAGACGCCGACCGCGAACGAGGAGGCCGCCCTCGCGCTGGGCGCCACCCGCTGGGAGATGCTCCGCACCGCGGTGCTCCCCTACGGTCGCCCCGGCATCATCGCCGCGGTGATGCTCGGTCTGGGTCGGGCGCTCGGCGAGACCATCGCCCTGGCGCTGACCCTCGGCATCACCTTCGGCATCTCGTTCAACCTGATCCAGAACGGCGGCAACACCATCGCCGCCAACATCGCCAACGCGTTCGGCGAGGCGAACGAGACCGGCCGTGGCGCGCTCATCGCGTCCGGCCTGGTGCTGTTCACCATCACGCTGATCGTCAACATCACGGCGCGGGCGATCATCTACCGCCGCCGGGAGTTCACGGAGTCGGCCGCATGACCACAACCGTCACCTCCCACCGCACCCGCCCGCCGGCCCAGCCGGCCTCGCTGCGGGCCCGGCGGCTGCCCCGGTACGCCGCACCGGCCGTCGCCGTGGCGGCCCTGGCGCTCTCCGCCGCGCTCGTCTACGGCACCGGCATCGGCGGCCCGGTCCTCGTCGTCGTCCTCGGCGCGATCCTCTATCTGGTCGGGCTCTTCGCCGCGGCCAACGCGGTCGAGGGCCGTCGGTCGGCCCGTAACCGCACCTGGAGCGCGCTGATCCACTCCGCGTTCGTGCTGGCGGTGCTGCCGCTCGTCTCGGTCGTCTGGACGCTGCTGAGCAAGGGCACCGAGCGGCTGGACGGCACCTTCTTCCAGACCTCGATGAACAACATCGGGGCCCGGGACCCGAACGGCGGCGCGTACCACGCGATCGTCGGCACGCTGGAGCAGGTCGGGATCGCCACCCTGATCACCGTCCCGCTCGGCGTTCTCTGCGCGATCTACGTCGTCGAGTACGGGCGGGGCAAGTTCGCCTTCGCGATCCGGTTCTTCGTGGACGTGATGACCGGCATCCCGTCGATCGTCTCCGGCCTCTTCGTGCTGGCGTTCTGGGTGCTGGTCGTGTCGCCGTGGTTCAACGACGGCCGGCCGAGCTTCTCCGGCTTCGCCGCCGCGCTCGCGCTGAGCGTGCTCATGCTGCCCACCATCGTCCGGTCCACCGAGGAGATGCTCCGCCTCGTCCCGCCGCCGCTGCGCGAGGGCGCGTACGCGCTCGGCATTCCCAAGTGGAAGACCATCCTGCGGGTGGTGGTGCCGACGGCGCTGCCCGGCATCGTCACCGGCGTCATGCTCGCCATCGCCCGCGCGGCCGGCGAGACCGCGCCGGTGCTCCTGGTCGCCGGCGGCGGCGCCGCGATCAACACCAACCCCTTCGAGAACAACCAGTCGTCGCTGTCCCTCTTCGTCTACCAGCAGGCCGGTGACGCGTCGAAGTACGCGCCGGCACGGGCGTGGACCGCGGCACTCACCCTGGTCGCCCTCGTGCTCATCCTGACGATCGCGGCGAAACTGCTGGCCCGTCGCAACAGGCTCAGCCGATGAACCCCGGAGGTACCACCATGGCCAAGCGCGTCTCCGCCTCGAACGTCACCGCCTACTACGGCGGGTTCAAGGCGATCGAGAACATCAACCTGACGGTCGAGCCGAAGACGGTCACCGCTCTCATCGGGCCGTCCGGCTGCGGCAAGTCGACCTTCCTGCGGTCGATCAACCGGATGCACGAGGTGCTGCCGGGGGCCCGGGTCGAGGGCAGCCTGACCATCGACGACCAGGACATCTACCACCGGGACGTGGACGTCACCGCGGTCCGGCGCACCATCGGCATGGTCTTCCAGCGGCCGAACCCGTTCCCCACCATGAGCATCTTCGAGAACGTGGTGGCCGGGCTGAAGCTCAACGGCGTCCGCAAGAAGTCGATCCTGGACGAGGCGGCCGAGAAGGCCCTGCGCTCGGCGAACCTGTGGGACGAGGTCAAGGACCGGCTGGGCAAGCCCGGCGCCGGCCTGTCCGGCGGTCAGCAGCAGCGGCTCTGCATCGCCCGGACCATCGCGGTCGAGCCGCAGGTCGTGTTGATGGACGAGCCCTGCTCGGCCCTGGACCCGATCTCCACGCTGGCCATCGAGGACCTGATGTTCCAGCTCAAGGACAAGTTCACGATCATCATCGTGACGCACAACATGCAGCAGGCCGCCCGCGTGTCGGACCGGACCGCCTTCTTCTCCATCGAGAAGACCGGCGACCCGGGCCGTCTCATCGAGTACGACAACACCCAGAAGATCTTCAGCAACCCGAGCGTCAAGAAGACCGAGGACTACATCACCGGCCGCTTCGGCTGAGCCTCCCTCTTCCCTCCGCGACGTAGGCGGTCCGTCTCCGGACGGACCGCTTCGTCGTTCCCGCGGCCGATGACCGTCGATCCGTGAGCTGCCTACGATCACCGGGTGCGCTCACCCGGCAGGCTCCTGCGCGGATGCCGGCCCGACCTGCGGGTCGCCGTCGGCCTGTTCGTCGTGCTCGCGGCGCTGATCCTGGTCACGCCGAACGGGCCACACCACGCGCTCGGGTACGCCGTCGCCATCGCACTGGCGGCGGTGCAGGCCGGCACCATCGCGGTGCTGCGCCGCCACCCGGAGGCCGCGATGGCGGTGGCCGTCCTCGCCGGGATCGGCATCGAGTCGCTCAGCCCGGCCATCGGTTGGCTCGGTCAGGTCGCCGCGGTGCTCGCCGGGTACGCGCGGCGGAGGCCCCCGTCGCGGTCGCTGTGGGTGCTCGGCCTGCTGCTGGCCGGGACGCCCTGGAAGCTGGCGCACGGCGACTGGCGCAACGTGCTGCTCGCGATCGCCGGCCCGGCGCTCGGCTGGACCCTCGGTGAGCTGGGCCGGACCCGCGCGCTGCGCCGGCAGGACTCCGAGCGCCGCATCGTCACCCAGGAACGCGAACGGATCGCCCGCGAGCTGCACGACGTGCTGGTCCACACGGTGTCGGTGATCGTCGTGCAGGCCGGTGCCGCGCAGGACGTCTTCGACCGTCGACCCGACCTGGCCCGCGCGGCGCTCACCTCGATCGATCTGGCGGCCCGGTCCACCCTGTCCGAGCTGCGGGTGCTGTTGCAGACGATGAGCGCCGACACCGAGCCCGGCTCGGCCACCCCGCAGCCCGGTCTGGCGCAACTGGACACGCTTGCCGCGTCGCTGGGGGCCACCGGGCTGACCGTCGAGCTGGACCGGGAACCGGCCCTGTCACCGTTGCCGGCGGCGGTGGACCTCTCGTCGTACCGGATCGTGCAGGAGTCGCTGACCAACACGCTGCGGCACAGCCAGGCAACCCTGGCCCGGGTGACGGTGCGGTGCTCGCCCCGGTCGGTACGGCTGGAGATCCGCGACGACGGCCCGGCCCGTCCGAGCGGCCGGGTCGACCGTTCCGCGCACCGGGGGATCGTGGGGATGCAGGAACGGGCCCGGCTGCTGGGCGGGACGCTGGACGCCGGGCCGGTGCCGGGCGGCGGCTTTCGGGTACGGGCGGACCTGCCGCTCACCTCGGCATGACGGCGGCCATCCGGGTGTTGATCGCCGACGACCAGGCCCTCGTGCGGGCCGGGTTCGCGATGATCATCGAGAGCCGCGAGGACCTCGCGGTGGTCGGCGAGGCGGGCGACGGCCTGGAGGCCGTGGCGCTGGCCGGGCGCCTGCGACCGGACGTGATCCTGATGGACGTACGGATGCCCCGGCTGGACGGCATCGAGGCGACCCGCCGGCTGGTCGCCGCCGGCCAGGCGGCGAGGATCATCATGCTGACCACGTTCGACCTGGACGAGCCGGTGTTCGCGGCGCTGCGGGCCGGTGCCAGCGGCTTCCTGCTCAAGGACATCCGCCCCGACGAGCTGGCCGCGGCGGTACGGGTGGTGGCGCGCGGTGAGGCGCTGCTCGCACCGACCGTCACCCGGCGGCTGCTCGACCGGTTCGCCAGCGAACTACCCGGCGGCACTCCCCCGCCGGCGCTCGACGCGCTCAGCGCGCGTGAGATCGAGGTGCTCACGCTTGTCGCGCGGGCGCTCTCCAACGACGAGATCGCGGAGCGCCTGGTCCTCAGCCGGGCCACCGTCAAGACCCACCTGTCGGCGATTCTGCTCAAGCTCGGTCTGCGCGACCGGGTGCAGGCGGCCGTGCTCGCCTACGAGTGCGGCCTGGTCCGGCCGGGCACCGCTCCGCCCCGGGGATGACCGTGAGTCCCGTCCCGGGACCGATCCGAAAGGCACGCCGAACTGCCTAATCTCCCTCCAAAGAGGAGGGAAGCATGATCCGAACTGTTCTGGCGCTGCTGACCGCCGTACCCCTGATCGTCACGCCGGGAACCGCCACCGACCCGCCCACCGACCGGTGCGCGGGGTTGGCCGGGGCGCGGATCCCGCAGGTGTCGGTGACGTCGGCGGAGCGCGACACCAACGCCGAGGGCCAGGAATTCTGCATGGTGCAGGGGGTGATCCGGCCGCAGACACGGTTCACCGTCAAGCTCCCCGTCTCCGGATGGACGGGGCAGTACGTGCAGCAGGGCTGTAGCGGGCTGTGCGGCACGGTGCCCGACCTGACCCTCCCGCTCTTCGGGTTCCAGTGCGCGGCCGCGCGCGACGGCAGGCTGGTGCTGGCCTCCGACGACACCGGGCACACCGGCGACCCGCAGACCAGCGAGCCGGCGACCTGGGGCGCCGACCCTCGGGCGCGACTGGAGTTCGGGCTGCTGTCCGAGCACCGGCTGCGGCGGGTGGCGGACGCGGTGATGGTCGCGTACTACGGGCACGGGCCGACGTACCGGTACTTCGACGGCTGCTCGACCGGCGGCCGGCAGGGGCTGATGCTGGCGCAGCGGTTCCCGTCCGACTTCGACGGCATCCTGGCCGGCGCACCGGTACACAACCTGGCGCCGCTGGCGCTGCTCAACGCCTGGGTGGTGCTGCGCAACACCGACGCGTCGGGCCGGCAGATCCTCGGTCCGGAGAAGATTCCCGCGCTGCACGAGGCGGTTGTGCAGAAGTGCGGCTCGGTCATCGAGGATCCGCGGCAGTGCGATTTCCAGCCGTCGTCGCTGCGCTGCCCGGGTGGCACGGACCGGCCCGACTGCCTCACGCCCGCCCAGGTGGCGGCCGTTGTGGCGTTCTACCGGGGCCCGAACGGCCTCTACCCCGGAGGCATGCCGTACGGATCGGAACTGGGCTGGATCGACGAGTTCGTGGTGCGCTCCGGCTCCCCGGTGGACGGCAACACCGGGAGGATCGCCCTCAACTACCTGAAGTACCTCGCGTACCCGCAGAATCCACCGGCCGACTTCCAGCTGAACGACGTGCGGTTCACCCGGGCCACGTTCGACCGGCTGAACGTGCTGGGGGACGCCATCTACAACGCCACCGACGCGGACCTGTCCGAGTTCCGCGATCAGGGCGGCAAGCTGATCCTCTACCACGGCTGGGCGGACCCGTCCGTCCCCCCGTTCTCGACTGTCGACTACTACGCGGCCGTGCAGCGCCGCGGCGGCAGCGAGGCGTTCACGCGGCTGTACATGGTGCCGGCCGGCTACCACTGCCTGTTCGGGCCGGAGCCGACCGAGCATCCGTCGGAGGTCGGCATCCCGGAGTTCCTTCAGCCGCTGATGGACTGGGTCGAGCGCGACGTCGCTCCGGGTGACATCGACGTCCTCACCTACGCACCCAATGCGGAGCCGGACCAGCAGTTCGTCCGCTTCCTCACGGTGGCGCCGTTCGACGCGCTGGCGCCGGCACACGCCGCCCCGGGCAGCCTCAACGCCAACTACCGCTACGTCGGGCACTACTGACGGGCCGCCGGTCCGCCGTACCCGCAGGGATACGGCGGGCCGCCGGCTGGGGTCAGCCGAGCACGAAGCGGGGCTCGCCGTCGGCCGGCAGGTCCAGGCGCGGGGTGATGGGCGTGGCGGCGTCCCGGTCGGCCGCCGCTCGCGCCACCCCGGCCAGGTCGCCGGCCGCCGCCACCTGGGCCAGCGTGACCAGGGTCGGCGGCAGCATGGTCAGCTCGCCCGCCTCCGCGCGGGCCAGCGCGTCCGCCGGGCGGATCCAGAGGGTGTGGTCGGCCTCGCCGGAGACGTCGCGGGTCCGCTGCCCCGCCGGCAACAGAGCGACGAAGAAGTACGTGTCGAAGCGGCGCGGTTCGAACTCCGGGGTGATCCAGCGGCTCCACGGCAGCAGCAGATCCGACCGCAGCGTGAGGTGACGGTCGGCGAGCAGAGCCGCGAAGCCCAGCCGACGCCCCTCCAGGTCCTGCCGGGCCGCCTCCCAGTCGTCGCCGCTGACGTCACCCACCACCGTCGCCGGATCCGGGCCGGCGAGCAGCACGCCGGCCTCCTCGAAGACCTCCCGGGCGGCGGCACAGACGATCGCCTGGGCGGCGTCCGGGGCCACGCCGAGCCGGTCCGCCCACTCGGTCGGCGTCGGGCCGGCCCAGTCCACGTGCGCCGCCGAGTCGGAGCGGTCCACCCCGCCGCCGGGGAAGGCGTACATCCCGCCGAAGGTCATCGCGGCGACGCGGCGGATGACGTACACCTCGAAGTCGGTGTCGGTCGGACGCAGCAGCAGCACGGTGGCCGCGACCCGCGGCGTCGCCGGGGTGCCGCCCTCGGCCTGGAACCGACGGGCGTGCTCGACCAGGGCGGCGGGCGCGGCGAAGCCGTCACTGTCGATCGTCATGCCGCGAGCCTAGTTCCCCGACCCGCCGCCACCGGCCGGCGTGCGCCGGTGGGCTCCGCTCGACCGCGGCCTGCGAGGTATGTCGTCGCGGTGAGGAGCACCGAGGTCTCGACGGATGAGCTGGGCGGCGGCCGGGCAGCGGGCGGTTCACCCGGCTCGGCTAGCGTGCCGGCATGACTCGTTGGGGCATCCTGGCCACCGGCCACATCGCCAGCCGTTTCGCCGAAGACCTCCGGCTGGTGCCGGACGCCGAACTGGTCGCGGTCGGCTCCCGCTCCGCCGACAGCGCGCAGCGGTTCGCCGACACGTACGGCGCGAAGCGCGCGTACGGCTCCTGGGTGGAGCTGGCCGCCGATCCGGAGGTCGACGTGATCTACGTGGCGACCCCGCACGCGGCGCACCACGAGGCGGCGCTGACCTGCCTGACCGCCGGCCGGGCGGTGCTGCTGGAGAAGCCGTTCACCCTCGACCTGGCCACCAGCACCGAGCTGGTGGACACGGCCCGCGCCGCCGGGGTCTTCCTGATGGAGGCCATGTGGATGAGGACGAACCCGCTCATCCTTCGCGCGGTCCAGCTGATCGCCGAGGGTGCCATCGGCACGGTACGCAATGTCCGGGCCGACTTCGGGGTGGCCGGGCCGTTCCCGCCGGAGCACCGGATGCGCAACCCGGCGCTGGGCGGGGGCGCGCTGCTCGACCTGGGGATCTACCCGATCAGCCTGGCGCACCTGCTGCTCGGCGTGCCGCAGCACATCCGCTCCTGGGCGCACCTGGGCCCGGAGGGGACCGACGAGAACACCGGCATCGTCTTCGGGTACGACAGCGGGGCGGTGGCCACGCTGAGCTGCGGCATGGTCGGGGCGAGCTCGTTGGCCGCCTCGATCACCGGCAGCACGGGCCGCATCGACCTGCCGGAGCCGTTCTTCCGGCCGGGTTCGCTGACCCTGCACCGGGACGGCTTCGCGCCCGAGACGATCTCCGCCGAGGAGGCCGGCAACGGCTACCAGTACGAGGCGATCGAGGTGCAGCGCTGCCTGGCCGCCGGGCTGACCGAGAGCCCGTTGGTGCCGCACACCACGACGCTTGAGGTGATGACCCTGCTGGACACGGTGCGTGAGCAGATCGGCGTCCGCTACGAGTGACACGTTCGGCCCCGGTCGCGATGACCGGGGCCGTTCACGTGCCTGGTCCGGTCAGCCGAACAGCGGCCGGACCAGCAGGTAGGCGACGCAGGCGATAAGCGCTGCCGCCGGGAACGTGATGATCCAGGCGATCACGATGTTGCCTGCGACGTTCCAGCGAACCGCGGAGAGGCGCTTGGTCGCGCCCACACCCATGATCGCCGAGGTGATCGTGTGGGTCGTGGAGATCGGCGCCTTCAACACCAGGGCGTTGAAGTAGAGCACCGCGCTGGCCACCGTCTCGGCGGCGAAGCCCTCCGGAGGCCCAAGGTCGATGATCTTGCGGCCGAGGGTCCGGATGATCCGCCAACCACCGGCGTACGTGCCGAGCGCCAGCATGGTGGCCGACGTCCAGAACACCCAACCCGGGATGTGCGTCTTGCTCTCCTGGAAACCGCCGGTGTAGAGCGCCAGCACCACGATGCCCATCGTCTTGGCGGCGTCCTGCATACCGTGGCCGACCGACATGGCGGCCGCGGAGACGGTCTGCGCCCAGCGGAAGCCCCGGTTGAGCTTGCCCGGCTGCCCCTTGCGGAACAGCCAGAGGATGGCCAGCATCAGCAGGTAGCCGAGGGTGAGGCCGACGATCGGCGACAGCACCATCGGCAGGATGACCTTCTCGCCGATGTTGCCCCACTGCACGATGCCGCCGGCGGACAACAGGGTCGCGCCGACCAGGCCGCCGAAGAGCGCGTGCGAGGACGACGACGGCAGGCCGAAGTACCAGGTGATCAGGTTCCAGGCGATGGCGCCGAGCACCCCGGCGAAGACCACCCCGAGGCTGCTCACCCCCGTAGGGAGGGTGACCAGGCCGTCGCCGACGGTCTTGGCGACCCCGGCGCCGAAGTGGGCGCCGACGAAGTTGCCGACCGCGGCGAGGCCGAGGGCGATCCGGGGTGTCAGCGCCCGGGTGGAGACGCTTGTCGCGATCGCGTTGGCAGCGTCGTGGAAGCCGTTGGTGTAGTCGAACGCCAGGGCCACCGCGATCACCGCCAGGACGGCGATGAGTTCGGGAGTCACCGGCTCAGGACTCCTTGACCGCGATGGTCTCGACCGTGTTGGCCACGTGCTCGAAGGCGTCGCAGGCGGCCTCCAGCTCGTCGGCGACCTCCTTCATCTTCAGCACCGTCAACGCGTCGTACTCACCCGAGAAGAGGCGGACGAGCAGCTGCCGGTTGATCCGGTCGCCCTCGTTCTCCAGCCGGTTGCACTCGATCCAGTAGTCCTCGAGATCCTTCATCGACTGCAGCCGGGGCATCGCCTCGGCGGTCAGCTTGGCCTGCTGGTCGAGCACGTTGACCATCTCGTGCAGCTCCCGGGGCAGCGCCGGCAGCTCGGTCAGCCCGTACAGGTACAGCAGGTCGCCGACCGCCTCCAGGTGGTCCATCACGTCGTCGAGCAGCGAGCCGAGCCGGTAGATGTCCTCCCGGTCGAACGGCGTGATGAAGGTCGAGTTGATCTTCTTGTACAGATCGTGCGTGATCTGGTCGCTGTCGTGCTCGACCTCGGTCAGCCGCTCGCTGACCGACTGCACGTCGACACCGGGCAGAGCCAGCTCGTTCAACAGCGCGGTGCCCCGGACCAGGTTCTGCGCGGCCCTGGTGAAGAGCTCGTAGAAGGCGCCCTCGGTGGGGCGGAAGGAAAACTTCACAGCACAGACCTCGTCGCGTCGGTGGAAGGGTGGCGGCGTCCGTAGGCGTCCGCTCGGTGAATGCTAGGAAACGCCAGAACCGCAATTTCGCCGGCCCACCCCTGGCCAGGCCACATTCACCGCTCGTTCACCTGCTGTTCATCTCGGCCGTCCCAACCGTCCCCGCTCCCCCAGCAGCCAACCGCTCACGCTCGCGCGCCACGTCGAAATCGGCAGGCGGATACCCCAGATCGAGCGTGTCGAACGTCTCCCGGAGCAGGTGCGCCACGGCCCAGTCCCGATACCACTTGCGGTCCGCCGGCACCACGAACCACGGCGCGGCCTCCGTGCCGCACCGGCTCAGCGCCTCGGCGTACGCGGCCTGGTAGTCGTCCCACTGCGCCCGGGAGTCGACGTCCGACGGGTTGTACTTCCAGTGCTTGTGCGGATCCGTGAGCCGTTCCAGCAGCCGCTCGCCCTGCTCGGCGTACGAGATGTGCAGCATCACCTTCACGACGGTCACCCCGTCGTCGACCAGCTCCCGCTCGAAGGAGTTGATCTGGTCGTAGCGGGCCCGCCAGATCGCCTCCGGCACCAATGACCCGACCCGGGCGATCAACACGTCCTCGTAGTGTGAGCGGTTGAACATCCCCACGTACCCGGGCGGCGGCAGCTCCCGGCGGATCCGCCACAGAAAGTCGTGCCGCAGCTCCTGCGGGGTCGGCGGACCGAACGACCGGATGTGCAGGCCGAGGGGGTTCATCGCGCCGGCCACCCGCTTGATCGTGCCGTCCTTGCCACCGCAGTCCATCGCCTGGAGCACCAGCAGCACCCGGCGCGCCGGGTGCTCCGAGCCGGCCTTGGCCATCGCGAAGAGCATCTCCTGCTGCCGGCCCAGCTCCTCGCCGACCAGCTCCACCTGCGCACGGGCCCAGGTCTTGCGGTGTTCGCCGATCACCTCCGTCGGCGGCAGGCCGGGCGTGGACCGGGGATCGATGGCGGCGAGATCCACCGGCGCGGTGACCCGCAACAGGTCCCGCACGGACCCGCCGTCCGGCGCCACGACCCGCTCGCTCTGTCCTTGCCGGGTTTCGCTCATCCTCGGATCATCGCCCACCCGCCGGCCATCCGCCCGCCGAGGCCCACCGGCCCACCGAGGCCCAGCCCGGGCCGACCGGCCCACCAAGGCCCACCCAGGGCCCGCCCGGCCCACCGTCACGTCCGGGGCCGCTGGCGCGTCCGGTTGGTTGGAGGATGTGCGCCAGGGCACGTGGCGCTCGGGGGAGGGTGGTGGGTCGTGCGGGATCTGGCGACGGAGTTCGAGGCCGAGCGGAGCCGGCTGCTCGCGGTGGCCCACCGGATGCTGGGCAGCCGCAGCGAGGCCGAGGACGCGGTGCAGGAGACCTGGCTGCGTTACGCCGGGGCGCTCGCCCATCCGGCCGCCCGCGCCGAGATCCGCGATCTCTCCGCGTGGTTGACCACCACCTGCGCCCGGATCTGCCTGGACGTGCTGCGCTCGGCGCGGGTCCGCCGCGAGGCGTACCCCGGGCAGTGGCTCCCGGAACCGGTCGTGAGCCCGCTGGGCGGCGGCGAAGCCAGCGGTGGGTACGCCCCCGACCCCGCCGAACGCGCGGTCCGCACCGATCAGGTCGGCACGGCGCTGCGGGTGCTGCTGGAACGGCTCGCGCCCGAGCAGCGGCTCGCGTTCGTGCTGCACGACGTGTTCGCGGTGCCGTTCGCCCGGGTGGCGGACGTCCTCGGCACCAGCGAGGTGGCCGCCCGGCAGCTCGCCTCCCGGGCCCGCAGGGCCGTCGCCGCACCGGACGCGCCCCGGCACACCGCCGACCCGGCCGAGCAGCGGCGCGTCCTCGCGGCGTTCGTGGCGGCCACCGAGTCCGGCGAGCTGGATCCGCTGCTGCGGGTGCTCGCGCCGGACGTGGTCCTGATCGGCGACTCGGGCGGGCACTTCCCGACGGCCCGCCGGCCGGTGGTCGGCGCGGACACGGTGGGCCGCTTCACGCTCGGCCTGTTCGGCCGGACCGGGCGCTACACGCGACGGATGCGGGCCCGTCCGGTGCTTGTCGACGGCGTCCTGGGCCTGCAGGTGGAGACGGCGCACAGCGACGGGCGACCGATCCGGCTGGTCACCGCGTTCTCGGTCGACGGCGGCCGGATCACCGGCATCTTCAACCAGCTCAACCCGGAGAAGCTGGCCGACCTGCCGCCGCTGGGCGACGACGACCGGTGGCCGCCGCGTTGGTGAGCTCGCGCCGGCTCAGACCACCAGCGCCAGCCACTTGCGGTACGACGTCGCGAACGGCTCGGTGCCGTCGCCGAGGGCGCCGTACAGCCACTGGGCCGCCGCCTCGGCCTCGACCACCACGTCCTGCGGGTAGCCGAAACGGGCCCGGTGCTCGGCGAACTCGTCCTCGTCGAGCAGTTCCACCAGGCCGGTGGCCCGCCGCCGGACCACATCCAGGTCGAGGTCGATCAGGTGGACGGTGTCGTCGGACTCCCAGCGGGCCGGGGTGGCGATGTCGCAGTAGACCTCGCTGGTCCGCGGCGGCGGGTTGAACATGCACGTCCACCAGGCGTGGTGCGGCACCAGCAGGACGAAGGGGATCTTCTCCACCGACGGTCGGCCGTGGTAGACCGACTCGGTGCCGAACGGGACGCCGAGCCAGACGCCGAGGTCGTCCTCGGCGAGGCGACGGGCCGGGTAGTCACGGTGCGCGCTGCCGTCGTACTTGCGGTAGATCACTCGGACCACGTCGCTCGGCATGATTCGCACCCTAACCGATACTGCCCACGCGTCGTAGCACGCCCGTAACCGGACGGGGTGGACCAGTGGGGTCGATGGGTGGTCCGCGCCACGCGGGCGGATGGGCGCGGTCGGTGTCGGCGGCGGCGGGTACCGTCGCACGGTGACCCCGCCCCGCACCGCCACCGGTTCCGCCTCCCCGTCGGCCCGCGGTGGAAGCCGGCGGCGGGGTGCCCGGCCCAGCGGCACGGAGCTGCTCGCGGCGGCGGTCGGCGCGGTCCCCGGCGGCACGGCGCGGCCCGGCCAGCAACAGATGACGACCGCCATCGAAGAGTGCGTGACAAGCGGCGAGCACCTGCTCGTGCAGGCGGGCACCGGCACCGGCAAGTCGCTTGCGTACCTCGCGCCGGCTCTCACGGTGGACGGTCCGGTGGTGGTCTCCACGGCCACCCTGGCGTTGCAGTCCCAGCTCGTCGACCACGACCTGCCCCGGCTGGCCGACGCCGTCGAGCCGCTGCTCGGCCGCCGGCCCACGTTCGCGGTGCTCAAGGGCCGGCACCACTACCTCTGCCTGGCCCGGCTGGACAACTCCACCGAGGACGAGCCGGAGGACGCCCTCTTCGACGCCCCGGCCTCCCGCCCCGGCGGCGGCACGAAGTGGCTCGGCGAGGCGGGCCGGCTGGGCAAGCAGATCGAGCGGCTGCGCGACTGGGCCGAGAAGACCGACACCGGCGACCGCGACGAACTGGACCCGGGCGTCGACGACCAGGCCTGGCGGCTGGTCTCGATGCCGTCGCGGGAGTGCGTCGGCGCGGCCCGCTGCCCGTTCGGCGCGGAGTGCTTCGCCGAGGCGTCCCGGGCCCGCGCCCGCGAGGCCGACATCGTGGTGACCAACCACAGCCTCCTGGCGGTCGACATGCTGGCCGACCGGCACATCGTCCCGCCGCACAAGCTGCTCATCGTCGACGAGGCACACGAGCTGGCCGACCGGGTCTCCTCGGCCGCCCAGGCCGAGCTGGTGCCGGAGCTGATCGACCGGACCACCCGGCGGGCCCGTACGCTGCTGCGGCCGGAGACCGCCGACGCGCTCACCGCCGCCGGTGACGCCCTCGCCGTCGGGCTGGCCGAGGCCCCGGCCGGTCGACTCACCGCCGGTCTGCCGACGCCGCTGCGGGAGGCGTGCACGCTGCTCGACGCGGCCACCCGCTCCGCCCTGGACGCGATCGGCGAGATCAAGTCAGATGATCCCGACCCGGTCCGCAAGCAGCAGGCCAAGGCCGCGCTGGACGACCTCTCCACCACCGCCCAGCGGCTCCTCGAAGAGGCCGACCACGACGTGGCCTGGGTGGAGAAGAACGACAGCGGTAGCCGACGGGCCCTGGTGGTCGCACCCCTGTCGGTGGCCGGCACCCTCGCCACCCACCTGTACGACGAACGCACCGTCGTGGCCACCTCGGCCACCCTGGCGCTCGGCGGCCGGTTCGACACGGTGGCCCGCGCCCTCGGCCTGGACGCGCCGCCACCCGCACCGCCGTCCCCGGCAGCTGCCGCGCAGGCCGCCCGCACCGCCCCGGGCCGTCCGGTCGCCGAGGCGCCCGGCCGTCGGCTCGCGGGCGACACCAACCCGGGGTCCGTCGTGCCGGCGACCGAGGGGCCGGGTTGGCGCTCGCTGGACGTGGGTTCGCCGTTCGACTACGCCCGGCAGGGCATCCTGTACGTCGCCGCGCACCTGCCCCGGCCCAGCGTGTCCGGGCTGCCCGACGCGGCCGGGGAGGAGCTGCTCGGGCTCGTCGAGGCGCTCGGTGGTCGTACTCTCGGGTTGTTCTCCTCGCGGCGGGCCGCGACGCAGGCGGCGGAGCTGCTGCGCGCGCGGACCGACCTGCCGGTGTTGTTGCAGGGCGAGGAGGCGCTGCCGCTGCTGGTCCGCCGTTTCCGCGAGGAGCGGTCCAGCTGCCTGTTCGGGGTGATGTCGCTCTGGCAGGGGGTGGACGTGCCGGGCGACGCCTGCCAGCTCGTGGTGATCGACCGGCTGCCCTTCCCACGGCCCGACGAACCGCTCGCGGCGGCCCGCGCCGCTGCCGTGGACGCGGGCGGCGGCTCCGGCTTCGCCGCGGTCAGCGTGCCGATCGCGGCGGTCCGGTTGGCGCAGGGAGTGGGCCGACTGATCCGGGCCACCGGCGACAAGGGGGTCGTCGCGGTGCTCGATTCGCGCCTGGAGACGGCGCGGGGCTACGGGCCGTTCCTGCGCCGCTCGCTGCCCCCGTTCTGGTACACGACCCGCCCCGAGGTAGCCCGCGGCGCCCTGCAGCGCCTCGCCACCACCTGACCCGTCAGGGGGCCTGCGCGGCGACGACCACGGCGTCGGGTGGGGTGTCCGGGACCGTGCGGGCGGCCAGTCGGCGTACGGCGGTGTTCAGCACCGCGATCAGCGGCACCGAGACCAGCGCGCCGGTGATGCCCGCGAGCACCACGCCGGCCGCGATCCCGATGATCACCGCGAGCGGGTGGATGGCCACCGCCCGGCCCATGATGAGGGGCTGGAGCACGTGCCCCTCCACCTGCTGCACACCGATCACCGCACCCAGGATGATCAGCGCGGTGACCGGCCCGCTGTCGACAAGCGCCACCAGCACCGCCACCCCACCGGAGAGCGCCGCGCCGACGATCGGGATGAACGCGCCGAGGAACACCAGAGCCGCCAGCGGGAAGGCGAACGGCACGTCGAAGATGACCAGGAAGATGCCAATGCCGACCGCGTCGATGAAGGCGACCAGCACGGTCGCGCGGACGTACGCGACGAGGGTCTGCCAGGCGGCGCGGCCGGCGTCGTCGACCTTCCACCGGGCGGCCACCGGCAGCAGCCGGACGAGGAAACGCCAGATTTTGTTGCCGTCACGCAGGAAGAAGAACGTCGCGAACAGCACCAGCAGCGTGCCGGTCAGCACCTCCGCCAGCGTCGCCGCGGTGCTCAGCGCGCCGCTGGTGAACTTCGAGGTGTTGTCGTTGATCCAGCCCTGCGCCTCGTCGATGTAGCGGTCGAGCTGCGTGTCGGACAGGTGCAACGGGCCGGTCTTCAGCCAGTTCTGGATCTGCCGGACGCCCTGCGAGGACTTCTCACTCAGCTCCGGTACGCCCTGGATGAACTCGTTCACCACCAGGGTCAGCGTGCCGATAACGCCCGCCAGACCGCCGACCAGCACCACGGCCGTCGCCAGCGAACGGGGCAACCGGGCCCGCAGCAGCCAACCGACGGCCGGCGCGAGCAACGCCGAGAGCAGCAACGCGATGGCCAGCGGGATGATCACGATCCGGACCGTGCCGACGATCCGGAGCAGCGCCCACGCCACCACGCCGATCACGATCAGCCGCCAACACCAGGCGGCGGCGATTCGCAGCCCGTGCGGCACGTCGGCGTCGTCCCGGCTGGACGTCGAGCTGTGCAGGTCCACGCCAGGCTCCGCGCCGACGACCGTGGCCTTCGACGGGGCGGCGGGCCCGGGAACGGCCGGCGAGGCCACCCCGGCCGTCTCCGGCGCGTCGCTCGGCGTCTCCTGAGCCGCGCGAACCGACTCCTGTTCTGACCGGTAGGCGCGGCGCAGCCGCCCGCGTACCCGCTCGAAGCGGCTCAAGCGCACCTCCTGGCAGAAGAGTCGTCCGCCCACGGCGACAGGTCGGACAGCATACGTCCGTTCCCCACACCGTAGGGCAGTTTCCGCCACACAATGCCCGGACGGCCAGGGACGTAACCACCGGCGGCCGGTCCCCCGCGACACGGTAGCGTCTGCCCCGTGACCGCCGACCAGGATTTCGACTCCGGCCTGCCGATCCGCCTGCTGCACGACCGCGTGCTGGTACGCATGGACGGCAGCGAGGGCGAGCGCCGTTCCACCGCTGGCATCGTCATCCCGGCTACCGCCGCGGTCGGCAAGCGCCTCGCGTGGGCCACCGCCGTCGGCGTGGGGCCGAACGTCCGCGCCATCGTCTCCGGCGACCGGGTGCTCTTCGACCCGGACGAGCGTTCCGAGGTCGAGCTGCACGGCCGCGGGTACGTGCTGCTGCGGGAGCGCGACGTGCACGCCGTGGCCGCCGAGCGGGTCGAGAACGACTCCACCGGCCTCTATCTCTGACGCACCTCCCCCGGCCAGCGGGCGCCACCGCGCCGTTTGCCAGCCCGTGGCGCGGGAAGCCAGCCGGCGACCGTTGGCCCTGGGGAGGGACGATGCCGGTATTCGTGAAGAAACTGCTGGCCTGGGGCAGCGTCGCGTTCCTGATCTACTTCATGGCGTTCCGGCCGGACGGGGCCGCGCAGATGTTCAAGGGGATCGGAGCCGCGCTGATGGCGATGGCGCAGGGGCTCGGTGACTTCCTCACCACCCTGATGACCTGACCCCCGCCAGCGCCTGTCAGGGGTGACCGGGCGGCCACGGCGCCGGGGGGCGCAGGCCGTGCCAGCCGGGCGGCGCGTAGCCCATGGGGGGCGGCGGCGGGGCGAGCACCACCGGGATCGGCACGACCGGCTCGTCGGGCGCTTCCACCGGCCGCTGCGTACCGTCCGGGAAGCGCAGGTGGTAGCGGCTGCCGTCCCAGACACCCACCGGCGCCTGCGGGTCACGCCCCACGAAGAACGACCGGTGCGCGGTGATCGCCTCCAGCAGTTGCCGTTCCTCGGCGACCGCCCGCTCCCGGTCGGCGGGCTTACGGTCCAGACCACGAAGAGTCCCGTCGCGCAGCAGGGCCAGCCGCGTCGCGGCGAGCTGGTACCCGCGCATCGCCCGCACCCCGGCGTCGCCGGCGACCCGGCGTGCCCAGCGGCGGGCCGCGTGCCGACGGCCCAGGCTGCTCAGGGCGGCCACCTCGGGCGGGCTCAGCCAGCCGGCGCGCACGTAGTCGGGCAGGGTCCGCTCGGTGAGCCGCCCCTCCCAGGCGCGCAGCCACACGGCCAGCCCGACCGTGCCGAAGAACACCGGCACCATCAGGCCCAGGAAGCCGTACAGCATGATCACCGCTTCGCCGGTGGCCTGGGTCAACGTCGGCAGCAGGTTCCACGTGCCGTGCAGCATCATCGCCAGCAGCAGGCCGGCGATGGGGGCGAGCACGCGGACCCGCCGGTCGGCCGTGCGCGAGGCGATACCGAGCCCCACACCGGTCATCGAGGTGAAGAGCGGATGGGCGAACCCGAACAGGAGGATCCGCACGATGAAGATGGCGATCACCTGCTGGGTGCCGGTCGCCGGACCGTACCGGTCGGCGCCGGCCGCATAGCCGTACCCGCCCAGGTAGAGGATGTTCTCCACCATCGCGAAGCCGACCGCGGAGAGCCCGCAGTAGACCAGGCCGTCGGTGATGCCGGACCACTCCCGACGCCGGAACACCAGCAGCAGGATCGGACCGAGGGCCTTGGTCAGCTCCTCGATGAACGGCGCCACCAGCACGCCGGTCAGAGCCTCCGGCAGCCCCCAGTCGGCGAACCGCCCGGCGGCGAACTCGTTCACGTTGAGGGAGGCGGCGGTGGAGACGAACGCGCCCCAGGCGAAGCAGAAGATCAGATATTTCAGCGGTTCCGGCTCGTACCGGTCCAGCCAGAGGAAGCAGGCGACAAGCACCGGCACCGGCAGGATCGCGGCGACCACCCCGATGAGCAGCGCGTCGAGGCCCAGCGACTGGCCGAGGGTGATGACCATGAAGACCGCGCACGCCGCGATGAGCAGCACCACCCCGGCCAGCACCAGGTACCGCAGCCAGACCAGTCGGCGCGGCGGCATCCGGGGCGCCGCCACGACCGCCGGATCGGCGGGCGTGGGCGGCGACGACGGCAGGGGTGCACCGGGCGGGGTGTCGGCCATGCGGTCAGCGTAGCCATCCCCCGCCGGCTGGTCCGGTCGCATCCACAGCCGCTATGCTGCCGGCAGGTCACGAGCGCCAGCGTCAAGCCCCGGCTTGCTGGCCGGCAACCCTCGTCGAGTTCGCGGTGGGGTGCCCCGGGTGATGACCGGGCCCAGCCCGATCGGCGTGCTGGGCAAGCGCGGACCCCGTCCCGACACCGCACCCGGGGTCCCTGACCCCGGAGGTTCCGGCGTGTCCGTCACCCTCGTACCCTCGCTGCCCGCCCTGCCCACCGTCGCGCCCAGCCCGTTGGCGCCGCTCGACGTGCTCGGCGTACCCGGCGAGATCAACCTCGACTACGCGGCCACCGCGCCGTGCGCGCGTGCCGCGGCCGACGCGGTGACCGAACTGCTTCCCTGGTACGCCAGCGTGCACCGCGGCGCGGGAGCGCTGTCGCGGCGCTGCACGCTGGCCTACGAGCGGGCCCGGCAGACGGTCGGCGACTTCTTCGGCGCCCGCGACGACGACCACGTGATCTTCACTCGGAACACCACCGACGCCCTCAACCTGCTGGCCCGGGCGCTGCCCGCCGGCACGACAGTCGTCACCTTCGCGGGCGAGCACCACGCCAACCTGCTGCCCTGGCCCCGCGGCTCGGTGCGCCTGTCGGTGCCCGCCGACCCGGCCGGGGCGGTACGCGCTCTCGCCGCCGCCCTCACCGAGCTGCGCCGCGACAGCAACCCCGCGCTGCCGGTGCTGGTCGCCGTCACCGGGGCGAGCAACGTGACCGGGGAGCTGTGGCCCGTCGCCGAGCTGGCCCGGGTGGCCCACCGGCACAACGCCCGGATCGTCCTCGACGCCGCACAGCTCGCGCCGCACGCCCCGGTCGACCTGCACACGCTCGACGTGGACTACCTGGCCGTCTCCGGCCACAAGCTGTACGCCCCGTTCGGCGCGGGTGTGCTCATCGGCCGGGCGGACTGGCTGGACGCCGCCGCGCCGTACCTGGCCGGTGGCGGTGCCACCAGCCACGTCGGGCCGGCCACCCACGATGTGACCTGGGCGAACGGCCCGGCCCGTCACGAGGGCGGCACCCCGAATCTGCTGGGAGCGGTGGCGCTGGCGGCGGTGTGCGCGGCGCTGGCCGACGCCGACCGGGTCGCGCTGGCCGCCCGTGAGCAGGCGCTGCTGGCCCGGCTGCGCACCGGCCTCGCCGCCCTGCCGCACGTGGTGGAGTTGCGTACGTTCGGCCCCGACGCGCCCCGGGTCGGCATCGTCTCGTTCGTGGTCGCCGGCTGGGACTCCGCCGCGGTGGCCGCCCGGCTGGCCGCCGAGCACCGGATCGGCGTACGGGATGGGCTGTTCTGCGCCCATCCGCTGGCCCGGCGGCTGCTCGGCGAGGCCGCCGGGCGTACCGGCCGGCGGGATCTTCCGCCGACCGCGTTGCGCGCCAGCATCGGTCTGGGCAGCACCGCCGCCCAGGTCGACTGGCTGCTCGCCGCGCTCGCCGAGCTGGGCTGAGCCCAGCGCTCAGCCGACGGGCGGGGCGGTGGGTGGCTTCGGTGCCTCGCCCGGCTCGGCCGGTTCGCCGGGCGGCCGTTCCTGCTCCCCGAAGGCCGTCCGGATGCACCGGTTCGCCTCCTCCTGCTCGACACCCGAGGCCACCAGCAGGTCACTCGCCGTGGTCCGGATCTGGGCGATCACGACACTGCCGGAGAAGCCGACTCCCGCCCCGTACGCCCGGCCGGCCTCGCTGACCGCCCGCAGTGACCGCTCCCGCGCCTTGCGCGGCTCCTCGCCCACCGCGAACTCGTGCTTGAGCAGCCGGACCGACTCGGCGAGGTGGCCGATCGCGTCCGGCATCGGGTCGGGCACCGGCTCGTCGTCCTCGATCAGGGTGACGGACCGGCGGATCAGCGTGCCGGAGTTGCGCATCGCGCGGTCGATCGGGTCGGCCGCCTCCGCGTAGTGGGTGAGCTCGCCGCGGCGGTGCCAGCGGGCCGGCGACAGGGTGGCCGTCTCCTTCGCGCCCTCGATCGCCTCGCCCAGGGTGGCCAGCTCGTCCTTGTTGTTGCGCAGCTGCTCCAGCGCCCGCTGGATGCCGGCCCGGTCCCGGTGGCGCAGCCCGTCGGCGGTGGCGTCGAGCTGGGCGGCGAGCAGGTCCAACGCCGGGCGGGCGGCCCGGTTGATCACCCGGAGCGGGTTCAGCGGCAACAGGACCGCCGTCACCAGCAACGCGATGCCGCCGCCGAGAAACGCGTCGATGAAGCGCGGGATCTCCAGGTTCTGGGTGGACGGGCTCAACGTCACGATCAGCACCGCAGTGGCCGCCGCCTGGATGACGATGGCCACGCTCGCCCCGGCGAAGATGGTGAGCAGGATCGCCACCGTGACCACCAGGCCGAGCTGCCACGCGCCGGTGCCGAGGAAGTAGATCAGGAGGTCGCCGACGAACACCCCGACACCCACCCCGACGATCAGCTCGACGGTCCGGCGGAACCGTTGCCCGACCGACGCGGCAAGCGTGCCGACCGCGGAGATCGGTGCGAAGACCGGTTGCGGATTGCCGAGCACCTTGTGCGAGATGAGGTACGCCAGACCGGCCGCCAACCCGGCCTGGACGGCCAGCCCACCCGCCATCCGCACCCGGTGCAGCCGGTCGTGCAGGGTCGCCCGGCCGCGGTGCCGCAGTTGCTCGGTGGCCTCGGCGATGCGCGCACCGTCGACGTCCACCAGGCCCTCGCGCAGCGGGGTACGCCGCACCATCGGAGGTCTTCTGTCCCGGGCCACCGCCATGGGCGCGACTACCCGTGGCAGGCCCCCTGAATCCTCCCGCCCGCGTGCGGCGCGCGGATGCGGCAGACTCGGGCGGTGGCCGATCTGCTGGACCGGTGGCGGGCGGCGGCCCGCGACGCCGGGGCGAGACCCGACGAGCGCTCCACCCGGACCGGGGAGGAGCTGCTCGCCCGGTGGCGGGAGCCGCACCGGCACTACCACACGGTGGCGCACCTGAGCGTCGTCCTCGACGTGGTGGACCGGCACGCCGCGCTGGCTGAGCGGCCCGACCTGGTCCGGTTGGCCGCCTGGTGCCACGACGCGATCTACGACCCGCGAGCCCTGGGCGACACCAACGAACGGGACAGCGCCACGCTGGCCGGGGACCTGCTCACCGGGCTCGGGGTGCCGGCGCCCGCGGTGGCCGAGGTGCGCCGGCTGGTCCTGCTCACCGCCGGGCACGCCGTGGCACCCGACGACCGGAACGGTGCCCTGCTCTGCGACGCGGACCTCGCCGTGCTGGCCGGGCCGCCGGCCACCTACGACCGCTACGCGGCGGCGATCAGGCGGGAGTACGCGCACGTTCCCGAGTCGGCCTTCCGGGCTGGACGGGCCACCGTGCTCACCGGGCTGCTGGCGCTGCCCGCGCTGTTCCGGCTGCCGCCGCTCGCCGACCGGTGGGAGCAGCCGGCCCGCGACAACCTGCGCCGTGAGCTGGCCGCACTCACCGGGCCGCCGGCGATCCCGGCGTGATGAGGTGCTTCGGGCGACGCAGTCCGGCGTCGCGCAGCAACCGCACGAGTTCCCGGCTCGGCACCACCCGGGCCCCGAGCCACACCGCCGCCGCGAACCGGTCGGCCGGGATGTCATAGTGGTCCCGGTCGAAGCCGCGCCGGGGTGCGCCCAGCGCCTCGGCGAAGGCGTGCAACTCGGCGTAGGAGACGTCGCTGATCAGGTGCGACCAGAGTCGACCGCGCCACGGCCAGGCCGGCCGGTCCAGGTAGAGCATGGTGCCCAAGCTAGCCCGCGTTGATGATCGGTGGTCGGCGACCTAGCCTCGGCGGCATGGCCCCCACCGGACTCCTCGACGACCTGCGCGCCGCCCTGGGCGAGAACGCCGTACTCACCGACCCGGACCTGCTACGCCTGCACCAGCGCGACGAGGCCGACCTCTGCGCCGCCGGCGTCCCCCTCGTGGTGACCCGCCCGCGCAGCACCGAACAGGTGGTGGCGGTGATTCGGGCGGCGGCCCGGCACGGCGTACCGGTGGTGCCGCAGGGCGCGCGGACCGGGCTGGCCGGCGCGGCGAACGCGGTGGACGGCGCGGTGGTGATCAGCACCGTCGCGATGGACGAGATCCGGGAGATCGACCCGGTGGGCCGTATCGCGGTGGTCCAGCCCGGCGTGGTCAACGCCGCGCTCGCCGCGGCGGTCGCCAAGCAGGGTCTCTGGTACCCGCCGGACCCCGGCTCCTGGGAGTCGTCCACGATCGGCGGCAACGTGGCCACCAACGCCGGCGGCATGTGCTGCGTGAAGTACGGCGTGACCACCGAGTACGTGCTCGGCCTGGAGGTGGTGCTCGCCTCCGGCGAGGTGCTGCGCACCGGGCGGCGTACCGCCAAGGGGGTGGCCGGCTACGACCTGACGCGGCTCTTCGTCGGCTCGGAGGGCACCCTCGGCGTGATCACCGAGGTGACCGTGGCGCTGCGGCCGGCCCCGGCCGACTCGCTGACCCTGGTGGCGGTCTTCGGCTCCACGGCGGCGGCCGGCACGGCGGTGGCCCAGATCGCCGCGCGGGGCCTCACGCCCAGCCTGCTCGAACTGCTGGATCAGACCCACCTGCGGGCGATCCAGGCGTACCAGCCGATGGGGTTGCGGACCGACGCGCAGGCCCTGTTGCTGGCCGCCGCCGACACCGGCAGCCGGGCGGGCGACGACCTGGCGGCCCTGGCGCAGGTGTGCGAGGCGGCCGGCGCCGAGGAGGTCTACGCGGCCACCGACGCGGTGGAGGCGGCGGCGTTGTTGCAGGCTCGCCGCCTCGCCCACCCGGCGATGGAGAAGTTCGCCGCCGACACCCACCCGGGCGGCAGCGGTGGCCTGGTGATCGACGACGTGGCGGTGCCACGGGGCGCGCTCGCCGCGCTGCTGGACGGGGTGGCCCGGATCGCGGCGGACTGCGAGGTGCCGATCGGTGTGGTGGGGCACGCCGGGGACGGCAACATGCACCCGAACATCGTCGTCGACCGGGCCGACCCGGCGAGCGTCGAGCGGGGCCGGCGGGCGTTCGACGAGATCATGCGGCTCGGCCTCGACCTGGGCGGCACCTGCACCGGCGAGCACGGGGTGGGGCTGCTCAAGCGGGACTGGCTGGCGGCCGAGATCGGTCCGGTCGGCGTCCGGGTGCACCAGGCCATCAAGGCGGCGCTGGACCCGGCCGGCCTGCTCAACCCGGGCAAGGTGCTCTGAGGGGCTGCTTCAGCCCTTGACTTCGGCGGGCGTCGCCTGGGTGAGCAGCAACAGGATCTCCCCCGCCACCGCCGGGCGTTCCTCACCCGGGCAGTCCTGCGAGGTGATCAGCCCAGACGAGGTGAGCAGGCTGGACGTCAGCGCGTCGATACAGGTGGTCCGGTATCGCCGGACCTGGTCGGTCTCCTCGGCGAGCCGGGGGTCGGCGAGCAGCACCTGAAGGCGTTCGGTCTGCTCCGCGGCCAGCCTGCCCCGGGAGGTGACCCCGTCGCCGGCACAGTCGAGGCACTGCCACGAGCCGTCCCGCTCGACGCTCAACGTGCGCAGCGGGGCGTCGGCGCCGAGCCGTTGGATCAGGCTGACCTGGCCAGCGGCGACCGTCGTCGGGATCTCGGGTGCCGGCACACCTGCCGCCGTGCCGGCCGGCGGTTGGGCGACCGGCGTCTCGGCGTCATCGCGGTCGAACAGCGAACATCCGGCCAGGGCGACGGCGAGCACCACGGCAAGCAGGGGGGTGAGGAGACGGGGGCGCGCGCGGTACAGCACGCGCGGAAACCTACCCCACCGTAGGTAGCGTTCGAAACCACCATCCGGGCCGGTATCGATAGTTACCACTCGGTAACGTTACATTTCGGTCATCGCGACGTGGGGCGCAGCTCGGCCTGGTCGTCGTCACCCCGATCCGCCGCGTAACCCCGTACGTCAGGTACGCCGAGTCGGGCCGCGTCCGCCCCGGCGTCGTCCGGCATCAGTTGGGACTGCCGCTCCGCCTCCACCCGCGCGCGGTAGTGCTCGACCTCGCGGGCGCTCCTCGCCGCGTCCCACCCGAGCACCGCGCCCATCAGCTCGGCGGTGTGCTCGGCCGACTCCAGGCCGCGGTGGCTGGTCTCGAAGGAGATCCGGGTACGCCGCGTCAGCACGTCCTCCAGGTGCAGCGCGCCCTCGGCCCGCGCCGCGTAGGCGACCTCCGCCGCCAGGTATTCCGGGGCACCGGCCAGCGGGGACGCCAGCAGCGGATCGGCGTCGATCAGCGCCAGCAGGTCGAGCGTGAGGGTGCCGTACCGCTCCAGCAGGTGCTCCAGCACGCCCACCGGCACGCCGTGCCGGCGGGCCAGGTCGGCCCGGTCGCGCCACATCGCCGGGTAGCCGTCCGCGCCGAGCAGCGGCAGATCGGCGGTACGCGACGCGCGGGCGCCACCCAACCGGCGTACGGCTCGGTCGACCACGTCGGACGCCATCACCCGGTACGTCGTGTACTTGCCGCCGGCGACCAGCAGCAGCCCGAGCATCGGCTCGAACACGGCGTGCTCGCGGGAGAGCTTCGACGTGGAGTCGGCTTCACCGGCCAGCAACGGCCGCAGCCCGGCGTAGACGCCCTCGATGTCGGCGGTGGTCAACGGCCGGTCCAGCACGGTGTTGACCTGCTCCAACAGATAGTCGATGTCGCTTGCCGAGGCGGCCGGGTGGGATCTGTCCAGTCGCCAGTCGGTGTCCGTCGTGCCGATGATCCAATGCCCGCCCCACGGGATGACGAAGAGCACCGACCGTGCCGTCCGCAGGATGAGCCCCGTCTCGCCGGTGATCGCCGAGCGGGGCACCACCAGGTGCACCCCCTTCGAGGCGCGCACCCGGACGCCGGGCCGCAGACCCACGTCGTTGAGCATCCGGGACATGTCGTCGCTCCACACACCGGTGGCGGCGATGACCGTGCGGGCCTGCACCTCGAACTCGGCGTCCGGGGACCCGGCTGGCGCCTCCAGGTCACGGACCCGTACGCCGGTGACCTCCCGGGCCTGGCGGATCAGCCCGACGGCACGGGTGCTGCTGACCACGGTGGCGCCGAGGCTCGCCGCGGTGCGGGCCAGGGTGACGACCAGCCGGGCGTCGTCGACCTGCCCGTCGTAGTAGCGGATCGCCCCGGCCAGCGCGTCGGCCCGCAGGCTCGGGAAGATCCGCCGGGCTCCCTCCCGGGTCAGGTGCCGGTGCAGCGGCATGCCCCGGCCACCACCGAAGAGACCGGCGAAGGCGTCGTACGTGGCCACGCCCGCGCCGTAGTAGGAGCGGCGGAAGATCCGGGCGGGCAGGTCCCGCAGGCCCCGGCCGGCCGGCAGCGGCACCAGGAACGGCACCGGGCGGACCAGGTGCGGCGCGAGCCGGGTCGCCAGCAGGCCCCGCTCGGTCAGCGCCTCGTGGACCAGGTGGAACTCCAACTGCTCCAGGTAGCGCAGCCCACCGTGGATGAGCTTGCTGGATCGGCTCGACGTGCCCGAGGCGAAATCGCGCGCCTCGACCAGGGCCACCTTCAGGCCTCGGGACGCCGCGTCCAGGGCGGCGCCCGCACCGGTCACCCCGCCCCCGATGACCAGCACGTCGAAGCGCTCGGCGCGGAGTCGGCGCAGGTCGGCCGTACGGCGGACCGGCGAGAGCTGACCGGCGACGGATCGGGAGATGTTGGGGTCACGCACCCATCCACCGTAACCGCCGTGCCAGCCGTCGACATGTGCCGCCCCGCCGCGCCTCCGTTTCCCCTCGACCGCCCGCAGACCTTGGACAGTTTCCGTCAGCGGCTAACGGAAACTGTCCAAGATCTGCGCCGTCCTTCGATTCGAGACTGCTCGGGGTGGTCGTAGGGTTTCCGGATGCATGGTCAACCTGCGCATCCCGGGCTCGGCGACCGCAGCTCCCCGTGGCCGGTGGTCGCGGCCGTGGTCGTCGGCTGCTGGATCGTCGCGGTCACGGTGGCCACCCAGGCCGGTGGCTGGCTCACCGATCAGGTGCTGCTCGGCTTCGGACGGGACCGGCTGGGTTGGCTCTGGCCGGTGCTCGGCCTGGTCACCGTCGTGCTGGTGGGCACGCCCGCCCTGCTGCTGGCCGTGCTGCCCCGCTCGGCCACGGTTCGGGCCACCGGGCGGGTGTGGTTGGCCGCCGCGCTCATCCTCGGCGTGCTCACGCTGCTGCGCATCGTGCCGCCCGTGCACCACGAGGCGTACCTCGCCGCGCTGGCCGCCGCCGCATCCCTCAGCGCGCTCACCGTGGCCTGGTCGGCGCGACGATCGTCCGGCTCGGACGTCGGCGCCGCTCCCGACGCCACCGCGTCGAGGGCCGGCGACCGCACCGGCGGCGCGGCGCCGAACGGCGACGCCGCCCCCGCTCAGGCCGCCGGAGGCCCGGAGTCGAGCGTCGGCGCCGCACCGTCGACCGTCGGGGACTCGAAGCCGGTCGGGGGGCAGCGTGGATCGCGCCGACCCGGGCCGGTGCCGCTGCTCGCGGTCGCCGCCGGGTTGGCGCTGCTGCTGCCGTGGGCCTGGCTGGGCGCGCTCGGCGGGCTCCTGGAGACAGCGCTCGCGCTGGTGGCGGCGGCCGCGCTCGGGGTGCTGGCCGCGACGCTGTTGGACGCCACCTTCTGGTCCCGGTTCGCGGTCGGCCGGCCGCCCCGGCCGGCCCGGCTGGTGCTGGTCGGTGGCCTGGTCGCCGGGGTGGCGCTGCTGCTGCTCGCGGCCGGGACGGGCCAGTCCGGCGCGCAGTTGCCCGCCCTGCTGACCCTGCCGCCGACGGGCTTCGCGCTGGCCGCGCTGTATGCCGCGGCCTGGAGACCGACCGCCGACCAGGCCGCGGCCCAGCGGCCCACCGCCGACCCGGCCGCGACCTGGCGGCCCACCGCCGATCCGGCCGACGCCGCACGCGCCGGCCGGGCCGCGACCGGCTGGCTGGTGGGCCTGGCCGCGCTCGGCCCGCTGGCCTTCACCGACCCGGAAGAGATCACCCTGTTGCTGATCGGCACCCGGGACGTCCCGTTCTGGGTGGCGGCCGCCGCCGGCGCCAGCCTCGCCGTCGCGGTCCTGGTCGCCATCGGGTACGCGGTACTGCTGGCCCGGCCGACGGCACGCACCCCGAGTCGCCGGGTCGCCGCGCTGGCGGCGGTGGTCCTGCTGGTGACCGTGGGTGTCGTCGACGTCGGGCCCGGCCAACCCGGCCTGTACGGGGAGCGACTGCTGGTGGTGCTGCGCGAGCAGGCCGACCTGAGCGGCATCCCGGCCGGCGCCCCCGGGCAGGCCGGACGGGACGCCCGGGCGGCGGAGGTCTACCGGCGGTTGGTGACCACCGCCGATCGCAGCCAGGTCGACCTGCGCCGCACGGCGGAGCGGCTACGACTCGACCCGGTGCCGTACTACCTGGTCAACGCGGTCGAGGTGGACGGCGGCCCGGCCGTACGGGCCTGGCTCGCGCGGCGACCCGAGGTGGCTCGGGTGCTGGTCAGCCAGCGCCTGCGGCCGCTGCCGGCCCCGGCGGGACAGACCCGGGGCACCGCGCCGGCGCCGACCGGCCCGGAGTGGAACATCCGCCAGCTCGGCGCGGACCGCGTCTGGTCGCAGCTCGGGGTGACCGGCAGGGGAATCGTGGTCGGCAGCTCCGACTCCGGTGTGGACGGCGGCCATCCGGCGCTGCGGGCCGGGTTCCGTGGCGGCGACGACTCCTGGTACGACCCGTGGGACGGCACCCGGACGCCGAACGACCAGGGCGGGCACGGCACCCACACGGTGGGCAGCGCGGTCGGCCGGGACGGCATCGGGGTGGCGCCGGACGCGCAGTGGGTGGGCTGCGTCAACCTGGACCGCAACCTGGGCAGCCCGGGGCACTACCTGGACTGCCTCCAGTTCATGTTGGCGCCCTTCCCGCCCGGCGGGGATCCGTTCACCGACGGTCGGCCGGAGCGCGCCCCGCAGGTGCTGACCAACTCGTGGGGCTGCCCGGCGATCGAGGGCTGCGACCGGCAGGCGCTGTTCCCGGCCACCACGGCGCTCGACGCCGCCGGGATCTTCGTGGTCGCCGCGGCCGGCAATACGGGTCCGTGGTGCGCGTCGATCGACGACCCGCCCGCTCCGTACGCGAACGTGCTGACCGTGGGCGCGGTGGACGCGCAGCGGCGGGTGGCCGAGTTCTCCTCACGCGGGCCGGTGCCGGGCGGCCTGGGCAAACCGGACGTGCTGGCGCCCGGGGTGGGCGTGGTGTCGGCCATGCCCGGCGGCGGGTACGCGGCGCTGGACGGCACGTCGATGGCGACCCCGCAGGTGGCGGGAGTTGTCGCGCTCATGTGGTCGGCGAACCCGGCGCTGGTCGGGGACCTGACCAGGACCCGGCAGATCCTGCGGGACACCGCGACGCCGGCCGAGCCGACGTACCGTTCCGACAACCCCACCGACGCCTGCGGCGGCCCGGCGAACGTCACCGGCGCCGGCCAGGTCGACGCGTACGCCGCCGTTCGCGCCGCCCGGGGGTGAGCAGGGCGGGAGGCGACGGGTGATCTAGGGTCGGCGACCATGGACGCCGAGATCACCATCACCGAGCTGACCCTCGATCTCGCACCCACCGTGGCGGGGTTCTGCGCGCAGGCGCTCGACCTGCCCGAGGACGCCGCCGAGGCGGCCGCCATCGTGGACGTGCTGTGGACCCGGGCCGCTGCCGACCGTGCCGTGGTCGGGCTGGGCGCGTACCGGGGGAACGACCTGGTCGGGGTGCTGCTCTGCTCGGTGTCGCCGACCGAGGTGGGCATCGGGCACGTGGACCTGGTCGCGGTGCTCCCCGGCCAGCGCCGCCAGGGGGTGGGCCGCACGCTGCTGTCGCGCGCCGAGCAGGCACTCGCCGAGCGCGGCGTCACCGAGGTGCTGCTGGCCGGGAACCCGCCGTACTACGCCTGGCCGGGCATCGACGTGCGGTACACGCCAGCCGTGTGCGCCGCCCTGGCGCTCGGCTACCACCAGGACCGGACCGCCTGGAACATGACCGCGGACCTGTCGTACGACGAGTCACCGGCCCTGCGGTCCACGGAGGCCGCAGAGCAACGGCTGGCTGGGCAGGGCATCACGGTACGCCGGGCGGAGCCCGCGGACCTGCCGGCGCTGGCCGCGTTCGCCCGGTCCACGTTCGGTGGCACCTGGGACGGCGAGCTGGCCGGGTCGGTGGGCCGCGCGGGAGCCGGCTGCCACCTGGCGGAGGGGGCCGGCGAGGTGCTGGGCTTCGCCGCCTACGGGTCGTCCCGGCCGAGCTGGTTCGGGCCGATGGGCACCGCGCCCGCCGCCGAGGGTTCGGGCATCGGTGGGGTGCTGCTGCGACGCTGCCTGCGCGACCAGTGTGCGGCGGGGGTGGAACGGGCGCAGATCGGCTGGGTGGGGCCGGTGCCGTTCTACTCCGGCAGCGCCGGCGCCCGGATCGAGCGGGTCTTCTTCCTGTACCGGCGGACCCTACCGGTGACGTGAGAGGGCAAATGGGACATGAGTCCATTCGCCCGCATTACCCATCGACGCCCCCTACCGTTTCGGTAGAGGAGGCAGCCATGACCACGGATGACGACCAGACCGAGGACGGCCCGCCGATCACCTGGAAACCGGTCGGCGAACTGCCCGGCCAACTCCCGTTCGACCGGCTCGACTACGGCGACGCCGAGCAACTGGCCGAAATGACCACCAACGGCGAGCGGCTGACCGAGGAACCGCAGGAGATGGTGGACGCGCCGATCCAACTGCTCCCGCCGTACGACCGGACGCAGAAGCGCCGCAACCAGCGCCCGCTGCCCACCTGACGACGAACGGGGCGGACCGCGTCAGCGGCCCGCCCCGTTCGGTGTGTCGGAACTGGACTCAGAAGTCCATGTCCCCGCCACCCGGGCCAGCCGGGGCAGCCGGGGTCTTCTCCGGCTTGTCCGCGACGACGGCCTCGGTGGTGAGGAAGAGCGCCGCGATGGAAGCGGCGTTCTGCAGCGCCGAGCGCGTCACCTTGGCCGGGTCGATGATGCCCGCGGCCAGCAGGTCGACGTACTCGCCGTTGGCGGCGTTGAGGCCGTGACCCGCTTCGAGGTTACGGACCTTCTCCACCACGACGCCGCCCTCGAGGCCGGCGTTGACGGCGATCTGCCGCAGCGGGGCGTCCAGCGCCACCTTGACGATGTTGGCACCGGTCGCCTCGTCGCCGACCAGATCCAGCTTGTCGAAGGCGGTCTTGCCGGCCTGCACCAGCGCGACGCCACCACCCGGGACGATGCCCTCCTCGACGGCGGCCTTCGCGTTGCGAACGGCGTCCTCGATGCGGTGCTTGCGCTCCTTGAGCTCGACCTCGGTGGCCGCGCCGACCTTGATCACCGCAACGCCACCGGCCAGCTTGGCCAGCCGCTCCTGCAGCTTCTCGCGGTCGTAGTCGGAGTCGCTCTTGTCGATCTCGGCCCGGATCTGGTTGACCCGGCCCTGGATCTGCTCGGCGTCACCGGCACCGTCGACGATCGTGGTCTCGTCCTTGGTCACCACGACCTTGCGGGCACGGCCCAGCATGTCGACGCCGACGGCGTCCAGCTTGAGGCCGACCTCCTCGCTGATGACCTGGCCACCGGTGAGGATGGCGATGTCGGCGAGCATGGCCTTGCGGCGGTCACCGAAGCCCGGCGCCTTGACGGCGACCGACTTGAAGGTGCCCCGGACCTTGTTGACGACCAGGGTGGCCAGGGCCTCGCCCTCGATGTCCTCGGCGATGATCAGCAGCGGCTTGCCCGACTGCATGACCTTCTCCAGGATCGGGAGCAGGTCCTTGACCGACGAGATCTTGCTGTTGACGATCAGGAGGTAGGGGTCGTCGAAGACGGCCTCCATGCGCTCCGGGTCGGTCATGAAGTAGGCCGAGATGTAGCCCTTGTCGAAGCGCATACCCTCGGTGAGCTCCAGCTCCAGCCCGAAGGTGTTGCTCTCCTCGACGGTGATGACGCCTTCCTTGCCGACCTTGTCCATCGCCTCGGCGATGATCTCGCCGACGGTGCTGTCGCCAGCGGAGATGGAGGCGGTGGAGGCGATCTGCTCCTTGGTCTCGACGTCCTTGGCGAGCTTGGACAGCTCCTCCGAGACGCTCGCGACCGCGGCCTCGATGCCCCGCTTCAGGGCCATCGGGTTGGCGCCGGCGGCCACGTTGCGCAGGCCTTCGCGAACCAGGGCCTGGGCCAGGACGGTCGCCGTCGTCGTGCCGTCACCGGCAACGTCGTCGGTCTTCTTGGCGACCTCCTTGACCAGCTCAGCGCCGATCTTCTCGTACGGGTCCTCGAGCTCGATCTCCTTGGCGATGCTCACACCATCGTTGGTGATGGTGGGGGCACCCCACTTCTTCTCGAGCACGACGTTGCGGCCCTTGGGGCCGAGGGTCACCTTTACGGCGTCGGCGAGCTGGTTCATGCCCCGCTCGAGGCCGCGGCGAGCCTCTTCGTCGAAAGCGATCATCTTGGCCATACGGCGTTGTCCTCCTGGACACTCACGGGCCACCCGAGATGTGTGCCCCGGATGGGCCGCCTGGTGTACGCACCTTGGGACGTCGCCACCTGGCGACGACGACGTCCTTCGGCCGGGCCGGATAGCCCGCGACGACCGGCCATGTGCCGCCCCGGCGTCTCCACGCCTGGGCAACCTGGCCCCACCGTCCCGACCATTGGCACTCACGGTATGCGAGTGCCAATGACTTGTTTAGCACTCTCACCTGCCGAGTGCAAGCACGATGGACCCGCTCAGCCGAGTTCCGCAGCCAGTGTGGCCCCGTTCACCGGCGCCTCATGGGCGCGTTGCTCGGCGTACGTGATCAGCAGACCGATCAACTGGACGAGGTGGGCCGGCAGCGCCAGCACCGCCGTGACACCGATCACCGCCACCACCCCGACCGCGGCGCCCGGGGACGCGAACGGGTCCGTGCCCAACGCCGTGGTGCCCACCGACTCCAGGAAGCCCGGAACGAGCGTGCCGACGATCACAGCCCCGCCCACCACGGCCACCCGGCCGAGCAGCAGCCCGAGCCGGGCGTGGAACATCCCGAACGACCTGCCGATCGGGTTCTGCCGCTCGAACAGGTAGACCGGGCCGACCAGGCTCAACGCGAACGCCAGATAGATGCCCGGCAGGACGCAGAAGCAGAAGCCGACACCGATGAGCACGCTGACCAGCAACGTCCAACCCCACAGGCCGAGCGCCCGGCGCAGGCCGTAGCGCAGCGCCGCATCCAGGCTGGCGGGCCGGCCGGTCGCCTGCTGGGTGATCACCCAACTGCCGGCGGCCCACCCCACCGCCTGCACCAGACCGATCAGCAGGCTGCCGCCGACCAGCACGGCGACGAGGGTTGCCAGGGTGGCGGCGAAGTTGTCCGGCAGCCCGGCCGCCGGATCCATCTCGGCCTGCGCCTCCCAGCCGGGCGACGGGTCCACACCCAGCGAGATGACCGAGAGCACCGCGGCCGGTAGGACCTGCGTGAGCAGCATGATCGGCACCAACTGCCGCCAGCTTCGGCGCAGCGCGCCCCCGCACCGCTCGAACCAGGCCCCGATGCCGGCACCGGGCGGAGTGACCAGGGCGTCGTTCGGATCGAACCCGTAACCCGGCGGGTACCAGCCGACCGGCGCCCCCGGATACCACGGCTGCCCGCCGTAGGGGCCCGACCCGGGCGGGTAGCCGCCGGTGGGCGGAAAGACAAAGCCCTGCGGAGGCGCACCGGCCGGACCCCAGCCGCCCTGCGCGGGATCCCAACCGGGCGGCGGCCCGGCCGGCGGACCCCAACCACCCTGCGCGGTGGGATCCGGCGTACCCGCCGGACCGGCCTGCCCCCAGCCCTGGGGGATCGGGCCGTATCCGGGCGGCATCGCAGGACCAGGGCCGTATCCAGGCGGCATCGCAGGGCCGGGGTCGTGTCCGGGTGGCGGCCCGGGGTCTGCGCCGGAGGCCGGTGGCGTGCCCGGGGCCGCGCCGGAGACGGGTGAGGTGGGGTCGGACGGGCCCGACTCACCCGGCCCGGAGGGCGTGGTGGGTGGGGGCGGCTGGTCGGTCATGAACCCTCCTCAGCATCGGCTGGAACGGCTCACGATCTTCCCGGGTGGGCGTCCGCACCGCAGCCCCGACCCGCCAGCCGATCGGGGGGATCCGCGAGCGAAAAGGTCGGGAATGCGCTCAGGCGATGACGCGTACGTGTTCGGCCTGCGGGCCCTTCTGACCCTGGGCGATCTCGAACTCCACCCGCTGGCCGTCGTCCAGCGCCTTGTAGCCGTCCATCTCGATCGCGGAGAAGTGGACGAACACGTCCTGACCGCCGTCGACGGCGATGAAGCCGTAACCCTTTTCGGCGTTGAACCACTTCACGGAACCCTGTGCCACGGTGCACTTCCCTCACTCTTGCGCAGCGTTGCCTGCCCGGGCGCGCGGCACGGCCGACGCCCTCGGACCACCGCCTCAGCGATCGACGACGGCCGCTGAAAGGTGACCGAAATCGCACGCTACACGAGGAGTGACGGCCGCGCACGACCCCAAATCGGGCGTATTCCCGACCCGACCCGACCGGGTCCGGGAGCCGAACCGGAACGGGCCACGGACGACCGGTCCCGGGGGCCCACCGGCTCGCCGCCCGGCGGCCCGGCAGCGGGGGCGGGGCACGCCCCGAGGCAGCTCCCGCCCTGTGGTAGGCATGCGGACATGACCACCGATATCGGCTCAGCCGCCGTTCGGCAGGCCGAGATCCACCGGGTCCGGCCGGAGGACGCCGCCCGGATGCGGGCACTGCGCCTGGAGATGCTCGCCGACGCGCCGTTGGCCTTCCTGGAGACCCTGGCGGACGCGGCGGCCCGACCGCACCGCGAGTTCGCCGCGCGGGTGGCGTACACGTCGGCCGGCCCCCACAACGCGCAGTTCGTCGCGGACCCGGGCGGCCGTCTGGTCGGGCACGCCGGCGGCACCGTCGCGCCGAACGAGCCGGGGCTGACCGTCATCTACGCCGTGTACGTCACGCCGGCCTGGCGGGGCAGCGGGCTGCTCGGCGAGCTGATCGACGGGGTGGCCGCCTGGTCGCGGGCCTGCGGCCGACCGGAGCTGCTGCTGGAGGTGGTGGTCGGCAACGACCGCGCCTACCGGGCCTACCAGCGGCTGGGCTTCATCGACACCGGCGTGCGAGTCCCCCACCCCACGATCCCCGCCCTGACCGAACTACAAATGCGCCGAGAAGCGTAAACAAGAGAACCCTTCCCAGGGCAAGACACCGGAGATGTCTTGAAAGCCGGACGCGTAGGCGACAACCGTGCCGAGGAAGGGTTTCCGGGGCAGCCCGACCCGCGCAGGGATCAAGCCTGACCGCCCGGAGCGGGTCGGGCTGCCCCGGAAACCCCCAACCGCAACCAAAGAATCAGACCGGACGCCGCGACTGCACGATCCGGAACCGGTTGGCCACGTACGCCCCGTCCGTCAGCGCCGAGTTGGCCGCCGCGTTCGCCCCGCTGCCGTGGAAGTCGGAGAACGCCGCCGACTGGTTGACGAAGACCCCGCCGGTGAGGTTGCAGGACAGGTGCACCCCGACCTCGACCGCGACCGCCTCGGTGGCGTCCAGCACGGCCTCGTCGGTGGAGTAGACCGCCGCCGTGAGCGCGCCCTTCTCCCCGACCGTCCGACGCAGCAGCTCCAGGCTGTGCGCCGTGGAGTCGGTGGCGATGGCGAACGAGATCGGCCCGAACCACTCCCGGCCGTACGTCTCGGCGTCGTCCGCGCCCAGCTTCACGATGGTCGGGGTACGCACCACCGCGTCGGCGTACGCCGGATGGGCCACGGCCCGTGACTCCAGCACCGGCTCACCCACCTTGGTGACCTCGGCAAGCCGCTCCAGCACCCCGTCGTTGACGATGGCGCCGGTCAGCTCGACGCCCCGGGCCGGGTCGGCGGTCAGCTTGCCGACCGCCGCGGCGATCCCGCCGGCCACCTCGTCGAAGCTCTTGTGCCCCTGGTCGGTCTCGATGCCACCGGCGGGGATGAGGATGTTCTGCGAGGTGGTGCACATCTGCCCGCTGTAGAGGGTCAGCGTGAAGCCGAGGTTGCGGCACATGCCGGCGAAGTCGTCGGTGGAGTCGATGACAACCGTGTTCAGCCCGGCCTTCTCGGTGTAGACCGACGCCTGCCGGGCGTGCGTCTCCAGCCAGTCGCCGTACTCGGTGGAGCCGGTGAAGTCGACGATCTTGACGGACCGGTGCAGGGCCAGGTCGCTGGCGAGCTTCTCACCGGGCGCCTCGGCCGCCAGCATGATCAGGTTCGGGTCGAAGCCGGCCTCGGCGAGCACCTCCCGGGCGTACTTCACCGTGACGGCCAGCGGCAGCACCGCGCGCGGGTGCGGCTTCACGATCACCGGGTTGCCGGTGACCAGCGAGGCGAACAGCCCAGGGTACGAGTTCCAGGTCGGGAAGGTGTTGCAGCCGATCACCAGCGCCACCCCACGCGGCACCACGTGGAACGTCTTGGTCATCCGCAGCGGGTCGCCCTTGCCGGCGGCTTTCTCCCAGCCGGCCGTGCCGGGGTGCCGGGTCATCTCGGCGTACGCGTACGCCAGCGCCTCCAGCGCCCGGTCCAGCGCGTGCGCGCCGCCGGCCTGGAAGGCCATCACGAACGCCTGCCCGCTGGTGAACTGCACCGCGTTGGCCAGCTCGAAGATGTGCTTGTGCAGCCGGTCCAGGATCTCCAGGCAGACGCCCACGCGGGCCTGCGGGCCGGCGTCGCGCCAGGCCGGGAGCGCGGCGGAGGCGGCGGCGATCAGCTCGTCGGTGCCGGCATGCGGGTACCGCACCGCCAGCTCGACGCCGAACGGGCTCGTCTCGGTGGCGATCCGCTCGCCGGCGCCCGGCTGGTCGAGCGGAAAGTCCCCGCCGAGGTACGCCTCGAAGGCAGCCTTGCCGTCGGCGGCGGCCGTCTCGCCGTACACGCGGGGGCTGGGGGACTCGGGATAGGCGGACCAGTAGCCCCGCTCCGTGATCGCGGTCAGCGCTCGGTTGAGGGTGTCGGCGTGCCTGTCGTACAGGGGATGCGGGGTCTCCGTCATGCCCGCCATCATGCAACAGCCAGGTCCGCGAGCAGTAGGGGCGGATGCCCGTCAGAGGGTGAGCTGCCAGTTGTTCCAGGCGTCCACCGGGCGGAAGCCGAGCTGCTCGTTGATCGCCACCATGTAGCTGTTGCTGGCCGCGTTCCAGGTGTCGATGACGCGTACCGCCGGTTCGTGGGTGAGCAGGTGGTGCAGGTTCTCCGCCTTGGCGATCAGGCCCAGGCGGTGCCCACGGTGGGCCGGGTCGACGATGGTGATCTGCTGGAAGGCGTGCCAGTCGGCGGAGGCGCCCACGTCGAGCAGGGTCCAGGCGACCAGCCGACCGGACGCTTCGTGCCGCATCCCGAGGTGGTAGCGCCGGCGGCCCCGGGCGTCCAACGCGCGCTCGTTGCCCCGGATGCGCTCGGCGTCCACCTGCTCCGGTTCCCACTGCACGTCACCCATCGGCGCGTCCATCAACAGCCGGCTGTCCAGGTAGGCGATGTCCGCCACGAACTCCTGCGGCGTGGTGCCCTGCCAGCAGACCGACCGGTAGCCCTCGGCCCGCGGCTTGGCCTCGGCGAGCGCCGCCCGCAGGGCGACCCGGTCGATGTGGGCGATCTCCAGCCGGCGTCGCACCTCGGCCAGGGCGGACTGCGCGCCGGTCGAGGCGGCGAACGCGTCGCCCGCCCCGGAACGGGCCGCACCGCCGGGCAGCGCGCGGACTGTCATCGCGACCACCCGCTTGCGGCCGTGTTGGCGCAGCAGACGCACCCCGTACTCGTGCAGTGCCCGGCCGACGCCGCGCCGCCGCAGCTCGGGATGCACCGTCAGCTCGGCGGTGGCGTTGTCGGTGTTGTCGAGCTGCGGCAGGTCGAGCTGGAGGTAGCCGGCCGGCACACCGTCCAGCCGGGCCAGTGCCCAGAGCGATCGGGTGCCGGGTGCCGGCGTGTGGAACAGCGCGTCGAAGCGACGCCGGCAGAAGGGCGGGAAGTCCGGAAGGTCGACGTCGTTGGCCGCCATCCCGAGCCGGTACGCCTCGTCGACGGCGGCCCGGTCGGTGCCGTCGAACGACGTGATCGTGATGCTCATGCCGGGAAGCCTGACAGCCGGAAAAGCGATGGGGCCAGCGAATTATTCGCTGGCCCCATCGGACGTGGTCGGGAGGGACACTCGCACAACGCCTCCGGCGTTGGGTCGCAAGAACTTCAAAAGTCTCCGGCGAAATGCCCTCCCGCACGGAGCATCTTGCGCCGTCCGGTTCCTGCCGTCAAGTCCAGACCGGCGGGTTTTCCATACTCACAGCGAAAACCCAGTTACCGACCGGTCAGCCCGGCGCGGCCCCAGGATCAGCCCAGGAGGCCGGCGTCGCGGGCCGCGCGGAGGCTGGGCTTGATGTGGTGCGTCGGGCCGACCTGACTGGCCACCGCGTCGATGGTCTTCAGGCCCTCGCCGGTGTTGAACACGACCGTCTCGGCCGTCGGGTCGAGCCGCCCGGACTCGACCAGCTTGCGCAGCACCGCCGCGGTCACCCCGCCCGCCGTCTCGGCGAAGACGCCTGTGGTGCGTGCGAGCTGGCGGATGCCGGCGCGGATCTCGTCGTCGTCGGCGTACTCCATCCAACCGCCGGTGCGGCGGACCGCCTCCAGGGCGTAGAGGCCGGCGGCCGGGTCGCCGATGTTGAGCGACTTGGCGATGCCGGTGGGCTTGACCGGGGTGATCGTGTCCGTGTCGGCGTGCAGCGCGGCGGCGATCGGGTTGCAGCCGGCCGACTGGGCCCCGAAGACCTTCCAGCCGCCGGCCGGCGCCTCGACCAGGCCGATCTCGACCAGCTCGGAGAACGCCTTGTCAATCTTGGTGAGCAGCTCACCGCTGGCCATCGGGATGACGACCTGGGCCGGGATGCGCCAGCCGAGCTGCTCGGCCACCTCATAGCCGAGGGTCTTGGAGCCCTCCGCGTAGTACGGCCGGACGTTCACGTTGACGAACGCCGTGTCCTCGAATTCGTCGGTCTCCACCAGCTCACCGCAGAGCCGGTTGACGTCGTCGTACGAGCCGTCGATGGCGACCAGTTCGCCGCCGTACACGGCGGTGGTGATGACCTTGCCCTGCTCCAGGTCGCTGGGGATGAAGACCACCGAGGGCACACCGGCGCGGGCGGCGTGCGCGGCCACCGAGTTGGCCAGGTTGCCGGTCGACGCGCAGGCGAACCGGGTGAAGCCGAGTGCCTTCGCGGCGGTCAGCGCCACCGAGACGACCCGGTCCTTGAACGAGTGGGTCGGGTTGGCGCTGTCGTCCTTGACCCACAGCGGTGCGGTGATGCCCAGCTCGGCGGCGAGGTGCGGGGCCGCCACCAGCGGGGTCAGCCCCGGGTCGAGGGTGACCCGGGTGGCCGGGTCCTGGCCGGCGGGCAGCAGCGCGGCGTACCGCCAGATGTTCTTCGGGCCTGCCTCGATCTGCTCCCGGGTGACCGTGGCCAGGGCAGCGGTGTCGTAGTCCACTTCGAGGGGGCCGAAACACTCGTAGCAGGCGTGCTGGGCGGCGAGCGGGTAGCGGGCCGAACAGGCGCGACAGACCAGGGCGCGGGCGGGGCTGGCGGAGGTGTCGATGCCGGAGGCGGCGAGCGTCGACGTCATGTCGAGAGTCCTCTCATCTTTCCCCGCATCGCACGGTGCGGCGGGGACGGAATTGGCACCTGCCCCGCCTGTCGCTCAGCGGTGAGCGCGCGGGGTGGTTGCCGGGGCGTCGTCGGGCCGTATCCCTCAGCCCCTCTGGATGAGGTATGCAGTTGTGCCGTCGAGTCTAGGCAACGTTGCCTGTCGCCTCCACCGGGTATCCCAGCCAGTGGGTCAGCGGGCGGCCACCGCCACCGGGTCGACCACCGCTGCCGGGTCGGTGACCGCGGTGGGTTGCGGCAGGGACGACGACCGGGTCCGTGCCCTGGTGGCGAGGTTCGCGGCGACCAGGGCAGCGATGGTGATCGCGGCGCCGACCAGCTCGACCGCCTCCGGCCGGTAGCCGCGGGCGATCTGCACGACGAAGGTGGTCACCGGGACCAGGTTCATGAACAGGGCGGCGTTGGCGGCGCCCAGCCGCTGCACGCCGGTGTTCCACGCCAGCACCGCGACGACGGCGGCGACGAGCACGGCGTACGCCAACTGTGGGGTGATCGCCACGAGGTCGGCGACGGCCGGCACGTGCTGCCACCCGACGGCGTCGGCGCCGATGCTCGCGGCCAGCAGGGCGGCCGCGCCGGCGAGCGCGGTAAGGGTCGTGAAGCGCAGCGGCGACCAGGCGCCGAACCGGCTGGCGCCGTGGGTGTAGATGCCCCAGCCGAGCACCGCTCCGATCATCATGAGGCCGCCGAGACCGAACTGGCCGAGCCCGGCCAAGCTCCCGCGGGTGATCACCAGGCCGACTCCGAGGAGCGCCACCAGCGAGAGGACCAGCAGGAGCGGCTTCGGCCGTACGCCGTCGCGGGCCCACCGGACCAGTTGGGTGACGATCGGGGTGGTCGCCACGAAGAGGGCGACCTGCTGCGGGGCAGCGTGTTCGAGCGCCAGGTTGGTGAGCAGGTTGAAGCCGGCGAAGCCGACGACACCGAGCACCACCACCTCGACTCCCCGACCGCCGAGGCGCAGCGCGGCGGACCCCTCGCGGACCAGAAGGATGGCGACCAGGATGACGGCGGCGAGCAGGTAGCGGGCGGTGGTCAGGTTGAGCGGATCGACCCGGCTCAGCGCGCTGGCCAGGATCGGGAACATCGCACCCCAGGCGAGCACGGCGAGCAGCGGATAGGCGGCGGCGCGGGATCGCATCGTCAGCTCCTTGTTCGAGTATCTTCGAACCAACGACACCGACCATAGGGTGTTGTTCGAAAATTGTCGAACAAGGGTTACACTGGTCACATGGAGTCGCACGAACCCGACCTGACCGCCGTACCGGTCACCGCCGTGCTGGCCGCACTCGCCGACGACGTGCGGCTACAGATCGTGCGGGCGCTCGCCGAGGGCGGCGAGGCCGCCTGCGGCAGCTTCGACTTCGGCGTCTCCAAGGCGACCCGCAGTCACCACCTGAAGGTGCTGCGCGAGGCGGGCCTGACCCGCACCCGGGCCGCCGGCACCAGCCGACTGGTCCGGCTCCGCCGCGACGAGTTGGACCAGCGGTACCCGGGGCTCCTGGACGCGGTCCTCACCCCGCGCCCTCCGGCCTGACGCCGCCGCCGGAGCCGCCTCGTCGAGGCTCCGGCGACGCGCGGTACGGGTGCGGTCAGGCGGAGACCGGCGCGGGGTCGGTCACCGAGGCCGGTGGAGCGTCGACGCGACGCCGGGCGAGCAGCGCGTCGAGCGCCCAGGGGCCCGAGCCGAGTGCCGCGACCAGCAGGAACGACCAGCAGAAGAGCGCCGACAGCTCACCGCCGTTGCGCAGCGGAAGCAGGTCTTCGGGCTGATGGACCACGAAATAGGCGTACGCCATCGAGCCGGAGGCGAGCAGCGCGGCGGGCCGGGTGAAGAGCCCGGCCAGCACCAGCGCGCCGCAGATCAGTTGGATCAGCGCGGCCCACCAGCCCGGCCAGGAGCCGAGCGGTATCGCCGAGCCGGTCATCGGGTTGCCGCCGAACAGCCCGAAGATCGAGGACAGGCCGTGCAGCATGAACAGCAGGCCGGTCACGATGCGGAACAGGGACAGGGTCGGCCCGCCGAGCCGAGAGACGTTCATGGAAACCTCCATCGAAGGGGACAGATCTCTTCAATGGTGGAACATGAACGTATCGAAGTTAATAAATTCCTTGCTGGTGGGAAAATCCCTGATCGGAATATATCGCCTTTGTGGGAGCGCTCCCGCCCAGAACGTACCGCCAGCCGAGGTGGCCGTACAGCCTGTCGGGGTGCCCGCAGCGCCTGTCGAGCTGCCCCATGTGTGGGGCGTAGAGCCCACCGCCCCAGGAGCCGGCGATGCCGACGGGCCGCTCTGGTGATCTGACGCACGACCGATGATCCGCTCCGTATCGCCGACATGGGCCTTTCCACGTCGCGGGATACCGCCACGTCGGCGAAGTGGGGGTGGATCACCGGTGCGCCGTGCAGCGGTAGACCGGCGGGTCGACACGAGAGCCGGCCCGGGCGAGCTGCGGGGCCGGCCGGCGGTGGGGCGCCCGCGTGGGCGAGGATCGGCGGATGATCTCCCTCGGCACGGCAGCACGGCGACGGGCCAGCGCGGTGGTCGCGGCAGCACTTCTGCTCGCCGCCTGCACACCCGGCGACCATCGGGGCCAGGGCGGTGACCCCACGGGCAGGCCACCGGCCACGCCCGGCACGACCCCGTCGGCGAGCGCCGATCCGGTCGCCGAATGCCCGGCCTCCGGCATTCGGATCCGGTCCACCGGTGGGGACGCGGCGATGGGCCTGCGCGCCCTCGGCCTGGAACTGGTCAACTGCGGCGACCGCCCCTACCGGCTCAACGGCTACCCGGTGCTGTGGGTCCTGAACGAGCAGCGCAAGCCGATCATCCTGCGGGTGGTGAACGGGGCGAAGGAGATCACCTCGGGCTTCGATCAGCCGCCGCAGCCGGTCACGCTGCGCAAGGGCGAGCGGGCCGTCGCCACCGTCCTCTGGCGCAACCTGGTCACCGATTCGACAGTGGTGGCCACCGCCGGGGCGTACCTGACGGTCGCTCCCGCCGCCGGTCAGCCGGCCGAGGAGGTCGACCCGGACGGCCCGATCGACGTGGGCAACACGGGCCGGATCGGCGTCAGCGCCTGGCGGAAGGCTACGACGTGATGTCCTTGCGGGTGAACCGCCAGAACGCCAACCCCCAGAACAGCGTCGCGTAGCTGATCGCGGAGATGCAGCCGCGTACCACGTCGTCGGTCTGCACCGGCGTGGAGAGCAGCCCCAGCCAGGCGGTGCTGAAGTGGGTGGGCAGGAAGTCGCGCAGGCCCCCCAGGGCAGTGATCTGGTCCAGGATGCTGGACAGGATCCAGAGCAGAACCGCTCCGCCGACCGCGCCGAGCGCGGCGTCCGTCGTCACCGACAGCAGGAACGCCAGGCCGGCCACCACCAGGAGTACGACCGCCAGGTAGCCGAGCACGGCCAGCAGCCGGAGCAGCCCCTCGGTCGGCTCCAGCTCGGCGGCGACCGTGCTGCGCAGCGGCGACCAGCCGTAGCGCAGGGTCCCGGCGATCAGGGCGGTGCCGGCCAGCAGCAGCAGGGCCAGCCCCGAGTACGCGAGCGCGACCACCAGCTTCACCGTGAGCAGCCGGGCCCGGGGCACCGGGATGGCGAGCAGGTAGCGCAGGCTGCCCCAGCTCGCCTCGCTGGCCACCGTGTCGCCGCAGAACAGCGCGACGACCACGACCAGCAGGAACGACGCCGACACGAAGATCGAGAAGAGGGTGAAGTTGAGCCCGCCGGACGTGGCCAGGTCGACCAGACTGGCGAACTCGTTGTTGCCGTTGTCGTCGTCGCCACCGGAGTTGAACTGGAAGGCGACCAGGATGATCAGCGGCAGCAGCACCATGAATCCGAGCGCCAGCTGGGTCCGCCGCCGGGACGCCTGCCGGCGGAACTCCGCCGCGAAGGGCATCGTGGCCGAGGGTCGGTAGCCCCGGGCCGCGCCGGCCGGGTCGGTGACGCCCACCGGCGCCTCGACGGAAGATCCAGCCATCACCGGTCACCGCTTCCCCGAGAGTTCTCGCCCACCAGGGCGAGGAACGCGTCCTCCAGGCGTCGCCGGGGCACCACCCGGTCCACCCCGATGCCGGCGCGCACCAGCTCCGCCACCACCTCGCTGCGGGCCGTGCCGTTGGTGTCGACCACCAGTTGGCCGTCGCTCTCCGGCAGCACCCGTACGCCGTGCAGCCGGTCCAGCACCGCCCGCGCCGCCACCGGATCGGTGACGTCGAACAGCACGCTCGGCGACTCGCCGACGATCTCCTGCACCGGCCCGGACGCCACGATCCGGCCCTTGTTCACCACCACGGCGTGCGTGCAGGTCTGCTCCACCTCGGCCAGCAGGTGGCTGGAGACCAGCACCGCACGGCCGTCGGTGGCGTACCGCTGCAGGACCCGGCGCATCTCGGCGATCTGCGGCGGGTCGAGCCCGTCGGTCGGCTCGTCCAGCACCAGCAGCTCGGGGAGGCCGAGCATGGCCTGGGCGATGGCGAGTCGCTGACGCATGCCGTGGCTGTAATTCTTGATCTTCCGGTGCACCGAGTCGCCCAGCCCCGCGATCTCCAGGGCCGTGTCGAAGTGCGCGTCCTCGGCCGGCCGTCCGGTGGCCTTCCAGTACGCCTTCAGGTTGTCCAGACCGGACAGGTGCGGCAGGAAACCGGGCCCCTCCACCAGCGCGCCGATCCGGGACAGCACCGGCGAGCCGGGCACCAGCCGACGACCGAAGACATAGATCTCTCCATCGGTCGGCTGGGTCAGCCCCATCAGCACCCGCAGGGTGGTGGTCTTGCCGGCGCCGTTCGGCCCGAGCAGACCCACCACCTGACCGGGGTGCACCTCGAAGTCCACGTTCGACACCGCGACGAAGCCGTCCGCGTACTCCTTGCGCAGCGCGCGCACGGCCAGCGGGGTGTCCGCGTACTCCGGATGCACCGAGCGGTCCTGGCGGCGGTGCCGGCGGCGGACCACGGCCACGACCACGACGAGCCCGATCACGATGGCGGCGAGCAGGCCGGCGAGCACCCAGCGCCAGAGCGTCGCCGCGGTGGGGATCGGCTCACCGCTGACCGTGGGCAGGCTGACCGCGCCGTCCGCGGCCACCGTGTAGACGGTCGGCTCGGCGGGCGTGGTGTACGCCTGGTCGGAGCTGGCCACCACCAGTCGCAACCGGTGCCCGGCCTCGACGCGGCGGACGATCCCGGGCAGCGTCACGGTGACCGGGCGGGCGTCCTGCACCCGCTGCGGCAGGCCGGTGAGCCGCACCGGGGCGACCAGCCCGTTCGGCAGGGTGGCCGCGCCGTCGGGGTCGACGTCGTAGAGCTTGACGAAGAGCACCGCCTCCCCGGTCGGCGAGGCGGCCCGCACGGTGACGGTGGGTGCGCCCGCCACGTCCACCGCCTCGGTCAGCGGCGCCGACTCGAAGCGCGCGTGCTGGCCGGGCACGTCGCCGGCCACCCCGTCCAGCAGCGAGGTGAGGCCACCGGCGAAGGGGATCGAGGAGATGGCGGCCGGGTTGCCGTTCGGCGGGTTCGCGATCGGCTGCGCCGGACCGGCGACCGGCACCTCCCGGCGGGCGTTGCCGGCGAGGCCCGGATAGTCGGCGCGGCGGAAGCCGGTGGCGACCAGGCCCCGGTCGAGCGCGTCGAAGCCGGCGATCCGCGACCAGGTGAAGTCGTCGCCGGGCGCGTCCCCCTCGCCCTTGACGTAGTGGTCGAGCCACTGGACGGTCAGGAACTTCACGCGGTCCTCGTCCGAGCGGGGCCCACTGCCACCGTCGTGCCCGCCGGTGAACCAGGCGACCCGGACCGGGGTGCCGGCGGCGGCGATGCCCTTCGCGTTCGCGTCCGCCTCACCGAGCGGAAAGAGGGTGTCCGCCTCACCCTGCACCAGCAGGGTGGGGGCCTTGATCCGGTCCAGCACGCCCGCCGGGCTGGAGCGGCGCAGCAGGTCCACGGCGGCTTGGTCGGCGCGGCCGGCGGTGGCGATCCGCAGGTACGCGGCGCACACGTCGGCGGCGAATCGTCCGCAGGACGGGTCGGCGGCGCCGGCCGGGGCGCCACCGGGAGCCGTGCCCGGGCCCTGGCCCGGCCCCGGGCTGGGCGGGCCGGCCGATGCCGGCGCCCCCTGAGGCTGGGCTGCGGTCGCACCAGAGAGCCCGGCCGGGCCACTGCCCACGTTGCCGCCCCCACCGAAGAAGAGACCCGCCCAGCCCTTCTTGAACACGCCCTCGGTCGGCGCCCCACCGGTGCTCTCCGGCAGGAACGCCCGGGACAGGTCATTCCAGGTGATCATGGGGACGATCGCGTCCACCCGACGGTCCTGGGCGGCCAGCAGCAGCGCCAACCCGCCGCCGTACGAGCCGCCGACCACGCCGACCTTCGGATCGCCGGGGGCGTCGGTGCGCACCTCGGGCCGGGCGGCCAGCCAGTCCAGCAGCCGCTGGGCGTCGCGCACCTCGTAGTCCGGGTTGTCCAGGTGGATCTCGCCGCCGCTGCGGCCGAAGCCCCGCGCGGTCCAGGTGAGCACCGCGTAGCCGCGCCCGGCGAACTCCTCCGCGTCCGAGCGCACCGACTCCTTGGTCCCGCCGAACCCGTGCGCCAACAGGACAGCGGGGACCTTCCGACCGGACGACGCCCCGGCCGGGAGGTAGAGGGTCGTATCCAGGTCGACGGGCTGGTCCCCGGACGGTCCGGAGCGGACGGTGAGCATCGCGCTCTGGGTGCGTACGCCCGATCCCCGCGGCCACACCGCCCAACCGACGGCGGCCGCGAGCAGCACGACGACCGCCCCCGCGGCGATCGCGCGGCGGCGGGTGGGCAGGGCACGCCGGAACCACGCGGCCGGCGACGGCGATCTCATGCGGCACACGGTACGGGCCGCAGGCTGAGCGTTGGCTGAGATCCGCCGTACGTCCGTCCGGTTGCTCCGATCGGTGATCTTTCCGGTGCGACCGCGCATCCTGCGGCGCGGCCGGGTGAGTTGAGTTCGGATCCCGTGAATTCCGATCTTCCGCGGATATCCCCCTCGATCCCTTCATGTCACACGCATCGACGGAACGCAGCGTGCTCGGAACCCTGACGAACGGTGACATCGCTCGAACTGACGCAAACCTGACTCACCGGCAACCGAGCGGCCCCCGCAGGGTTCGGTTAGTTTTCCGGTCCGGTGGGCGGGACTGGTCGGCGAGCCCGACGCCGCGCCGTTCCCCCGCCCGACGCCGGAGGAGACACACATGACAGTCCCCGCCCCGCGGGCCCGTCGACGGACGTCCGTGCTGGGCCGGTCGTTGCCGCTGCTGCTCATCGTCGCGCTGCTGGCGCCGGTGGGGCTGCTCTTCGCCTCCACCTGGCGGCAGACCAGCGACGACCGGAGCCTGGCCGACTCCGAACGACTCGGCGTGCAGTACCTGCGCGCCCTGGCCCCGGTCACCGAGGCGCTTGTGGAAGCCCAGTCCGCGGCCGTGGCCGGACGCCCCGTGCCCGGCGAGCCGTTGAGCCGCGCGGTCGAGCAGGCTGCCACTGTGGACGCCCGCATCGGCGGACAACTGCGCAGTCAGGAACGGTGGGCCGGGCTACGGGCCAAGGTGGAGGCGCTGCGCGACCGCAGCCCCGCCGACCCGGAGGCCGCCTATACCGCGTACGGCGAGGTCACCGACCTGCTGCTCGCCCTGCACCGCAAGGTCCGGGAGAGCTCGGGGCTGGGCCGTGACCCGGGCGTCGACTCCTTCTTCCTGCAGGACAGCGCCGGCCAGGAGCTGCCCGAGGCGGTGGTGGCCGCCGGCCGGCTCGCCGACCTGGGCGCGCTCGCCACCCGACGGCCGGCCGCCGAACGGCCCCGCAGCCTGATGGAGCTGACCGGCCTGCGGGTGTCCGCCCTGTCGCCCGCGAACAGCGTGGTCGACAACCTGCGCTCCGCCGTCGACAACTCGGAGAGCACCGACCTGGGCGCCAACGTGCTCACCCCGCTGGACGCCTACCAGCGGTCGGTGGAGGCGCTGGCCCTGTACTCGACCCCGAGCGCCGCCGGCACCGTCGACCAGGGCCAACTGACCGCCGCCGCACTCAACTCGCGTAACGCCGCACGGCAGCTCCAGCCGGTCATCCTCGGCGAACTGGACGCCCTGCTCACCGAGCGGGCCGACGGGCTGGGCCGGGACCGCTGGGTGGCCGTCGGGGCGGGCGTTGCAGCCGCCCTCCTGCTGGTCTGGCTCGCCGGAATGCTGATCGCCGCCGGTCGACGCGCACGTCGGCGGGCCGCCACGCCGGAAGCCGGTAGCCCCGCCGCCCCGCCGCCCGGCGACCCATGGCAGCCGCCAGCCCCGACCGGCCAACCGGCCGAGCTTCGACCGCTGCAACCGGTCGGCGCGGCTCCCGAGCCGATCCTCGCGCAGTGGGGGCCGTTCGATGCTTCTCGGTAGGCTCCGGATCCGCGGAAAGCTCGCGTTGCTCGTGGTGATCCCCCTGCTCAGCATGGTCGGCCTCGCGGTGCCCGTGGTGCTGGACCGGGTGGCCGCCGCGCAACGCGCCGCCGACATCACCGAACAGGTGCGCCTCGCCAGCCGGGTCGGCAGCCTCGTCCAGGACCTGCAACAGGAACGCATCCTGTCGGTCGGCTACCTCCTGCGCCGGGTCGACCGCTCCGAGGTGATCCGCACGGCCGCCGACGTGGACGACCGGGTGGCCGACCTGCGGGCCGACGGCGGCGACGCGCTGACCGAGCAGGTCGACCACGCGCTCAACGGGGTGTCCCGGCTCGTCGACCTACGCAGAGGGGTGCTGGCTCGATCCGCGAACCCCGGCCAGGTCATGGACGCGTTCGGCCCCGTGAACAGAGAGTTGATCGGGTCCCTACGGCTGGTCTTCAACGTGGACACCGAGACGTTGCCCGGCCGCCAGGTGCTCGCCCTGGACGGGCTGCTCCGTGCCGACGAGGGCCTCGGCACCTGCGCCACCCTGAGCATCCTGGTCAAGGCGATCGGCACTGCGGACACCACCGCCGGATACGTGGCGTGCATTGCCGCACTCCAGGTCGACAACGCGCGCTTCCGCAGCCTGATCACTCCGGAGCAGCTCAAGGTGGCCCAGCTCAACGACGCCGCGGTGGCCGCGCGTACCAGCCCCGACTTCCTGATCACCAGCGCCCGGGACCCGGCCGGCGCGGTCCGCGACGTGCCGCTGGAGGCGCTCTTCCCGGCCGTCCGCACGATGATCCGGCTCGGCCAGTTCGTCGAGAAGAAGATCGTCGCCGACGTTCTCGCCGAGGTGAAGGCCGAGCAGCGGCGGGCGCTGACCGCCGCGTACCTGGTGGGTGCCGCGGCGGCGCTGATCCTGGCGCTGGTGGTGCTGCTCAGCGCGGCGGTCGCGCGGACAGTGGCCCGACCGCTGAGCCAGCTCACCCGCTCCGCCGACCGGGTCGCCCGGGTCGCCGAGGCGGAGCTGGTCCGGGTCACCGACGACGAGACGGAGCAGGTCCAGTCGGTCCGGTTGGAGCCGGTGGTCGTCCGCTCCAACGACGAGATCGGTGAGCTGGCCCGGGCCTTCGACCGGGTGCAGAACACCGCGGCCCAACTGGTCGAGCGGCAGGTCGCCGGCCGGCGCAACGTGGCGCAGATGTTCGGCCACGTCGGGCGGCGTACGCAGAATCTGGTGAGCCGCCAGCTCGCGCTGATCGACCGGCTGGAGCAGCAGGAGGCCGACGCGGGCCGCCTGGAGCACCTGTACCGACTCGACCACATCTCCAGCCGGCTGCGGCGCAACGCCGGCAGCCTGGTGGTGCTCTCCGGCTCGGCCGGCGCCGACGCGCACACCGCGCCGGTGCCGCTGGCCGACGTGGTCCGGCTGGCGCTCGGCGAGATCGAGGACTACACCCGCGTCGAGGTGCAGGTGCCGGCGGGCATCGCCGCCGCTCCGGCGGTCGTCGGCGACCTCGTCCTGGCGCTGGCCGAGCTGATGGAGAACGCGACAGTCTTCTCCCCGCCGCACACCCGGGTGCTGGTGGCCGGCGAGACGTCCGGGCGGGGCGCCCGGATCACTGTGGTGGACAACGGCATCGGCATGAGCGAGCAGCGACTGGCCGAGGAGAACGCGCGGCTCACCCGGCGCGAACGTCTCGACCTGGCGCCGACCGAGGTGCTCGGCCTCTTCGTGGTGGGCCGGCTGGCCCGCCGCCACGGCTGGGAGGTGAGCCTCGCCGCCACCGCGGGCGGCGGGGTGACCGCGCAGGTGGAGATCCCGCAGACGTCGCTGGTGCTGCGCCGCGCCGACCGGGCCGGGGCGACTGTCGCCCGGGCGGCCGTACCGGACCGGGGCCGACGGCCGGCTCTCGACTCCGCCCGCGAAGCCCGCTCCCGCGCCGCCGTCGCGGCACCGGCCGGATTCGACACGGACCTTCTCAGCCGGGCCACCCGCAGCCTGGAGTCGGGCCAGTCCTGGGACGCGTTCGGCGCTCGGGAATCGGTCGACTCCGGCGTTTCCGCCGCTAGGGCAGAGGGTCCGGCCGCCACCGCGGAAAGCCCGGCGACGGCAGGTGCGACCGGCCCCCGGGTCCGGCAGCGGGTGCCCGGGGCCAGCCTTCCCGCCACCGCCGCGCCGACCCGGCCGGTCGACGCCACCGGCGCCGACCCGGACGCCGCTCGCGCGCTGGTCGAGGCGTTCGAGTCCGGCGTACGCCGGGCCGAGCTGAGCGTCCCGCCGGCCGCCGGGCGCCCGGTCGGGCAGTGGTCGATGCGCGCGGCCACCGGGCCGGCCACCAGCGCCGGCCCCACGCCGGCGGATCCGGGCGATACCGTCGACCTGCCCGCCACCCCCGGCGGCCTCGGCCCCACGGTGGCGGACACCGCCGGCCTCACCCGGGGCCGTCCCCGACTGAGCCGCCGGGTGCCCGGCGCCAACCTCACGGTCTCCCCACCCTGCCAGCCGTTCAGCCCGCACCCCGGGGATCCGGCCGAGGTACGCGACCTCATCACCGAGTTCGAGGCGGGCGTCGCCCGTGCTCTCCGCGAAGTCAGCCCAGACCGTCGGAACGAAGAAGGATCATCACGGTGACCAGCCCCTTCCTGCACGACAACGTCGACCACCAGAGCCAGCCCGGCGCCGTCGGGGATCTCAGTCCCGAGGCGCGCACGTTCAACTGGCTGTTGGACTCCTTCACCTCCAGCACGGCCGGGGTGCTGGAGGCGATCGCGGTCTCCTCGGACGGGCTGCTGATGGCCATGTCGGCGATCAAGGACCGCTCCAACGCGGAGCGGCTGGCCGCCGTGGTCTCCGGCATGACCAGCCTCGCCGGCGGCGCGGCCAGCTGGTACGCGCTCGGCGGCCTGAACCGGGTGATCGTCGACATGGCCGACGGCTACCTGCTGATCAGCGCGATCAGCAGTGGCTCCGTGCTCGGCGTCGTCGCCGACCGGTCGGCGAACCTGGGCACCGTCGCGTACGAGATGACGCTCTTTGCCGGTCGGGCCGGTGGTGCGCTGACCCCGCGACTGATCGTCGAGCTGAAGAACGCCGTCCAGCAGTGACCCCCGACGTCGCCGGCGAGGACCCGGACCCGGAGCCCGGGACCCGGATCCGCCCCTACCTGCGCACGCCGCACCCGGGTGGGGGCGGCGCTCCGGCGGCGCCAGAGCCGCAGCGGGGCGGTGGCGGCCCGACAGGGCCGCGGCCGTTCGTGCTCACCTCCGGGCGGGTGGCTGGCGCGGATCCGGCGATCGGGCTGGAGACGCAGGTGACCCTGCGCCCGGACGGCGGCCGGTGGACCGACCCACCGGTCGGCCTGCTGGCGCCGGAACTCCAGGCGATCATCGCGCTCTGCGCCGAGCCGATCTCGGTGGCCGAACTCTCCGCCCGGGCCCGGCTGCAGTTCGGCGTGACCCGGGTCCTGGTCGGCGACCTGCGGGCCGCCGGGCACCTGGACGTGCACGTCACCGACGCCAACGACGCCTTCGACCCCGACCTCATCCTGCGAGTGATTGATGGACTTCGTGCGATCTCCTGAATGGCCGGGCGTCCCGCTCGGAGGGCTCGCCGGCAACAGCGCCACCGCCCGCTACAGCACGGCCCCGGGGACTCCCTCGGCGCTCGGGCGGGCCGCGCCGCCGCCGACGGGGCCGCCACCGCCGTACCGGCCACCGGCCGACGCCGGGCCGACCAACCGGCCACCTGCGGCGCCACCCGTGCCGGTCAAGATTCTCGTCGCCGGCGGGTTCGGCGTGGGCAAGACCACCACGGTCGGGGCGATCTCCGAGATCGCGCCGCTGACCACCGAGGCCGAGATGACAAGCGCCGGGATCGGCGTGGACGACCCGGGCGTACGGTCGAGCAAGACCACCACGACGGTGGCGATGGATTTTGGTTGCGTGACAATCGACCGCAGTCTGAAGCTCTACCTGTTCGGCACTCCCGGGCAGGCACGGTTCGGTTTCATGTGGGACGACCTGGCCCGGGGTGCTCTCGGCGCGCTGGTGGTGGTCGACAGCTCACGGCTGGACGACTGTTTCCCGGCGATCGACTTCTTCGAGCGGGCCGGGTTGCCGTTCGTGGTCGGGGTGAACGCGTTCGACGGGCGACTGGCCCTGGAGCTCGGCGAGATCCGGTGGGCGCTCGCCATCGGCGATCATGTTCCCCTGGTGCAGTTCGACGCCCGGGACCGGCTCTCAGTGCGGGACGCCCTGCTGGTCGTCCTGGACCGGGCGTTGGACCGGGCCACCCGGGACAGGAAGGCCTGAGTCGACCGGCTCCGGCCGTGGTGGGAAGGGGTGATCTGTGAGGGGCGACCTGGACGAGACGCTGGCCCGGTTGGCCCGGCGCGAGGAGGCGCTGCGCCGGCGGGTCACCGATCGGGACGACACCGCACCACCGCCGGGCCCCACCGCTGGGCAGGGCGCCGCCACGGGTGGGCGCAACGCCGGGCCCGCCCGGCACGATGGTCGGCACGCGGAACGGGAGAGCCCCGGCGACGTCGTCGGGTGGGGCCCGGTCGAGGAGGTGGCCGAGGCGGTCCGCCAGGTCGTCGGCGCACACCCGGGCCTGGCGGTGACCGTCCGCGTCGAGCACGACGGTCGGACGTACCCGCTGCGGGTCTCGTGGGACGGCCCGGACGTCACGGTCGGCCCGGAGCCACCGGCGGCGCCGGTGCAGCCCCCGCCGTCCTGGCCGCTGTCCGGTCGGACGGTGCCGGCGTGGGCACCCGGCCCGGACGGGTTGACCCCGGACCCGGCGGCCCGTCTGGCAGAGCTGATCCGGCGGGATCCGTCGCTGCTGGATGAGTTGGATCCGCGGCGCTGACTGCCCCGACGAGCTGACGGCGGCTACGGTCGGGCGATGGCCCAACCCGACCTGACCCTGACGGCGAGCCTGCGGCCCGCGGCGCTGGACGCCCGACGGGGCATCGTGCGGCTGCACCCGGAGGCGCTGACCGCGCTGGGGCTGCGCCCCGGCGACCCGGTGCGACTGACGGGCCGCCGGGAGACCGCCGGGATCGTCGCGGCGGCCGGGGCGGGCGCGAGCAGTGCCCTGCTGTACGCCGACGACCTCACGCTGGGCAACCTGGGCCTGCGGGACGGCGCTTCGGTGCGGGTGTCGCCGCTGCCGCTGACCCCGGCGGGCCGGGTCACGCTGACCGGGCCGGTGCAGGTGGTGGCGGCGGTCAGCCCGGAGATGCTCCGGCTCGCCCTGCTCGGCAAGGTGGTCACGGCGGGCGACGACGTGTCGCTGCTGCCGCAGGACGTGCTGCCGGACGCCTCGACGCGCAGCCTCGTTGAGGCGGCCCGGCGCAGCCTCGCCACCACCGTCGGCTTCGCCTGGACCAGCACCCTGCTCAGCGTGGTCGCCGTCGAGGAGTCCGCCGGGTCGTTGGTCACCATGGACACGGTGGTCGCCTGGGAGCACGGGCCGGCCACCCACGGTGAACCCGTTGGGGCGGCTGCGTTCGGCGCGGCCCCGACAGCGGACGCGACCGGCGACGCGCCGGACGTGGACGAGCTGCCCGGGCTGCGGGGCCAGGCCGAGGAGCTGACCGAGCTGTTCGATCTCGGCTTCCACCATCGGGAGGTGCTGGGCCGGCTGGGCACCACCATCTCGCTGGGTGTGCTGCTCTCCGGGCCGGCCGGCTCCGGGAAGTCGGCGCTGGTGCGGGCCGTCGCGGCCCGGGTGGGTGCCCGTGTCCACCCGCTGTGGGCGCCCGAGGTGGCCGCGCTGACCAACCAGGCGGCTGCCGACCGGCTGCGCGCCGCGGCGACGGCGGTTCGTACCGGCGGACCGGCGGTGCTGCTGGTCACCGATGTGGAGGCGTTGGCCCCGGCGGAGGAGCCCGGCCCGCTGGCCACGGTGTTCCGGCAGGTGCTCGCGGAGACCGTCCGGGCGGGTGTCGCCGTGGTCTGCACCACCGGTCGGCCCGAAGCGGTCGACCCGGCGCTGCGCGCACCGGACCTGTTGTCGCTGCGGATCAGCGTTCCGCTGCCCGACCCGGCCCTGCGCCGTGAGCAGCTCACCGTGCTGACCCGGCAGGTGCCGCTCGCCGACGACGTCCGGCTGGACGAGGTGGCCGGGCGTACCCCCGGATTCGTCGCGGCGGACCTGGCCGCGCTGGTCCGGGAGGCCGGGGTACGCGCCGCGTTGCGGCAGAAGACCGCGCGGACGCCCACTGTGGCGATGGCCGACTTCACCGCCGCCCTGGAGGTGGTCCGGCCTACGACGATGGCCGCGTCCACCCTGGAGCTGGCGTCGGTGACCCTGGACGACGTCGGCGGCCTGGACGAGGTCAAGCAGACGCTTACCGAGTCGGTGCTGTGGCCGCTGACCTATCCGGACACGTTCGCCCGCCTCGGCGTGCAGCCGCCGCGTGGCGTGCTGCTCTACGGCCCACCCGGCTGCGGCAAGACGTACCTGGTCACCGCACTCGCCGGGTCGGGGCGGGCGAACGTGCTCTCGGTCAAGGGCGCGGAGCTGCTCTCCAAGTGGGTGGGCGAGAGCGAACGCGCGGTACGCGAGCTGTTCCGCCGCGCCCGCGAGGCCGCCCCGACGCTGATCTTCCTGGACGAGGTGGACGCGTTGGCGCCGGTACGCGGGCAGGCCACCGACGGGGGCACCACGGATCGGGTGGTCGCCGCGCTGCTCACCGAGCTGGACGGGGTGGAGACGCTGCGCAACGTGGTGGTGGTCGGCGCCACGAACCGGCCGGACCTGGTCGACCCGGCGCTGCTGCGACCCGGCCGGTTGGGGCGACTGGTCTACGTGCCGCCGCCGGACGGGCCGGCCCGCGCCGAGATCCTGCGGGCCGCGTCCCGGCACGTGCCGCTGGCGCCGGACGTCGACCTGGCCGCCCTCGGCGCGGAGCTGTCCGGCTTCTCGGCGGCGGACTGCGCGGCGGTGGTCCGGGAGGCCGCGCTCGCGGCGATGCGGGAATCCCTGGCCGCCGCCACGGTCACCGCCGCGCACGTGGCGGTCGCCCGGGAACGGGTCCGGCCGTCGCTCGACCCGGCCCAGGTCGCCTGGCTCGCGGCGTACACCGCCGGCCGGGACTGAGCGCCGCGCCCAACCTTTTGTCGTACCCGGCGCGTTACCAGAGCGGCATGTTCCTCAGTGGAGAGATCCACTCGACGACAGGCGGTGTTCCTCTTGCGCAGGTTGCTCTCTCTTCTCGTCGTCCCCCTGGTGGCCGCGGCCACTCTGACCACGGTCGGCTCGGCGGCGACCGCGCACCCGAGGGCGTCGTTCCCGTCCCGGATCGCTCTGCCGGACGGGTTCAGCCCGGAGGGTCTGACGATCGGCCGGGGCACCACCGTCTACGTGGGTTCCGTCGGAAACGGCGCGGTCTGGCGCGGCGATGTCCGTACCGGACGTGGCTCGGTGCTCATCCCGGGTGCGCCGGGCCGGGAGAAGGCCGGTCTCAAGCTCGACCCGCAGGGGCGGCTGTGGACCGCCGACTTCTCCGCCGGTGGAGCCAGCGTCTACGACGGCGCAACCGGTGCCCAACTGGCCCACTACCAGTTCACCGACGAGCCGGGCAGCATCGTCAACGACCTCGTGGTCACCAGACGCGCCGTCTACTTCACCGACTCGGCCCGGCCGGTGCTGTACGTCGTACCGCTGCTCCCGGGTGGTCGGCTGCCCGCCGCCGACGCCGCGCGGGTCCTGCCGCTCAGTGGCCCGGCCGCGACGCCCGACGCGTTCAACAACGGGATCGTGGCGCTGCCCGACGGTGACCTGCTGGTCGCGCAGATGCTGACCGGTCGGCTGGTACGCGTCGACCCGCGCACCGGAACGAGCCGTGTCTTCGACCTCGGCGGCTACTCGGTGGACCGGGCCGACGGGCTGGTGCTGCGCGGTCACACCCTCTACGTGATCCGCAACCTGACCAACGTCATCGCGGTCGTCGGGCTGAACGCCGGCTACACCGCCGGGGTGGTGCGACGGGAGATCACCAGCCCGGACCTGCGGTCGCCGGCCACGGGCGACCTGCTCGGCTCGGCGCTGTACGTGGTGAACGGCAGGTTCGACGTCGAACCCGGCCCGGACGTCGACTACGACGTCGTGCGGCTCCCGGCCTGATCGAGCGGTCGGTGGTGGCCCCTGCCGGGTCACCACCGACCGTCCGGCACGGTCAGTCCGTGGGAAGGAGCGGGCCGAGCGGGCCGAGGTCCAGGTTCAGGTCCTCCGGGGCCAGACCGAAGTGCTCACGCAGCCCCGCCATCTGCTCCTCCAGCGCCATCAGGGTGACTCCGATGCGCTCGACCTGCTCCTCGGTGAGGTCACCGAGGTCGACCCGGCGCAGCGCCTGCCGCTCCATGAGCTGGCGCAGCAGCTCGACGACGGTGAGCACCAGGCTGGCCAGTCCCCGCTCGACCGAGTCGCGGTCCACCGCGATCCGGCGGTCCAGCGGCGTGACCCGGGGTGGCTGCCACGACTGCGCGTCGAGCGCGGCGACCAACTCGCCCGCGTCGTCCCGGCCGGTCATCCGGCGTCCTCCGGTGGGGCCAGCGCGCCGACCGACGCGACAAGCGCCCGCAACGAGATCCGGACCAGGTCGACGTCGGCGATGGACAACGTGATGTCGCCGCTGATCACCACGCCGGTGGCGAGCAGCCGGTCGAGGAGGTCGACCAGGGCGACCGGCCGGTAGGCCAGCGGATCGTCCGCGCTGCTCGGCGCGAGGGCGGTGGTCATCGCGACCCCCGACCGGCGCCGGCAGGCTCCGGCCGTTCCGCCACGAAGGAGTACGCCGGCCACGGCCCGGTCAACTCCAGCCGGAGGCCCGGATGACGGGAACCCAACGAACCGACCAGCTCGGTGAAGCGGGGCAGCGCCGCGGTGTCGACGAGGTACGCACCGTTGAGCGCCATCGGTGTGGACACGCCGGAGAGCCGCCGGTCCTGTGGGGCGTGCCGACGGCCGGCCACGGCCACCTCGCACAGGGCGACGTGCACGGCATCCGCGGCGGCACTCGCCACCTGCTGGTGTTCCTCGCGGGCGGTCAGCTGGGCACGCCTGCGGCGCAGGTACGCCGTCCCCACCCCGCCGCCGCCCGCTTCGGCGACGCTCGGCACGGACGCCCCCGGCACCAGGTAGCCCTTGACGCCCCACTCGCCGCGCCCGGTCAACCGGGCCAGGGTGGCGGACAGCTCGGCGCGCCGGGCCGCGAGCGATGCGGCGACCCGGCCGTCGTCCGTGTGCACGGTGGCGAGTCGGGCCGGTACCACCGGACCCTGTCGGGCGAGGGCCTCGACCACGGCATGGTGCGCCCGCGCGGCCCGCTCCAACCAGGCGAGGTCCTCCAGGTTGCGGCGCAGCGGCTCCTCGCCGTACTCGTCGAGCGGCGCGGTGCTGACGACCGCGACCAGCCCGGCGGCGGACACCGCGCGGACCGGAACACCACCCATCCCGGTGACCGTCGCCAGCACCGCCCGATCGACGTCCCGCACCACACCGTGCAGCCAGACCCCGGCCACCGCGACACGCCGATCGGAAGCCACCTCAGCCGTCGAACTCATCCCACTCCTCCACCTCGGCGTCGCGACGCCGCGCCCGGGCCGCCACCCGGGGTCGCCGCTCCGCCTCGACCTGCTCCGGATCGCGCGGTCCCGGCTCCACCGGAGGGCGGGCACGGGAGCTGAGCCACGGGTCGTGCTCCCACCAGTCGATGCCGATCTGGCGTGCCGTGTCCACCGATGCGATGACCAGCCGCAGCTTCAACGTCAGCAGCTCGATGTCGAGCAGGCTGACCCGGATGTCCCCGGCGATGACGATGCCCCGGTCGAGCACCCGCTCCAGGATGTCGCCCAGGTTGGCCGGCTCGTGGCCGGCGGGCAGCACCTGGCCCGAGTTCTGCACCACCGAGGGCGGCTGCCCAACGGTCATCTCAGCCCACCTCACCCTTTCCGCGCTGGTAGCGGCGCACCCGCCGATAGCTGAGCAGGTTCCCCTCGATGTCCAACTCCACCTCGTACAGCCCGAGCAGGTCGGTCGAGTTGGGGATCCGGCGCGCCTCCACCACCTCCACCCCGACCAGCCAGCCGTCCTCGATGGGCTCCAGCGACGTGGTCACGGCGGGCTCGCGGCCGGTCAACTCGACGAGCTGCCGTAGGCCCGCCCGAGCCGCCTCGGCCGCCGACACGGGTTGCAGGTACTCCTCGTCGGCCAGCTCACGCTCGTGGGCCCTCGCGTCGTCGGTCATGGCGCACTCCCCTCTCCCGGACCGGGCCACGAGATCGTCTGTCGGCGGGCGCCGAGCCCTCGGAACGCCGGCCCGCGCCCCCGGTCAGCCGGTCCAGCACCCGCTGTTCGGCCCGGTCGCGTTCCTCGGCGCTGAGTTCGCCGGCCGCCACAGCGGCGTCCAACTCCTCCAGCTCGCGCCGGACGTTGACCGGGTTCCGTTGACGCGACTCGGCCTCCCGGGCCACCACCTTGACCACGGCGGTCAACCCGCGAACCGGGGCGTACGGCAGGGTCAGCAGCGCCCAGAGCAGGTCCACCGTCAGCCCGCCAACTGGTGGGCGTCGACGAAGTCGTACGGGGCGAGCGGCCCGAGCAGCCGCAGCCGCAGCAGGCCCCGACGGTCCTGCGCGTACTGCTCCAGCACGTCGAGCAGGGCGTCCTCCCGGTCGGTGTCCACCAGCAGGGCCGCGTGGGCCGCGTCCATCTCGTGGGTGGGCGGGCGCAGTTGCGTGGAGACCACGTACTCGGCCGTGACGTCGAGCAGCCGCCGGTTCTCCGCCTCGCGGCGCAATTCGACGGCCTGGCTGATCAGCTCCCCCAGCCGGATGCGGGGCTCCCGGCTGGCCGCCTCGGCACGCCCCCGCACCTGGTCGGCGAGCCCGGCGGCGGTCGGGTTCTCGTCGAGAATGGCGCGCAGCAACGCCCGCTCCTCGAAGCGGCCCTGCACCACGTACTGCACCCGGCCCTCGAACTCGGCGAGCGCCGCGGCGAACCGGTCGTGGTGCGGCCGGATCAGGTCGAGCACCGCGTCCGGCCCGGTGACGACGGTGCCGAACCGCACCGGCAGCACCGGCGCCACGACCGCCGTCCCGTCCAGCAGCTCCTGGTACGCCCGCAGGTCCGCCGCCCGGCCCAGCGGCGCGTCCAGCGGCACCTCGCTGACCAGGGCCGCGAGGTCACCGTGCCGGATGACGGTCACCTCGCCGGGTGGGTCGCCGACCCCGGCCGCGTCCGGCGTCGCTTCCACGTCCGCCGGCACCAGCCCGTAGATGAACAGTCCCGTCTCGTCCGCCATGTCAGCTCCTCCCGAGGTCCCGCACGGTGCCGGTGGCGTCGTCGGTGAGCCCTCGCACCGAGCCGGTGACGTCCCGGACCGCGCCGGTGACACCACCGACGAGGCCGGCCAGCCCTTCGCCCTCATCCAGGGCGAGGTCGAGCCGGTCGACCGCCTCGGCGAACCGCAGGTACGTCTCGATGCTCGCCACCGTCACCCGGGCATTGATCTCCACAAGGGGGATCCCGATGACCCCGACCGTCACCTGCGCGTCGATCACGATGCCCTTGTCGAGCACCGTCTCCACGACGTCGGCGAGGCCGCCGGCGGCACCCTGCACGCGTTCGAGGGCACCGCCGACGGTGTCACCGCCGGAGGCGAGCGTCACTCCCCCTCCTCCCGACGGCGGCGCACCACGGGTCGGCGCGGCGGCTCCGCTCCCCGGCGGACCGGCGGCCGGGGCCGCTGCGGCTCCTCGCGTGGCTGAGGTCGGCGAGCCCGCTCCGGGGCACGACGACGGGGTGGTGGCGGCGGCTCCTCATCGGGCTCGTCCGCGTACCCCTCGTCGTAGCCGTCCTCGTACGCCTCGTACTCCTCGTCGTACTCCGGCTCGGCCGGCCGCCGGGGTGGCCGCTGACGCAGTCGCCCGCCGGGCCGACGGCGCGGCTCCTCCTCGGGCGGCTCCTCCTCGGCGTACTCCTCGTCCTCGGGCTCGCTCGGGGCCTCGCCGCCCCGTTCCCCGCCGCGCTCCCGCCGCTCCCGCTCCTCGCGCAGACCGGTTTCGTGGTCCTTGACCACCTGGGAGTCGCGGATCTCGCCGCGCCAGCCCTCGACCTGATCCGGGTCGAGTGCCACCTCGGTCATGACGTGCCGGACGAAGTGCTTCAACTCCAGCCGTACCCGCCGGCCCTGGGCCCGCCACAGGTTGCCGGTGTGCTCGAAGAGGCCCTGCGGGTGGTACTCCAGCACCACCAGGATGCGGGTCAGGTCGGGGGTGATCTCGTGGAAGCTGACGGTGCCGTCGACCGAGCCCTTCTCGCCCTTCGACCGCCAGTGGATGAGCCGGTCCGGCACCTGGCGGATGATCGTCGACTCCCACGTCCGGTGCGACCAGAAGACCTGCGCCTTCCAGGTCATCTTCTCGGGCGAGTCGTTCTCCGCCTGCTCGACCTTCTTCATGAAGCTCGGGAAGTCGCCGAACTGCGTCCACTGGTTGTACGCGGCCCGCACCGGGACACCGACCTCGATCGTCTCGACGATGTTGGTGACCTTCTGCTTCTTGCCGCCCTTACCGCCCTTGCCGCCCACGCGGCCGAGAGCCGACATCACCTTCTCCTTACCGCCGGCCACCCCGGCATGCACCATCGCCTTCATCGGTGAGCCGCCCTCGGCCAGCTTCTGCGCTCCGGTGGCGGCGGCGATCAGGCCCGGCCCTCCGCCCTGGCGCGCGTACTCGCTCAGGCGGCCGGTCGCGCCGGTGATCCGCTCCGTCACCACGCTCACCGCCCGCTCGCCGATGGCCCCGGCCAGGTTGCGCACCTCGTCGGCCAACTGGCCGCGGAGCTTGTCGCCGAGGCCGCCCGGATTGGTGTCTCCCGCCATGGTCACCGCCCCCGTCGCTGCCCGGCCGCGTCGTTCCGGTCGCTCGTCGCGCCGCGATCGCCGTTCTGGTCGCCGTTGCCGCTCCGGTCGCCGTCGCCGCTGCTGCTGCCGCTCTGGTTGCCGTCGCCGCTGCCGTTGCCGCTCTGGTTGCCGGAGCGGCGGCGCAGCGCGTCGGCGGAGCCGCGCAGCCGGCCGGTGAGCGCGTCGACGCCGCTGCCGGCCGCGGCGGTCGCGGCGGATCGACCGGCGTTGACCAGCGGCCCGCCGAGCCGGCTCAGGTTGCTCAGCTGCGGGGAGGAGTGCAGGAGGTCACCACCCCGTTTCAGCAGACCGCCCGGGTCGCGGCTCGCCCGGCCGGCGGCCACCGCCGCGGCGAGAGTCAGCGCGGTACGCAGTTTGCGGCGACGGCCCAGCAGGTAGCCGAAGCCCACCGCCAGCCCGATTCGTGTTCCGGTCTTCATCAGGTCTCCCTCGCTCCCCGGTGGGTCTGGGACGTCTGCCGCGCAGGGGCCGGAGAAGGGCTACCGGGGAATAGCGCGCGCCACGCCCTCGATCAGACGTCCCGTATCTGCGGACCCGGCCGGCAGTACCCGGGGGAATTGCCGCGAAACCGTTGCGACAATTTCCGTCAACGGGGAGCAGAGACATTCGGCAGAACGGCTCCCAACGACACAGACAGGACGTTCACCCGGTCCTGGGCAGGGAGGATGTCAACAAAGACCAAAGGGGTGGAGCCGATTCAGAGAGCGGGAGGCGTCGAATCGAGGCAGATTTCGGCGTGCACCTTTCCGCCGTCCTCGCGCAGTTTCGCACCACATTTTTCGAGAACGGCGACCGCGCCGACATTGTCCGACGTCGTGTCGGCGACCACGGCTCGCATACCGGCACGGGCGGCGAGGTTGAGCAACTCCCGCAGGGCGGCCGCGCCGACTCCCTGCCCGCGCGCCGAGAGGCCGAGCCACATGCCGGCCTCCACCGTGCCCGGCTCGTCACAGCGCGTCATCCGGATCATGCCCACCACCTCGCCGCCGACGAGGATCGCGTACATCTGTGAGCCGGTCGGGCCGTCCAGGCCGGCGAAGCTCGCCCGGTGGAACTCACGGAACGCCTCCCGGCGGGCGAGCGACCAGCCAGCGGGAGCCTCGACCGGAGGCATCACCTCGCCCGGCTCGGCCTCGGCAGCCGCTACGGAGAGCAATGGCTCCAGATTCCGCTCGTCCACCGGCTCCAGCCGGACCGCACCCGCCACGTGCCGCAGTCTGCCGGCCTCATCGGCCGAAGTCCACCCCATTGGACATCCACTGGCGGTCCGGCTACCGGTACCGGCCGGTCGGGCGGTTCGGGTGTTTCTCCTCACGCTCCGTCGTCATCTGGCCTATGGCCCAACCGATCCGAACTCGCAGAACACCACCGAGGCGTCGTCGGTGGGCTTGTGCCGACGCAGCCGGTCGGGGTGATCGCGCTCGGCGTCCCGGACCCGACCTAGCAGCGCGGCCGGCCCCTCACCGCTGAGCAGGTCCAGCAGCCCCGTCCAGTCGGTCAGCCCGAACTGCTCGACCGCGCTGGACGCGCCGTCGCTGAGCAGCGCGGCCCGGCGCAGGGGCGCCGGACCTCGCTGCGGCGCTGTCCCGGTCACCGCATGGAAGGCCGCGTCCGGGTCGGCGGCAGCGACCCAGTAGCCGTGGGTGCGGTTCATCCGCTCCCGTTGGACGCTCACCGCGTGCCGGAACCGCGTGACCGGGTCCGCCGCGCCGGCCGGCACTGTCGCGACCGTCTGTCGCAGGTCGGCCATCGCCGCGTCCAGCCGGTCGTCGGTCACCACGCTTACCTGCCCGCCGACATCCAGCACCAACGGGCTGTCGCAGAGGACCAGGTAGTCCACCTGGTCGCCGCAGTCGCGCAGCAGGCAGACGGTGCTGGACGGGGTGCCCGGATGATCGAGGTCGCACTGCCCACCGTGATCGGCGCGCACGGCGAGGATGGCCGCGGCCAGGTTGCTCGTCAGGCGGGCGGCCGGGCGGGCCGCCTCGGCCACACCGAGCCGGGCGGCCAGGTGTCGGACGTACCACTCGGGCCCGTGGACGCAGCCGGTGTCGAAGCCGTCCGGCACTGTCGCGCCGTCCAGGACACCGACCAGCGGGCCGAACTGGAAGACCAGATCCTCGTTGACCGACCGGCCCGGGGCCGGCGCGGACGCGGAGCGTACCCGCATCACCGGCGCGGCCGCCTCGGCATGGCACCCCTCATAGCCTGCTCCCTCCATCGGCCCGTGGCCCGCGTGACGACGACCGCCTACCCCTTTCGTCCCGGCTACATTCCTGCCGTATCCGGTATCGCGGCAACCCGGTTCGCCGGCGACGGCCCGGCGGTAGCGTGACAACGTCTGGCCTTCGAGTTGCGCTTCCGCAGGTGGGAACGCGAATCGGGGTCGTCCGTCGCGACAGGGGGATCGCATGTTGAAGCGGTTGCACGAATCGGGGCTCAAGGCGGAACACATGTACATGGCCGGCTTCGCCAGCATCGGCCTGTCGTTCACCAGCTGGTTCCTCTCCAGGCACCTGGAGCGGGCGGGTGTGGCACGCGCGGACCGGTGGGGCATCTTCATCGGCGAGTGGGCGCCGACGTTCTTCGCTATCGGCAACGGCCTGCAGGGGTACGAGAAGAAGTAGGGCCGGCGGGGTCAGCGACGGCGGTTGCGGGCGCGCGACGAGCGCAGCCGGCGGAGCCGGCCGATCAGCACGGGGTCGGCGGCGAGCGCCGCCGGATTGTCCAGCAACCCGTTGAGCAGTTGGTAGTACCGGGTCGAGGAGACGCCGAAGGTGTCCCGGACGGCCTGCTCCTTGGCGCCGGCGTGCCGCCACCACTGCTGCTCGAAGGCGAGGATGGCCCGCTCCCGCGTGGTCAGGCCAGCCGGGGGCGCGGCCGGTGCGGCGGCCGTCTCGTCGTCCGGCGCGTCGTTGTCGGCCGGCCCGGCGTCGTCGGTGCTCTCGACGGGCGGCGCCGGCCGGGGGGTCGGGACGCTCGGCGCGACACCGCCGGCCGTCGCGCCCGGACGAGCGTCGGTGGACGGCTCGGGAGCGGTCGGGGCGGCGTCGGCGGGCATGACGTTCAGCCTAGCCAGGGCCGACCAAGGTCGCAGCAGCCGGCACGGCCGGCTCCGCACGTCGGAAACACCCGACGGTGGGGCCGGCCGCGCCGCGCCGTTGACTCCCTGGCGTCGATCAGGAGATGTCGCGTCGACGCATCGTCCAGAGCGCCGCTCCGAGGATCACCACGACCCCGATCAAGAACAGTACGGAGGACTGCTGCCAGGTGATGTCCATGGTGGCCGGCTTGCACTCCCCGGAGTAGGTGGCGTTGCAGGCGTTCCAGTCCTGCAGTGTCACCTTCTTGGTCATCCAGGCCAGCGCGTACGTGGGCAGCAGCCACGCCTCGGCGAACTTCACGCCCGCCATCGACAGGAGGATGCCCAGGCCGAACTGGCCGACCACCATCAGCGCCACGACACCACCGAGCGCCATCGCGGTGTGCCGGCCCAGCGAGGCCAGCGCGAAGCCGATCGTGGTGAGCACCAGCACCAGCGCCACGCCGCGCAGCCCGGTCAGGGCGAACGACTGCCAGGTGCCCGAGGTCATCTTCTCGGTGCTGCCCCGGAAGCTGGCCACCGCCCAGAAGCCGGCGAACCACAGCACTGCGGCGGGCAGCGTCACCGCCAGGATGCCGGTGAGCAGCGCGGCCAGCTTGGTGAGCAGCACGGTGAGCCGCTTCGGCCGCCAGAGCAGCAGGTTCATCATGCCGCCGGTGCTCCACTCGGCGCCGACGAAGGACGCGCCGACGACGAACCCGACCAGGGCGAGGATCGCCGCGAACGGGACCAGTGTCTCGTCGAACGTCTCGCGGAAGTTGAACGTCGAGGGCAGGAACCACTCGGCCTCGATCTGGTCCCGCGACGGGGCCGTGATCACCGAGCAGTCGTCGGGGTAGCGGCCGTCGTTCGGCGTGCCGGCCGTCTTGGCCTGCTCGCAGTTGGCCCGCTCCTGCTCGCTCCAGCGGATCTGCTCCTGGTACTGCTGGTCGGCCTGACGCTCGGCCTTGGCGAGCTGACCGGCATCGATCTTCTGGTTGGTGAAGAAGACACCGACCACCACCGCGGCCAGCACCAGCAGGCCGAGCAGCGTCATGTAGCGGGTGAAGCGCCGCTTGGTCAGCCGGCGCAGCTCCGTCCGAAAGAGGCTCACGCGCCCCACCCTCCCGCGGTGGCGCCGGGCTGACCCGTCCCACCAACCTTCGTGGACTCGTCGACCTGGCGGTTCTGGCCGGGGACCGGCGCGGTCGCGGTCAGTTCGAGGAAGACGCTCTCCAGGTCGACCGCGATCGGGGCCAGCTCACTGACGTACAGGTTGTGCTCGGCGAGCAGCCGGGTCACCGTGGCCGGCTTGTCGACGCCGGTCAGCATCAGGTGGTCCGGGTGCCCGGCGACCTTCACCCCGGCCCGGGTGAGGGCCTCGGTGGCCGTCGGCAGGTCGCTGACCGCCTCCAGGCGGACCCGGACCGCGCCGGACGAGTGCTGGGAGAGCACCTCGTTGACCGGGCCGAAGGCGACCCGGCGGCCGAGCGAGATGATGGTGACCGAGTCGCAGATCAGCTGGATCTCGCCGAGGATGTGGCTGGACAGCAGCACTGTCATCCCGGATTCGGCGAGTGTCCGCATCAGCGTGCGCATCTCCCGGATGCCGCCCGGGTCGAGGCCGTTGGCCGGCTCGTCGAGGATGAGCAGCGTCGGGTTCTTCAGCAGGGCGGACGCGACGGCGAGCCGCTGCTTCATGCCCAGCGAGTACGTCTTGACGCGCTCGCCCGCGCGGTCGCGCAGCCCGACCAGCTCCAGCACCTCGTCGACGCGCGTGGCGGGCACCTCGCCGGCCCCGGCCAGCAGGGACAGCGTGTCCCGTGCCGAGAAGTGCGGGAAGAACTGCGGGCTCTCCACGATGGCGCCGACGTGGCCGGCGACGGTGGGCAGCGCGGCGGGAACCTCGTGCCCGAGCAGCGTCATCCGGCCGCCGTCGGGCCGGATGAGGCCGAGCAGCGTACGCAGCGTGGTGGTCTTGCCGGACCCGTTGGGGCCCAGGAAGCCATGCACCTGCCCCGCGTCGACCCGCATGTCGAAGCCGTCGAGCGCGTTGCGGGTGCCGCGTCGACGACTCTTGTACGTCTTACGTAGACCGTCGATCTCCAGGACAGCTGGCAAGCTGCACCTCCCCCGATGGTGGGCATGACAGCCGACACCATACGCGGTATGCAGCGCCGCGCAATACCCGGTATGCATCGACACGCCGATCGATGCGTTTTATTGACGGAGAGTTACCGCTCAGGCGCAGACGACCTGCACGCCGGCCGCCCGGAAGGCGTCCACCACCTCCGGGTCCGCGCCGGAGTCGGTCACCAGCGTCTCGACCCGCTCGACCGGGCAGATCCGGGCGAAGGCGTGACCGCCCAACTTGGACGAGTCAGCGATTATCACGACCCGCTTGGCGCGGGCCACCATCAGGTTGTTCATGGCCGCCTCACCCTCGTGGTGGGCGGCGGCGCCGAGCTGCGGGTCGATGGCGTCCACGCCGAGCAACGCGACATCCAGGGTGACCTCACGCAGCAGCGCACCGCCCAGCGGGCCGACCAGCTCGAACGACTTCGGGCGCACCACCCCGCCGGCCACCACGACCTTCATCCGCGACCGCACGAGCAGCTCGTTGGCGATGTTCAGCGCGTTGGTCACCACGGTGAGCTGGGCACCCTCGGCGCTGGTGTTCAGGTCCGGCCGCACGGCGAGGGCCCGGGCCACCTCCGTGCTGGTGGTGCCACCGTTCAGGCCGACCACGGTGCCGGGCGTGACGAGCGCCGCGGCGGCGGCGCCGATCCGTTGCTTCTCGGCCGAGTGCTTGGCCGTCTTGTAGCGCAGCGGCAGGTCGTACGAGACGCCGTTGGCGACCGCGCCGCCCCGGGTCCTGGTGATCATCTGCTGCTGGGCGAGCTGGTCGAAGTCGCGCCGGATGGTGGCCTGGGAGACGTCCAGCCGCTCGGCGGCCGCCTCGACGCTGACCCGACCGTTGTCGGTCAGCATCTCCAGCAGGGCGTTCCATCTGGCGTACCGGTCCACCTCGGGGGCCCTCCCAGTGACTGCACGATCGGTGATTGATTGCGTGCACACTAGTGCGCGAAACTAGCCTGGCGCAAAAGGCTGTTCTGCGCGATCGGCCGGTCGGTTGCCACGGCCACCCCGCTTCGCGCAGAATAACGCGCGAAATACGGGTGTAACGAGCCGTATTGCGCAGACAGGTCGGCCCGGCGAGGAGTTTCCCATGGCGTACGTGGACGCGGAGATCGCGAGCCAGCCCGACTGCTGGCGGGAGGCCGCCGAGCTGTCCCGCGTCGTGCGCGGCGACCTCCCCCGCCCCGGCGAGCGGGTCGCCGTCGTCGGTTGCGGCACGTCGTGGTTCATGGCGATGGCGTACGCCGCCCGCCGCGAGCAGGCCGGCCAGGGCGAGACCGACGCGTTCCAGGCGTCCGAGTTTCCCGCCGGCCGCCACTACGACCGGCTGATCGCGATCACCCGCTCCGGCACCACCACCGAAGTGCTGGATCTACTCGCCGCGCTGCGTGGGCGTACGCCCACCACCGTCATCGTCGGCGACCCGGCCGCGCCGGCGGTCGACCTGGCCACCGCCGCGGTGACCATGCCGTTCGCCGACGAGCGGTCGGTGGTGCAGACCCGTTTCGCGACGACCGCGCTGGCCCTGCTCCGGGCGCACCTCGGCGACCCGGTGACCGCGCTCGCCGCCGACGCCGAGGTGGCGGTGCGCTCCCCGCTGCCGATCGACCCGGCCACCATCGGGCAGGCCACCTTCCTCGGTCGGGGCTGGACGGTCGGCCTCGCCCAGGAGGCCGCGCTGAAGTGCCGCGAGGCGGCCACCTTCTGGGCCGAGGCGTACCCGGCGATGGACTACCGACACGGCCCCATCTCGATCGCCGCACCCGGCCGGCTCGTCTGGGCGTTCGGCGAGCTGCCCGACGGGCTGCCCGAGGACGTGGCCGCCACCGGCGCGGCCTTCGTGCACAGTCGTACGCACGGCTGGCGCACGGTGCTCGGCAGTTGGTCTGCCGGTCGCACCCCGGTGGACCCGATGGCCGACCTGATCCTGGCCCAGCGCTTCGCGGTCGCGCTGGCGACCAGCCGGGGTCTCGACCCGGACGCGCCCCGACACCTCAGCCGGTCCGTGGTGCTGGCGTGAGCGGTGCCGTGAACGGTGCCGTAAGTGGCGACCGGGTGGTCGTGGCGCTGGACGTCGGCGGCACCGGCATGAAGTGCGCCCTGGTCCGGCCGGACGGCGTCGCCGTACGCACCGAGCGGCACCCCACCGACGCCGCGCGCGGCCCGGCCGCCGTGATCGACACCATTCTCGACGTGGCCGACGGGCTGATCGGCAAGGCCCGAGCCGACGGCCTCACCCCGGTCGCGATCGGCATCGCCGTCCCCGGAGTGGTGGACGAGGCACGCGGGGTCGCGGTCTGGTCGGCGAACGTGGGCTTCCGGGACGTACCGCTGCGGGACCTGGCGGTGACGCGGCTCGGGCTGCCGACCGCGCTCGGCCACGACGTGCGCGTCGGTGGTCTCGCCGAGGCCCGACTCGGCGCCGGACGCGGCGCCGATCACGTGCTCTTCGTGGCGATCGGCACCGGCATCGCCGCCGCGCACGTCGTCGACGGCGTGGCCGCCGTCGGCGCGCACGGCGCCGCCGGCGAGATCGGCCACATCATGGTCCGTCCCGACGGCCCGCGCTGCGGCTGCGGGCGACCCGGTTGCCTCGAGGCGATCGCCTCGGCGGCCGCGATCGGTCGCCGCTATACGGAGCTGGCCGGCGACGGCGCGGAGCAGACACCCGGTGCCGCCGTGACGGCCGCCATGGTGGCCGAGCGGGCGGCCGCCGGTGAACCCCTCGCCGCCCGGGTCTGGCAGGAGGCGGTCGAGGCCCTCGCCGACGGCCTCGCCACCGGCCAGGCGCTGTTCGACGTGTCGACGATCGTGCTCGGCGGTGGCCTGGCCCAGGCGGGTGACGGGCTGCTCGGCCCGCTGCGGGCGGCGCTGCACGAGCGGATGACCTTCCACCGGGAGCCGCGGCTGGTTGCGGCGGCCCTCGGCGACGAGGCGGGCTGCCTCGGCGCCGCCCTGCTCGCGCTGGACGCCGCGGGCGTCCGGGACACGGACGCCGCCCGCGTCCTCGACCATCAGGAGGAGCGATGACCGTACGGGTGAACGGCCGAGTGGTGACCCCGACCGGTGTCATCCGGCAGGGCTGCGTCGAGTGGGACGGCGACCGGATCACAGCCGTGGCCGAGTATCCGTCGGTCCGCGACGGGCACTGGATCCTGCCGGGCTTCGTCGACATGCACACCCACGGCGGCGGCGGGCACACCTTCACCACCGGGGACGCCGACCAGGCGCGCGCGGCGGCCGGCTTCCACCTGGCGCACGGCACCACCACGCTGCTGGCCAGCCTGGTCAGCGCGCCCTTTCCGGTGATGCGCTCGGCCACCGAGGCGTTCGCGCCGCTGGTCGACGAGGGCGTACTGGCGGGCGTCCACTTCGAGGGCCCCTACCTCTCCGCAGCCCGGTGCGGCGCGCAGAACCCGGAGTATCTGCGCGACCCGTCCACGGACGAGCTGACCGAGCTGATCGAGCTGGGTCGCGGCGCGATCCGCATGGTCACCCTCGCCCCGGAACGCGACGGCGCGCTGGAGGCGATCAAGCTGCTCAACACCCACCGCGTGGTGGCGGCCGTGGGCCACACCGACGCCACCTACGAGCAGACCCGCGCCGCCATCGCGGCCGGCGCGAGCGTGGGTACGCACCTGTTCAACGGCATGCGGCCCGTGCACCATCGCGAGCCCGGCCCGGTGGTGGCCCTGCTCGACGCGCCGACCGTGATCTGCGAACTGGTCGCCGACGGGGTGCACCTGCACGACGGCATACTGACCTTCACCACCGCAACCGCCGGCCCGGACCGCGCCGCGCTGATCACCGACGCCATGGCCGCCGCCGGGATGGCCGACGGTGAGTACGAGTTGGGCGGTCAGGCCGTCACGGTGACCGACGGGGTGGCCCGGCTCGCCCGCGACGGCGCGATCGCCGGCAGCACGCTGACCATGGACGCGGCGCTGCGGCACGCGGTGCACGCCGGAATCCCGATGGCCGACGCCGCCCGGATGGTGGCCACCACCCCCGCCCGCGCCATCGGCCTGGGCGACCGGGTCGGCGCCCTCCAGGTCGGCCTCCGCGCCGACCTCGTCGTGCTCGACGACGACCTCAACGTGGTGCGGGTGCTGCGCGGCGGCTCCTGGGTGGAGTGAAGCGCCCAGGCTGGCGCTCCCGTCGCACTCGCTGCGCGCTCCTGAACGGCAGGGCCGCTCGCACTGCCGCGCGCTCCTAAAGGGCAACGCACCCTGCACTGCTGTGTGCTCCTGGACGGCACCGCCCCTTGCTACCGCGCACCCTGTCGAGCTGCCCCATAGGTGGGGCTAGGACCTCGGGTGGTAACTGCCCCATGTCTGGGGCAGCTCGACAGGACGCGTCTCCATCCCCGTCGGAAGGCTGGCCGTCCGGGACGTGCCGGACTCGAGGCTCCGGTCGCGACGACAGCAACAGCACCAGGGGGCGACGGGCGGCGACGACGGGCGGCGACGACGGGCGGCGGGCGGCGGGCGGCGGGCGGCGGCAAGCACGGCGGTCGCCGCCAATCGGAGGCCGGGTCAGCCCAGGGCGGGGACGTCGACGCCGAGCACGGCCTGCTCGTCGGGGCGGTGCACCAGTACGTCGGCCAGGTACGACTGCACGGCGGGTGCCATCCCGACGTCCCGGCCGGCCTGCTCGGAGAGCAGCCACTTGTGCTCGATGATCTGGGCGAACAGCTCCTGCGGCTCCAGCTTGCGGCGCAGGTTCGCGGGCACGGCCCGGACCACCGGCTCGAAGACCTCGGTGAGCCAGCGGTGCGCCGCCTGCTGCTCGTCGGTCAGGTCGCTCTCCGCCCGGTACGCGTCCAGGTCGTTGAGCAGCTTGCGGGCCTGGTTCTCCTCGGCGTCGAGACCGGTCAGCCGCAGCAGCCGCCGGGTGTGGTAGCCGGCGTCGACCACCTTCGGCCGCACCAGGTAGCGCCCGTCGTCGATTGTCGACATGGCGACCTCCGCCACGTCGAAGCCCAGCTCGTTGAGCCGGCGGATGCGGCCCTCGATGTCGTGCCGGGCCTCCCGCTCGACCGCCTGCTCGTAGGTGATCTCGTGCCAGAGCCGCTCGTAGCGCTGCACGACCTCCTCGCAGACCACCTCCGGGTCGATGGACTCGTGCAGCAGGCCGGCGGCCTGCAGGTCCAGCGCCTCACCGAAGATGTTCACCCGGGCAATCTCCAGGTCCTCGCCGCGCTGCCCGTTGGAGAGCGAGGTGTGCAGGGCGCCCGTCTCGGCGTCGACCAGGTAGGCGGCGAAGGCGCCCGCGTCGCGACGGAACAGCGTGTTGGACAGCGAGCAGTCGCCCCAGAAGAAGCCGGTCAGGTGCATCCGCACGATCAGGGCGGCGAGCGCGTCGAGCAGCCGGCTCATCGTCTCCGGGCGCAGGGTGTGCGAGAAGAGCGCCCGGTACGGCAGCGAGAACTGCAGGTGCCGGGTGATCAGCACCGCTTCGAGGGGCTCGCCGTCCTCGGTCTGCCGGTCGGCGACCACCGCCACCGCCTCGACTGACGGGAAGTCGATGCGCTCCAGGGCCCGGAGCAGGTCGTACTCCCGCTCGGCGATCCGCTCGCGGGTCTCCTTGAACGCGTAGACGTAGTCGCCTAGGCGGACAAAGCGGACGATGTGTCGGGAGATGCCCTGGGGCAGGGCCACCAGGTGCTGGGCAGGCCACTCTTCCAGCGGTATCGACCAGGGCAGGTCGAGCAGCGCTGGGTCCACGAGGGCAGACGTGATCCGCACGGGCACAAGCATGACGGGTCGCCCCCCGCATCCGCCTCACATCGTGGCTGGGCCCACAGCGCCAAACATCCCGGGCTCGCATCGGCCCGGTAGCGTGGTCGCGTGCTCAAACCCACGGCGGTACGACGTGACCTGCGGCTACGGCCCGTCCGCCCGGCCGGTTGGTGGTTCGACGCCCTCCTGCTGATCGGATTCGGCGCGTTGACCCTGGCTCTCGCCAACGGCGCGTTCCTCGGTCTGGACCTCGCCGTCCGGGAATGGGCCTACGCCCATCACCCGGCGCCGATCTACTGGACCGCGCGGGCGTTCAACTTTCTCGGGCAGGGCGGCTGGCTGCTGATGCCGATCGCTGGGGCGCTCGGCCTGGCGGTCGCGTGGCGGTCCCGCACGGTCCGGCCGTTGCTGCTGCTGGCGGGGGCATTCGTGCTGCTGTACCTGACGGTCGGGCCGCTCAAGGTCCTCACCGACCGGGCCGCGCCCAGCTCGAAACTGCCGCCGACCGAGTCGGTCCGGATCTTCAACGACCTACCGCCCGCCGAGTACGACCTCTCCTATCCGTCCGGACACGTCGCCAACGCGATCGTCTGGTACGGGGTGATCGCCGTGCTACTGACCGCATTGACGGCCGGGCGCCTGCACCCGACCGTCCACCGGCTGATCCGATTCGCCCCGCCGGCGATCCTCCTGGTCACCACGACATACCTGAACTTCCACTGGCTCACCGACGGCGTGGCGGCGTTGCTGGTCGGGCTCTTCCTGGACCGGCTGCTGCACCGGGTGCCTTGGGACGACATCCCACTCCCCGGCCGGTTACGCGGCTGGGATCGACAGTTCACCTCGTACCCCTAGGGTCGGCTCGTGGATCAACTGGCGCGGCGGCTCGGCGTACCCGATGCGGTGGTCATCGGGTTGGGCTCGATGCTCGGCGCGGGCGTCTTCGTGGTCTTCGGCCCGGCTGCGGCGGCGGCCGGCGGCGCCGGCCTGCTGCCCGCGCTGGTGCTCGCCGGCTTCATCGCCTTCTGCAACGCGACCAGCTCAGCGCGGCTGGCGGCCCGCTACCCGGAATCCGGCGGCACCTACGTCTACGGCCGGGAACGCCTCGGCCCGCTGGCCGGCTTCGTGGCCGGCTGGGGTTTCGTGGTCGGCAAGACGGCGAGCTGCGCGGCGATGGCGTTGACCATCGGGGCGTACCTGTGGCCGGGGCAGGCGCGGCTGGTCGCGGTGCTCGCGGTGCTCGCGGTGACGGGGGTGAACCTGCGCGGCATCGGCAAGACGGCCACCGCCACGAAGGCCCTCGTCGGGCTGGTGCTCGTGGTGCTGACCCTGGTCGCGGTCGTCGGCGTGGCGGGCGGGCCGGTGCACCTGGATCGGCTCGGCGACCCCGGTGGCTCCGCCCGGGGTGTGCTCACCGCCGCCGGGCTGCTGTTCTTCGCCTTCGCCGGCTACGCGCGGATCGCCACGCTCGGCGAGGAGGTCCGCGACCCGCAGCGGACCATCCCCCGCGCGGTGCCGCTGGCACTCGGCGCGGTGCTCGCGATCTACCTGGTGCTGGCCGTGGTCACGCTCGGCGTGCTCGGCGCCGACCGGCTGGCCGATTCGGCAGCGCCCCTGGTCGACGTGGTGACTGCCGCCGGACTGCCCGGCCTGGCCTGGGCGGTCCGCGCCGGGGCCACCATCGCCGTCGTCGGGGTGCTGCTTTCCCTCGTCGCCGGAGTCGGTCGGACCACCCTCGCGATGGCCCGCCGCCGCGACCTTCCCGGCGCGCTTGCCGCCGTGCACCCGGTGCACCAGGTGCCGCACCGCGCCGAGCTGGCCGTCGCCGCCGTGGTGATCGTGGTGGTGCTGCTCGGTGACGTCCGGGGCGCGATCGGCTTCTCCAGCTGCACGGTGCTCGTCTATTACGCGATCACCAACGCGGCGGCGCTCACGCTGGGCCGGGATCGGGAGCGGACGCTACCGGTGCAGGTGCTCGCCGGCCTGGGGTTGGTCGGTTGCCTGCTGCTCGCGGTCAACCTGCCGCTCAGCAGCGTCCTCACCGGGTTCGGCGTGCTCGCCGCGGGCGTCGTCGGGTACGCGTTCCGCCTCGCGCGCCGGTGACCCGGAGAGGCCACCGGCGCGTGGGTTTCAGCGGCTGAGCCGCTGGTAGCGGCGCACGGCCAGCGGGGCGAACGTCGCGATCAGCAGCACCGGCCACAGCACCGCCAACAGCATCGCGTGCTCCGCCGGCCAGGAGTCGCTACCCAGGCCCGGGTTGCCGAACAGTTCGCGGATCGCCGCGACGGTGGCCGACAGCGGGTTCCACTCCGAGATCGTCCCGATGAACGACGGCATCAGCTCGGGCGACACGAAGACGTTGGAGATCGCGGTGAACGGGAACGCCGCCGGAAAGACGATCACACCGACCGTTTCCGGGTTGCGGACCAGCAGCGCCAGGTAGATCCCGACCCAGGTGATGGCGATTCGCAGCAGCAGCAGGAGCCCGACGGCGAGCAGCGCCTTGCCGACACCCTGTCGCCACTGCCACCCGACGAGCAGGCCACAGACCAACAGGGTGGACATCTCCAGCAGGGCCCGCAGCAGGTCGGCGGCGCTGCGACCGGTCATCAGGGCGGACCGTGCCATCGGCATCGACCGGAACCGGTCGACCACGCCCCGACTGAGGTCCAGCGCCACGCCGGTCGCGGTGGCCCCCAGCCCGTACAGCATCGTCATCACGAAGACACCGGGCAGCAGGAACTCGCGGTAGTTGCCGCCGCCGGCCACCTGCATGCCACTGCCGAACACGTACCCGAAGACCAGCACGAACATGATGGGCAGCGAGAAGTAGAGGATCAACTCTTCCGGCGCGCGGACCACGTGGAGCATGTTCCGCCTGGTCATCGTCCAGCTGTCGGCCACCGTCGCCGTCATGCCACGTCCGCCTTTCGTCCGGCCCCGACGGGCTCGCGGGTCTCGTCCGGCCGGTGCCCGGTCAGGTGCAGGAACGCCTCGTCCAACGTCGCGCGCCGCAGGCCGACGTCCTCGACCGCGATCCCGGCGTCTTTCAGGGCACGCACCACGTCGACCAGTGCCGACACGCGGTCGACCACCGGGACGCTGAGTCGCCGCACCTCCGGGTCGAGTTCCGGCTCCGCGCCGCAGATCGGCGCGACGATGCGGGCGGCTCGGGTCACCTCGGCGGCGTCGCGCAGCACCACCTCGATCCGGTCACCACCGGTCATCGACTTCAGCTCGTCCGGTGAGCCCTCGGCCACCACCCGGCCGGCGTCGATCACCGAGATCCGGTTGGCGAGCTGATCGGCCTCCTCCAGGTACTGCGTGGTGAGCAGCACCGTGGTTCCGTCCGCGACGAGACCACGGACGAGGTCCCACACCTGGTTGCGACTGCGCGGGTCCAGCCCGGTCGTCGGCTCGTCGAGGAAGAGCACCCGTGGCGTACGGATCAGGCTGGCGGCGAGGTCCAGCCGGCGGCGCATCCCGCCCGAATACTCACCGGCGGACCGGTTCGCCGCCTCGTCGAGCCCGAACCGCTCCAGCAGCTCGTCGGCGCGTCGACGGGCCTCCCGTCGACCGAGCCGGAACAGCCGGCCGAACAACTCCAGGTTCTGCCGGCCGCTGAGGATCTCGTCGACCGCGGCGTACTGCCCGGTCAGCCCGATCCGGGCCCGCACCTCCTCCGGCTGACGCCGCACGTCGTACCCGGCCACGGTGGCTCGTCCCGTGTCGAAGCGCAGCAGCGTGGTGAGGATCCGTACGGCAGTCGTCTTGCCCGCGCCGTTCGGCCCCAGCAGTCCGTGGACCGTGCCGCTCGGCACGGTCAGGTCGAACGTGTCGAGCGCGCGGGTCGGGCCGTACCGCTTGCCCAGACCCTCGGCGACCACTTCGAATGTCGTCATGCCCCCACGGTGCGGTCGGCCGCTGACAGATCACGCACCGTCCGCTGACGGCCGGGCACCGGCCTTCTCCGCCTCGGTGATCTCCTCGAGGGCAAGGATGATCTCCGCACGGGCGGTCTCGCCGACGTACCAGCCGGTGAGCCCGCCGGCCAACGCCTCCTCGCAGAGTCGCCGCGCCTCGGCCAGGTCACCGCGCAGTCGGGCCACCTGGGCGAGGCCGAGGCGGGCGCTGGCCACGAACTCGGGCGCGCCGCTGCGTTGCGCGAGGAGCAGCGCGCCAGCGAAGTCGTCGTACGCCGCTGCGAGGTTACCGACGCGCAGCCTGATCTCGCCCCGGGTACGCAGCATGTCGGCCTGGTCGACTGCCGATCCGAGCGCCGCGACCAGGTCCATGGCCTGATCCATGTGGGCACCCGCCGTCTCCGGATCGCCCTGCCAGGCGGCGAGCTCACCGAGCGCGCCGTGAGTGATCATGGTGCCCCACCGGTCCCCGGTGCTCCGGAAGCCGTCGAGCCCGGTGGTCAGCGCGGCCCGCGCCCGGTCCCACTGGCCACTCCACATCAGCGCTGAGCCGCTGCCCATCGCGCCGAGCGCGTTGATCCAGACGTCCGCGCCGACCAGCAGTCGCAGCTCCGCCATCAGCTCGTCGACATGCTCGGCGCCGCCCGCCGGCGGTCCGGTCGAGATCCCCGACAGATACAGCAGGAACGGCTGTCGGGGCGGCCGGTCGAGGCTGCGGATCACGGACCACTGCGTCCCGACGGACGGCAGGTGGCCGGAGCCAGCGAGCGAAGCGTTGTAGACGCAGAGGGCGAACTCCTCGCGCAGCCCCGGCGGCGCTTCGGTGCCGAGCAGGTCGAGGACCTCGGCGGCCAGCCGCGCCCCTTCCCCGCGCATGCCGCGCAGCCACCAGTAGAACGACAGGGCCGCGACCAGCCCGGCCGCGTCGGACGCGTCACCGGCCGCGGTGGCCCGGCGCAGCGCCGCGTGCAGGTTGTCCCGCTCCGCGTCGAGCCGTCGCAGCCAGTGCAGCTGTTCCGCACGCCGGAGGTGGTCGCTGGCGGTCCAGGCGAACTCCAGGAAGTACGCGGTGTGCGCGCGACGCAGCCGGTCGGCCTCGCCGGCCTCGGCGAGGCGTTCGGCGCAGAACACCCGGACCGTCTCGAGCATCCGGTATCGGTCACCGGCCATCTCCACGAAGGACTTGTCGACCAGGCCGGTGAGCGCGTCGACGAATTCGGCGCTGGACAAGCCGGAGACCCGGCCGGCCGCCTCCAGCGTGGCGCCACCGGCGAAGACGGTCAGCCGTCGAGCCAGTCGCCGTTCGGCGTCGTCGAGCAGATCCCAGCTCCACTCGACCACGGCTCGCAGCGTGCGGTGTCGCGGCGACGTGGCCCGGCTACCGGTGGACAACAACCGGAACCGATCGTCGAGACGGGCGGCCACCTCGGCGACGGACAGCGCCCGCAGCCGCGCGGCGGCCAACTCGATCGCCAACGGCAGGCCGTCGAGGCCACGGCAGATCCGCAGCACCGTCTCGACGTTGGCCGGCGTGACGGTGAAGTCGGGCGCGACGTCGGCGGCCCGCTGGGCGAAGAGGCGGACCGCCGCGTAGTCGTCGGCGTCCATCGCCGACACGCCGAGTGGCGGCAGGGTGAGCCCGGTCAGCGGGCACAGCGCCTCACCGGGCAACCCGAGCGGCTCGCGACTCGTGGCCAGGACGCGCAACGCCGGGCACGCGCTGAGCAGCCGGGCGGCCAGCCGGGCCGCGTCGGCGATGACGTGCTCGCAGTTGTCGAGCACGAGCAACAGTCGCCGCTCGGCGAGCGCCTCGACCAGTCGATCGGTGGTCTGCCGGTTCGGCTCGGCCGTGGCGCGCAGGCCCGCGTCGCGCAGACCCAGCGCGCTCAGCACCGCCTGCGGTACGTCCGAACCGTCGGCCAACCCGGCCAGCTCGACGAAACGGACCTCCCCGTCCAGCCGGCCCGCGGCCTCGATCGCCAGGCGGGTCTTGCCCGCGCCCCCAGGGCCGGTGACGGTGACCAGCCGGCGCTCGCCCAGCAACTCACCGACGCGTTTCAGCTCCTCCTGTCGCCCCACGAACGTGGTGAGCTGGCTCGGCAGCGCCGGCTCGGCCGGCCCCCGCCCGGCCGGGTGTTCGTCGCCGCGCAGCACCGCCAGGTGAACGGCGGCCAGCTCCGCCGACGGGTCGACGCCGAGCTGCTCGGCCAGCGTGTGCCGGGCGTCCTCGAACTCGGCCAACGCCTCCGCCGGCCGACCCGAGGCGGCCAGGGCACGCATCAGCTGGCCGCGCGACCGCTCCCGCAACGGGTGCGCGACGACCAGTGCCCGTAGCTCCGCGACCAGCGCGGCGTGCCCGCCCAACGCCAGGTCCGCCTCGACCCGATCCTCGATGGCGGTCAGCCGCAGTTCGTCCAGCCGGGCCGCCTGGGCGGACGCGCCGGCTGCGCCGACCACGTCGACCAGGGCCGGGCCACGCCACAGCTCCAGCGCCTCGCGCAACACAGTCGCCGCGCGGGGCGAGTCGCCGTCGGCGAGCGCGCGCCGCCCCGCCTCGGCGAGCCGTTCGAACCGGTACGCGTCGACGTCGTCGGGATTTACGGCGAGGCGGTAACCGGCCTGGTGGAACTCGACCGGGTCGTGCTCGGCGGGCAGGGCCTGACGCAGCCGCGACACCTGGGACTGGAGCGCGTTGGCCGCACCCCGGGGCGGGTGCTCGCCGTACAGGCCGTCGATCAACCGCTCGGCGGAGACCACCCGGCCCGCGTCGAGCAGCAGGAGCGCCAGCAGCACGCGCAGCCGCGGACCGCCCACGGGGACCTCTCGCCCGTCGGCCAGCACCACCTGGGTCGGCCCCAGGATGCGGAAACGCATGGCTGGATTGTCGCTCAGTGCGGGCCGGTTCCTGCTCACCGATCCGACCGGTCGAGGGTTGCGGACCACGTCGTCGGAGGGTCAGCCGGAGCGTGCCGCGCTCGCGTCCGGCTCGTCCCGCACGCCGTCGTCGTTCGGCTCCGCCGGCCGCTGCCCGAGGCCGGCGCCCTGCGGCGACGGCACGACGGTGACGGCGGGCGGCCGGGGAGGCGAGACCGGGTGAGCCGCGTCGGAGGCCGACGGAGTGGACCCCTGATCGGTCGGCGGGACCTGCTCGCCGGGGACGGACGGCGGGCCGGCGGACCGGACGGCGCCGGGTGCGGCCGGCACGGGTCGGGGCACCGCGCCGGGGTGGCCGTGCGGCATGGCCACCTTCCCCGGGGCGGGCGGGGCGCACTGCCGCGTCAGCCAGTCCAGCCCGCGCCGCCGGGCGACCACGGTCAGCCGGTCACCCGCGAAGATCACCTGCCGGGGGTCGAGGTCCTTCCACCAGATCGTCTTGGCACCGCCCGCCGGGGTGCGGGCGATCAGCCTTACCTGCCCGTCCCGGTTGACCATGTCCAGCGGGCGGCCGTCCAACTCGGAGCCGGCGGCGACCGGCACCTCGGCGACCGGCAGCGCGTGCCGGTCGACCGGAATGGTGCTGATCACCGCTCGCTCGGTCAGCGCCCCGATGAAGGCCGGGGCGGCCAGGTAGGAGACCGACCGGGACACCCCGAGCGCGAAGGTCTCCTCCACCCGCTCGGCGAAGTCACCGTCGAAGAGCCGGAGCACCACCCGCAGGTCGTTACGCAGATCGCGGGCGGCGAGCGCCGCCTCCAGGTTGGCCACGTCGTCGGTGGACGCCACCACCAGCGCCTGGCAGTCGGCCACCGACGCGGCGGCCAGGGTCTCCGGCAGAGCGGCGTCGCCGACGACCAGCGGCACCTCCAACTGGCGGGCCAGGGTCGCGCCACGTGGCTCGGGATCCTTGTCGATCGCCACCACCTCGACGTCGTACTCGCGCAACTGCGCCATCACCCGGGTGCCCACGTTGCCCAGGCCGATCACCACCACGTGCCCGGCCCGGGCGGGTTGCAACCGGCCGGTGTGCAGGGCCAGCCGGGCGTTGACGATGCCGTCCACCACGACGGCGGTGATCAGCGGGATCAGCGCCAACCCGGCCAGGTTGAGCACCACCTGCATGATCTGCGCGTCCGCCGCCTTGGTGGTGTCCGGGTCGGCACCGCTGAGCGTGGTGACAAGCGTCAGGTACAGCGCCTCCAACGGGGAGACGTCCTCGGCGCGGGAGATCAGCGCCCCCAGCACCGCGATCAGTGCAAGCACCAGCATCACCGCGATGCCGATCTTGCGGGTGGCGAAGCCGCGTACCGCGCCCATCACCACGGCGACCGGGCGACGCCGCCGACGGGCCCGGACCAGCCGACGGGCGGCGACCTCGGTGCCCGGTGGCTGACCGGTCGCCTCGGCGAGCACCAGGTCGGCGCCGGCCTGCTCGGCCGGCAGCAGCTCCACCCCCTGCGCCTCGGTGAAGTGCGCCAACGCGCACACCACGTCCTGCGTTCGGACGTCGGCCCGCCGGGCCACCCGCAGCGTCTTGTCCCGATGTTGGAACGAGCTGGGGTCGACCTCGTTGAGTGCCGCGGCCACGAAGGCCGGCGCGGCCATCTCGGCGTCGGAGAGCACCTCGACCGGTGCCTTGAGCAGCTTGCGGACGCCGTCGGCGAGGGTGCCGTTGAACATCCGCAGCACCTGACGGACCCGCTGGTCGACGGCCTGGGCGCAGAGCGCGGCGTGCAGGTTGCCCACGTCGTCCTGGTGCAGCAGGGCCAGCCCGGTCGCCCCGGCCAGGCCGGCGGCCGCGAAGGTGGCCACGTCCAGCCGGTCCGAGCGGACCACCCGGAGCCCACGCAGCCCGGCCACGTCCGGGCCGTTGCTGCGGTAGCGCTCCGGCACCACCACTGTCACCCGGGCACCACCGGCCGGCAGCTCGGATTCGAGCATCGCCCGCGCCACGTAGTAGGCGAGCGCGTCCTTTCCGCAGATCACGTAGTGCGGACGTGGATCACCGGCGGACCGCAGCCGCCAGTTCCATTCGACCGCCCGTCGCGCCCGGTCCCGCCACGGCTCCGCCATGCCCGGATCGTAATCAGCACGGCCACGGTGGGCGACCCCGTCCGGATCATCCCAGCACCAGGCATGCCCGCCCCGGCGACGGGTAGAGCAGCGAGATGCAGACGTTCCTCCCGTACCCGGGCTTTCTGGCCAGCGCCCGCACGCTGGACCAGAAGCGGCTGGGCAAGCAACGGGTGGAGGCCATCCAGGTGCTCCGCGGCCTGACCCGACCCGGGTACGGGTGGCGCAACCATCCGGCGGTGAAGATGTGGGCCGGGTACGAGGAGGCGCTCGTCCGCTACGGGTTGGACATGTGCGCGGTCTGGACCGAGCCGGGGCGGGCCGACACCTGCGCCACCACGATGACCGTCGACCTCGCCGCCGCCTGCGGGGCCGGCGTCGTACGCACCCAGGACGAGCTGGCCGAGGCCGGTGAGCTGCCGCCCTGGCTGGGCCGCGACGACCTGCACCTGAGCCACCGCTCGTCGCTGCTGCGCAAGGACCCGGCGCACTACCGCCCCCTGTTCGGTGACGACGTGCCGGAGGATCTGGAGTACGTCTGGCCCGCCTCCGACCGCCCGCACCGCTGCTTACCAGGCCCTTGAGCCAGAGGTGGGGCAGACTGGCCGCATGGCGCTGTCGCAAGTGGTAGGTCGGCTGATCGGCGTACGGCAGCACCAGGTGGACCCGGGCGGCGGTGGCGCCGACCGCGTGCCTCGACCGACCACGGCGCTGGTGGTGGGTGGCGGCATCGCCGGCATGTCGGCGGCGGTGGTGCTGGCCGAACGGGGTGTGACGGTCACGGTGCTGGAGGCGGCACCCACGCTCGGCGGTCGACTGGGCGCCTGGCCGGAGGCGCTCGCCGACGGCAGCCAGCAGAACGAGCACGGCTTCCACGCGTTCTTCCGGCAGTACTACAACTGGCGTTCCATCCTCCGCCGGATCGACAGTGACCTGGGCTTCCTCAAGCCCATTCCCGGCTACCCGATCCTCAGCGCGCAGTGGCCGACCGAGGAGTTCGGCAGGCTGCCACCCGCGCCGCCGGCGAACCTCCTGGCGCTGCTGCTGCGCAGTCCCAGCCTGCGCCTCGCCGACCTGCGCTCGATGGACCGGGACGCGGCGTTGCCGCTGCTCACCTACGACCCGGTCCGCACCTACGCCGAGTTGGACGACACCACCGCCGACGAGCTGCTGGCCTCGCTGCGACTGCCGGACCGGGCGCGGGCGATGCTGTTCGAGGTCTTCTCGCACTCGTTCTTCAACCACGAGGCGGAGATGTCGGCGGCCGAGATGGTCGCCCAGTTCCACTTCTATCTGCTCGGCAATCCGGAGGGGCTGGCCTTCGACTGCCCCGACGAGGACTATGCGACGGCGATCTGGCAGCCGCTGACGAGGCACGTGGAGAAGCACGGCGGTCGGGTGCTCACCGCGTCCGGCGCCACGGGGGTGCACCGCGACGGCGAGGGTTGGCGGGTGACGACCACCGACGGCGGCAGCCACCCGGCGGCCCATGTGGTGCTCGCGGTGGATCCGCCGGCCCTGGCCACGCTGGTGGCGGCCTCCCCCGACCTGGTCGGGCGGGCACCGGAGCTGGCAGCGCGGATGCCCCGCTTCGGCACGCCCGGCCCGCCGTACGCGGTGGCGCGGTACTGGTGCGACGGGGACGTGGCGGCCGACCGGGCCGTGTTCAGCGGGGTGTCGCGGCAGCCCACACTGGACTCGGTGACGCTCTACCACCGGCTGGAGAACGAGTCGCGCCGCTGGGCACGGCAGACCGGCGGTTCGGTCGTCGAGCTGCACGCGTACGCCTGTGAGCCCGATGTGCCGGCCGAGGAGTTGGCCGAGCGGATGCGCCGCGAGCTGGTGGCGCTCTGGCCGGAGGCGGCTGACCTGCGGGTCCGGGAGCTGCGCGCCCGGGTGGAGGCGGAGGCGCCGGCGTTCACGCCGGGCAGCCACGCCTGGCGTCCGGGGGTGCGCACCGAGGCGCCGGGCGTCTACCTGGCCGGCGACGGGATCGCCACGGACTTCCCGAGCGCCCTGATGGAACGCTCCGCGGCCACCGGGATCATCGCGGCGAACCACATCCTGCGCGCGGAGGGCGCCGCGGCCGAGCCGGTGCGCTCGATCCGGCCGCGGGGCCTGCTGGCCGGGCGGGCCACCCCAAAGCGACAAAAAGCAACATAAGCGACGGTACGCTGCCGTACGCTCGAATGATCATCTGTCGATCGGCCGGGCGGGAGGGCAGCGGCGATGTCACCACTGCACCGCGTCGGTGCCCAGAGCGTTCCGCTGACCGAGGAGACCGGCCGGGACGACGCGTACCCGCTGCTGCGCGACGAGCGCGCCTGCGTCGTCACCGCGCTGCGGCTGGGCTGGTGGATGGCGGACGCGTACCACCACGGGCAGCACGCCGAACCCGGTCCGACCGTCCCGGCCCACCCACCTGCCAAGCTCTCCAACCTGACCGAGATGTCGCTCCCGCGCCGGATGCGGATGTACCTCGACGGCGTGGACGTCGCGCTGGCTCAGATCTCGGCGCTCACCCGGCACACCGGGCCGCTACCGGACACGTCCGCCGCCCGGACCCGGCTGCCCGACCTGGACCGGTTGCCCGACCTGGAAGAGCCTGATACCGCCGACACCGAACCGCTGCTGCTCGCCCTCGACGACCTCAACGTGGACGTGCTGCGCTGGGCGATGGCCACGAACCTCCGGGTCGGGCTCGCCTACCGGCTGGGCCGGTCCCTGGCCGACACGGTCCGGCCCGGCGACGCCGCCCAACTGCTGCGGCGCTTCGACGGCCGGCAGATCCAGCTCAGCCGGTGGCTGGACGAGCTGGCCAGCGTGCTGCCGCCGTACTCGGCCGCGGTGGTACGCCGCTCGCTGGCCGCCTGGGCGGTCGCGGTGGAACGGGCCGGCCGGGGCGATCCGGCCGAACCCGAGCCGGCCGAGCTGAGCCGCGAACTGCGCAACCAGGGTGACCTGTGGCGCGGCGTGCTCACCGGCGGCCTGCATCCGCGCGACCTGCTCGACGAGGAGGACTACGCGGTGGTCGCCCGGAACCTGATCATCCGGGACCGACGGCTGGTGGCCCAGGCCGCCCGGGGCATCTTCTGGCCGGTGCTGGTGCCTCTGCTGGTGGTGCTCTTCGCGGTGGTCGGGGTGAGCGCCGCCGCCGCGGCCGGTTCACCGACCACGCGGGCCACCGTCGCCCTGCTCGGTCTGGGCGCCGGGCTGGCCGCCATCTGGCGTTCCGTCTCCGGCCCCGCGCTGGCTGTCGCGGGCGAGGTCAACCGGCCGCTGCTGGACAGCGAACTCACCGCACGGATGGCCCTGCGGTTGGACCGGCCACTGGCCAACGCCCGTCGCGCAGCGGGGGTCGCTCCCCCGACCCGGCGCGCTCCCCGGACCCGGCGTCAGGGTCGTCCCACGGAGCCGGGCAGCCCATCGAAATACGTTGCCCCACTCTCCCGTGCCGACCTACCGTGATCGCGCAAGGTCAACCACCGCCGCGGGAGCCGATCATGACGATGTCGCACGTCACCACCGTGCCGTCGTCGACGCTGCCCGGCGACGGTTGGCGAGCGGAACGCCCCCGGGCGGGCCGGCCCGACTGACGCGTACCCGTACGCGCCGAGCCGCCCCGTCCGAACGCCGGACCGGGCGGCTCTTCGCTGTCCGTCACCTGCTGGAAAGGAGTCCCGGTGGACGCCGTCCTCGTCATCAACGCCGACCTCGGCCCGTTGCACCGGGTCACCGTTCAGCACGCCGTCCGGATGCTCTGCCGTCGGGTTGCCGAGATCCATGAGGCCGAGCCGGACCAGGTGATCGGCGTCTTCCCGCTGCCCCGGGTGGTGCGGCTGGTCCGCTACGTGGTCACCCGGTGGCGGTTCAGCTCCGGGCCGGCCTGGTCCCGGGCCGGGGTGCTGCGCCGCGACGAGCACTGCTGCGCGTACTGCGGTGGGGCGGCATCGACCATCGACCACATCCTGCCGCGCTCGCGGGGCGGCCGGAACACCTGGCGAAACACCACCGCCGCCTGCTACGGCTGCAACCAGCGCAAGGGCGACCGCACCCCGGCGGAGGCGGGCATGCCGCTGCGCCGGGAGCCGGTGAACCCGGGCTGGGCGTCGCTGGCCGGGCGGTGACCGACCGGCCGGCGGGAACGGGGGGCCGCGTCGGGGTACGCCCCGGCGCGGCACCCGCCGGCCCCGGTCAGAGGCCGCGTTCCTTGACCTTCGGCTTCGGGCGGCCGCTCGCGCAGTGCGCACGGATCTCGCTGCTGTGCTCAGCCGAGGTCAGCTCGACCTGGACCTGCTTCGCCGGGCCGGGGTCGTAGGGCGCCGCCCGAAAGCCCGACGCGGGCGTCACCGTGAGCAGTTCGGCCGATCCCCCGACGCAGCGCACGACGACCGTCCCGCCTTGGGCGCGCACCGTGACCTCCGGGGAGTTGGTGGGCGTGGGCGCCCCCGTCGGCACGCCCGTCGGAGCGCCCGTCGGCACGGTGGAGGGCGGGGCCGCGGTCGTGCCCGGGTCGGGTGGAGGGCCGGTCCGGGAAGCGGCCGATGTGCCACGGGCCGACGGGTCGACGGGTGGGCGCACAGTGGACGGTTCCGGCTGCGCGACGTCCTGCGGCAACCCCACCGATGTGGTGTGACCAGTCCCGACGCCGGTCCCCGGGGTGGTCCCGTCGTGCCGCCGCGTGCTGTAGTCGCCCAGCGACCCGGCCACCGCAACCGCCGCGACCACCGCGCCGCCGACCGCCAGCGCCACCCGCTGCCGACGCCAGGACCGTCGCCGCGGCGTGCCGGAAGCAGCCCCGTCCGGGCCGTCGGTCGCCCGGGCCGACGCGTCGCCCCCCACCTCCGCGTCCGCACCCTCCGCAGCCTCACCCGCGGCCTGAATTGCCCCGGCCGCACCAGCCCTGGCCGGGCGGGCAGCGGGCGTGCCGGCGGCGACAGCCCTGTCGGCGGCGGTCGACCCGGTAGCGGCGGTTCCATCGGCCAGCCCGGAGACGACCGTGAGCAGGATGCGAGCCACCTCGGTCGCCGGGGGCCGGTCGTCGGGGTCGCGGGCCAGACACCAGTGGTAGAGCCGGTGGACCTCCGCGGGCACCCGGGCGATCTCGGGTAGCGGGTCCGGTTCGACGTGCACGTGGGCGCGGAGCATCCCGGTCTGCGTCTCGGCGGCCCACGGCAGCCGACCGGTGAGCGTCCGGTGCAGGAGCAGGCCGAGCGCGTACACGTCGGAGGCCGGCAGGACCTCGCCGGCCGCCAGTCGCTCCGGGGCGAGGTATGCGGGCGTGCCGAGCAGCCGGCCGTCGAAGTCGATCTCGGAGTCGCCGGCCGCCGCCGCGATACCGAAGTCGAGCACCTTCGCGCCGGTCGGGGTGAGCATCACGTTGCCCGGCTTCACGTCCCGGTGCACCAGGCCCTGGGCGTGCGCCGCCGCGATGGCCGAGGCCACCTCGGCGCAGACCCGCAGCGCGGCGCGGGGTGGCAGCGGCCCGACGGCCAGCCGTCGTTCGAGAGTGTCGCCGTTGAGCAGTTCCAGCACCACGAACGGCACCTGGACACCGTCGAGAGGCGATTCGCCGAAGTCGTAGACGTTTGTGACGTGCGGGTGCGACAACCGGGCCGCCGCCTTGGCCTCGGCCCGGATCCGCTGCCGAGCGTTGGGGTCCGAGGCGACGAGCACCTTTACCGCCACGTCCCGTTCGAGCACCTCGTCGTACGCCCGGTACACCGCCGACATGCCGCCGCTGCCGAGACGCTCCAGGAGCCGGTAGCGGCCCGCAAGCAACTGATCACGCTGCACGACGGACAGCCTGCCGTACGACCCGGACCCGGCACCACCCGGGATCGAGGTTTTGCAATGCATGGAACCGCGGTGGCGGTTACTGTCCGGTCAGTCCGGGTCGGTGCGCAGGACCTCCTCAGCCGTCGGTCGGCGCTCGCCAGGCGAAGCGGGGTGCCCGGCGCTCCGCCATGGCCGCCACGCCCTCCCGAGCCTCGCCGCTGTCCGCGACCTTCCGGTGCCACCAGGCGATCCGCGCCGGTCCGGCCCGGTCGTCGACGATCTCCTTGGCGGCGGCGACGCTCAGCGGCGACCGCTGGGCGATCGTGGCGGTGAGGTCGTCCACCCGTGCGGCGAGCTGGTCGCCCGGCAGCACCTCGTCGACGAGGCCGATCCGCAGGGCGCGGTCGGCGTCGATCAGCTCGGCGGTGAACAGCAGGTGCTTCGCCGCCGACGGGCCGACCAACCGGGCCAGCCGCCGCGTCGTCGGCGCCGGGTAGACCAGCCCGAGCCGCGCCGGGGGTACGCCGAAGCGGGCGTCATCCGAGGCGATCCGCAGGTCGCAGGCGACCGCGAGCTGCGCGCCTCCGCCGACGCAGGCACCCCGGATCGCCGCGATCGTCGGCTTGGCGAAGCCGGCCAGCCGCTCCTCGGCGGCCACCGCGATGCTGGTGTCGCCGGCGTCCAGCAGCTCGGCCAGGTCGCCGAGGTCGGCGCCGGCGCAGAAGGCGTCGCCCGCGCCGGTGAGCACCAGGGCCCGTACGTCGGGGTCGGGCTCCAGCCGGTCGAGCAGCTCGGGGAGTTGCCGCCACATGGCAGCCGTCATCGCGTTGCGGCGGGCCGGGTTGTGGATCACCACGGTCGCCACCGGCCCGGTCACCGCGACTGTCAGTTCCGCGTCCGACACGTTCACCCCGAATCCCACGCTGAAGCGAATCTTGGACAGTTTCCGTCAGGAGCTGACGGTAACTGTCCAAGATTGCCAGACCCGGGGGGGGCCGCGGCGGGGGGGGGGGGGGGGGGGGGGGGGGGGGGCGGCGGGGGGGGCGGGGGGGGGGGGGGGGGGGGGGGGGGGGGGCGGGGGCCGGCGGCCGGGGGGGGGGGCCGGCGGGGGACCCGGACGAGGCGGACTGCGAACAGCGGCCGCCCCCGG
>NZ_JBIDDK010000006.1:0-341494 GCF_043205095.1 Micromonospora sp. NPDC047557 | reverse complement strand
CCCCCCCCCCCCCCCCCCCCCCCCCCCCCCCCCCCCCCCCCCCCCCCCCCCCCCCCCCCCCCCCCCCCCCCCCCCCCCCCCCCCCCCCCCCCCCGGCCCTCGCCGTGGTGGGCTCAGCCGGTGCCCTCCGGCCGGTCGAGGAAGTGCAGCCGCGCCTGCTTCTCCGGCAGCTCGATGAACGGACCGGCCCGGAACCCGCTGCGCCGCAGCCGCCGCAGCATCCGGTCGTTGCGGACGTCCGGCTCCATCACGACCCGCAGCCGCCCCGGGTCGGCGAAGACGAATTCCAGGATCGCGCCGAACAGCGCGCCGGTGAAACCCCGCTCGGCGCTCACCGAGGGCCCGATGAGCAGGTGGACGCCGATGTCGCCGGGGCGCACCTCGTAGCACCCGCCGACCGGATCGGCCCCCGGCTCGTACGTCTGCACCAGCGCCGCCGGCACCCCGTCGCGGTGTGCCAGGTACGCGTGGTGGGTGGTCAGCGAATCCAGGTACGCGTAGATCTCGTGCACCCGCTCGCGGCTGGCCTCGCGCATCCCCCAGAACCGGGCCCGCTCGGTCGTGACCCAGCCGTGCAGCAGGTCCGCGTCCTCGTCCGGGCGCACCGGGCGGATGGTGACCACCCCGAAGCCGGTGACGTCGCGCCGGTAGTGCTGGCCGTCAGTGCTCATCGGGCTCCTCGGTGAGGTGGTTCCAGTCCGTGGTCACCGGCAGCAGCTCGCCGGCCAGCCACGCGGGCTGCTGGTCGTCGTGGTGCGGGTCGCCGGGCACGCCGCTGGCGCCCAGCGGGACCACCCACCGGCTGTCCTGGCGGCGGGCCAGGTCCCAGACGAACCGCGCGGCCGGCCCCCGGAAGCACCCGTGGGTGACCCCGGGCACGCTGGAGGTGGCCAGCACACAGTCGTGGTCGCCGTCGAGCCGGGGACCGGGCGCGGCGTCCGGGTCGGGCAGCGCCCGCCAGGCCGCCAACCGGTGCAGGTCACCCCAGCGCACCGGGCCGTCCGCCGCGCCGGCGACCTCCTCCGCCGCCGCGCGTACCACCGCCGCCGCGTCGACGCCGGGCAGCGACCTGCCGGCGAGCAGGTGCTCCAGCGCGTAACCGACCCGCGGCGTCAGCGCCAACCAGGGCGCGAACACCTCGGGGTACGCGGGCGGCTCGGCCAGCGCGGCCAGGGCCGGGTGGGCGGCGATCCGGCGGACGACAGCGGCCCGCAGGATGGCGAAGTCCGCCGCGTCGGTGCTGTCGGCGCTCATCCGGCGGTCCCAGCGCAGCAGCCGGTCGCGCAGCGCGGCGGCGGCGGGGCCGAGCCCGGTCAGCCCGTCGAGCACCGCGAGCAGCGGTCCGGCCGAGCCGAGGCGCCCGTCGGTGTGCACGGCGGCCATCTGCGCGGCCGTCCAGTCCCGGCCGGCGTCGAGCAGTTCGGTGATCCGCCGCGCGCGGTGCCCTGCGGCGAACTCGACGCCGAGCGGCGCCGCCAGCCCCCGCTCGTTGGCCATCACCGCCCGGCCGATCACCTCGGCGCGGGGCATCGGCGCGTGCCAGCCGCGCCAGGCGTACGCGGCGTCTGAGGCCGGGACCACCCGGCGGCCGTTGTCCGGATGCCGCAGCGGCACCACCCCGGCGACCCGGTGCAGCAGCCCGCCGGCGGTGTCCGCCGCCTGCACCACGTTGACCGGCTCCACCCAGTGCCGCAGCGCCTGGTCCACATCGGACATGTTTCGGGCGCGCAGCAGCTCCGGTAGCGCCGCGAAGCCCAGTTCGCCGCGGACCCGGGGCGGGTAGCGCAGGCTCACCGCCGTCTCGTCGTCCGGCCCGCCGACGATCACCGGCCCCCGCTCGGTCTCCACCACCTCCACCCGGACCGGGTCCGCGCCGGCCACCTCGATGGTCTCGACGTGGACGTGCGCCTCCCGCCAGCCGTCCGGGCCGAGCGCCCGCACCCCGGTGCCGTGCCGGCGCAGCCGCTCGGCGTAGACGTCCTGGTAGTCGGCCATCGCGTTGGTGATCGCCCACGCCACCGTTCCGGTGTGGCCGAAGTGCGCGATGCCCGGCACGCCGGGCACGGCCAGGCCGACCACGTCGTACTCCGGGCAGGCCAGCCGGATCTGCTGGTAGACGCCCGGGTCCTCGAGAATCCGGTGTGGGTCGCCGGCGATCAGCGCGGCACCGGTGGCGGTGCGGGAACCGGCGAGCAGCCACCCGTTGCTGCCGGCGACGGCCGGCCCGTCGGTGGCGAACACCTCGACCGCCGCCGGGCCGAGGCACTGTGCGACGTGCTCGCGCCAGAGCTTGCCGGGGAACCCCGCGAACAGGATGTGGTGCCCCAGCCACACCGCGAGCGGCGTCCACGGCTCCCACCGGCCCGGCGTCAGCCCGACAGCGGCGAACTCCGGTGACCGGGCCGCCCCGGCGGCGAGGCCGGCGTTCACCCCGTCCACGTACGCGCCCACCCACTCGGCGGTCGCCTCGTCCAGGTTGGCGTGGCAGCGACGGGCGGTGTCGCCGAGCCGCACCTGGCGGGCGAAGCGGTCCCAGGCGAGCGCGTCGACGCCGAGGAAGGCCGCGCTGGTGCCCGCCGACCGGTGCCGTTCCACCTCGATCTGCCACGCCCGGTCGTACGCGGTCACCCGACCCTGCGCCGCCGCGAGGGCCAGCGGGTCGTCGGCGCGTACGTGCGGCACGCCCCACGAATCGCGGAAGAGCCGCGTGCTCATGCCGGCTCGGTCGCGCGCCGGCGGGCGGCGGGGACGACCAGCGGGGTGCCCGTCTCCGGGTCGTCGATGACCCGGCAGGGCAGCCCGAACACGTCGGTGACCAGATCGGCGGTGACCACCTCGCGGGGGTCGCCGGCGGCCACCACCTGCCCGTCGCGCATCGCGATGAGGTGGGTGGCGTACCGGGCGGCGTGGTTGAGGTCGTGCAACACCGCGACCAGCGTGCGGCCCTGCTCCTCGTGCAGCCGGGCGCACAGGTCCAGGATCTCGATCTGGTGGGCGATGTCGAGGTACGTGGTCGGCTCGTCGAGCAGCAGCAGCGGCGTCTGCTGGGCCAGCGCCATGGCGATCCAGACGCGCTGGCGCTGGCCACCGGACAGCTCGTCCACCGGCCGGTCGGCGAGGTCGGCGACCCCGGTGGCGGCCATCGACTCGTCGACGATCCGCTCGTCCTCGCGCGACCACTGCCGCAGCAGCCCCTGGTGGGGGTAGCGGCCCCGGGCGACCAGCTCGGCGACGCCGATCCCGTCCGGCGCGATCGACGACTGCGGCAGCAGGCCGAGGGTTCGGGCGACCGTACGGGCGGGCAGGTCGTGGATGTCCCGACCGTCCAGCAGCACCGTGCCGGCGCTCGGGCGCAGCATCCGCGACAGCGCGCGCAGCAGGGTCGACTTGCCGCACGCGTTCGGCCCGATGATCACCGTGAACGACCGGTCGGGCACCGCCACGGTCAGATCCTCGGAGATGGTGCGCCGGTCGTAGGCGAGGGTCAGCGCGGTGCCGCCGAGGCGGGACGTCATGAGGGCTCCTTCGAAGGGGGTGTTCACAGCCGGCCCGCCCGGCGTTCGACGGCCAACAGCCAGACCAGGTAGCCGCCGCCGAGCACTCCGGTCACCACGCCGACCGGAAGCTGGTGCCCGGTGAACGCGCGCTGGGCCAGCAGGTCGGCGCCGACCAGCAGGGCCGCGCCGAGGGCCATCGACGGCAGCAGGTTCGGGCCGGGCGCCCGGGTCAGCCGCTTGGCCACGTGCGGCGCGACGAGCGCCACGAACGACACCGGGCCGGCGGCCGCCGCCGCGAACGAGACCAGCAGCACGGCCGCGGCGAGCAGCACCAGGCGCAGCCGGCGCACCGGCACGCCGAGCGCGTTGGCCGTGTCGTCGCCCAGCTCCATCATGCGCAGCGCCGGGGCGCAGGCGACGAGCAGCAGCGGCGCCAGCACGGCGGTGACCGCGAGCAGCGGACCGGCGTTGGCCCAGCCCCGCCCGTCCAGGCTGCCGGTGAGCCAGAGCACCGCGCGGGCGGCGTCCATCAGCGGGGCCCGGGTCAGCAGGTAGCCGTTGACGCCGGTGAGGATCGCGGCGACGCCGATGCCGACCAGGACGAGCCGGTAGCCGTGCACGCCGCGCCGCCAGGCGAGCGCGTAGATGAGCAGGCCGGTGGCGAGGCCGCCGACGACCGCGGCGCCGGCCAGGGCCAGGCTGCCGCCGCCCAGGACGACCACCACCAGCGCGCCGGTCGACGCGCCCTGGGTGAAGCCGAGGATGTCCGGGCTGCCCAGCGGGTTGCGGACCAGCGACTGGAACACCGTGCCGCCCAGCGCCAGCGCGGCGCCGACCAGCAGGGCGGTGACCAGCCGGGGCAGGCGCAGCTCGGTCACGATGAACTGCTCCGCCGCGCTGCCGCCGCCGGTCAGGGTGCGCAGCACGTCGGCCGGGCCCATCGGGTAGTCGCCGCTGCCCATCGCGACCAGACCGAGGCCGGCGGCGAGCACCGCCGCGCCGACGCCGACGGCCAGGGCGCGGGGGCGGAACCGCACCGACAACCCACCGGGGGTACGCAGAACCGTCACCGCTCCGCTTCGCTCCGCGCTGGCGCGCCTGCTGGTTCGCTCGTTCACGGGTGCGCCACCCGTCCCCGGGTGACCAGCCAGAGGAAGAGCGGGCCGCCCAGCACGGCGGTGACCATGCCGACCTGGAGTTCACCGGGCCGGCCGAGCACCCGGCCCAGCACGTCGGCGCCGAGCAGCAGCACCGGCGCGAGCACCGCGCAGTACGGCAGCAGCCAGCGCAGGTCGGGCCCGGTCAGCGCGCGTACCAGGTGGGGCACCAGCAGGCCGACGAAGACGATCGGGCCGCACGCCGCGGTGGCCGCGCCGCAGAGCAGGGTGACCGCGACGATCACGGCGGCCCGGATCAGGGCCGGTCGGGCGCCCAGGGCCCGGGCCGCGTCGTCGCCGAGCGCGAGGGCGTTCAGCGGACGGGCGGCGCCGAGCGCGACCAGCAGCCCGACCAGGATTAACGGTGCCACCCGGGTCACGGTCGCGGAGTCCGCGCTGGCCAGCGAGCCGACCGTCCAGAACCGCAGCCGGTCCAGCGAGGCGGTGTCCAGCAGCATGACCGCGCTCACGAACGAGTACAGGGTGGCGTTGAGCGCCGCGCCGGCCAGCGCGAGCCGGGCCGGGGTGGCGCCGCGTCCGCCGCCCACGGCGTAGACCAGCGCCGTGACCAGCGCGGCGCCGAGCAGCGCGAACCAGACGTACCCGCCGATGGCGGTGACCCCCAGGAAGGCGGCGGCGGTGGCCACGGCGGCGGACGCGCCCGCGTTGATGCCGAGCAGCCCGGGGTCGGCGAGGGGGTTGCGGGTGAGTGCCTGCATCACGGCGCCGGCCACTCCGAGCGCCGTGCCGGCGAGCAGCCCGAGCAGCGTGCGGGGCAGGCGCATCCGGTGCACCACCGCGTACTCGGCGGCGTCGCGGTGCAGCAACCCGGACCAGACGTCGGGGAGCGGCAACGACTTCGCGCCGACCGCGATGCTGAGCACCAGGATCACGCCGAGCAGCGTCACCGCGCCGAGCAGGCCGACGGTGCGGGCCGCTCGGTGTCGCTGCGGGGGAGGGGCCGTCGACCGAGTCGGCACGGAAGGTGCCGGTGCGGTGACGGTGGGTGTGGCGTCCAGTGTGGGCTCCGGGGGTGTGGCGACACGGCGAACCGCTGTTGACAACAAGCGAGGTTAGGCTAACCTAACCCCGCTGTCCCGGTCGACCCCGACCTTCCCTTGATCGAAAGACGACACCATGCCCGATGCACTGTCCGCCCGTCGCCTCTCTCGTCGTGGCCTGCTGGCCGCCGGCGGCGCCGCCACGCTGGCCGCGCTGCTCGCCGGCTGCGGTAAGGACGATGCCGCCAAGCCCGCTGGCAGCGGCTCTTCCGGTGGTCCCTGGTCGTTCACCGACGACCGCAACAAGAAGATCGAGGCGGCGGCCCGCCCGGCGCGCGTGGTGGCCTTCACCGGAGTGGCGGCAGTACTGGTCGATTTCGGTCTCGACAAGCAGCTCGTCGGGGTGTTCGGGGAGACCAAGCGCGCCGACGGCACGGCCGACCCGCAGGCCGGCGACCTGAACGTCGAGGGCGTCGAGATCCTCGGCAACGTGTGGGGCGAGTTCAGCCTGGAGAAGTACGCGGCCCTGCGCCCCGAACTGCTCGTCACCCACATGTACGACCCGGACGCCCTCTGGTACGTGCCGGACGAGAGCAAGGACAAGATCCTGCCGCTCGCGCCCAGCGTGGCGATCACCACCGCCCGGGTGCCGATGACCAAGCCCATCGAGCGGTACGCCGCGCTGGCCCAGTCGCTGGGCGCGGACCTCTCGGCCAAGAAGGTCACCGACGCGAAGACCCGCTTCGACGCCGCCGCCGACGCCGTCCGACAGGCCGTCAAGGCCAACCCGGGCATCAAGGTGATGGCCTGCTCCGGCAGCCCCGACCTGTTCTACGTCTCCAACCCCAAGGTCAGCACCGACCTCATGTACTTCGCCGAGCTGGGCGTCGACATCGTGGTGCCCACCAAGCTCGAGGCCGGCGACTACTTCGAGGCGCTCAGCTGGGAGAACGCCAGCAAGTTCCCCGCCGACCTGATCCTGCTGGACAACCGCAGCACCGCCCTGCAACCCAAGGACCTCACCGCCAAGCCGACCTGGCAGCAGCTGCCCGCCGTGCGGGCGAACCAGGTGACCCCGTGGGACGCGGTGCCCCGCTTCTCGTACGCCGGCGCCGCGCCGCTGCTGGAGAACCTCGCCACCGCCATCCGGAACGCGAAGAAGGTCAGCTGACGCCATGAGCACCAGCACCCGCGAACCCGTCGCCCTGCAGTACCGCTTCTTCGCCGCGCACGTCGTGCGGGCCCGGCGGGTCGGCGCCTCGCTGATCCGGGTCACCTTCGGCGGCGCGGAGCTGACCGACTTCGCCGGCGGCGGCCGGGACCAGAGCGTCTCGCTGTTCCTGCCGCACCCCGGGCAGGACGCCCCGGTCGTCCCGGTCGAGCGGGGCGAGGACTGGTTCGGGGCCTGGCGGGAGCTTGCGCCGGACGTCCGCGCGGTCATGCGCTCGTACACCATCCGGGAGCACCGCCCGACGGCCGGCGAGGTGGACATCGACTTCGTCGGCCACGGCGGCACCGGTCCCGCCTCACGCTGGGCCAGCCTGGCGGGGTTCGGCGACCGGGTGCTGCTGCTCGGCCCGGCGGTGTACGACAACCGCAGCGTCTGCTTCCGCCCGCCGGACGACACCGACCTCGTGGTGCTGGCCGCCGACGAGACCGCGCTGCCGGCCACCGCCGGAATCCTGGCCTGGCTGCCCGCCGGCACCCGGGTGCGTGCCTGGATCGAGGTCCCGGACGCCGCGGACATCACCGAGCTGCCCACCGAGGCCGCCGCGGAGATCCGCTGGATCGTGCGCGGCAGCACCACACCCGGCAGTGACCTGCTGGTCAGCGCGCTCCGCGCCGCCCGGCTGCCCGCCGGTAACCCGTACGCCTGGATCGCCGGCGAGTCCGGCGTGGTGCGGGCGCTGCGCCGGCACCTGGTCGGCGAGCGCGGCTTCGACCGTCGACGGGTGACCTTCGCCGGCTACTGGCGGCGCGGGCTCTCCGAGGAGGACCTGCGCGCCGCGGCGCTGGCCGGCGCCACCGCCTGAGTAGCGACCCACCACACCCGCAGCACGGCCCCCGGCGCGCGGATGCGCCGGGGGAGGGTTCCGGCTGCCCATCGTCGAGACCGTGGAGGACATCCCGTGACCGTGCCGACGTACCCCGTCGAGACCGACCCGCCCGTGCCGACCGGCGGGCAGGCCGCTCCACCACCGGTGTCGACAAGCGCGTTGCCCGCGGCGCGGGCGCAGCTGCTGCACGACGGCTCGGTCGAGCAGTACCGGCGGGCGATCGCCGACGGTGTCGACCGGGTCGCCCGCCGGGTCGCCACCGTGGACCGGCCCGCCACCGGCGTCGCTCCGGCCGAGCTGGCCCCCCTCGTGAACACCGTCGACCTGGACCGGCCCCTGGGCGACGCCGGCGCGGCCCTGGACGAGCTGGAGGACGTCTACCTGCGCGACGCCGTCTGGTTCCACCACCCTCGCTACCTGGCCCACCTCAACTGCCCGGTGGTCATCCCGGCGCTGCTCGGCGAGGCGGTGCTGAGCGCGGTGAACTCCTCCCTGGACACCTGGGACCAGAGTGCCGGCGCCACGCTCATCGAGCGTCGGCTGATCGACTGGACCGCCGCCCGGGTCGGCCTCGGCCCGGACGCCGACGGCGTGTTCACCAGCGGGGGCAGCCAGTCCAACCTTCAGGCGCTGCTGCTGGCCCGGGAGGAGGCATGCGCCGCCGCGACCACCCCGGCGGCCCGCATGGAGCTGCTGCCCCGACTGCGCGTACTCACGTCCGCCGCCGGGCACTTCAGCGTGCAGAAGTCCGCCAAGCTCCTCGGCCTCGCCCCGGACGCCGTGATCGCGGTGCCCACCGACGCGCAGCGGCGGATCCGGCCCGCCGCCGTCCGCGACGAGATCACCCGGTGCCGGCAGGCCGGACTGGTCGTGATGGCCGTCGTCGGCACCGCCGGCACCACCGACTTCGGCTCCATCGACCCCCTCGCGGAGCTGGCCGGGATCTGCGCGGCGGCGGGCGTCTGGCTGCACGTCGACGCCGCGTACGGCTGTGGGCTGCTTGTCTCGCCGACGCGTCGGCACCTGCTCGACGGCATCGAGCGGGCCGACTCGGTGACCGTCGACTACCACAAGTCGTTCTTCCAGCCGGTCAGCTCCAGCGCCCTGCTGGTCCGCGACCGGCGGGCGCTGCGGCACGCCACGTACCACGCCGACTACCTCAACCCGGCCCGGATGGTGCAGCAGCAGATCCCCAACCAGGTCGACAAGAGCCTGCAGACCACCCGCCGGTTCGACGCGCTGAAGCTCTGGCTGACCCTGCGGGTGATGGGCCCGGACGCGCTCGGCGCGCTCTTCGACGAGGTGGTCGACACCGCGGCCGAGGCCTGGCAGCTCGTCAGCGAGGACCCGCGTTTCGAGGTGGTGACCCGCTCGCAGTTGAGCACCGTCGTCTTCCGCTACCTGCCCACCGGCCCGGGTCGCGAGCTGGCCGACGCCGCCAACCTGTACGCCCGGGAGGCGCTGGCCGCCTCCGGCCTCGCCGTGGTCGCCGGCACCCGGGTGGACGGCCGGCACTTCCTCAAGTTCACGCTGCTCAACCCGGCCACGACCGGCGACGACGTCGGCCACGTGCTCGAACTGATCGCCGGCCACGCCGGCCGGTACGTGCGCGACAACGTCGCCGCCGACCTGACCTGCCCCGTCGGCTGACCCCGAACCCGCGCCTGGAGAAGAAGATGTCCACCCACGACTTCGTCGCCATCGGGCTCGGCCCGTACAACCTGGGTCTGGCCTGTCTCACCGCGCCGATCGACGAGCTGGACGGGGTGTTCCTGGAGGCCCGGCCGAGCCTCGCCTGGCACCCCGGCATGCTGCTGGAGTCGGCCCGGTTGCAGACCCCGTTCATCGCCGACCTGGTGAGCCTCGCCGACCCGACCTCGCCGTACTCGTTCCTCAACTACCTCAAGGAGATCGGCCGGCTCTACCCGTTCTACATCCGGGAGAGCTTCTACCCGCTGCGCAGCGAGTACGACGCGTACTGCCGGTGGGCGGCGGCGAAGCTGCCGAACCTGCGCTTCGGCCAGACCGTGACCACAGTGGAGTACAACAGCGCCGACGAGCGGTACGTGGTCCGGGCCACCACCGGCGGGTCCGAGAGCGTCACCTACCGGGCCCGGCACCTGGTGCTCGGCACCGGCACGCCGCCGCACCTGCCGGCCGCCGTCGCCGGGCTGCCCGGGGACGCCGTGCACAACTCGCGCTACCTGGAGCACCGGGACGCGCTGCGCACCAAGCGCAGCATCACGGTGGTGGGCAGCGGGCAGAGCGCCGCCGAGATCTACCACGACCTGCTCGGCGACCTCGACCGGTACGGCTACCAGTTGAACTGGGTCACCCGCTCGCCCCGGTTCTTCCCGCTCGAATACACCAAGCTGACGCTGGAGATGACCTCACCGGACTACGTGGACTACTTCCACGCGCTGCCCGAGGCGACCCGCTACCGGCTGGAGGCCGAGCAGAAGGGCCTGTTCAAGGGGATCAACGCCGACCTGATCAACGACATCTTCGACCTGCTCTACGCGCACAGCGTCGACGGGCCGGCGCGCACCCGGCTGCTGACCAACACCGAGCTGGTCGAGGCCGCCCACCGCGACGGGGAGTACACGCTCGGGTTGCGGCACGTGGAGCAGGAGCGGGACTTCACCCTGCGCACCGAGGGACTCGTGCTGGCCACCGGCTACCACTACCGGGTGCCGGAGTTCCTGGCCCCGGTGCGCGAACGGATCCGCTGGGACGCGCACGGTCGCTTCGACGTGGCCCGCAACTACAGCATCGACCACAGCGGGCGGGGCATCTTCCTGCAGAACGCGGGCACCCACACGCACAGCATCACCTCGCCGGATCTGGGCATGGGCGCGTACCGCAACTCCTGGATCATCCGCGAGCTGCTCGGCCGGGAGCACTACCCGATCGAGAAGAGCATCACCTTCCAGGAGTTCGGGGTGATCTCGTGAGCGTGGTCTTCACCCGCGTCGACGACACCCTCGGCGCGTTCGCCCTGCGTACCCTCGATCCGGAGGCCGACGCCCCGCTGCTGCACGGCTGGGTGACCCACCCGAAGGCGGCGTTCTGGCTGATGCAGGACGCCGACGAGGCCCAGGTGATCGAGGAGTACCGGCGCATCGCCGCGCACCCGCACCACGACGCGTACCTCGGCCTGTGGCGGGGCGAGCCCGCCTTCCTGGCCGAGCGCTACGACCCGGCCCACGTCGAACTGGTCGGCCTCTACGACCACCAGCCCGGCGACGTGGGCATGCACTTCCTCTGCGCGCCCGCCGGCACTCCCGTGCACGGCTTCACCCGCGCGGTGATCCGTACCGTCATGGCGTGGCTCTTCGCCGACCCGGCGACGCGGCGCGTGGTGGTCGAGCCGGACGTGCGCAACACCGCCGTGCACGCGCTGAACGCCGCCGTCGGCTTCGAGGTCGTCGGCCCGATCGCCAAGCCGGAGAAGGACGCGCTGCTCAGCGTCTGCACCCGCGCCCAGTTCCAGGCCGCCGCCGGACACACCGCCGCCGCCGAGCCCGCTGCCGCCACCCGAACCGAAGGAGCCCCGGCGTGACCACCACCGCCGTCCCCACCCCGCCGACCGTCGCCGGCCAGGCCGCCCCCGGCGACCCGGTCGCGCACCTCACCCCGCAGCGCTGGGCGCGAGCCAACCGGATGCTGGTCCGCAAGGCGCTCGCCGAGTTCACCCACGAACGGCTGCTCACCCCGGAGCCCGTGCCCGGCCCCGACGACCGGCAGTGGTACGAGGTCCGCAGCGACGACGGCACCGTCACCTACCGGTTCGTCGCCCGGGTGCTCGCCCTGGCCCACTGGCAGATCGACGCCGACAGCATCACCCGGCACCGCGACGGCGTCGCGCTGCCGCCGGACGCCGTGGACCTGATCGTCGAGCTGCGCGGCACCCTCGGCCTGTCCGCGCGGGTGCTCCCGGTCTACCTGGAGGAGATCACCTCCACCCTCGCCGGTGCCGCGTACAAGCTGGCCCAGTCCCTGCCGAGCGCCGCCGAGCTGGCCGGGGCGGACTTCCAGACCATCGAGACGTCGATGACCGAGGGCCACCCCTGCTTCGTGGCCAACAACGGCCGGCTCGGCTTCGGCGTCGACGAGTACCACCGCTACGCCCCCGAGGCCGCCACGCCGGTACGCCTGGAGTGGCTGGCCGCCCACCGGGACCACTCGACGTTCAGCAGCGCCACCGACCTGGACTACGACACGCTCATCTCCGGCGAGCTGGACGCCGAGACCCGGGCCCGCTTCGCCGCCACGATGGCCGACCTCGGCCTGGACCTCGCCGACTACCACCTCATCCCGGCGCACCCGTGGCAGTGGTGGAACAGGCTGGCCGTCACGTTCGCGGGGGAGTTGGCCCAGCGTCGGCTGGTGCACCTGGGTCCCGGGCCGGACTCGTACCTGGCGCAGCAGTCCATCCGGACCTTCTTCAACGTCACCGAGCCGGGCCGGCACTACGTCAAGACCGCGCTGTCGGTGCTGAACATGGGCTTCATGCGAGGGCTGTCGGCCACGTACATGGCCGCGACCCCGGCCATCAACGACTGGCTGGCCAACCTGATCGCCGGCGACGAGGTGTTGACCGGCACCGGGCTGACGATCATCCGGGAACGGGCCGCGGTCGGCTACCGGCACCGGCAGTACGAGGCGGCGACCGAGCGCACATCCCCATACCGCAAGATGCTGGCCGCGCTGTGGCGGGAGAGCCCGGTGCCCGGCCTGGCTCCGGGGCAGCGACTGTCCACGATGGCCGCGCTGCTGCACGTCGACGACGACGGCGGCTCACTGGCGGCGGCGCTGATCGACCGGTCCGGCCTGGCGCCCGAGGTGTGGCTGCGCCGCTACCTGGACGCCTACCTGACCCCGCTGCTGCACAGCTTCTACGCCCACGACCTGGCCTTCATGCCGCACGGCGAGAACGTCATCCTGGTCCTCGACGAGCACCACACCGTCCAGCGGGTGATCTTCAAGGACATCGCCGAGGAGATCGCGGTGCTGAGCGCCGACGCCGACCTGCCGGCCCAGGTGCAGCGGATCCGGGTCGAGGTGCCCGACGACACCAAGCTGCTGACCATCTTCACCGACGTGGTCGACTGCTTCCTGCGGCACCTCAACGCGGTGCTGGTCGAGGCCGGCGTGCTCACCGAGGACGACTTCTGGGGCACGGTCGCGGCCTGCGCCGCCGACTACTTCGAGCGGGTGCCGCACCTGGCCGAGCGGGTACGCCACTACGACCTGTTCGCCCCCGAGTTCGCGCTCTCCTGCCTCAACCGCCTTCAGCTGCGCGACAACCAGCAGATGATCGACCTGGCCGACCCGTCGGCCGCGCTGCAGTTCGTCGGCACCCTCACGAATCCGCTGGCCGCCCACGCTCCGGCCCGCTGACGCCGTCCGCGTCCCGGCAGGCTCCGAGAGTCCGACCGCCGGCCGGGACGCGGACGGCGTACCTCCTTATCGATAGTCGGCGAAGATCCGACGCTCCACACCGTCGACGGTGATCGGGCCGCCGTGGGGGAGGATCCACTGCGGCCTGGTGTGGCCGAACGGGACGCCGACGCAGACGACCGCGTCCGGGTTGTAGCGGTTCACCACGTCGACGACCGTGTCGCGCTGCTCCTCCCGTAGGTGCGCCCTCTCCTCGGCAGAGGGTCGGCGCGTGAAGTCGGAGACCGGCGGACGGGCGACAAGTACCGCGTCGACGGCATCGAGAAGACCGCGTTCACCCAGCGCCCGTACGATCCAACCGACCTCGCGGGCGGGAAGGAGCTTCTCCGACGTCTCGATGATCAGCACGCCGCCGCGCAGAACCTCCGGAGGAAACGGGAAGCGTCCCGCCGTGAGGGTCCACTGGAGGACCTCCAGACACCCGCCCCAGGCGGGGCCGGTGACCGTGCGACGCGGCCCGTACCAGCTCCACGGCGCCGTCGACTCGCGCTCCCCGAACGCGTGCAACGCCCGTGGGTCGGCCCAGCCGATCCCGATGTCCTCGGACTCGCCGGGGTCGGTGATCTCCAACCGCTCGCCGGTGAGGAGCGCGGCCCGCAGTGACCGGGCGTGGATGTCGTCCACGGCGGGCCCGGGGCCGAGGTGCACCTGCGACGACCCGCCGTAGAAGCTCGCGATGCCGAGCCCCCAGAGCCACTGGTGCAGGTTGGTGTTGTCGCTGGTGCCCAGGAACGGCTTCGGGTCGGCGCGGGCGAGGTCGGCGTCCAGGTGGGGGATGACCGTGATCTGGTCCTCGCCTCCGACGACGGCGAGGATGGCGCGTACCCGGGGATCGGCGAAGGCGGCGTTGATGTCCGCCGCGCGCGCCTGCGCGCTCGCGCCGACCGTGCGGGTGGTCGGGTACTCGACCGGGACGAGGCCGGTCAGGTCGGCGAGCCGCCGCATGGCCTGCTCGTGGATCTCGGGATAGGCGCCGGCCGCGGCGAAGGACGGCGACAGGACCGCGATGTGGTCACCCGGTCGTGCCTTCGGGGGACGCACAAGATCATGCTTCATCCCGACATTCCACCAGCGGCGCTCGTCGGCGCGCATCCCGTTTCGCCTTCGGTGTTATCGATAACACGAGGTGGCGCGCCATACCGCATCCCTTTTACCGCCCCTGCTGTCCCAGCTCGTGCACAGGTGTACGGCGTACGAATACAGTCACCATCTTGAATTCGTGGGTCGGTGGGCCGTAACATGCCGGACACGGATGTGAACGCTAACGTTCGGACCCCTGCATCCCACCGAGCCCGTCCCGCCCGGTTGTCGCCCCGTCGCCGGTAGCGCTCATCTGGAGGTCCCATGTCGTCCCTGCCCCTCAGCCGACGCCGCGTGCTGCAGGCCGCCGGCGCCACCGCCGTGCTCTCCGCGACCGGAGCCACGACGCTCGGCGCGGGCCCCGCCGCCGCTGCCGTGGTCCCGCCAGCGCGGTCGGACATCGGCGTCGGCGCCTACCCCTTCGAGTTCGGTCAGGTGCGACTGACCGCCGGCCGCTGGCTCGACAACCAGACCCGCACCCTGAACTATCTGCGCGTCGTCGATGTCGACCGGATGCTCTACAACTTCCGCGCCAACCACCGGCTCTCCACCAACGGCGCCGCCACCAACGGTGGCTGGGACGCGCCGAACTTCCCGTTCCGGACCCACATGCAGGGGCACTTCCTGACCGCATGGGCCCAGGCCTACGCGGTGCTGGGCGACACCACCTGCCGGGACAAGGCGAACTACATGGTCGCCGAGCTGGCCAAGTGCCAGGCGAACAACGGCGCCGCCGGGTTCGGGTCGGGATACCTTTCCGGCTTCCCGGAGTCCGACTTCACCGCGCTGGAGGCACGCACGCTGTCCAACGGCAACGTGCCCTACTACTGCATCCACAAGACGCTCGCCGGCCTGCTCGACGTCTGGCGCTACACCGGCAACACCCAGGCCCGCACGGTGCTGCTGGCCCTCGCCGGCTGGGTCGACACCCGCACGTCCCGGCTCAGCTCCAGCCAGATGCAGTCGATGCTCGGCACCGAGTTCGGTGGCATGAACGAGGTGCTGACCGACATCTACCAGCAGACCGGTGACACCCGGTGGCTCACCACCGCCCAGCGGTTCGACCACGCCGCCGTGTTCAACCCCCTGGCCTCCAACCAGGACCAGCTCAACGGACTGCACGCCAACACGCAGGTGCCCAAGTGGGTGGGCGCCGCCCGCGAGTTCAAGGCCACCGGGACGACCCGCTACCGGGACATCGCCAGCAACGCCTGGAACATCACCGTCGGCGCGCACTCCTACGTCATCGGCGGCAACAGCCAGGCCGAGCACTTCCGGGCGCCCAACGCGATCGCCGGCTACCTCACCAACGACACCTGCGAGCAGTGCAACACCTACAACATGCTCAAGTTGACGCGGGAGCTGTGGCTGCTCGACCCGAACCGCACCGACTACTTCGACTACTACGAGCGCGCCACGATCAACCACCTGATCGGCGCGCAGAACCCGGCCGACAGCCACGGTCACATCACCTACTTCACCCCTCTCAAGCCGGGCGGCCGGCGGGGCGTGGGCCCGGCATGGGGCGGCGGCACCTGGAGCACCGACTACAACTCGTTCTGGTGCTGCCAGGGCACCGGCGTGGAGATCAACACGAAGTTGATGGACTCCATCTACTTCTACAGCGGCACGACGCTGACCGTGAACCTGTTCGTGCCCTCGGAGCTGACCTGGTCGCAGCGGGGCATCACGGTCACCCAGAGCACCACGTACCCGGTGAGCGACACCACCACGCTCACCCTCGGCGGCACGATGAGCGGCTCGTGGAGCGTTCGCGTCCGCATTCCGGCGTGGACCAGCGGCGCGACGATCAGCGTCAACGGTGTGGCGCAGTCCGTCGCCACGACGCCCGGCAGCTACGCGACGGTCACGCGTACCTGGGCGGCCGGAGACACCATCACCGTGCGTCTGCCGATGCGTGTCGTCGTGCAGCCGACCAACGACAACCCCAGCGTCGCCGCCGTCACCTACGGCCCGAGCGTGCTCTGCGGCAACTACGGCAACACCACGCTGAGCGCGCCGCCGGCACTCAACGTCTCGTCCATCGCGCGGACCAGCACCAGCTCGCTGGCGTTCACCGCCACCGCGAACGGGTCCACCGTCAACCTCGGGCCGTTCCAGGACGCCCACGGCTTCAACTACACCGTCTACTGGAACACCAGCGGCAGCAGCGGTGGGGGCAGCCACCGGCTGGTCAACGTCGGCAGCGGGATGGTGCTCGGCATCCAGAACATGTCCACCGCCGACGGTGGGCTGGCTCTGCAGTGGGACGACAGCGGCACCGCCGACCACAACTGGGTGGTGGTGACCGACGGCAACGCCGTCCGGTTCCGCAACGTCAACAGCGGGAAGGTCCTCGGCGTGGAGAACATGTCCACCGCCGACAACGCCCGCGTCCTGCAGTGGGCCGACAACGGCACCGCGGATCACCGGTGGACCCTGGTGGACAACGGCGACGGCACCTACAAGATCCGCAATGTCAACAGCGGCAAGCTGCTCGGCATCCTCAACGGCTCCACTGCGCGTGGCGCGCAGGCCGTACAGGACTCCGACAACGGCAGCGCGGACAACCGTTGGCGGCTGGTGGCCAACGCCTAAACCGTCACGTCGATGGCTCGGCCCGGCCGGGGCGTGTGTCGAAGTCCTGAACCGAGGGCTTCGACACACGCCCTGGTGCTGTCTCGGCACGGTTCGCGACATGTTGCCGCACTCTCTTGCGCGGATAGGTCTGTAATGCAAAGCTAACTTCATGACACACGAATCCGCTCCGCAGGCAGACGGCCCTCGCGAACTGTTGGCGGCCGTGCGCGACCTGACACGCCAGGTCCATGTCGCCCAGCGCGGCACCTGGTTCCCGCTGCTGGTCCTCGCGGTGGTCACCCTGGTCGCGATACCCGTCTACCGGTACGCCCCCTACCTCGACCTGTTCGACACCTGCCGATCCCGCCCACAGGACAGGGTCTGCATGGCGCCCAACCCGACCGAACTCGGATACTGGACGGTCGCGCTGGTGCTCGCCTACGCGGCGATCGCGGGCTTCTACGTCAGGCAGTCCCGGCGGCGTGGCGTGGGCACCCCGATCCGCCCCTACGTCGTCGTCGGCGTCGCGTTGGCCGTGCTGATGACGGCCGTGTCGATCTGGCTGACGTTCCATCCGCTCATCCCCGTCCCCGCCGACCCCTTCTCCACCGACCCGGCCGCGATCGAGGTCGGGCCGGCGGCATGGCTTGTCAACGGGCTGGCCAGTCCCATAGCGGTCATCGCGCTGGCGCTGCTGGTGCTCGCGTGGGTCGAACGCAACTGGGCGCTGCTGGCGTACAGCCTCGCCTTCCTGGCGATCGTGATGGTGCAGGGCGGCCAGGTCATCCACGCGACCTCCCGGTGGTTCTTCCTGCCTCAGCTGCTCGTCCCGGCGGCGCTACTGCTGCTCGGCAGTGCCGCCTTCGCCCTGTTCCGGCCGAGCACCGAGGTTCCGGGGCGATGACCGACCATCCCACCAATGGCCTCGACGACGTGGTCCACCAGCGCGTCCGACTGGGCATCCTGGCCATCGCGCACCAGGCTCGCCAGGTCGAGTTCGGCTTCCTGCGCACCACCCTGCAGCTGACCGCAGGCAACCTTGGGCAGCACCTGACCGTCTTGGAAAAGGCCGAGCTGATCCAGATCGAGAAGGGCTACGAGGGCAAGCGCCCACGCACCTGGGTGACTCTCACCGCTGCCGGTCGGGCAGCCCTGCGTGAAGAGATCGCCCATCTCAAGCAACTCATCCAGCAGGTCGAGCAGGCGGGGACGGCGCCGGCCACCGACCGGTGACCCGCACTGCTAGTCGACTGCTCCCGCGCGCCCGAACGCGCGGGCCAGCTGGGCCAGGTCGAGGCCCTCGAAGTGGCGGAGAAACCGCCGACGTACGGCGGCGAGGTGGCTGGGCCAGGACTCCTGGAGCCGGGCGAAGCCCGCGTCGGTGAGCACCGCGTTCCAGCCGCGCGCATCCTCCTCGCACCGTTCCCGCTTGACCAGGCCCTGCGTCTCCAGCCGGATGATCGTTCGGGTCATGCCGCTCAGTGAGAGGTAGCAGGCCGCCGCGAGCTCGTGCATGCGCATCCGCCGGTCCGGCGCCTCGGAGAGATTCATCAGGGCGGTGTACTCGGTGAGCGGCAGCTGTCGGTCGCTGACCATGTCGGCGTCGATCGTGCGGGGCACCACGTACATCACCCGGCCCAGGGCACGGACCAGCGCCTCCTCATCGGCGTCGAGGGGTCGCAGAGGCTCGGAACTGGGGTCGGCCATGCTCCCCAGCATAGTTGCTTGATTGAGCAATTGCTCACGCACGGTGTGAGCACAGCCATAGGATCGTCATTTGCTTGACGAAGCAAGGAGCGGCTAGCGTTCCGGCGCCAGGTTCGGACTACTGAAAGGCGCAGCCATGACCAGGATCGGGATCATCCTCGGAAGCACCCGCCCGGGGCGCAACGGCGAAGCCGTCGCCCGTTGGGTCCACGAGATCGCCCAGCAGCGCTCCGACGCGCAGTTCGAGCTGATCGACCTGCTCGACTACAAGCTGCCGCACCTCGACGAGGCGTACCCGCCCGCGATGGGCCAGTACAGCCAGCCGCACACGCTGCGCTGGGCCGAGACCATCGCGTCGTTTGACGGGTTCGTGATGGTGACGCCGGAATACAACCACTCAACCTCGGGTGCGCTGAAGAACGCCATCGACTTCCTCTACGGTGAGTGGAACAACAAGGCTGTCGGCTTCGTCAGCTACGGCTCGGTCGGCGGCGCCCGGGCCGTCGAGCACCTGCGCCTGATCGCCGGTGAGCTCCAGATGGCCGACGTGCGCTCGCAGGTCGCGCTCTCGCTCTTCACCGACTTCGAGAACTTCAGCGTCTTCAAGCCCAACGACCACCAGCGGGACGCGCTCAACGTGACCCTCGACCAGGTCGTGGCCTGGAGCACCGCGCTCGCGCCGCTGCGCCAGGGCTGAACCGCTTCGCGTACGCCTCAGACGGCCTCGGGAGTCTTCCCGGGGCCGTCTGAGTTCGACCAGACCTCGTGGGCGACGCCGGTGTGACGGTCAGCACGGCACCACGAGGGCCACTAACCTCGACGGGATGAGCCGAGCTGCCAGCCCTCAGCGGGCTCCGCTGTGGCGGGACCGCTCCTTCGGCACGTACTGGATCGCGCAGTCGCTCTCCGCGGCCGGTGACGCGTTCGCCTACCTGGCGGTGCCGCTGCTGGTGTTGCAGGCGACCGGGTCGGTGGCGCAGATGGGCCTGCTCACCGCCGTCGCCGGCGCGGCGTCCGTGGTCGCCGGGATCTTCGGCGGGGTGCTGGTCGACCGGTACGACCGCCGTACGCTGATGATCGTCGCGGACCTGGCCCGTCTGGTCCTCTACGCCGTGGTGCCGCTGGCCTGGCTCGCGGGCCCGCAGGTCTGGCTGCTCTTCGTCGTGCTGCCGATCTGCGAGGCGGCCGGCATGCTGTTCCAGGTCGCGGCGGTGACCGCGGTGCGCAACCTCGTCGACTCCGACCGGCTCACCGAGGCCAACGGCCGGCTCCAGGCGACGTTCGCGGCGGCCGCCGTTCTCGGGCCGCTGCTCGCCGGTGTGGTATCGGCCCGCTTCGGCCCGGCGGTCGCCATCGCCGTCAACGCGGCGAGCTTCGCGCTCTCGGCGGCCGGCCTGCGGCTGGTCCGGCTGCGCCGGGCTCAGGCCGCCGACGTCGCGCCGGTGCCCCGGGAGCGCCCGCTGGCCGAATTCCTGGCCGGGGCGCGGTTCCTGTGGCGACAGCCCGTGCTCCGCGCGCTGACCGTCCTGCTGTCGGTGTTCATCTTCCTGACCTACGGCTTCACCGATGTGCTGATCTACCACGTGACGCACGACCTCGGCGGCACCGAGCGCACGGTCGGAGCGGTGCTCGGCCTGGCGGCGCTGGGCACGGTCGCCGGGGCGCTGCTGGTGGCCCCGCTGCGTCGTCGGCGCGGCTTCGGCGCCACCTGGATCGGGGCGCACGCCGTCTGCGGGTTCGCGGTGGCGGGCGCCGGCATGGCGACGAGCGTGCCGGCGGTCACCGCGCTGACCGCCGTCTACCTGTGCTGTCTCAGCGTCGGCGGGATCTGCTCGATGTCGCTGCGCCAGGAGATCACCCCCGACCATCTGCTCGGTCGGGTCACCTCGGCGTTCTGGAGCACCCACTACGCCCTCGGGCCGGCCGGCGCCGCCATCCTGACCTGGACCGCCGGCCGGTTCGGCGTCGCGGCTGTCGCGTTCGTGGCCGGAGCGGGCTGCCTGCTGGTCGCGGTCGGCGGGCTGTTCACCCCGATCCGCACAGCTGGCGCGCAGAGGCGTCTGTCGCCTCCGGCCGTCCCGGTGGGTCAGGCCGGCTGACCACCGGCGGGGGCGATCAGAACTCCTGGTACATGACGTGCAGGCCGACCCGGCCGAGGGTGGGGTGGCGGAACGCGCCCGGCACGGTGCCGACCACGTCGAAGCCCTCCCTGCGGTACAGCTCGACCGCCGATCGGTTGGTCTCCACCACGGCGTTGAACTGCATGCCGGCGTACCCCCGTCGCCGTGCCCAGGTCAGGGCGTCGCGGCACAGCGCGGTACCCACGCCCCGGCCGCGCGCGTCGGCGGCGACCACGAAACTGGCGGTGGACACGTGCGCGCCCGGCCCGGGCCGGTTGGTGCCCATCTTCGCGGTGCCGAGCACCCGCTCGCCGTCGACCGCGACGACGGTCCGCCCGGGCGGGGCCTCCACCCAGATGCGGTACGCCGTGTCCGCGGTCATGTCCGGGTCGTAGGGGAAGGTTTCCTGTGCCCGGACCACGTCCTCGATCATCGGCCACACCTGCGACCAGTCCTGGTCGTCGAACTCGCGGATCAGCACCGGCGCAGGCTACGCGGGGCACTCCGGGTGGGGACAGCGGATTTCGACTGTCGAACTTTCCCGGCGGTGGCTGCATCCGGGCGGTGTGCCGGCCGCGAAGCATGTGTCGTGACGAGACGTCACGGATCCGTCGCTTCGACGAAAGGCCCGCTGATGAAGATCGCACGATTCGCCGCCCGGATGGCGGTGGGCGCCGTGGCCACCGCGCTGGCCACCACCGCCGTGGCCGTGCCGGCAGCCCAGGCGACCGGTAAGGCCAAGCCACTCGGCACGAAGTCGCTCGCCCAGGTGCTCACGAAGGACACGAGCGGCTTCGACCGCAACTCGCGGGACTTCGACGTACTGACCGCGGCCGTGCTGGCGGTGCTCGAGGCCAAGCCGGACTCGCCGGTGAAGGTGCTCACGAACGGCACCGTCGCACTGACCGCGTTCCTGCCCAACGACGCCGCGTTCCAGCAGTTGGTGCGCGAGCTGACCCACGCTCGGAAGCTGCCCGGTGAGAGCGCCGCGTTCGCGGCGGTCGCCGGGCTGGGCATCGACACCGTGGAGACGGTGCTGCTCTACCACGTCGTGCCGGGCGCGACCATCGACCGCAGGGCGGCCCTCAAGGCCGACGGCGCGGAGCTGACCACCGCTCTCGGCCCGACCGTCGAGGTCGACGTCCGCACCTACTGGCACATCTTCCGCCAGGTGCGGCTGGTCGACGCCGACACCGACGACCGTGACGCCCGCGTGGTCGCGTTCGACGTCAACAAGGGCAACCGGCAGATCGCGCACACCGTGGACCGGGTGCTGCGCCCGATCGACCTGCCCTGACCCACCCGGGTGGCGGCCGACCCCGCGTCGGCCGCCACCCGCGCGGGCCGCGCCGTGGGGGCAGTTCCCGGCCTGATCTTCTCGTCCCGCGGCACCGTCGGGCGGGCGTGTCGCTCCGGTTCGTCCTCGATCCGCGGACCGGGTACGCCCCGTCGTCCGTCGTGACAGGACGCCGCGGGGCCGACCCCGGTCAGGAGGCGGCGTCGGCCCGGCGGGCGCGGGGCGCCGACGCTGCCGTCTCGCGCCGATCGGCCGGCGCCGGCCCGGACGTGTCCCGCCGGATCAGCTCGGCGGGGAGCACCTCGACCCGGGGCGCCGGCGCCTCCGCGCCGAGCACCAGGGACATCGCCCGGACTCCCATGTCGACAAGCGGCAGCCGCACGGTGGTCAGTGCGGGTGTCACGTCCCGGGCGATCGGCATGTCGTCGAAGCCGACCACTGAGACCTGCTGCGGCACCGCCAGCGAGCGGGCCCGCAGGGTGGCGAGGGCGCCGATGGCCATCGAGTCGTTGAGGGCCACGATCGCGGTCAGCCCGGGGTCGGCGTCGAGCAGCCGGGCGGTGGCCTCGGCGCCGCCGTCGCGGTCGAACTCGGCGTACCGGATGCGGCGCTCGGGCAGCTCGCGGCCCTGCTCGGCAAGGGCCTGTTTGAACCCGGCCAGTCGATCGGTGGTGGTGGTGAGGATGCGGGGGCCGGCGACCACGCCGATCGCCCGGTGCCCCAGCTCGCACAGTTCGCGACCGGCGAGGTGACCGCCGGCCCGGTTGTCCGGCATGACGGCGTCGCCGGAGTGCTCGTGGCGGCCGATGACCGCGACCCGCCCGCCGGTCGCCTCGTACGCGGCGAGCTTCTCGTTGAGCTGCCGGGTGAACGCCTCGTCGTGGTAGCCGGAGCCGGCCAGGATCAGCGCCGCCACCTGGTGGCCGCGCAGCAGCTCCACGTACTCCAGCTCGCGGTCCGGGTCGCGGTAGCTGTTGCAGATCATCAGCAGCCGGCCCTGGTCCGTCGCGACCCGTTGCAGCCCTCGGGTGATCTCGGCGAAGTACGGGTCGGAGACGTCGTGCACGATCACGCCGACCGCGCTGCGGTGCGAGCGGGCCAGCAGTTGGGCGTGCGCGTTGGGCACGTACTGCAACTCGGCGACGGCGGCGAGCACCCGCTCGCGCAGCTCGTCGGTGACCGGTTTGCTGCTGCCGTTGATGACGCGGGAGGCGGTGGCGGGTGAGACGCCCGCGCGCCGCGCCACGTCGGACAGGGTCGCCATGGCCCGCCCCCTCGGTCTGTTGACGGCGTTTCGCCGTGCCGGCTAGCGTCACCGTACCGCAGAGAAAGCCCTTTCCCGCAGGGAGGTTCGGCCATGCCCGATCGCTTCGCGGCGCTTCCCGGCGGGATCGGCGTCTCCCGGCTGCGCGTCTACGACACCGTCGCGCCGGACGGCGTGGTCGGTGGCACCCCGCACGTGCACCTGTGCTGCACCGAGGGGTACGTGGTGACCGACGGCGAGGGCGCGGTGCAGACCCTGACCACGGCCGGCTTCCGGGAAACGCCGCTGCGGCCGGGGGTGGTGGTCTGGTTCGAGCCGGGCACCGTGCACCGCCTGGTGAACTCCGGCGGGCTGCGCATCGTGGTGCTCATGCAGAACAGCGGCCTGCCCGAGGCTGGTGACGCGGTGCTGACTTTCCCACCCGAGGTGCTGGCCGACCCGGCGGCGTACGCCGCGGCGGCGGCGCTGCCCGACGGGGGAGCGCCGGGCGCGGACGTGCGCGCCGCGTACCGGCGGCGGGATCTGGCGGTGATCGGCTTCTCGGCGCTGCGGTCCAGCGGGCCGGCGGCGCTGGCCGCGTTCCACGCCGCCGCGATCGCGCTGCGCCAGCCGTTGCTGACGCGGTGGCGGCAGCGGTGGGAGTCCGGCGCCGGCCGTGCCGCCGCCGACACCGCCGTGCAGCTCGACGCCTTGGAGCGGGGGGATCCCGCGCACCTGGGCGACGCCGGGGTGTACGCGGTGGCCGAGCCGGTCGAGCGGGGCCGGCTCGGCATGTGCGGCCTCCTCGACACCTACCCGGCCGGCGCCTGACGGCGCCCGCCGCGCCATCGGTCCAGATCGGACGGTCCTCTCAGGTTGTGCGGGTCCCGTTCCCGGGAGGTCGAGGTGATCTCGACGTGGCCCGGCGTGTGCGGCGTCGGGCCAATCGACGAATAGATCGAGGAAAGGCCTTGCCCGGCGTGAGGGGGCCGCCTACGCTCCAGGAAAGCGTTTGCCTGATCCGCCGACCGGCCCGCTCCACGAGTGCCGTGCCGGGCCCCCGAGGAGGTTCCGCGTGACCGAGAACTCTTTGGACACGGCGGGCCGGCCGGCCGCCGCCGACCAGGCGAGCGGTGCGCGGGCAGCCGCCTCCGAGCCCGCCTCCGGGCCCGCAAGCGGCGGTGCGCCGGCAGTCGTCGACGGCCCGACATCGTCCCCCGTGGTGACACCGCCGCCTGGCGGTGGCCGTCCACCGCGCCCGACGCTCGGTCGGCGCGCGGCCAGCCTCGCCGACTCGCTGTGGCGACCGGCGCTGGTGCTGGTCGCCTTCTTCGTCGCCTGGTGGTTCGTCGCCGCCCGGGAGTACGTGCCGAACTACCTGGTGCCCACTCCCGGCCAGGTCTGGACCACGATGACCGACCAGTGGTCCGAGCTGGCCCGGCACACCATGGTCACGCTCTACGAGACGGTGCTCGGCTTCGTGCTGGCCGCCGCGCTGGGGCTGGCCACCGCGGTCGCCATCGCCTACTCGCGCACCCTGGACAAGGCGCTCTACCCGATCGTCCTGTTCGCACAGGTCATCCCGAAGATCGCCATCGCGCCGCTGCTGGTGGTCTGGTTCGGTCTCGGCCTCACCCCGAAGATCATCCTGGCCGTGCTCATCGCGTTCTTCCCGGTGGTCATCTCCGGGGTGGCCGGCCTGCGGTCCACCGACCCGGAGCTGCTCGACCTCTCCGCCACCATGGGCGCCGGGCCGTGGCGCACCTTCCGCAAGATCCGCTTCCCGAACGCGTTGCCGCACCTGATGGCCGGCCTCAAGGTGGCCGTCACCCTCGCGGTTGTCGGCGCCGTGGTCGGCGAGTTCGTCGGCGCCAGCGAAGGGCTCGGCTACGTCCTGTTGCTGGCCAACGGCAACCTCGACGCCCCACTGCTGTTCGCCGACCTGATCCTGATGTCCGCCATCGGCATCGTCCTGTTCGTCCTGGTCGAGATCGCCGAGGCACTGCTCATCCCGTGGCACGCCAGCCGTCGCGCCGGCGTGTCCCTCACCACCTCCTGACCGACCCCATCACGGAGGCACCGATGAAACGCACCGCCACCACCATCCTGGCCACCGCCGCCCTGCTCCTCGCCGCCACCGGCTGCGGTGCGGACGACTCCACGGGCAAGACCGGCGCCAACGGCAACAAACAGGCCACCCTCACCCTCAACTGGGTGCCGTACGGCGAACACGCGCCCTTCTACTACGGCCTGCAGAAGGGCTACTACTCCGCCGAGGGCATCGACCTGAAGATCCTGCCCGGCAACGGCTCCGGCAACACCGTCAAGCAAGTCGCCCAGAAGCAGACCGACTTCGGCTGGGCCGACAGCCCGGTGCTGCTCAAGTCCGTGGCCAGCGGGATGCCGGTGCGCAGCCTCGGCGCGTACCTGGAGAAGGGCCCCTCCTCGGTCGAGTTCTTCACCGAGAAGAACATCAAGACCCCGGCCGACCTGAAGGGCAAGACCGTCGGCGGCACCCCCGGAGATGCCCTCTACGCGACCTTCCCGGCCTGGCTGGAGAAGAACGGCGTCAACAAGGACGACGTCAAGGTGGTCAACGTGGACGCCGCCGGCAAGATCGCCGCGCTCGCCGAGGGCAAGGTCGACGCCATCATGGGCTTCTTCCACGACCAGGCCCCGACCATCGAGAGCAAGACCGGCAAGAAGGTCGACGTGCTGCTCTTCGCCGACTACGGGATGAACCTGCTCGGCACCGGCCTGATCGCCAACACGCAGACCCTGCAGAAGGACCCGGAGTTGGTCCGCAAGTTCGTCCGGGCCACCCAGAAGTCCTGGGCCGACGCCGCCCGTGACCCCGCCGGCGCGGTGAGCGCCATGGTCGCGCTCGCCGAGAACGAGCCCGCCCCCGAGGTGCTCACCAAGCAGCTCACCCTCAACCTGCCGCTGCTCGGCGGGGACGGCCCGCCCGGGGTCAACACCGAGGCCCAGTGGTCCGAGACCATCGACCTGATGTCGCGCTACGCCGAGCTGAAGGACCCGGGGGCGCCCAAGGCGTACTGGGACTCCTCGTACGCGGCGCAGGGGTGACCCGGTGAACGCCGCGCCGGCAGCGACCGGCACCGCCATCGGGATGTCCGGGGTGACCGTCCGGTTCACCACCCGGCGGTCGCAGACCACCGCCCTCGACGACGTGTCCCTCGACATCGAGCCGGGGGAGTTCGTCACCATCGTCGGCCCGTCCGGCTGCGGCAAGTCCACCCTGCTGAAGATCGTCGCCGGGCTGGTCAAGCCCACCAGCGGCGAGGTGTCGCTGCTGGAGCGCCCGGTACGCGGCCCACAGAAGGAGATCGGCTTCGTCTTCCAGAAGGCCGCGCTGCTCGAGTGGCGCGGCGCGCGGGCCAACATCCTGCTCCAGGCCGAGATGCGCGGCATGGACCGGGCACGGGCGGCCCGCCGCGCCGACGAGCTGATCGAGATGACCGGACTGACCGGCTTCGAGAAGGCGTTGCCGCACGAGCTGTCCGGCGGCATGCAGCAGCGGGTGGCGCTGTGCCGCGCGCTGCTGCACGCCCCGCCGGTGCTGCTCATGGACGAGCCCTTCGGCGCCCTGGACGCGCTGACCCGGGAGCAGATGAACGCCGAGCTGCACCGCATCTGGCGGGAGACCGGCACCACGGTGGTGCTGGTCACCCACTCCATCGCCGAGGCGGTTTTCCTCGGCACCCGGGTCGTGGTGATGAGTGCCCGGCCCGGCCGGATCATCCGCACCTTCCCGGTCGAGCTGCCGGCGCACCGCGACTACGCGCAGGTGATGTCGGACCCCCGCTTCGACCGGCTCGCCACCGAACTGCGCGGGTTGCTCGGCAGCGCGGCCGCCAACCACTGAACGCGGATCGGCACGACCAGCACGACGGAAGGAACACCATGACCCGCAGGTCCATCGGCATCATCGTCAACGGCGTGACCGGACGGATGGGCTACCGCCAGCACCTCGTCCGGTCCCTGCTGGCCATCCGTGAGTCCGGCGGCGTGCCGGTGGCCGACGGCACGACCATCTGGCCGGAACCAGTCCTGGTCGGGCGCAACGAGACGAAACTGCGCGAGCTCGCCGAACGGCACGGCCTCACCGACTGGACCACCGACCTGACCTCGGCGCTGGCCCGTGACGACGTCGAGATCTACTTCGACGCCCAGGTCACCCAGCAGCGGGAGAAGGCGATCCGCCAGGCGATCGAGGCCGGCAAGCACATCTACACCGAGAAGCCCCTTGCCGAGGACACTGCCAGCGCGCTCGACCTGGCCCGGGCCGCCGACGCGGCCGGCGTCCGCACCGGCGTCGTGCAGGACAAGCTGTTCCTGCCCGGTCTGCGCAAGCTCAAGCGGCTCATCGACGGCGGCTTCTTCGGCCGGATCCTCTCGGTGCGGGGCGAGTTCGGCTACTGGGTCTTCGAGGGCGACTGGCAGCCGGCCCAGCGCCCGTCCTGGAACTACCGGGCCGAGGACGGGGGCGGGATCACGTCCGACATGTTCCCGCACTGGCACTACGTGCTGGAGGAGTTGTTCGGCCGGGTCAACGCGGTCTCCTGCGTGACCGCCACCCACGTGCCCGAGCGGGTCGACGAGGACGGCCGCACCTACGCGGCCACCGCCGACGACGCCGCGTACGCCATCTTCGAACTCGACGGCGGGATCATCGCGCAGATCAACTCGTCCTGGGGCGTGCGGGTGTACCGCGACGAGCTGGTGGAGTTCCAGGTCGACGGCACCGAGGGCAGCGCCGTCGCCGGACTGCGCAACTGCCGGGTGCAGCACCGGGCGGTCACCCCGAAACCGGTGTGGAACCCGGATCTGCCGGTCACCGAGGACTTCCGCGCTCAGTGGACCGAGGTGCCCGACAACGAGGAGTTCGACAACGGCTTCCGGGTGCAGTGGGAGGCGTTCCTGCGGCACGTCGTGGCCGGCGAGCCGTTCCAGTGGGACTTCCTGGCCGGCGCGCGCGGCGTACAGCTCGCCGAGCTGGGACTGCGCGCGGCCCGCGAGGGCGTCCGCGTCCAGGTTCCGGAGCTGCGCGCATGAGCGCCGCCGACGTGGTGCTCCCGGGTGGGCGGCGACACCGGCTGGTCGGGGGGAGCGGCTTCGCCCGCCCGGCCGCCCCGGCGACCGGCCGGATCGCGTACGCCGCCGCGCACGTGGTCGCCGACCCGGGCGCGGAGAACGTGCCGGGGGCCCCGGCGGCGGTGGACTGGGACACCACCCTCGCGTTCCGGCGGCACCTCTGGTCGTACGGGCTGGGGGTCGCCGAGGCGATGGACACCGCCCAGCGGGGGATGGGCCTGGACTATCCGGCGACCCGGGAGCTGATCCGGCGCAGCGCCGCCGAGGCCCGCGCCGTGGGCGGCCGGATCGTCGCGGGTGTCGGCACCGACCAGCTGCCGGCCGGCCCGGCCACGCTCGCAGCGGTCGCCGCCGCGTACCGCGAACAGCTCGACGACGTCCGCGCGGCCGGCGCCCGGCCGGTGCTGATGTGCAGCCGGCACCTGGCCGCCGCCGCCCGCGGCCCCGAGGACTACCTGCGGGTGTACGACGAGCTGCTGACCGCCGCCGGGGAACCGGTGGTGCTGCACTGGCTCGGGCCGATGTTCGACCCGGCGCTGACCGGCTACTGGGGATCTGCCGATCTGGATCTGGCCGCCGACACGGTCATCGAGCTGGTCAAGGCGCATCAGTCCACAGTGGATGGGATCAAGGTGTCGCTGCTCGACGCCGGCCGGGAGGTCGCGCTGCGCCGACGGCTACCGGCGGGGGTACGCCTCTACACGGGCGACGACTTCCACTACCCGGAGCTGATCCGGGGTGACGAGGTGGGCCACTCGGACGCGCTGCTCGGGGTGTTCGCGGCGATCGCGCCGGCCGCCGCCGCCGCGCTGGCGGCCCTCGACCGGGGCGACCTGGCGACGTACGACGAGATCTTCGCGCCGACCGTGCCGCTGGCCCGGCACCTGTTCGCGGCGCCGACCTGGCACTACAAGACGGGGATCGTGTTCCTGGCGTGGTTGGCCGGTCACCAGGACCACTTCACCATGGTAGGCGGCGCGCAGTCCGGGCGGTCCCCGGCGCACCTGGCGACCCTGCTCACCCTGGCCGACGCGGCCGGGCTGCTGCCCGACGCCGACCTGGCCGCCGCCCGCGCGCGGGCGTTCTTCACCGTCGCGGGCGTGGCCCAATGAGTCTGGAACGCTTCTCGTTCAACCAGGCCACCGCCCAGCACTGGGCGCTGCCCGACGTGGTCGCCGGTTGTGTGGCGGCCGGCGTGCCGGGCATCGGGTTGTGGCGGGAGCCGGTGGCCGGGTACGGGCTGGCCCGTTCGGCGAAACTGGTCCGCGACGCCGGCCTCGTCGTGACGTCCCTGTGCCGGGGTGGCTTCTTCTCCGCCGACGACTGGCGGGCGGAGAACCTGCGGGCCATCGAGGAGGCCGCCGAGCTGGGCGCACCCGAGCTGGTACTGGTCTCCGGCGGTCTGCCGCCCGGCAGTCGGGACGTCGACGGTGCCCGGCGTCGGATCGCCGACGCGATCGGCGAGTTGGCCCCGCACGCGGCCGCGGCCGGCGTCCGGCTGGCCATCGAGCCGCTGCACCCGATGTTCGCCGCCGACCGGTGCGTGATCGCCACCCTCGGCCAGGCGCTCGACATCGCCGAGCGGTTCGACCCGGAGGTGGTCGGCGTGGTCGTCGACGCGTACCACGTGTGGTGGGACGACACGGTGTACGCGCAGATCGCGCGGGCCGGCGCGCGGATCGCCGCATTCCAGGTCTGCGACTGGGTGACCCCGCTGCCCGAGGGGGTGCTGCTCGGCCGGGCGCTGCCCGGCGACGGGTGCATCGAGCTGCGTCGGCTGCGCGAGGCGGTCGACGCCGCCGGCTACCGCGGCCCGATCGAGGTGGAGGTCTTCTCCGCCGAGGTGTGGGCGCGTCCCGGCGCGCAGGTGCTGGACGCGGCGATCGCCGGTTACCTGCGCCACGTTGTCTGAGCGACTGTCCGACGGCGGGCCGGGCGGCGCGCGGACGTCCTCGCTGCACGCGGCTCCCGGACGGCGCTGGCCGTCGGCGGTCGGCGCCTGGCTGGGCATCGGCACCGCGCCGGCCACCCTGGTGCTCGGTGCGGCGATGGCCGCCCGGCACGGCGGCGCGGTGCCGGTGACCGGGCTACTGGTCGGCGGGGTGCTGATGGCGGCGCTGCTCTGGGGGCAGGGTCGGATCGGCCTGCGCCGGCCGCTCGGCGACGGCGGGACGTTGACGGCGGTGCTGCCCGCGTACCTGGGCGACACCTCGCGGCTGTTGTTGGCGGCGGTGCTGACCGTGTCGATGATCGGCTGGAACGGGTTCAACGTCGGGCTCGGCGGCGCGTCCCTCGCCGCGTTGGCGCACCTGCCGGGCTGGGCCGGACCGGCGCTGCTGGAGGTGGCGGTCCTCGCCGTCTCCTGGGCGCCGGCCCGGTACGGCAACCGGGTCGCGGTGCTCACCACGCTCAGCGCGATGGTGCTGGTCGGCTGGTGCCTGACCGTGCTGCCGCCGCCGGGTGCGCCGGTGCGCGTCGCCGCCGGTGGGCTGGCCGACGGCGCCGCGCTCATCGGCTATGCGGCCGTGTTCGCGTTGCGGGCGCCGGATTTCAGCGTGGGTCTCGCCCGGCGGCGGGACCTGGCCTGGTGTGTGGGGCTGCTGATCGGGCCGGCGCTGCTGGGTGTGCTCGCGGGTGCCGGCCTGTGGCTGCGTACCGGCTCGGCGGACGTTGTCGCGCTCCTCGCCGCCGGGTCGGGGCTGGCGGCGTACGCCAATCTGTTCGTCGCGGTGGCGGTCTTCGCGGCGGCGTTGACCACGACGTACTCCGGGGCGCTGGCGGTGCGCGGCCTGGCGCCGCGGGTGCCGGCCCGCCCGGCGATGGTCGCCGTCGCGGTGTTCGGCGGGCTGTTGGCGGTGGCGCGCTTCGACCGTCTCGTGCTGCCCTGGTTGACCCTTTTGGCCGCCGCGCTGCCGGTGCTGGTGGTGCCGATGGCGACCGAGGCCGCGGCCCGTCGGCGCGGTCGGACCGCGCGGACCGTGCCGGCCTGGTGCTGGGTGCCGCCGGCGCTGGTCGCGGTCGCCTGCACGCTCGCCGGGATCGGCGTCGCCCCGCTGCTCGGTCTGGCCCTCGCGGGAATGCTCACCCTGCTCTGGAGGCGTCTTCCGTGACGCTGGCGAGGCGATGCGGGCCGTGCGGGAACGTCGGCCGGCGGTAGAGTCGCCCGGTGGATGTGGACGACACCGCCGCCCGGCTCGGGGTGCCCGTCGAGGCGGTCGAGCGTGTGCACCGCCTCGCCGGCGACCGGCCGTCGGCTCCGCTGCCCGCCAAGGCCGACGCGCTCGCGATGCTCGACCGGCTCGCGGTCCCCTCGGACGACGCCGCCGAGATCATGGCCGGCTGGCCCGACCTCGACTCACCACGGTGGACGCCCGAGCTACGCTGGCTCCTCGACCGCTCGATCGCCCTGGTCCGCGCCGATCTCGGCGGCTACGTCTGGCTGCCGCCCGGCCCGGAGCTGCCGCGCGAACGGGGCCCCGCCTGGCGGCATCTCTACGTGTACGCGTACCTGGCCCTGGTCGACGTCGTCCGCGCGTACCACCGCGAGCACGGCGTCCCCGATGCCGTCTCCTGGGCGACCCTCGCTGACCTGGGCCGCAACCTCGCCATCGACCGTCGCATGCGCGGCGAGGGGTGGCCGGTCATGCAGAGCTGGTTGACGCTGCACGTACGTGGCGCCGTCTTCGAGCTCGGCCGGTTGCAGCACCACCGCGGCGACGGCGCCATCGGCCTGCACATCCCCGACTCGGGGCCGTTGACCCCGGAAGCGGTCTCGGCGTCGCTCGACGAAGCCCGCGGCTTCTTCCCGCGCCACTTTCCCGACGAGCACTACACGGCGTTCTCCTGCGGCTCGTGGCTGCTCGATCCGCAGTTGCGGGAATACCTTCCCGAGGATTCCAACATCATCCGCTTCCAGCGACGGTTCGAGCTGGAGCCCTACGAGGAGCCGGAGGGGCTGGACGCGGACGTCGAGGTGCTGCGGTTCGTGTTCCGTACGCTGAGCACGCCGCTCGACGAACTGCCGCGCCGCACCGTCCTGCAACGGGCGATCGTCGACCACCTGACGGCCGGCCGCCACTGGCAGTGGCGGCAGGGCCGCTTCCCGATCTGACCCGAGTAATTCCTAACCTCTGCTGGGCGGTGGGCCTAGCCGGCGGCGGGCGGTGCCCCTCGGTCACCTTTGCGGGGGCGGTTGCGGCGGTAAGCGGTATACCTCAGAGTCATATTCATACCTCTGCGGTATACCGCTCAACAGCACATCGACACGGCGGGCAGCCACAGCGGACGACCAGCGCCCTTCGCCGCAGCCCTCAACCCCCAGCCCTCAGCCTCGCTTGACGGTGAATATGGTCCCCGGATGCCCGATGCGATTTTTGCCCACCCTCTCCTCGCACGTGTCTACGACGCTTTCGATGGAGAACGCGACGACTTGGCCGCCTACCTCGCGATCGCCGGCGAGCTGACCGCGAGCCTTGTGCTTGACGTCGGTTGCGGGACAGGATCGCTGGCGATCCTGCTCGCCGGAAGCGGCCATACAGTCGTTGGCGTCGACCCGGCCGAAGCATCAATCAAGGTCGCGAAGCTTAAAGATCACGCGGGGAGGATCCGCTGGATCCACGGCGACGCCACCGGACTGCCGGCGCTCGATGCCGACCTGGCGACGATGACCGGGAACGTGGCCCAGGTCTTTCTTACCGACAACGACTGGGCGCAGACCCTCCAGGGCATCCACACCGCCCTCCGCCCGAACGGCTATCTCGTCTTCGAAACCAGGCGCCCCGAACATCGCGCTTGGGAGGAGTGGGCGGCGGACGTCGATCCGGTCACCCTTGACATCCCGGGAATCGGGCCGGTGGAGCAGCGCCTTGAGGTCACCCACGTCGCCCTTCCATTCGTCTCCTTCCGGCACACCTACCGCTTCCTGAACGACGGCACGACCATCACCTCGGACTCGACCCTCCGGTTCCGCAGCCAGGACGAGGTCGAATCGAGTCTGGCCGCCAACGGCTACCGAGTCCTCGACGTGCGGGAGGCGCCCGATCGCCCAGGTCGAGAGCTCGTGTTCATCGCCGAACGTTCGTCTTAGGCGCGTCATGATCCGTAACACCGCTCGAATCCTCATTTAACCGTCGAGGGCTTAGGTGGGGGAGCGCTCCCACGCGGGTCGCGGTCAATGAGGAGCTCCACACAGGGGCCATGGAAGGGAGTCTCGTGTCCACACGCACGAGCGGGAACAGCTTGCGAAGACTGGCGATACCGACGCTGGTCCTCGCGATGATCACCGGTACAACCGGTGTCGCGGGATCGGCGTCGGCAGCGCCCGGAGACCGGTCGGCCAGCGGCAGCCCCGGCTATTTCACCAAGGGATCGGACCGGCGCACCACCCTGACCGACGGCGCCGATCGTCACGCCGATGTCGAAGGAACCAGCCCGAAGACCGCCGTGGACGCCTCCGGTTCGGGGGTCTACATCGTCGAGTTGGCCGAGGCGCCGCTGACCACGTACGTCGGTGGGACGTCCGGGCTCGCGCGGACCCGCCCCACGCCGGGTGCCCGACTGGACGTGACGTCGGCGCCGTCGCAGGCGTACCGTCGGCACCTCGACGCGCAGCGATCCGCTGTCGCCTCCGCGGCCGGTATCCAGGTCAAGGCCGCCTACACCGCCGCCTTCAACGGGTTCTCGGCGACGCTGACCGCGAAGCAGGCGACCGCGCTGCGGGCCGACAAGCGCGTTCGCGCCGTCACCGCCGCACGCGCGCTCGGCACCCGATCGACGTCGCCGCTCGCGACCAGCACGACGGCCGCCACCCCGACCGCCACCACCTCGGGTGGGGCCGACCGGTCCGCGGCCGACCGCACCACCAAGCCGGTCAAGCCCGGTCCCGCCACCGGCGCGGGCACGGTGATCGGCATTCTGGACACCGGCATCTGGCCGGAGAGCGCCTCGTTCGCCAAGAAGATGCCCGCGCCCCCGACCTGGCACGGCACCTGCCAGACCGGCGTGGCCTTCGTGGCCGAGCACTGCAACGGCAAGATCGTCGGTGCCCGGTACTTCGCCGACACGTGGCTCGCGGGCGGTGGCTCGGTGCCCGAGGGTGAGTTGCTCTCTCCCCGCGACATGGAGGGGCACGGCACGCACACCGCCTCGACGGCGGCCGGTCTGCCGATCTCGGACGTCACCATCGACGGTCGGCGCTTCGACCCGATCTCCGGGGTGGCGCCGGACGCTCAGATCGCCGTCTACAAGGTGCTCTGGGGCGGGATGGGCTTCGACGCCGACATCATCGCCGGCATCGACGCGGCCGTCGCGGACGGCGTGCAGGTCCTGAACTTCTCGATCGGCTCGCAGCTCGGCGACTGGGAGGCGAACACGCCCATCGGCGTCGCCTTCCTCAACGCCACCCTGTCCGGGGTCTTCGTGGCGGCGTCGGCGGGGAACACCGGCATCGTGAGCGGCGCCATCAGCAACGCGGCGCCCTGGGTGACCACGGTCGGCGCGGCGGTGACGAACCTCGACGAGGCGACGCTCAAGCTGGGCGACGGCACGAAGCTGGTGGGCGGCTCGCTGGACGCGCTGCCCGGTGGCACCGCGCGGGCGATGGTCTTCGGCGACCAGGCCGGATCGCCGGAGCTGGGCGCCGTCTACTGCGAACCGGGCAGCCTGGACCCTGCCAAGATCAAGGGTAAGGTCGTCGCCTGCGCGCTGTCCGACACGTTCGCCTCCGCCGCCGAGATCAAGGCCAAGGGCGGGGCGGCGATGGTGCTGTTCGACCCGGTCGGCAACTACCGGGTCAACTCGATCTACAACTTCCCGGTGGTGTACCTGCCGACCGAGAAGCAGGCCGGCACGTTGTTCAACTACCTGATGCGTCACCCCACCGACGCGACGGTGTCCCTGCGCGCCGGCGGTGACGGTTCCAGCGTTCCGGGCGTCCCCAGCGTCGCGGACTTCTCCTCCACCGGCCCGGACAAGGTGACCCTCGGCGTCTTCAAGCCGGACCTGGTCGCCCCGGGGTCGGACATCATCGCCGCGGTCTCACCGGCGGGCAACTTCGGGCGGCAGTTCGACGCGTACTCGGGCACCTCGATGGCGTCGCCGTACGTGGCCGGCGCGGCAGCGGTCCTGCGTGCCACGCACCCGGACTGGACGCCGGGCCGCGTCGCCTCGGCGCTGCGGACCACCGCGACCGACACCGTCGGCACCACCAGCCCGCTGGACCAGGGCAGCGGCTTCATCAACCTGGCCCGGGCCACCGACCCGGGACTGGTCATCGAGCCGACCGCTGCGGAGCTGGTCGCCTTCAGCGAGACGGCCCAGCCGGACGGAAAGGAACTCAACCTGCCGGCCATCTCGCTGCGCGAGTACGACGGCACCCGCCCGGTGACCCTCACGCGCACGCTCACCAACGTGGGCAAGGCGCGGGAGACCTACCGGTCGACGGTGTCCGGCCTGCCCGGCATGAAGGTCACCGTCACGCCGGCGTCGGTGACGCTGGCGCCGGGGACGTCCGCGACGGTGACCATCACGCTGCGCCGGGGTAGCGCCCCCTGGGACCGGTACGTGACCGGGTCGATCACCTGGAAGGGCAAGGGGCACAGCGCCCGGATCCCGGTCGCCGCCCGCCCGTGGGGGATCAGCGCGCGGCCGTACGGTGACGACGGCGAGGAATTCGGCCGGATGACCAGCGGCTCCTTCGGCTTCGCCCAGATGGGCTTCACCGGGCCGCTTGCCGGTCGCAGCACCGGTTACACGCCGATGCTGCGCACGTCGTACTCGATGCCGGCCGGCGTCTACGGCGGCGTCTTCGACCCGAGCGCCTCCGGCGTCAAGAAGGTCGACTTCACCGTGCCGGCGAACACTGCGGGCATCATCGTCGAGGCCAACACCGAAGACCCGAACACCAACCTCGATTTGTACCTGTACAAGGGCGACACCCTGGTCTACAGCAGTGACAGGTACTGGACCAGCGCGGAGCAGGCGTACAAGTTCCTGCCCGAGCCGGGGCGTTACACCGCGTACGTGTTCGCGCAGGTGCCCGGTGGCCCGGTCGTCGACTTCGAGCTGTGGCACGCCATCATCGGTCGTAACGCCAAATATTCGCCCGCCACGCTGACGCTGCCGTCGACGACCGAGCGCGGTCAGAGCGTCAACTTCACGTTGAAGCCGAACGGGCCGCTGCCCGAGGGCGACTTCTGGGCGTACACCGAGTACGACACCAACGGCACGATCATCCCCGGCAACCTCGTCTCCACCCAGCAGAGCGCCTGGCAGTAGGTCATGACGGAGCGTGGGGCGGTGCCGTCGGGCGCCGCCCCACCTTCCGCTAGCGCTGCCAGGCGTCGATGGCCTGCACACCGTCGCGCACGGTCCGGTCCAGGATGGTCGGGTTGCCGCTGCTGCCCTCCCAGCCCTGGTCGTGGAACACGGTCACCACCTTGTCGACCCGGGCCACGGCGATCTGGGCGGATGTGTTGCCGCCGGTACGCTCACCGTTCAGGCTCGTGGCGGCCCACGTTCGAGTCACCAGCAACGCTTCGTCCCCGACGCCGGGCAACGTCCCGCTCTTGACCGTGACCGGGTTGCCGCCCTGGTCGTACGAGGGGCACGCCTGCACCGCGCCGCGCAGGCGTCGCAGATATTCCGAAGCGCCGTCACCCTCGAAGGTGAAGATGGTCTGGTGGATCATGCCCTGCGGCACGTTGCTGTCGGGCTCGCCGGCCTTCTTGTAGGTCACCGTCATCGCCGCGCTCGCGGTGACCTGTCGGCCTCCGGTGCCGAACTCGTTGCCACAGAACTTCGGTAGGGCCTCGGTGACGGCCGTCGGGCGTCGCGGGGACTTCCGCAGCTCGACAGGCAGCTCGACGAAGGCCGACGTGGGGATGGTGACCGGCACGCTGGCGCTCGCGGATGGTTGCCCGGTCGGGCTCGGGGTGGCCGCCGCGGTCGTCGGCGACCCGGTAGACGACGCCGAGTCGGGCGCGTCCCCACCTGTCGTGCAGGCGGCGCTCAATGCGACGGTGCCCAGCAACGGCAGGATCAGCCGGAGCGCCCGTGGCGCTCGCGTGGTGGGTGGCGCTGCGTACCGGCTCATGTTTCCCCCCTCACCTCTACCCGAGCAGTTCCCTGCGACGAGCCGGCGGAAACGATCAGCGCCCGAGCGTGCGCACCGCGGTCGACGACACGCCGGCCAGTTCGGGCTGCGCGGGTAGGAACACCGTGGGAACACCCAGCGACTGGTTCATCGCGGCGAGTTGGTACTCGTATCGAAAGTCGGTGGTGTTGCGCACGCCTCGGACGATCACATCCACGTCGTGGCGGCGGCAGTAGGTGGAGGTCAACCCGTTCCAGGCCACAACGGTGACGGTCGTCCACTCGACCGGCAGGACGGCCCGTACGGCGGCCGTCCGCCGCACTTCGTCGGTGCCCGGACGCTTGCTGCTGTTGACCGCCACGAGCACGACCACTTCGTCGAAGAGCTCGCGTGCCCGGCTCACCACGTTCACATGCCCCGGGGTGAAGGGATCGAAGGTGCCGGGGTAGACGGCTCGCACGCGTACGCGTCCGGGTGTCACGCCCCCAGGACCCGCTGCGCGTCGCGGATGACCGGTGCGGAGGCCGCCGGGGCCCAGGAGGCGAACAGTGCCCGGAAGTAGGCGCCGTGGCGCGCGGCCACCGCGCGATCGTGCTCGATGACGTCCAGTTCGTTGACGATGCTCAGGTCGATGAGCGACCGACGTTGAGCCCCACTCGTCGTTCTCACCTGACCCACGAAGCGGTCGAACACCTGGCCGGTCGTGGCCAGCTCCCGCCAACTGCGTTCCCGGTCGCAAGCGCCGTACAGATAGACAAGCTCCTCGGGGTCGGCGCCGATCAGATCCCGCAGGACCGCACGATCGGCCCGATCGAGCAGGGTGAGGTCGAACCCGTCGGTGCCGTAAACGGCGTGGGTGAGGCCGGCGGCCGATACGTCGCCGTCGCAGCCGAGCGCGGCGAGTCGGTCGCTGACGCGACACAGGTGGGCGTACAGATTGCCCCCGGGATGCGCGATCTGCTCAGCGCCCCGGTCGCGGAGCCAGACCCGCACGTCGGTGTCGGTGCTCATGGCCCCGACTGTAGGTATCGGCTGCCGGAACTCGCTGCCCCCGGACGTGGGCAATATGTCACAGCGCCGTCAGCGGCTTCGCAGGACCGTCTCGACGGGGGCGGACGGGGGTTTGGCCCGTCCGCCCCCGACTCCCGATCAGGTGGCCGTGACGGTGAGGTTGAGCGAGCGGGTCTCCCCGCTGGTGTAGGTGACCGTCACCCGGGCGGTGAAGGTCCCCTTGCGCGCGTAGCTGTGACTCGTCGACCGCAGGGTCGCGCCGTGCGTGCTGGTGCTGTTGTCGCCGAAGTCCCACGCGTAGTCGGTGATGCTCTGCCCCGACGGTGCCGTCGCGGTGGCGGTCAGCGTGGTGGTCAGCGGCGCGGTGCCGCTGGCCGGGTTGGCCGCGAGCGACAGCGTCCCGCCCGGTTCCTGTTTGACGCCGGCCCCGTTGAACCGCAGCCAGTCCAGCGAGAGCAGGTCCGGTGTGCCGCCGACCTGTGCGGCGTTGACGAACTTCACGTACAGGACTGTGGTGCCGGCGGGTTTGTTGGTCAGCGTGACGGTGGGCGAGACCAGGTTGTCCCATCCGCCGGTGGAGCCGATGGTGGCCGAGCCGATCAGCGTGCCGGTGGGGGAACCGGTGCGCAGCTCGATGACGCCGCCGAGCCCGCCGTTGGTCACTCCGAGTGTCACCGAGCCGATGTTGCGCAGGTCCACCGGCCCGTACGCCGCCCAGTCGTTGTGGTCGACGTCGCCGAGCCGCTTGCCGGCGCGGGCGGTGGTCCGGTCGTTCACGGTGAGGCCGGACTGGGCGCTGAAGTGCTCGGCCTCCTTGCTCTTGGGTTGCAGCTGCGCCCGGGTCGAGCCGGTCAGCGCCGGTACGCCGCCGGCCGCGCCGCCGTCGGTGTACTGCGCGGTGACGACGGTGTAGAGGTTCTGCCCCGGCCCGTGGCCGTCACCGGCGTCCGCCTCGGTCGCGAGCAGTCCCGAGCAGCCGGTGTAGACGTCCAGCGGGTGGGCGTGCGTGTCGTGGCCGAGTTGGGTCTGGACGGTCACCTTGGCGCAGTCGATTGTGGTGTCCTCCGGGTCGGTGACCGTCACCGTGTAGGGGATCTTGTCGCCGAAGTCGAAGAACCCGCCGTCGGGCACGGTGATGGTCACCGTGGGTCGGGTGTTGCCGACCACCACGTCGGTGACGGCGCTGGCGGTCAGGCCGTTGCCGCTGTTGCGTACGGTCAGCCGGGCGGTGAACTTTCCGGCCGTCGAGTAGGTGAAGCTCGGGTTGGCGGCCGTCGAGTCGGTGGTGCCGTCGTTGGTGAAGTCCCAGGCGTAGCTCAGCGCCGAGCCGTCACCGGCCGCCGTCCCGGCCGAGGAGAAGCTGACCGCGAGCGGCGCGCGTCCGCTGTCCGGGGTGGCGGCGATCTTCGCGGTCGGCGGCCGGCCGTTGGCCACGTAGTCGATCCGGTAGATGCCGGCGCCGGCGTTGCTGCCGCCGCGACCGCTGCCGGTGCCCTCGCCGAAGTCGATGACGTAGAGCGAGCCGTCCGGGCCGAACTCCGCCTCGAAGGGCTGGATCCAGCTCATGTTGTCGAAGATTCCGTTGATCGACTGGAGGTCGCCGACGGCGGTGGGACCGAAGCGCGAGTTGGTGAAGGTCTGCGCGGTCTGGTGGATCGAGAGCGTCTTGAACCACTTGCGGGTGAACTCGTACGTGATCCACTTACCGTCGAAGTACTCGGGGAACTTCGTGGTGCGGGTGTTGGCCGGGTCGTAGTCGTAGACCGGCCCGCTCATCGGGCCGCCGCCCCCGGTGCCCACCTCGGGGAACTGGCTGGAGGCGGAGTACGCGTACCAGACCAGTGCGGGCTTCGCCGCCGGCAGGGTGGTCAGGCCGGTGTTGTTGGGGGAGTTGTTCGTCAGCGCCGCGCAGGTGAACTTCGCCCCGGAGGTGCTGGTGGCGAAGTTGTAGTCGTTGAACGGGATGTTGTTGCCCACGCAGTACGGCCAGCCGTAGTTGCCGGCGGCGGTGATGCGGTTGAACTCGACGGTCCCCTCCGGACCGCGGTTGGGGTCGGCCGCGCGAGCGTCCGGGCCGTAGTCACCGACCAGCACCGCGTTCGTCTGCGGCTCGATGGTGATCCGGAACGGGTTGCGCATGCCCATCGCGTAGATCTCCGGCCGGGTCTTCGCCGTGCCGGCCGGGAAGAGGTTGCCGCTCGGCACGGTGTACGTACCGTCGGCCTGCGGGGTGATCCGCAGGATCTTGCCGCGCAGGTCGTTGGTGTTGCCGGCCGTGCCCTGCGCGTCCCAGGCGGCCCGGCCGGCCTGCTCGTCGATGGGGGTGTAACCGCTGGAGGCGAACGGGTCGGTGTTGTCGCCGATCGCGGCGTACAGGCGACCGGCCGCGTCCATGGCCAGCGAGCCGCCCATGTGCGAGTTGGCCCGACCCACGCCGCGGTACGTGGGAACGGTCAGCAGCCGCTTCTCCGAGGACAGCGCGACGCTGTTGTTCGCCACCGTGAACCGGGACAGGTTGAGCTGTTTGAGGGTCTTGTCCGACCAGAGGAGGTAGACCCAGCCGTTGCTGGCGAAGTTGCGGTCCAGGGTCATTCCGAGCAGCCCGTCGGACTGGTCGGTCATCGCCGAGGTGTAGGCGAAGTCCAGCAGCGTGGTGACCTGGAGCGTGTTCGAGTCGACCACCTTCAGCGCGCCGGTGCGCTGGATGTAGTAGACCTTCCGGTCCGGGGCGACGGCCAGCTCGAAGGGGTCGGCCAGGTTCTCGGTGACCAGGCCCACCCGCTCGAAGTTTCCGGTCTCGGTGGCGGAGCAGTCGCCGGCGACCGCGCCGGCGGCCCACTCGATGCCGTAGCGCAGATGCTCCAGGAACGCCGGCTCGCTGAACCGGGAGCTGGCGTGCCCGCCGGCGGTGAACCACGACCGGCCGCCGTCGTAGCGCTGACACCAGGAGTACGCGTGGTCGACGCCCTCGTCCAGCCCGTTGATCCCGTCGCGCACCTTGATCTGCGCGAGGGTGTGCACGTTGCCGGTCGGGTTGGTCCGCCAGTTGTACCACTCCTCGCTCTGCTCCCACAGCTCCGGCAGATTGCGGGTGGAGGGGTGGGCACGGTCGAGCACCTTGACCCGGCCCGGGTAGGTGCCGCCGGTGGCCGAGAAGTCGGGGTGGTAGTCGAAGATGGTGCCGACCAGGCCCTCGTACCACGGCCAGTCGCGCTCGCTGGCCGAGGCGGCGTGCAGGCCGGCCCAGCCGCCGCCGTTGCGGATGAACGTCTGCAACGCCGCGCGCTGGCTGGCGTTGAGCAGGTCGCCCGAGGCGGGGGTGGAGTTGGTGTTGTTGAAGACCAGGGCGTCGAAGGTGGCGAGGTTGGCGTCGGTGAAGGCGCCCGCGTCGGTGGTGGCGACGACCTCGAAGTTGTGGGTGGCGCCGAGCTGCTGGATCGCGGCGACGCCGGCCGGGATCGAGTCGTGGTAGAAGTTGGTGATCTTCGAGAAGACCAGCACCCGGAAGCGGGGCGCGGCCTCGGCGGGCAGGGCGGTGGTGGTGCTCAGCACGGTGGCGACGGTGAGCAGGGCGAGGCAGATCGCGCGCAGGTGTTTGGGCATGGGGGCGCTCCCTGTCGGACGGTGAGGGTCGGAAAGCGCTTTCTCGCTGCCCGCATCACGGTACTGACAGCCAGTGATGACCGTCAATAGCCATCGGGTAAGCGTTTTCCTGACGCGGTGGCGGGACACCGCGCTCGCGCGGCGGCGCTTACGATGTCCCCTGGACACGCTCCGTCACGTCGTGAATGCGGCGTTCGGTCGACTCGTCGACGACGCGTCCCGGGAAGGTGAATCGATGACAGCCACGTCACGCGACGTCGTCGAGCGGGTGTTGCGGGCGAGCCGCGACCTGGATGTCGAGACGTTCGTGGGGCTGATGGCGCCCGACGGGTACATCGAGTGGCCCTACCGGCCGCCGGGCGTGCCCGCCCAGGTGCGGGGCCGCGCAGAGATCCGCCGGCATCTGACCGCGACGGCCGAGGCGTTCATCAGGATCGCCGAGCACCGCAACGTGGTGGTGCACGAGACGACCGATCCGGAGACGATCATCGTGGAGTACGAGGCGCACGGCAGCGTCGTCGCGACCGGCGCGGCGTTCGAGCAGATCGTCATCGCCGTGTTCCGGGTCCGGGACGGTCAGATCCTGTCGTACCGCGACTACATCAACCCACTGCCGCTGCTCGACGCGTTGGCCAGCATCACCGGCGGCACGCACGCGTAGGCCGCCCGCCGATCTGCGTCACCTGCAGTGGGAGGAGGCCTCGATGGGGGAGAACATCGAGGCCGCCGCGACGTGGCGCGATCTCGTGCCCTCCCTACCGGGTCTTCACCCCAGGCTATGAACGGCTGGTTGGTGAGGCCACGACAGCAGCCCAAGCCGTAGAGCTTGTCGTCGCGAGCCTTTCCGGTCCGGTGTCCCCTGACTCGATGCACTGATTGCCGCTCTCCGGCGGCACACCTCAGCTGCCGATCCGGTCGCCCCGGTCGAGTGGTGTGGGGGCCACCGTCAGGCTGGTGGCTGGGAGCAGCGGAGACGTCCTGCCGGCCGAGGTCCCGCCGTGAGGGTTACAGGTTCCCGGACTCCGGCCAGTTGGACCAGTGTGTGTTGGGTGGCATGTCTGGCGCGTACCGACTCGCATCTCCCATCGCCAGCACGTCGGCGAGCTGGCGGAAGGTCGTTGACTGACTGGGAAGGGCCTCCTGGAAAAGGTCCGGGTGGTGCCACCGATCCAACCGCATGATCTCTGGGAGGTCGGCCGGGATCCGCCGCCGCAGCTCGACTTCGTCGGCCAGGAGCAGCTCCCGGTGATCCGGAACGAGCCGGCGAAGCACGTCGACCAGTTCCTCGCCCAGCTCGGCCGCTACCGCGATCCGCTGTCCTCGTACCGCAATCGGGTTTCCGCAGTAGATCTCGGGCTCGTCGACATCCTCGATCTCGTCCCAGTTGTCGACCCGGTTGAGGAAGTCCTCGTTGCCAAAGCCCGGCTCTCCCGTGGTGAGACAGTTACCGAAGACGTGCAGGACGTCAACGAGGTTGCCAGCCCTGGGCGAGTATCCCAACGCCTCGACGATGAGCGCCCACCGGTGCGCATCGCGATAGGCGTGCAGCCGCGCGTCGACCGCGTAGAAATAGCCGTGGCCCAGGTCCGGGAACCGGAAATCCTCGGCCGCGGCGTCGAGCTGGTCGAGAATCTCGCCGGAGCGCATGGTCGTGCAGTGTAGCCACGGACGCTCCGACATGATCAAGCGTGGACGTCAGCCCCGGATGGATTACGACATCGACGCGTGTCACTCTGACTCTGGACTGAGTCAGCTTTCGGTCCGCTGAACCGGTCGGCAGCCGCCCGCAGCCGTCACGAGCTACCTCACCCGCTTCGGTGGTGTGGCTATCGTTCTGACATGCTCCGCGACTCATCCCGCGCCGTCGGTGCCGTCTTCCTCGCGGACGGCCCGGCCGATGGCGTCGATCTCAGCCTGTTCGGACAGTTCACGGGTTCCTGGGCGCTGGACTGCACCGAGTACGACCCCGACGGGTCGTCGTCCGTCCGCCGGGGCGAGTGGCACTTCGGGTACGCGTTGGCAGGTCGGGCGACCACCGATGTCTGGATCCTGCCCGGCGTCGAACACGGCGTCAGCGTGCGCTTCCCTGATCCCACGGCAGGTCCGGGAATCTGGCGCTCGACGTGGGTGGGGCCGGGTCGGCATCGGACGCACACCTTCCGGGCCGCCCGGGTCGGCGAACTGATCGTGCTCGACGGCGGTGATCTGCGGTGGACCTTCTCCGACATCGCAGCCGACGAGTTCCGCTGGCGCAACGAGGCGCGGCAGCCCGACGGTACGTGGCGGGTGCAGCAGACGTTCCAGGTGTGGCGGCAGGTCTGACCGGTGCCGCGACCCGCCACGCTCCGCCGATGACCCGCCGCGACGATCCTGTCAGCCGGAGGTGGTGAAGGTGAGAAAGGTGTCGGGGGGCCGCGTTTCGGCAGTGGGGCCATCGTGGATCTCCCACGCGTCCCCGACGACCTGTTCCGCCACCCGCGACCAGAAGGCTTCGACGCCGACGTTGTAACGCTGAAAGCCGATACTCCACCTGCCGGGGAACAGCGAGATGACCTGGACGGCAGCGGTACGGCCGACGCCGGTGCGGCGCAGCGCGCGGACGACGAAGAAGCTGGTGACGGACATGCCGCCGTCCTCGGTCGGCGTGGTCATCACGAACCCCGCCGTACGGCCGGCGGCGGTGATCAACCAGGCCCGGCGCTGCGGGTCGACGCCGGCGAGAAACCGGTCGAGTGGCCGGTCGTTGAACGTGCCGTCGTCGTTGGGCACGTGACCGTACGCCTCTGACAGATCGTGGCGATACAACTGACCCAGATTGCCGAGCACCGCCCGGTGCGACCGGTCGACAGGTATCAGCGCGACGGGGTTCGAGGGCGGGCGAGGCGGCATCGCAGCTTCCCAGGGCACCGCGGCAGTCTCGCATGTCGACCGGCGTGTCCTGGCCGCGCGCGACCGCCCTGCGGGCCGGTGCCTCCGGCGCCGACCCGCAGAGCTGGCCTACGTCAGCTTCCGGTGCAGGTGACGGTGGCGCCGCTGCCGATGCCGGTGCCCTGCAACCCGAAACTGGTGGTCTGGCCTGCCGCCAGTCGTCCGTTGTAGCTCTGGTTGGTCACGGTGATGGTGCCGCTGGTACCGCTGGCGACGCCGTTCCACACCGAGCTGACCGACGCTCCGCTCGGCAGGGCGAGGGTGACCCGCCAGCCGGTCAGCGCGGAGGTCCCCGCGGTGACGGTCACGCTGGCGACAAATCCACCGTTCCACTGGTCCTGAATTGAATAGACCGCGGTGCAGGCCGTGCCGGTGGGCGGAGGCGTGCTGGGCGGAGGAGTGGTGGGCGGGGGCGTCGTGGGCGGAGGTGTCGTGGGTGGCGGCGTGGTGGGCGGCGTGCCGCCGTCGAGCGTCAGGTTCTTCTGCTGGACGGTCCACTGGCTGCGGCACAGGCCGCAGTCCGGCCCGACGAAGTTGGCGCCAGCGGTGGTGTCACCCTTGAGGCGCCACTTGAGGTAGAGCACCGCGACGCGGCCGAACTCGCCGCCGTTGGCCTGGTCGTAGGTGCCGCCATGACCGACGTTGAGATTGCCCATGAAGGCGGGCAGCCCGGTCGGCAGCTTGCCCCAGTCGTCCATGGCGTTGGGGTAGGCGATGTCGCTGGGCCCGCCGATGAAGTAGGCGATCGGCTTGGTCAGCCTCCTGAGCTGGTAGTCGTCGGCGTCGTTCAGCAGGCCGCTGCTGAAGATCCCGGTCGTGGTGACGCGTGGGTCGGCCGAGACGGCGTACGCCTCCAGCCCTCCGCAGGAGAAGCCCGCGACGGCGACCTTGGTGGTGTCGAGCTTGTTGAAGTACTTGCTGCCCTGGCGGGAGTTCTCCGCGACGGCCCAGTCGATGGACTGGGTGAGCATCTGGGAGGTCGTGGAGCCGGATCCGTTCGGGGCTCCGTTGGCGATGGCGAGGAAACCGTGGGAGGCGATCTCGCGCAGGAAGTTGCCCTGGGAGAGGCCGTTGGCCGAGCACCCGCCGTTGCCCCAGACGACGATGGGGAGGCGTTCGGACGGGAGCGTCTGGGGCCGGAAGATGGTGTGGTTGGCCAGGCTGGCCGACGTCTCGTAGTCGGCGGGATAGGGCCCGGAACCGCCGACGGCGGCATCGGCCGGTGTCGCGCCGAGCATCACGATCACCGAGGCGACCGGGACGATGACGCTCACCAGCCCCGCGTAGATCTTCGATCTCCTTCTCATGCACCCCTCCAACGGATGTCACGGTGGGCTCCCGGCGGCGGTGGCGGCTGTTCGTTCACGCTGCGACCGCAGCGGTCAGCGCAGGCCACGGGCCAGGTCGAGGCGAACGCGTCGACCACCCGGCGGGGTCCCCACAGGCGATCCGTTGGGAGCGGTATGCAGTTACTATCACTGTCGTAACGAAAAGTGTCAATCTATGGTCGGTCCGGCGAGGCTGGGCGGCACCGGTCCTGGGCCCGCTGCTTCCGACGCCTTGCGCAGCAGCACCGAGCGTTCACGCTGGTTGGCGCACAGCCGCGCCGCCAGCTCCAGCTCGGCGCGCGCTTCCGCTCGCCGTCCGAGCCGGGCCAGCAGCTCCCCGCGTACGGTCGGGACCAGGTGCGATCCGGGGAGCCGGTTCGCGGCGATCAGCTCGTCCACCATCGCCAGGGCGCGCGCCGGGCCCGAGGCCATGGCCACGGCGACGGCCCGGTTGAGGTCGACCACCGGTGAGGGGGCGACCCGGCCGAGCGCCTCGTAGAGCACGACGATCCGCTCCCAGTCGGTCGCCTCGACGGAGGGCGCCGACGCGTGGGTGGCGGCGATCGCGGCCTGCAGGCCGTAGGGGCCGAGCCCGCGAGCCGACGCCCTGGCCAGCGCGGTCAGCCCGCGACGGATCGCGCAGGCGTCCCACTGCCGTCGGTCCTGGTCCTCCAACAGGACCGGGGCGCCGTCCGGGCCGGTCCGGGCCGGAAAGCGCGCGGCCGTCAGCTCGCACAACGCGAGCAGGCCGTGCACCTCCGGCTCGTCCGGTTGCAGCGCGGCCAGCGTACGGGCCAGCCGGATCGCCTCGTACGCGACGTCGGGGCGCAGCAACCGGTCGCCCGACGTGGCCGTCGACCCCTCGGTAAAGATCACGTACAGGACGCTGACCACGCCGCCGAGCCGTTCCCGGCGCTCGGCGGCCGGCGGCAGCTCGAACGGCACCCGGGCCGCCGCGATGGTCTTCTTGGCGCGGGTGATGCGGGCCTGCACGGTCGGCACGGGCACGAGGAACGCGCGGGCGATCTCCTCGCTGGACAGGCCGCCGACCACGCGCAGGGTCAGCGCCACCCGGGCCTCGGGGGAGAGCACCGGGTGGCAGCTGACGAACATCAGTGCCAGCACGTCGTCGTCGATCCGGTCGGGGTCGCCGCCCTCGTCGACCACCGAACCGGCCGCCGCGTCGACCGCCAACAGGGCGTACCGCTCCTGGAGCGCGCTTCGGCGGCGGATCGCGTCGATGGCCCGCCGTCGGGCCGTGGCCATCAGCCAACCGGCCGGATTGGCCGGGGAGGCACGCCGCCACGACACCAGCGCCTCGGCCACCGCCTCCTGGGCGGCGTCCTCGGCCAGCTCGAAATCACCGGTGAACCGGGTCAGCGCGGCGACGATCCGCGCCGACTCGATCCGCCAGACGGCCTCGACGTCGGCCGTACCCATCAGAGGTGGCCGGTGCTCGCGCTGTCCGCCGGGACCTCGTCGGCCTCGGCCACCCGCCGGACCTCGATCTTGGAGCCGCGGACCGCGGGGAACCTCCTGGCCCACTCCACCGCCTCCTCCTTCGAGGCGACATCGAGCAGGAAGTAGCCCCCGAACAGTTCCTTGGTCTCGCCGTACGGCCCGTCCGTGACCACCGGGGCCTCGCCGCCGAAGTCGACCACGACGCCCTCGGCCGGATCGTCCAGCCCTTCGGCCGCGAGGAGGACGCCGGCCTTGACCATCTCCTCGATGAACGTGCGGGTCGCGACCATCGCCTCGTCGATCGAGGCCATCATGGCGGCGTTCGACTCGTCGGTGCCTCGCATGATCAGCATGTACGTCGACATCGCGTTCTCCTCGTCCGGTGGGGCCGCCCCTCGGCCCTCACCCCACACGTCGAACGGGCGGCCGGTGGATCGACGCGGCCCCGCAACAAAACTCTCGTCGCAATCCAGCTCGTGGGCTCGCGTCCCGTCCGTCGGACCAGCTCTGAGCGTCGGCTGACGCGGACGCTCGGCAGATCACCTGCGCATTGTCACAGCTCCGCGAAGCCCGGTGTCGCTGCCCAGGACGGGCGCCAGGTCGTCGCGGGGAGCGGCGCCAGGCTCGCGACGTGGTCGATGACCGCCTGGAGTCCCGGGTGCGGGTTGACCCGCGGCAGGATGAGCGAGAGCGGGTACGCGAGCGTCGGGCACGCGATCGGGATGCGGCGCAGGTCGTGGTTCGTCGGCCAGAGGTACCGGTCGCGCGCGCCGACCAGGGTCGCCACGTCGGCGGAGTCCGCGAGGATGTCGAGCAGCACCTCGTCGCCGAAGTTCGGGCCGGCGGCGTCGATGCGCAGGTCGAACTCGGTGGCGAGTTCATCGTAGAAGTCCGACCATTCGCTTCGCGGCGCGATGCCGGGGACCCAGATCCGGTGCCCGCGTAGCTGGGCCGGTGTCAGTGTGCGCGCGGAGGCGAGCGGGTGTCGCGGGCCGACGAGCAGTTCCAGGGGTGAGTCGAACGCGTGGATCATCCGCACGTCGCGCGGCAGCGTGGCCGGGTCGGTGACCGAGCGGAACGAGGCGTCGACGTCGCCCGCCTGGACGGCGGCGACCGCTGCGCGCGGGTCGTTGACCCGCAGGGTCACCACGTCGAGCCTTATGTCCGGATGTGACCGCCAGTAGTCGTGCAGGACGACGGCCTGCGCGGACCGCAGGCCGAGAACGTCGATTCGCAGGGCCCGCGAGCCCGGTCTGATCGCGGCGAGGGCGCGGTCCACCCCGGCCACGATGCCCCGGGCGTGCGGGAGGAATGCCTGGCCGTCGAGCGTCAGCTCGACCCCTCGGGGAGTACGCGTGAACAACCGGACGTCGAGGGCGCGTTCAAGGGCGGCGATCCGCTTCGACACGGCCTGCTGCGTCACGCCCAGCTCCTCGGCCGCGTGCTGCAACTGCCCGAACTCGGCCGCCCGGACGAACGATCGCACCGCCTCGGTATCCACCGGACCATCATCCACCCGTACAACCGTTGGTTGTGACACGCCCGGACGGTGGTTGTTTGCGCCGACGTCGGTGGCGTTGGTGTGCTGCCCGGACCCGAACGTCGGTTGTCACGAGGGGGGCGGATGGGCGCGCGGTTGGGGTCCAGTTTCGGTTGGCTGTGGTCGGCGTACGCCGTCAGCACGTACGGCACGTGGATCGCCTTCGGCGCGTTCCCGCTGATCGCGGTTCGCATCCTGCACTCGCCGGCGTTCGCCGTGTCGATCCTGGCGGCGGCCGGACCGGCCGTCGCGGCGGCCGTGGCGTTCTCGCTCGGGCCGTGGGTCGAGCACCGGGCGAAGCGTCCGGTGCTGGTCGCCATGGACCTGCTCCGGTTCGTGGCCATGGCGAGTGTGCCGCTCGCGTACGCCTTCGATCTGCTGTCCTACGGCCAGTTGCTTGTCGTCTCGGTCCTCTCCGGGACCGCGAGCATCGCCTTCGCCGCCGCGTCCGGCGCGTACCTCAAGTACCTCGTCCAGGGCGATCACCTGGTGGTGGCGAACGGGCGGTTCGAGGCCACGAACTGGGCGGCGATCGCGGTAGGCCCACCGCTCGGCGGCGCGCTCGTCGGGCTGCTCGGCCCGGTCGTCACGGTCGCGGCCGACGCCCTGAGCTACCTGCTCTCGGCGCTCGCGGTCCTGCGGATCCGCGGCGGCGACGTCGCGTCGCCCCGGGACCGTGCCGGCCGGCTGCGCGGCGCCGATCTTCTGGTCGGCTGGCGGTTCATCCTGCACGACCGTGCCCTGCGAGGGCTGTTCCTCAACTCGATCCTGGTCGGCGGCCTCATCATGGCCACCGCGCCGCTCCTGGCTGTCCTTCTGCTGGGGCAGTACCACCTCCCGGCCTGGCAGTACGGCCTCGCCTTCGGCGTCCCGGCGCTCGGCGGCCTGGTAGGCGCCCGGCTGTCCGCCCGCCTCGTGGCCCGCCACGGCCGGCACCGGGTCATGATCGTCTCCGGGTGGTTGCGCTCGGTCTTTCCACTCGGTCTCGCGCTCGTCCAGCCGGGCATCCCCGGACTCGTCACCGTGATCGTCGTCGAGGGCCTGCTGATCACCTGCATGGGCGTCTTCAACCCGATCTACGCGACCGAGCGACTGCACCGCACCCCGCTCGGCCACACCGCCCGCGTCCTCAGCACGTGGAGTGCCGTCAGCAGACTCGTCCAGGCGGCCCTGGTGGTGATCTGGGGCGTCCTCGCGACCCTCACCAGCCCTCTCGCGGCGATCACCATCTCCGGCCTTCTGCTGCTCGCCACCCCGCTCCTGCTGCCCGGGCGTACCCCGTCGGTGGCCACCGAGCCCGCCGCGCCCGCCAGAGACGTTCAGGTCGGATGACCGGGTGGCTCACCCTCCGTGCCCGCCATCTTTATATTCCCAGTCATCGATGTTAACGTTCACTTAACGTCGTCGTCTGCCGGTCGTCATCATCGTCGGCAGCGGCCCGGTGGGATCGGAGAACGCTCATGACCACATCCGGCAGGGTTCTTCGCGTGCGCTCGGTGGCGGTGGTGACGGTGTGCGCTCTCGCCGCCGCAGTTCCGATGGCTTCTGCCGCGTCCGCGTCCGCGACCATCACCGTGGCCGCCGATGGCAGCGGCAACTACACGACCGTGCAGGCGGCGATCGACAGTGTCGCGGCGAACAACGGCGCTCCGGTCACCATCACCATCAAACCCGGCACCTACCGGGGCGTGGTCACCGTTCCCGCCAACAAGCCCCACCTCACGTTGGCGGGCGCCGGTAGCTCCGCCGCCCAGGTGGTGATCGTCGAGGGGCACGCGGCCGGCCAGACCAAGCCCGGTGGCGGTACGTACGGCACGTCCGGCAGTGCCTCGGTCTTCGTCAACGCCAACGACACCACGATCAGCAATCTGACCATGTCGAACGACTTCAACGAGGCCGCGAACACCCTCGACGCCGAGCAGGCCGTCGCTGTCAACACCTCCGGCGACCGGGTGCAGTTCGACAACGTCCGCATTCTCGGCAACCAGGACACCCTGCTGGTCAACGCACCCAGTGTCAGCGCGGTCCGGCGTCTCTACGTCCGCAACTCCTACGTGGAGGGTGACGTCGACTTCATCTTCGGCCGGGGCACCATGGTCTTCCAGAACGGCACGGTGCACTCGCTCACCCGGGGCTCGTCGTCGAACAACGGCTACCTCACCGCCGCGGCCACCGACATCAACAACAAGTTCGGCTTCCTGTTCTGGGGAACCACACTGACCAGCAACGCTCCCGCCAGGACCGTCTATCTGGGCCGGCCCTGGCATCCCAGCGGTGACGTCAACGCGCGCGGTCAGGTCCTCTACCGGGGCGTCTCGATGGGCGCACACATCCGTAACGATCCCTGGACCGACATGTCCGGCTTCTCGTGGAGGACCGCCCGGTTCGCCGAGTACGGCAGCACCGGGGCTGGCGCCGTCATCAACGCCGACCGGCCCCAGATGAGCGCCTCCACCGCCACCCAGTACACACCGACCGCCTACCTGGCGGGTAGCGACGGCTGGAACCCCATCCGATGACGAAGATTCGTTCCCTGCGGACCGCGGCCCTCGTCGCAGTCGCCGCCGGGGTGCTCGCCGCAGGTCTGCCGGTCCTCAGCGCCGAGGCTGCCGCCGGTGACGGCACACCGGCCGACTCCAACATCAGCTTCGTCGGCCGGTGGAACAAGACGAACGCCTCGGCCTACGTGCCCTACTGGGCCGGCGCGTACCTGCGGGTCGGGTTCACCGGCAAGACGGTGAAGCTCCGCCAGCGCAATACCATCCAGCTGTGGGCCAGCATCGACGGTAGGGCGTTCACGTCCTTCGCCGGCTCCGGCACGATCAACCTGACGCCGACCGCGCTGGCGGCCGGCAACCACACCTTGATCGTCAGTTACCGGCAGGTGGCCGGCTCCTACACCGGCGACGCGGTCTTCCAGGGGCTGATTCTGGATTCGGGCGCGCGCACATTCACGCCACCGGCCCGCCCCAAGCTGGTCGAGTTCGTCGGTGACTCGATCACCGCGGGCGCCACGAGCAGCCAGCTCGCCGTGACCGGCTACGCCTTCAAGGTCGGCGAGAGGCTCGGCTACGACCACACCCAGATCGCGATCGGTGGCATGTGTCTGGCCGAGACGACCGATGGATGCTGGGCGCAGGAGACCCGCTACTGGATGTCGTCCGGTGGCCAGGTCGGCACCGACCCGTGGGACTTCTCCCGCTACACGGCCGACGGCGTGGTGATCAACCTGGGGACGAACGACAAGAGCCATGGCGTGAGCGCCGCGGACTTCCAGGCGACGTACACCACCTTCCTCGCCAGGATCCGGGCCAGGTTTCCGAACGCCAAGCTCTTCGCCATGCGGACGTTCATCGGTCGTTATGCGACGGAGACGGAGGCGGCGGTGCGGGCACGCAACGCCGCGGGTGACACCAACGTGTTCTACGTGGACACCAGCGGCTGGCTCCCGTCGGGCGGCCTGAGCGACTCGGTGCACCCGAACGACGCGGGCCATCAGGCAATCACCGACCGGCTGGCCCCGGTCCTCAGCGCACGACTTTCCACGACCCCGGACCCGACGACCCCGCCCCCCACGACTGCGCCGACCACGCCGGCGCCGACCGCTCCTGCGGGCGGGGCCTGCGCGGTCACCTACCGCAAGACCGGTGACTGGGGTACGGGCGCCCAGTTCGACGTGACGCTCAGCAACACCTCCGCCGCCCCGGTCAACGGTTGGACACTGACCTGGTCCCTGCCAGGCAGTCAGCGGATCACGCAGTCCTGGAATTCCACAGTCACCCAGTCCGGCGCTACGGCCACGGCGGTGAACGCCGCCTGGAACGCGGTGATCCCGGCCGCCGGTTCGATCAGCTTCGGATTTGTCACCGACAGTCCACTCAGCGGAGCGACGGGCTTCGCCCTCAACGGCTCCGGGTGCGCCGCCGCCACGTGATGGCGAGCGTCTCCGATCCAGGCAGGAGCAACCCGATGAAGGTTTGCCGATCGCGTCTCGTGGTCCTGGCGGCAACGGTCCTGACCGTCGTGGCCGGCGGGCTCGGCATCGCCACTGCCCAGGCCGCCACCCCGGCGTGCGATGTCGCCTATCGGGTCACCAGCCAGTGGACGGGCGGGTTCGGAGCCGATGTCGTCGTCACCAACCTCGGTGACGCGGTGACCAGTTGGACCGTGGGGTGGAACCTCGCCCCCGGGCAGGGCGTGACGCAGGCGTGGAACGCCACCGTCACGGTCACCGGCACGGCGGTGACCGCCACCAACATGAGCTACAACGGTGCCGTCGGCTCTGGCGGATCGGTCAACTTCGGCTTCACCGGCTCGTGGAGCGGCAGCAACCCGGTGCCGTCGTCGTTCTCGTTCAACGGCATCACCTGTGCCGGCCCACCGACAGCGACCCCCACCGCACAGACGCCCACGCCGGGGCCAACGCCCTGCCCCGAGCCGAGCACACCGCAGGCGACCCCTTCCACGTCATCGGCACCCGCGCCGGTCAGGGTGTGGATGGCCGGCGATTCCACGATGATGAATGCCAGCTCCTGTCCGATCGGCTGGGGCAGCCAGTTCGCGTCCTACTTCACGTCGACCGTCACCGTGCAGAACAGCGCCGTCGGCGGTCGCAGCATCCAGACGTGGCTGTACGAGGGCAACGTGACCTCCACCAAGAACTCGGCCGGCGAGTGCACGCTCAGCTCGACCGCCTACAGCGCGCGATGGTCGGCGATGCTGGACACCGGCAGCGGCTTCAAGACCGGTGACTATCTGATCATCCAGTTCGGCATCAACGACGGTGACTCGGCCTGCCCGCGACACGTTGGCACCAATCGCTTCAAGGAACTGCTCGGCGTCATGGCGACGGCTGCCAAAGCCAGAGGGGTGAAGCCGATCTTCGTCACTCCGGTCGCGGCAATCACCTGCAGCGGCAGCACCGCCGTCGGCAATCGCGGTTTCGTCACCGAGACGACCGCTGCGGCCGCCGCCAACGGCGTACCGGTCATCGACCTGCACGCCAGGAGCGTGGCGCTCTACAACACGCTCAGGCTGTGCCCGAACAACGGCGACTACTCGACGGGCGCGGTCGGTGCGTTCTTCTGCAACGACCACACCCACTTCGAGGCGGCCGGCGCCAGACAGATCGCCGGCCTGATCACCACCGCCCTCCGGGCGCAGAACATCCCGCTCGCCGCCCACCTGACGTGACAGCCACCCTTTGGCGGTGTGACCCGGTCGCGCTCGCAGACGACAGGAGCCAGGCTGCTGGAGGCGTGCGCCGCTACCTGCTCTTCGTACGCCTTGCGTTGGCGGCGATCCGGACGTCACGGAAGTCGATAACTGCCTCGCGAGCAACCGTGATCAGGACGGCGAGGTCACCTTCCGCCAGCAACAGGACGTCGTCGAGCACGGAAGGCGGAACCTCCAGTTCCTGGGGGCCATAGCAGTCGTGCCACGCCATGTCCATGAGGTGCAGGAGGTCGAGCGCGGCTTCAACCTGCTCACCGGCGAACAGCCCTTCGACGCGCGGCTTGCGTTCTCCACGACGTTGCTCGCTGCCAAGTGCCACGGGTAACTCCTTCGCAGGTCTGCTGCCGGCTCCACGTAATCAACTCACGGCGAGTGCCTTGCAGCGGCGCCGCAGCGCGGTCGCCGCGACGTGCCTGGGGCATCTCGCGAGGGTCTACCGTCAACTGGATGAACGCCGCGTGGTCGCCGCTCTGCGCCGAGCCCGGGCGCTGCCACACGTCACCGGTCCTGCCGGGAACGCGCTGGAGGACATCGAGGTCTTCCTTGACCCGCGGCGCGCACGGTTGCGCGGACGTGTGTGGAGGGCGATCCGCCCATGGACGTGGTTCTGTGTCGAACGCAGGATTGCCACCGGCCCGTAATGGAACCCCTTTCGGCGGTCAGCTCTGCTGGTAGTTCACCGCGGCGAACCCGCACGGCTGGTGCAGGTGCAGGTAGTAGGCGCCCTCGCCGTAGTCGTCCAGGTCGGCGCCGGCGATCAGACCCACGTAGTCCATCGGTTCGCCGCAACCGGGGCAGTCGGCGTGCTCGGCGTCCTGGATCCACTCGGGCCGGCCGCCCAGTGTCGATCCGCCCGGGTTCCAGGCGCTGACCTGATAAGGGCTCGCCAAGGCCCGCCCGAGGACCGGCACCAGCGTCGGGGGGTCCTCCGGTTCGTCGGCGTCGGGGAGGTAGCTCGGGCGGGTGTTGCCGGCCCACCAGGTGGCGCCACCGGCCGGAGTGACGTGGCTGTACAACGTCGTGTAGCAGGCGCAGAAGTGGCACGTCTCGATCACCAACCGCCCGGACCACCCCGTGTGCGCCAGCGCGGCGGCGATGGCGGCGTCCGTGGTGTCGAGGTCTGCTGCAACCCACAGCGGCGAGGCACACCAGGGGCAGCCGGGCTGATCCGCGCCTGGCGCTGTTTCGCGCATGATCCACCGGTACGCGGTGTCCCCGCACAGGTCCCGTCGCCGGCCGTCCGAGCCGACCGCCCAGCCGCCCTCGTGGGCGTAGCGGAGCGCACTGACGTACAGCTCGCCCGAACCTGCTGGAGGCTGCGTCGTCCAGCGACGCAGGGCGCTCTCGGCGGTCGGGTGAGCACTGTGCGCCAGGACCATGAGCAGGTGGTTGAGCCGATCGGGCGTGCGGCCGCTGTCGACCTGCTCGATGACCCGACGGACCGCGTCGGCGTCCGCCGCGCGGTACAACTTCGCCGGCCACAGCACACCGAGGTCAAATAGAAGACTCAGGTGCGGGGTCAGCCTTCGGGGGTCGCTGTCCGTGATCGCGCACAACTCCTCGATCGCGTCGTCGTCCTCGGCGGCAGCACGTCTGATCAACTCCTCGATCACGAGGCGATGGTAGCCACGCCGGGCTGTTACGGTCCTGCACCGGAATGACGATCATGGTGAATGCTGGGGAGTTGACGCGGATGCGTAAGAAGCCGAATACGCGGTGGGCCGGTGCGCTGATCATGGTGCCGACGACCGTGGCTCTCGTCCTGGTCGGCACCGCCTCGGCGGCGTCGGCGGCCACGGGCACGCCGAGCGGTGCGCCGCCGGCGGCCAACGGTGTCGACGTGTGGTGCGTGTCGACGACCGGCGCCAAGGCGTGCTTCGCCGCGTACGGGGATCGGGTCTGGGTGAAGGACACCAAGGCGAACGGCGCGTCCGCCGCCGGCACGATCCAGGGACCGGACTGGAGCCGGCAGTGCTTCAACAGCAGCGGCGCGGACGCCGGCTGGGTCATGTGCAACTTCGACGTGCCGGAGTACGACGAGGGTCTGCTGTGGGCGGTCAACAACCCGTTCGTCGGCAACGAGAGCAGCACGGAGATCTACACCAGCGGTCCGATCTGACCCCGGCGTTCGCGTAACGAGCCCGGCCCGTCAAACCAGCGGCGCCTGCGCGGATCGGCCGCCGTCGTCGGCCGCGTGGGCGCCCTCGGAAACGGTGATCGGGGCGGTGATGATCCGGCTGGGCAGCACCGGCGCGTCGCGGCCCGTGCCCCGCCGACCGCCGCCGGTCGACTGCTCGTGGTAGTCCTGCTCCACGTTGACCGACCAGACGTCGTGCGTGGCGCCGGTGGCGATGTTCTCGACGGTCAGCATCGCGGTGAGCATCGAGTGGTCCTGGTTGTTGTAGCGGTGCATGCCGTTGCGCCCCACCGGGTGCACGTTCGGCACGGCCTCGGCCAGCCACGCTCGGATCACGTCCACGTTGTGCTGGTAGCGCTCGTCGTACACCGGGTATGCCTTGGGCATCCGCACCACGTGGCCGGCCTCCACGACACCGGGGCGGACCAAACCCAACCGCTCCAGCTCCGCGGTGGCCAGGGCCACGAGGTCGGCATCCGGGGTACGCCACATCTCGTCGTCCTCGAAGACGAAGTACTCCAGACCCAGGCAGGTGCGTCCGTCCTTGACGAGGTAGGGCGACCAGGAGCCGAAGTTCTGGATCCGGCCCACCCGCACCGCCGGGTCGTGCACGTAGATCCAGTTGTCGGGGAACGAGAACTCGGCCGGCACCACCAGGGCGACCGTCAGGAAGTCGCGGTAGCGCAGGTCGGCGGCGCAGGCCAGCACTTCCGGGGGCGCCGGCGGGCGCAGCGCGGCGACCAGCTCCGAGATCGGCATCGACGAGATCACGTGGTCCGCCGGCTCGGTGCGCTGCCCGCCCGCGCCGTTGAGCGTCACACTGATCGCCCGCCGTCGTTTCGGGTCGCGGTGCACGGCGGTCACCCAGGTGCCGGTCGACACCTCCCCGCCGCGCCGGCGCACCTCGTCGGCGCAGCGCTCCCACATCATCCCCGGCCCGAACTTCGGGTACTGGAACTCCTCGATCAGGCTGGTCACGTCGGTGCGGCGGCGGCGGGGCAGCACCGCGTTGCGGATCGCCGTGGCCAGCGACAGGTTCTTGATCCGCTGCGCGGCCCAGTCGGCCTGCAACCGGTCCGCCGGCATGCCCCAGACCTTCTCGGTGTACGTCTTGAAGAAGATCGAGTACAGCCGCCAGCCGAACCGGGCCGACACCCAGCCCTCGAAGTGCGACTGGTCCTTCGGCGGGCGCAGGCGGGCCCGGGCGTACGAGCCCAGGCAGCGCACCGCCTCCGGCAGCCCCAGATTGCGCAGCGCGTTGGTCGCGCTCAACGGGTAGTTGAACAGGGCGCCCCGGTAGAAGATCCGGCTCATCCGGGGCCGGGTCAGGAAGTCCTCGTCGGGCAGGATCTCGTGCCAGAACGCCTCCACCCGGGGCACCTTGGTGAAGAACCGGTGCCCGCCGATGTCGAAGCGCCACCCGTCGCGCTCCACGGTCCGGCTGATCCCGCCGACCACCTCGTCGGCCTCGAAGACCCGGACCGGCCTCCCGTGCCGGAGCAACTCGTATGCCGCTGTGAGCCCCGCCGGCCCCGCGCCGATGACCACCGTGCCGTGCTGCTCGCTCATGCCGCCCGTACTCCCTGCCGATGGTTGAGGCGCGGCGCGTACCCGTTATGCCCGGGATGTCACCTGCGGGTCGTGGTCGTTTCGCTCCGGCGGGGCGCGCCGGGGCGTACAACGAGAGGGGCAGCACCCCCACGCGGCGGGTGGGTCGGCGGACCGGGGGAGCGGGGCGGATGCACCGGTGGCGAAGCGGCCGGCGGCACGCAGCGATGCTGGCTGCCCGGCCCGCCGGGGTGGCGTGGGCGGCCCGGCTGGCCGGGGCGGCCGGAGCGGGCGCGCGGCTGGCCCGCCGCGTGCCGGCGCCCTGGCCGTACCTCATCGGGCTCTTTATCGGCGCGAAGCTGCTGCTGACCCTGCTCGGCCTGCTGGTCCTGCACGCCTGGGACGGCATTCCGGGCGCGCCGCCGCCGGACGAGGCGATGATGTGGGCGCAGCAGCGGGAGGTGTCCGGCCACCGGTGGATCTCCTTCTGGTTCGCCTGGGACGCGCTGCTCTACCTGCGGCTGAGCGAGCTGCCGCTGACCGGGCGGCCGTGGGGGGACTTCGGTTTCCCGCTGCTCTACCCCTTCCTCGCCCGGCCGGTCGGCGCGCTGCTCGGCGGCGACAACGCGCTGGCCCTGCTGCTGATCAGCAACGTCGCGTTCCTGGGCGCCCTCGCGTACGGCTACCGGCTGGCCGAGCTGCTGCTCGGCGACGCGGACGCGGCCCGTCGGTTCACCCGCTACCTGGTGCTGCTGCCGACGGCCTTCCTGTTCCAGGCCGCGCTGACCGAGTCGCTGTTCGTCTGCCTCGCGCTGGCCGCGTTCTACTACGCCGAGCGACGTCGGTGGCTGCTGGTCGGCGTGCTCGGCTACTTCCTGGCGATGAGCCGGTCGGTCGGGCTTCTCGTGGCGTTGCCGCTGGCGCTGGTGCTGCTGCGCCAGCACGACTGGCGGCTCGGCCCACGCGCCCTGCTCGGGTATCTGCGGATCGGCTGGCCATTGCTGCTGCTGCCCGCCGGATGGTTCACCTTCATGGCGTTCTGCCGGTGGCGCGGCGGGGACTGGTTCGCCTACCAGCACGCCCAACAGGTCGGCTGGGGGATCAGGGTGCAGAACCCGGTGCCGGTGGTGGTCGACGCTCTGGCCGGAGAGCCACGCGACGCCGGCCGGGTCCTCTTCGCCCTGGTCGTGCTGGCCGTGCTGGTCGCCGGGCTCCGTCGCCGGGAGCTGCCGTATCTGGTCTACGGCGTGCTCATGGTGCTGGTGCCGCTGTCGATGGGCCCGCCGGTCTACAAGAGCCTGCTGCGCTACCTGCTGGCCGTGTTCCCGGTGGCCCTGGTGCTGGCCCGCTGGGCCCGTCACGCCGGTGTCGACGTGTGGCTGACGGCGGCGCTCGCCGTGGTGCAGGGTGCGCTGTTCGCGCTCTGGCTCACCTACTGGACCCACATGATCATCTGATTGGGTGGCCGCCGATCGGGGCAGGATGAGGCGATGACCGAGCCACGGGTGCGCCTCGACGATCTCGGCGCCTGGCTGATCAAGGGCAACGCGGACGCCGTCGACCTCACCGCCCGGTTCGCCCGCGAGCCGCTGGTGACGGACTGGTGCGTACGCCCCGGCTACCGGGCCCGGTTGATGCGTGCCGGGCAGCCGGTGGTGTTCTGGGCCAGCGGCAGCCGCGCCCGCCTGCCGTACGGGGTGTGGGGCATCGGGCGGGTCACCGGGGTGGCCGAGCCCGCGCCACCGGGGCGACCCTGGTCGGTGCCGCTGGAGTTGCCCATCCTTCCCGAGCGGGACCGGGTGCCCCGGCAGGCGTTGCGCGCCGACGACCGGCTCGCCGCCCTGGAGGTGTTCCGTCAGCCGCAGGCGGCCAACCCGTCGTACCTGACGGTGGCCCAGTTCGCCGCCCTGCGGACGTACCTGCCGGTCTGAGCTTTCAGCCGGCCTGTGCAAGGCTGCTACCCGTCGTCGCCAACTTCGGGGGAGGCCCGGTGTTCGCCCTGCCGCTGACCGAGGACGTCGAGCTGCGCCCGCTGGACCCGTGGCGGGCCGAGGAGTTCCTCGCCCACCTGGACCGGGCCCGCGAGCACATCCGCCCCTGGGTGTCGCCGACCTTCGTCGCCACCGACCTGCCGTCGGCCCGCGCGGTGTTGCAGCGCTACGCCGACCGCTGGGCCAGCGACAGCGGCGGCATCTGGGGACTGTGGCGGCACGGGACCCTGGTCGGCGGGGTCATGTTCGTGTCGTTCGACGTCACGCTGGGCGTCTGCGAGGTCGGCTGCTGGCTGGAACCGGCGGCGCAGGGCCGGGGCATGATGGCCCCCGCCGTCCGCCGGATCGTCGACTGGGCGGTCCGCGAGCGCGGCATCCAGCGGGTGGAGTGGCGCACCAACGCGGCCAACACCCGCAGCATCGCCCTGGCCCGCCGGCTCGGCCTGCGCCACGACGGCACCCTGCGCCAGCTCTACCCGAGCCCGCGCGGGCGCATCGACCTGGAGGTCTGGTCGGTGCTGGCCGACGAGTGGCTGGCCCGGCCCACACCGTCACCGCCCACCGTCCACTGACGACGGCGGATTTCTGTCGTACCCGGGCGGCACCATGCATTCATGGCCGTCCCCGCGCTCACCCCGCATTCCGACCCGCCGCGTTCCGTGCCGCTGCGTGAGGCGCGCACCCGGTTCAGCCAGCTCGTCGCGCTGGCCGAGCTGACCGACGCCGTCACCGTCGTCACCCGCGACGGCGATCCCCGCCCGGTCGCCGCGATCGTTCCCGCCGCCGCCGCCCGCAGTGGCGCGCAGGCCCGCGCCGACGCCGACCGGCTCGCTGCGGTCACCGCCGGTTGGGCCCGCCGCCTCGACGAGCAGCACCGTCGCAGCAGCCAGCGACACGCCGCCGAGCTGGGGGCGGTCCGCGCGGCGCTGGCCGAGGTGTGGGCCGAGCTTGACCGCCGCGTCGTCCCGGGCAGCGACCCGGCGCTGTCCCGGCTGCGCGCCGCGCACGCCGACCTGCTCACCGACTGACCGCCGCTCGTCGAGGGCCGTCGCCGGCCCAGGTATCGCGCAGCGCAGGCGTCAGGTCGTGGCCGGGTAGGCGTGGGTCTCGGTCGCTTTGACCGCGACCCAGACCCGCTGGCCGGGGATCAGCCGCAGGTACGCCGCGGCGGCCGGCGTGACGTCGGCGGCCACGCCGATCGGCCCGTCCACCTGCACGCGGACGTTGTCGCCGTGGCGCTGCACGCCGGTCACGGTGCCCGCCCAGGTGTTGCGGGGGCTGCCGTCCGGCCGGGCCGGGTGCAGGGCCACCGCCGCCGGGCGGAACGCGACGAACGCGTCCCCGTCGAGCCGGTCGGCCACGCTGAGGGTCAGCTCCGGCGCGACACGTACCGCGTGGCCGTCCGCCCGGCCCCGGTAGAGGTTCAACCCGACCAGGCGGGCCACGTAGTCGGTGCGCGGGCGGGCGGTGACGCTCGGGCCGTCGCCCTCCTGCACCACGCGCCCGCCCTCGACGATGACCAGGCGGTCGGCCAGCGCCAACGCGTCCAGCGGATCGTGGGTGACCAGCACCGTGGCGCCCGGGTGCGCGGCCAGGTGGCGGTGCAGCTGCGCGCGGGTGTCCAGGCGGGTGCGGGCGTCCAGGGCGGCGAGCGGCTCGTCGAGCAGCAGCAGCGACGGCCCGACGGCCAGCGCGCGGGCCAGCGCCACCCGCTGCGCCTGCCCGCCGGAGAGCTGCCGAGGCCGGCGGTGCGACTGGCCGGCCAGGCCCACCCGGTCGAGCCAGTCCCGGGCGGTGGCCCGCGCCGCACGCCGGTCGACGCCGTGCCGGCGCGGCCCGAAGGCCACGTTGTCCAGCGCGTTGAGGTGCGGAAAGAGCAGGTAGTCCTGGAAGACCACGCCGATCGGCCGGCGTTCGGTGGGCACCCAGCCCCGGCTCGCCGGCCGATCCAGGTCGACGCCGCCGAGGGTGACGTGCCCGGCCGTGAGCGGGTGCAGCCCGGCCAGCGCGCGCAACGCGGTGGTCTTGCCGGCGCCGTTCGGCCCGAGCAGCGCGACGACCTCGCCCGACGCGACCCGCAACGGCACGTCCAACCGGAAGGCGCCCCGGTCGACGACGAGCCGGGCGTCGAGCAGCGGCGCAGGTCCCGCCTCGTCGTCCCGCGGCGCGGGTCCGGCCTCGTCGTGCAGCGGCGCGGTCACGGGCTGGCCAGCCAGCGGTCCCGCAGCGCGGCCAGGATGCCCACCGAGACGATCAGCAGCACCAGGCTGAGCACGATCGCGGACTCCAGGTCGGTCTCCAACGCGAGGTAGACGGCCAGCGGCATGGTCTGCGTACGCCCGGGATAGTTGCCGGCGAAGGTGATGGTGGCGCCGAACTCGCCGAGCGCCCGCGCCCAGCACAGCACCGCGCCGGCGGCCAGACCCGGTGCCACCAGGGGCAGCGTGACGTGGGTGAAGGTGGTCCACCGCCCGGCGCCGAGCGTCGCGGCGGCCTCCTCGTAGCGGTGGTCGGCGGCGCGCAGCGCACCCTCGACGGCGATGACGAGGAACGGCATGGCGACGAACGCCTCGGCCAGCACCACGCCCGCGGTCGTGAACGGCAGGGTGACGCCGAACGTGGCGTCGAGCCAGCCGCCGAGCAGCCCGCGCCGGCCGAAGACCAGCAGCAGCGCCACGCCGCCGACGACCGGTGGCAGCACCAGTGGCACGGTGACCAGGGCGCGGACCAGCCGGCGGCCGGGAAACTCGACCCGGGCCAGCAGCCAGGCCAGCGGCACCCCGAACAGCAGGCAGAACAGGGTGGCCAGGGTCGCGGTCTGCACCGACAGCCGCAGCGCCGTCAGCGCCCCCGGCGCGGTGAGCCGTTGCGGCAGCGTCGTCCACGGCGCCCGGACCACCAGCCCGGCCAGCGGCAGGACGAGGAAGAGCAGCCCGAGCCCGGCCGGGATCAGCAGCGCCGCCGGCACCCGCCCCCGTCGGCGCGGCGCGACGTCGGGAAGCCGCCTCGCGCTGCCGGGAGGGGTCTGTCGCACGGCGTTGGGAAGGGTCCGGCTCACGGTGCCGGGAAGGCCCGTCTCATGGCGCCTGGAAGCCGGCCGCGGCGAGGACCGTCTGTGCCGGCGTCGAGCGGACGTACGCGACGAAGGCCCGCGCGCCGGCCGGATTCGGCGCGTCCTTCAGCGCGACGATCGGATAGTCGTTGATCGCCCGCGCCGACTCGGGAAACTCGACACCGGTCACGTCGCTGCTCGCGGCGCGGGCGTCCGTGCGGTAGACGAGGGCCGCGTCGACCTCGCCGAGCTTGACCTTCGCCAGCGCTCCCTTGACGTCCTGTTCCAGGGTGACGGGGGTCAGCGCGACACCTGCCGCGGTCAGGGCGGTATGCGCCGCCGCGCCGCAGGGCACCTGGTCGGCGCAGAGCGCCACCTTCACCCCTGGGCGGGCCAGGTCGGCGAGACCGGTCACGCCCTTGGGGTTGCCGCTGGGCACCGCGATCACCAGTTGGTTGCGGGCGAAGACGAGCGGTGTGCCGTCGGCGTCGCCGGCCTCGGTCACGGTCGCCATGTTCTTCGGCGCGGCCGACGCGAAGACGTCCGCCGGAGCGCCCTGGGTGATCTGGTTGGCCAGGGCGGAGCTGCCGGCCAGGTTGAGGGTGACGGTGACGCCCGGGTTGGCGGCCTCGAAGTCCTTGGCGATGCGGGTGAACGACTCGGTCAGCGAGGCGGCGGCGAACACGGTCACCGTGCCCGATGCCCGACCGTCCCGGGTGTCGCCCCCGGATGCGGGGTCGCCGGCGCGGTCACAGCCGGTCGTCGCCAGCAGGGCCACCGCCAGCGCCACCGCGACGAATCTGGTCCGACGACTCATCCGACCGCCCTTGCTCCGGCCGGGGTGGTGGGCGCGGCGCGCTCCACCACCACGGTGGTCGACTTGATGACGGCGACGGCGACCGAACCGACCCTCAGGTCGAGGTCGTCGACGGCCTCCCGGCTCATCAGCGACACGACCCGGAAGGGGCCGGCCTGGATGTCGACCTGGGCCATCACCGTGTCCTTGCGGACGTCGACGACGATGCCGCGCAACCGGTTGCGGGCCGAGGAGAACTCGGCGCCCGCGTCCGGGTCGGCGGCCTGCGCGCGGGCGAACGCCGCGAGGTCGACGCCGTCGATGATCCGGTGGTCGTGCTCGTCACGCCCGGCGGGCAGCCGCCCGGCGTCCACCCAGCGGCGGATCGTGTCGGCGCTGACGCCGAGCAGTTCGGCCGCCGCGCCGATGCGGAACGTCGTCACCGCCTCACCCTAGCGGCCCGCATCCGCGAGGGCATAGACCCCATGCCACCCGCATTCGCATGGCTTCGCCGCTCGATATGCCAGCATCTGCTATCCGCCAGGTCGGCGACGTGGTGGTATCGCGCTGCTGCGACACCACCACATCGCCCACGCGGAGTGGATCATCCGATGAGACCGAGCGCGGTCCCGGACGTGGCCGTCAGCAGTTGCGCAGCGCGGGGGACTGGTTCAGGAGTTGGCCCCGAGGCGACACGAAGCGGCGGTAGCGCTCCCCGTCGACCGCCGACGGACGGAACGCGGCGACCCGGTGGCAGTTCTGGAAGGCCAGTCGCACCCCGAAGTGACGCTCCAGGCCGGAGCGGATCGCGTCGCTCGCCAGCGCCCGGAGAAGTTGTCCCCGTTCGGTGTCGGTGGGCGGCGGGACGACGTTGTCCGCCAGGTCGGCGTCGCTGGCTTCGAGGTCGGCGACCACGCGGCTGACGGTGGCCCAGGCGTACGGCAGGGAGTCGCGGACGCAGGCGATGAACGCCTCGTCGTCGACGGGGCCGCGCTCGGCGGCGTCGAGCAGGGCTGGCGGGACGGTGAGCGACATGATTCTCCTCCACATCTCGAAACGACTACCGTTTTCATTAACGGTGTCGAAGTGAGCACACCACGCCGTGCCGGCACCGTCAACGGTGGCGCGGCGTGCGGCGCGGAGAAATGCTGGTCAGTGGCGGCGGGGGTGGCCCTTGAGGTGTCGGCCCAGCTCCCGGGCGATCTCGCGGTTGGCGTCGCGTTCGGCGAGGGTCTGCCGCTTGTCGTACGCGCGCTTACCCTTGGCCAGGGCCAGCTCGACCTTGGCCCAGCCGTTGTCGAAGTACATCGACAACGGCACCAGCGTCACCCCGCCCTCGCGGACCTTCTCCAGGATCTTGCCGATCTCGGAGCGGTGCAGCAGCAGCTTGCGATTGCGGCGCGGCGCGTGGTTGGTCCACGTGCCGTAGCTGTACTCGGCGATGTGCAGCCCGTACAGCACGATCTCGCCGTCGCGTTCGTGCGCGAACGCGTCCACCAGCGACGCCCGTCCCTCGCGCAGCGACTTCACCTCGGTGCCGACCAGCACGATGCCCGCCTCGTACGTGCGCAGCACGGTGTACTCGTGCCGGGCCTTCTTGTTCGAGGCGATCAGTCGACGTTCGGGCTGCTTGGACGGGCTCACCCGGAGACGATATCCGGCCACCGCCTCAGCCGGTCGTCCGGCGCTGAGCGCGCAGCCGCGCGGCCAGTTCCCGCACCGCCTGCGTGAACTCCTCCTGCGACTCGCACAGCCAGTGGCCCAGGATCGGCGGCGGCACGCTGTCGCTGGGCGGAGGCAGTAGGCCCTGTGGGTCGGTCAACCGGCGGTCCACCGCCGCCTGCGGCCCGGTCAGCGTCGCGCGGTCCCCGGGCCGGTGCGGGACGAAGATCCACCCACCGATCGGGTCGGTGTCGCGCCACAGGTTCACCCAGCGCCAGCCGAGGCGCTCGCCGATCTCTCGCAGCGACGACTCGTTGACGTAGGCGGGGAACAGGCGCGAGTACAACCGGCTCAGCGGCGACCCGTAGGTGAGCAGGGCGACCCGGTCGGTGACCCGCGGCGGCAGTTGTAGCAGGGTGGCCGCGAGCAGCACCGAACCGTGGCTGTGCCCCGCCAGCAGCACCCCCGCGCCCTGGTCGACGAGGTAGGTGATCCGCTTGGTCAGCTCCGGCACGGCCCGTTCGGCGTAGCAGGGCGGCGCGAAGGGGTGCGCCGCCCGGGGCCAGAAGGTGCCCAGATCCCACAGGACGCCCACGTACCGACGGAATCCGGCCGTCCGGTACGCGAAGATGCCGCCGATCACGAGCCCGACCAGGATCGCGCCGATCGCGTAGCTGCCCGCCCCGATGAGGAAGTTGACGAGGGTGTCGGGCACCCCGACGTACTGCTCGAACACGTCCCCGGGATAGAGCTCGAGCAGGCCGAGCAGGCTGGTGGCCAGTCCGAGCGCGGCGGACCCGGCGTAGACCACGGCGAGCGGTTCCAGCCGTTCGGTGAACCGGGCCCGCGCCACCGCCTGCTCGACCCGGCGCAGCCGCGCCGCCGCCTCCGGCGGGGCGTGCGGGAAGTCGGCGGCCACGATCGCCCGTGCGACCCGCCACCGGCTGGGACGGGTCGCCACGGTGACCACCACGCCCACCAGCAGCGCGGCCAGCACTGCCAGGAAAAACCCGACGATCGCCCACTTGTACGACAGCGGCGGGCCGAAAACGAACCGTTCCCGGTACCCGCTGTTGCGGTCCAACACGTCCGCCACCCGATAGACCAACTCGGCGGAGAACGCCACCGCGAGCCCGGCGCCGACCGTGACGAAGACCGGAGCGCCCAGCGCGCGCAGCCGGGGGAGCCGCTGTCCGTCGGGGCGTCGCCCCCTGCCGCGCGCCCAGATCACCACCGCCGCGAGAATCACCAGCAGGACGGTCTGGCTGACGAACAACCAGGCCACGGTGGCGCTGTACCCGGGCAGCAGCCTGCTCCGCGGCCACGGCTCGCGGCTGGTGAGGGTGTACGCGATCACCAGGATCGTCAGCCCGCAGGCGATCGTGCGCAGCCCTCGCGTGACCGCCTCCAGCCGGGGCACCGGGCTGGGCCGGTCCATGCCCCGCACCCTCGTCAACAGGATCACGCAGGCGAGCAGCACGGCCCCGGTCGCCACCGCCAGCGCCGCTCGCACCGTCGACTCGTTCTGGCTGTCCCAGGCGGCCAGCAGGCTGACGTCCAGCGTGGCGAACGCGGCCGCGACGTGCACCGAGCGCAGCCGTCCCACCGCCGGGGTCCCGTCCCACTGGCCGACCGCGCTCAACTGCTGGACGGAGGTCTCCTGGGTCGCCCCGGTGCGAAAGGCGTCGAACGAGTGGCTCGGCCGCGCGCCGAGCCACCACACGATCCCGATGGCGACGACCGGCACCAGGGCCAACACACCCAGCCGTACCCCGGGCGGACGCTCGCCGAGCCAGGACAGCCAACTCCGGCCGGCCGTGCAGGTCGGGGAACCCATGCAGCGCCAGGCGACGAGGTCCAGCGCCATCCCGACGATGGAGAGCACGTAGAGCATCGTGAGGGTGAGCGCGAGCACCCGGCACAGCGCGACGATGACGTGTTTCCCCGAGAGGCTCGCCGGGCGCATCCAGAGCGCCACGTTGCAGAGCATGAACGGCAACAGGAACACCAGCGACAGCGTCCGTACGGCCGTGCCGGACGGCAGGTCGCTCCAGCGGTACGCCTCCAGCGTCACCCCGTCCGGGCCGGTCGAGTCCGGGTAGCCCGGGCGGGGGCGGAAGAACCCGCCGCTGCGGTCTCCGGCGACCTGGTGCACGTGCGGCCGGTTGAGGACCTGGTCGGCGCCCGCCCCGGAGACGCCGTGCACCCGCAGCTCCACTACTCGACCCGAGGTCGTCGGTTCGGTCGGCGACGCGTCCGTCATGGGCCCCCCGAGGTGTGCGACCGCCGGCGGGTCGGCGGTCGCACACCGCCCGCGGCGGTCCCGCTTACCCGTCCCGGCGCGGGTCACGCATGCGTCGGCGCCCACGTGGTGGTGCGACCGGGCCCTGCGGGGTGGTTCTATTGGCGCCATGGCAAACCCGGTGATCCTGACCGTCGACGACGATCCCGCGGTGTCCCGGGCGGTGGCCAGGGACATGCGACGCCACTACGGCGACCGTTACCGGGTGCTGCGCGCCGCCTCCGGGCCGGAGGCGCTGGACGCGCTGCGGGAGGTCAAGCTGCGCGGTGAGCAGGTCGCGCTGCTGCTGGCCGACCACCGGATGCCGGAGATGACCGGCGTCGAGTTCCTCGAAGCCGCGATGGACATCTTCCCCGCCGCGCGCCGGGTGCTGCTCACCGCGTACGCCGACACCGACGCGGCGATCCAGGCGATCAACGTGGTCGACCTGGACCACTACCTGCTCAAGCCCTGGCACCCGCCGGAGGAGAAGCTGTACCCGGTGGTCGACGGCCTGCTGGAGGCGTGGTCGGTCACCCCGGACGCGACGAGCGTCGAGATCCGGGTCGTCGGGCACCGCTGGTCGGCGCCGTCGTTCAAGGTCCGCGACTTCCTGGCCCGCAACCTCGTGCCGTACCGCTGGCTGTTGTCCGACGATCCGGAGGGCGCCCGCCTGCTCGACGCGGCCGGGGCCACCGAGGCGGACGTACCCCTGGTGGTGACCGCCGAGGGCAAGGCCCTGGTGGCCCCCGACGAGGCCGAGTTGGCCGCGCTGGCCGGGCTGACCGTGGTGCCGGCGTCCGACTTCTACGACCTCGTGGTGATCGGCGGCGGTCCGGCCGGCCTGGGCTCGGCCGTGTACGGCGCGTCGGAGGGGCTGCGCACCGTTCTCGTGGAGCGGCGGGCGACCGGCGGGCAGGCCGGGCAGAGCAGCCGGATCGAGAACTACCTGGGCTTCCCGGACGGCGTCTCCGGCGCGCAGTTGACCGACCGGGCCCGACGGCAGGCGGTGAAGTTCGGCGCCGAGCTGCTCAGCGCCCGGGAGGTGGTCGGCCTGAGCGAGGCCGGCGGGGCCCGGCTGCTGCGGTTCGGCGACGGCAGCGAGATCGCGGCGCACACCGTGGTGCTGGCCACCGGGGTCTCCTACCGGGTGCTCGACGCGCCCGGCCTCGCCGACTTCACCGGCCGGGGAGTGTTCTACGGCGCCGCTGCCACCGAGGCGCCCAGCTGTGTCGACCAGGACGTCTACATCGTGGGCGGGGCCAACTCGGCCGGCCAGGCCGCCGTGCACTTCTCCCGGTACGCCGCCCGCGTCCACCTGCTGATCCGCGGCGCGGACCTCACGGCGTCGATGTCGCGTTACCTGATCGACCAGCTGGAACGCATCGACCGGATCACCGTGCACCCGCACACGGCGGTGGTCGGCGCCACCGGGCAGGACCACCTGCAACAGCTCACGCTCTGCGACACCCGCACCGGGCAGGCCCGCTCGGTCGACACCTCCTGGCTGTTCATCTTCATCGGCGCCGAGCCCCGCACGGACTGGCTCGACGGGGTGCTCGTCCGCGACGGGCGCGGCTTCATCGTCACCGGCCCGGACCTGTTGAACGGTGGCCGCCGCCCGGCCGGGTGGTCGCTGTCGCGCGACCCGTACCACCTGGAGACCAGCCTGCCGGGGGTGTTCGCCGCCGGGGACGTCCGCGCCGAGTCGGTCAAGCGGGTCGCCTCGGCCGTCGGCGAGGGCGCGATGGCCGTCTCGCTCGTGCACCGCTACCTGGAGGCCCAGTGAGCGCGAGGAGTGAGCCGGGTTTGCGAGCCCCGCAGTCGCGAACGAAGGAGACCCCATGACCACCCCGTCGGAGCGGTTGACGCCCGCGCAGCTGCGTGCCCTGTTCCTGTTCGAGGCGCTCGACGACGAGCAGCTCGACTGGCTGCTCGAGCACGGCCGTGTGGAGCAGCGTGCCGGCGGCACCCTCGTGTACGGCGAGGGTGAGGCCGCCACCTGCTTCTTCGTGCTGCTGCGCGGCGCGGTGGCGTTGAGCCGTCAGGTCCGTGGCGACGACGTCGAGGTCAGCCGGACGGACCAGCCCGGGGTGTACGGCGGCGCCACCCAGGCGTACCTGGGCGACCAGGTCGAGCAGACCTACCGCAACAGTCTGCGGGCGGTGGTCGACTCCGACTTCTTCGTGCTGCCGGCGGAGGACTTCGCGCACGCCCTGCGGTCCTGGTTCCCGATGCCCATGCACCTGTTGGAGGGGCTGTTCTTCGGCATGCGGGACAGCCAGACCATCGTCGGCGAGCGGGAGCGGCTGTTGGCGCTCGGCTCGCTCTCGGCGGGGCTGACGCACGAGTTGAACAATCCGGCCGCGGCGGCGGTGCGGGCCACGTCGGTGCTGCGCGACCGGGTCGCGGGGATGCGGCACAAGCTCGCGATGATCGCCGACGGTCGGCTCGACGGCCGCGCGTTGCACGGGCTGGTCGCGTTGCAGGAGGAGGCGGTGGCCCGGGTGGCCACCGCGCCGAAGCTGAGTCCGGTTGCCACCGCCGACGCCGAGGACGCCCTCACCGACTGGCTGGAGGAGCACGGGGTGGGCGGCGCCTGGGACCTGGCGCCCATCCTGGTCGGCGGGGGTCTCGACGCGGCCTGGCTCGCTCAGGTGAAGGCGGCCGTCGGCCCGGCGGACCTGGAGGCCGCAGTGCGGTGGCTCTCCTACACCGTCGACACCGAGCTGCTGATGCGCGAGATCAGCGATGCGGTGACCCGGATCTCGGGTCTGGTGGGTGCCGCCAAGCAGTACTCCCAGTTGGACCGCGCCCCGCACCGCGTGGTGGACGTGCACGACCTGCTCGACGCCACGCTGGTCATGTTCAAGGGCAAGGTGCCCGCCGAGGTCAAGCTCGTCCGCGAGTACGACCGGTCGCTCCCGCCGATCCCGGCGTACGCGGCCGAGCTGAACCAGGTGTGGACGAACCTGATCGACAACGCGCTGGGCGCGATGGGGGAGAAGGGCGTGCTGACCGTCCGCACCGGCCGGGTCGGCGACCTGCTGGCGGTGGAGATCAGTGACACCGGTCCCGGTATCCCGCCCGAGGTGCGCCCGCGCATCTTCGAGCCGTTCTTCACCACCAAGCCGGTCGGTGCCGGCACGGGTCTGGGGTTGGACATCTCGTACCGGATCGTGGTCAACAAGCACCACGGCGACATCCGGGTGGAGACCGAGCCCGGAAACACCACGTTCCGGGTGCTGCTGCCGATCACCGAGGACGTCGCGCCGACTGTGTGAAACACGCGTACGACGCGCCGACTACCTACAGACATCGGGCAGTCGCTGGCAGTAGTCTCGGGCGGCGTTCGTGCTTCCCGCCCCCCGAGGAGCGTCCGTGGACTCGATGGCCCGCCCGCGCACCGCGCCCCACGACGACGACCAGCCGATCGATCCGCCTCACGACAGCTCCATGCTTCCGGAGCTGGAGGACGCCGCCTGGATGCACCACGCGAACACGTTCGCGCACACCAGTTTCTGGGCGGTGGCCCGACGCCTGCCGAGGTTGGTGCGGGAGGCGGTGGCGCTGGCCTGGGCCACCAACCGCATGGACACGGTCGCCTCCATCGGCCTGAACGTCGCCGCCGGGGTGATGACCACCTTCGGCCTGCTCGCCACGACAAGCGTGCTGACCGAACTCTTCGCCGCCGGTCCCACCCCGGACCGGGTGCGCTCCGCCCTGCCGGCGCTGGTCGTGGCCGCGGCGGCGGTCTCGGCGCGCGGCGGTCTGACGATCGCGGCCGGTTGGGCCCAGGCGCGGCTCACCCCGCAGATCAACTACCAGGTGGAGTTGCGGCTGTTCGAGGCCACCACCGCAGTGGATCTGGCCGCGTTCGACGACGCCGGGTTCGCCGAGGAGATGGACCGGGTCCGCGACCGGGGGATGGGCGAGGCGGCGTGGATCGTCGACCACACCGTCAACCTGGTCACCGGCGTGGTCGGGATGCTCGCCACCGCCGTGGCGGTCACCGTCATCCAGCCGCTGCTGCTGCCGTGCCTGCTGCTCGCGGCCGTGCCCCAGGCGATCACGGCGGTGCGGATGGCCCGCCGGGAGTACCTGGCGATGCTGGCCCGGATCACCCGCCGCCGGCGGATGTGGATGCTCGCCCACCTGATGGCCAACCGGCACACCGCCGCCGAGGTGCGCGCCTACCAGATGCGCGACTTCCTGCTCGCCGAGTACCGCGGTGTGATGGCCGTCGAGACCCGCGCCCAACTGCGGCTGGTGCGCTCGCAGACCGGCACCCGCGTGGCCGGCGCCAGCGTGGCGGGGCTGGCCACCTTCGGGGTGTACGCCGTGCTCGGCGGCCTGCTGCTGGCCGGCATGGTCGCCCTCGCCGCCGCGGCCACCGCCCTGCTCGCCCTGCAGTCCGCCCGGAACAGCCTGGGCGTCGCGGTCGTCGCCACCAACTCGCTGTACGAGGACGCCCTCTACTACCAGGACTACCGGGACTTCCTGACCCGGGCGCAGGGCCGGGTGCCCGTCGGCGGCGACCACGTGGTCGACGGGGTCGAGACGATCGACCTGCACGAGGTGAGCCTGCGCTACCCCGACACCGACGCGCCGGCGGTGGACCGGGTCAGCCTGACGATCCGACGTGGTGAGGTGATCGCGCTGGTCGGCGAGAACGGCTCCGGCAAGACCACTCTGGCCAAGTTGATCGCCGGGCTCTACCAGCCGACCGGTGGCACGATCCGCTGGGACGGCGTCGACGCCGCCGAGCTGGATCCGCGGGCGCTCGGCGCGCAGGTGGCCGTGATGACGCAGGAGTACTGGAAGTTCCCGTTCACCGCGGGGCAGAACATCCGCGTGGGCCGGCACGACCGTACGCCCGACCAACCCGGCCCCGACGTGCAGGAGGCCGCCGCCGCGGCCGCCGCCCACGACATGATCGTCGGTCTGCCGCACGGCTACGACACCCTGCTGGACCGGGAGTTCAAGAACGGTCACGAGTTGTCCGGCGGTCAGTGGCAGCGGCTCGTCGCCGCCCGCGGGCTCTACCGCGACGCCGACCTGCTGATCTGCGACGAGCCGTCGGCCGCCCTGGATGCCCGCGCCGAACATGCCCTGTTCCAGCACCTGCGCCGTCGGCCCGACCGGGCGGTCGTCCTGATCACCCACCGGCTGGCCAACGTCCGGCACGCCGACCGGATCTTCGTCATGGACCGGGGTCGCCTCGTCCAGCAGGGCAACCACGACGAGCTGATGGCGGCCGGCGGTCTCTACCGCGAGCTGTTCGAGTTGCAGGCCAGCGGCTACCGGGCCACCGACGCCGCAAACCACTGACCCCCGACCACTGTGCCCGCCGTGCCGTCAGGCGGCGTGGTGGCGGGTGAGGAAGTCCGCGAGGACCCGGGTGTGGGTGGAGAACGCCAGCTCGACCGGGTCGGTGAGCACCAGCCACTCGGTGGCCTCCTCCGTCGGCGCCGACGGCGGCAGGTCCTCGACGGCCCGCTCGGGCAGCACCCCGAAGACCATCATGGTGCCGCCCGCCGGGGCGCCGTGCACGGCGAAAAGCTGGGCGTCCTCGGCCGCCGCCACGAGCCCGGTCTCCTCCCGCAGCTCACGCACGAGCGCGTCGGACCACTCCTCGCCGTACTCGATGAAGCCGCCGGGCAGCGCGAGCAGCCCGCGGGCCGGTTCGATGTCCCGGCGGACGACCACCACCCCGAGGCCCTCGGCGGTGCGGACCGGGAGCACCGCCACCGCGACGGGCAGCGGGTTACGCCAGACGGTCTCGCCGCAGACCGCGCAGACCCGCGGCCATCGGGCCGCCGTCGGGTACGCGGCGCCGCAGTAGGAGCAGTGCGAGTATGGCGTGCCGGTCATGACGCAGCACGTTACCCGGGCCCGATCGGATCGACGCGCCGCCCGAGGCTCAGTCGTCCCGGTCGAGCAACGGGCGCAGTTGGTCGAGCAGCTGCGCCCGGCTCACGTTGCGCGGCAGCTCGATGGTGAGGTCCAGGCCGGGGCCTCGCGCGGTCAGCGTCACCGTCGGGCGGGGATCGCGCAGCCGCCAACCTCGGATGGCAGAGACCAGCGCCTCGGCCTGTGGTTGCAGGGTGGCCAGCGTGGCCAGATTCGCCAGGACGCTGATTCCTTCGATGGCCAGGGTCAGGGCGCCCGCGTCCCGAACGCCCTCGTGTGGCAGGCGCAGCTCGGCGACGACCTCGGGCGGTAGCAACAGTCGAACGCTAGTCATCCTCACCCCTCACCATCGCGGCGATCCGGTCCCGGACGCTCTGGCCGAGCGGACGCAGGGACGTCGACGCGGTCTCCCCGCAGATGAAGCCCTGTACGTGCCGGATCCGCAGGTCGTAAATCTGCTTGAGGGTCACCGGCGCCTGCTCGTCGAAGCCCTCCACGATGACGGCGCGTGGGTTCGGCGCGTGTCCGAGGTCGCTGGCGTAGCGGGCGACCCGGGTCACCAGGTCCAGTTCCTCGACGGCCAGCGGGTGGTGCAGGACGGCCCGGTCCACTTTGATCTGGGTCAACGGAAGCTCGGCCATCCGGGCGAGTGACGAGTAGCCGACCCCGAAGTCGTCCACCGCGAAGCTGATTTCCAGGTCACGGGCCAGGCTGGTCAGTCGACGATGGAAATACGTCAGCGGCTCCTGAGGCCACACCTCGCCGGGATTGGGCTGGATCGGGTCCTGCTCGGAGATCTCCAGCGTGACGGTGCGCGGATCCAGATTGGCTTCCATGATCGCCGTGCGCACCTGGGCGATGTAGGCGTCGCTGAGCAGCGAGCGGACCGCGACGTTGACCGAGATCGGCTTGGTGACGTCGAAGACGGACGCGACGTCCGCCTCGGCGTACGAGTCGATCGCCTTGGCCAGCAGCAGCGCGTCGCGTTCGATGACGAAGCGGTCACCCCAGGCGTAGGCCATCTGAAGGGCCGCGACCGGCGCGCGCACGTCGGTCTCCAGCCGCCTCGCCAGCGCCTCGTAGCTGTGGATGCCCACCCCGGCGGGCCGCCGGTCCAGCGACATCACCGGCTGGAACACCATGGTCAGTGACTCGATCAGCTTCTGGTACAGGCTGAAGGCGTGCGAGTACAGATCCACCGGCAGCCGGCCGTAGGCCGAGCGCAGGGCGGTGAGCACCTGCATCTCGGCGTGCACCGGGTCGTCGCGGACATCGGAGTTCCAGATGGCCCGCAGCATGGTGGCCAACGGCTCGCCCATGTCCAGTGCGGCGAGGGCGGGATCGACCACCGCGAGGGTGAGGTTTCGGCTGTTCTCCTGGGACAAGGGGACGCAGAGGATCCGTCGGCCAGCGTCGTCGGCCACCACATGCCCGGGGGAGGAGGTGCGGACCAGGGTCGTGTCCGCGGCGCTCAGTTCGAGCAGCGGTCGCAACTCCTCCTTGTTGAACCGGGCCGTGGAGGTGACCTGGCCGATACCCGTGGGGCTGGATTCCACCACCGCGACCGAATCCGCTTCCAGGGCGTACCGGATCACCTCGACCCGTTCGGCGTGCCCCGCCTGTTGGGCGGAACGCGGCGGACGAGACTGCGAGCGGAACACCCGCCCGAGCAGCTGGGTGATCGAGCTGGACAGGTCGTCGAGTGGGTTCTTGCAGGGCCGGATCGTGCCGGAGTTGACCGGGGCCGTCAGTGACTGCCGCTCGTGGCGGGACACCGGCGGCTGGGTGAGCACTGTGGTCGGGCCCCACATGTGGACGAGCTGCCCGGGTGCGGGGTGGATGCCCTGCTCGGCGACGAAGGTGGCCATCTGAGCGAAGGAGACCTTCCCGCTGGGGTCGGCGGCCTCGCCGCGCAACGCCCGCAGCAGTTGGTGGGTGAGCACACCCTGCCGGTGCTCCTCGCTCTCCCGGGCCGCGGCGCCGCTCGGGCACGCCAGCAGGGCGCTGTGCCGGTCGACCTGGGTGCGGTACGTCTGCATCGCCTCGGTGTGTCGCAGCTCCGAGTCCAGGTAGACGCCCGCATGGCAGCAGTCGAGGATCAGGAACGAGGTGCCGGCGAACGCCTCGAAGACGTCCCGCTTGAGGAACGCCATCCGCAGTCCGTTGTCCGGCTCGCGGCGCAGCCCGTCGGCCTCCAGGTCCGCCGTCACCAGGTACGCGTCGGACTGCGTGCCCCATTCCGGCACGAGGGCGTGACCGGCGAAGTAGACCAGCAGCACGTCGGAGGGGCGCGACTCCAGCACCCGCTCGCGCAGCCGGGCCTTGATCTGGCGCCAGTTGGCGCCCTCGCCGATGAACAGGTCGACGTCGCCGTCGTCGAACGTGCCGATCCGCTCGTCCAACAGCACCGCCCGTACCGCCCGCGCATCGTCCTCCGCATAGCGCAGGCTGGGCAGGTTGACGTCATACCCGCAAGCGTTGGCTCCGATCAGGATCGCCCACCGTCGGCTCATCACAGCACCCCCAGGTGATCCAGTGGGCAACTACGTTGCGACAGCACAGCAACGCTTTGCGTGACCCTACCGGATCTAGGAGAGGCCGCTGATCCAACCGATGAGTCGGATTCACGTCAGGTTCTCATCGGGTGCGCCGGACGACGGCGGCAGGCGGGCCCGCCGCCCTCGTCGGAGCCGCTCAGGCTTGCGGGGCGCCGGTGTAGAAGGCGGTGGTGCGCTCGGCGGCCGCCTTGGCCTCGTCGGCGTCGGTGCCGGCGGCGATGCTCGCCTCGCACCACAGCTGGCTGCTCAGCTCCATGGCGCGTCGTCCCTCGGCGGAGGCGACCCACTCGGCGCTGTCCTCCGGCCGGACGCCGCTGCCGTCGCCGGAGAGGTAGGTAGCAAGACCGAGCAGGCCCAGGTCCCAGCCGACGCCGACCGCGCCCGGCCCGAACTGTGCCCACCGGTCCTGGTCGACGTGCGCGATGTGGTCCAGGTCGAGGCGGGCCCGCTCGTCGCCGACCGGCGTGACCCGCACCTCGATCCAGCTCACCTCGCCGCCCATCTCCCAGGTGGCGGTGAAGCGGTGCGGAGGCTCGCAGCTCTCGATGGTGCCGTGGGCGTTGCCCTGGAGCTGGTACGTGCCGTGCAGCCGCAGGTCGCCGCTGATCGGCAGGAACCAGCGGGGGATGCGCTCGGCGTTGGTGCAGGCGTCCCACAGGTCCTCGGCCGTCGCCTGGTAGGTCTGGCTGATCGTGGTCACCCGGGCCTCGCCCGCGGCCAGGGTGCGGCTGCCGACCTGCCGCTGGACGGCGTTGATCTGCTCGGTCGCGTCGAACATCAGGTGTTCCTCTCCTTGGGTGGGTCGGCGGGCCCGCGTAGGCGACGCTCGCGTCGGCCCCGGGCCAGCTCGGTGGCGAGTGCCGCCAGGGGTGGCGCCCAGAACCGGCGGAAGTGCTCCAACCAGCCGTCGACCTCGCGCAACGGGCGTGGGTCGACCGCGTACAGCCGCCGGGCGCCCTCTGGCCGCACCGTGGCGAAGCCGTTGTCCCGCAACACTTTGAGGTGCTGTGACACGGCGGGCTGGGAGATGCCGAACTCGTCGCGGATGACCGCGCTGACCGCGCCCGCGGTCCGCTCGCCGTCGGCGAGCAGTTCCAGGATGCGGCGCCGGACCGGATCGCCCAGCACGTCGAAGGCGTGCACGGCGACAGTTGTATCACCTCTGGCTTATTTAAGCCAAGCCTGAAACTTCGAGCAGCTTGTCCAACCGGATGGGCAGGTCCCGGATGCGGACGCCGGTGGCGTGGTGGACGGCGTTGGCGACCGCCGCCGCGGTGCCGACGATGCCGATCTCGCCGACGCCCTTCACCCCGGCCGGATTCAGCTCGTCGTCCCGCTCGTCCAGCCAGTACGCGTCGATGGCCTCGACGTCCGCGCAGCCGGTGATGTGGTACGTGGCCAGGTCGTGGTTGACCCAGTCGCCGTAGCGCTCGTCGAGCAGGCCCTCCTCGTGCAGCGCCATCGACAGCCCCATCGTCATGCCGCCGATCAGCTGACTGCGCGCCGTCGTCGGGTTCACCACCCGTCCGGCGGCGAACACCCCGAGCATCCGGTTCACCCGCACCTCGCCGGTGTCCGCGTCCACCCGTACCTCGACGAACTGCGCCCCGTACGCGTACCGGGGCCGCTCGGGCTGCCCGCCCACCTCGTCGGTGGTGTCCGCCTCGGCGCTGACCTCGGTACCCGGCGCCGCGCCCTCGCGCAGCTTGCCGCGCAACGCCTCGCAGGCCCGGATCACGGCCCAGCTCCACGAGGCGGTGCCCATCGAGCCCCCCGCCAGTGGCGCCACCGGGAGGTCGCTGTCACCGATGCGGATCTCGACCCGCTCGGGCGGCACCCCCAGCGCGTCGGCGGCCACCTGCCAGAGCGCCGTCCTGGCGCCGGTGCCGATGTCGGTGGCGTCGATCCGTACCAGAAAGGTGCCGTCGGGCCGGGCGGTGGCCACCGCCGACGACGGTCTGGCCCGGGCCGGGTAGCTCGACCCGGCCACGCCGGTGCCGATCAGCCACCGCCCGTCGCGCCGGGCCCGGGGCGTGGGATCCCGGCCGGTCCAGCCGAACCGCTGCGCCCCCTCGCGCAGGCAGGCCACCAGATTGCGGCTGGTGAACGGCTCCCCCTGGTCGGGGTCGACCGGGGCGTCGTTGCGGATCCGCAACTCCACCGGGTCGACGCCGACGGCGATGGCGAGCTCGTCCATCGCCGACTCCAGGGCGTACGCGCCGGGGCACTCGCCGGGGGCGCGCATCCAGAACGGCGTGGGCACGTCGAGGCGGACCAGCCGGTGGGTGGTGCGTCGGTGCGGCGCCGCGTACATGCTGCGGGTGTAGACGGCGAGCTGCTCGGCGAACTCCCGGATGGTCGAGGTCTGGCTGATCGCGTCGTGACAGACCGCGGTGAGCCGGCCGTCGCCGTCGCAGGCGAGGCGGACCCGTTGGATGGTGGGGGTGCGGTAGCCGATCGGCCCGAACAGTTGCTGGCGGGTGAGCGCCAGCTTGACCGGGCGGTCCACGTGCCGCGCGGCGAGCGTGGCGAGGACGACGGCGGCCTTGGCGAAACCCTTGCTGCCGAAGCCGCCGCCGACGTGCTCCGCGACGACCCGGACCGACTGCTTGGACACCCCGAACATCTCGGCGAGGGTGGCCTGTACGGTCGCGGCGCCCTGGTTGGAGTCGTGCACCAGCAGCCGTCCGTCGTGCCACCGTGCCGTCGTGGCGTGCGGTTCCATCGGATTGTTGTGGTACGCCGGTGTCCGGTAGGTGGCGTCGACCCGTACCGGCGCGGCGGCGTACCCGGCGTCGAAGTCCCCCTCGGCGGTGTCCGTCGGATAGCTGGGATTGACGTGCTCCGGCCGGTACAGGCCGGGGTGGTCGTCGGTGAGCACGGTGCTGTGCGGGCCGGCGTCGTAGTCGATCCGCACCAGTCGGGCGCCCTCGCGGGCCGCCTCCAGGCTGGTGCCCACCACCACCGCGACGAACTGCCCCCGGTGGTGCACCGCCGGCTCCTGCAACAACCACAGCTCCGGCTGCGGGCCGGGCGCGATCCGGGGCGCGTTGCCGTGGTGCAGTACGGCGAGCACGCCGGGCGACGCCAGCGCCTCGTCGGTGTCGACGCGGGTGATCCGGCCCCGGACCACGGCCGCCGGCACCGCCCAGCCGTACGTGACGCCGTCCACCGGGTACTCCACCGCGTACCGGGCCGTGCCGGTGACCTTCTCCCGACCCTCCAGCCGGGGATGCGCCTGACCGACCGCGCCGGTGCTCACGAGGCCGCCAACTCGCTGAGCACCCGCACCGTGATGGCCCGGGTCAACGGCAGCTTGAACCCGTTGTGCCGCAGCGGCCGAGCCTCGGTCAACTCGGCGTCGGCGGCCCGCGCCGCCAGCTCCGGGCTGAACAGTCGACCGCGCAGCTCCTCCTCGGCCCGGTACGCCCGCCACGGCCGGTGCGCCACCGCCCCGTACGCCAGGCGGACGTCGCGGACCACGTCGCCGTCGAGGTCGAGGACCGCGGCCACCGAGCCGGCCGCGAAGGCGAACGACGCCCGGTCGCGCACCTTGAGGTACGCCGAGCGGCGCGCGGCCGGCAACGCGGGCAGCCGTACGGCGGTGATCAGCGCGCCACGCGCCAGGGTCGTCTCCCGCTCCGGATGCGTGCCGGGGGAGCGGTACAGCGCGGCGAGCGGGACGTCGCGGGGACCGTCGGCCTCGTGCACCTCCACCACGGCGTCCAGCGCGGCGAGGGCGACCGCCAGGTCCGACGGGTGGGTGGCCACGCACTGTTCGGACCAGTCCAGCACGGCGAGGTCGCGGTTCTGCCCGTGCAGGGCCGCGCAGCCGGTGCCCGGGTCGCGCTTGTTGCACGCCTTGCCGGTGTCCTGGAAGTAGACGCAGCGGGTGCGCTGCAACAGGTTGCCGCCGGTGGTGGCCAGGTTGCGCAGCTGACCGGACGCGGCGGCGAGCAGGGCGCGGGCCAGCACCGGATAGTCGCGGCGAACCGCCGGGTGGGCGGCGAGGTCGCTGTTGCGCACGGTCGCGCCGATGCGCAGCCCACCGTCGGGCAGCTCCTCGACCGTGTCCAGCGGCAGCCGGGTCACGTCCACCAGCAGCTCGGGCCGCTGCACCCCGAGCTTCATGAGGTCCACCAGGTTGGTCCCGCCGCCCAGGTACGCCGCGTGCGGCTCGCCGGCCAGCACGGCGACGGCGTCGGCCACGTCGGCCGGCCGGTGGTAGCGGAACGGCCTCACGGCGCGGTCGCCGTCTCGCGGATCGCCGCGACGATGTGCGGGTACGCGGCGCAGCGGCAGAGGTTGCCGGCCATCCGCTCCCGGATCTCGGCATCGGTCAGCTCGGGCGGCGCGTCGAGGTCGTCGGTGACCGCGCTGGGCCAGCCCTGGGCGACCTCGTCGAGCATGCCCCGGGCGGAGCAGAGCTGGCCCGGGGTGCAGTAGCCGCACTGGAACGCGTCGTGTGCGACGAACGCGGCCTGCAACGGGGACAGGTCGTCCGAACCGGCGAGCCCTTCGACGGTCAGCACCGAGCGGCCGTCCACCGTGACCGTGAAGACGAGACAGCTCTTCGCCCGCCGACCGTCCAGCAGCACCGTGCAGGAGCCGCACTGGCCGTGGTCGCAGCCCTTCTTCGCCCCGGTCAGGCCCAGGTGCTCGCGCAGCGCGTCGAGCAGGGTGGTGCGGTTGTCCAGCGTCAGCTCACGGCGGTCGCCGTTGACCTCGAACGCCACCCGGGACGAGTGACGCTCGTCGGTCGTCGTCTCGTTCTCCGGTCCGCCCCGCACCGGCCCAGACTAGCGGCAGTGGCACATAAGTGGGCGAATTACGCACAGAGCCCCATCGTGGTGCGCCCCGGGCGCCGCCGGCTGCGGCGCCCGGGGCCTGCGGGCTCAGGCCACCGGTGCGGCGGCGTCGGCGGCGTCGGTGGCGCGGGCGAGGTGTCGGTGGGCGCGGATCAGCTCCGCGTAGCGCAGGCCGCTCGCCTTCACCGTCCGCCGCTGGGTGGCGTAGTCGACGTGCACCAGCCCGAAGCGCTTGTCGTAGCCGTACGCCCACTCGAAGTTGTCCAGCAGCGACCACACGAAGTAGCCGTCCAGCGGCACCCCCCGGGCCACCGCCGACGCGCACGCCGCCAGGTGCTGCTCCAGGTGGTCGGTGCGTTCCTTGTCCTCGACCGTGCCGTCGGCGGTGACCTCGTCGTGCCACGCCGAGCCGCTCTCGGTGACGATGATCCGGGCCGGCCGGTACTCCTCGTGCACGTCGACCAGCAGCCGCTCCAGGCCGGCCGGGTACATCTCCCAGCCCATGGCGGTCTCCACCGAGCCGGGCACCGGCACCTGCTTCGCGTACGGCGCCGGGCCGGTCGGGTCGTCGACGACCAGTTGACGGAAGTAGTAGTTCACCCCGAGGAAGTCGGTCGGCGTGGCGATCACCGCCAGGTCGTCACCGCGCACCGGAGGCTCGACCCCGTACGTGTCGATCATGTCGGCGGGGTAGCCGCGCCCGTGGATCGGGTCCAGCCACCAGCGGTTGACGTGCCCGTCGGCCCGCCGGGCCGCCGCGACGTCCTCGGGTCGGTCGGTCGCCGGCTCGATCGGGCTGAGGTTGAGCACCAGACCGACCGACGCCGGCCGGGTGGCGTTCGCCCGGATCGCCTGCGTGGCCAGCCCGTGCCCGAGCAGCACGTGGTGCGAGGCGTGCACGGCGCGGGTCAGGTCCCGCTCGCCGGGGGCCATGTTCCCGTCCAGGTGCCCGATCCAGCACACGCAGAGCGGCTCGTTGACCGTGCACCAGTCGGCCACGCGGTCGCCGAGGCGGCCGGCGACCACTGCCGCGTAGTCGGCGAACGCCTCGGCGGTGGCGCGCTCCGGCCAACCGCCACGATCCTGGAGAACCTGCGGCAGGTCCCAGTGGTAGAGCGTGACGAACGGCCGGACCCCGTCGGCGAGCAGCGTGTCCACCAGCCGGTCGTAGAAGTCCAGCCCGGCGGGGTTGACCCGCCCGACGCCGTCGGGCATCACCCGGGGCCAGGCCACCGAGAAACGGTACGCGTCCACGCCGAGCCGGCGCAGCAACGCGAGATCCTCCGGCCACCGGTGGTAGTGGTCGCAGGCCACCGCGCCGGTGTCGCCGTTGTCGACGTTGCCGGGGATCGCCGAGAAGGTGTCCCAGATGGACGGCGCCCGGCCGTCGACGTCGACGGCCCCCTCGATCTGGTACGCCGCCGTGGCGACGCCCCAGAGGAAGTCGGGTGGCAGCTTGGACAGGTCGGGCACGGGAAGGCTCTCCTCTGGGATGGGGTGACTCACTTGACGGCACCGGCGGTGAGGCCGGCGACGAAATACCGCTGCAGGGCCAGGAACCCGGCGACGACCGGGATGCTGACCACCAGCGAGGCGGCCATGATCTGGTTCCAGTAGACGTTGAACTGGGTGGAGTAGCCCTGCAGGCCGACGGCCAGGGTGCGGCTGCCCTCATCGGTCATCACGGAGGCGAACAGCACCTCACCCCAGGCGGTCATGAACGCGTACACGGTCACCGCGACCACGCCGGGCACGGCGGCCGGCAGGATGACCTGGAACAGGGTGCGCAGCGCCCCGGCGCCGTCGACCTGAGCCGCCTCGTCCAGCCCGCGCGGGATCGAGTCGAAGTAGCCGACCAGCATCCAGATCGAGAACGGCAGCGAGAAGGTCAGGTACGTGATGATCAGGCCGGTGCGGCTGGCGTACAGCTCGATGCCTGTGGCGTTGCCCAGGTTGACGTAGATGAGGAACAGCGGCAGCAGGAACAGGATGCCGGGGAACATCTGCGTGGACAGCACCGTCACCGTGAAGACGCCCCGACCACGGAAGCGGTACCGGCTGACCGCGAACGCCGCGAAGATCGCCACCGCCACCGAGCAGACCGCCGCGACGCTCGACACCACGAGGCTGTTCACCAGGTAGCGGGCCAGCGGCACGGTGCTCCACATGTCCACGAACGGTTGCAGCGTGGGCCGGCTGGGCCACCAGGTGAAGCCGTTCTGCACGTCCCGCAGCGGTTTCGCCGCGGAGGTGACCATCACGTAGAGCGGGATGACGACGAAGAGGGTGAGCAGGGTCAGCACGATGCGCCGGCCCCAGCGCTCACCGGCGGTCTCACGCATGGTCGTCCCTCCGACGGTTGGTGATCAGCAGGTAGGCGGCCGAGACGATCATCAGGAACAGCAGCAGCGCCACCGACATCGCCGAGCCCGACCCGAAGTCCCAGGTCTTGAAGGAGCTGCGGTAGATGTGGATGGAGATCAGGTCCGCCTGCTCGGGCGCGGAGCCGCCGAAGAGCACGAACGGGGTGTTGAAGTCGTTGAACGTCCAGAGGAACAGCACCAGCAGCAGCACCAGGTTCACCGGCCGCAGCATGGGCAGGGTGACCGAGCGCAGTCGGCGCCAGAATCCCGCGCCGTCGATCGCGGCGGCCTCGTACAGCTCGCCCGGCACGTTCTGCAGGCCGGCCATCAGGCAGAGGAACGCGAACGGCCAGTTGCGCCAGACCGACACCACCAGCAGCGACCAGAAGCTGTTGTCGCCGATCAGCCAGAACGGCCGCTCGTTCAGCAGCCCGAGCTGGTCGACGAGCACGTGGTTGACCAGGCCGGTGTCGCGCTGCAGCAGAAAGCTCCAGGTGATCACGGCGGTGTAGACCGGCAGGGCGTACGGGGTGAGGAACAGCGCCCGCAGGATGGCCCGCCCACGAAACGGCTTCTGCAGCACGACGGCCGCCGCGATGCCGAGCAGCCAGGCGAACCCGACCGAGAGCACGCTGTAGACCAGCGTCACCCAGAACGAGTGCAGCAGCTCCTTGCCGGCGGCGCTGTTGAAATCGAGCGTGGCCCGGTAGTTCTCCAGCCCGACGAAGGGCGCGGTGGACCAGTCCCGGATGTGGAACTGGGTCAGCTCCAGCAGGCTCATCCAGACCCCGACCACCATCGGGATCACGTGGATGGCGAGTTCCAGCACGATGGCCGGGGCGAGCAGCAGGTACGGCAGGAGCGAGCGGCGGGGGCCGCGCGGCCGGCGGGCGGCCCCCCGGGCGGGTGACCCGGCCCGGGGTACGCGCCGGTCGGCGTTCGGCGCGGTGGTGCTGGTTGCCATCGGGGTCCTCTCGGAGGCGGTGGCCGTGGCCGGGCTCGTCGCCCGACCACGGCCACCGGCGCTGCGTGGGTCAGCGCATCTTCTGCTGCGCGTCGGTCAGCTTCGCCTTCACCGACTGCTCGGTGACCGGCTTGCCGCTCGCCGCGTCGGCGAACAACTCCTTCATCGCGGTGCCGACCAGGGTCTCGAAGGTGCTCTCGTCGGGCACCTGCGGCAGCGGGGCGGCGGTGGTGACCAGCGTCTCCTGGATGTTCTTCTGCTCCGGGGCGGTGAACGCCGGGTCGGCGCCCGCGGTCTTCACCGCCGGCAGCGAGCCGTACGTCTTGTTGAGGAGCGTCTGCTCCTCGTCGCTGGTCATGAACTTGACGAAGCTCAGCGCGCCGTCCTTGTTCTTGGTGTGCTTGAAGACCGCCATGTTGATGCCGGCGACCATGCTGTTGACCTTCTTGCCACCGGCCGGCGGGCTGGCCAGGAACGGCACCGGGGCCACCCCGTACGCGTCGGCGGGCATGTTCTGGGTCTTGAGGTTCGAGCCGGCGGACTGCCAGAGCAGCATGGCGGCCTTGCCGTTGGCGAAGTCGGAGACGGACTGGTTCTGCGCGTACTCGGCGTTGCTCGGGTTGGTGATCTTGTCAGCGGCCATGAAGTCGATGTAGCGCTTGATGGCCGAGACGTTCTGCGGGGTGTCGAAGGTCGGCTTGCCGGCTGAGTCGAACCACTCGCCGCCGTACTGCTGGCTGAAGGTGAAGGCGTGGTGCGCGTTCTCGGACGGGTTGGCGCCCTCGATCGCCAGGCCCCATTTGCCACCCTTGGTGAGCTTCTTGCCGTCCTCGGCGAGCTGCTCCCAGGTGGTCGGCGGGGCGGTGATGCCGGCGTCGGCGAACGCCTTCTTGTTGTAGTACAGGCTGTACGCCATGGAGTAGAGCGGCACGGCGGCCGGCGGCTTGCCGGGGGCGCCGGCGGCGGCGAGCGCGGCGGGCACGATCCGGTCCTTGCCGCCCACGGCCTGCAGGGTGGCGTCGTCGAACTCGACGAGCGCGCCGGTGGCCTGCAGCGACGCCGACCAGGTGTTGCCGATGTTCACCACGTCCGGGCCCTTGCCCGAGGTGGCGGCGGCGAGCAGCCGGTTGAGCAAGTCCGACCAGGGGACCACCTCGACGTTGACCTTGATGCCGGTCTGCTTCTCGAACTTGTCCAGCTCGGGCTGGAGGGTGGCCTTGTCGGCCTCCAGGCTGGCGCCCTGGTTGCTGGCCCAGTAGGTGAGGGTCTTGGGCGATGCGGCGGAGTCGTCGCCGGAGCCGCCACAGGCGGTCAGCGATGCGGCGGCCAGTACGGCGGCGGTGAATATCCCGAGGTGTCGTCTCGACACGGTCAGCCCTTCCGGTGCGTGGTGGGGGTCCGCCGACCGCCGTCGTCGATAGGGGTGCGGCGACGGTTGCCGGCTGCGGACGGGGTTTCTCCGGATGCGCCGTCGGGGGTCCGTCGGCGTTTCCCGGGAGTTACATCACGGCTTAATGAATGTCGTCATTAAAGTTGCTGGCAGGTGGGTCGTCAAGCACGGTGCGGTTACAGTCGCCACCTACGGCCGACGGGAACGAGGTGACGAGTGGAGCTGGCGCGTGCCACCAACCGGAGCGTCCGGCTGCGCAACCGGTCCGCCCTGCTGACGAAGCTCTTCCTGGACGCCCCGCTCACCCGGCAGGACCTGGTGCGCAGCACCGGGCTGAGCCAGCCGGCGGTGAGCAACGTGGTGGCCGACCTGATCGACGAGGGCATCGTGGCCGAGGCCGGCGCCGCCGAGTCCGACGGCGGCCGCCCCAGCATGCTGCTGCGGGTCGCACCCCGGTACGCCTTCGTGATCGGCGTCGACGTCGGCGAGACCCGGGTCCGGGTCGAGCTGTTCGACTTCGCGATGACCCTGCTCGCCAGCATCGAGTACCCGCTCGACCCGGCGCGCACCGAGCCCGACGTGGTGGCCGGGCACGTGCTGGCCGGCATCGAGGTCGTTACCGGGAAGGCCCGGGTGGCCACCGCCGACGTGCTCGGCGTCGGTATCGGCGTCTCCGGCGTGGTCGAGCAGGGCGTCGAGGCCGTCGTACACGCCCAGGCGCTCGGCTGGGACCGGGTCCCGCTGGAGCGCCTCATCGGCGCCGGCACCGACCTGCCGCTGCACATCGACAACGGGGCGAAGACCCTCGGCCAGGCCGAGATGTGGTTCGGCGCCGGGCGCGGCGCCCGGCACGCCGTCTTCGCGCTTGTCGGCTCCGGCGTGGGAGCGGCCGTGGTGACCAACGGCGCCACCTACCGGGGCGCGTCCAGCAGCGCGGGGGAGTGGGGGCACACCACCCTGGTGTACGGCGGCCGGGCCTGCCGGTGCGGCGCGCGCGGCTGCCTGGAGGCGTACGTGGGGGCGGAGGCGATCATCGACCGTTACCGCGAGGCGCGTCGGGGTCGCGCCGTGCCGGGCGAGGACGAGGAGTCGCAGCTCGCCGCGCTGGTCACCGCCGCCGGGTCGTCGGCCACCGCCCGCCGGGTGCTGGACGACACCGCCGGCTACCTCGGCGCGGGGGTGGCCAACCTGATCAACCTGTTCAACCCGGAGCGGGTCGTCCTCGGTGGATGGGCGGCGATGGCGCTGGGCGACCTGCTGCCGGCCGTGCGGGAGGCCGCCGGTCGGCAGGCGCTGCGCCAGCCGTACGAGCAGGCGTCGATCGAGCTGTGCCGCCTCGGCGTGGACGCGGTGGCCCTGGGAGCGGCCACCCTCCCCATCGCCCGCTTCCTCACCGAAGGTGGCGTCCGCCGCACCTGACCTGGGGGACGGGGGTGGGGGTTGGGAATTACACAAAACCGATCCTCGGGATAAATAACGAAGTTATAGATCGATGTCTTGACTCCGTCGCAACCTCGCCGCAACACTCCTACGAGAGCGCTCTCATCCCCCCGCGGCGTCGCATCGGCGGCACCACCCACGGCACCACGGGCGAAGACCGATCCCCCACCCCCGGCGTCCGTAACGCCCTATCGACAGGCGATGTCATGACATCTCGTGCTACATCCGTACGCCCGCGTCCCCGGCGGCGGACCGTCCGGCACCTCCTCGCCGGAGTCGCCGTGGCCCTGGTGGCGGCCCTGACCCCGGCCGTGGCCACCGCCCCGGCGCAGGCCGCCCCCACCCTGCTGTCGCAGGGACGCCCGGCGACCGCCTCGTCCACCGAGAACGCCGGCACCCCCGCGTCGGCTGCTGTCGACGGCAACACCGGCACCCGCTGGGCCAGCGCCTTCAGCGACCCCCAGTGGCTCCAGGTCGACCTGGGCGCGCGGGCCACCATCAGCCAGGTCAACCTGCTCTGGGAGGGCGCCTACGGCCGTGCCTTCCAGCTCCAGACCTCCGACGACGCGGCCACCTGGACCACGATCTACTCGACCACCACCGGCGCGGGCGGCACCCAGAACCTCACCGTCACCGGCGCCGGCCGGTACGTGCGCATGTACGGCACCGCCCGGGGCACCGGCTACGGCTACTCGCTCTGGGAGTTCCAGGTCTACGGCGAGACCGACGGCGGCACCTCCACCTGCGGCAGCACCAACGTCGCCCAGGGCAGCCCGGCGACCGCCTCGTCCACCGAGAACGCCGGCACCCCGGCGTCCGCCGCCGTCGACGGCAACACCGGCACCCGCTGGGCCAGCGCCGCCAGCGACCCGCAGTGGCTGCGCGTCGACCTCGGCAGCACCCGCACGATCTGCCGGGTGACGCTCACCTGGGAGGCCGCGTACGCCCGGGCCTTCCAGCTCCAGACCTCCGCGGACGGGTCCACCTGGACCACCATCTACTCGACCACGACGGCCACCGGCGGCACGCAGAGCCTCACCGTCACCGGCAGTGGCCGCTACCTGCGCGTGTACGGCACCGCCCGGGGCACCGCCTACGGCTACTCACTGTGGGAGCTGGCGGTGAACACGACCGGCGGCGGCACCACCGAGCCCCCGGTCGGCACCACCGACCCGTACAACCCCAACCTCGGGCCGAACACGTACGTCTTCGACCCGAGCACGCCGACGTCGACCATCCAGAGTCGACTGAACACCCTCTTCACCCAGCAGGAGACCAACCAGTTCGGCCCGCAGCGCTACGCCGTGCTGTTCAAGCCGGGCACCTACACCGCCGACGTCAACCTCGGCTTCTTCACCCAGGTCGCCGGGCTCGGCATGAGCCCCGACGACGTCAACCTCAACGGCCACGTCCGCACCGAGGCCTTCTGGATGGGCGGCAACGCCACCCAGAACTTCTGGCGGGCCGCGGAGAACCTCTCGGTCACCCTGCCCGCCGGGCAGACCGTGGAGCGCTGGGCGGTGTCGCAGGCCGCGCCGTACCGGCGGATGCACCTGCGCGGCGCGCAGAACCAGATCCAGCTCTGGAACGGCGGCGACGGCTGGTCCAGCGGCGGCCTGCTGGCCGACACCCGCATCGACGGCCTGGTCGTCTCCGGCTCGCAGCAGCAGTGGTACTCCCGCAACAGCGAGTTCGGCAACGGCTGGACCGGCTCGGTGTGGAACATGGTCTTCCAGGGCGTCGTCGGCGCCCCGGCGCCGAGCTTCCCCAACCCGTCGCACACGGTCATCGCACAGACCCCGCAGGTGCGGGAGAAGCCGTTCCTGTACGTCGACGGCAGCGGCGAGTACCGGGTCTTCGTGCCCGCCCTGCGCACCAACTCCACCGGCACCAGCTGGTACAACAAGACCCCGGCCGGCTCGTCGATCTCGCTGTCGCAGTTCTTCGTCGTCCAGCCCGGCACCAGCGCGGCCACCATCAACGCGGCCCTCGCCCAGGGCCGGCACCTGCTCTTCACCCCAGGCGTGCACCACGTGACCGAGCCGATCCAGGTCAACCGGGCCGACACGGTCGTCCTCGGCCTCGGCCTGGCCACCATCCAGGCCGACAACGGCAGCGTGGGGATGCGGGTGGCCGATGTGGACGGCGTCAAGGTCGCCGGCCTGATGTTCGAGGCCGGCACGACCAACTCGCCGGTGCTCATGGAGGTCGGGCCGTCCGGCTCGGCGGCGAGCCACGCCACGAACCCGACCTCGCTGCACGACGTGTTCTTCCGCATCGGCGGGCCGCACGTCGGCAAGGCCACCAACACGCTGACCGTCAACAGCGACAACGTGATCGGTGACCACATGTGGCTGTGGCGGGCCGACCACGCCGCCAGCGGCGTACCGACCGGGTGGACGCTGAACACCGCCGACACCGGACTGACCGTCAACGGCGACAACGTCACCATGTACGGCCTCTTCGTCGAGCACTACCAGAAGTACCAGACCGTCTGGAACGGCAACGGTGGGCGGACGTACTTCTACCAGAACGAGATGCCGTACGACCCGCCCAACCAGGCTGCCTGGATGAACGGGTCGACCCGGGGGTACGCCGCGTACAAGGTGGCCGACTCGGTCACCAGCCACGGGGCGTGGGGCCTGGGCAGCTACTGCTACTTCAACGTCAACCCGGCCGTCGTCGCGGACCGGGCCATCGAGGCGCCCACCAACTCGAATGTGCGGTTCACCAACATGGTGACCGTCTCGCTCGGGGGTGTCGGCACCATCAACCGGGTGATCAACAACGCCGGCGGGACCGCGAACGCGGCCACCCAGCAGGTGTACCTGACCACCTACCCCTGACCGGGGCGCCCGCGCCGGCCCGCTCGCACACGTGACCGGGCTGGCGCGGGTGGCACCGAGGGCCGGGCCGGCCCGGTCCCGCCGAAGACCGGGCCGGCCACGGTCCTTGCCTCAGTACGCCAGCACCTCGGCCGCCGCGCGTTCGCCCGCGCGTACCGCGCCCTCCAGATAGCCGGCCCACCGGGTCGCCGTCTCGGTGCCCGCCCAGTGCACCCGCCCAACCGGCGCCCGCAGCCGCGGCCCGTACGTGCGCCACGCCCCCGGAGTCAGCACGCCGCCGAAACAGCCCCGCGTCCACTCGTCGGCCGACCAGTCGTACTCGACAAGCGCCACCGGATCAGCCGCGCGCGGCCCGACCACGGCGGCGAACGCGTCCAGCACGCACTCGCGCCGCCGCGCCGGGGACATCTCCCGCAGCGCGGCGGCGTCGCCGGCGTAGCTGAACCCGGTCAGCACGCCGCGCGGCGAGGTCGGGGTGGAGTTGTCCACCGTCTCGGTGAGCGGCCCGGCGCTGCTGGTGGACACGCCGGAGCGCCCATCGGCACGCCAGAACGGCTCGGCGTAGACGGCGTGCACCTTCCACGCCGACCCCATCGGCATCCGCTGCGTCAGGCCGTCGCGCAGCGCCGGGAGCGGCGGGTCGTACCGGATCCGGCCGGCCAGCGCCGGCGCCAGCGCGACCACCACTGCGTCGCCGTCGACGGGCCCGGCGTCGGTGCACACCGTCACCCCGCCCGCGTCCTGCCGGATCGTGTGCACCGCGGCGCCCAGCCGCAGCGTCTCCGGTGGCAGCCCGGCCGCCATCCGCTCGGCCAGCGCCGGCGGACCGCCCACGATCCGGTCCTGCTGCGCGCCGCCGGCCATGCTCAGCAGGGGCCCGGTGCCGCCGGCGCTGCGCAGGTAGAACAGCAGGTGCAGCAGGGACAGCTCGTCCGCGGCGGTGGCCAGTAGCCCGCCGGCGAGCAGCCGTCCCAGGTAGTCGGCCGTGTCGGCGTCCCCGGCCGTGGCGCGCAGCCAGCCGCCGAGCGTCGTCGCGTCCCACCGTGCGGCCTCCGGCGCCCGCCACGGCTCGGCCGGGTCCAGGACGGCGGCGTACTCGTCGAGCAGCCCGAGCACCCGGGCGACCTGCGCCGGAGGGTCGGGTCGCCGCTCGCCGGACCACAGCAGAGTGGACGCGCCGAGCGCCGCCGAGGCGAAGGTGACCAGCCCGTGCTCGGCGACCAGCGCGTACATCCGGTCCTGGGTCGGGCCGATCCACTGGGCCCCCAGGTCGAGCTGGGTCCCGTCGGGCAGCCACCGGGTCAGCACCCGCCCGCCGACGCGGTCGCGGGCCTCGAGCACCCGCACGCGCGCGCCGGCCCGGTGCAGCGCCGCCGCGGCGGCGAGACCGGAGAAGCCGGCGCCGACCACGACGACCCGGACGCCCTCGGACACGGCACGGTCTACCCCAAAGCGTCGGGCATATGACTCTTCGCGGGCCCGCGGCGATGATCGCGGTCCGGGTGGGGTGGCATCGACGGTCCTATACTGTGCCTACCGGTCGTGGAACCCGTGAGCGGAGGCGGGCGTGCCACTCTTTTTCCTGAGTTACGCCCAGGAGGACAACCGCAACAGCCAGATACACGAGTTCTTCGTCGATCTCAGCGAGGCGGTGGCCGGGCTGGCTGCCCTGCACTGGGACGAGGCGGGGTTCATCGACGGGCACATCCCGCTCGGCAGCACCTGGCCGGACACCCTGTCCGACGCGTTGTCCACCAGCGCCTGCCTGGTCGCGCTCACCTCGCCGCGGTACGTCGTCAGCGACTACTGCGGTCGGGAGTTCCAGGTCTTCGCCGACCGGATCGACGAGCACGAGCGGCAGTTCCACGTTCGTCCGCCGGCGATCGTGCCGGTGCAGTGGCTTCCGTGTGACCGGCTGCCCACGGCGGTCGCCGCCTTCCAGTACCGCAACTTCCATACCGGCACCGCCTACGCCCAGGACGGCCTGCTCACCCTCAAGCAGCGCAAACGGCACGAGGACGATTACAAGGACTTCGTCGACGCGCTCGCCCGGCACATCGTGCAGACCGCCCGCGACCACACCCTGCACCGGCCGGCGCAGCGCCCCGTGCTGTCCAAGGTGACCAGTGCCTTCGACCGGCCGGCGCGGCAGCAGGCGCACCACGGCCCGAGCGTGTCGACGGCGGCGCAGCGGGCCACCAGTGCCCGGCACGTGCACATCGTGCTGGTCGCCGGCAGCTCCGCCGAGATGGCCGGCAGCCGGCCCGGCGCGGAGGACCGCTACGGCGCGGTCTCGCGGGACTGGCGGCCGTACCGGCCCGAGCTGGAGGTGCCGATCGGCAGCTGGGCCGGGGCCATCGCCACCACCAAGAGCTACGGCTGGACGGTGGAGGACGCCGAGGAGCTGGCCGCGGTCCGGGAGTGGGCGCGGGCGCACAACCAGATCGTCGTACTGGTGGTCGACGTCTGGTCCGCCGACCTGCCGCGCTACCAGGTCAGCCTGATCGCCTACGACCGTGACGTGAACTCGCCCCGGGCGCCGGTGCTGGTGCCGTGGACGGCCGCCGACGACGCGGCTGCCGGCGGCAACCGCAAGATGTGGGACACCCTGGCCCGGGTGCTCCCGCATCACGTGCTGCACAACACCCGCGACGTGTGGCGCACCGAGATCGCGACCTCCGCACGCTTCCAGGAGGAACTGGAGGACGTGCTGGTGGTCGAGCAGGGTCGGATCTACCGCACGGGCACGGTCTACCAGGAGCCGCCCACCGACGGCTCCGGTCTTCGCCCGATCCTCGAAGGTCCCTAGGGGAGGCACGCCATGGCGGTGAACGAGACGGCACGCGGCCAGATCGTGACCTTCTACTCGTACAAGGGCGGCACCGGCCGCACGATGGCGCTGGCCAACGTGGCCTGGATCCTGGCCAGCCAGGGGTTGCAGGTGCTGGTCGTCGACTGGGACCTGGAGTCCCCGGGCCTGCACCGCTACTTTCATCCGTTCCTGCGCGACAAGGAGCTGCGCGCCACCCCCGGCGTCATCGAGATGATCTGGGATTACTCGATCGCCACGATGCAGCGCAACCGTGACGAGGACTCCCAGGAAATCCTCACCGGTCATGCCAAGATCCAACGCCGTGCGGTCTCGCTGAACTGGGACTTCAGCCACGGCGGCGTGATCGACTTCGTGGCCGCCGGGCAGCAGGACTCGGCGTACTCCCGGCTGGTGAGCACCTTCGACTGGGCCAACTTCTACGAGCGGCAGGGCGGCGCGTCGTTCATCGACGCGGTCCGGGCGCAGATGCGCGCCGAGTACGACGTGGTGCTGATCGACAGCCGCACCGGCCTCAGCGACGTCGCCGGCATCTGCACCGTGCAACTGCCCGACCTGGTCGTCAACTGCTTCACCATGTCCACCCAGAGCATCCGCGGCGCGGCGGCGGTGGCCCGCTCCATCCGCAGCCAGCGCCCGGACGACCCGCCGCTGCTGCTGCCGGTGCCGATGCGCGTGGAGGACGCCGAGCTGCGCAAGCTGGAGACCGGTCGGGACCTGGTCCGCGCCGAGTTCGCCCCGTTCCTCGACCACCTCTCCGACGCGGCGGCCGCCCGCTACTGGAACACCATCGAGGTGCCGTACCGCACGTTCTACGCCTACGAGGAGATCCTCGCCGCGTTCGGCGACCGGCCCGAGCAGGTCGGCACCCTGCTGGCCGCGTACGAGCAGCTCGCCTCGGTGATCACCGACGGGCGGATCACCCAGCTGCACCCGATTGGCGAGACGGACCGTCGCCGCTCGCTCGCCGAGTTCGAACGGAGCCGGCTCACCGCCGAGCAGGCCGTGCTGCTCAGCTACGCCTCCGCCGACCGGCTCTGGGCCGAGTGGATCACCGACCAGTTGGAGGACGCCGGGCTGCGGGTGGACCGGCGCGCGCTGGACGTGCCGCTGCTCGCCGGCGGGCGGGCCGAGTTCGACCGGGCCGTCAGCGGCGCCAGCCGGGTGCTGGCCGTGCTCACCCGGCACTACGCGAGCACCTCCCTCGCGGGTGAGGTGTGGAAGACCGCCACCGGCCGCGACCAGCTCGGCGGCGGGGGAGTGCTGGTGCCGCTGCGGGTCGACGAGTCGCGGCTGACCGCCCCGTACAGCGAGCACAGCCCGGTCGACCTCACCGACAGTGACCCGTCCACCGCGCGGACCCGGCTGCTGGAGGCGGCGGGAACGCCGACGATCACGGCCGGCGGTCGCGCGGTCGGCCGGTTCCCCGGCCCGTTCCCGGCGATCTCCAACGTCCGCCAGCACGGGACGCCGTTCGTCGGCCGCGCCGCCCAGTTGGAGGCGCTGCGCGACCGGCTCACCACCTCGCCGGACTCGGCCACGCAGGTCGTGCACGGCCTCGGCGGCGTCGGCAAGACCCAGCTCGCCGCCGAGTACGCGCTGCGCTTCGCCCGCGACTACGACCTGGTCTGGTGGATCCCGGCGGACAGCGAGGACCGCATCCGCGGTGGTCTGGCCGACCTCGGCCAGGCGATGGGGCTGGGCACGGGCGGCGGCGCCGAGGCGGCCCGCCGGGTGCTCGACACGCTGCGCCGCGCCGGGCCCGACCGGCGCTGGCTGATCGTCCTGGACAACGCCGACAAGCCCACCCGCGCCACCCGGGCGCTGCTGCCGCAGGGGCCCGGCCACGTCCTGCTCACGACCCGCGACCAGAGCTGGAGCGAGTACGCCACCGCGACCGAACTGACCGTCTTCGACCGCGCCGAGAGCGTCCAACTGCTGCGCGACCGGGTCCGCGGGCTCACCGAGGCCGAGGCCGCCCAGGTGGCCGAGAAGCTCGGCGACCTGCCGCTCGCCGTCGAGCAGGGCGCGGCGTACCTGCGGGCCAGCGCCATGCAGGTCGAAAAGTATCTCAGCTCGCTGGACACCCCCGGCCTGTTGCGCATCCTCGACGGCCGGCAGTCCGCCGGCTACTCCAAGGCGCTCGCCGCGACCTGGCTGTTCACCCTCGGCCAGTTGCGCGAGGAGAAGCCGGCGGCGGCCCGGCTGCTGGAGCTGTGCTCGTTCTACGCGCCGGAGCCGATCCCGGTCGCGATGCTCACCGGCGACCGCTTCGCCAGCTTCATGGCCCCGATCGACCCGACGCTGACCGACCCGATCCTGCAGGGCCTGGTCACCGCCGAACTGGGCCGCTACGGCCTGGCCCAGGTCGACGCGGAGAACAACTCCGTGCGGATCCACCGGCTGGTTCAGCTCGTCATCCAGGACCAGCTGGCCGACCCCGACCAGGCCCGCCGGGAGGCCCAACTGCTGCTCGCCGCCGCCAGCCCACGCGACCCCGACAAGCCGGTCAACTGGCCGCGGTACGCCGAGCTGTGGCCGCACGTACGCCCCAGCGGCCTGCACCTGTCCACGATGGACGAAGCCCGGCAACTGGTCGTGGACATCGTGCGTTACCTCTACCGCCGGGGTGACTACGACACCAGCCGCGCACTGGCCGAGGAGTCGCTGGCCGCGTGGCGCGACACCGACGAGGACGACCCCACCAAGCTGCGGATGCGCTTTCACCTGGCGAACGTCCTGCGCGCGCAGAGCCACTTCGACGGGGCGTACGAGATCGACCGGGACGTCTACGACCGGCAACGGCGGATCTTCGGCGAGGAGCACCTCTACACCCTGATGACGGCCCGCAGCCTCGGTGCGGACCTGCGCGCCCAGGGCCTCTACCACGAGGCCGAGGCGCAGGATCGGCGCACCCTGGAGCTGAGCGTGCGCAGCTTCGGCGACGACAGCGGCCGTACGCTGACCGCGGAGAACAACCTCGCCGTCTCGCTGCGCCTGGTCGGCGACTTCCGTGGCGCCGCCGCGCTCGACCAGCACATCCACGAGCGGCGGCGGGACCGCTTCGGTGAGGAGGATCCGTCCACCCTCGCCTCGGCCAGCAACTACGGGCGCGGCCTGCGCGACACCGGCGAACTGTGGCGGTCGCACAGCGTCCTGCAACGCACCTACACCATCCAGCAGAAGGTGATCGGCGCGGACCATCCGGAGACCCTGCGAACGGCGAAGGAATTGGCGCTCACCCTGCGTCAGCTCGGGCGCTTCGCCGACGCGCACCGGCTGATCGAGCGGACCGTGGTCCGCTACCAGCGCACCCTGGGCGGTGAGCACGCCGACACGCTCTCCGCCGAGATGGCCCTGGCCACCACGTGGTCGGCGGTGGGCGACAACCAGACCGCCCTGCGGGTGGCACGCCGCCTGCGCGACGGCTACAACGAGGTGCTCGGCGAGTCGCACGCCATCACCCTGGCCTGCCTGAACAACCTCGGCGTGCTGCTGCGCAAGCAGGGCGACCACACCCAGGCCCGCGAGCTGTCCCAGCGGGTCCGCGACCAGTTGCTGACCAACCTCGGCGAGCGGCACCCGCACACCCTGCTGGCCACCCTCAACCTGGCCAACGACCTGTTCGCCCTCGGCGACCGCGACAACGCGTTGCTGCTGGACACCACCGCGTACGTGGAGCTGACCCGGGCGCTGGGCGCCGAGCACCCGGACACGCTCTCCGCCTCGGTCAACCTGGCATTGAGTCGGCAGGCCACCGAGAGCGAGGCGGACGCCGGCCGGGCCCTCTACGACGAGGCGTTCGGCCAGTTGGTGCAGCTCTTCGGCGGCGACAACCCGCGGGTGATACAGGCCCGCCAACGGGAACGCTCCAACGCCTATATCGAGCCTGCGCTGCTCTGACCCGCGCCGCCGTCCCGCCCCGCATCGCCGTCCCGCCCCGCGCCGCCACGTCTCGACGGCGTCGCGGTCCGCCTCGGCCATCTCTCGTGCGTCCTTTGCTCTGCTTCACTCCACGCAACACCGCCGGGCCGCGAGTGTTGCGCCCGTTGAAGCAGAGCAAAGGACGCAACTGCCCCCTGGCCTCGCGTCCGGAGCGGGGCGGGGGGCAGGGCGGGGCGGCGTTGCTGTCCGCAGCCGACCGGTCAGGCGGGCTGTGCCAGCCAGGCCGCGAGCGCGAGCGGGTCGGCGTCGGGGAGCGTGTGGCTCAGCGCCCGCACCAGCTCGGGCCGGCTGGTCAGCACCCCGGCCGCGGCCGGCTGCCCGGTGTGGTGGGCGGTCAGGGCCAGCCCCACCCAGGCGTCGACGTCCCCGCAGTCGGCCGCGACACGTCGCCGGTATCCGGCCAACGCGTCCTCGGAATTGCCCGCCGCGTACGCCTGGTCGCTCGGGCTCGACCCCGGCGGCGCGCCGGAGCCCAGCAGCCGTTGGCGGACGGCGCCCTCGGGACCGCCGCCCATGGTGAGGGCGGGGCGGGCCGCGGTCGGGACGACTGTCGACGTCGCGCGGCCGGCCTCCGGTGGCACACCCTGTCGCCACGCGTGCGCCAGGCGGGCAACCTCGTCCGGATCGGGGATCAGGTTGGCCAGGCCCCAGCGCACCGCGCTGGCGTCCGCCACGTCCCGCACCGCCGCCGCGACCGCGCCGTCGACCGGGTCGCGCCAGCCGCGCAGGGTGCCCGCCATGTCGGCCACGAACGACCGGCCGGCCGCGGTCAGCTCGGCCGCGTCGGCGAGCTGCCGGACCGCGCGGATGGTCTGCTCCCGCCAGTACGCGTACTCGAACGCGGCGGCGGTGCCCTCGTGCCGCCGGCAACGCCACACCTCGGCCACCCCCAGGTGGGCGTAAGCGCCTTGGAGCAGCGCGCCGACCGGGCGCGGGTCCAGTCGCCAGGGCGCCCGGTAGCGGGCCGGCCCACCCGGTTCGTGGAGCGGGACCAGGTCGAGCAGCGCGCCGAGTTTGGTGTGCTGCAACTCGTGCACGAGCAACAGCGCGAGGGTCCGCGCGTCGGCGGGCACGGAGAGCGCGATGGCGCCGAGCGCGTCCCTGCTGGTGGCGCTCACCGGGTTGCCCGAGGGCGGCGGCCGCAGCGGCACGAGTGTGCGCAGCAGCCCGGCCAGCGCGTCGGCGTGCGCCGGAAGGTGGGCACGCAGCCACTGCCCGGCCTCGGCGGTGAGCCGGTCCAGTCGGTCGGCCGACACGTCGTCCAGTCGGGGTGCCGACGGCCGGTGGTAGCAGTCGCGCCACGGGTCCTGGTCGTCGACCAGCACCTCGACCGCGTCGAACGGCCTGGTCCTGCGGACCGGTAGCCAGCCGATCCCGCCGACGCCCGCGTCGAGCAGCCGGCCACCGCCCGCCTCGATCCGTACCCCGTCCGCGTCGCCGCTGGCGGCGTCGATCCGCAGCGTGCCGGCCGCGCCGGACAGCCGCACCGGGCTGTCGAAGGGCAGGCCCGTCGCCGCGCCGACGGTGGGCAGCGGCAGCACACCGTCGGCCGGCCGGGGCAGTGTCAGCGTGAACGTCAGGCCGGCGCGGGTCGCCGCCGCCGCGGCGAGCGCGGCCAGGTAGGCGGGCCCGGCGGCGCCGTCCAGCGCGGCGCGGGCCCATCCGGTCACCGGCGGATGGGTCAGCACCGCGGCAACCGTTGCCGGGTCGGCGTGCTCGGCGCGGGTGAGCAGCTCCAGACTCTGCCGGACCAGTGGCTCGCCACGGCAGGCGCGGGCCGCGGCGACGGTCAGCAGCCGACGGCGACCGAGCTGCCCGCCCCGCAACACCGCGACCGTCGCGGCGTCGCCGTGGCCCCCGGCCAGCCCGGCGAGCTGCGCCGCCGACAGCGGGCCGGTCATGGGCGTGCCACCGGCGTCGGCACGCTCGCCCCGGCGACGCGACGGTGCAGCGCGTCCAGGTCGGCGGTCACCACCGTCCGCACGTGCTGGATCAGCCGCAGCAGGTCGGCACAGTAGACGGACGGGTGGGCAAAGCCGGCGCCGTCGCGGAAGCGGTGCGCGTACAGGCCGCCACCGCAGACGTCGACGACCGGGCAGGCCCGGCAGGCCGGCGCGAGCGCCGCGGTCCCGGTGGGACGCCCGGCCAGCGACGGGTGCCGCAGCGCCTCGTCGAAGCTGTGCCGGAAGACGTCGAAGCCGGTCCGCATCGCCGACGCGGTGGTCGTCTTGAGCGTGTCGGTGCCCTCGATGGTGCCGTCGGTCTCGATCGTCATGACGTCCGGCTCGGCGGCGCCCAGCGCCTGGGTGCCGCTGCGTCCGCCCAGCAGCAGCGCGATAAGTGACTCGAACAGGCGGATGCCGGTACGCCGGGGCGTCTCGGCGTACCAGCGGTCGAAGACGGCGATCAGCCAGTCCGCGTACGGGGTGGCGGGGTCGTCCGGGTGGCGCCCGGGTGGGGGAGCGCTCCAGTTGCCGTGCGGCAGCAGCAGATCCAGTCGGGGCGGGTCGAACTCCCGCAGGCCCTCGTAGACGGCGATCGGGTCGTTGGCCAGGTCGACCGTGCAGAGCAGACCGGCGTAGCGAGCCCGGTGTTCGGGCCGGGCCAGCAGGCGCAGCGCGGCGGCCACCTCGGCGAAGCTGCCCCGGCCGTCGGCGTGGCGGCGATGGCGGTCGTTGGCGGCGCGGTCGCCGTCCACGCTCACCCCGACGTCGATGCCGTGCGTGTGGCACAGCTCGAGCGCGGCCTCGTCGAGCAGGAGCCCGTTGGTCTGCATCGCCACGTCGAGTGCGACGCCGGAGGGCATCGCGGCGCGCAGCGTGCGTACCGTCCGGTCGAGCACTGCGGGGCCGGCGAGCAGCGGCTCCCCGCCGTGCAGCACCACCCGGACCCGGTCGGTGCCGTGCCGGGCCACGTGGGCGGCGAGCCGGTCGGCGACCCGGCCCACGGTGCCGGGGGCCATGACCCGTGGCCGGGTCCGCCAGCCCTGGTCGGCGTGGCGGTAGACGTAGCAGTAGTCGCAGGCCAGGTTGCACCGTGAGTGGATCTTCAGCACCACCTGGCGGATGCGGGGCGCGGCCACGGCAGGGCGGTGTCGGGTGGCCGACGGCGGGGCGTCGGCCGGCACGGTCAGAAGCTCGACTCGAACGCCGACACGTCGCCGGGCCGGCCCGGCTCACTCTCGGCGGCCAGCGTGCCCAGCACGTGGGCCAGGACGCCGTCACCGGCGCCGGCCAGCAGGTCCGCCAGAGGTACGTCGCCGAGCTGCACCAGAGCGGTGCCGACAGTGCGGGGGATAAGCGGCTGGTCGTGGTCAGCCACCGTGGATCGTCCTTCGGTCGAAGACCGGCACCTGCGTCACCGCTGCGCTCACTCCGCCTTTCTACACCATCGCACCCGGCCCCGGACGGCGCGACACCGCAGCCCGTACGCGCTGGCCACCGTGCCGTTACCTGGCGTACGACCGGGGCCGCCCGGCGGGCCTGTCGGACCTGTTCGCGTCATGGGGTCGACACGGGTTCCTGCGCGGAGGCACGGGCCGGGTCGTGGTCGCGGAGCATGGCCAGCAGCCCGGGAAACCGTTGTTCCACCTCGTCGTGGCGGAGCGTGACCAGCCGGCGGATGCCGTCGACGCGCGTGCGGATCAGGCCGGCATGGCGCAGCACCTTGATGTGGTGCGACAACGTCGACTTGCCGATCGTGACGTGAGTGTCCCGGAGGACGTCGCTGCCGCAGGTCCAGTCCCCGGCGGCGTCGAGGGCGCGCACGAGCGTGAGCCGTACCGGATCGGCGAGCGCGCTGAGCACGACGTCGATCGTCACGGTCTCGATGGCGGGTTCGATCACCTCGGTCACGAGACGAAGCCTAGCCAGTTGTTGCAGAAAGTACGACCTTCGTCGTACTGTTCGACGCATCTCGAACAGTACGATGCGGATCGAACATTGGGTAGAACCTTGAGAGCGATCATCTACCGCGACAACGGCGGCCCCGACGTCCTGCAACTCGTCGAGCGTGACCGGCCGGCGCCCGCACCCGGCGAGGTCCTCGTCCGAGTCGCCGTGTCCGGGGTCAACCCGACCGACTGGCAGGCCCGCTCCGGCGTCGCCCACCGCAAGCTGTTCCCCGAGATCACCCCGCACCTCGACGGGGCCGGTGTCATCGACGCCGTCGGTGACGGGGTCGACCCGGGCCGCGTCGGTCAGCGGGTGTGGCTGTTCATGGCCGCCGCCGGGCGACCCACCGGCACCTCCGCCGAGTTCACCGTCGTACCGGCCGAGCAGGCAGTGCCGCTGCCGGACGAGGTCGGGTTCGACGTCGGCGCCTCGCTCGGCGTGCCCGCGCTCACCGCCCACCGCGCGCTGACCGTCGCCGAGGACGGGCCACGCCGTCTGCGCCCCGGCGCGCTCAACGGCGCGGTGGTGCTCGCCGCCGGCGGGGCCGGCGCGGTCGGCCACGCGGTGATCCAACTCGCCCGATGGGCCGGCGCCATGGTGATCAGTACGGTCAGCGGCCCGGAGAAGGCCAAGCTGGCCACCGCCGCCGGGGCCCACCACACGATCAGCTATCGCGAGGGCGACCCTGCCGCCGACATCCGTGCCATCGCCCCCGACGGCGTCGATATCGTCGCCGAGGTGGCCCTCGGCGCCAACCTCGCTCTGGACCTGGCCGTGCTGCGCACCCGCGGCACGATCGCCACGTACGCCAACCAGGGCGGGCAGGCCGTCGAGCTCAACGTCGGGCAGAACATGGTGCTGAACACGCGCCTGCAGTTCCTGGTGCTCTACACGGCTGGCCCGCAGGCGCGCGCCGCAGCCGTCGAGGACGTCGCCGCCGCGGTCCGTGACGGCGCCCTGCCGGTCGGCGCGCAGCACGGCCTGCCACTGCACCGCTTCCCGCTGCACCGCACCGCCGACGCGCACCGAGCGGTGCAGGACGGCGCGGTCGGCAAGGTGCTGGTGGACGTCGCACCCTGACGTTCAACCGGCTACGCCCGCTTGGACGCGCTATGGGACGTACCGGACGGCCGCCGCCGTGACGGACAAGGCGGTCGAACGGGACGACCGGGTGGCGGTGCCGGTGGGCCGGACCGCGCGTTTGCTCACGGCCCGGGCCGGGAAACCGAGCCGCCCGGCCGGGGTCCACCCGTGGCCGCAGCAGCGGATGGAGGCGGCCATGGCGTACCGACCGGCGACCGTCGACACCGTGCCCGACCTCGGCACCCTCACCCTCGGTGTCGAGGAGGAGTTCCTGCTGCTCGACCCGGACAGCGGCCGGAACCTGCCGGTGGCCGACCAGGTGCTGGCCGCGCTGCGCGGCCCGGCCCGCGACCAGGGCCGCCAGGAGTTCCGGCACAGCATGGTGGAGATGGTGACCCCGGTCTGCGCCGATCTCACCGAGTTGCGCACCCACCTGGTGGCGCTGCGCCGCTCCGCCGTCGAGGCCGCCGCGGTGGCCGGGGCCCGGCTCGTGGCGGTCGGCGCCACCCCGGTGGCCGAGCCGCACCGGACGGTGCCCGACCGGCCGCGCTACCACGCCATGTCCCGCCGGTACGGGCCGGTGGCGCACGACCCGGCGGTCTGCGGCTGTCACGTGCACGTCGGGCTGCCGGACCGGGAGCTGGCCGTACAGGTCTGCAACCACCTGCGGGTGTGGCTGCCGGTGGTGCAGGCGATCGCCACCAACTCGCCGCTGCACGACGGGTACGACACCGGCCACGCCAGCTGGCGGTCCATGCAGTTGGAACGCTGGCCCAGCATCGGCCCCACGCCGTACTTCGACTCCGCCGCCGACTACGACCGCACCGTCGACGAGCTGATCGCCGCCGGCATCATGCTGGACGCGGCGATGGTCTACTGGTACGCCCGGCCGTCGTCGGCGTACCCGACGGTGGAGGTCCGTGTCGGTGACGTCTGCCCGACCGTGGACGACGCCGTGCTGGTCGCGGCCCTGGTCCGCAGCCTGGTCGCGACACTGGCCGACGACGTACGCGCCGGGGTGCTCGCCCCGCCCGTGCGCGACTGCCTCGTCGCCGCCGCGCACTGGCGGGCGGCCCACGACGGGCTGGACGGCGAGCTGATCGACCTGCGCGCCGGCGGCACCAGACCGGCCTGGGATCTGGTGGACGAGCTGATGGCGGTGATCGCCCCGGCGCTGCTGCGTCACGGCGATCTCGGCTACGTGCTGGCCCAACTGGCCCGGCTGCGCCGCGACGGCACCGGCGCGACCCGACAGCGACGGGTGCTGGAGCACACCGGCGACCTGCGTGCGGTCATCGACGACCTCGCCGCCCACACCGCCGCCGGCTGACGGGCCGAACTCAGCGGATGTCGTGGGTCTGCAACCACAGTTCCAGCAGACCGAGCTGCCACAGCTTGTTGCTGCCCGCCGCGGCCTCGGCCCGGTCCGGCTCGGCGAGCAGCTGCGCCACGTACTCGGGGCGGAACAGGCCCCGCTCGCGCGCGACCGGGGCCTGCAACGCTTCGGCGACCAGCTCGCGCACCGGCCCGTCCACGTTGCGCAGCGCCGGCACCGGGAAGTAGCCCTTCGGCCGGTCGACCACCTCGGCCGGCAGCACCTCCCGGGCGACCTCCTTGAGCACGCCCTTGCCGCCCTGGGCCACCTTGTGCTCCGGTGGGCAGTGCGCGGCAAGGGTGACCAGGTCCTGGTCGAGGAACGGCGTACGCACCTCCAGCCCCCAGGCCATGGACATGCTGTCCACCCGCTTCACCGGGTCGTCGGGGAGCATCAGGTGGGTGTCCAGGCGCAGGACGGCGTCCAGCGCGGTCTGCGCCCCGGGCGCGGCGAGGTGATCGGTGAGCAGGTCACGGCTGGCGTCGTGCTCCAGCGCGTACGCTGGGCCGACGATGGCGCGCAGCTCGTCGTGGTCACGGTCGAAGAAGGCGGCGGCGAACGTCTCGGCCGCGCCGTGCCGGGGCGCCTCGGTCAGCGGCTGGTGGTAGCCGTAGCCGGCGAACACCTCGTCGGCGCCCTGCCCGGACTGCGCCACCTTCACATGCCGCGCCACCTGCTCCGACAGCAGGTGGAAGGCGACCACGTCGTGGCTGCCCATCGGCTCGGTCATGGCCAGCACGGCCCCTCGTACGGCGGGCGTCAGGTCGTCGTCGGCGAGCCGGATCCGGTGGTGGTCGGTGTCGTACGCGCGGGCCACCAGGTCGGAGTAGTGGAACTCGTCGCCGGACTCGTCGCCCCGGCTGTCGAAGCCGATGCTGAACGTGCGCAGGTGCTCCTGGCCGGCCTCGGCGAGCAGCGCCACGATGAGGCTGGAGTCCAGACCGCCGGAGAGCAGCACCCCGACCGGGACGTCGGCGACCAGCCGTCGGCGTACGGCCGTGCGCAGCGCGTCGGAGATGGCGGCCCGCCAGTCGGCGGCGTCCATCCCGGCGTCGGCCGGCTCCCGCACGTAGTCGGGCTGCCAGTACACCTGCTCACGGCTGCGCCCGTCGGCCTCGATCACCCGCACCGTGGCGGGCGGGAGCTTGCGGACGCCGCGCAGCACGGTCCTGGGCGCCGGCACGATGGAGTGCCAGGACAGGTAGTGGTGCAGCGCCACCGGGTCGATGCCGGTGTCGACGTCGCCGGCGCGCAGCAGCGCGGGCAGGGTGGAGGCGAACCGGAGCCGCCCGGGGGTCTCGGCGAGGTAGAGCGGTTTGATGCCGAGCCGGTCGCGGGCCAGGACGAGCCGCCGCCGGGGCCGGTCGACCAGCCCGACCGCGAACATGCCGACCAGGTGGTCGACGAAGCGTTCACCCCAGTGCGCGTACGCCACCAGGATCACCTCGGTGTCGCTGGTGGATCCGAAGGAGTACCCGGCGTTCCGCAGCTCGTCGCGCAGCTGCGGATAGTTGTAAATGCAACCGTTGAAGACCAGCGCCAGGCCCAGGTCGTCGCGCACCATCGGCTGGCCGCCGGCATCGGACAGGTCGATGATGGTCAGCCGCCGGTGCCCGAGGAGCACCCAGTCGTCGGCGTACAGGCCCTCGTCGTCCGGGCCGCGCGAGCGCATCGCCTCGGTCATCCGGGTGACCGCCGCCGCGTCGGGCGGCCGGCCGTCGAAGCGCACCTCCCCGCTGATCCCGCACATCAGGCGGGGTGGCGGTGGTTCAGGGCAGACATGAGCGCCTCCTGTCACGTCTCCCCGGCTGGTGGTGGCGGGGGTCCGGCGAACGAACGGGGCGGCTGGCTACCCGCGTGCGGGGCGGTTATGCGCGCAGGGTGCGCAGGATGCGGGCCAGCTCGGCGCGGTCGGCGTCGGGGAGGTGGCCGAAGAAGCGATCCGCCTCGGCGCGGCGGGCGGCCCGGATGGCGGCGCTGACGCGGTTGCCCTCGTCGGTGAGCGCGACAAGGGTCGCCCGGCGGTCGGCCGGGTCGGGCCTGCGTTCGACGAGCCCTCGGGCCTGGAGGTCGTCGACGACCTCGGTGGCCGAGCGGGGCGCGATGTGCAGGTGCTCGGCGAGCGTGCCGGGGCGTACCTCACCGTGACGGCCGAGCACCCCGAGCGCCCGGGACTGGCTGGGGGTGACGTCCCACGGCGCCAACGACTCCCGGGTCTGTCGGCGCAGACGGGACGCGACCGCCCAGAACGTTTCGGCCAGGCTCTCGTCGCCGCTGTCGGTGGTGTCCTCGGTCACCGGAATACGGTAGCAGCCGATACTGTTGTTCCCTCATGTTGAGGTAACCTCAGCATATCGCCTCCGGAAGGAGTTCCCCTTGGAACGCACCCCGATGGGCCGCGACCGCGGCCACCGCACCGTCAGCGCCGAGGAGAAGACGCAGGCCCGCCAGGTGTCCCTGCGCCGCATCGGCCGTCTGTTCACCCCACACCGACCCGCGCTGGCCATCGTCACCGCGATCATCGTGCTCTCCTCGGTCGTCGCGATGGCCAGCCCGTTCCTGCTGCGTGCCGTGATCGACCGTGCCCTCCCGCAGGGCGACGTGACCCTGCTGGTCTGGCTGGTCCTCGGCATGGTCGCCGTGGCCGCCGCGACCGCCGCCCTCGGCGTCGTCCAGACCTGGATCTCCACCCAGGTCGGGCAGCGGGTCATGCACCGGCTGCGCACCGACGTGTTCAGCCACCTTCAGCGGCAGTCGCTGGGCTTCTTCACCCGCACCCGCACCGGCGAGGTGCAGTCCCGCATCACCAACGACATCGGCGGCATGCAGTCGGTGGTCACCTCCACCGCCACCGCCGTCGCGGCCAACCTCACCACCGTGGTCGCCACCGCCGTCGCCATGGTCGCGCTCTCCTGGCAGCTCTCCCTGGTCTCGCTCGTGGTGCTCCCGCCGGCCATCTGGCTGACCCGCCGGGTCGCCCGGATGCGCCGCGAGATCACCGACCAGCGCCAGCGCGAACTCGCCGACCTGAACGTCACCGTTGAGGAAGGGCTGTCGATCAGCGGCGTCCAGCTCGCCAAGACCCTCGGCACCGGCCCCGCCCTGATCGACAGGTTCACCGCCTCGTCGGCCCGCCTCGTCGACCTGGAGCTGCGCAGCGAGCTGGCCGGCCGCTGGCGGATGGCCTCGATGAGCATCATCTTCGCCGCCGTACCGGCAGTGATCTACCTCGCCGCCGGCCTGCCCGGCACCGCCGGCACGCTGAGCATCGGCACCCTGGTCGCCTTCACCGCCCTACAGGGCGGCCTGTTCCGGCCACTGATGGGCCTGCTCAACGTGGGCGTGTCGCTGACCGCCTCGCTGGCCCTGTTCGCCCGGATCTTCGAATACCTCGACCTGCCGGTCGACGTGGCCGACCCCGCCGAGCCGGTCCGCCTCGACCCCACCCGGGTCCGCGGCCACCTGCGCCTGGACGACGTCACCTTCGGCTACCCCGGCAGCGACACCGCCGCCCTCGCCGGCATCACCCTCGACGTGCCCGCCGGCACCAGCCTCGCCCTCGTCGGCGAGACCGGCTCCGGCAAGAGCACCCTCGCCGGCCTCGTCAGCCGCCTGCACGACCCGACCGCCGGCCGCATCACCATCGACGGCGTCGACCTGCGCGACCTGCGCCTGACCGACCTGGCCGCGATCGTCGGCGTCGTCAGCCAGGAGACGTACCTGCTGCACACCACCGTCCGGGAGAACCTGCGCTACGCCCGGCCGGACGCCACCGACGCCGAGATCGAGGCCGCCGCCCGCGCCGCCCAGATCCACGACCTCATCGCCGGCCTCCCCGACGGCTACGACACGATGGTCGGCTCCCGCGGGCACCGCTTCTCCGGCGGCGAGAAGCAACGACTCGCCATCGCCCGTACGCTGCTGCGCGACCCGCGCATCCTGGTCCTCGACGAGGCCACCAGCGCGCTGGACACCGAGACCGAACGAGCCGTACAGCGAGCGTTCGACGTGCTCGCCCAGGGTCGTACGACGATCACCATCGCGCACCGGCTGTCCACGGTCCGCGACGCCGACCAGATCGCCGTGCTCGACCACGGCCGCATCGTCGAGACCGGCGACCACGACAGCCTGCTCAACCGCAACGGCCGCTACGCCACCCTCGCCGCCTGACCCCCTCGCTCCCTCGCTCCCTTGCTCCCTTGATCGTTGGCGGCTGGGCGACACGACACGCCGAGAGTTTCGCTGCTGAGCTGCCACCGATCATCGCGGGCTAGCAGAACACGGGCGCACGTGGGGGTTTTCCACATGGGGAGCGCTGTCCACAGAGGCCGACGGGGGTCCTTGCGGCCCTCGGGGGCGGAGCCGCACGGTGCGTGGTGTGAACTCGGTGCTGCGGGAACTGGTGAAGCGGTCCGGAGGGCTGGTGACCCGCGCGGCGGTGGCACAGGTGGTGCCGGAGTGCGCGCTGGAGCATGCCTGCCGCGACGGCGAACTGGTACGGGTGCTGCCGGAGGTCTTCGTGGCGGCGCACCTGGTGCACAGTCGGCCGGGCACCCGGTCCTGAAGCAGCTCGACCCGAGCGTGGCCCCGCTCGCAGCTCTCGCATGGGCACGGGGGTGCGCCACACTCAGCCATGTCAGCGCGCTCGCCGCATGGGGCCTGCACACGCCGACTGCCAACGAGCCACTGCACCTCAGCGCACCGATCAACGCTGGCCTACGGACGCGCCCGGGAGTGGTGGTGCATCGACGCAGGGGTCTCGTCATCCAGCCGCCGCACGTGATCGTTCGCAGAGAGCTGACGGTGACCCGTCTTGAGGAGTCCATCGTCGACTCGTGGCCGATCCTGCCGTCCGCCGAGCGACGGGCACCCGTGATCCGGGCGGTCAACGACTGGCTGACTACCCCCGAGCGGCTGGCGGTCGCCCTCACCAACGAGCCGAAGCTGACCGACCGGGCAGCGTTGCGGATCCTGCTGACCAGGCTCGGCGAGGGATGTCGTAGCCCGCTGGAGATCTGGGGCCATGAGCACGTCTTCACCGGCCCGACCATGCCGGAGTTCCGCCGGCAGGTGCCGGTGCGTCTCGGGCGACGCACCGTGTACCTCGACATGTTCGCCGAGCGGGAACGGGTCAACATCGAACTCGACGGCGCCACCACTCATGGCGACCCTCGCCAGCGGGAGGCCGACCTGCGCCGGGACGCTCTGTTGGCGGCCGTCGGAATCCTGGTGGTCCGCTTCGCCCATCGCCGGCTGGTGCACGAGGCCGACGACGCACGCCGGGAGACCCTGGCGATCCTCGCGACCCGTAGGGCGACCCAACCGTCGAGCTGAGGCCTGGGACCGATGACTTCGGCCGCCCCGAGTCGGAGTGGCGGGCGCGGGGGCGGGCCGAAGGCCGGCGAGTTGGACGAAGATCTCGCGTTTGGCGGTCGCGTCGCCTCGGCGGTTGAGGACGTAGCCGGTCAACCAGACCCACCCCTGATACGTCGGCCGGTCCGACACGCAGACGACCCGGAAGGTCAACGCGCGGTCCCCGGCGAACTGCACCGAGGTTCGCCCGTCGACGATGAGCAGATCGCCGGGGGAGGGGCGCCCGGTCACCAGTGTCCGGTGCCGACTCGCAGGAGACGAGTGTGCTCAGCCGGTCGACCAGGTCAGCTCGGAGCCGATGGGCGGCGTCGAGCAGGAAGCGGGGACGGTCCATCGATCCCTCCAACCGCACGGCCGACGGGCTTCATCAGGCGTGCCCGTCGACCATCGCAGGGGGATCGGGGTGCGGCACCAGTGGTTGTGCTCAGACTGCCGGTGTCCGGGCGGGTGACCCGTAGCCGAAGTCGACAATCCGGTGTGCCATCCCGGCGTAGGCCTCCTGGCCCTCGGGCGCGAACGTGCCGAGCCCGTCGACGTAGCGGTTGAACATGCAGAACGCGGCGGCGATCAGGACGGTGTCGTGGATCTCCAGGTCGGTGGCACCCTCGGCGCGGGCATTGGCGACCAGTTCGGTGGTGACGTTGCGGCCACTGATCTGCACCGCGCCGGCGATGCGCAGCAGCGCCCGCAGCTTGGCCGAGATGGGGGCGGTGTCGAGGTCCGCGCGTACCTGGTCGACGAGGGTCATGCCCTCATCGAGCTGCGCGGCGGCGAATGCCGAGTGCGACGCGCAGCAGAAGGTGCACTCGTTGCGCCCGGAGACGTACGCGGCGATCAGCTCGCGCTCGCCGGCCGGGAGCGTGTGCGGGCCGCGCAGCAGCACCTCGGCCAACTCGTTGAGCGGCTTCGCTGTTTCCGGACGGTACCGCATCAGGCCGGCGACGCCGGGAAACTCCTTCTCGTCGATCCCGAGATCGATGTGTGCCATGGTGATCTGCCCTCCAGCCGTGAACCGGCCCGACCGGGAGGACGCCTGTGCCGGCGACGACTACCCGTGCGGGGCGACGTGACGGGCGTCGCGCAGCCACGATCTCATCCCGTCCGACGAAATTCTCTCTCCATTCATGCTCCCCCCACGACCGACCCGGCAGGCGCGGCGACGGCCGGGCAGATCCGGACGGATCACCACCACCTACCACAGGGATCCGTGGAGTGGGGTGCCGTCCACAGGCCCCCGCACTGTCCACGGCGGCGCCCGCACCGGCAATGGTCGACGGCTCGGTGCGGCACGGTCGAGCCCGTGGATCCGCGACTGCGTGCCCTGTTGGTTCAAGGCGGTGGGCTGTGCACCTGGTCAGACGTGGTGCGAGTGGCACCCGAGTGGACGATTCAGGCCGCCCGGCGGGCGGGTCGGTTGGTGCACCCGCTGCCCGGGGTCTACCTGGATGCCGCCCTGATCCTGAGCACGTGCGCGGACGTGCCGATCCTGGCCCGGATCGAGCCCGAGCTGGCACGCCGGGCAGTCCTCGCGTACGCCGACGGCCGGGGCGCGCTCGGTCGACTGACGGCGCTCGACGTGTGGGGCGTACGCCGCCAGCCACCTGGTGAGCCGGTACACCTCGATGTGCCCGCCGGATCGGGCCTGCGGGATCGGCCGCATCTCGTGGTGCGCCATCGCACCGGGTTCGCGGTCGGGCCGCCGCAGGTGGTGGTACGGGGTGGGTTGCCGGTGACGCGGCTCGACCGGACCCTGGTGGACTGTTGGCCGCTGCTGCCGCCGGTCGACCGCCCCGGGCCCCTCATCAGGGCGGTCAACGACCGGCTCACCACGCCACAGCGGCTCGTCGTCGCCCTGGCCGAGGTGCCCCGGTTGACCGATCGCGCGGCGCTGCGCCGTCTGCTGGATCGGCTCGCCGCCGGTTGCCGCAGCCCGCTTGAGATCTGGGGCCACGACCACGTCTTCACGGGTCCGGGTATGCCCACCTTCACCCGGCAGGCGCGGGTACGGGTCGGTGCCCGAACCGTCTATCTCGACATGTTCGCCGAGGCGGAGCGCGTCAACGTCGAACTGGACGGTGCCACCACCCATGGCGATCCGGCCGAACGCGAGATCGACCTCCGCCGCGACGCCCTGCTGGCCACCAGGGGGATCCTCGTCGTCCGCTTCACCCACCGCCGCCTCCTGGCGAACCCCGCCGAGGTCCGCCAGCAGACCTTGGCGATCCTCGCCAGCCGCCGCGCTCACTCATGATCGCTTGATGCGGACCAGTTCCCCAGGGCCCCTGACAACTGCTCAGCATCAAGTGATCATGAGCGGGATGCGGTGCTACTCGGAGGTGGCGAAGGCCAGGGCGCCGCAGCCGATCACCAGTACGAGCACGGTCACCAGGATGAGGCTCACGATCGCGCCCGGGCGCTGGATCAGCGGCTTGCCGGGGTCGAGGGGTGCCGGCAGCGACGCCGCGACGCCCGGCGTGGGCTGGGGCGGGGCGAGCCGCAGGATGCGACGCAGCCGGAAGCGGTCGATGCCGAGGAAAATCGGAATGCCGATGACACCGACTCCCCACCATCCGGCGAGCAGGGTCTTGTTCGAGTAGTGACGGAACATCGCGAGACCGCAGCTGCGACACATCCACCCGCGCTGCGAGGAGACGACGTACAGGATCACGATGCTCGTCATCGACTGGAAGGACACGTGGGCGGCGGGGTGGCTGCCGCAGAACTGGCATTCCCCGTCGGCGGGCGGGCGTAGGGCGGGCGGCGGTACGGGCGCGGGCATTGTCGTCACAGGTCGCTCCGGCTGGCGAAAGGCTGGCGAAAGGGCTGGCGAGTGAAAGGGCTGGCGACTGGAAGCGTTGCTGCGGGCGTCGTCAGCGGGCCGGTGCGGGGTAGCGGTCGCCGGCGTACTGGCGCAGGGCCGCCGCGACCTGGTCGCGCGACTGCTTGGTGCTCTTCAGGTCGGCGATGCGGTAGCCGCGCAGGCCGGTCAGCTCGACGTCGGGCGCCAGCGCGCGCTCGGTCTGGTCGCCGACCCAGACGGTCAGGATGCTCGGCTTCTCCAGCTTGCCGGCGTTGGGCTTCTTCTCGATCGCCACCCGGCTCACGTCCGACCAGGCGAAGTCCACTGTCGCCTCGCCCTTGGTCCAGGTGATGCCCTGCTCACCGATGCGGACGGCGAACGCCTGACGGCTCTCCCGCACCGCGCCCAGGCCGCCGATCAGGGCGAGCAGCGCCATCACGTAGCCGACCCAGTTGCCGAAGGTGAACTCCCGGCCCATCGCCGCCAGGATCTCCGGCGAGAACACCAGGACGACCGCCAGCACGAGCAGCGCCGGGCCCTTGGCGTACGGCTTCCAATTCCGTTCGAGTTCCATGGTGTATTCCTCCCCCGTGCCTTCCTGAGCGGAAGGACGGGAGGATGCTAGCCAGCCGGGTCAGCGTTGGCGATCATGGCAGAACGCGCGGATCGGGAAGAATCGGCATGAAGGTCGATGCCGAGCTGATCAAGATTTGGTAGCGCGGAGATGAAGGAGTTCGCCGATCCACCGCGCGGCCTCCCGCTGGGCGGCGAGCAGGTGCTGGCGGGCGTCGGCCACCTCCTGGTCGGCGTCCGCGTCGAGGTGGTCTCCCAGAATCGTCGTCCACCGTCGGCTCAGCTCCTCGGCGTACGTCGCCCTGCGCAACTGCTCGTCGAACTGGTACTCCAGTTTCACCATCCGGTCGACGTGCGGCTGGAGCGCCGGCATGATCCGCTCGTCGAGCCGGACGGCGGCGTCGGGTCGGCAGGTGATGAGGACATCACCGCGCTGGTAGCGCCACTCGGGATCGTCGGCGAGCGCCCGCTGCAACGCCACCTCCAGATCGGCTGCCCGGTGCGGCGGCAGGTCCCGGGCGGCGTCGGCGGCCAGCCGGGTCAGCCGTTGGATCGCGTTCGGTTGGAAGTAGTGCACGTACCAGCTCAACACCTCGGCGCGCAGGCTCGCCGGTGACGACCAGGCGAACGTGGCACGGATGTAGAACGAGTACACGTACCCCCGTGCGGGGACCGCGATCAGCCGGGGTGCGTCGCGCTGTTCGATGAGCGGACCCGGCGGGGACGGTCCGGCCCCGGCTCCGACGGGCGCCTCGTCCTGGAGCGCGGCCACCAGCCGATCCCATGTCCGCGCCCACCACCGCCAACCCCGGACACTCACGTCCCGGGCGATGGTCAGCCCACGGATGCCCCGCCGACGCCACAGGTCCGCGGGCCTCGGCCTCTCCTCGGGAGCGTCCGTCATGGCACCCCTTCACGGTCACCGATCCGCATGTCACGCTAACAACCGATGACCGATATGCCCGTAGCCGCGCCGATAGCCCCAGGTCGGGTCCGCGTCGGAGCGCTCGCGCTGCCCGCCGCCGGTGGGGGGTGATCGTCCGGGGTTCACCGAGCATTGTGGAGCAGTTGGGATGCGCGGGCTGTCGCTGACGGCCGGCAACGGCGAGACTGACTCCGGTCCGCCAATCACGCGGATCGATGGATCGGATGGTCTGGAGGCAGCCTGTGTCCACCCTCGTGTCCCCGCTGGACACGCTCGGCGCGATCCGCCGGCGTACCACCACCCTCGCCCTGCTTTTCACCATGGTCGCAGCCGCGCTGGTCGGCCCGTCCGTGGTGGCCCCACGGCTGACCGACTCCGCGTCGGCGGCGGTCTACAGCTCCTGCACGGTCAGCCGCTGCGCGGACGCGCGCACCGCCCGTTCCGGCTGGTCCGCCAAGGGCTTCCCGACCAGCCGCGGCTGGTACTCCTGGAGCGGCGGGCTGTCCAACTTCGCCGGCGGCCGGTTCTACAACTACGAGGGTCAACTGCCCACCAACGCCACCTACTACGAGTACGACGTGTACCCGCGTACCCAGGGCGCCGCCCGCGACGCGTACCGGATCGTGGTGAACCGCAGCACCGGGGCCACCTGGTTCTCGCCCAACCACTACACCGACTTCTACCGGCTCTGACCGACCCGGGCCGGCCGGTTCCCCTCGGCCGGCCCGGCACGTAGGCCCGCATCCAGAAAGGCCCCGATGTCGCACACCGACGACTGGCTCAGCGTCGGCGCGGACGCGAACCGCGACGCGCCCGGCGCGGTGGCGCTGCCCGGCGCGGCGCTGCGGACCCGGTCCGCGCTCTTCGCCGCGCTGACCGACGCGCTTGACCTGCCCGGCTACCGGGGAGACACCTGGGACGCGCTCGCCGACGTGCTCGCCGACCGGCTGGACGCCGGCCCGCTCACCCTGCTGATCACCGACGCCGAGCAGGTGCTCGCCGACGAGCCGGCCGATCAGCACGCGCTGCTGCTCGCCGTGCTCCGCAACCTCGCCGGCAGCGCCGGGCACCCGCTGCGCGTGCTCCTGCGCGACACACCCGATTGAGCGCGTGCTCAGTTCCCGACAGTCCGGACCTCGCGGGGGCACGGTGACGGTGGTGGTGACGCTCGGGTGACGGCCCTTTCGCGATCCTCGTGCCCAGCCGGGCGGCGTGCCCCGGCGGGGGCAGCGGGGAGGCCGGCGCGGTGGACTTCGTCGACGGGGTGCTGGTGCGGTTGGCCGATCCGGGCACCCGCGCCGCCGTCTTCGACGACGCGTCGCTGGCCCACCTGGTCGAGGCCGCCTACGACACCGAGGCGATGCCGGTCGCGCCCCCGTACGCGGCGGTCTTCGACGAGCTGACCCTCGGCTTCGCCGCCGCGCCCGCGACGCTGGCCGAGGGGGAGTGGCTGGGCTCCGGCGGCACCACCCGTACCGAGCTGCGCGTGCGGCTGCACGGTCTCGGCGGGTCGGCGCTGCGCATCGACGCGCTCTGGCGGGGCAGCCTGGTGGTGCGCACGAGCCTCGCCCGGGACCGGGTCGAGGACCTCGACGTGGCGGTGCCGGCCTTCGACGTCGACCTGCAGATCATCGCCGACCTCGGCGCGTTGCCCACCGACCCGGCGTTGTTGGAGACCGAGCGTCGTACCCGACTGGTGGCCCGGCTGCGGGCGGGCCTGCACCAGCCGGCCGCGTTCACCGACGCGCACCTGGACCGGCTGCTCGCGGGCGTCGGCGCCGCGAACGCGGGTGACCTGGTGGCGCGGATGCGCGGGCAGACCGCCGGCGCCACCGTACGGCTGCGCTACGCGGCGCCGCCGGCCGCGCCGCCCACACCCCGTCCGCTGCCGTTCGCCGCAGCCGTGCTGATCCGCGACCGGGGCTTCTCCCTCGCCGACCTGCTCGTCGAGACGCGGCTGGTCCGGGCCCGCGCCGAGGAGTTGGGCCTGGACGTGCCCGCACCCGACGACGTCCGGCGGCGGCACCGGGTGGTCGCCGTCTGGGTGGTCCCCATCGAGACGTTCGACGACGACGGTTGGCCCGGCGGTGACGCCGGCACCGCCGCGCAGAAGCGGGCCACCCGGTTCGCCCGCGCCGGCCAGTGGCTCGCCCGCAGCGGCATCGGACTGGCCGCCGTGACGACCTGAGAACCCAGACCAGCAGCAACTTCGTCCGGGAGGACCCGTGGCACCGACAGCAGCATTCCCGTTCATCGAGGTCCGGATCGTGCCGCCACCGGCGCCGCTGGCCCAGCGCTCGCCGGGCGTCATCGCCGTGGTGGGCAAGGCGCCGTCCACGGCCGACGGTGGCTCCGCCCCGGCGAACACGCCGGTCCGGATCGAGACCCTGGACGACGCGGTCACCAACTTCGCCCGCCGGCAGGCCGGCAACGTGGTCCGCAACGCCCTCTACAACTCCCTCGAACTGGCGTTCCTGCAGGACCCGCGGCCGGCCAAGGTGTACGGGGTCAAGGTGGCCGGCGACGACTACGCCGCCGCGCTCGGCGGTCTGGAGGCCGCCGACGACGTGACCATGGTGTCGCTGGCCAACGAGTCGACCGTCGGCAACCCGGCCGGAGCCGGGGCGCCCACCGGGTTGCAGGCCCTCAAGGCGCACGTGGAGACGATGTCGGCCGCCGGCCAGCGGCGGATCGGCTTCGCCATGGTCAACCCGGCCACCGAGAAGAGCCCCAGCTACGTCGCCGACATCACCACCGCGGCGAACCCACTCAAGAGCAGCACCAGCCGGATGGTGATGATCGCCGCCCGGGGCGCCGACGGCGACGCCGCCACCGCCGCGATGGCGGCCGTGGCCGGCCTGCCGGTGCACCACAGCATCGTGCTGAAGAAGATCCGTGGGGTGGCCATCCCGGTGGCCAAGCAGTACAGCCCGGCCGAGATCAAGGGCCTCTCCGAAGCCAACCTCACCCCGATCATCGACCCGACGCTGATCACCGGCGAGAGCCTGCACTTCGCCGACGGGCGGCTGTTCACCACCGATGCGAGCCTGCTGCACGTCGACCTGGTCCGCACCCTCGACCAGATCGAGTTCATGCTCCGCGCCGGTCTCATCGGCCTGGTCGGCGACGCCCGCATCACCAAGCCGGGCATGACCCTGCTCAAGACCCAGGTGGACGGCATCCTCGGCCCACTCAAGCGGCAGGCGGTCATCGACGACTACCGCGTCGAGATCCCGGTGCTCGACATCCTCACCATCCCCGAGGCCGCCCGTACCGCCACCGACACCTCGATCGTCACCGCCGCCCGGGCCGACCGCACCGTCGACCTGGTCGTCACCGTCACGTACGGCCCGGCCGTGAGCCGCCTGCTGGTCACGCTCGTGGCCAAGTTCTGACCGGAGGAACCAGACCATGGAGTGGAAGACCCGCCTCGCGGTGCAGTACACCAAGGGCACCGAGACGGTGTTGATCAGCCCGATCGACTCGTTCAGCCCGTCCTTCTCGCTCAACGTCGAGGCGCTGCACTCGTGCGAGGTGACCCACATGGGCGTCATCCACGCGCCGGTGTCGATGAACTTCACGATGACCGTCAAGGCGATCGGGGACGTCGCCGGCCGGCTCACCAAGCTGGCGCTCGACGGCGAGCTGTTCGACATCGCGCTGCTGGAGCACACCGGCGACGACTGGGCGTTCTCGTCCTTCGTGCTGCGGGACTGCCTGATCACCAGCGCGACACCCACCACCGCCACCATCTCCGGCGCCCCGGCCGCGACCTTCAGCGGCTTCAGCCTGGCCGCCTCGGTCGACCCGAAGACCGGCGACCCGTCCGTCCTGCCGTAACCGACCGACGAGGAACCGGAGGTAGCAGATGGCGACCGGAGCTGGCCGCGCCGCCCGGGTCACCCGTACCGGGCTGGCCCTGGTGCACGCGGGTGAGCTGGTGCTGCCGGCGGCCGGCAGCGAGGCGGAGGCCGAGCAGGTGGCCGAGGACGATCGCGCGGTCATCGCGTACCACTTCCCGGTGGAGATCGAGGTGGTCGCGGCCGGCGGCGCCCTCGACGCCGACGCGCTCGCCGACCTCGCGCTGGCCCGGCTCGCCGAGCACCTGGACGGGCGGTTCTGACGGTGGCCATCTCGGTGCACGTGCCGGTGCGGATCCGGCTGGACGCCCGGTCGGTGACCGAGCGGCCGGAGGCCGTGACCGACGCGCTCGCCGCGGCCCTGGCCCGCGCCCTGGAACGCTCCCGGCAGGAGGTGGTCTCGCCGCGCGGCGGCTATCTGGAGGTACGCGCCGCGGCGCCGGACGTCCGGTGGACCGGCGCGGCCGCCGAGCGGGTGTCCCCGGACGACCGGCGGGCCTTCGAGGCCCGGCTGCGCCGGCGCATCGACGAGGTGGTCGCCGCGGCGCGGCTGGACCCGGGGCTGCCGCCCGGGGTGGCCCTGCCGCTGAGCGAACCGGCGACCGAACTGTTCGACCCGCAGCGGATGCGCCACCTCCTCGCGGTCTACCGGGTGCCGTCCTACGACGACGGCGGGGACGCCGCCGAGGTGCCGGTGGACGGAGACGAGCCGCCTCCGGTGACCTACCAGTGGCTATTGCGACCAGCCACCTACCTGGCCGATCACTTCGCCGAGCTGGCCCGCGAGGCGGTACGCCAGCACGGTGGCCTGCCCTCCGGCGCACCACAGGGGATCATCGCGCGGGTGGTCGGCCCCGACAGCCGTCCGGTCTGGGCGATCATGGTGACCACCACGCCACTGTCGGTCCTGACCTTCGAGCGCTTCGGCGAGACGGTGTTCCGGGCCACCCCGCAGCCGCACTTCGAGGTGGAGGCGCGGGTGCCCAGCCCGCAACCCGGGACGGTGCAGCGGCGGCCGGTCGCCGACCGGTCCGCCCTGGTGGCCATGGTGGACGAGGAGCTGAGCGCCGACATCCGGCAGCGGCTGCGGACCGCCTCGCCACGCGGCGAGACCACCAGCGCCCAGGAGTACCAGGCGCAGATCGAGCGGGCCGTCGACGCGGAGGTGACCCGGCGGGTCGACGCGATCCTCGCCTCGGTGGGCGGGGCGACGCCGACGTGCCTGGTGGTGGTCAGCATCGGCGGGGTGTCCCTGCTGCTGGTCGGCACCGAGGAGACCGACGCCACCCTGCACTGGACCGGCACGGCCAACCTGCTGCCGATCACCATCGAGCAGCACCCGGCGGCCCCGCCGGACCCGAACGCGCCACCCGGCGGCGGCGGCACGGGCACCGGCACCGGCACCGGCACCGGCACCGGCACCGGCACCGGCACCGGCACCGGCACCGGCACGGGCACGGGCACCGGCGCGGGCACCGGGTCCGGCAGTGGGTCGGGCGGCGCCAGCGGCACGGGCACCGGCCCGGGCGGCGGCACCGGAGGCACCGGGGACGGCAGTGGCGGCGGCCGGCGGGGCGGGTTCGTCTTCGACCCGAGCAGCCCGAGCGCGCCGGCCGGCGCCGAGGGCAGCCGGTTCCCCGTCGTCGGCGCCGGGCACTCGACGATGCCCGCCTGCGCGCCGTTCAACGGCGAACCGGAGCTGGCCGCCCTCGGGCCGGACGGCGACGAGCTGCGTCGACTGATGGACGACATCGCGTTCCGGCTGCAGATGGGTGAGCCGTGCCGCTATCCGGCGAACTTCTGCCTCCAGGCCGCCGCCGTGCTGCGCGGCCGGGCCGCGGCGATCAGCCTGCTCGTCGGCTCCGCCGAACGCGAGGCGTTCACCCGACCCGTCCCCGAGGGCACCGGAGGGCTCGGCCCGCTGGACTTCCGGCCGGTCGCCTCGCCCGCCGTGCAGTTCCTGCGCCACCTGGCCGGGGTGGTGCCCCGCCTGGACCACCTCGCCCAACTGGTCATGCGCCGTTACAGCCAGCCCGAGCACTTCGCCCACGTCCAGGGCGGCTGGATCGACACGTCCGCCTCCTGGAACCTGCACTTCGTCCAGGCGCTCAGCCCGGCCGTCAAGGCCGCGGTGGGGCAGCTGTTCATCGTCGGCAGCCAGGCCATGCTGGTGCAACTGCTGCTCAGCTCGCAGACCGGCATCAACGCGCGGATCGCCCACTTCGACAGGTACGCGCCGATCTTCGAGCGGTTGATCGTCTCCCAGCTCACCGACTACGCCGAACTGCAGGGCCTGCGCGAGCGGCTGCGCCGGCACGAGGCGGCGCGGTGGACGGCCGAGCACACCGACGCCGGCGGCGGCGTCCTCGCCACGGTGAGCATGGCCAACCCGTCCACCGCCTGGTACGGCGCAGCCCGCGCCATCTCCACCGCGTTCCTCGCCACCGAGGCCGCCCTGACCAGCCCCGGCGCGGCCGGCGAGATCGTCGAACGCGACGGCGTCACGCGCATCCGCGACTCGCACGCGGTGCTGTGGACCCTCGCCGAGATCGAACAGGCGCTGGTCATCCAACGCGGTGAGGCCGAGGGCGTCGACCCGCTGGTCAAGCAGATCACCGACCTGCCCGACGTGCTGGCCCGCTTCGCCGGCAACCGGTCGGCGATCCGCGACGAGTTGTGGCGGGTGCTGCAGGACATGCGGCGCAACAACACCGAGATGCTGGGCCGCGCCCGCACCGACGCGCGGTTCGCCTTCCGGTCCAGCCGGATCAGCGAGCACATCCCGTCGGCCACCATCGCCGGGTCGAGCTTCGCGTTGCAGGGCATCCACCTGGTCACGCACCAGCAGATCGGTGAGTTCTTCGGCGGCAACCTCTACTACGCCACCGGCGTCGACAGCCTGTTCCACACCGAGCTGGGCCGGGAGGCGCTGAGCGCATTCGCGATCATGGTGGGGATCATCGCGCTGTCCATTCTCTGCCCACCGCTGGGCTTCGTGGTCGGGGTGGCCGTCGCCGCCGTCGACGTGGCGCACGCCCACCAGCGGGCCCGCCTCTACTCCTCGATGCTCGACCCGGAGCTGGTGCTCACCCGCACCGAGGTGGAGGTCGAGCTGTTCGCCGCGTACCTCGGGTTGGCGATGTCGCTGATCCCGGAGGCCGGCACCATCGGCGGCGCGGCCGTGCGCGGCGGCCGGGTCGCCCTGCGGTTCGGCGTCCGCGCGGGGCTGCGCGCCGCCCGGGGGTACGTCGTACGCCGGGTCACCCGACAGATCGTCGAAGCGGCCTCCCGCGACCTGCTCCAGGCGTTCCTCACCGAGATCCTGCTCAACGAGGTGCTGGAACGGGTCGTGCAGAAGCTGATGGAGCCGATCCTCGCGTACGTGGAGCGCGAGGCGATGCTCAGCGGCGCGGTCGGCGGCCCGGAGGGCGCCCGATTCATCCTCATGGTGCTCGACTCGCAGCACGCCGCCGCGTCCGGCCCGCGCGTGCCGGTGGTGCGGCCGTGACCGGGCCCCGCCGGTTCCGCGCCGGCCGGTTCCTCGACGCCGCCGCCGTGCACGCCGCCGCCGACGCGAACCCCCGGCTGCGCCGGTTCATGCGGACCATCGCCGAACACAGCGAGGCCGGCGAGGTGCGGTCGCGGCGGCTGCTGGAGCACCTCATCCGCCGCATCGTCGACGACGTCGGCGACCTGCACCTGGGCAACGCGCTCAACCGGCTGGAACGCATCGCCGTCCTGCGGGACAACATCGCCGCCATCCTCGATCACGTGCTGGAGGGTGGCACCCTGCCCGAGGGGGTGCGGGTGGCGACCCTCGGGGAGTACTTCGACCAGCTCAGCACCGAGATGCGCGAGCTGAGCCGACCTCGCGAGGGCATCGTCGGCGACGCGCCGCTGCGGTTGGCCGACGACGCTGGCGCGTACGCCGACTCGCTGCTGCGCGAGTTCGACGGCGGCGGCGGCGCGGCCGGCCGGCACGCCGAGCCGGCCGCGATCGTCGGTGACGCGTTCCGGGCCATGCCGGCGGACCGGCAGGCGGCGCTGCGCCGCGCCGCCGAGCTGGAACCGGCCGCGCTGTGGCGCGCGGTGGCCGCCGAGAGCGAGGGTGGCAAGCGGGCCGCCGTCGCCGACCTCCAAGCCCGCCTCGGCGGCCGGCTCACGCCCGACGAGCTGGCCCGGCTGCGCACCGCCGTCGACGACCTCGGCCGGGCCCGCTCGCGCGGTCTGCAGATGAGCGACGCCCGCCTCGCCGACGCTCTGGCCCGCATCGGTGATCCGGAGCTGCGAGCCGTGGTGGCCGGCGGCGACGTCTGGCTCACCCAACAACTCGCCGTGCACAACCCGGAGGCCCTGGCCACCCTGTGGCGGCGCTTCCGCGACGGGGGCGGACGCGCCGACGACGGCCCGGGCTTTCGCGCCTACCTGCGCCACGACATGGTCACCTACGGCCGGGGTGTCCTCGGTGAGTACACCGCCGCGTTCTCCCTGAGCAGCATCGAGCTGTTCCTCAAGGGACCGGACGCCAACGTCAAGGTCGCCGGCACCGACCTCGTCGGCATCGGCCACGACGGCTGGGTGTGGCTCGTCGACGACAAGTCGCACCGGGCGAGCAGCGTCGCCGGGGTCAGCGCGCTCACCGACAACCTGGTCACCAACCTGCGCCGCGACGCCGCCGACTTCCGCGACGCCATCGCGCGGCTGCAACGCGACGACCCCGGCTTCACCCCCGACCCGCGCATCCTCGACGCGATCTCCCGGATGGAGGACGCCGCCGCCGAGATCGACCGGATCAACCGGCGCGGCTCCGCGTCCACCCGACCCGCGCGGATCAGCGCGGCGCTCGAGGAACGCCGGCTGCGGCTGCGGGTCACCAGCGCCGCGGGCGAGGTCCGCGAGATCACCCAGGCGCTGCGCGACCTGGGTCTGGCCGTCGAACCCACCGGTACGCCGGTGCCGCTGCCACGCGTCGGAGGGCGTTGAGCATGGCCATCACCAGCAGCTTCATGCGCTACGGCACAGTCCCGTCGGCGATCATCAGCGACGGGGTGCTGCCGATCCCGCTCTGGGCGGTCACCGCCATCTCTCTCGCCCAGACCTACCACCTGCCGCCGATCGGTTCCACCGCGCACAAGGCCATCGTGGCCACCCACGACGACACCATCACCCTGACCGGGGTGCTCGTCGGCGCGGAACGCTATGCCTGGAAGTTCGCCCTGGAGACGATGGCCGAGGCGAGCAAGCGGGGCACCGCCCTCGCGGCGTACTCCGGGGGGAAGTTCGGCGGGCTCATCCTCGTCACCTCGATGACCATCCGCACCGACATGCAGGTGCAGTCACTGACCTTCAACGCCTCGGCCGCCCGCCGCGACGTCCTGGACACCACCATCACCCTCGTCCACGTGCCCCGTCCCAGCCTGCTCGGCAAGCTGCTCGACGTGGCCAGCATCGGAGTCGGCGCGCTCGCCGACGGGTTGGGCAACTGATGCCACCGTTCCCGATCGACCGCTACCTGCTGCCGGAGACGCCCATCGAGGTGCCCCCCGGGTTCACCGAGGTCCGGCAGAGCCTCACCGCCGGCCTGCCGCACCGCGTCGAGCTGGGCGCCGGCGTGCACGCGGTGCTGATCCTGCCCACCGGGCTGGCCCGGCAGTGGCTGAACACCGACCCCCTCGCCGTGGTGAGCAGCTCCGCCGACGACCTGACGCCCCGACCCGCGCCGCCCGTCACACCCCGGGCGCCGGCCCTGGTCGGTCGGGTGCCGCTGCGCCTGGTCGTCCGCCAGGGCACCCGGATCCTCGGCTCGGTGCCGCTCGCCGCCGGCCTGCGGCGGGTCTGCCCCGACGCCGGCACACCCGTCGACCCCGCCGGGACCACCCCGGTCGCCGTCGAGGTGGTGGTGCTCGCCTGGCTGCTGCACGCCGGGACGGTACGCGGCTCCGGCGACTACGGCTCCACCCTCACGGTGGCGTGGCGGCCCGCCGACCGCGCGGTCGACACCTTCGGGCCGCCGCCCATCAACGAGTTCGTCTGGCGTCGCCGCCCACCCGCGCAGCGCGTCGAATCCGAGCTGGGCCCCGGCAGGCTGCGCTACCGCTACCTGCTCGACAAGAAGATGCGGAGGGTGCTGCGGTGACGCTCACGCCGTTCCAGACCGGCCAGGTACGCCAGGGCGCGGTCGGCAACGACGCCGGCTGGACCCTGACGTTCCACCGGGAGACCCCGACCGGGCTCAGCCCCGACGTCGCGCTCACCCTGTCCAGCGCCGACTACTACGCGGCCATCGACGCCGCGCTGCCGGAAGGGCTGGGCCCCGGCGCGTACACGATCACCGTGCAGGGCCTGATCGACGAGCACTTCGCCGCGCTGCGTACCGCCGAGGGGCAGCCGCCGCTGGTGGCGAAACTGCACCTGTACTGGCGCGACGCCAACACCTCCGTCGGCGCGTTCTTCACCAACCTGGTCGGCGTCAACGCCGGCCCGACCCCGGCCGAGCTGACCCAGGCGCTGGTCGCCGTGCTGCGGGTGACGAAGGTGCGCCGGCTCACCGGCGAGCGGACGTACGACACCGAGCTGACCCTCGTCGAGCAGGCGTACGCCCGGCTCGGGCAGCGCGTCGCCGAACGGTTCGAGGCCGCCACCTTCAGCGCCGCGATCCAAGCCATCGGCGACCGGACCCGGGTCGACGTGACCGGATGGGGCGCCAACCCCGACGGCACGATGACCCGGGGCGCCACCGAGGCGGCCGGCGACGAGCGGGTCGCCTTCGGGGCGGGGCTGCTCTACCGCGCCGCCCTGGAACGCATCGGCGGCGCGTTGCAGCAGTCGCTCAACGCGTACGGGCGGGGGATGCTGCTGATCCGCGACGGCACCGTGCACGTCGGGAAGCGGCCGATTCCGTACCCGGAGGGGGAGCCCAAGCCGCTGACCCTCGCCACCGGTCTGCTGGAGTGCACCGAGAACGGCACCCAGGACACCGACCCGTACGCGGCCACCGAGGCCGGCGGCACGGCCGCACCGCGGCGCAGGGCGTGGACGCTGACCCTCAAGGGCCGCCCCGACCTGAAGCCCGGCGACCTGGTGCGCTTCGACCCGCCGGCGACCGACGAGGCCACCACCCTGGGCAGTGTCGGCGCGGCGCTGCTCGGCTCGTTCGCCGCCCCGTTCGCCCCGTCGACCGGGGAGTTGGGCGCGGGGGCGAAACTGCTCTACCTCAGCGCCGCCCGGCACACCCTGTCGCGTACCGCCGGGTTCGTCACGGTGGTGCAGGGCGTCGAGGTCACCTCGGGCGCCCAGGCGTGGGACACCTGGAGCGACGCGTCCGGTGTGGCCGCCGCCGAGCCGGCCGGTCCGGCGTCGTCGCCCGGGGTGGCCGCCGCCGAGGCGGTGCGCCGCGCGGCCCGTGCCGCCCGGGGCGAGACGCGCGGCCTGGAGATCGGCGAGGTACGCGCCGCCGCCACCAACGCCAGCGGCGCGGTCGAGCCGCCCGCGCAGACCGAGACGGTGTGGGAGGGCCTGGTCCGCCCGGACGGCCGACCCAACGCCGCCCGCCGTCTGCCGGTACGCCGGGAACAGCCCGCGCCGCTGCCCGGGGTGGCCTACCTGACCCCGTTCGCCTGGGGTGGTTGCGGGCTCATCCTGCCCCGCTATCCGGGCACCCGGGTGGCGCTGGCCTACCGCAACGGCGCCCCCGACGACCCGGTCGAGGTGGGCGCGCTCTGGCCCACCGGGCACGCCCCGGTGTCGCAGCCGGGGGACTGGTGGCTGTCGCTGCCGGTCGGGGTGGCCACGAACAGCCGCTCGTCGATCGGCGACACGGTGGTGCCCGCCGACCACGACGGCAAGGTCACGCACGACCTCACCGACGGCGACGGCAACCGCGTCATCGAGCTGGGCGAGCTGACCGTGCGGGTGGGCCGGGACCAGTTACGCGGTCGGGGTCAGCGCCCGGCCCGTGCCGACGAGGCCGACAGCATCACCATCGAGCACGCCGCCGGCGGCTCGTCGATCGTCATGAAGCAGGACGGCTCGATCACCATCACCGCCACCCGGATCGACCTGGACGCCGGCAACGGCGCGGTGAACATCAGCGGCGGCACGGTGAGCATCGCCGCCGACGACGTCGACGTCCAGGTCGACAACGCGATGAACGTCCACTGAGGAGAGCGACATGGCATTCGTGCTTACCACGTCGAGCAACGTGCACTGCCCCAGCCAGGGCACGGTCACCCCGGCCGGGCAGGCGAAGCTGACGGTGGCCGGCGCCCCGGTCGTTCGCCCGGACGGCATCACCGGCAAGTCGGTGAGCGGGTGCGGGATCACCGACAGCAGCTCCACCGTGCAGTGCAAGAACGTCGTGTCGGCGTCCGGGGCCGCGCAGAAGCTGCACGTCGGGGGCGCCGGGGTAGCGCTGGACACCCTCAGCGGCGCCACCAACGGGAGCACCTCCGGCCTCGCGGCCACCGCCGGACAGAGCAAACTGAAGGCGGTCTGAGATGGACCGCACCGAGCGCGAACGGCAGGCCGCCCAGCGCCGCTACCTCGGCTGGGGCCTCGCCTTCGAACCCACCATGCCCGGGGTGGACCTGGCCCGGGACATCGTCTTCGACGACGGCCCGAACGGCCGGGCCCTGGCCCTCGTCGAGGGCACCGGCAACGTGGCGCAGAGCCTCGCGGTGGCGCTGACCACGTTGCGCGGCTCGAACGTCTTCGACGCCACCTTCGGCTTCGACGGGCTCAACGCCCTCGCCGAGCAGATCGAGCCGAACCTCATTCGCGAGCAGGTCCGCATCGGCATCATCACGCTGCTCGACCGCGATCCCCGGGTCCGCAAGATCGTCGACGTGAACCTCGACGACGGCCGACTCGGCGCGGGAAGTGCCGACGACGCGGCGGCGGCCGCCCTGCGCTCGTCGCGCACCCTGCAGGTGCAGGTCCAGTTCGAAACCATCACCGACGACCGGCTCTCGGTGCGCCTCGGGGAGCTGCCCAGTGTCTGACCCGACCCTCCCGGCCGAGCTGGCCGACGTCCTCGCCGTCGACGCCGCCGCGCTACGGGCCACCGGCTCGACCGGCTTCGGCATCGTCGAGACCGGCTTCGTGCCCAAGTCCTTCGCCCGCCTGCTCGCCGAGAAACTGGCCACCGCCCGACTGCTCTTCGGCGAGGACGTCGACCTGACCAGCGGCGCGGTGCTGCGCAAGGTCCTCGAACTGGCCGCCCTGGAGGACGCCCGACTGTGGGCGGCGCTCGGCGCGGTCTACGACAACTCCTTCGTCGTGTCGGCGACCGCCGACGCGCTGACCCGCCTCGGCGAGGAACTCGGCATCGCCCGGCCGTACCTGCCGGCGCGGGGCACGGTGAAACTGAAGCTGAAGGCGGCGCCGCCCACCGGCCACACCCCGCTCACGCTGCCCCGGGGCGCCCGGCTGTCCACAGCCGGCGGGCACCACGTGGCCCTGGACGAGACGGTGGTGCTCTCCGCCGCCGTCGGCGAGCGCGAACCGGCCGTGGCCGCCTTCTATCCCGGCCCGGCGCACAACCTCGACCCGACGCAGCCCAACCAGAAGATCGACCGGTGGAACCGCGCCGACACCCTGCTGGCCGACCTCGACGACGCCGAGCAGGCCGCCGGCAAGGAGCTGGTCGAGATCACCCACACCGTCGCGCTGACCGGGGGTGAACAGCAGGTCTCCGACGCCCGCTACCGCCAACTGCTGCTGGCCGCGCCGCGCTCGATCTGGACGGCCGAGGCGATCGGCCTGGCCGTGGCCACCGTGCCCGGCGTCCGTCAGGTGCAGGTCTTCGACGGCCGGGGCGGACTGGACCTCAACCAGTCCATCTTCGGCAACTTCAACTTCATCGAGCGGGTCTTCAGCACCGAACGCGACCTGGGCAACCCGTACTACGTCACGGTGCTCGTCGCGCCGACCGCCGCCGCCATCTGGGACGGGCCGGACGGGCTGCACGCCGCCGTCGAGTCGGTCATCGAGGACCTGCGCCCGGTGGGCATCTTCGCCTCGGTGGACCGGGCCGACGAGGTCGGCATCGGCGTCGAGGCGGACCTGGTGATCCGTGGCCTGCCGCTGCCCACCGGTTCGAAGGAGACGGTGAACGCGTCCACCGCGGCCACCGAGCTGCGCGCCCGACTGCACGCGCGGCTGCGCCGCTACGTCGACGAGCTGCCCTTCGGTGAGCCGGTCCGGGCCGCCGAGGTGATCTGGACGCTGATGAACGAGCCGGGCGTCGCCGACGTACGCGGGCTGCGCCTCGTGCGCTTCCCGGCCGACTCGGCGGTGGTGGTGACCGGCAGCGCGCCCACCGGCGACGGGGTGCAGCGGCTGCCGGTCGGCGACAACGCGGTGCTCGCCGCCAACCAGGTGCCCGTCTACGTCGACCGGGACGATCCCCGGCCGTTCCGGATCGTCTGAGCGGGGGCGCGATGACCGACATCCGGGTGCCGGTGGACGGCGCCGACCCGTCCGTCGAACGCAACCTCGTCGACCAGTTGGAGGGCCCCTACCCGGGGACTGTCCGCCGGGTCGTCGTGCCGCTGGCCACCACCGGCGCCGCCGCGGTGGACTGGACCAGCCGGCACCCCCTGCTCACCGTCGTGCTGCGTCGCGACCTGGTCGAGGAGACCGTCCGGGTGAGCGTCACCGTCAACCCCGGCGGGGGCGAGCGGGTGCTCCCGCCGGTGGTCTTCGCGCCCTGGTCCGCCGCGGGAGCGTCGGTGCCGGCGTACGCGCCGGACACCGCCGACGAGCCGCTGGTAGCGCCGTTCGCGGTCGCCGTGACGGCCGAGCGGGCCGTCGACGGGGCGGCCGCCACGGCGGTCACCGGTGCGGCGCTCACCGCCCTGGTCGAGCTGGCCGTCGTCGAGGGCAACCTGGGCCGGCTGCTCTACCTGGTGTCGTACGAGAAGCACCGGCTGCGCCGCACGGCGCGGGAGGTGCACGCCTATCGGACCCTCGCGCACGCCCGACGTGACGCGCTGGACCGGATCGGCGCGGACGTTGGGGTGGCCCGGTTCGTCGACGAGTTGGTGCACGAGCCGGCCAGCGGCGACGTCTACGCCCGCCGGCTGGCACCGCCGGCCCGCGAGCCGGACGCCGCGTACGCCCACCGGTTGGGGCTCTACCGGCGGTTCCTGCTGCCCACCCCGGGCGCGATACGCCGGCTGCTCAACGGACCCGGCGCGGACACCGACCCGAACGCGGGGCTTTTCGCCGACCTGCCCGGCGGCGCCCGGTTCACGCTGCGCGAGGAGGACGACCGGTTCGCGGTGGCGATCCGGCTGGTCGCCGCCGGTGACCCGCAGCACCGCACCAACTTCCTCGCCCAACTGCGCCGCGACCGCCTGGTGCTGCCCGCCAACACCCCGCCGAACAACACCACGCACGCCGCTCGGGCGCTGCCGTCCGGCCGGCTGGCCGAGGTCACGGCGCTGCGCGCCAGCCTGCGGCAGTCGTACGCCTTCGACAGCGCGCACGCCATCGCGCCGCCGCTGGCCACCGCGCTGGACCGCGCCGGGCGCGTCTGCCGGGCACTCGGCTCGACCCTGGTGTGGCAGGTGACCCGGGCCCAGGACGACGCCGGTGGCAGCCGCTACGAGCTGGGTCTCGGTGTGGACGTAGCCTGGCCGACCCCCGCGCAGGCCACCGACCTGCGCAACCGGGTGCTGGACACCGGCCGCGCCGTCACCGCTGACCGGACCGCCGAGGCCCTGATCGCCGCCGCCCGCGCCGCCGGTGTGCCCACGGTGGCCGCCGACGGCGAGGTGGCCTGGCTGTGGCGCGTGTGCGGGGTGCAGACCACGCACCGGATCAGCACCACCAGGATGTACCTGTCCCACCTGCCCACCCGTGGGCTGGCGGTGACCGCGCCGACGGCCGCCACGGTCGGCGCCGACGTGGCCGTCGAGGCGCAGTTCCACGCGCCCGGCGACCCGGGTGGCAACGCGCTGCTGCTGGCCGGCCTGGCCGCCGCCGCGACGGCATGGACGGGCGCGGGGGAGCGGGCGTGGACGCCGATGACCGACGCGGCGGCCCGGACCCGGTGGGCGGGCGTACCGACCCGGCCGGCCGGACAGCCCGTCGATGCGGTCCTGGCCGCCGCCGGCCTGCCCGCGGTACGCGACCCGGCACCCGTGGTGGCCGCGCTGAACCGGCTCCCCGACGAGCTCGTGGAGACCATCGAGCTGCCGGCGGCGCTGGCGTCCGCGCTGATCGCCGGTCAGCCGGCCGCCGCCGACCGGCTGGCCCGACTGGTCGGCCTGCTCCGCGACCAGCATCTCGCCGCCGCGCTGCCGCTCGTCGACACCGGCAACCGGGTGCTGCTGGTGTGCAGCGTGATCGGGCTGCCCCAGGCCGGGCTCAACCTGGCCGAGCGGCGGGCCACCGGCTTCCGCTGGTACACCGTGGGGCTCGGCGGCGGCACCGCGGACATCAAGGCGGTCGGCGCGCGGACCACGCTGCGCCCCACCCACGCCGGGCTGGTCGCCGTGGTGGCGCTCTCCTACGTACGGACCGGGCTGACCGACCCGTACGAGTTCCGGATGGAGCTGCCCGACGGGGTGGCGTTGACCCTGGCCCAGTACGAGCGGCTGATGAACACGCTGACGCGGGTCTGCCCGCTCGGTGTGGAGATCAACACCTTCGGTATCCGGCGTGACCACGTCGACCTCGACGCCGACGGCGACGCCGAGCCGCTGCGCCCGGCGGTGGCCCGCACCTTCCGCACCTTCCAGCAGCGCCGGCACCGCGGCGTGTACGACCAGCTCTGAGAGGGACACCATCATGGCGAGCGAGATCAACTACGACGGGGTGACCGTCACCGAGCTGTACGAGGCGTTCACCAAGCACGGCATCCCGGCCTCGGACGCCAGCGTGCTGGTCTCCTCCTGGATCTACGAGAACGTGGGCACCGCGAAGCGGGTGTTCAGCTACGCGGAGCCGTTCCCGGCGGTGGAGCCGGGCTGCGCGCCACCACCGTTCGCCCGTACCTTCGCCCACACCGACTGGGTCGACGGCGAGGACGTCGTGCAGGCCGGGCAGACACCCGGCGAGCAGGGCTTCAACGAGCGGTTCCACCGCATCGAGCACGACCTGGACCACCTCGGCACCGACCTGGCCAAGGCGTTCACCTGCATGGCCGCGATGCGGGTGAGCCTGCGGCGGCTGCTCGACGAGATCCGCGCCGAGATCAACCGGCTGCACTCCACGGTGCACGAGACGAAGGTCAGCCCCGGCCCGTACCAGCTCGAGCAGATCCCCAACTACATCGGCACGCTCGACTTCGGCCGGTACATGGGCACCACGATGTTCATGGACAAGAAGGTCAGCATCTGGCAGACCAAGGCCGGCACGATCGTGCTGCCCGCCGTCGAGACCCTCGGCGTGGACGTGGTCGCCGGCCCGAAGGTCCGGGGCGCCGCCTACCTCGACCGGTACGCCGTCGAGAACGCCGACGTCCGGCAGCGCTTCCCGCGCGAGGTGAAGGTGGTGGAGTTCATCCGTACCTTCGGTGAGGACGAGGTGGCCGACGGCCGGACGATCCGCGACGTGCTCAAGGTGCTGCCGGCGGACAGCAGCTACCCGAGTGTGGACGCGATGGTCGCCGAGGTCAGCGAACGGGAGGCGGCCATCGTCCGGACCACGGCGGGCGCCCAGTCGGCGGTCTCCGCCGCGCTCGGTATCGATGCGGAACTGGAGAACGTCGCCGACGCCGACATCGCCATGCTCGCAGGGGTGCCCACCAAGGCCCGCGCGGCGCTGACCCGCGCCGGGATCAGCACGCTGGGCAAGCTTGCCGAGACGCCGACCGAGCGGGTCGTCGGCATCATGAAGGAGGCGGGGGTACGCGCCGACGTCGGCGACGCCGCCGAGTGGACCGGCTACGCCCGGACGCTGAGCAAGCTGCGCTGAACGGCCGGCCGTCGCTCCGGCGAACGGCTGATCCCCGCCGTTCGCCGGGTCGGTGTGACGACACTGCGCTGGCGTGCCGACCGTCCACACCCGAACGTGGAACTCCCACACCGGTGATCGGGTGCGAAGGGCGCAGGGATGGCAGCTCACGAGGTGACGCAGGACCTCCGCCCCGGGGCGCAGGAGGCCGGTGTGGCGCGACCAACCCGGTACACGTTGCGTCTGCTCGGCGGCTTCGGGCTGGAACGCGACGGCCGGTCCGTCGTGGTGCCGCAGGGCGCACGCCGGCTGCTCGCCTACCTCGGCGTACGCCAGCGGTGCGCCCGTTGGGAGGCGGCCGGCACCCTCTGGCCCGGCTCGCACGAGGAGCGGGCCCGCGCCAACCTGCGCACCATGCTCTGGCGGCTGCACCGGGTCACCCCCGAGCCCTTGGTCGAGGAGGACGACCGGCTGGCCCTGGCCGCCGGTGTGACAAGCGATGTCGCCACGCTGGGCGCGGCGTCCGCGGCGCTGCTGGCCGGCGGGGTGCCGGCGGGTGTCGGCGCGGGGGTGCCGGCGCTGGCGACGGGCGAGCTGCTGCCCGGCTGGTACGACGACTGGGTGCTGACCGAGCGGGAGCGGCTGCGCCAGACCCAGCTGTACGCGCTGGAGGCGCTCGCCGAACGGCTCACCACGCAGGGACGCTTCAGCGAGGCGGTGCAGGTGGCGTTGACCGCCGTGCAGTTGGAACCGTTGCGGGAGAGCGCCACCCGCGTGCTGATCGCCGTGCACCTGGCCGAACGCAACATCAACGAGGCGGTACGCCGGCTGGAGCTGTTCCGCGCCGACCTGGGCCGGGAGTTGGGTGTCGCCCCGACCTCCTGGCTGGAGCACCTGGTGCGCGACGGCCTGCACCGGGACAGGTTCGTGCCCGCGTCGGGTCTCGGCGACGGTGCGCAGGCGTGACCCGTGGGGCGCGCGTCCCGGCTCAGCTCAGCGTGAGTGGGCCGGCCGGTCGAGGATGGCGCTGAACCGTTCCTCGGCAAGGTCGAGCTGGCCGAAGATGTGGGCCTTCACCGCCGGGGACAGCGGGGTGTCCGGACGACCGATGAGATCCCGAAAGAGCGGCACCAGCGGCCGGTACTTGCGGGCCGACGAGACGACCTTCGGCCCGACGGTGTGGATCACCCCGACGCCGTTGTCGGTGAAGTCCGACACCTTGATCACCCGCGCCCAGGGTTCCCGGTCCAGGCTGACCGCCAGGTGCTCCCGGTACTGCTCGTTGCGGTCGCGCTGCGGGTCGTACATCGGGTTGGTGACCGCGGCGACCAGGGTGGCCACCCGCGGCCCGAACCGCGCGGCGAGCGTGGCCAGCGCCGCGGCGGTCGGGTCGCCGCCGCCCTCGGCCAGCTCGGCCGGGTGGTCCTCCACCGCGTCGTGCAGCAGACCCGCGACGATCACGTCGACGTCGCGGACCTGGTAGTGGTGCATGAGCCGGATGGCGACCCGCAGCAGGTGGTTGAGGTACGGCTCGCGGACCCGCCGGTCGTCGCGGTGCAGCTCGGCGGCGAGGTCGAGCGCGCCCCTCATACGGGCGCGTTCGCCGTCGTCGAAGCGCTCGACCTCCAGCCGGAAGCGCTCCAGCAGGCCCGGTTCGCCGTGGATCTCGGTGATCGCGTGCATCGGCATGCTGTCCAGGTGCGGCGGGAAGTCCATGCGTCACTTATAGCCGATCTTCCCCACATCGATGGCCCGGTACGTCGCCGACCCGACCATGGCGAATCGTCACAGCGGCAGCCGATCGGCCCCGGCGAGCGGGCCCACCAGGAGCGGGAGCAGCGGCGTCGGCAGGACCGGGTCGCGGCGCAGGGTCGGTGTCCAGCCGGCGTCGGCGCCCAGGTCGGGGTCGTGCGCCGCGTTGTACGCCGCGAGCAGGTCAACCGGCCGGGCCGGCCCGCCGCCCTCGCGCACCCACGAGCCGCGCTCGGTGAGCGCGGTGCCGCCCCAGTCGTAGAGCAGGTCGGCCGGGTCGACGCCCGCGTCGAGGGAGAAGAAGTTGTTCTGCGCGTAGATCGCCGACTGCACACCGACGCCCAGCGCGTACTGGAAGCCGTCGCCGCCCAGCCGGTACAGGTTGTTGTAGACGTCGACCTGACCGAACCGCACCCGCGGCAGTCGCTGCAGGACGCCGTCGAAGAGGTTGTGGTGCAGGGTGACCTTCAGCCGACCTACGTCCGGGCCGACGGTGTTGGACGAGCCGATCAGCATCAACTTGTCCCGTCCGGTGAAGCGGTTCCAGGAGGCGGTGACTCCACTGGCGGTGTGCGTGACGTCCAGCGATCCGTCGTGCACCTGGTACGGCCGGCCGAAGTAGACGGGCTGGGCGCTGTCCGGGTTGTCGCCGTCGGTGAACGTGTTGTGGTCGACCCAGACGTGCTCGCTGCGGCGTACCGAGATCTGGTCGTACTGGCTGTTCCAGTTGCCGGTGTCGCCGTCGGTGGGCGACCACGCGGGGAAGCAGTCCCGGGCGTCGACGAAGGTCAGGTTGCGCACGATGACGTTGGACGCCCGGTCGATCATGAGGGTGAGACCGGTCAGTCGGGCGCCGCGTAGGCCGACGATCGTGGTGTTGGGGCCGACGGTGATCTGGGTCTGGCGGGTCTGGTTGGCCACCGAGCGCACCCGGGCCTCCTCCAGCGGCCCGGCCGGCGCCACCCGACCCCAGACCGCCGGGTCGTACGCGGCGAGGTAGGCGTCCAGCCGGTACGCCGGGTCGGCCAGGTCGGCACAGCTCAGCGGCGTGCCCTCGGGCCCGGTGAAGCCGTCGACAGCACCGTCCACGAAGATCAGTTTCGGAGTGGCGTCGGTGGCGTTGCTGGCGTTGTCACCGCCGAGGGCGTCGACCAGTTCCGCTCGATCGTGGACCACCCGGGTCCGCTCGGGCGTCGCAGCCGAACCGCCGGTGGTGCCGGTGCCCTCGGCCGCCCAGCCGTCACGCTCGGGCAGGGCCTGTCGACCGACATGGAGTGCCGACCAGGACAGCCGGTCGGCGGCGGCCGGGTCGGCGGGTGCAGCGGCGGCGGCCGGTGCGGCACCGACCAGGACGGCGAGCGCGAGCGCGCCGACAAGAGGCGTACGCATCGATTGTTTCCATTCGCTGATGGCGGTTCGGGATTCACCAGGAACGGTAGGTTCGCGTTTTATCACGGTCAATATTTATTGTTTGCAGGAATGTTGCAGTGGTGGCTGTCGGGCGTGCGCCTGGTCGGCAGCGGCACGGCGCTCAACAGCCTCAGCCCGCGTCGCCGACGAGGTACACGGAAGCCTGCACGCAGACAGAGGCAATGCGGGACGGCGCCGCGATGACCTACACAACGGCGGCGTGGCAGGGCATCGGGTACCGCGTCGACATGGAATTCTGGAGCGACGAGGCCGAGTCCTGCTGCCCGCCGAACCCGCCTCAACCCGGGTGAGCGCCTAGCAGGCAGAGGAGACGGTGATGCGCACCGACTGGGCCGCCCTGCCGGCAACCATTACGACGCGGATCGCCGACCGGGTCGGCGGCGTCTTCGAGGTGATCCCCGCATCAAGCGGCGATCACGCTGAGATCGCCTCGACCCTCGTCGGACCCGACGCGACGGTCTTCGTCAAGGCGGCCTGCGCATCTCTCGGAGGCGGCTACCAGTCGCTGCGCTTCGAGGTGGCGGCAACCCAGGCCGTCGACGGGTGGCCGCCGGCTGTCCTGTGGCAGATCGAGTCCGACGGCTGGTTGGTGGTGGGGACCGAGCACCTCGACGGCCCGCATCCCGATCTGTCGCCGGGCAGCCCGGATCTTGAGGTGCTCGCCGCGTGCCTGAAGGAACTTCAGGAGTCTCCCGCTCCGGACGGCACGTGGTACGACCCGGCGACCAGGTGCGGGTTCACTCTCGCGGGAATGGCCGGCGGAGCGCTCGTTCATTCTGATCTCAACCCCAGCAATCTGATCATGACGCGGCGAGGTCTGCGGATCGTCGACTGGGCGTTCGCGACCAGGGCTGCGGCCTGGGTCGAGCTTGCGTTGCTCGTTCAGTGGCTCATCGGCGGTGGTCACACTCCGCGGCAGGCCGATGAGTGGGTCGGGCAGTTTCCCTCGTGGACGGCGACTGACCGCGACGTCGTCGACAGTTTCGCGGCGCTGGCCGCCTCGAAATGGTCCACAAGGTCCCTGAGCAGTGACGAGGGGTGGGTGCACGACCTCGCGGCCTGGAATGGCAAATGGGCGGCGTACCGAAACGTTTAGGAGGTACTGGCACGCCCGCTCGGGCGCTTCCGCCGAACCGCCGGTGTCGGATGTGTCGCCGCCGGTGCGCTAGCGCGCGGTGTTGCCAGGGGTGGAGCGTCCGTGCCGGAAGGCGACCAGCAGCGCTGTGACGAGGCCAGCCAGCAGCAGGACCCGGAGCACGTTGAACAGCACCGCGTCGCCCGTGGAGTGCGGAGGAAAGACGTCCTTGACCAGCCAGCCTGCCCCCAGCGGCCCCAACCCCAGGCAGATGTGCATCGCGGCCCGCAGGCGAGGGAACGGCTGTGGGCGGCCGAAGATCCGGGGCGGCGCCGTGCCGCCGCGACTCCTGGTCAGAAGCAGGGCGGCGATGGCCAGGTTGGCCAGGGCGGCCGCGGCGGCCAGGAACTGATCCACGAATCCCATGAGTCGGACGCTAGCGCACGGCCGCCGCCGTTCGGGATCTACGCCAGGGCCGGTGGATGCAGGGGGCGGCTACCGCGTGATCGAAGCCGCGTTGTGGGCTGCGGCCCGGGTGCTCCGTCAGGTAGGACGCGTTCGTAGCAGACCGAGTTGTCGGAGCCCACATACGCGCCGAACAGCGGGATCTCGCGGTAGCCCTCGCGCTCGTAGAAGCGCATCGCGTCCGGCTGGGCCGTGCCGGTCTCCAGCCGGATGGTCGTCCAACCGCGCTCCTGTGCGGCGTCCTCCAGCCCTCGGAGCAAGTCGGTCGCCACCCCCGAGCCGCGGCTCTCCGGTACCACGTACATCCGCTTGACCTCAACGGTGACCGGGTCGAGGCGGCGCAGCGCGGCGCAGCCGAGCGGTTGGCCGGTGGCTTCGTCGACCGCGACCAGGAACAGGTCGATGTTCTCGGCCGTCGGCGGCGTGCCGGGCTCATGGTCGTCGGTACCGTAGCGCAGGTCGAGTTCGGCTTTCTGCGCCACACGCAACGCCTCGCCCACCGGGTCGGTCCACGGACGCTGCGTGATGATCCAGGTCATGCCGCTCCTCACCAAGACTCGGTAACAAGCGTTACGGTAACATTCGTTACGACGACCATGAAGAGGTGAAAGTCGTGTCACTGCGTGCAGACCGAGCGGCCCAGGGCGAGGCGCTGTCGCGCGCGGTGTGGGACGTGCTCGCGCAGCAGGGCCTGGAAAAGCTGACGGTGCGCGCGGTAGCTGCGGCGGCCGGCTGCACGACTGGGCTGGTCATGCACCGCTTCCCGAATCGTCGAGCGCTGCTGCTGCACGCCCGGCAACTGCTGCACGACACCACCCGGGAGCGGGTTGAGGCACTCGAAGCCGCGGCCACCTCGCCGCGGGCGGCGCTGCGCGCGGTCCTCCGCCAGGGCATGGCGACCGATCTGGAGACGACCAACTGGAGCATCGTCTGGTTGGGCTTCCTGGCTGCGGCGGTGGCGGACGCCGAGCTGATCGGCATGCACCGCCGCAACAACCGAGCCTGGCGGCAACGGGTCGAGCGGCTGGTCGCCGCGGCTGCCCCGGACTGGCCGGTCGACCAGGTCGGCGCGGTCGCCCTGGGGTTGATCGCCATGACCGAGGGAGTCGCGGCTCTCGCCGCCGCGGATCCCGCTGCCTACCCGGCGGATCAGCAGGAACGCATGCTCGACGCGGCCCTAGTGGCCTACGGCCTGGGCTGCTGAGATCACCGCGTTTCGCCCTTCGGTGGGGCCGCCAACTCCGCGTGGTACGCCGGCACCGCCCACGGCATGCCCCACTCGCTCGGCAGCGCCCCGCGTTCGGCCGCGGCGCGCAGCACGTCGGTGACGCCGCGCAGGTGGCGTACCCGCTGGTCTCCGTCGCCCACCACGTCGACCAGGTCCCCGCCGAGCAGTTGGGGCTCGGGCGCGGCCCGCAACGCGTCCAGCAGGGCGGTGAACGGCGCGGTACGGGCCAGCGGGGCGATCAGCGGCACTCCGAACGGGTCGGCGCGGTGGGCGAGCAGGTTCTCCAGCAGGCCCCGTCGACCGGGGACGCGGCGGGTCACGACGTCACCGGGCAGGCGCAACCGGTCCGTCGGGTACTCCAGCACGGCCTGTCCCGTCGTGCCGGTCACCACCACCTCGCCCGCCACGAACTCCTCGGATGCCAGGGTGACCGCCGCCAGCACCGGTGGGCCGGCGCGGAACCGCACCCGCAGCAACGCCGTGTCCTCCACCTCGATCGGCCGCACCCGGTAGCGCTCCACCTCGATGGCGACCGGCCACGGTGGCGCCCCGCCGAGCGCCTCGGCGACGGCGAGGCACTGCATCACCGCGTGCGCGAGCGGGTTGGCCAGCGCGCCGTCCAGCACGGGTCGGCCGTCCACGCTCCGGCGGCCGGCCCACGGGGAGCGGGCGTAGTAGGCGTCCGGCCGTTGCCACGCCGCGACTGTCGCGATGCCGGTGACCGTGCCGAGGCGGCCGGCAGCGAGGGCGTCGGTCAGCGCGGTCAGCGCCGCCGAACCGAGCGCCTGGAAACCGACCTGGGCCACCCGGCCGGTCGTCGTCAGCGCGTCGGTCAGCTCGTCGTGCTCGGCCAGCGACAGCACCGGCGGCTTCTCCAGCAGCAGGTCCGCGCCGGCCGCGAGGGCGTCGCGGGCGATCGGCAGGTGCGTGTGCGGCGGGGTGCAGATCACCACCACCTCCGGTCGGGTGGCGGCGAGCATCGCCCGGTGGTCGGTGAACACCTCGACCCCGGGCGGCACCGGCGCCTCCCGCTCGTCGCGCACCGGTTGGACGTCGACGAGGGCGACCAGCCGCAACCGGCCGCCGGCGTGCAGTGGCGCGATCACCCGCCGGTGCCAGTGGCCGTGCCCGTTCGCCCCGATCACCGCCACCGTCGGCGGCGGCGCCGACCCGTTCACGCGACACCAGCGAATGCCGACCCGCTCACCGGGCACCGGCCAGGGTCGCCTCGACGCCGTGTCGGCCGAGCGCGGTCAGCCAGGCGGTCACCTCGGCGCGTACCTCGTCGTCGTCGGCCACCTCGGCCGGGATGACCTCGCGCAGCGCGAAGACGGCGTCCACCGCGCCGGCCGGGCTCTGCGCGCCGGCGTCCAGGGCGGACCGGATCGGCCCCGCGAGGGGGTCCTGCAACGGCAGCGGTCCGCCGTCGTCGGCGTACCCCAGGGCGAAGCGCAACCAGGACGCCACGACCAGCGCGCCCCAGCGCGCGGACCGGCCGGCCGCGCGAAGGTCGGCGATGGTGTGCAGGATGCGCTGCGGCAACTTCTGCGAGCCGTCCACCGCGACCTGCAGGGTGCGGTGCCGGATCGCCGGGTTGGCGAACCGGGCGAGGACCTGCTCGCCGTAGTCGACCACGCGCACCCCGTCCGGCGGCGTGAAGCTGGCCGCGACGTCCTCGGCGATCAGCCGGCGCAGCACGTCGGTCAGGTGCGGGATCTCCAGGGCGTCGGCGATGGTCTCCCGGCCGGCCAGCGCGCCGAGGTACGCCACGGCCGAGTGCACGCCGTTGAGGGTGCGCAGCTTCAACCGCTCCCACGGCCCGGCGTCGCCGGTGAGCACCGCCCCGGCGTGCTCCCAGCCGGGCCGCCCGCCGGGGAAGTCGTCCTCGATCACCCACTGCGCGTACGGTTCGGCGGCCACCGCGGCCAGGTCGGTCACGCCGAGCGCCTGGCGGGCCGCGTCGATGGTCTCCGGGGTGCTGGCCGGCACGATGCGGTCCACCATGGTGCCGGGGCAGGTCACGTTGGCGACCACCCAGTCGACGAGCCCGGCGGGCACCCCGGCGGCCCGCTCGACCGCCTGGTCGACCAGACCGCGCAGCCGCCGGCCGTTGGCCGGCAGGTTGTCGCAGCTCACCAGCGCCAGCGGCCCGGCGTCGGCGGCGGCGCGGGCGGCCAGCCCACGCAGCAGCAGCCCCGGCACGGTCGTCGGTGCCCGATGACCGGCGAGGTCCGCGGCGAGCGCGGCGTCCGGGGAGAGTCGGCCGGTCACCGGGTCGAGCTGGTACGCCTTCTCGGTGACGGTGAGCGTCACGACGCGTACCGCCGGGTCGGCGAGCAACGCCACCACGGCGTCCGGGTCGCTGGGAGCATGCCGTACGCCGCTGAGCGCGCCCACCACCCGGGTGGTGGTGCCAGCGGCGGACAGGGCGCTGACGCTGAACAGGTTGTCCTGAGCGGTGAGCGCCTCGACCACTGCGGTGCTGCGCGGGGCGACGGCCACGATGCCCCAGTCGCCGCCGGCCGCGCCGACCGCCGCCTCGGTGTAGACGGCCTGGTGCGCCCGGTGGAACGCGCCCAACCCCAGGTGGACGACGCCCGTCGGCACGGTGCCCGGCCGGATGAGGGGACGGGACTCGACGGGCAGGTGGCGCAGCACCCCCAGGCCGAGGCGGGACGCGCCGACGGTCACCGCCATGCCGGACCGTCCGGGAAGCGGAACTCGGCGATCGACGACGGTTTCATGGTGGCGCTGTAACCGGGCCGGTCGGGCAGCAGGTAGCGGCCGCCGCGGGTGCGTACCGGGTCGACGAAGTGTTCGTGCAGGTGGTCGACGTACTCGATCATCCGACCGTCCAGGGTGGTGCCCACCCGCAGGTAGTCGAAGATCGCCAGGTGCTGGACGTACTCGCAGAGGCCGACGCCGCCGGCGTGCGGGCAGACCGGCACCCCGAACTTCGCCGCCAGCAGCAGCTCGGCCAGGACCTCGTTGACGCCGCCGACCCGGCACGCGTCGATCTGCATCACGCCGATCGCCTCGGCCTGGAGCAGCTGCTTGAAGATCACCCGGTTGGCGGCGACCTCGCCGGTGGCCACCCGGCACCGGCCGCCGGTCAGCTCGGTGACCGCGCGGGCGATCCGGGCGTGCCCGAGGATGTCGTCGGCGTGCGTCGGCTCCTCGATCCAGTACGGGTCCACCTCCGCGAGGGCGGTCATCGCGGTGATCGCCTCGTCGACGTCCCAGACCTGGTTGGCGTCCATCATCAGCAGCGCGTCCGGGCCGATCTCGGAGCGGATGATCCGGGCCCGGCGCAGGTCGTCGGCGAGCGGGCCGCCCACCTTCATCTTCATCGCCCGCCACCCGTCGTCATACGCCTGCCGGGTCAACGCGCGCACCTTGTCGTCGGGGTAGCCGAGCCAACCGACCGAGGTGGTGTACGAAGGAAAACCGTCACGTTCGAGCGTGCTCAGTCGGTCGGCCATGCCGTCGCGTCCCTTGTCGAGGATGGCCGCGGCGTCGTCCGGGGTGAGCGCGTCGGTGATGTGGTGAAAGTCGACGCTGGCGACCAGCTCGTCGGTCGGCAGTTCGGCCAGGAACCGCCACATGGGTTTGCCGGCGATCCTGGCCCGCAGGTCCCACACGGCGTTGACGAGCGCGCCGGTCGCCATGTGGATGACACCCTTCTCCGGCCCCAGCCAGCGCAACTGCACGTCGGCGCTGAGCGAGCGCCAGAACGCCACGGGCTCGGCCACGATCTCCTCGATCGTCCGCCGCTGGACGTGGTGGGCCAGCGCCCGCACCGCCGCGCAGGTGATCTCGTTGCCCCGGCCGTTGGTGAACGTGAACCCGGCGCCGACCGGCCCGGCGTCGGTACCCAGCTCGACGTACGTCGCCGAGTAGTCGCCCCGGTTGATCGCGTCGGACCCGTCGCCCCGCGCGGCGGTCGGGAACCGCACGTCGTGCACCTCGACGGACGTGATGGTGACACTCACTTGTCGACCCCTTCGAAGTTGAAGACCCGCTTGGGCAGCCGGTACGCCAGGTCGACGATCGTCTCGGCCGCCTCGTCCAGCGGCAGCCGCTGCTCGGCGACCAGCCGGGCCAGGAAGCCGGCGTCGACCCGGCGGGCCACGTCGTGGCGTACCGGGATGGAGCAGAACGCCCGGGTGTCGTCGACGAACCCGGTGGTGTTGTAGAAGCCGGCGCTCTCGGTGACCGTCTCCCGGAACCGGCGCAGCACCTCGGGGGAGTCCAGGAACCACCAGGGCGCGCCGAGCAGCAGCGCGGCGTAGCCGCCCGCGAGGGGCGCGAGCTCGCGGGTGAAGGTGTCCTCGTCGAGCGTGTAGAGCACCACCCGCAGCCGAGGGTCGTTGCCGTGGCGCGCCAGCAGCGGCGCGAGCGCGTGCACGTACTCGGTGGCCTGCGGCACGTCGCCGCCCACGTCGCGGCCGTGCCGGTCGTACAGCCAGCGGTTGTGGTTGCGCACCGCGCCGGGGTGCAGCTGCATGACCAGGCCGTCGTCGAGCGACATCCGGGCGAACTCCATGAGCATGTGCGCCCGGAACGACTCCGCGTCGGCCGCGTCGGCCGTGCCGCGCAGACCCCGGTCGTACAGCCGGGCGGCCTCGGCCGGGGTCAGGTCCAGGGTGCGGGCGGTGGGGTGGCCGTGGTCCGACGAGGTCGCCCCGGCCGCGATGAACGCGGCCCGCCGGGCCCGCAGCGCGGCCAGATAACCGGTGTACGTGCCGGTGTCCTCGCCGGCCAGCGCGCCGAGGCGCGCCACGTTGGACGCCCAGCCCTCGTACTCCATGTCCACCACGTCGTCCGGGCGGAACGTGGTGACCACCCGGCCGCCCGGCCCGCCCCACCCGTCGGCGGCGAGCTTGGCGTGCTGCGCGAGGTCGTCCAGCGGCGACTCGGTGGTCGCGAGCACCTCGATGTCGAACCGCTCGAACAGCGCCCGGGGCCGGAAGTCCGGCTCGGCGAGCCGGGCCGCGATCTCGTCGTAGACGGTGTCGGCGGTGGCCGGGCCGAGCGGGGTGTGCACCCCGAACACGGTGCGGAAGGTCTGCTCCAGCCAGAGCCGCGACGGGGTTCCCCGGAACAGGTGCCAGTGCGCCGCGAAGCGCCGCCAGATCACCCGGCCGTCGGTCTCGGTCGGGCTGCCGTCGCGGGTCGGCACGCCCAGGTCCGCCGGGGGGACGCCCTGACTGAGCAGCATCCTCGTCAGGTAGTGGTCGGGCACGATGAGCAGCCGCGCCGGGTCGCCGAAGGGCTGGTCCTGCGCGAGCAGGGCCGGGTCGACGTGCCCGTGCGGCGAGATGATCGGCTGCTGCGCCGCGAGGGCGTACAGCTCCCGGGCGATCGCGCGCTGCCCGGGCTCGGAGGGCAGGAGCAGGTCGGTGTGGTCGGACGTCGGCACGGGGCGGGGCTCCTCGTCGATGGTCAGCGGGGGGTGAGCAGATCGGCGACCCGGACCGGTTGCCCGGTCTCGAAGGACCGGTTGGCGGCCAGGCCGGTGAGCAGGGCCAGCGCGCCGTCGTCGGCCGTCGCGGCGCGGCCCAGCGGATCGGGCTGGCCGCCGAGGAGCACCGCGGTCATCCGGGCGTCCGCGCCGCCGTGCCCGTGGCGGGTACGACCCTCGACGGGGATCTGCCGGGGCGGTTCCCAGAACGGGCGCAGGGTGAGCGTCGCGCCGCCCCCTTCGGCCGGCGCCTCGACGCCGTGCAGCGCCGCGCCCTTGACCGCGCCCGCGGTGCCCCGGTCGACGAAGTCGTTCTCGGTCACCTCCAGCTCCAGGCGACCCCGGCTGCCGTTGACCATCACCCGGTAGCCCTCCCAGGGGGCGTACGCCGTGAGGTGGTAGGTCATCGTGGCGCCGGTGGAGTAGCGGGCGAGCACGGCCATGTCGTCCTCGATGCTCACGCCCGGGGCGAACACGTTGCGGTCGCGCTGGTAGCCGTCCTCGGCCTCGGCGTCGAGGTACAGCTCGCGCAGCCGGGGGTGGGCATCGAGGCGCAGCGCGAACGGGTCGTCGACGGCGGCGGGGGAGCCGTACGCCCGCTCGTAGTCGCGGGCGTAGCCGTGCCGGCGACCGTCCTCGCCGTAGAAGAACAGGCGGCCGGCGGCATACACCTCGACCGGGGTGGCCCCCAGCCACCAGTTGACCAGGTCGAAGTGGTGGCTGGCCTTGTGCACCATCAGCCCGCCGGAGGTGGCCTTGTCGCGGTGCCAGCGCCGGAAGTAGTCGGCGCCGTGCCGAACGTCGAGCAGCCACTCGAAGTGCACCGAGCCGATCTCACCGACCGCGCCGTCGGCGAGCAGGCGGCGGACCTGCTCGTGCAGCGGGTTGTAGCGGTAGTTGAAGGCGACAGTCACCCGGCCGCCGGTCTCGGTCACCGCGTCCAGGATGCGTCGGCAGCGTGGGGCGTCGACGGTCATCGGCTTCTCGGTGACGACGTCTCGGCCGGCGCGCAGCGCGGCCACCACGTACTCGCCGTGGGTGACGTCCACACTGGTCACCAGCACGATGTCGACCCGCTCTTTGTCCAGCATGGCCCGGAACTCACCGGCCGGGTACGTCGGCACCGGGCGGTGGCCCAGCTCGGCGAGCCAGCGGTTGTGCGCGTCCATCCGGGCCTGGTTCACGTCGGCGAAGGCGACCAGCTCGGTGGTGTCGGCGTGGTCGAGCACCAGGGCCCGGACGAACATCTCGGCCCGTGCGCCGGTGCCCACGACGGCGTACCGGACTCGCGCGTCGGATCTCCGTGACATGTGGTCGCCCCCAGGTGATCCCTGCAAAGGTTTGCAGTGAAGTAACCACGATCGATGCGACGGCGTCAACGCCGGCGGCGCAATCGGCGATAAATGTCAGTGTTTGCGGCGTTGTAGGTCACCACGGGGAGCGTCGACGCAACAGAATCGCAACCATTGACCGTTGACACTGGAGCAACCGTTTGCATTAATTGGCGGCACCCACGTGACCGTCGCCACATCGGACGAAGGGCCCGCCGTGCCAGTCACCATCCGGGACGTCGCCCGCGCCTCCGGGGTGCACATCTCCACCGTGTCCCGCACCTTCTCTGCCCCGCACCTGGTCAACCCGGAGACCCGGGTCCGGGTGCTCGCCTGCGCGGAGGACCTGGGCTACCGGCCGAACCGCGCCGCCCGGGCCCTGATCACCGGGCGGACGCACAACATCGGCCTGATCATCGCGGACATCGCGAACCCGTTCTTCCCGCCGCTGATCAAGGCGGCGGAGAGCCAGGCCCGCCATCGCGACTACCACGTCTTCGTGGCCGACACCAACGAGGACCCGACTGCCGAGGAGGAGCTGGTCCACGCGCTCGCCAAGCAGGTCGACGGGGTGCTGCTGTGCAGCCCGCGGATGAGCAACAGCCTGATCGAGCAGCTCAGCCGGGAGGTGCCGTTGGTGGTGGTGAACCGCCAGGTGGCCGGCCTGCCCTGCGTGCTGATGGACGTCGGGCAGGGCGCCCGGGCGGCGATCGAGCACCTGATCGGTCTCGGTCACCGCGGCATCGCGTTGCTCGGCGGCCCCCGCAGCTCGTGGACCAACCGGGAGATGCGCCGCGCCGCCGCCACGGCCGCCCGCAGCGGCGGCGCGGAGCTGACCGTGCTCGGCCCCAACGCGCCCACCGAGACCGGCGGCCTCGCCGTCGCCGACCAGGTGCGGCGCAGTGGCGTGACGGCCGTGCTCGCCTACAACGACCTGATGGCGATCGGCCTCATCGAGGGGCTGGACGCGCTCGGGGTCCGGGTGCCCCAGGAGGTGAGTGTCGTCGGGGTCGACGACATCGCCCTGAGTCGGCTCACCCGCCCCAAACTGACGACGGTGGCCACACCCACCGGGGCCGCTGGCCGGACGGCCGTCGACATGCTGCTGCAACAGGACATCGAGTCACCGCGCGGCGCGCGGAGCCCCGGTGCCGGCACGGCGCTCGGCGTTCGTCGTACCACCGCACAGGTAATGCTCCAGACCGACCTGGTCATCCGCGACTCGACCGGCCCGGGCCCACACGCCCGACCGGCACGTCCCCTGGCCGCGCCGCCTGGCCCGGACCCGCATTGCCCTGCGGGCCCGGGCGTCCCGACCGCGGCCACCGGTGACGCCGTCGCCTCCTAATGCCGAGGAGTGAGCGCACATGCACCCCGCAACGCCCCCCACCACTGACACGCCCGCCGGGCGCCATCACGGTACCCCGGTGCCCCGGCGGCGACTCCTGCGCGGCCTGCTCGCCGCGACCGTCGCCGCGCCGCTGATGTTCGGCGGCGCCGCCTGCGGAGACGACGACGGCGCCGCCGACCCGAACACGCCGGTCAAGCTCTCGATCTTCTGGTGGGGCGGCGACGCCCGCGCCAAGCTGACCGAGGACGCCCTGGCCCTCTACACGAAGAAGCATCCGAACGTGACCTTCGAGAAGACCTGGCAGGCCAACCAGGGCTACTTCGACAAGCTCGCCACGCTCACCGCCGGCGGCAACCCGCCGGACCTGTTCCAGATCGACGACAACTACCTCGCCGAGTACGCGGCCCGCAGCACCACCCTCGACCTGAAGAGCTACCAGGACTCCGGCAAGCTCGACGTCACCAAGTTCCCCAAGAGCCTGCTGGAGTACGGCGTGGTCGGCGGCAAGCTCGCCGGGGTGGCCGCCGGGGAGAACACCCAGGGCCTGGTCTACAACAAGACGCTGCTGACCAAGCACAACCTGCCCGAGCCCACCACCGGGATGACCTGGGAGCAGCACATCGCCTGGGCCGCGCAGGTGTCGGAGAAGACCGGTGTACCCGGCACCCAGGACCCGAGCGCCGACTACAAGGCGTACTGGATCTGGCTGCGCCAGCAGGGCAAGGACCTCTACAAGGGCAACGAGCTGGGCTTCGCGGCCGAGGACGTGACCGCGTGGTTCGACCTGTGGAAGGGCGCGCGGGACCGCAAGGCGACCCCGACCGCCGACGTCATCCACGAGGGCAACTCCAGCGACGTCACCAAGCAGCTGGTGGTCACCGGCAAGGCCGGCACCAGTTGGGTCTGGGCCAACCAGATGCCCGACCTGAAAAAGAACACCAAGGACGAGCTGGGCGTCGTCGCCTATCCCGGTGACCCCAGCGCGCAGTGGGCCCGGGCCTCCATGTACTGGTCGGTCTTCAAGGGCAGCAAGAACAAGGACGTCGCGGTCGACGTGATCAACTTCCTGAACAACGACCAGGAGGCGGTCAAGCTGCTCGGGACCGACCGCGGCCTGCCGTCCAACCTGGACCTGCGCCGGGTGGTCAGCGACGACACCACCGACCCGGCGATGAAGCAGTCCATCGCGGTCGAGACCGAGCTGGCGCAGAAGTTCGGCCAGTCCCCGCAGGTGCCGATCAAGGGACACAGCAAGGTCAAGTCCGAGCTGACCAAGGCCGCCGAGAACGTGCAGTACGGCCGGGCCACGTCCGCGCAGGCCGCCGCCCAGTTCGTCGAGGCGTGCAAGTCCGCCATCGCCTGACCGCCGCACGAGGCGAGGAGAGGAGCTGTTCGTGGCCTTGACCACGGCGCCCGACCCGACCCGACGCGGCCCCGGATCCGGCCGGGCCCACGCCTTTAGGCGTGGGCCCGGCAGCATCCGGCACAGCGAAGGTCTGGCGGGGTACGTCTTCCTGTCGCCGTGGCTCATCGGTCTGATGGGTGTCACGGCGGTCCCCATGCTGCTGTCGCTCTACCTGAGCTTCACCAACTACGACATCCTCACCCCGTTCTCCGAGGTGCGGTGGGTGGGGTTGGCCAACTACGAGCGGATGTTCACCGCCGACCCGTCGTACTGGCACGCGGTGCGGGTCACCCTGACGTTCGCGTTGGTCGCGGTGCCGCTGAAGCTGGCCACCGCGCTCGGCGTGGCGTTGCTGCTCAACCGTGCCTGGCGCGGTGTCGGGCTGTTCCGCGGGCTGTTCTACCTGCCGTCGCTGCTCGGCGGCAGCGTCGCGCTGGCCATCGTCTGGGTCAACATGTTCAACCGCGACGGGGCGTTCAACTCGCTGCTGAGCCTCGTCGGCATCACCGGCAGACCGTGGGTCAACGACCCCGACTGGGCCCTGGAGACGCTGATGGTGCTCGCCATCTGGCAGTTCGGGGCGCCGATGGTGATCTTCCTGGCCGGGCTCAAGCAGGTGCCCACCGAGCTGTACGAGGCCGCCTCGGTCGACGGCGCCGGCAGGTTCCGCCAGTTCCGCAACGTCACGCTGCCGATGCTCTCCCCGGTCATCTTCTTCAACCTGGTGCTGGAGACGATCAACGGCTTCCAGGGCTTCACGGCCGCGTTCGTGCTCAGCAACGGCACCGGCGGCCCGGTCGACTCCACCCTCATGTACACGCTGAACCTCTACATCACCGGCTTCACCGACCTCAACATGGGCTACGCCTCGGCGATGGCCTGGGTGTTCCTGCTCGCCATCGCGGTCATCACCGCGATCTTCTTCAGCACCGGACGGTTCTGGGTGCACTACTCCGACGGGGAGGACCGGTGACTGTGGACCCGGCGGCGATCGCCCCGCGACGCCCGAACGGCCGGCCTCTGCTGCGGCTGCTGATCCTGGTGGTGATCGTCGTCGTGGTGCTCTACCCGCTGATCTGGATGGTGGGCACGTCGGTGAAATCCCAGGAGGAGATCGTCAACAACGTCGGGCTGCTGCCCGAGCGCTTCACCCCGGGCAACTACACCGCCGGGTGGTCCAACTTCGACGTCAGCTTCGGTCGGTTCTTCCTCAACAGCGCGATGGTCAGCCTGCTCACCGTCGTCGGCAACGGGCTCTCCTGCCTGCTGGCCGCGTACGCCTTCGCCCGGCTGCGGTTCCGGCTGCGCGGCATGTGGTTCGCCGTCATGATCGGCACGCTGCTGCTGCCCCAGCACGTGCTGATCGTGCCGCAGTACATCCTGTTCCGGACGCTCGGGCTGGTGGGCGGCGACTGGCCGTACCTGCCACTGCTCATCCCGCAGTTCCTGGCCACCGAGGCGTTCTTCGTCTTCCTCATGGTGCAGTTCATGCGCGGCGTCCCGCGCGAGTTGGACGAGGCGGCCCGGATCGACGGCGCCGGCCCGTACGGCATCTTCCGGCACATCATCCTGCCGCTGAGCCGTCCCGCGCTGGTCACCACGGCGATCTTCTCGTTCATCTGGACCTGGAACGACTTCTTCCGCCAGTTGGTCTTCCTGTCCCAGCTCCAGGACTACACCGTGCCGGTCGCGCTGACCCTGTTCATCGACTCGACCAGCCAGAGCGCGGTCGGGCCGATGTTCGCCATGTCGGTGCTGTCGCTGCTGCCGGTCTTCCTGTTCTTCGTCGCCTTCCAGCGGATGCTCGTCGAGGGGATCAACACCAGTGGCATCAAGGGCTGAGCCGGTCGACACCGGCGGGCGACGGGACTGGCGGGACGTCGCCCGGGACGCCGCCGACCTCGCGCTGCTCGGCATCCTGCTGACCCTCGCCGCGGCGCCGGTGCTCACCGCCGCCGCGGCCGTCGGCGTGGCCAGCGCGGCCGTGCACGACTGGACGCGTACCGGCAGTTGGCCGTCGGCGCGGGCCACCCTGCGCCGGTTCGGCCGCGCGGTGCTGCCCGGCGTGCCGGTCAGTCTGCTCGCGCTCGCCGTGGCCGGGCTGCTCGCCGCCGACCTGGCGGCGCTGGCCGCCGGCCGGGTGCCGGGCGGCCCGCCGGCGCTGGCGGTGACCGCGCTGGTCGCGGCCGGTCTGGCCGGGTACGCCGGGCTGGTCGTCGTCGAGGTGGGCGGCAACGGGGGCGGGCGGTGGCGGGTCGCGGCCCGCTGGGCCGCCTGCGCCTGCCTCGACGCGCCGACCCGTTGGGCCGCCCTCACCGGGGTGACCGCGCTGGCCGGGCTGCTCGCCGTCCTGGTCACCCCGGTCGCGGTGCCGATCCTCGCCGGCTACACCGTGGCCGCCCTGCACGCCGTCGCCAGCCGCCGCCCGGCTCTCGCCGGTGTCGCCAGCCGCCGGCCGGTCTCCGCCGGTGTCGCTGGCGGCCGGCCGGTCTACGCCCAGCCGGAGGTGCCGTGAGCGCCGAGCCGGCGGCCGCCGGCGGTGACGCGGCGGCCCGTACCGGGCCCGAGCAGGTCGAGACGGCCGCCGAGGAGCCGGCGCGGCTGCTGGTCGGCGGGACGGAGGTGGCCCGGTACGTGGTGGACCCGGCACTGGACGCGCGGCACGGGCCCCGGCCGTACCTGCACCCGGTACGCACCCTGGGCGGCACGCTGGTCACCGACGCGCTCCCCGCCGACCACGTGTGGCACCTCGGCGCCTCCCTCGCCGTGCAGGACGTCAACGGCAGCAACCTGTGGGGCGGGCGCACCTACGTGCGCGACGTCGGCTACACGTGGCGCGACGACCACGGGCGGATCGCGCACACCGGCTGGTCGCAGCGGTTGCCGGACCGGCTGGCCCACCGGCTGGAGTGGCGCGACCCGACAGGGGCGGTGCTGCTCACCGAGCGCCGCCACCTGGCGGCCGTCGGCGTGACCGGACAGGGGCCGGCGGGGGAGCTGCCGGCCTGGCGGCTGGAGCTGGACTACGCGCTCAACGCCCCCGCCGGGCAGGACGTGCGGCTGGGCAGCCCGGCCACCAACGGTCGCCCCGGCGGGGCCGGCTACGGCGGGTTCTTCTGGCGGGCGGTCTCGGCCGAGCCGGCCAGAGTGTTCAGCGCCAGCGCGACGGGGGAGGAGGCCGTCAACGGTTCCGCCGAGCCGTGGGTCGCCCTCGTCGGCGCCGGGCCGGACGGTGGGGCGTACACCCTGGTCTTCGATGGTCTTGGCGACGGCGACCGATGGTTCGTGCGGACCGCCATGTACCCGGGGGTGGGGGTGGCCTTCGCGTTCGCGCGTCCGGTGACCATCGCGGCCGGCGCGACGCGGCGGGGTCGGCACCGGGTGGTCGTCGCCGACGGCGCCCTGGACGTCGCCGCCGCCGGGGCACTGCTCGGCTCTCCCGGCGATCATCGCCTCGGCCGGGAGGCAATCGACTGATTGTGGTGCGACCTCGGAGGTCAGCGGGTGGGCAGGGCGGCGGTCACCCGCACGGACTTGACGATGGCGGGGATGGAGCCGATCAGCAGGACCAGACCCCAGATGATGGCCACGATGGCGAAGACCAGCGCGCCCACGTCGTCGAGGATGCTCACCACGATGACCGGGACGAGCCGGTGCAGGAACTCCAGCACGACGGTGCAGAGCAAGGTGGTGAGCGCCAGCAGCACGAGGCCCTTGTTCTGCGCGAACCGCGGCTGGGCGAGCAGCAGCAGCGCCGCCCAGACCAGCTTCAGCAGCAGCGCCAGCCCCAGCAGCAGGCTCGCCTCGCCCACCGGGAAGAAACCCCACAACGCCAGGTACGCCAGGGTGCCGAACGGCACGGCCAGGAACAGCGACACCATGATGGTCAGCTCCACGAAGGCGATGATCAGCAGCACGAGCGAGCCCAGGATGAGCAGGATCGAGAAGATCAGCGTCGCCACACCCTGGATCCGGCCCTGCACCCGCTCGGGCACGACCAGGCTCAGGCAGAACAGGCCGGTGGTCCACAGCGCCACCACGTCGATCAGCGCCAGGTAGCTCGTACCCCGCCCGGAGGGCTCGCTGATTCCGCCGGCGTCCACCTCCACGCCGAGGTCCGCCGCGCCGGCCAGCATCGCGCCAGTGGCGTCCCCACCCCCGGTGAGCAGCGACGATCCGATCTCGACGAGGACCACAAGCGTGACCGCGACCAGCGCGAGCAGCAGGAAGGGCTTGCGCAGCTCACCCATGTCGGGCCTCCTCGCGGTCGTGCCGGCCGACGGGCGTGCGGCCGGAGCCGGCGGCCGGCACGGGCCCGGCCGGTGGACGGGTCAGTCGGCGGCGACGGTGACCGTGCATCCGACACCTCCCGGACAGCTCAGCAGCACCGTGACCGCACGATCGACGGCGATCCGGGCGACCGCCTCGCCGCCGTCGTCCGGCTCGACCTCGGAGCGCACGGTGAGGTCGGCGTCGCGGGGCGCCGGAGCGCGCACCACGAACGGGCGACCACTGCGCAGCACCAGAGTCCGCAGCTCGCCCGGGTCGGCGACCCGCACCGCGCAACCGCCGACGAAGCTGAGCACGTCGCCGGTGCGGTCGCAGTCGGCCTGCACGGTCGCCGGGTCGACGCTCGTACTCGCGCCGGCGAGCCGGCCGAGCCGCTCGACGACCCCCGGCGGATCGTCCGCGCGGCCCTGGTCGCCGCCGGAGACGCCGATGGCGAGGACGAAGAACGCCACCAGCAGCGCCGCCAGGGTCACCAGCACCACCTTCTGCCGACCGCTCATCGCTGCGCGACCGCCCCGGTCACCTCGGTGAACCGGATCTGGTCCACGCCGGCGAAGTACCTGTCGAAGCCCTGCGTCTTGCCCACCGCGACAAGGGTGAGCGTGTGCCGACCCGGCCCGAGCCGGACGGTGCCCACGTCGGTGAAGTCCTGCAGGACGACGTTCGGCGTGAAGCCGAAGAAGGTGCCGCCGAGCTGCACCCCGTCGACCTGCCAGATGGTGTTGGCGTAGTCGAAGGACGTGGTGCGCCTGGTGGAGAACCGCCAGAGCGCGTCGGCGGGCAGTTCGACCGTGACGCTCACCCGGTCGCCGGGTGCCAGGCCGGTGAAGAACAGCTGTTTGTCGCCCGACCAGGTCACGTCGCAGCAGTTTTCCTGCGCCCCGACCGCCGCGGCGGTCTTCGCCGGCGATTCGATCCGAGCGCCGGCGACCAGGCTCTCCGCCTCCACCGTCACGACTCGTGGCGCGCCCGGTGTGGGTGTGCCGTCGGGGCGGGTCAGCAGGTAGCCGACCACGCCGCCGACCACGAGCACCAGCGCCGCCGCGGCGGCGATCCACGGCCACGGCGTCCGCTTCGGCGCGGCGACCGCGCGGACCTCGTACGTCACCCGGCCGCTGGAGCGCGAGCTCTCCTCCGGGGCGGTGTTCGCCGAGTACGCGAACCCGGTCATGTCGTAGCGGCGCGGCGCGGTGCCCGCCGGTACGGCGAGGCGGACCAGGAAGGACACCGAGCCCTGCCCGGGGACCACCCGCTGCGGCTCGGTGACCGTGAACCAGGCCCGCTGGCTGCCCTCGCCGGGTGCCACGTCGAAGACCACGGTGTCCGGCGCCAGGCCCGGATTGGAGACGGTGAAGGTCAGCTCGCCGTGGTTGGCGGCATCCAGGGTGAACTGCGACGCGGCAGCGACGACGGTCCATTCGGTGGTCATGACGGCTCCTCTGCGGACGGTGCCGCGCTCGGCGGGGTGGGTGGCGGCGAAGCGGCGACGACGATCTCGGCGGTGGTCGACGCGGGCTTCTCCGCCTCGACGATTCGGGTGATCACGGCGAGCTGACCGGCGGCGGCCGCCGGCACCCGCACCACGATGTGGAAGGGCCGCTCGTCGGGTTCGTCGATGACGAACCCGGACAGCCCGGTGGCCAGCTCCAGGGCTCGGCGCATCCCGTACGGGGTGCCGCGCCACCGGGCCAGCAGCGCGCCGTTGGCCACCAGGTCACGGAGCCGGCCCACCGGCAGCGGCAGCGGGGCGTCCGGCCGGGGCGAGGCCACCACGTGGTCCATCGCCACCCAGCGGGTCAACCGAACGACCAGGTGGTCGGGCGCCCGGTACGGGTCGAACAGGGCGTCCACCTCGGCGAGGATCGCCTCGTCCGGAGCGTGCAGCCCCTCCATGACGTCCAGCAGCGCCCAGAGCACGCTGCCCGGCACGCACGCCCGCTGGTAGGCGGCGGGCAGCAGCCGCTCAATCGCCGAGCGTCGCATCCTGGCGCACCACCTCGATGTCGTGCTCGCCGGAGCAGAGCAGCCACGTGTCCGGGACGGTCACCACGTCGGCGGTGGCCTGGTTGGCGCTGGCGGTCCAGTTGACCGCATCGGCACTGCGGTACACGCCGCGCTCACCGCAGGCCAGGACCAGTCGGTCGCCCGCCGTGGGACCGTTCGCGCCGACGGTCGCCGGGCCGCTCACGGCGACGGCGTCCACCGGCACGAACCGGGTCCGGTCGCGCAGCGGCAGCCCGCAGTTGACCGACACCGACTGCCACTGCGGCTGGGCCGCGAGGGTGTCCAGCCGCAGCACCCCGCCGCTCTGCGTGGCGGCGAGGGCCTGCGATCCGGCGAACGCCAGGTCGCGACAGGTCCCGCCGATCCAGCCGGCCTGCACGGTCTGCCACTGCACGTCGGACTCGAACAGCCGGGTGCGGTGGCAGCCCTGGCCGGGTTTCTTCGGGTCCGGCTCGCCCGCGCCGCTCCACAGCAGGGTGGCCGGGCCGTCGTACTGCACCGCGAGGACCCTGTTGTCCACGTTGGAGAGCCCGACGTGCGCGAAGCTGCCCGGCCGGCCACCGGCGGTCGACAGGTACACCCCGAAGCCCGCCTGCGCGGCGACCGCCACACCGGGCGCGCCCCGCTCGGAGACGAACGCGCGTACGGCGTAGAAGCCCCGGTCGGCGTCGGACGGGTCGACGAGGATCTGCAGCGGCACCGCGCCGGGCAGCAGCGACACCTCGTACAGCCCGGTGTCGGTCGCCACCAGCAGCGCGCCGGCGCCGTCGCGGTCCAGCCACGCCACGTCGGAGATGCGCGAGTCCAGGTCGGTCAGCAGCGACCACGTCTCACCCAGGTCCGTGCTCAGGTGCACCCGGGAGCCACCCGAGGCGCGCAGCGTCACCACCGCAACCGAGCCGGGACGCGCGACGATGCCCGGTCGCACCGGCGCCGGCGCGGGCGCCACCCGCAGCACCGTCTCGTCGTCGAACCGGCCGGCCGGCTCCCAGCCGGAGCCCGCGTTGCTGGAGCGGAACAGCACCGGGCCGCGTCCGGCGTACCAGGTGCGCGGCTGGTACTGGTCGACGGCGAGGGCGCGGACGTCGGCGTCGGGGGCCTCGTCGACCACGAACCGCACCGACTCGACGTAGCGCACGCCCGGCTCGGCGTGCTCCAACAACCGGTACACGTTGGACGCGCGCAGCGGCTCACCGAACGGCCAGCCGGTCGGGTTGAGCGCGGTGGGCAGCGGGCTGAGCGTCTGGTGCAGCCGGTCGTGGATGCGTCGCCGGACGGCGTCCACGTCCTCCTCCCGGCGCACCACCACCCGGGCCCGCACCGACACCGCCTTGAACCGGGCCCAGGTGGCCCGCGAGCGGATGCCGACCATCCGGCGCTGTTCCAGGTCCGCCTCGACGCGGTGGCGAGCCTCGGGCATTTCGTGCTCGCGCAGCACCGCCACCGGCAGTCGGCCACCCGGGCGGGCCGTCGGCGGCACGTACGGCACCAGCACCACCTCGACCTCACCGGGCCGGGCGAAGCTGTAGACGGCCGAGCGGGTGAACGCGCGGGCCCGCGCCACTGCGCCGGAGCTGGTGGCCAGCACCTCGAAGTCGCGGGCGGTGACGGCACGCTGCTGGGCGAAGAACTCGTACGGGCCGCGCAGCAGCACCGATTCCAGCGCCTCCATCTCCCGGCCGCCGGCCGCGGGCGCGGGGTTGTCGACCCGTACCCCGGGCAGTGGATCGCGCAGGCTGGTCAGCGTGCCGGCCGCCACGTTGCCGGTCGGACCGCCGCCGGCCCGGTACCAGAGCCGGACCTGTCGCCCGGCCGGCGGCACCGCCGCCACCGTCACCGGCCCGCGCGGCACGGCGGCCTCGCCCGGAGCGGCGGGCGGTCGCAGGTCGAGGGCGGGGGCGAAGGTGACGGTGCCCGAACAGCGGTCGACGAGGTACGCCTTGGCCTGCGGACCGAGCCCGGCGAAGCTGTCCACCGGCTGCCAGATCTCGAACGTGCGGCCGTCGTGCTCGCGGGCTGCCACCCCCAGCTCCACCGAGCCGGCCGGCACCTCCACCCCGAGCAGCAGGTCCAGCGGCTCGCCGGTGTGGGTGAGGGGGGCGTGCGCCGCCCGGAGCACCTGGCCCGGCTGCCCTGTGCCGACGCCCAGCAGCTCCGCCTCGACGGGCTCGCAGTGGTGCATCCGGACCGTCACCGACGCCTCCCCGGCCGCCAGCACGGCCGGTTCGGTGGTGACGAACAGGACCGGTCGGGGATCGGCGCCGCGCGCCGCCGCGACCCGCAGGCCGGCCGGGATCCGCACCGCGCCCCGGTCGGTGCCGGCGCGAGTGAACACGACGTCCGCCCAGGCCGCGGTGGGCGCGTGCCGCGCCACCCCGAGCAGGTTCAGAAACGAGACGTACGCCTTCTCCGGCAACTGGTTCAGCCGGTAGATCATCACTTCGGTGAGGTGCGCGAACGCCTCCACCAGTGCCATGCCCGGGTCGTGCGCCGACAGGTCGGTCCAGGCGGGGCAGGACTGTTGGATCCGCTCGCGGGCCTCGGTGACGAGGTCGAGGAACCCACGGTCGTCCAGGTGCGGCACGGGCAGCGTCATGACTGTCCTCCCGGTTCGTCGTCGGCGGGGAGCAGGTCCACGGAGAACACCAGCTGCCCGGGCGTCAGGCTGGCCCGCACCCGGTAGTCCAGCCGGATCACCAGCCGCCACGCGTCGTCCGGGTCCGGTCCGGCGTCGGTGTCGATGACCTCCACCCGGGGCTCCCAGCGGGCGATGGCCTGCCGGACGTAGTGGATGGCCAGCCCGGCCGTCGTGTCGTCGTTGGGCGCGAAGACCAGCCGGTGCAGCCGGGAGCCGTACCCGGGTCGCATCAGCCGTTCGCCCGGCGTCGTGGACAACAACAGAAACAGCGCCTGGCGTACGCTCTCGTCGCCCTCGGTCATGGCCAGGCCGCCCGCCGCGGTGAGCGCCAGCCCGCCGCCCCGACCGGCGTCGAAGCCCGCGCCGACGAAACGGAACGCCCTCATCGGTCCGCCCCCAGGAACTGCTGGCGCGGGTCGCGCACCGTGTGGTGGATCGCCTTGGGCGGCGTGCCGTTGGTGAACCCCTCCAGGTGCGACAGCACCACCCGCTGCCCGTCGATCCGCAGCCAGTCGCTGTAGCCGACGCGCAGGCCCTCGGTCGTCGTGCACGGCTTGACCGTGGGGCCGTAGTTCGGGCAGGCGATGATCTTTCGTCCCTCCGGGTCGTCGTCCACCAGCACCGGCACGGCGGTGACGGTCACCCAGAGCTGCGAGGGCCGGTTCTCGACCCGGCCGTCGTGGTCGCAGGTGATCACCGAGTCGCGGTGGATCCAGCGCATCAGCCGCCTCCTTCGTGATGGGCGCGGGCGAGCGAACGGGCCTGCTGCGCCGCAGTGGACGCGTCCTCCGCCGCCTCGGCGTGCAGGAAGTCCACGCTGCGGGCGCGGACCACCATGGCCCGGCCCGGCGCGGAGATCACCAAATCGCTCGCCGCGTGCAGGGTGGCCAGGTCGGGGGTGAGTTCCAGCCAACTGCCGCCCTCGGTGGCGAGCCGCAGGCTGCGCTGGACGTCGTCCACGACGATCGACTGCCCGCCGGCGGTCCGCAGGGACCAGCGGCGGGACCTCCCGTCGTCGACACCCGCGTCGTACGGCTCGACGGCGCCGAACAGCGAGCCCAGCACGATGCCCGAGGCGGGCTCGCCGCCGGGCAGCACCACCAGCACGGTGTCGTCCGGATCGGGGAGCGCCACCAGGCCCTTGCCGCGTCCCGCACCGGGGCAGAGCACACCGAGCCAGCCGGCGTCCAGGTCCCCGTACGCCGGCAGGGTCAGCCGCACCCGGCCCAACCCGTCGGGGTCGGCCACGTCGGTGACGGTGCCCAGGGTGACCACCGCCGCGCCCGCCGCGTTGGCCGCCGTCGTGGGCACAGCCGCCGGTGGCACGGTGGAGAACCGGGTCAGGTGCCCGTCGCCGTCCACTGTGTGCACCACCTCGGTCAGCACGTACGCCCCGGCCAGCGGGTCGGGCACACCGGCCAGGTCGATCCGCCGGCCCGGCCGCAGCGCCGGATCACCCTCGGCCAGCCCTTCGGCGGTGGCCAGCGCGGCGGCGCGCAGGTCCAGTCGCGCCTGGGCCAGGGCCGCCAACTCGTCGTCGCTGCGCCCCGGCTGGTCGACGGCGGTGCGTACCCCGTCCGCCCCGACGTCGGCCGGGTCCGGCCGGTCACCTGCCGGCCGGCCGCAGCGCGCCTCGTCGGCCTGCTGGCTGATCGGCTCGGCCCGCTGCGGATGCCACCCCAGTGCGGCGCTGGCGCCGCTGGCCTGGTCCGCGTTGGTGGACAGCCGCAGGGTGTGCACATTCGCGCCCAGGGCCAGCGCGACGGGCTCCCCGTAGCCGGCGAGGGTGATCAGCCGGACGTCGTCGCCGTCGGCGGCCAGGTGCAGCCCGGCCCGGCCGGTGACCTCCCGGAGCAGCTCCAGGTCGCTGTGCCGGTGCTGAAGCAGCCGTTCCAGTCGCGGCCCGTCGCTCTCCGCCGTCACGGTCAGCCCCACCTCGCCGCACAGCTCACGGGCCAGCTCCGCCGCCGTCACCGAGGTGAAGACCCGCAGGTCCTGCCGCTTGCGCAGGCGGTGCAGCGCGTCGTACGCCCGCAGGCGCAGCACGGCCGCGCCGTCGGCGGCGTACTCGACCTCCACGGCGGTGACCTCACCGGTGAACAGCGCGTCGGGATGATCGGCGAGCCGCACGTCGAGGGTCGTGCCCGGCCGCGCCGCCGGGTCGAGGGCGCCGTTCCCGGCGGCGGTGGCGAGCACCAGCTCGGCCTGGGTCGGCTGGTCGAGCCGGGCGGCCACCCGCAGCGAGCGGACCCGCTGGCGGGCCGTGGCGTTCAGTTCCACGCCGTCCAGCGAAACGGTCAGCGCGCGGGGCGCGACGCTGGTCATGGCGTACTCCCCGAGCCGGTGCCGAGCGGCGTGCTGTCCGGGTTGGTGCTGGCGGTCGTCGTGCCGGTCGGCGTGGCCCAGCTCGCGGTGGCGATCGAGGCGCCCACGAACGACGCGCCGGCGCCCACCGCGCCGGCCACCGCCCGCGCCATCGGGGCCAGCGTCGACTCCGGCCCGCCGCCGCCCGAGGCGCTGGTGGGGACCGCGAGGGTCGTGCCGGCGGGCACCGCGAGCGGGTCGGTGATCCGGTTGTGCTCGGCCAGCAACCGCCACCGCAGCGGCGACCCGAGCGCGTCGTTGGCCAGCAGGTCGAACCGCACCCCGGAGTGACCCGGTTCGGCGGCACCGTCACCGGCGGCGACCACGGCGCTGCCCGGAGCGGCGGCCGGGGTGCTCACCGCGGCCAGCTCCTCGGCGAATCCCGCCTGCGCCTGGTCGGCCGTCTCGGCGGCCCGGACCAGCTTCAGCCGCAGCCAGGAGCGCCGTGGCGAGCCCGTACCGGTGAACGCGTCGAACCGCTCGGCCACCGCGATGATCACGCCGGGCACGTTCCAGGTCTTGCCCCAGACCAGCCGGACCAGCGGTGGGCGCAGCCACCCGTGCTCGGCGGTGGAGTTCTCGGCCAGCATCCACAGCGGCCGGGTGAGCACCCGTACGTCGGTGGGGCGGACCTGGGCCTGGACGAAGTCGACGTCGAACAGCAGGTCGAGCACCAGCTCCGTACGGCCGCCGCCGGTGAAGACCAGCGGGTCGTCGGCCAGTCCGGACCCGGTGAGCTGCCCGCCGCCCGCGCCCCGATGACGTACGCCGGCGAGCCGGGTCACCTGCACGGTCTCCGGGTTGAGCAGGCAGTCCACCCGCTCCCCGGAGGAGTCGATGAGGAAGGCGACACGTTCCATCAGCCGCCCGCCTGTTCCCGATCCAGGCGGTCCACGTGACCGGCGTCGAGCGCCGCCCCGGGCACCGTCCACAGCGGAGCGTCGTCCGGCAGCTCCGGCCACGGGTCGACGGCCGTGGACGCCGGGAACACCGGGCCGAGCGACCATTGCCCGGCACCCGGTTCGCGTTGATCGCGGTCGGGCTCGGCCGGCCGCGTGGCCCGTACGCCGCCCTGCTGTGCTCGTTCGTCCGGTAGGGCTGGCCACAACCCGCTGCCAGCGCCGTCCCTCGCCATTCCGCCGACGGCGGTGGGGGCGGTGGTGGATCGTGGCTGGGAGGTGCCCCTGGAGGGGCCGAATTCCTCCACGATCGCGGGCGGTGAGCTGCGGCGGGTGGCCGGGGGCGGGGCGGCGGGCCGTCCTGCCCGGGTCGGGACGCGTGCGTCGGTGGTCGGGGTGTCACGTCGTGCCGGTCCCACCGGTGCGGGGGGCGTGGCCGCCGTGGCCGTCGGGGTCGTCGCGTCCGGCCACGATGACGGGCGCGAGGGCCAACGATTCGGTATCCGGCCGGACCAGCGCCGATTCGCCGGCGAGGACGCCGCCTCCCCGCCGTGCCCGCCCGAGGGGTGGGTGGCGTCGGAATCGCCACCAGGGCTGACGCTGCCGGTTCCCGAGCTGCCCGGTCGACCGCCCGGGCCAGAGGCGTCGGGCACCCAACCCGACCTCCCACCCCGGCCCGATGGCCGCCATCCGTCCGGTCTCCCGTCCGCCCCCACCGCACCCGTCCGGCCGAGGACGTCTGTCCCGCCCGTCCCGGCGACGTCGGCTCTCCCGGCGAGACCGGCTGTCCGGCCGAGGCCGTCTCTCCCGCCGAGGCCGGCCGTCCTGCTGCGGCCGTGGGCGTCGGGTGCACCAGGGCCGCGTACCGTGCTCGGGCCGTCCGTCGCGCCGAGGTCGTCCGCCGTACCGGTCGCCCGGACGCCGCGTGCGCGGTCATCGGGTGGGGCGGCCGGGCCGCGAACGCGGCGACCGGCCCGCTCGGCGAAGCGCCGGTTCTTCTCATCGGCAGAGCCGGTTCCTTCCTCGACCTCGTACGGGTGCGCCGGAGCGGTCGACGGCACACCACCTTCTCCCCGGTCGTCCCGCCGCTCGTCGCGGCCCGGCGTCTGCTCGGCGCCGGGCGGGGTCGCGTCGAGGTCCAGTTCGCGCAGCAGGCCGGGGGCGTGTGCGGCGACCAGGTTCAGCCAGTGCTGGGGCGGCTCCCCGAGACGACGTGGCACCTGCGCCGGAGGCGCCGGGGGTACGCCGGTGTTCTCGACGAGTCCGGCGAGGCGCTGCACCGCGCCGGCCGCCGAGCGGAGCCGGCCGGCCAGCCACCTACGCGGGCGTCGGCGCGGCGGCACCGCCGGTCTCCAACTCCAGGCCCTCGTAGCGCAGCGTCAGCGACGCGATGGCGATCTCGTGGCTGACCGTGTTGAGGTGCGCCCCGCGCCACCGGGTGGGCCAGGCGTCGATCAGGTTCCAGCGCAGCACCTCGGCGGTGCCCGCGGAGTCCAGCAGCACCACCGACACGTTGCGGCGGTTGAGGGTGCCCTGGGCGGTGGCGTTCACCCAGTCCCACAGCTCGCGGGACGCGGTGAGGCCGAAGTGCAGGGTCACCGGCTCGTACTCGGCCTGGCCGGGGACCATCCGCGTCGGTCCGGGGCCGTGCTCGCGGTACGGCTGCCCGGGGATGTTCACCTCCAGTCCGCTCATCTCGGTGAAGTGGCCGTTGGTGACGCCGTTGATGAGGAGCCGGAAGTTGTACGCCCGGTACGGGTCGACCGGGGCGCCCGGCTGCGGGGTGGCTGTGGTGGGCATGTGTCAGCCTCCGATCGTCTCGGTCTCGGTGCCGCCGGCCCACTGGCTCAACTTGAACACCACGAATTCGGCGGGCTTGACGACGGCGATGCCGATGTGGGCGATCACCATGCCGGCGTCGCGGACGTCCACCGGGTTGGTCTCCTCGTCGCACTTGACGAAGAACGCCTCCTCGGGGCTGCGCCCGAGCAGCGCGCCGTCGCGCCACACCCGGGTCAGGAACGCCCCGATGTCGCGCCGGATCGAGCGCCAGAGGGTGAAGTCGTTCGGCTCGAAGACCATCCAGCGGGTGCCGTTGGCGATGGCCTGCTCGATGGCGATGCTGAGCCGCCGTACGTTGAGGTAGCGCCACTCGCTGGCCTCGGCGGCGAGCGTACGGGCGCCCCAGACGCGGATGCCCTCGCCGGCGAAGTAGCGGATCACGTTGACGCCCTTGGGGTTGAGCACGTCGTGCTCCGGGCGGGTGACCAGGTAGCCCAGGTTGACCGCGCCGCGCACGGGTTCGTTGGCCGGCGCCTTGTGCACGCCCCGCAGGGCGTCGGTGCGGGCCCAGATGCCGGCGAGGTGCCCGCTCGGCGGGGTGAGTTCCAGCTCCCCGCTGATCGGGTCGCGTACCTCGATCCACGGGTAGTAGAACGCGCCGAACTCGGACTGCCGGGGCCGGTACGCCGGTCCCTCGCCGCCGCCGGACCCACCGGGTGCCGCGCTGCCGGCCGCGCCCTCGGCGGGCTTGGGCGCGGTCGCGCCGTCGGCGGGCTTGGGCGGCTTGCCGGACGACGGGGTGGCGACCCGGGTCAGCGCGGAGATGTCGTCGATGTCCGGGGCAGGGTCGCAGATCGCCACCATGGTGCGGGTGCGCTCGGCCATGCTGAGCAGCGCCTCGTGGGACACCACGTCGGAAAAGCCGGGAGCGGCGAGGATGGAGATTTCGTCGATGGCCTCCAGCAGTTGCAGGCCGCCGCGTCGCTGGCCGGTGCCGGTGATGGCGCCGCCCTCGCCGACGTTGACCACCCAGCAGCGGGCGCCTCCGTTGTCGAGGAAACCGAACACGGCCCGGGCCAGCGGGGTGCTCTCGACCTGGTCCCCGTCGGCGAAGAGCCGCAGGAACTCGGTCCAGTTGTTGACCGGTACCGCCTTGCCCAGGTGGGCGCCGCGGTTCGGGGCGACGCCGACGAACGCGGCGATGCTGGTGCTCGCCGGTCCGATCGGTCGGGCGCCGCTGGGGACCTCCTCGACGTAGATGCCGGGGGAGAAGTAGCTGGGCATCGGTCCTCCTGTGCGGGTGGGCGTCAGTGGGTCGGTGGCGCGCAGACGATGACGATGTCGTCCTCGTCTGCGTCGACGTCGGCGGTGAGCACGAGACCGCGCCCGCTGAGCCGCAGCCGTACCGGGCCGGGGTGTTCCGGGTCGTGCGGGACCCCGGCGATCAGGAACCGGCCGTCGGGGCCGGTGCGGGTCGCGGACGCCGTGCCGGGCAGTTCGACGCGCATGGCGGCGAGCGGCTGGTCCGCGGGGCCGACGACGCGACCGGCGAGGGTGCGCATCGACAGCTGGCGCAGCCGTAGCGGTTGCAGGACCGGCGGCGCGGCGGGGGTCGGGTGGTCCACCTGCGTCGGCACGTCGATCAGCAGCGCCGGTCGGGGCGCGGCGTCGAACGCGCTCCACAGCGCGGCGTCGCCGGCCTCCAGCACCAGCGGGTAGCTGCCGTCGCTTGTCGCGGCGGTGAGCACCCGGTCCAGGACGGCCAGCCCGGCCGGCCCGGCCACGCAGAGCAGGTAGCGGACCGTGAACCGGTACGGCTCGCGGACCGCGCCGCTGGAGCGCGTCTGCTGGGCCGGGCGCAGTTCGAGGGGCCACAGGGTCAGCCCGTCGGCGTCGACGCCGGCGTGGGGCGGGCCGATCGGGACGGGTTGCCCCGCCACGCCGGTCAGCCATTCGGCCAGCTCGGCGGTGGCCGTCTCGATCGGTCCGCGCCCGTCGGTGGTCATCGCGGCGGCGTCCCCTGGATGCGGTACGCGATGGCCTCGTTCCACACGTGCGGGTAGACGCCGATCTCGAAGTAGCGGGTGAACCGGTTGATCGGCGCGTTGGTGTGGTCGTGGTAGAGCAGCCAGACCGGCGCGATGGTGAACAGCACGTAGTTCGCCAGCACCAGCGGGATGTAGAGCGGGCCGAGCAGCCGCGCCTGGAAGATGTGCACGTCCTCGTGGCGCTGGATGCCCGAGCTGGAGCCGGCGCAGACGGTGCCGATGGTGGTGGCGTAGCGGGGTGAGACGCCCTCCACCACGCTGACCCGGCCGCTGCCGGCCGAGGTGGGCCGGTCCAGCGAGTGCCCGAAGATCAGGTGCACGGCCAGGTAGATGGCCCCGACGATCGTGTTGAGCAGGCTCCACGTGTGGTCGACGACGAAGAGGAAGATGCCGCGGGCGTCCGGCGCGTACACCCCGGCGGAGGTGACCGCCCAGCCGAACGCCGCACCGACCAGCAGGCCCACGACGGCGCCGATGAGCAGGCCGACCGGGCCGCCGGCCAGGAGGCCGAGGACGGCGCCGAGACCCACCTGGATCGCCGCGCTGAGAATTCCGAAGATCATGACGTCACTCCTCAGACCCACGAGCGGAAGACACGGGGCTCGCGACCGCTCGCGAGCTGGGTGGGCGTCGCCTGGCGGTTGCCGGGCGGGAACTGGTTGACGCCGAGCGCGGCGGAGAAGATCACCAGCGCATTGAAGAACGCGATGACCCACTTCTCGCCGCCGGCGTCGTCGGCGAAGGCCGCGGTCAGGTACGACAGCAGCAGCGCGATGGCGATGGCGATCCACTTGCGGAGCTTGTCGCCGCTCGGGCCGATGAGCCCGCCGATGACGTTGGTGGCCAGCAGGGTGGCGGCGCTCGCGCCGGCGATGGTCCCCAGGGCGGCCCAGGTGAAGAGATCGTTCACGGCGATCCCCCTTTTCTGCGATGGTGCGACCGGGATGTGGTGGTGGTGAGGGCCGGTGCTCCGCGGGGGAGCACCGGCGCCGGTCGCCGTCGTCGCGGGCGGCCGGGGCCGGACGTGGCCGGCGGGGCCGGCCACCGGATGGATCAACCGGGCCCGGGAGCGCCGGCGGGCGGGCCCGGCGAGGTCGGCCCCGGTGCGGTCGCGCCGGGTGCGGCCGGCGCCGTCGGGCGACGGCGGCGCAGCAGGAGTACGCCCACCGCGGCGAGCACCAGCAGCAGGAGTACGCCGCCGCCGACCAGCAGCCACGGGAAACCGCCGGAGTCGGAGTCGGCGGCTGCCGGTGACGCCGAGGGGCGGGGCGGCGCCTCGGCGATGGCCCGCAGCTCGATCGGCTTGTCCTGGTTGGAGTCGACCTTCCAGGTGACCGACCGGCCGTTGACGGTGCCATTGGTGTCGATCACCCGACCGGGAAACGTCACCGAGATCTCGAACGACATCAGCTTGAGGAAAGCCTGCTGTTGTTGAGGATTCTGCTGGGCAATTTTCCCGCCGTATTTCTTCGGATCCAGCGGTAACGTGAAACGGTAGAATTCGCCGTCTCGGACCAGTTTGACGCTTTCGCTGTCGAAGCTCGCGAGCGGTGCCCTGCGGTAACTGATCTGGGTGCCGAAGAGTTTGCTGTCCTCGTAGCTGGTCTCCTCGCCGGGCGGCAGCGCCGGAATATTCTGCCGCAGCTCGGCGAAGGCCGTCGGGATGTTCTTGTTCCGGGCGCTCAGCAGGGACTTCTGGGCGGTCAGCAGCAACTGCCCGTCGACCGTGTCATCAGCGTTGACGGTGAGCCCGATGTTGAGTTGCATGCAGCCGCTCAACGCGGCGAGAAGGAGGAGGCACACCGCGACGCGGAGTGCCCTGCCGCGGTTGACGCTCCTGTTCATGCGCTCAGTGTGTGTGATCGCTTTCACCATGAGCAGTCAGCGATCGGTCACAAGGCAGTCGCCGATTGTACCGGCGCACTGTCGTATTCGACCGAGGTGGGAAGCGGCGGAAAACAATAAACTGGAGTTTTGCGTCCCGGTGTGCCCGAACCCAGGCCGAGTCGATGATCGTGGTTGGCTGAGTCGCCGCTCGCTCAGCCCGCCGGTGGTCGCCAGTCGACCTGCCGGGTCATGCCGCGCAGGACGGCGCCGGCCGGGATCAGTCGCAGCGCGGCGCCGCGCACGGCGAGGGCGAGCGGGTTGCGCAGTTGTTGGCCGTACCGGCCGGCGCGCAGCGAGGCACGGGCGATGGCCTGGCTGCGGGGGCGACGCTGCTCGTCGTACGACGCCAGGGCGGCCGGCAACCCCTGCGCGCCGCCGGAGCAGGCCGCGCCGAGCACGACCGCGTCCTCGATCGCCTGCCCGGCGCCCTGCCCGAGGTTGGGCGTCATCGCGTGGGCCGCGTCGCCGAGCAACGCCACCCGTCCCCGCACGTACGAGTGCAGCGCCGTGGCCAGGTGGTGGATGTCGTTGCGCAGCACCACCCCGGGTGGGGTCGCCGCCAGCAGCGCGGGAATGGGCTCGTGCCAGGCGCCGAAGTGGTCCCGTACGGCCGCCAGCTCGTCCGGGGCGTGGCCACCGGGCGGAGCGGTGAGTGCCGCGAACCAGTAGACCTGGCCCTCCCCGAGCGGCACCATGCCGAACTCGGCGGCCGGGCCCCAGGTGATCGCCGTCGGGATCGGGTCGGGGAACGCGACGGCGGCCCGCCAGGCCGTCGAGCCCGCGTACACCGGGGCCGGGATCTCCGGCCAGAGCTGGGTGCGCAGTCGGCTGTGCAGGCCGTCGGCGCCGACGACCAGGTCGGCGTCGAGGGTTCGGGGGCCGTCGGGCCCGCGGTAGCGCACCGTGGCACGGTCGGGTTCGGACTCGACGTGCTCGACCTCGGCCCCGGTGTGCAGCGACGACGCGGGCAGCGCCTCGCGCAGGATGCGGTGCAGGGTGGCCCGGTGGATGCCGAGCGCGCTGGTGCCGAGCTGCCGGATCATCTCCGCGCCGTCCATCCGGGACAGCCACCGGCCCCGCCGGTCGCGGATCCCGCCGGGGGCCTCGGCATGCGCGCTGGACCGCAGCGCCGGGCTCAGGCCGAGGGAGTCCAGGGCGCGCAGCGAGTTGGCCATCAGGGTCAGTCCGGCGCCCACCTCGCGTAGTTCGGGGGCGCGCTCCAGCACGGTCACCCGCCATCCATGCCGGTGCAGGGCGAGGGCCGCGCTCAGCCCGCCGATGCCGCCGCCGACCACGACCGCGTGTGGCTCGCCCATGTCGCCCACCCTTCTACATCTGTAGAAGAGCGATACTACCTGCGGACCTCGACCCGAAGGAGACCCGTGACGGCCCGCGCCAACCGGATCGCGCTGCTGACCGACGCCGCCATCGAGCTGATCGCCGACGGTGGCATGCGGGCGCTGACCCACCGGGCCGTCGACGGTCGCGCCGGGCTGCCGGCCGGCACCACCTCCGCGTACCTGCGCACCCGGCAGGCGCTGATCGAAGCGGTGGTGGAACGCCTCGCCGAGCGGGAACGGACCGACCTGGCCGCGTACGACCTGCCGACCGGCCCGCCCTCCCCGACGCCGGGTCCCCGGCTCGACGGCGACGACCTCGACCGGCTCGCTGCCGGGGTGGCCGAGGTTCTCGACCGCTGGCTGAGCACCGGACGCAGCCGGACGCTGGCCCGCTACGCCTGTCTGCTGGAGGCGGTCCACCGCCCCGAACTGCGCGGCATCCTGCAACACGGCACCGGCCTGCGGGCACAGGCACGGGACCTGCTGACCCGGGCCGGGGCCACCGACCCCGAGCGGCAGGGCGACCAGTTCGTCGCCTTCGTCGACGGGCTGCTCTTCCACCGTCTGGTCGGCGCCGGCGCGCTCACCGCCCCGCACCCCGGCGGCCCGGCCAGCCGCGCCGATCTCGCGGGCGCCGTCCGCACGCTGCTGCGCGCCCTGACCGGCAGCTGAGCCCCGGGCCGGGATCAGCCGGCCGGTGCGCCGATCCGCGGCCCGTACGGCGGGTCGACCACCGAGCGCGGCAGCCCGGTGAGCGGGTCGACCGCGCGATGGTGAACGATCGCGAGGGGCGCTCCGGGCCGCCGGACGGGCGCGGGTGATCATGGACCCCCGGCGTGCGGTCGAGGTGAGCGGAGGTAGGCGATGGCGTGGTTCGGGGGCCTACGGGTCGCCGCTCACCGGCTGCGGCAGGGCTGGCGGCCGGTGCTGGAGGCGACCGTCGCGGCGACCGTGGCCTGGCTGCTCGCCACCCGCCTGCTCGGGCATCCGGAGCCCTTCTTCGCGCCGGCCGCCGCGCTGATCGTGCTCGGTCAGGCCCGTGGGCAGCGGATCCGGCGGGCCGTCGAGGTCGTGCTCGGGGTGGCCGCCGGAGTGCTCGTCGCGGACCTGGTCGTGCAGGCGCTCGGCCCGGGCACCACGTGGACGGTCGGCACCGTCATCCTGCTCACCGTCCTGCTCGCGGTCGCCTTCGGCGCCACCGGCGTGACCCTGGTCCAGGCCGCGGTCTCCGCGCTCTACCTGGTGGTGGTCGCGCCACCGGACGGGTCGCTGGTGCCGTTCCGCTTCGTCGACGCGCTGGTCGGCGGCGCGGTCGCGCTCGCCGTCAGCCTCCTCGTCGACGCCCGGCACCCGCTCGCCCCCCTCGTCGCCGAGGTCCGGCGGACCTTCGACGAGCTGGCCGGCCTGGTGGGCGGGATCGCCGACGCCCTGGACGATCGCGACGAGTCGGCGGCGATGGCCGCGCTGACGCGGGCCCGGGGCATGGACGCCCGGGTCGACGGGCTGCGCGAGGGCGTGCTCGCCGCCGGTGAGGCGCTGCGGCTCAACGTGCGCCGGCGTCGGCACATCGGCCGGCTGCGGTCGGTGGACGAGTCGCTCCGGCAGACCGACTACGTCGTCCGCAACGTCCGGGTGCTGGCCCGCGCCGGGGTGACGCTCAGTCGACTGCGGACCTCCACGCCACCGGAGCTGGGCGAGGCGCTGCGTTGCCTGGTCGAGGCGGTCCGGGAGACCGGCGCGGCGCTCGCCGCCGACCTGGACGGGCGGGAGGAGGCCGCCGACCGGCACGCCGCCCGGGCGGACGAGGCGGCGCTGGCCGCCGTCCGCACGGCCGGGCAGCTCTTCGGGTCGACCCCGACCCTCCCACTCGCCATGATCATCGGACAGATCCGGGCGACGGCCATCGACCTGCTGCGGGGCGTGCACCCCGACGACGACGCCGCCGTCCTGGCCCGCGTGGACGAGGCCCTCGGCCTGCCCGCCGTGTGACCCGTCACCGCGTCCCTGCGCTCGGGTCTTGCCCGGTGCCGGCGGTGAGCCATCCGGTGGCGCTCTGCCGGATCGGGCCCGGGACGTCGTGGCCGTCGGGGAACTCCTCGTAGGTGACGTCGTAGCCGAGGTCGCGCAGGTGCGGCACGAAGCGGCGGCTGCACACGTCGATTGGCAGGACGCGGTCCTCCACCCCGTGCGAGACGAAGATACGGGGCCGGCCGCAGATGCGCGGCGGCGCGGCGAAGCCGGGGGAGAAGGCCAGCACCGCGTCCACCAGGTCGCCGTTGGCCAGGCCCAGCGAGAGGGCGTACGAGGCCCCGTCGGAGAAGCCGCCCAGCGTCACACCGCTGACGGGGTAGCCGTCGAACGCGCTGGCCACCAGGGCGTCGACGTGCTGCACGTCCACCCCGAAGCCGCCGGCGATCAGGTCCCAGCTGGCCCCCGAGGACTGCGGGGCGACCAGCAGCAGGTGATGCGCGTCCGCCACCGACAGCAGCAGGTCCAGGCCCTGCCGCGCGGAGCCGCCCGCCCCGTGCAGCAGCACCACCAGCCGGTACGCGGCGCCGTCGGCCGCCGGCTCCGGCACGTACGCCATCGCCGGCCGGCCGCCGTCGCCGCCGGGCAGCGGCACGAGGCCGGTGGGACCCGACACCACCGGCGGGTGCGGGCGGGTGGTCAACCGGCCGTGCCGGGGACCCTGCGCGGACGCCCCGGTCGGCGGCGCGGAGTCGGACACGAGCCACCACTCCTCGCGGTCGGCGAAAGGTGCGAGGCGGTTACCCGACCGGCCGCCGGTTAACCGGCGGCCCGCTCAGGCGCTGTCGCGGGGCACCAGGGCGGACGGGAAGAGCGTCACCGGCGCGGCCGGGCGGCCGGCCAGCACGGCGGTGGCCGCCGCGGTGGCGATCCGGCCCACGGGGTGGCTCGCGGTGGTCAACGCCGGCGCGGTCATACCGGCCAGCGGGATGTCGTCGAAGCCGGCCACCGCGACGTCACCGGGCACCCGCACACCGCCCTCGCGCAGCGCCGCGATGACCCCGAGCGCGGTCTCGTCGCTGATCGCGAAGATCGCGTCCACGTCCGGCCAGCGGCGCAGCGCCTCGCCGGCCGCCGCCCGGCCACGCGCCGCCGTGAAGTCCCCGTCCACCACCCGCTCGGGCAGGCCGGCCTGGCGCATCAGGTGGCGGTACGCCTGCACGGGGCGCTGCGAGCACGGCAGCCACGCCGGGCCGGTCACCATGGCGATCCGGCGGCGGCCTGTGGCGTACAGGTGGCGCAGCACCTCGCCGGCGCCAGCGGCGTTGTCGACGTCGAACGACGGCACCTCGGCCGAGCCGATGCCGATCGAGGCGACCCGGCCGTGCAGCGACCGGGGTACGGCGTCCAGCAGGGCCTCGGTGGTGTTGACCAGCACGACGCCGCACACGCTGCGGTCCGCGGCGAGCCGGTCCAGGCCGCGTGGGTCGCCCAGCGGCAGCCAGTGCAGCGCCACCCCGACGCCGGCCGGCGCGCACACCCGGGCTGCCGAGCCGACCACCCGGTGGACGTACGGGTCGTCCAACACCGCCGCGCTGGCCCCCGCGACGGCCACCACCAGCCGTACGCCGCCGCCGCGCACCAGCGCCCGGGCGGCCGAGTTGGGCACGTAACCCAACTGGTCGGCGGCCGTCACCACGCGCTCCCGGGCGGCCGGCGAGGCGAATCCCGTCCCGGCGATCACCCGCGAGGCCGTGGACCGGGACACCCCGGCGGCCCGGGCGACGTCCTCCAGAGTGGCTGGCCGGTGTGCCGCTGCCGTCATGGTGCCCTCCCCCCGGCGCCCGCCCGGGGCGGGCGTACGCCTGCCAGGAATCATCCCCCGGCCTGCGCGTCGTCGGTAAGGGGCTGACCCGCTTGTGGTGGTAGCGCTCTCAGGTGTGCGATCGTGCCAGGAGATCACCCCGAGGAAGAGGACCCACAGCTGTGAGCGCCCCCACCAGCCCGGCCGTCGCCCCGGACACCACAGTTCCGGCACGGATCGTCCGGCTCGCCCGCAACGGCGTCGCCGTCACCTTCACCCTGAACGGCCTGGCCGTCGGCAGCTGGTTCTCCCGGGTGCCGGCGGTCCGCGAGGCGCTGGACCTCTCCGCCGGGCGCCTCGGCCTCCTGCTGCTGGCGATGAGCGTGGGCGCGCTGCTCGCCATGCCGACCTCCGGGCTGCTCGCCCAGCGCCTCGGCTCGGCCCGCACCGTGACGATCGCCACCGCGCTGGTCGCGGTCGGCCTGATCGTGGCCGGGCTGGGCGCGACGGTCGCCGGGTCGTCCGTCGTCGTCGGGCTGGGGCTGGTCGCCTTCGGCTACGGTTCCGGCGCCTGCGACGTGGCGATGAACGTCGAGGGCGCCACGGTGGAGCGGCGGTTGGGGCGTACCGTCATGCCCCGTTTCCACGCGGCCTGGAGTCTCGGGTCGGTGGCCGGCGCGGGTCTCGGCGCCGGGGCCGCCCGCCTGGACGTGCCGGTCGGCGCGCACCTCGCCGCGGTGGCGGTGGTGGTACTCGTCGGCACCGTGCTCGCCTCCCGGATGTTCCTGCCCCAACCGGCCGTCGACGCGGGCAACCAGACGGCGGACACCAGCCCGGCCGGCCGTCGCCGGGCCCAACTCGCCGCCTGGCGGGAGCCGCGCACCCTGCTCATCGGGCTGTTCGTGCTGGTGGCGGCGTTCACGGAGGGCAGCGCCAACGACTGGCTGGCGGTCGCTTTCGTGGACGGCCGGGACCTGAGCGAGGCCGCCGGAGCGGCGGTCTTCGGCGTGTTCGTCGTCGGCATGACCATCGGGCGCACCGCGGGCACCATCGCGCTGGACCGCTGGGGTCGGGTGCCGGTGCTCAGCAGCACCCTGCTGCTCGCCGCTGCCGGCGCCGGCCTGGCCGTGCTGGCCGGCTCGGGGCCGGTGGCCATCGTCGGCGTCGCGCTGTGGGGCCTCGGCGCGTCGCTGGGCTTCCCGGTCGGCATGAGCGCGGCGGCCGACGAGGAGGCGCACGCGGCGGTACGGGTCAGCGTCGTCGCGGTGATCGGCTACACGGCCTTCCTGGGCGGGCCGCCGCTGCTGGGCCTGCTCGGTGACCACGTCGGCACCCTGCGGGCGCTGCTGGTGGTGCCGCTGCTGCTCCTGCCGACGCTGGCGCTGGTGCCGGCGCTGCGCCCGCCGCGAGCCGACGAGCAGGCCCCGGCAGCAGCCGACGAGCAGGCTCCGGCAGCACAGAAAAACTAACCCAGATCGGGGCGCGGCGGTATCGGGTGCGCGGCCGAGTGCGCCGCGCGCCCCCGCTGGCTACGGTCGCCCGATGCCAACCGACGAGATCACCGCCGCCGCGGCGGGCAGCTGGACCCTGGGCGACCGCACCGTGCACCGGATGGGCTTCGGCTCGATGCGGATCACCGCGAACCCCGACCGCGAGCGTGCGATCGCGCTGCTGCGCCGCGCCGTGGAGTGGGGCGTCAACCACATCGACACGGCCGCGTTCTACGTCTCGCCCGGCGGAACCCTGCGGGTGGGTACCGGCCCCGCCCGGTACGCCACCGAGCTGATCCGCGCGGCGCTCGCCCCGTACCCCGAGGATCTGGTCATCGCCACCAAGGTCGGCTTCGGCTACGACCCGGTGACCGGATTCAGCGAGGCGGAAACCCCGGCGCAGCTGCGCGCCCAGGTCGAGGAGAACCTGCGCCGCCTCGGCCGCGACCGGCTGGACGTGGTGAACCTGCGGCTCGGCCGGGGGCCGGGCGCGATGCCGCTGGCCGAGCGGTTCGGCACCCTGGCCGAGCTGCGCGCCGCCGGGCTGATCCGGCATCTCGGGCTGTCCAACGTCCGGCCCGAGCAGCTGGACGAGGTGGCGGGCATCGCGCCGGTGGTCTGCGTGCAGAACAACTACGGCCTGGACGCGTACCGGGAGCAGGACGCATTCGTCCGCGTCTGCGGCGAGCGGGGGATCGCCTACGTGCCCTTCTTCGCGCTGGCCGGCACCAGTCGGGAGGCGGGTGCGAGCGCCACGCCGGGCGCGGCCGTCGAGGCGGTCGCCCGGGCCCACGGCGTCACCCCCCAGCAGGTACGCCTGGCCTGGACGCTGCACCAGGGCCCGCACGTCCTCGCGATCCCCGGCACCGGCGACCCGGCCCACCTGCGGGAGAACATCGCCGCCGCCTCCCTGACCCTGACCCCCGAGGACCTGACCCGCCTGACCTGACCCCTGTCCCCGGTGATCATGAAGCTATTGCCGGCGATGCCGGCGTGTCGCGCCGATAACTTCATGATCACCGGAGCCAGACCCGGAGGGGACCGGCAGGGAGGAAGCCGGCTCGGCGGGCGGGTGGTAGGTCGGGGGTGGTTTCGTAGCCGACCAGGGGTACGCCGGGCAGGGTGGCGGGAATCGCGTGCCAGATCTCGTCCGGGTCGTCGGTGTGGGTGAACAGGTTGGAGACGCCGGCCGGGTCGTCGCCGCTGACCACCGCCCCGCCGACGACAGCGCCCCGCTCATCGTGGCGGGCCAGCACCCGGATGCGCGGGTCGGCCAGCAGCGCCGGGCGGAACAGCTCCCCGCCGCCGTGCGCGCTCGCCCAGGCCGCCAGCCCTTCGGGAGTGGTGACCGGGGTGAGCGGCCGGCCGGCCGGCGGGTCGGTCGGCGGGCGGTGGATCCACTGCGCGTCGAAGAGCACCCGGAACCCGTACGCCGAGAGGTCGAGGTCGGCGAAGCTGTCCTTCACCGACGCGCCGGGCCCGACGTCGATCCGCGCCAGCAGCGCCTCGGGGTCGACGCCGGGGCGCAGGGCGACCGCGTCCGGATACCAGGGTGGCGAGCGGCGGGGCACCGACCACGCCTCGGCGTCGATCCGGCCGGCCAGCCCGTGACTGGCGCACACGGCGTCGCACCATTGCGCGTTGTTGTGCGCCGCCGCCTCCCGCACGTCCTTCGACACGCCCGGCAGCCTACGAGGTCAGGACCCGGTGAGGACGACGAGTCGCTGCGTCGCGCGGGTCATCGCGACGTACCTGTCGACCGCCCCCTGGATGCCCTCGCCGAACGTCTCCGGGTTGACGAGGACGACCAGGTCGAACTCGAGCCCCTTGGACAGTTCCGGGCTCAGCGACCGGACGCGATTCGTCGCTGGCCGGAAGGTGGGCTCGCCGATGACGCAGGCGATCCCGTCGGCGTGCTCCGCGAGCCAGCCGTCGACGATCGCGTCCCGCTCGCGCACCGATCCGTGGGTCACCGGAATCCCGTTGCCACGGATCGAGGTCGGCACGTTCGCGTCCGGGAGCACGGCCCGGATGACCGGCTCGGCCTGTGCCATGACCTCGCGCGGCGTCCGGTAGTTGATGCTCAGCGAGGTCAGGGTGACCCGGTCGAGGCCGATGCGCCTCAGTCGTTCCGGCCACGACTCGGTGAACCCGTGCCGGGCCTGGGCGCGGTCCCCGACGATGGTGAAGCTGCGCGACGGGCAGCGCGACAGCAGCATCTGCCACTGCGCGTCGGTCAGCTCCTGCGCCTCGTCCACGACGATGTGCGCGAACGGGCCGGCCAGCAGATCCGCATCGGCGCTGGGGAGTACGGCCTCGTCGACAAGCGCGTCCTGCAGGTCCAGTTGGCGCAGGCTGGACAGCACACCCTCACCGTCGTCGTAGGCGTGGGCCTCGATCAGCTCGTCGACGACAGTCGCCATGCGCGCGCGTTCGGCGGCGATGGTGGCCTCGTGGCGGCGGGTACGCCGGGACGCCTCCGGGTCGCCGAGCCGTTGCCGTGCCGCGTCCAGCAGCGGCAGGTCGGACACCGTCCAGGCGCGGGCGTCGACGCGCTGGAGCCGGCGGATGTCCTCGGGGTCGAGCCAGGGGGCGCACCGGCGCAGATAGGCGGGCACCGACCACAGGTCGGCGACGATGTCGGTCGCCTCGAGCAGCGGCCAGGCGCGGTTGAACGCCGTGCGCAGGTCCCGGTTGCGCAGCAGCGATCCGCGTACCAGGTCGTCCGACTCGTCGCCGTCGTACCTCCCGAGCAGGATCGCCAGCAGCTCCTCCCAGATCTCGTCCCGCGCCTCGTTGTGCGGGGTGCCGGGTCCGGGCGCCTCGAACGCCTGGGCCCAGTCGTCCGCGCTCAGCCGCACGTCGGTGTCGCCGGCCGTGACCGTCATCGCCGTGGTCGGCGGCTCCTCGTAGAACCGCACGGCCGCCTCGATCGCCCGGACCAGATCCGCGGAGGACTTCAGGCGGGCCACGGCCGGGTCGGCCTCGACCGTCGCCGCGGCGCCCTGGGGTACGAGGTCGCGCAGGGTGCAGGTCTGCACGTCCTCCTCGCCGAGGCTGGGCAGGACGTCGGCGACGTACGCCAGGTAGGGCTCGTGCGGGCCGACGAACAACACCCCGCCGCGGCGGTGACCGAGGCGGGGGTCGGAGTAGAGCAGGTACGCGGTGCGGTGCAGGGCCACCACGGTCTTGCCCGTGCCCGGACCGCCGTCGACGACGAGAGCGCCGCGCGATCCGGCCCGGATGATGGCGTCCTGGTCGGCCTGGATGGTGCCGAGCACGTCGCGCATCCGGGCCGACCGGTTGCCGCCGAGGCTGGCGATGAACGCGGACTGGTTGTCCAGCGCCGCGTGCCCCTCGAACCCGTCCGCTGTGAACACCTCGTCCCAGTAGTCGCTGATCCGGCCGAGCGTCCAGCGGTACCGACGCCGGCTCGCCAGGCCCATCGGGTTGGCGTGGGTCGCCCCGAAGAACGGCTCGGCCGCGGGGGAGCGCCAGTCGAGCAGCAGCCGCCGACCGTTGCCGTCGGTGAGGCCGAAGCGTCCGATGTAGACCGGCTCGGGGTCGTCCGCGCTGACGATGCGCCCGAGGCACAGGTCCAGACCGAAGCGACGCAGGGCGCGCAGGCGGCCGGTCAACCGGCGGATCTCCTCGTCCCGGGCGACCGCCTGGCGGCCCTTGCCGGCGGGTGCCCGGCGCTCGACGTCGAGGCGGTCGGACAGGTCGGCGATCGACCGCTCCAGGCTCGCCGCGATGACGGCGAAGTGCTGCTCGTCACGGGCGATCAGCGCCGGGTCGGCCTTGGCGGCGAGGTTGTCGGGAAGGTCGAACGCGCTGGCCGCCGCCGACGAGTTGTGCATGTATTGGCTCCCGTTTCCGCAGGTCCTGGCCTTGGACGGGCAATTCTGCGGTACACCGGGGGCCTTGCCGCAAGTCCCCCCATGCGGTATATGTTGAATATGGCGGGGAGTGTTGTCCCCCGCTTTCAGGGCTTCCGTTCGGTACGCCCGCTCCAGCGGTTCCGTCCGCGCTCCGCCGAGTCAGATTTCTCCCACCTGGCGTGCAGCGTATTGCCAGGAATCGGTGCTGAACTGGAGTGGCGTCCGAGGAGAGGGGCTGGGCATGGGCTGGTTCAACCGGCGGTCACGGGGCACCGAGGCGACCCCGACGAAGCTGGACCGCGAGGCCACCCGGGACGATCTCGCCGCGCTGGAGTCGTTCGTCGCCAGCCGGCGGGGAGTGGAGTTCTACCTGGAGCCGGAGACCACCGCCACCGACACCACAGTGGTGGCGATCGCCCACGACGGCGAATGGATCCGCCGCCGCACCGGCACACCCCGCGCGGCGGGCGCCATCGCCCGCAAGCACGCGGTGCCGCTGTACGAGGCGGCCCGCACCGGCTACCCCGAGCGGATGCGGGTGTGGAATCGGGCACACCCGGAGCGCCACGCCCGCTGAGACTCCTCAGCCCAGAAGCCACCACCGCCGGGCCAGCGGCGCGAGCCAGAGTGCTCTGCCGATCCTTTGCTCTGCTTACCCATAAGCGCCAGTGACGCTCCCTTCTCGTTGCGTATAGGGAAGCAGAGCAGAGGATGTCGGGCATTGATCCGGGGCATCGAGGTCAGGTGATCGGCTGTCGCGTCGACAGTTGAGGCTCGGTGACGCACGCCCGCTCGGCGGGCCGGAGCGGCGTTGACCCGCAGCGCAGGGGTGTGGCAGCATTCGCGGCCTGACGGCAGTGAAGGAAGTCGGTGCGAATCCGACGCGGTCCCGCCACTGTCACCGGGGAGCGATCCCCCCTCGTGAGTCACGACCGTGTGTCTGCGGTTGGAAGGCCGGGGGAGAGCATCGATCCGGAAGCCAGGATACTTCGGCCGTCGGGACGTACCCCAGGGCGTGGACACCCGAGGAGGACCCGATGACGCTTGGCGTCTCCATCATCGACGGCTGCTGCCGTCTTGCGCACCGCGGCCGTGCCGCCGCCGCGATCGGCATCGACTCCGTTCACCGCTGAGTTCCGGACCGCGCCGCCCGTCGCTCCCGGCCGCAGGCCGCTGAGCCGGCCGGATCGCGGTTTTCGCTGAACCCTGCGCCCATCACACGTCGTCTGGTCGCTCTCGCGAGCGTGCCGACGTTACCGTCCGGAGCCTGCCGTGCGCGTTCTGCTGCTCTCCACCGCCGACACCGACCTGCTGGCCGCCCGCGCCAGCGACGCCGACTACCGGCTCGCCAACCCGGCGCGGGTGGCGGCCGACGAGGTGCCCGCCCTGCTCGACGGGGTCGACCTCGCCGTCGTACGTCTGCTCGGGGGTCGGCAGGCGTGGCCGGACGGCCTCGCCGCGGTGCTCGCCACCGGCGTGCCGACGGTCGTGCTCGGCGGTGAGGCGGTGCCCGACGCGGAGCTGATGGCAATCTCCACGGTGCCGTCCGGAGTGGTCACCCAGGCGCTGGCGTACCTGGTGGAGGGCGGGCCGGACAACCTCGGGCACCTGGCCCGGTTCCTCAGCGACACGGTGCTGCTCACCGGCGAGGGGTTCGCCCCGCCCGCGCCCACCCCGGCGTACGGCGTGCACGGCGACCACCCGACCGACCCGCAGCGTCCCACCGTGGGGATCGTCTTCTACCGGGCGCACGCCCTCGCCGGCAACACCGCCTTCGTCGACGTCCTGGCCGAGGCCGTGCGGGAGGCCGGGGGCAACCCGCTGCCGATCTTCTGTGGCTCGCTGCGCGGCCTGACCACGGGCGCGGGCCCGCTCGGGCTGTTCGCCCGCTGTGACGCGCTGCTGGTCACCGTGCTCGCGGCCGGCGGCGCGGTCGCCGCCGACGCGTCCTCCGGCGGCGACGAGGACGCGTGGGACGTCGGCGCGCTCGCCGCCCTGGACGTGCCCGTCATTCAGGCGCTCTGCCTGACCAGCACCAGGGAGCAGTGGGCCGGCAGCGACGCTGGGCTGTCCCCGTTGGACGCGGCGATGCAGGTGGCCATCCCCGAGTTCGACGGCCGGATCGTCACCGTGCCGTTCTCGTTCAAGCGGATCGACGCGGACGGCCTCTCGGTCTACGCGGCCGACCCCGAGCGGGCCGCCCGGGTGGCCGGCATCGCGGTACGACACGCCCGGCTGCGGTACGTGCCCAACGCCGACAAGCGGGTCGCCGTGGTGCTCAGCTCGTACCCCACCAAGCACTCCCGGGTCGGCAACGCCGTCGGGCTGGACACCCCCGTCTCGGCGGTCCGGCTGCTCGCCGCACTGGCCGAGGCCGGCTACGACCTGGGGGACGCGCCGCCGCCCGACGACGGCGACGCGCTGATCCACGCCCTGATCGCCGCCGGTGGTCACGACGTGGAGTGGCTCACCCCGGAGCAGTTGGCCGCCGCCGAGGCCCGGGTGCCCGGCGAGACCTACCGGCGATGGTTCGACCAGGTACCGGCCGAGCTGCGCGAGCGGATGCGGGAGCACTGGGGTGAGCCGCCCGGCGAGCTCTACACCGACGGCGGGGACCTCGTGCTCGCGGGGCTGCGCTTCGGCAACGTCGTGCTGCTGATCCAGCCGCCGCGCGGCTTCGGGGAGAACCCGATCGCCATCTACCACGACCCGGACCTGCCGCCGAGCCACCACTACCTGGCCGCGTACCGCTGGCTGGCCGCGCCCGTCGCGGACGGCGGCTTCGGCGCGGACGCCGTGGTGCACCTGGGCAAGCACGGGACCCTGGAGTGGCTGCCCGGCAAGGGCCTCGGCCTGGCCGCCGACTGCGCGCCCGACGCGGTCCTCGGTGATCTGCCGCTGGTCTACCCGTTCATCGTCAACGACCCCGGCGAGGGCACCCAGGCCAAGCGGCGGGCGCACGCCGTGGTGATCGACCACCTGGTGCCGCCGATGGCCCGCGCCGAGACCTACGGCGACCTGGCCAAGCTGGAGCAACTGCTCGACGAGTACGCGACCGTGCAGGCCCTCGACCCGGCCAAGGTGCCCACCGTGCGGGCGCAGATCTGGGACCTGGTGCGCGCCGCCGAACTGCACCACGACCTGCACGCCGAGGCGATGCCCGACGCCGACGACTTCGACGACTTCGTGCTGCACCTCGACGGGTACCTCTGCGAGGTCAAGGACGTGCAGATCCGCGACGGGCTGCACATCCTCGCCGACGCGCCGACCGGTGAACCACGGGTCAACCTGGTGCTCGCCGTGCTGCGCGCCCCGCAGATCTGGGGCGGCAACCACGCCCTGCCCGGCCTGCGGCAGGCCCTCGCCGCCGCGTACGGCCTCGACGAGCAGGACCTGCTCGCGTCGCCGGGACAGCGCCTGAGCGTGCCGGCGGCGCTGACCGACATCGTGGACGGGCCGGCCGGCACCGCCGCCGACGCCGTCGACCTCATCGAGGCGCTCGCCCGGAGGCTGGTCATCGGGATGGAGACGCTCGGCTGGGACGTCGACGCCGTCGACGCGGTGGTCGTGGAGGTGACCGGGCAACCGATCCCGGACCTCGTCGCGGTGCTGCGCTTCGCGGCCACCGAACTGGTGCCCCGGCTCGCGCGCACCACCGACGAACTGACCCACACCCTCGGGGCGCTGGACGGGCGGTTCGTGCCGCCCGGACCGTCCGGTTCACCCACCCGGGGCCTGGTCAACGTGCTGCCCACCGGCCGCAACTTCTACTCCGTCGACCCGAAGGCCATCCCCAGCCGCAACGCCTGGGACGTCGGGGTGGCCCTCGCGGACTCGCTGCTGGCCCGGCACCTCGCCGACACCGGCACGTACCCCCGCTCGGTCGGGTTGACCGTGTGGGGCACCAGTGCCATGCGCACGCAGGGCGACGACATCGCCGAGGTGCTCGCGCTGCTGGGCTGCCGCCCGGTCTGGGACGACCGGTCCCGGCGGGTCACCGGCATCGAGGTGGTGCCGACCGCCGAGCTGGGCCGGCCCCGCGTCGACGTGACCGTGCGCATCTCCGGCTTCTTCCGCGACGCGTTCCCGCACGTCGTGGCGCTGCTCGACGACGCCGTACGGCGGGTCGCCGCGCTGAACGAGCCGGACGAGGAGAACTACGTGCGGGCGCACGTCGCCGCCGACCTCGCCGAGCACGGCGACGAGCGGCGGGCCACCGCCCGGATCTTCGGCTCCAAGCCCGGGGCGTACGGCGCGGGCCTGCTGCCGCTGATCGACGCGCGGACCTGGCGCAGCGACGCCGACCTGGCCGAGGTGTACGCGGTGTGGGGCGGCTACGCGTACGGCCGGGGCCTGGACGGGCGGGAGGCGCGCGCCGACATGGAACGCTCCTTCGCGCGGATCGCGGTGGCGGTGAAGAACCAGGACACCCGCGAGCACGACATCGTCGACTCGGACGACTACTTCCAGTACCACGGCGGGATGGTGGCGATGGTCCGTCACCTCACCGGCACGTCGCCGGCGGCGTACGTGGGTGACTCGGCGATGCCGCACGACGTGCGCACCCGCACGCTGGGCGAGGAGACCCGGCGGGTGTTCCGGGCCCGGGTGGTCAACCCGAAGTGGATCGCGGCGATGCGCCGGCACGGCTACAAGGGCGCGTTCGAGCTGGCGGCCACCGTGGACTACCTGTTCGGCTACGACGCCACCGCCGGCGTGGTCGACGACTGGATGTACGAGCACCTGGCCGCCGCGTACCTCTTCGACGACACCACCCGGGAGTTCCTGGAGCAGTCCAACCCGTGGGCGCTGCGCGGCATCACCGAGCGGCTGCTGGAGGCCGCCGACCGGGGGCTGTGGGCCAAACCCGAGCCGGCCACCCTGGACCGACTCCGTGACACGTACCTGGCCAGCGAGGGCGATCTGGAGGACCGGGTGTGAGCGCGAGGAGTGAGCCGGTTTTGCGAGCCCCGCAGTCGCGAACGAAAGAAGGCGCAGTGACGATCTACCCGTTCAGCGCGGTGCTCGGCATGGCCGACATGCGGTTGGCGCTGCTGCTCAACGCCGTCTCCCCGGCGATCGGCGGGGTCCTCGTGCGCGGCGAGAAGGGCACCGCCAAGTCCACCGCCGTGCGCGCCCTCGCCGCGTTGCTGCCCCCGGTCCGTCGGGTCGCCGGCTGCCGCTTCGGCTGCGACCCCGCCGAGCCCGACCCGGGCTGCCCGGACGGGCCGCACCCGGCCGACGCCACCGCCGAGACCCGTCCGGCCCGTCTCGTGGAGTTGCCGGTCGGCGCCGCCGAGGACCGGGTCGTCGGCTCGCTCGACCTGGAGAAGGCCCTCGGTGCGGGGGTACGCGCCTTCGAACCGGGCCTGCTCGCCGCCGCGCACCGGGGCGTGCTCTACGTCGACGAGGTCAACCTGCTGCACGACCACCTCGTCGACCTGCTGCTCGACGCGGCGGCGATGGGCCGCAGCCACGTCGAGCGCGAGGGCGTCTCGGTCAGCCACGCGGCCCGCTTCCTGCTGGTCGGCACCATGAACCCGGAGGAGGGGGAGCTGCGACCGCAGCTGCTCGACCGGTTCGGGCTCACCGTCGAGGTGGGTGCCAGCCGGGACCCGGAGGTCCGGGTCGAGGTGGTGCGTCGCCGGCTCGCCGCCGACGCCGACCCGGCGGGCTTCGCCGCCCGGTGGGCCGACGCCGACGCCCAGATCGCCGCCCAGGTGGCCGCCGCCCGCCGCCGGCTTCCCGGGGTACGTCTTCCGGACGCCGCGCTGCGGCAGATCGCCGAGGTGTGCGCCGCGTTCGACGTGGACGGGATGCGCGCCGACATCGTCACCGCCCGTACCGCCCTCGCCCACGCCGCCTGGCACGGCCGGGACCGGGTCACCATCGACGACGTACGGGTCGCCGCCCGCCTCGCCCTGCCGCACCGCCGCCGCCGCGATCCGTTCGACACGCCGGGCCTGGATGAGAAGCGCCTCGACGAGGCGTTGCAGCGCGCCCAGGACGCCCACCCCGACGACCCGGACGACGACGGCGGCCCGCACGACGGTGGCCCCGCTGGATCGCGCCCCGACGGCTCGGACCCCGACGGTGGCGGCCCGGGCGGTGGCTCCGGCGGGCACGGCGGCCCGGACGGCGGTGGCCCGCAGGGCGGTGCCGGCGGCGGCGCCGGCCGCAGCGGCCCCGACGGCGCGGGACCCCACGGTGGCAGCGGCGACGCCGTTGACCAGGATGCATCCGGCGCGACCGAGCGCTCGGGGTCCCGCGCCGACGTCGGCCCGGACGGCGGCGCTGAGTCGCCGAACGGGAGGGACGACGACGGGGGCGGGCACCGTCGGAGCGCGGGGGTGCACGGTGGCGACGACGATCCGACCCGGCAGCGGGGCTCCGGCGGGCAGGGTCAGCCGGTGGCCGTACCCCAGGGTGGTCTGCGGGCCCGGTTGCTCACCGCGCCGGGCGTCGGTGACGGCGTGCCCGGGCGGCGGTCGCGCGCCCGCACCGGGCGGGGACGCACCACCGGGGCCCGGGTGCCGGCCGCTCGGGTCGGCGCGCTGCACCTGCCGGCCACGATTCGCGCCGCCGCGCCGCACCAGGCGGCCCGGGGACGGCTGAACGGCCCGCTGCGACTGCGCCCGGACGACGTGCGGGAGGCGGTCCGGGAGGGGCGTGAGGGCAACCTCGTGCTGTTCGTGGTGGACGCGAGCGGGTCGATGGGCGCCCGGCAGCGGATGACCGCTGTGAAGGACGCGGTCCTCGCGCTGCTCACCGACGCCTACCAGCGGCGGGACAAGGTCGCCGTGATCGCCTTTCGGGCCAGCGGTGCGCGGACGCTGCTGCCGGCCACCTCGTCGGTGCTGGCCGCCTCGACGCGGCTGGCCGAGCTGCCCACCGGTGGTCGGACGCCGCTGGCCGAGGGCCTGCTCGCCGCCGCCGAGCTGCTGCGGCTGGAGCGCCGACGTGATCCGAAGCGCCGCCCCCTGGTCCTCATCGTCACCGACGGCAGAGCGACCGCCGGGCCGCGTCCACTGGACCGGGCCGCGGCGGCCGCGGCGGTGCTGGCCGCGACAGCGGCCCCCTGCGTCGTCGTCGACTGCGAGTCCGGCCCGGTCCGCCTGCACCTGGCGCGGCGCCTGGCGACCCAGCTGAACGCGCCCCTGACGCCCCTGGCCGCCCTGACCCAACCCCGCGATCGTGCGGTTCCGGTCGCGACATGAGGGGACGAGGCGCGCAGATGACCAGCAGAAGCTGCACGATCGCGGGAGTGCCCGCGGGACGGGGGACGCACTGATGCCGCAGGGACAGCCGAGTGTGGTGCCCGCTGACGGGTTGACGACCCGGCAGCGGCGGCACCGGCCACTGCTGATCGTCCACACCGGACAGATGAAGGGCAAGTCCACTGCGGCCTTCGGGCTGGCGTTGCGGGCCTGGACCGCCGGCCTGCCGGTCGGGGTGTTCCAGTTCGTCAAGAGCGCCAAGTGGCGGGTGGGGGAGGAGAACGCCTTCCGGGCGCTCGGCGAGGTGCACGAGCGTACCGGCCAGGGCGCGCCGGTCGCCTGGCACAAGATGGGCGAGGGCTGGTCCTGGATCCAGCGCGGCGGCGAGGCCGACCACGCCGCCGACGCCCTGGAGGGCTGGCGGCAGATCCAGCGCGACCTGGCCGCGCAGCGGTACGGGTTGTACGTGCTGGACGAGTTCACCTACCCGATGAAGTGGGGTTGGGTGGACGTCGACGAGGTGGTCGCCACCCTGGCCGAGCGCCCCGGCTTCCAGCATGTCGTCATCACCGGCCGGGACGCCGACCCGCGCCTGATCGCCGCCGCTGACCTGGTGGCCGAGCTGACCAAGGTCAAGCACCCGATGGACGCCGGCCAGAAGGGCCAGAAGGGCATCGAGTGGTGAGCGCGCCCTGGGCGCTGCCCCGAGTGGTCATCGCCGCGCCGGCCAGCGGCCACGGCAAGACCACAGTCGCCACCGGGCTGCTCGCCGCGCTGCGCCGTCGCGGCCTGACGGTCAGCCCGCACAAGGTCGGCCCGGACTACATCGACCCCGGCTACCACGCCCTCGCCGCCGGGCGGCCCGGCCGGAACCTCGATCCGTTCCTGGTCGGGGCCGAGCGGATCGCCGGTCTGCTGCGCCACGGCGCGAGCGTCCCGACGCCCGCCGACATCGCCGTGGTGGAGGGTGTGATGGGCCTGCACGACGGGGCGGTGGGTCGACGCGACTTCGCCTCCACCGCGCACGTCGCCCGCCTGATCGAGGCATCCGTGGTGCTGGTGCTGGACACCACCGCGCAGGGCCGCTCGGCCGCCGCGCTGACCCTCGGCATGGCCGCGTTCGACCCGGCGGTCCGCATCGGCGGGGTGATCCTCAACCGGGTCGGCTCGCCCCGGCACGAGACGCTGCTGCGCGACGCCCTCGCCGAGGTCGGCGTACCGGTGCTCGGGGCGGTCACCCGCGCCGCCGAGGTTGCCGCGCCGGCCCGGCACCTCGGGCTGGTCCCGGTGGCGGAGCGGGCACCCGAGTCCCTCGCGATCGTCACCGCCCTCGCCGAACTGGTGGAGGCCACCGTGGACCTCGACGCCGTCCTCGACCTGGCCCGCACCGCCGCGCCGCTGACCGCCGCGGCCTGGGACCCGGTCGTCGCCGTCGGCGGTCCGGCCGGCGACGAACGCCCGCTCGTCGCGCTCGCCGGTGGACCGGCCTTCACCTTCTCGTACGCGGAGACCGCCGAGCTGCTCACCGCCGCCGGGGCGGACGTCGTCACCGTCGACCCGCTGCGCGACCCGGCACTGCCCGCCGGCACCCGCGCGGTCGTGATCGGCGGCGGGTTCCCCGAGGCGTACGCGGAGGCCCTCGCGGGCAACGGCACACTCCGGGCCGAGCTGGCCGACTTCGACGGGCCGGTCGTGGCCGAGTGCGCCGGGCTGCTCTACCTCGGGCGAGCCCTGGACGGCGTACCGATGTGCGGTCGGCTGGACCTCGCCGCCCGGATGACCGGCCGGCTCACCCTCGGCTACCGCGAGGCCCTGGCCGTCACCGACTCCCCGGTGGCCCGCGCGGGCGAGCCGGTACGTGGCCACGAGTTCCACCGCACCACCACCGACCCCGGGTACGGCGAGCGGCCGGCGTGGCGCTGGAACGGCACGGACCACGGCTTCGTCGCCGGCCGCGTACACGCCTCCTACCTGCACACCCACTGGGCCGGCCACCCCACTGCGGCCCGCCGGCTGGTCGAGGCGTGCCGATGAGCGCGCAGCGCGCCCACGCGAGGCCGACCACCGACGCGTGTCCCGCCGACGCCACGCTGACCGGCGTCGGTGTCGGGCCGGGCGACCCGGAACTGCTCACCGTCAAGGCCGTGCGGATCCTGCGCGAGGCCGACGTGGTCTTCGTACCCGTGATGGCGGACCGGGTCGCGCCGACCGGGACCGCCGGTGCGACGCCGCCGGGCTCGGAGGCCGGGCGGGCCGAGGCGACCGTCCGGGAGTACGTGCCGGCGGACCGGCTGCGTCGGCTGCCGTTCGCCCTCGACGACCGGGGTGGGGTGACCGCCCGCCGGGCAGCGGCCTGGGACGACGCCGCCCGGAGCGTGGTCGACGCGGTCGACGCGGGCGCGCGGTCCCTCGCCTTCGCCACCATCGGCGACCCCAACGTCTACTCCACCTTCGGCTATCTGGCGCAGAGCGTCCGCGCGCTGCGCCCCACCGTGCGGGTGGCGACCGTGCCCGGCGTCACCGCCATGCAGGAACTGGCCGCCCGCAGCGGCGTTCCGCTCTGCGAGGGACGCGAACCGCTGACCCTGCTGCCGGCCACCGCCGGTCTGGCGCTGTTCGCCGACGCCCTCGCCGGGCCGGGCACCGTGGTCGCCTACAAGGGCTGGCGGCAGCACCCGGAGCTGCTCGCCGAACTGCGCCGACAGGGCCGCCTCGCCGACGCGGTGCTCGGGCGCAGCCTGGGCCTGCCCGGCGAACACGTCGGCGGAGTCGACGACACCGCGCACGACCTGCCGTACCTGTCGACGCTGCTGGTGCCCGCCCGCCGCGACCACCGAGGAGGAAAGCTGTGACCAGCAACGGCAAGGTGTGGTTCGTCGGGGCCGGCCCGGGTGCGGCGGACCTGCTGACCCTGCGGGCCGCCCGGGTGATCGCCGCGGCCGACATCGTGATCTGGGCGGCCAGCCTGGTGCACGCCGACGTCCTGCACCACGCGCGCCCCGACGCGGAGATCGTCGACTCGTCGCAGCTGCCCATCGAGGGCGTGCTCCCGCTCTACCAGCGCGCCGCCGAGCAGGGCCTGACCGTGGCCCGCATCCACTCCGGTGACCCGGCGCTCTGGGGCGCCGTGCAGGAGCAACTGGATCTGTGCCGAACGCTCGACCTGGCCGTCGAGATCGTGCCCGGAGTGTCGTCGTTCACCGCCGTCGCGGCGCTCGTCGGGCGGGAGCTGACCGTGCCCGAGGTCGCCCAGTCGGTGATCCTCACCCGCCTCGAAGGCGGCAAGACCCCGATGCCGCCCGGCGAGCGGGTCCGCGACTTCGCCCGGCACGGCACCACCATGGCGCTGTTCCTCTCCGCCGCCCGCTCCGGTCAGGTGCAGGCCGAACTGCTGGCCGGCGGCTACCCGGCGGACACCCCGGCCGTGGTGGCGTACCAGGCGACCTGGCCCGACGAGCTGGTCGTGCGCTGCACGGTCGGCACCCTGGAGGCCACGGTCAAGCAGCACAAGCTGTGGAAACACACGCTCTTCCTGGTCGGGCCGGCGCTGGGCGCCGAGGGCACCCGCTCGCACCTGTACCACCCCGGGCACTTCCACACCTTCCGTCGCGCCGAGCCGGCCGCACGTGCCGAGCTGCGCCGCCAGTCCGGCGGTCGCGCCGGGGGAACAGGCACCCCGTGACGTACGCCGAGCCGCCGCTGCGCGAGCCGGACCTGCCACGTACGGCGAAGGTCCGGCCCACCGCGCTGCGGACGGGTTGGACCACCGGGGCCTGCGCCACCGCCGCGGCGAAGGCGGCCGTCTCGGCGCTGGTCACCGGCGTGGCCCCGCCGGAGGTGGAGATCGGGCTGCCCGCCGGGCAGCGGGTGCGGTTCCCGGTCGAACGCTGCGAGGTGACCGGCAACCCACCGGCGCGCGCCGAGGCGGTGGTCGTGAAGGACGCCGGTGACGACCCGGACGTCACCCACGGCGCCGAGCTGACCGCCACCGTGGACTGGACCGACGTCCCCGGGCTGCGCCTGGCCGGCGGTCCCGGCGTCGGCACCGTCACCAAGCCGGGCCTCGGCCTCGCGGTCGGCGGCCCGGCCATCAACGACACCCCACGCCGGATGATCGGCGAGGCGGTGGCCGAGGTCGTCGACCTCACCGAGGTCGGTGTCCGCGTGGTCATCAGCGTGCCCCGGGGCGAGATCATGGCCCGCAAGACCACCAACCGGCGGCTCGGCGTCCTCGGCGGCATCTCGATCCTCGGCACCACCGGGATCGTCCGACCCTTCTCCACCGCCTCCTGGCGGGCCAGCGTCGTACAGGCCGTGCACGTGATGGCCGCCCAGGGCGAGCGGACGGTGGTGCTGTGCACCGGCGGGCGTACCGAGCGGGCCGCCCGCGCGCTGCTGCCCGACCTGCCCGAGGTGTGCTTCGTCGAGGTGGGCGACTTCACCGGCGCGGCCGTCACCGCCGCCGTGGGCGACGCGATGACCGGGGTGGTCTTCGTCGGCATGGCCGGCAAGCTCGCCAAACTCGCCGCCGGAATCCTGATGACCCACTACACCCGCTCGAAGGTGGACCTGTCCCTGCTCGGCGCGGTGACGGCCGACGCCGGTGGCGATCCGGCGCTGGTCGCCGCGGTGACCGAGGCGAACACCGGGCGGCACGCGTACGAGCTGTGGGAGGCCGCCGGGCTGCTCGGCCCGGCCGGGGACCTGCTCTGCCAGCGGGTCGGGCAGGTGCTGCGGCGCTTCGCCGGGCCGACGGTCACCGTGGACGTGGCGATGGTCGACTTCGCCGGCGCGCGGGTGGTCGCCTCGTCGGGCCGGTGGCCGCGATGAGCCGGGCGACCGCGGCGGCCGCCGACCCGCTGGCGAACCTGGCGTACCCGGACGCTGTGGTGACCGAGTCCGCCCCGGACGCGGTGGTGACCGTGGTCGGGGTGGACGCGGCCGGAGCGCCACCCCACCCCGCCCTCGCGCCCGCGCTGGCCGGGGCCGGGCTGGTCGTCGGAGCGGCCCGGCACCTGGCCACCGTTTCCGTGCCGCCCGGCGTGGACACCGTCGTCCTCGGGCCGCTCGCCCCGGCCGTACGGCGGTTGAACGCCGCCGTGGCCGCCGGGGTGCCGGCCGTGGTGCTGGCCAGCGGCGATCCCGGCCTGTTCGGCATCGTCCGGCGGCTGCGCGCGGCCGGGCTGCCCCTGCGGGTGGTGCCGGCGGTCTCCAGTGTGGCCGCCGCGTTCGCCCGTGCCGGGCTGCCCTGGGACGGTGCAGCCGTGGTCACCGCGCACGGCCGCGATCCGCGACCGGCCCTGAACGCCTGCCGGGCGCTGCCCCTGGTCGCGGTGCTCACCGCGCCGGGCGTCGGCGCGGCCGAGCTGGGCGCCGGACTGGTCGGCTGGTCCCGCCGGCTGGTGGTCGCCGAACACCTCGGCACCGACGCCGAACGCGTCCGGGCGGCGACCCCCGAGCAGGCCGCCGCCGGCACCTGGTCCGACCCGCACGTCCTGCTCAGCATCGCCGCGCCCGGTCCCGCCGCGCCCGCTCCCGATCTTGTCGCGCCCGATGGGATGCGCGCCGACAACCAGCCCGCCGCCGCGCCGGCCGGTGGCTGGGCACTGCCGGAGGACCGGTACGCCCACCGCGATTCCATGATCACCAAGTCCGAGGTGCGTGCTCTCGTCGTCGCCCGGCTGCGCCCCCGACTGGGCCGGCTGATCTGGGACGTCGGCGCGGGCAGCGGCTCGGTCGGCATCGAGTGCGCGCTGCTCGGCGCTGCCGTGCTCGCCGTGGAGCAGCACTCCGCGTCCGCCGCGACGATCCGGGACAACGCCGCCGTACACGCCGTCGACGTGCGGGTCGTCGTCGGGCGGGCCCCGGCGGCGCTGGACGGGCTGCCCGAGCCGGACGCGGTCTTCGTGGGCGGTGGCGGCACCGATGTCCTCACCGCCGTGGTGGCCCGCCGACCCGAGCGGGTGGTGCTCACCCTGGCCGCGCTGGACCGCGTCGCGCCGGCCGTGGGCCTGCTGCGTGCCGCCGGCTACACCGTCGAGGGCAGCCAGCTCTCCGCCGCCCGCCTCGCCGACCTGCCCGGCGGGTCGATCCGCCTCGCGGCCACCAACCCGGTGGTCGTCCTCACCGGGGAGCGCCCGTGACCGACCAGAACCCGCCCGCCCGGATCGGTCTGGTGGCGGCCACCGCTGCCGGCCGACGGCACGCCGACACTGTGACCGCCGCGTGGCCGCACGCGCGGCTGGTCGAGGGGGAGAGCGTCGCCGACGCGCTGCGCAGCGCCTGGGCCGGCTGTGACGCGGTGATCGCGTTCCTGGCCACCGGCGCGGTGGTGCGGATCGTCGCGCCGCTGCTCGACGACAAGCGCACCGACCCGGCGGTGGTGGTCGTCGACGAGGCGGCCCGGCACGCCGTGGCGCTGCTCGGCGGTCACGCCGGCGGCGGCAACGACCTCGCGGAAGCCGTCGCCGCGCTGCTGGATGCCCGGCCGGTGATCACCACCGCCACCGACGCGGTCGGGCTGCCGGGGTTGGACACCCTCGGTTGGCCGGTGCAGGGCGCGGTCGCCGCGGTGTCCCGGGCCATCCTGGACGGCGAACCGGTCCGGCTGGTCGCCGACGCCGACTGGCCGCTGCCCGCCCTGCCCCCGAACGTGCGCGCCGCGGACGAGGACATACCGGACGACGGGTACCGGCTGCTGGTCACCGACCGGGTGGTGCCGTTCGACGGGCGCACGGCCGTGCTGCGACCGCCGTCGCTGGTCGCCGGCGTGGGCGCGAGTCGGGGCGTGCCGGCCGCCGAGGTGACCGAGCTGCTGCACCGGGTGCTGGCCGAGGCCGGCCTCGACCCGGCGAGCCTGCGCTGCCTGGCCAGCGCCGACATCAAGGCCGACGAGGCGGGCATCCGCAGCACCGCCGACGCGCTCGGCGTACCCCTGGTGACCTGGCCGGCGACGCGGCTGGCAACTGTCGATGTGCCGCATCCCAGCGAGGTGGTCCGCGCCGCGGTCGGCACGCCGAGCGTCGCGGAGGCCGCGGCGCTGCTCGGCCCGGACGGCCGGTCCGACGACGCGACGCTGCTGGTCGGCAAGACCGCGACGGCGATGGCGACAGTGGCGGTGGCCCGGCACGCGCCGCGCGGCCGGCTCGCCGTCGTCGGCCTCGGGCCGGGCGCCGCCGACCTGCGGACCCCCCGCGCGGTGGCGGAGTTGCGTCGCGCGGCGGTCGTGGTCGGCCTGGACCAGTACCTCGACCAGGTGCGGGACGTGCTGCGGCCGGGCACCCGGGTGCTGTCCAGCGGCCTGGGCGCGGAGGAGGCGCGGGCCCGCGCGGCAGTCGCCGAGGCCGCCGCCGGCCGGGCGGTCGCGCTGATCGGCTCCGGCGACGCCGGGGTGTACGCGATGGCGAGCCCCGCCCTGGAGTACGCCGACGAGCGGATCGACGTGGTCGGTGTGCCCGGGGTGACCGCCGCCCTCGCCGCCGGGGCGCTGCTCGGCGCGCCGCTCGGGCACGACCACGCCTACGTGAGCCTGTCCGACCTGCACACCCCGTGGGAGGTCATCGAGCGGCGGGTGACCGCCGCCGCCGAGGGCGACTTCGTGACGCTGTTCTACAACCCGCGCAGCCGGGCGCGCGACTGGCAGCTCGGCAAGGCGCTCGGCATCCTCGCCGCGCACCGGCCACCGGCCACCCCGGTCGGCGTGGTACGCAACGCCAGCCGCCCCGGCGAGCGGGTGCACCTGGCGACGCTGGCCACCCTCGACCCGGCCATCGTCGACATGTACAGCGTGGTCGTGGTCGGCAACAGCGACACCCGGTTGGTCGCCGGCCGAATGGTCACGCCCCGGGGGTACCGGTGGCGATCGTGACCATCGGCGCCTGCCAGGGCTGCGGCGCCTGCCTGCTCACCTGCCCCACGCACGCGATCCGGCCGGTCGCCGGCGGCCTGACGGTACGCGCCGACCGCTGCACCGGCTGCCTGGAGTGCCTGGAGATCTGCCCGGTCGACGCGATCTGCGTCGCCGAGCCCGACCCCTGCGAAGGAGCCCGATGAGCCGGGTGGTGCATCCGATCGAGGTCGAGTCGTACCGCATCCTGCGCGAGCGGGTCGACCTGTCGCACCTGCCGCCGCTGAGCCGAGCGGTGACCGAACGGGTGGTACACGCCAGCGCCGACCTCGCGTACGTCGACGACCTGGTCTGCGACGAGACCGCCCTGGAGGCGGGGCTGGCGGCGCTGCGCGCCGGTGCGACCGTGGTCACCGACGTGGCGATGGTCGCGGCCGGCATCACCCGCGCCGGCCTGGAGCTGGTCTGCCCGGTCGCCGAGCCGGCCGCCGCCCAACTGGGCCGCGCGGCCGGCATCACCCGCTCGGCGGCCGCCGTGCGGATCGCGCTGGACCGGGTCGGCCCCGGCGCGGTGTGGGTGGTCGGTTGCGCGCCCACCGCGCTCGTCGAACTGCTCACCCTCAACGCCGCGCCCGCGCTGGTCGTCGGCCTGCCGGTCGGCTTCGTGGGCGCCGCCGAGTCGAAGGCGGCGCTGCGGGCCAGCGGCCTGCCCGGGGTGTCCAACGTGGGCGAGAAGGGTGGCTCGGCGGTCGCCGCGGCCGCCCTCAACGCTCTGCTCTACACCGAGGAGAAGTCATGACCGGTCTGGTCATCGTCGGGCACGGCACGCGCAGCGCTGCCGGGGTCGACCAGTTCGCCGCGCTCGTCGAGCGGGTCCGCCGTCGCGGTGACGTCGCGGACGTCGAGGGCGGCTTCATCGAGCTGTCCCGCCCACCGCTGACCGACGCGGTCGGCGCGCTCGTCGCGCGCGGGCACCGGGCCCTCGTCGCGTTGCCGCTGGTGCTCACCGGTGCTGGGCACGGCAAGGGCGACATCCCCGCCGCCATGGCCCGTGAGCAGGAGCGGCACCCCGGGCTGACCTACCGCTACGGACGCCCGCTCGGCCCGCACCCACTGCTGCACACGGCCCTCGAAGAGCGCATCGACGCCGCGCTTGCGGGTGCCGACCGGGCCGGCACGGCGTTGGCGGGTGCCGACCGGGCCGGCACGTGGGTGGCGTTGATCGGACGGGGGTCCACCGACCCGGACGCCAACGCCGAGGTGGCCAAGGTCGCCCGGCTGCTCTGGGAGGGACGCGGCTACGCGGGCGTCGAGCCGGGCTTCATCTCCCTGGCGCAGCCGTCGGTGCCGGAGGTGCTGGACCGGTTGCGCCGGCTCGGCGCGCGGCGGATCGTCGTGGCGCCGTACTTCCTGTTCGCCGGGGTGCTGCCCGACCGGATCGTCGCCCAGTCGGCGGAGTTCGCCGCCGCGCACCCCGACCTGGACGTCCGGGTCGCCGAGGTGATCGGCGACTGTGACGCCCTCGCGGATCTGGTGCTCGAACGCCACGCCGAGGCGCTCGGCGGGGACATCCGGATGAACTGCGACACCTGCGCGTACCGCGTGTTGATGCCCGGCTTCGCGGACAAGGTGGGCCGCCCGCAACGCCCGCACGACCACCCCGACGACCCGGTCGGCCATCACCATCACCACGGGCACGCCCACCACGGCCACGACCACAACGGCTCGGTCGCCGTGGTGGGCGGCGGGCCGGGCCCCGACGACCTGATCACGGTACGCGCAAAGGCCCTCCTCGACGCCGCGGACGTCGTCGTGGTCGACCGGCTCGCCCCGCAGGGGCTGCTCGCCGGACTGCGCCCCGACGTACTGGTCATCGATGCCGCGAAGGTGCCCCGTGGCCCCTCGATGGCCCAGGACGCGATCAACGCGGCCCTGGTGTCGCACGCCAAGGCCGGTCGCCGGGTGGTGCGGCTCAAGGGCGGCGACCCGTACGTCTTCGGACGCGGCCACGAGGAGATGCAGGCCTGCGCGGCGGCCGGCGTGCCGGTGACGGTGGTCCCGGGGGTCAGCAGTGCCCTCGCCGCGCCGGCCCTCGCCGGTGTGCCGGTCACGCACCGGGGCGTGGCGCACGACGTCACCGTGGTCTCCGGGCATCTGCCGCCCGGGCACCCCGACTCGCTTGTCGACTGGGCGGCTCTGGCGCGCGCCCGGGGCACCGTCGTGCTGCTGATGGCCGTGGACACCATCGCGAAGATCGCGGCCGTGCTGGTCGAGCACGGTCGGGCTCCGGAGACCCCGGTGCTGGCCGTGCAGGACGCGGGGCTGCCCGACCAGCGGTCCGTGCCCGCCCGGTTGGACGAGATCGGCGCGGTCGCCGCCCGGGAGGGCATCGGCCCGCCCGCCGTCTTCGTGCTCGGCCCGGTGGTCGCTCTCGCGGCCACCGGGCCGAGCGCCTGACGACTACTCGCTGCGGGCGGTCTCCGGCCCGGTGACGCGTTCCAGCAGCGGCATCGTGGAGGCGATGACGCCGAGGCAGGCGACCAGTCCGACGGCGACGATCACGTAGAAGCGCGGCTCGGGCGCGACGAGCGTGTAGTCCATCTGTGCCCGCAGGAACAGGTGCGCGGCGAGCAGGCCCATCCCGATGGCGAGGGCGGCGACGGCGAGCATCGGTACGGCGCTCTCCAGCGCGACCACTCGACGCAGGACCCGTACCGGTGCGCCGCTGAGGCGCAGCAGGCTGAATGGACGGCGTCGTTCGGTCAGGCCACCGATGACGCTGACCGCGAGGCTGCACCCGCCGAGCGCCAGGCTGGCGATGATGATGACGTTGGCCAGTTGTTCCCAGCCGCGCAGCGTGTCGGCGAAATCCGACTCGAAGTCGCCGGGCACGTTCGGCCCCACCCAGAAGGTCGGGAAGGCGACCTCCAGCACGGTGCGGACGCGCTCGATAGCGGAGGCCGAGCCGTCTGTGCCCACGACGACCGAGCTCACCGGCAGCCGCTGGAGCTCGTCGAGCGTGATCGACGCCGCGCGCCACTCCGTTGTGGACGACGCCGACTCCTGCCAACGGCTCAGACCCATCGGGACCTCGATGACGACGGCGCCTTGGGCGCACCTGCCGTACGCGCTCGGCAGGTCGGCGCAGGCGATCACCCCGCCCTCGCCGCCGGTGTTGATGTTCGGGGCTTCGCGGATGGCGGTCGCGGACCGCACGCCGCTGATGGCGCGCAGCTCGGCGAAGAGGGTGTCGGGCACCGTCTCCACCTTCTCGGTGAAGATGGTGTTCACCGTGCCGGCGTCGGTCGAGCCGACCGGGGCCGGGCCGCGTTCGTCGACGATCGTGGTGATCACACCGACGGCGACACTGGTGACGAAGAGCGCGAGCATGATGCCGCTGATCGCCCGGAAGCCGGCCTTCGGGTTGTCGGCGAGGCGTCGCGCGGCAATGAGCGTGGCCGGGCGGTTGGCGTACCGGGCCAGGACGCGGGCGCCGACCATCGTCAACCACGGGCCGGCGAGGACCAGGCCGGCCATGATGAGCAGCAGGCCGGGCAGGAACACCGCGGTCTGGCCGTCGGAGGTCTCGGGCCGATATCCGAGGGCGAACACCAGCACGGCGAGGCCGAGCACCATCGGAATCAGCCGGTACGCGCGCGGGGCGCGGGGGGTGACGCGGCGGGTGACGCCCAGCGGCGAGATCCGGACCCGGCGTAGCGAGATCTGTGCGGCCAGCGCCGCGCCGGCCGGGACGCCGAGCGCCACGAGCAGAACGTTCAGCAGGCCCAGCGACATGTCGCCGGGGAAGAACGGCATGCCGGTGAACGGGATGCCCGCGAGCGTGTCGCGGAAGGCGTAGAACAGGCCGAAGCCGACGGCGGTGCCGGCGACGGCGGCGGCGGCCGCCTCTACCGCGGCGACCGTCGAGATCTGCCGGGGTGTCGCGCCGACCAGGCGCATCGCGGCGAAACGCTGCTCCCGGCGGGCGGCGCTGAGGCGGGTGGCGGTGCCGATGAAGATCAGCACCGGGAACAGCAGCCCACCGGCGATCACGCCCAGGATGAGGTTGACCGCCGTCTCGGGGAGAGCGGGCTTGTCATCGAGGTTGTCGACCTGCCGGGAGTTGGGCAGCTTGGCGACGCTGTCCGGCGTGCCGCCCACGATGGCGAGCAGGGTGTCCGGTGAGGTCAACCCGGACGGTCCGACGGTGCCGAGGTCACGCCCCGGGTATCGGTCGGCCAGGTGGTCGGCCGGCTGTGCCGCGAACAGTTCCCGTAGCGCCGGCGAGACGTAGAACTCGCCGGGGCCCGGAGTGGTCGGGACGCCGGCCGGGGTGGGCGCGGTCGGTCCGGTGGCGGCGACGTCGATCCGGAGGATCTGCTTGCTGTGGAAGAAGTCGTCCCGCGTCGACCACCACAGTGGATCGGCGGCACCGGCGGTGGAGGCCTGGGGATAGATCGACGCGTACCGGGTGAGCTGGGCGTCGACCGCGTTGACCCCGGCGAGGGTGGTCAGCAGCAGCCCGCTGCCGATGGCGACAGCGGCGGCGATGACGATCAGGCGGGTGAGCGCCTCCCGGCCGCCGGCCACGGCGAGGCGGAGCCCGAAGCGGATCACGACGCGATCCGGTCCGGCGCGTTGACGCGCCCGTCGCGGACCATGACCTCACGGTCGGCGTACGCGGCGATCCGGGGTTCGTGGGTGACCAGGATGACCGTGGTGCCCTGCTCGCGGGCGGCGCCGACCAGCAGGTCCATGACGTGCTCGCCGGTGAGCGAGTCGAGCGCGCCGGTCGGCTCGTCGGCGAAGAGCACCCGCGGCTCGGCGACCAGGCCCCGGGCCAGGGCGACGCGTTGCGCCTGCCCGCCGGACAACTCACCCGAGCGCCGCTGCTCCAGGCCGTCCAGGCCGAGGCGTGCGAACCAGGCGTACGCCTTGGGCAACGCCTGCTTGCGGTGTACGCCACTGAGCAGCAGCGGCAGGGCGACGTTCTCCACCGCGGTCAGCTCGGGGACGAGTTGGCCGAACTGGAACACGAAGCCGAACCGGTCGCGGCGCAGGCTGCTGCGCTTGGTCTCGGGCATGGCGTCGACCCGGGCCCCGTCGAAGAGGATCTCGCCGGAGTTGGGCACGAGGATGCCGGCCAGGCAGTGCAGCAGGGTGGACTTGCCCGAGCCGCTGGGGCCCATGACGGCGAGGATCTCACCCGCCTCCACGGCGACGCTCGCGCCGCGCAGGGCGGGTGTCTGGCCGAAGGCGAACTCCACGTCCCGTGCTTCGAGCACCACGCTCATGGCCGCACCTCTTTCCGTAGGGCGTCCAGGCGGGCGCCGGTCATCTCGATCCACCGGAGGTCCGCCTCCAGGTGGTACAGGCCGTGGTCGGCGAGCAGCGCGTCGACCAGGCTGCCGGCGCGCTTGATCTCGGTCAGCTCACGCATCCGCTGCAGGTGCGCGCTGCGCTGGGTGTCGAGGTACTCGGCTGCGGGACGGTCCAGCATCAGCGCGAGCACGACCTTGGCGAAGAGCACTGTCTGCAGGTGCGGCTCCGGGTCGACCGGCTGGGTCAGCCACTGCTCGACCTCGGTCGCCCCGACGTCGGTGATGACGTAGCGCTTGCGGTCGGGGCCGGAGCCGGGGGCGACGTCGCTGATCACCACCTTGCCGTCGCGGGCCAGGCGGCTGAGGGTGGAGTAGACCTGGCCGAACGGCAGTGGCTTGCCCCGGCCGAAGAAGGCGTCGTAGTCGCGCTTCAGGTCGTAGCCGTGGCTGGGCTCCCGTTCGAGGAGGCCGAGAAGGGTCAGTGGCACGCTCATGCCAGGAGACTACCCCGAGGGTATACCTCGCGTATATACCCTCAGGGTGTTCTCGATCGTTCCCTTGCTCAGGGCATGGCGTGCGGAGGTCAGCCCAGCAGGGCGCGGGCCAGGGCGTAGCCGACGGCGGCCGCGGCGAGCCCGGCCGCGACGCTGCCCAGCACGTTGGCCAGCGCGAGCAGCCGATTACCACCCTTGGTCAGCCGCAGGGTCTCGTAGCTGAAGGTGGAGTAGGTGGTCAGGGCGCCGCAGAACCCGGTGCCGAGCAGCGCGCCGACCGCGGGGTCGACCGGCCACCCGACCAGGACGCCGAGCAGCAGCGACCCAACCACGTTGACGCTGAACGTGCCCCAGGGGAACGCCGAGGAGTGGCGGGACTGCACGGCCCGGTCGGTGAGGTAGCGCAGCGGCGCGCCGACGGCCGCCCCCAGGGCGATGAGCAGCACGGTCATCGGGCCACCCGGCGCCGCAGCAGTCCGGTGGCGGCGGCGTCGCCCAACCCGACCGCGACGAGCGCCCCGAGCACCGTCGCGGCCAGGTACGCCAGCGCGACGCCCGGTGCGCCCGCCACGAGGGCCTGCTGGACGTCCACCGCGTAGGTCGAGAAGGTGGTGAATCCGCCGAGGACCCCGACCCCGAGGAACGGGCGGGCCAGCGGATGCCCACCGTCGAGGTGCCCGAGCACCGCCATCAGCACACCGATCAGCAGGCAGCCGGACACGTTGACGCCGAACGTCGCCCACGGGAAGCCGGTCGGCGGGTGCGGTATGGCGTGTTGCAGACCGGCCCGGGCCAGCGCGCCGAGCACCCCGCCGGCCGCGATCACGGCGAGAATCGTCGCGGGGCGCGCGATCAGCTCGCGGCGGTCGGCGGGGATCCGTAGGTCGACGTCGGGGTCGGTACGCGGCTCGAACGGCTCTGGCACGGCTCCTGAGCGTAGTGCCGCCGCCAGCCGGCGTTGACGCACTGCCGGCGCTGGCGGCCTCAACCCGCTGCCGGCGTCAGTCGGCGTCAACGCGCTGCCGGCGCGCGGCGGCGTCCACGCGCTGTCGTCGTCAGCGAACTGCCGCGACGGCGGCGTCCGGACCGCCTCGCCAGACCGTGCCGACCTCGCTGAAGCCGGCCGCGGTGAGCGCGGCCAGGTGCCAGGAGACCGGGGGGTTCCACTCGGGGCTGTGCCCGGTCGGGTAGATCGCGTGTCGTTGGGCGACCAGCGGGGCGAGCGCCGGGTCGGCGCCGGCCCGCTCCCACCAATCCGACCAGGACAGCATCGAGCCGGCGGCGTACCGGGCGTTGCGCCGGTCCCGGGCCCGGTCCATCAGCCGCTTGGTCAGCTCCGGCATGGTGTCGTCCGGCATGTGGTCGGCGTTGACGAAGACGCCGCCCGGTCGCAGCACGTCGCGCAGCTCGGCGTAGAGCTGCCCGAGTCGGTCGGCCGGCAGCCAGTGCAGGGCGGTGGCGGTGAGCACGGCGTCGTACTCCTGGTGCGGGAGCGTGGAGCGCCATCCGGGGGTGCCGAGGTCGGCGGTGATGATGGTGGCGCGGCCGGCCAGCGAGGCGCTGGCGATGGCGAGCAGCGCCGGGTCGAGGTCGACCAGGGTCGCCTCGGCGGCGGGGAAGCGAGCGAGGGTCCGCAGCGAGATGGTGCCGGTGCCGCCGGCCAGGTCGAGCACCCGCGGCGGCCGGCCGTCGAGGACCGCGTCGACGGTGTCGAGCATGGCGGTGAATCGGTGTTCCCGGTCCGGGAGGTAGGCCTCCTGCTGGCGGTCCCAGCTTTCCTGCCAGGCCCAGGGATCCGCGACGTAAGGACTCATGGCGATCAGGCTAGTTACGGCCCGAGCGGGTGTCCAGACCTTGTTGCACATCTTTTGCAATTGCGGGAAGATGGTAGGGCGATGATCAGAGCGACGCCGGGCCGGGCAGCTGCCCGGCCCGGCGTTGTCCTCCCCGCGGGGTCAGACCGTCGTGTCCACCAGGCCCGGGTCGGCCCGGGTCGGCTCGTGACGACGGGCCAGGCGCAGCGCGCCGAGGAGCACGCCCAGGCCGGCCAGGGTGAGCGCGGCGCCGGCCCAGATCGGCGAGGTGTAGCCGAGTCCGGCGGCGATGGTCACCCCGCCGATCCAGGCGCCCAACGCGTTGCCGAGGTTGAACGCGGCGATGTTCGCCCCGGACGCCAGGGTCGGCGCCTGGTGGGCGTAGCGCATGATCCGCATCTGCAGCGGCGGCACGGTGGCGAAGCCGAACCCACCCATCAGCACCAGTGCGACGATGGTCAGCACCGGGTTGGTGGCGGTCAGCGCGAAGCCGACGAGCACCACGGTGAGCACCGCCAGGACGGTGACCAGGGTGCGTGACAGTGACCTGTCCGCCGCCCGGCCGCCGAGCAGGTTGCCCGCGAAGAGCCCCACTCCGAAGAGGACGAGCAGCCATGGCACGGTGCTGGTGGCGAAGCCGCTGACCTCGGTGAGCGTGTAGGCGATGTAGGTGAACGCGCCGAACATTCCGCCGAAGCCCAGGACGGTGATCACCAGGGAGAGCCAGACCTGGGCGTGGGTGAAGGCCCGCAACTCGCCGCGCAGACCGCCCGCCGGGCGGTCGGCGTCCGCAGTGTCGCCGGTGGGAATGAGCAGGGCCAGCCCGATCAGGGCGACCACCCCGATGGCGGTGATCGCCCAGAACGTCGACCGCCAGCCGAAGTGCTGCCCGAGGAAGGTGCCGAAGGGCACGCCGAGCACGTTCGCGATGGTCAGGCCGGCGAACATCATGGCGATGGCGCCCGCCCGGCGGGCCGGTGCGACCAGGCCGGCGGCGACCACCGCGCCGATGCCGAAGAACGCGCCGTGACAGAGCGCGGCGACGATCCGGCCGGCCATCATCACGGCGTAGTCGCCGGCGACGGCGGAGAGCAGGTTGCCGATGATGAAGAGCACCATCAGGCCGAGCAGCACCGGTTTGCGGGGCAGTCGGGTGACCGCCGCGGTGAGGGCGACCCCGCCGACGGCCACGCTGAGCGCGTAGCCGGAGATCAACCAGCCGGCCACCGGCTCGGTGACCGCGAAGTCCGCGGCCACCTCGGGCAACAGCCCCATGATCACGAACTCGGTGAGTCCGATGCCGAAGGCGCCGATGGCCAGCGCGATCAGGCCGGGCGGCAGGGACGTGTGGCGTACGGACATCGTCTTCCCATCGGGAGCGGAACAGATATGCGGCGCGTGCAACTACACGCGCCGGCAAAGAAATACTTGCACGCGCCTGATATCGGCGCAAGCGTGGTAGCCTGGGGCCGGTTCAGATCACACCGAGGAGGCCGCCATGGGCATCGCCGACGACGCGGTCGAGATCCGCGCGCAGGGCTGGCGCACCCTCGCCGCCCTGCACGGGCTGATCGAGACGTCCCTGGAGCGGGCCCTACAGGCCGACCACGGCCTGTCCGTCGTGGAATACACGGTCCTCGACGCGCTGTCCCGGCAGGACGGCTGGCACATGCGGATGAGCCAGCTCGCCCGCGCCGCCGCGCTCTCCGGTAGCGCCACCACCCGGCTGGTCACCCGCCTGGAGCAGCGAGGGCTGCTCACCCGGATCCTCTGCGCCGACGACCGGCGCGGCATCTACACCGAGCTGACCCCGGCCGGCTCCGAGCTGCTCGCCCAGACCCGACCGACCCACGACCGGGTGCTCACCGACGCGCTCGCCGAGGCGGAGGCCACCCCCGAGCTGGCGCCACTTGTCGACGCCCTGCACCGGCTGCCGGCCGCCCGCTGACCGCTCCGCCGGCCCGGGCGACGGCGGGCGTACGGTACCCGCAGCCCGCACCGGGACCGTCGCGCAAGGAGGCAGGCGATGCAGGACCGCACCCCTCGTCCGGAGGAACTGGAGCCGATCGAGCGCGCCGACGTCAACGAGCTGCGGGTCCTGCAACGTGAACGGCTGCGCTGGTCGTTGCGGCACGCGTACGACCACGTGCCGCACTACCGCCGGGCGTTCGACGACGCCGGCGTGCACCCCGACGACTGCCGCGACCTCGCCGACCTGGCCCGCTTCCCGTTCACCGGCAAGGCGGAGCTGCGTGACAACTATCCGTTCGGCATGTTCGCCGTACCCCGGGAGCGGGTCGCCCGACTGCACGCCTCCTCCGGCACCACCGGTCGACCCACAGTGGTCGGCTACACCCGCGACGACCTGCGGACCTGGGCCCGGCTGATGGCCCGGTCCATCCGCGCCTCCGGCGGCCGTCCCGGCGACCGCGTGCACGTCGCGTACGGCTACGGGCTCTTCACCGGCGGCCTGGGCGCCCATTACGGGGCCGAGGAGCTCGGCTGCACGGTCATCCCGGTCTCCGGCGGCATGACTGAACGGCAGGTGCTGCTGATCCGCGACTTCGAACCCGAGGTCATCATGGTCACGCCCAGCTACATGCTCGCCATCGTCGACGAGATGCAGCGCCAGGGCGTCGACCCCCGCACCACCTCGCTGCGGGTCGGCATCTTCGGCGCGGAGCCGTGGACCGAGGACATGCGCCGCGAGATGGAACAGCGGTTGGACATCCACGCGGTCGACATCTACGGGCTCTCCGAGGTGATGGGCCCCGGCGTGGCCACCGAGTGCGTCGAGACCAAGGACGGGCTGCACCTCTGGGAGGACCACTTCTACCCGGAGATCATCGACCCGGTCACCGGGGCGGTGCTGCCCGACGGTGAGCGGGGCGAGCTGGTGCTCACCTCGCTGACCAAGGAGGCGATGCCGGTGGTGCGCTACCGCACCCGGGACCTCACCCGGCTGCTTCCCGGCACCGCGCGGCCGATGCGCCGGATCGAGAAGATCACCGGCCGGACGGACGACATGATGATCGTGCGCGGGGTGAACGTGTTCCCCACGCAGATCGAGGAGCTGATCCTGCGTACGCCGCAGCTGTCGCCGCACTTCCAGTGCGTCCTCGACCGGCGGGGCCGGCTGGACACCCTGACCGTACGGGTGGAGCGGCGCGTCGGGGTCGCCGTGGACGCCGCCGAGCGGGCCGGCGCGACGCTTGTCGAGTTGGTGAAGAACACCATCGGGGTGAGCGTCGCGGTGGCTGTGCTCGCCCCGGACTCGGTGGAACGGTCGATGGGCAAGATGCGCCGCATCGTCGACCAGCGCGACGGCGGCTGAACGGCGACTGACGGCGCGGCGGCGCGGGGGTCAACGGGGCACCGCGCCCGGCGGCGTCGACATAGGATCCGCGAGATGCGCGTGCTGGTGGTCTCCGCCCCACTCGTCGGGCACGTTTTTCCCCTGGTGCCGCTGGCCGTCGCGCTGCGCGACGCCGGCCACGACGTGCTGGTGGCCACCGGCGGTGGGGCGATGGCCGCCGCCGGCGCCGGGCTCGCCGTGCACGATGTCGCGCCCGGCTTCGACTTCGGCCGGATCGCGCTGCGGGTCCTTCCCCGCCATCCGCTGATCGCGCGCGCCGAACTCGCCGGCACCGCCGGCACGCGGGGCGCCGGGCTGCTCTTCGGCGCTCTCAACGACCAGCTCACCGACCCGGTCGTCACGCTGGCCACCCGGTGGCGACCGGATCTGGTGGTGTACGAGCCGTTCGCGGTCGCCGGCGCGGTGGCGGCGGCGCGGCTCGACGTGCCGGCCGTACGCCAGGAGAACACCCTCTTCGACGGCCGGGACCTGGTCGCCGCGACCACCGCCCGGCTCGGGGCCGCGCTGCGCCGGCACGGCCTCGCGGAGCTGCCGCCACCCGCCGCCGCCCTCGCCGTGGCCCCGCCCAGCGTGGCCGCCCAGGCCGGCTGGCCGATGCGCTACACGTCCTACGTGGGCGGCGGCGAGCTGCCGGCCTGGCTGCGCGAGCCGGGCGAGCGACAGCGGATCCTGGTCACCCGCAGCACCCTCACCGGCCCCGGCGACCGGGGCCCGATGCCCGCCGTGGTGGCCGCCGCGTCCCAGGTGGACGCCGAGATCGTGCTGGTCCGGCCCGATGAGCGCTCGGCCCGTTCGCTGCCCGGCAACGTCCGGGTGGTGGACTGGATCCCGCTCGACGAGGCGTTGCCGGCGAGCGCGGCGCTGGTGCACCACGGCGGTGCGGGCAGCGTTTACGGCGCCCTCGCCGCAGGCCTGCCGCAACTGGCCACTGTGGGCCCGGGGGACCGGCGGCACAACGCCGAGCTGGTGGCCCGCCGGGGCGCCGGCCTCGCGCTGCGTCCGGCCGACATCACCGCCGAGGCACTGACCCGGCTGCTCACCGACGAGAGCCTGCGGACGGCCGCCGGGCAGGTCAGCCAGGAGATCGCCGCGATGCCACCCCCGACGGCCCTGGTGGCCCGGCTGACGGCGCTGGTCTGATTCCCGCCCCGCGTGCCACCGCCGCGCCCACCCCCGGCTGCGGCACGATGGCCTGATGCGACACGTCGTGCTGTTCCACTCCGTGTACGGGCTGCGGCCCGCCGTTCGCGCCGCCGCCGACCGGTTGCGCGCCGCCGGGCACCAGGTCACCACCCCCGACCTGTACGGCGTCCCGGCCGCCGACACCGTCGAGGACGGCTTCGCGCTGCTCGACAAGATCGGCCACGAGGTGGTGCTCGACCGGGCCCGCGCGGCGGTGCGCGACCTGCCGCCGCGGACGGTCCTCGCCGGTTTCTCGATGGGCGCCGGCGTCGCCGGGGCGCTGCTCGCCGAGCGCCCCGACGCCGCCGGACTGCTCCTGCTGCACGGCACCGGCGGCGCGCCGGACACGGCCCGGCCCGGGTTGCCGGTGCAGCTGCACGTCGCCGACCCGGACCCGTACGACGCGCCGGACGAGGTCGACGAGTGGCAGCGGACGATGAGCGACGCCGGCGCCGACCTGACCGTGTTCCGCTATCCCGGCGCCGGGCACCTGTTCACCGACCCGGACCTCACCGAGTACGCCCCGGACGCCGCCGCGCAGGTCTGGCCGCGGGTGCTGGCCTTCCTCGCCGCCGACTGAACGACCGCCGAGCCGTCAGGCGTTCAGCGGGTGGTGGCGCCGATGCGCGGGGGAGTGGCGGTGCCGTGACTGCGCCCATTGCAAGTCACCCGCGCCGGCCGGTTAGCGGATTCCGCCGGGCCCTTGGCGGGGCGCTATCGTGGCGGCGATCATGATCCTCACGGGGGTGCGGCATGACGACCACAGCCTTCGATGACCACGAGCGGTCGCGCTGGGCCGGGCGGGCGGCGGCGTACGACGGCAGTTTCGCGCTGCTGTGCGCCCATCCCGCCCCGGCACTGTTGGACGCTGCCCACGTCGGTGCCGGAACCCGAATGCTCGACGTCGGCACCGGTTCCGGGACCGTCGCCGGGTTGGCGTGCGCGCGCGGCGCCAGTGTGGTGGCCGTCGACGCGGAGCCCAGCATGGTCGACCTGGCCCGCAGCCGGCTCCCGTCCGCCGACGAGGTTCGCCTCGCGGCTCTGCCCCATCTCCCGTTCGACTCCGGGCAGTTCGACGCGGCCGTGGCGAACTTCGTGATCAATCACGTGGGCGACCCGACGGCCGCGATCACCGAACTCCGACGGGTCGTCCGGCCGGGCGGACGGATCGCGGTGACGATCTGGCCCCACCCGCCGCCCGAGGCGCAGAGCCTCTGGGGCGAGGTCTTCGACGCCGCCGGGGTCGACCGCCCGACCTCGATGCCGAGGGTGGACGCGGAGCGGGACTTTCCCCGTACCCCCGAGGGGTTGGCCGGGTTGCTCGACGCCCCCGGCCTCGCCGACGTGCGGTGCGAGACGATCACCTGGGCGCATCGCACCGACCCCGAGGCGTGGTGGAGCGGTCCGGCGAATGGCATCAGCGGGCCCGGCCTGCTGATGGAGACCCAGCCGCCGGCGGTGATCGCCCGCATTCGTGCCGCGTACGACGAGCTGACCGCCGCCTACCGCGACCCGGACGGCCTGCTCGCGCTGCCCACCGCCGCGCTGTTGGCCTCGGCGTCCGTGCCGTAGGGCGACCCGACGCCGTGCCCGCCCCGCAGGGGGTGGGCACGGCGTCGAGAATGGGCGGCGTGGAGTTCCTGTGTTACCACCGCGACCGGCCCGACTCGGCGACGTTGCGCGACGAGTTACTGGCCCAGCACTGGACCTACATGGACCGGTTCGCGGCGGAGATGATTGCGCGCGGCCCTACCCTGTCCGGCGACACGGCCACCGGCAGCGTGCACATCGTCGACGTGCCCGACCCGGGCGCCGCGCGGGCGTTCGCCTTCGACGAGCCGAACTACCAGGCCGGCGTGTACCGGGATGTGCTGCTGCGCCGGTGGCGCAACACGCTGGGCCGCACGATGTGGGACTTTCCCGGCGGTCGGACCGGCGGCAACCGGTATCTGGTGCTCGGCCTCGGCGCGGGGCCGGCCGTTGACCTGGCCGTGCCGCCCGACCGGGACGAGTTGATCGCGTACGGGCCTCTGCTGTCCGACGACGGCGGCACCTGGCTCGGCACCGCCGCGCTGGTTCGGGCGCCGACCCCGGACGCGGCGCGCGCCATCCTGACCGTGGAGCGGTACGCCGACGTCGAGGTGCACCACTGGCAGTTCGGCGGGCGACCGGTCTGACCCCTCAGGCGGCGGCCAGGCCGTTCGGCCAGTGGATCAACGGCGGGCGAGGTGCGGCGCGCACGACTCTGGCCGGTGGGCCGACGGTGGCGGGTCCGCCGCGTTCGGGTGGCCCCGGCACGGTAGGCACCGCACGGATCGTCACCGGGGTCCGGGCCACGTCCGCAAGCCAGTGCCCGCCCGTGTCGGTCGGCGTCGCGGACGCTCGGGTCGGTGGCACGTCACTGGCGGACGCGACGGCGCGCAGGCGGCGGGCACCCGCCGGGCGGTTGGCCCGGCGACTCGGCGCGACCGGTGCGGTGGCCATCGTCGCCGTCGGGAGACGTCGGCGCGGCGGTTCGGTGCGGCGCGATGAGACCGTCGGGGCCACCACCGCGAAGGCGGCGCCGAGGCGGCCAGCCCGGGAGCGAACGGCGTCGGGACGCGCCACGTCGGCTGGGCGGTCCGCGACAGGGTGATCTGCGGCGGAACGGTCCGCGGCGCGACGGACCGAGGTGGGGTCGAGTGCGTCCGGGCGGACGGTGTCGAGGCGCGGTGCTTCGGCGGCACGGCGACCGAAGACGGCCCGCAACGCGCGGGGCAACCGCTCGGCGGCGACCTGGCGCAGCGCGGGCGCGGCGAACACGTACGCGTCGGCGCGCCGGGGGAGCAGCAGCCCGGCCGCGACCAGCCCGCGTAGGGCCGATGCGGATCGGCCAGGCGCCCAACCGAGGGCCCGATCGACGGCAGTGCCGGAGACCGGACCGCGGGTGGTGGCAGCGGCCATCAGCACCGCCCGTCGTTCACCGTCGAGGTGGTCCAGTTCCGCGCCGACGGCCCTGCGGACCGCGTCGGGCAGCGGGAGCGTCACCCGGTCGGCGCCGTCCACGATTGACCGCACGTATGCGGCCGCGTGGCCGGGACGGCCCGCCACCAGTGGCAGCAGCCGGTCGGCCAGGGTCACCGGTTGCCCGGCCCGGGTGAGCAGGTGGCGCAGCAGCCGCCCGGACTGCACGGTGGCCAGGGGGCGGATCGGCACGCGGCGGGCCGGGCCCGGGCGGGTGTCGGCCCACTGCGGCTGATGCACGGTGAGCACCGCGAGCGGCAGCCCGCGTGCCGCCGCCGCGGTGAACAGCGCGTGCAGGAAGTGGCTCACGGCGGGCGCCGCACGGTCCACGTCGTCCACGGCGACGACAAGCGGTCGGTGGGCGGCCAGGCGCAGCAGCGCGTCCCGGCAGACCGCCGCGGCGGCCAGCGCCTCGGCCGAACCGTCCGGAGTGGTCAGCAGCGATTGCAGCGCCCCCACCGCCGCCGCGACCCGGTCCGGCGGGTACAGCGGTGTCAGAGCGTCGGTCAGGCGGTCGCGGACCGCCGCCGGGCCGTCGCCGTGGCGAATGCCGGCGACGCCGCGGACCAGCTCGGCGACCGGCGCGAGCACCTGGTCGGGGTACGGCGGGCAGCCCACCACGCACCAGCGCACCGGCATCCCGTCCACCGTGCGCAGCGCCCGGGCCAGCTCGTGCAGCAGTCGGCTGCGGCCGCTGCCGCTCGGGCCGACCAGGGACACCCAGCGCGGGTCGCGCTCGTGCAGCGCCCGGGTCACCTGGTCGGTGATGCTGGCCAGTTCGCGACGTCGCCCGATCAGCGGGCCGTCGTGTCGGTCGGCGCCCGCTCGCGCCAGGCCGGCGGCATGCCACACCGGCATCGGCGGCACCCGGCCGGCGACCGGCACCGGCGCCAGTTGACGCTGCACGATGAGACCGGCGGTGGCCCGCGCCGTGGCGGCGCACAGCGCGACGGCGCCGGGTGCGGCGTACTCCTGCAGGCGGGCCGCGGTGGTGATCACCGCGCCGCTGGCCACGCCGTGGCCGCCGCTGACCGCGTCGCCCAGGTCGACCACCGCCTCGCCGGTGGCGACCCCGACGCGCACCCGCAGGGTGATGTCGCCGAGGATCGGCCGGCGATCCAACGCGGCCTGGATCTCCAGCCCCGCCCGCACCGCCCGGTACGCGTCGAAGCCGTCGGAGTGTCGCGCCCCGAACAGCGCCATCACCGCGTCGCCGACGTACTTCTCGACCACGCCGTGCCAGCGGCGCAGCACGGAGGCGACCGTGTCGAAGTACGCCCGTTGCAGCGCGCGGACGTCCTCCGGGTCGAGCCGGTCGACAAGTGCGGTGGAGCCGACGATGTCGGCGAACAGCACGGTGACCGTCCGTCTCTCCTCCGACACCGGCCAGTGTGGGCGGTCGGTCCGCTGCGTGTCGGCGACGATAGTGATCATGGGTGCGCACCGGTCCTTCCCCCGCTGATGGCTGACGACCCTCGGAGATTGGCATTCCTGGGCCGACGGGGGATCGGCAGAACGACGTATGTCGGCCACCCGCAACCATTAGTCGCAATGTCGACGCGAGGAGTACCACAAGCGGCACATGGCCGTAGAACGGTACGGGGGCGTGTGATTAGGCTGCGTCCCATGGCCAGCGATGTGGACACCGCACCGCTCGTCGGCCGGGCCGAGCTGGTGCAGACGGTTCGGTCGGCGCTGCTTGGTGACGTGGCACAGGGGCAGACGGCCGCCGTCTTCCTCACCGGTGAGAGCGGTGTGGGCAAGACCCGCCTCCTCGGTGAGATCGGTGCCCGATTGCGCGACCAGGGCGCATTGGTGCTGACCGGCAGTTGCCTGGACATCGGCGACGCCTCGCCGCTGCACCCGTTGCTGCAGGCGCTGCGGCGTTTCGACGCGGACCTGTCCGCGGCGCAGGCGCGCACCTCCTCGGCGGTGCGCGGGCTGTTGCAGATGTTCGCCGACGAGACGGGCGGCCCGGACGGCGCTGGCGCCCTGCTGGAACGCGTCTCCCGGGGCCTGCACCTGATCGCCGAGGGGCGACCGCTGGTGCTGATCCTCGACGACCTCCAGTGGGTCGACCGCAGCACCCGCCAGCTCCTGCTCTATCTGCTGGCCGGTCTCGGTGACCTCCAGCTCTCGGTGCTGGCCGCGGTGCGGGCCGAATCGTTGCAGGGCGCGCACCCGCTGCGCCGGGTGCTCACCGAGCTGCGCCGGCTGCGGACGGTCCGGGTGCTCGACCTGTCCCCGCTGGACCGCGCCGGCACCGAGCAGCTCGCCGCCGCGGTGGTCGGCCGGGCGCTTCCGCCCGACGCGGCCGAGCAGGTGTGGCAGCGCAGCGGCGGCAACCCGTTCGTCATCGAGGAGTTGGCCCGCGACCTGCGCGACGGGCGGGACGGGCTGTCCGAGACGCTGCGCGAGATCTTCCTCGACCGGGTCGACGCGCTGCCGCAGCACGCGCACGCCGTGGTGCACGCGGTGGCGGCGGGCGTCGAGCCCGTGCAGCACTGGCTGTTGGCCGAGGTGTTGCGGCTGCCCGAGGACGAGCTGATCGACGCCGCACGCGCCGCGGTCGCGCACCGGCTGCTGGTCGGCGCCGACGACGGCTACCGGCTGCGGCACCGCCTCGTCGCCGAGGTGCTGGCGCACGAGCTGCTGCCGGCCGAACGCTCCGGGCTGCACCGCCGCTACGCCGAGGCGCTGACCGCGGCGCCCGGCGAGCTGCACCAGGCCCGGCTGGCGCATCACTGGCGGCTGGCCGGCGAGCCGGCGCGGGCGTTGCCGGCGGCGGTGGCCGCCGCGCAGGAGGCCGAGCGGCTGCACGGTTACGCCGAGGCGCACCGCCACTGGACGGCGGCGTTGCACCTGGCCGGCGACTCCGGCTCGCTGGAGGTGGACCGGATCGAGCTGCTCGGCAACGCCGCCGAGGCGGCCCACCACTGTGGGGAGCACGCCCGCGCGTTGGCCCTGCTGGAGGAGTTGGCCGCCGTACAGGGTGGCGCTCCGAGCTGCGCGCTGCACATCCGCCGGGCACGGTACCTGGCCGCCGCGGGGCGCTCGGCGCTCGCCGAGGAGGAGTACGAGCGGGCGCTGGAGGCGGCGGACTGCTCACCGCGAGACCGGGCCGCCGCCGCCGCGCGGCTGGCCGAGCTGTTGCTGCACCTGGGCCGCTACGCCGACGCCGGCGAGCGGGCGCGGGAGGCGCTGGCGCTGGCCGAGAACGCGGAGGGTTCCGCCACCGAGGTCGTGCTGGCCAGCTCGGCGCTGGGCTTCAGCGACGCCTTTCTGGAAGACCCGGACGCCGGTCTGGCGGTCATGCGCGACGCCCTCGACACCGCCGAGCGCGCCGGCCAGCCCGAGGACGTGGCCTGCGCCTACCTGCACCTGGCGGAGCTGCTGACCGGGCCGCTGAACATCCTCGAAGAGGGCGTGGTGGTGGCACGGCGGGGCGCCGAGCGGGTGGCCGAGCTCGGGCTGGGCCGCACCTGGGGCACCCGACTGCTGGCCATCGCCATCAACGGGCTGTTCCGGGTGGGCCAGTGGGCCGAGGCGGAGAAGGTGGTGGCCGTGGCCCTGCGGCAGCGACCGTCCGGCGCGGACGCCGTCGAGTTGCTGCTCGCCCGCTGCCGGCTCTCGGTGGGCTACGGCGACATCGAGGCCGCGGGTCGGGACCTCGACGCGGTGGCGACCCTGCTCGCCGGCGGTGGGGCGCGCCACGTCATCCCGCTGCTCACCCTGCGGTCCGGGTTGGCGATGTGGGAGGGCCGGCACGACGTGGCGCGGCTGGCGGTCCAGCGCGGCCTCACCGAGAGCCGCTCCGACGACGTGATGATCCTGTCCGCCCTGGTCTGGCACGGGCTGCGCGCCGAGGCGGAGGCGCACGCCAGCCGCACCGTGGACGTGGACCCGACGGCCGTACGCCGGCTGCGGGACGTCGCCGAACGGATGGCCCGCACGAGCGCCGGAGCGGCCCGACCGGTGCGCTCGGTGGTGGAGGGCTTCCTGGCCCTGTGCGCCGCCGAGGTGAGCCGCCTCGACGGCAGCGACCCGGAGCTGTGGGCTACCTCGGTCGCCGAGTGGGACCGTCGTAACCACCCCTATCCGGCGGCGTACTCCCGGCTGCGGCAGGCGGAGGCTCTGCTCGCCCGGCGCAGTCGGGTGGCCACCGCGGGCAAGCTGCTGCGGGAGGCGTACCGGGTGGCGCAGGGGTTGGGCGCGGTGCCGTTGACCTCGGAGATCCGGGAGTTGGCGGGGCGGGCCCGGGTGTCGCTGGAGGAGCGCGACGCCGACGGCGCGCGCGCCGCCGCGTCGGCCGAGCCGGTCGGCGACGAGTTGGCTGCTCTCACCGCGCGCGAGCGGGAGGTGCTCGCGCTCGTCGCCGAGGGGTTGACCAACAAGGAGATCGGGCAGCGGCTGTTCATCAGCGAGCGGACCATCGGTGTGCACGTGTCGCACATCTTCGACAAACTCCAGGTCCGCACCCGCGTCCAGGCCAGCGCGATCATGCTGCGCAACTCCCGCGGCTGACGAGCACCGGTACGTATCCCGGCGCGTGTGCGCGCCGGGATACGTCGTTCTACTGATCCCGGCGACGGCCCTCGGCTGAGAGGCTGAGCCCCGTCGACGGCGTCACGGGGGCGTCACGACCACAATGGAGGAGAGATGACCGAACCCGTCTGGGGGCCCGTGCACCGGGACATCGTCGACCTGCTGGCCGACCATCCGGCGGACGTGCCAGCGGTGGTCGATCACCTCACCAAGCTCCAGGACATGCTGGTGCGGCTGCCGCCGCTGGAGGCGAGCTGCCCGCTCGCCGACTTCAACAAGCTCTACCTGACGATCACCAGCAGCGTGCTGGACGGTCTGTACGACGACCGTTTCGTCGACCCGGTGTTCCTCTCCCGGCTGGACGTCGAGTTCGCGGCCCGCTACTTCGACGCCCTGCGGCTGTGGACCGACTCCAGCCCCGGCACGCCGAAGGCGTGGTCGTGCCTGTTCTCGCGGATGCGCGGGCCGGACGCCCGCCCGTTGCCGTCGGCGGCGGCAGGTGTGAACGCGCACATCAACTTCGATCTGCCGTTCGCGTTGGTGACGACGTTCGACCACCTGGAGTCGGAGCCGGTCGACGGCACCGACCAGCACCACGACTACCTGGAAATCAACAACATCTTCGCGGACAAGATCCCCGGCCTGCGCCGAGGCTATCTGGAGCAGTGGCAGCTGCTCATCGACATGCTCAACGGCGACATCGACGACTGGTACCAGGGGGAACTGGTCGAGTACACCCGCGATGTCGCCTGGCGCAACGCGCAGAAGATCTGGCGGTGCCGGCACGATCCGGACGCCCGCGAGTGTGAGCGCACGCGGTTGGACGACAACGCCGCGGCGCTCGGCCGGTTGCTGCTCTCGCCCCTCGGGGCGTTCCTGCAGTAGCCGGGACGGGGGGTCCCCGCGCTCCGCCCGTGGGGGCGGCGGAGCGCGGGGGCGCGTCCGCCCCACCAGCTCCACCACCCGCAGGTCGACCGGTGTCCACCGGCGGCGGCGGGGAGTCAGCCGGTCGACTCGGGGGGTGTCGACCGTCTGCCGTCGTCGGCCGGCCCGGGGGGTGCCGGCCGGCGGCGGGGGAGCCGGTGCGGGCCGGGCTCGCTGCGCCGGTCGGCGGCGACGGGACGGGCCGCCGGCCGGCCCAGCGGCCACGCGGGGGGTACGGGCCACCGCACTGTGGTGGAGGGCTGGACCGGCGGCGGTGTGCTCGGTCGTCAACGGGGCGCCGGCCGGGGGTGTCGGTCGGCTCGTACGGGGTACGCCCGCGCCATGACCGTCCTGGCCCGCCGCCGGCCCGCCGCCCGACCCCGCCCCGCTCGGCCCGGTCCGCTGCGGCCGGGCGGCCCGGTACCGCGACCCGCCGCCCGTCCCGGTGCGCGATGACCGCCACTCCGGCCCGGTTTCCCTTCCGCTTCGACCCGGCGTTCCGTCCGCCGTTGGCGCTGCTGGGCGTGCGGCCGGCGACGGCCTGGGTCGCCGTCACCGACCAGGACCTCCTGATCCGGTACGGGCCGTGGCGGCTGCGCACCGGCCGGGACAACGTGCTCGGCGCCGAGGTGGGCGGCCCGTACCGCTGGTGGCGGGTGATCGGCCCGCACCTGTCGCTGGTCGACGGCGGCGTGAGCTTCGGCAGCAGCACGGCGGGCGGGGTCTGCCTGCGCTTCGGCGTACCGGTGCCGGCCCTGGCGCCCGGCGGCTGGCCCCGGCATCCGGCGGCCACCGTCACCGTCACCGACCCGCCGGCCCTCGCTCGGCTGCTCGCCGGATGAGGACCTGCCCTGAGCAGGCCATCCGCGTACCCGGTTCCGCCGGTCGGACCGCCGGGCACCACCTACCGTCGGATCAGGACCTGCGAGGGTGGGACGGGCGATGGCTGACGAGCACCGGGCGAGACCGCGACGCTGGAACGGACGACGCCATACGCCGACGGGACCGGATCCGGCCCTGCGCGCCGCCCGCGACCCGGCCCGCCCGCACTCCGGCGGCCGGCGGGGTGTCGTTGTGCCCGAGCGGGTCGACAGCCCGGCCCGGTCGGCGCCGCCGGCCAGCCCGCTGCGCCGGTGGCTCTTCCAGCACCAGGTGCAGCCGCCCGGCCCGGAGGCCGAAGAGGGGCAGAGCCGCCGGCACCCCTGGTGGCAGGTGATGTGCCTAACCGGCGTGGACTACTTCTCCACCCTGTCCTACCTGCCGGGCATCGCGGCGGTGGCCGCTGGTGCGCTGTCCCCGCTGGCGACCATGCTGATCGTCGCGCTGACACTGTTCGGCATGCTGCCCATGTACCGCCGGGTGGCCCAGGAGAGCCCGCACGGGCAGGGCTCGGTCGCGATGCTGGAACGGCTGCTGCCGTTCTGGCGGGGGAAGATCTTCGTGCTCGTGCTCCTCGGGTTCGTGGCCACCTCGTGGATCATCACGATCACCCTGTCCTCGGCCGACGCCACCGTGCACCTGCTGGAGAACCCGTACCTGCCGGACGCCCTGCATGGCCCGGTGGTGCCGGTGCTGGTCACCGTGGCGCTGCTGCTCGTCCTCGGCGGCGTGTTCCTGCTCGGCTTCCGCGAGGCCGTCGTGGTGGCCATCCCGCTGGTGGCGGTCTTCCTCGTCCTCAACGCGGTGATCGTGGTGGTCGCGGTGACCCGGATCGTCGAGAACCCCGCCATCGTGTCGGACTGGACCACCGCGCTGACCGCGGGCGGCGGGGCGGGTCACGTCCTGATCACGGCCGTGCTGGCGTTCCCGCTGCTGGTGCTGGGGCTGTCCGGCTTCGAGACCGGCGTCAGCATGATGCCGCTGGTGTCGGCCGACGGCCCGGACCGGGAGGCCCGGCTGGCCGCCCGGATCCGCAATACCCGCCGGCTGCTCACCACCGCCGCGCTGATCATGTCGGTGTACCTGATCTCGACGACCTTCGTGACCACCGCGCTCATTCCCGCCGCCGAGTTCCGCCCGGGCGGCCCCGCGAACGGTCGGGCGCTGGCCTTCCTGGCGCACACCTATCTCGGCGAGGGTTTCGGCACCGTCTACGACGTGAGCAGCGTGCTCATCCTCTGGTTCGCCGGCGCGTCGGCCATGGCCGGCCTGATCAACATCGTGCCCCGCTACCTGCCCTCGTACGGCATGGCCCCGGAGTGGGCACGCGCGGTACGGCCGGTGGTGATCGTCTACACCGTGGTCAGCGTCGCCATCACGATCGCCTTCCGGGCCGACGTCAACGCCCAGGCCGGGGCGTACGCCACAGGCATCCTGGCGATGATGGTCTCGGGCGCGGTGGCGGTGACCATTTCCGCGGTCCGGCACGGCCAGCGCGCCGCCGGCATCGGCTTCACGGTGCTGACCCTGGTGCTGCTGTACGCGCTGCTGGAGAACGTCGTCGAGCAACCGGACGGGATCACCATCTCGGCGCTGTTCATTCTCGGCATCATCGTGGTGTCGCTGATCTCCCGCGTCACCCGAACGACGGAGCTGCGCGCCGAGCGGATCGAGTTCGACGAGCCGGCCCGCCGGTTCGTCGCCGATTCGCTGGCTCATGACGGGCAGTTGCACCTCATCGCGAACAAGCGGCAGAGCGGCTCGGCGAAGGAGTACACGATCAAGGAGCGGGCGCAGCGGAGCATGAACCCGGTGCCCGGGGCTGCGGACGTGCTGTTCCTGGAGATCGACGTGGTGGATCCGTCGGGGTTCAGCCAGGTGCTGCGGGTGCACGGCGTCGAGGTGGCCGGCTTCCGGGTGCTGCGGGCCAGCAGCCCGGCCGCGCCGAACGCGATCGCCGCGATCCTGCTGGCGCTGCGCGACGCCACCGGGGTACGCCCGCACGCGCACTTCGAGTGGTCGGAGGGCAGCCCGATCGCGCACCTGCTGCGCTACCTGATCCTCGGCCAGGGGGACACCCCGCCGGTGGTACGGGAGATCCTTCGCCGTACCGAGCCGGACCCGCTGCGTCGGCCCGGCATCCACGTCGGCGGGTGAGCGCGCACCGTCTGCGGTCGTTGAAGATGAATGGCAGCCCTATCCACCTCCCCACCTTCCTGTCCGTATTGCGGTTTTATGGTGACCTTTGGTGGTCGGCGCGCAGCCGGCCGGCGAGGTCGGCGGCGAAGAAGTCGAGGAAGCCGTCGGGGTCGCCGCCGGCGTTCTGCAGAACGACGTGGTCGAAGCCGGCGTCGACGTACGACCGGACCTTCGCCACGTGCGGCTCGGGATCGGGGCCGACGGCGAAGAGCTCGCGGATGTGCTTCTCCTCCACGTGTGCGCTGGCCGCGTCGAAGTTGACCGGGTTCGGCAGCTCGCTCATCACCTTCCAGCCGGTGACCAGCCACCGGCTGGTCCGCAACACCGCTTGCACCGCCTGTTGCTCGTCGGTGGCCCAGGCCAGGGGCACTTCGGCGTAGCGGGGGCCCGATCCGCCGGCACGCCGGTAGTGCTCGACGATCGAGGCGTCCGGATCGGTGGCGAACAGCCCGTCGCCCAGTTCGGCGGCGAGCCGGGCCGATGCCTCTCCGCTCGCCGCGACCGCGATCACCGGCGGGGTGTCCGGCAGGTCGAAGACCTGGGCGTCCTCCAGGTGCAGGTGTCGCCCCTCGTACGACTGGTAGCCACCCTGCCAGAGCAGCCGGATGATCTCCAGCGCCTCACGCAGCCGTTCGTGCCGCCCTCGCACGCTGGGAAAGCCCTGCCCCACGACGTGTTCATTGAGCCGTTCGCCGGCCCCGACGCCGAGGGTGAAGCGTCCGTCGGAGATCAGCGCCATGGTCGCCGCGGCCTGCGCGATGATCGCCGGGTGGTAGCGCACGGTCGGGCAGGTGACGCCGGTGGCCAGGCGCAGCGTGGTGGTTCGCGCCGCGATCGCGCCGAGCACGCTCCAGGTGAAGGACGAGTGGCCCTGCGCGTCCAGCCAGGGGTGGAAGTGATCGCTCATCTCGACGAAGTCGAAACCGGCCTGCTCGGCCCGGACGGCCTGCCGGATGATCTCCTGCGGCCCGAAGCCCTCCGACGCCAGCTTGTAGCCGATCTGCATGGCACGCTCCCGATTCCGTCCGCCCGCTGACGCCGGTCGTTCCCGCCCTCGGGAACGACAAACGCCGCCCACGCGTCCGAACCAGCCTCCTAGGACGCGCTGCGCGGTGTGACGGTGCTGTCCGGGCGGTGTGACGGTGCTGTCCGCGCGGTGTGACGGTGCCGTCCGGGGCGCGCACCGCGCCCCTCAACCCGGGCAGCAAACGGCCCGCGCCCTGGACGGGCGCGGGCCGGTGGGTCGTGTTCGTCCTACTTGGACGGCTCGGGCAGCTTGCAGTCGACCTTGGGGTTGGCCCCGATGTAGTTCAGCGGTCCGGCCACGATCGTGACCAGGATCGTGCCGGCCTCGGCGCAGTTGGTGTCGTCGCCGCTGTAGTAGCCCCGCTGACCGCCGGCAATGGCGCCGATCACCAGCCAGATCACGACGATGACTCCGAGTATCGAGGTGCCGCGCATCGCTGCCTCCTGAAGGAATGTGGTGGATCTGAGGTGCAGGCGTTGTACCCAATCGGGTCGCGCGGCTAACGGTGGGCGTCCGGCACCTACGCCGGATCCTCCGTCCGGCCGATGCCGTCCGCCGTCGGTACCGCGTCGGCATCGGCCGCCCGCATCGCGTCCCGACGGTCGGCTATCGGATCGCCGACCGACTCGGCCGCGGTACGGGCGACCGGACGTAGAACTGCCTCACGGCCCCGCCGAGGAGGACCCATGAACGCGCCGACCCCGTTTCTGTCCATCGACCGCCCCGAGGACGTCGCGGTCGCGGCCCGCGCGCTCGCCGGCGGCGCGGTCGTCGCGGCGGCGTTCGCCAACTTCTACGCGATCGTCACCCGGCCGGACGCGACCACCGTCCGCCGGGTCAACCTGGCCAAGGGCCGCCCGGTCCACCAGGTCGGCAGCATCACCACCGCCATCGGGCGGATCCCGGGAATGTTCGACTGGTCCCGGATCTCGCCCCGGTTGCCGATCGGCCGGGTGCGGGCGCTGATGGACGCCCTCTACGGCGCCGGGCCGTTCGGCTTCCGGGGCCCCGCCGTCGACCGGCTGCCCGAACACCTCACCCAGCTCGACCACGGCCTGCGTACCACCCAGGTCATCGCTCCCGGTCTGACCTGCCCGTCCAACACGTTCTTCGAGCGGGCGCTCGCCGAGACCGGCACCGATCACCTCTACATCACGTCGGCGAACCGGTCCCGACACCACACCGGGGTGGTCGAGGAGCCGGCACACTGGAAGGCCGGCGCTCTTGCCGCCGACTTCGCCCACCTCGACGACCTGGTGGTGCTCGCCCACCCGGACGAGGCGGCCGCCCGCGCCGCCTACCCCGGCTACCTCACCACATCGGTGACCCTGCTTTCCTTCCACGCGCCGGAGTGCGAGCTGGAGGAGCCGCCGGTGCTGACCGTGGACCGGCACGGTTCGCTGCACCTGGACGACGTACGCCGGGCCGCCGCTCCGCTGGGCCTCCAGGTGCGCCTCGGCAGCACCGCCGGGCGACGGTTGCAGGTCCGGGGGTACGCGGAAGCGCTGGTGTGAGCCACCACCGGATCGGCCTGCCGGTGCTGGCCGGGGGTCAGTGCGGCGGGGCGGGGGACTCCGGCGGTTTGCCGCGACTGCGGCGATAGTCGGCGTACGCGACGCCGGCCAACACCAGCAGGGCGCCGAGGGAGGCGCACAGCGGCGGCAGGTACATCGCCGCCGGCGCGATCGTCAGCAGCGCCAGGAGGCCGCCGGCCCGCGACGGCGACACCCGGCTGAACACCTCGTACTCGAATGAGGACCGGCCGACCAGGAACAGCGCCGGACCGCCGAGGATCACCGCCACCCAGGCCGGCGGCGTACGGCCGGGGTCGTCGTGCAGCACCAGGTCGAACCCGGAGGCCGTGACCACCACTCCGGAGATCATCAGCAGGTGGGTGTACGGCGCGGTGAACAGGAACTTGCCCGGCGCTCCGGACATCTTGATCGCCGTCGGCAGCAGCTGGCCGGACTTGTGGACGTAGATCCGCCAGAGAAGCAGGGTGGTCGCGAACGCCACGGCGAACGACGCGATGTTCTGCGCCTCGGAGTGGGCCAGGTTGAACATGGTGCCGATGGTCAGGATGGCGTCGCCGAGGGCGATGATGAAGAACTGCTGGTACCGCTCGGAGAGGTGCTCGGCTGTGACGTTGCGCTGCGGCTCCGGCACCACCCCCAACCCGGGCACCGGGTACGCGAGCCGGAAGCCGCCGTAGTCGATGGCGAGCGCGATGGCCCAGCACGCGAGCCGGGCGTCGCCGCTGACGAACCCGCCGATGATCCAGGGGATCGCCGACACGGTGAACCAGACGAAGATGCGCACGGCCCTGCGCTGGGTCTGCGGTTCCCGGCGCACGGCCGGCATCAGGAACAGCCCGCGCCCGAGATGGATGGCCACGTACGTGGCGGCGAAGACGATTCCCCGTGCGCCGAACGCCTCCGGGATCGCGGTGGTCATCAACAGGGCGCCGAACATCACGGCGCTGATCAGGAGCTTGATCTCGGTGCGTTCCGGGTCGTACAGGTCGGTGACGAGGGTGGTGATCGCCCACGTCCACCAGACGGCGGCCAGCAGGATCAGCGTCTGACCGGCGCTGCGCCAGTCGAGCTGGTTGACCATGCCCCGCGAGATGAGGGCGAGCGCGACCACGTACACCAGGTCGAAGAAGAGTTCGAGCAGCGTCACCCGGCGGGGGGAATCCGGGTCGCGCACCGGCGGTCGGGTCCTGCGGTGCCCGGGCTCCGGCGCGGGGAGGTGCACTATCGCTCCTGCGGTGCCGGTGGACGCGGCGAGCCATCCGGCCCACCTCGACCGACGCTAGCCAGCGGCCGGACGCGTCAGTCCGGATTCGCCTGGTCGTCCCCCGACCGGGGAAGCGGTTGATCGACTCGGCCCGACTGCACCGCCACAACGACGGAACCCCCGGGTCGACCGTCGGGAAGACGGACGCCCGGGGGTTCGCTGTCGGCACTCAGCCCTGGCTGCCGCCCGGCAACACCGCGGTCGCCTGGTCGCCGGCGCCGGCCAGCACCCGCGCCTGCTGGGGCCAGGTGGCCAACGCGGGCGCCGGACGAAGGCCCGCGGCCCGGATCAGGTCGCGCAGCGCCGGCTCGTCCAGCTCGCCGAGCTGGCGGTAGGTGCGTACGCCGGCCGCCTGCAACGCGGCCGCCATCTTCGGCCCGACCCCCTGGATCCGGCGGAAGTCGTCCGCCGGGCCCGTCGGTTCGGTGTCCGCCTGCGTCGGCGTGGTGTCGGCCATCCGGACCGGCGGGGCGGCCCGCACCGGCTCGGCGTCCTCGACGTCCGCCGAGGTCGCGCCCGCCGCAACCGCCGGCGTCGCCTCGGCCGGGGTGACCTCGGCGTCCGTGGTCTCGGCCTGCGTGGCCTCCGCCTGCGTGGCCTCGGCCTCGGTGGTCTCCGCCGGGCTGGTCTCCGCCTGCGCGACCTCCGCCGGGGTCGCCTCGGCGTGGGACGCCTCGGACGGCAGGGTGTCGATGCTGTCGTCCATCGGCTGCCGCGGGGCGATCACCGTCGCCGGGGCGGGCTGCTCGTCGACCGCGACCGGCTCCGGTTCCGCCGCGAACGCGGGCGGTTCGTCGACCGCGTCGGTCCGTTCGGTGGCGGGGACGGGCGGCGGGGCGTCGGTGAGGGCCATGTCGCCCGTGTCGACGGCGTCCGGGTCGGAGTCGTCCCGCGTGGTCACCGCAGCCGGTGCGCTGACCGTGTCCACCGGGGTCGGCTCCTCGGTGACCGCGGCCGGGGGAGCGTCCACGGCCGCCGCCGGGGAGGCCTCGTCGGTGGCGGCCGGCGGCACCGGCGCGTCGATCACGGCCAGGCCGGCGACGGGGTCACCGTCCACGATCGACTGACCCTGCCCGCTGGCCCGCGTGTCCTGCCGGCCGCGCAGCAACCATCCGGCGGCCAGGCCCAGCAACAACGCCAGTACCACTATCAGCGAGTGTCCGATAGACCACTCCACGGCGAACCTCCCTCTCTGCTCGTCGAAAAAGTCACGAAAAAAACTCGCCGCAGCTTTGCACACGCGCTCTGCCGACGACAGAGAGGACCGGTCGTCGGCACCATGGTTGGGACGGTCACCTCGCGCGGTGCCTGACGGGTGACGCAGCGTCGCAGCCACGGCAGGACGGAACCGGCGGGTTCCGTGCACCGTTCGGCGGCGTTCCGCGCGACGACCAGGGCCGGGCCCCGGGGTGACCGCACACATGCAGCGACCCGGGTCGGCGCCGTGTCGCCGTGCCCGGGTCGGTGGTGCCGCGCTCAGTCCTCGTCGCCGGCGTAGGTGTGGAAGTCGTCGATGAAGCGGCGCCGCAGCGGGGGCACCCGACTGGTCACTCCGAAATAGCCGCGCGCGCCGAGCAACGCGAGCCGGCCCACCACCGAGTGTTCGGTGCGCACCGGGTCGACGGCCGGCCGCAACTCGAGCGAGGCGGTCTGGCGCAGCCGTTGGGTGACGACGTTGAAGTAGCTCGGCGGTCGGGCGCAGGTGGCCAGGAACGTGGCGAACAGTTTCGGCGGCAGGCACTCGCGCAGCGCCCGGCTGGCGGTGGGGTCGATGCCCACCCGGTAACCGAGCAGCCCTTCGGCGCGGTGGTGGTGGCGTTCGTAGACGGCGACGCTGGTCCCGGCGCGGCGCAGCCCGTGCGCGAGGCACAGCCCGCCGGTGCCGGCGCCGATGATCAGGACGTGCGGCGGGCGGTGGACATGTCAGGCGGCCGGGTGGGGCGCCGCCGCGTCGGCCGCGTCCCAGCGGTAGAAGCAGTCGGCGATGGCGTCCTGGGGGGAGCGCGAGGTCGACAGGTACGGCGAGGTGTGGGCGGCGAGCCGTTCGTTGACCTGCTGGAAGAGCGGGTGGTTGCCGGCGGCGGCGAGGGCGCCCGGGTCGACGTCCGAGGTCTCGATGAGGTGCACGAACACGTCGTGCAGGCAGTACAGGGACCGGTGCGTGACGCCGGTCAGACGGGGCAGTTCGGTGGCGTCGGACTCGGCGAAGATCTGGGCGACCCGCCCCTCCGCGCCCGGGATGATCCGGCTGACGATCAGTAGACGACTCATGTGGACCCTTCCGCCGGTGGCCGATCCCGGCCCGTGGGCCGGTGCTCACGTGCTCGTTGCGCCCACCGTGCCGCAGGGTGTGTCATTTCACCGTCACGTGCGTCGCCCGGCCGGTGACGGCCAGGCGGCGGTCTCCCGACCGACGGGCGCGGGGCGGGTGGCCGCCCGGATCGGGGCGAGCGTGTCGTCGAGCAGGGCGCTCATCGCCGGGCTGGGCTCCAGGCGTAGCTCCCGGCGCAACAGGTCACGGTAGACGTAGAAGGCGTGCACGGCCTCGAAGGCGTTGCCCTCGGCGAGATGGATGCGTACCACCAGCCGGTGTGGCGTCTCACGCAGCGGCTCGGCGGCCATCGCCTCCAACGCGGCCTCCAGCGCCTCGCCGTGCCGCCCCGCCGCGAGGTGCTGCGCGGCCACCTGCTCCAGCATGTGCAGGCGCAGTTGTCGCAGCCGTTCCCGGTCCAACAGCACCCAGTCGTCGTACCAGCCGGGCAGCAGGTCGTGCCGGCCGGCGGCGAGCGCCCCGGCGGTGGTCCGCGGGTCGTCGCCGTTGCGGACGCGGGCGGCCGTCTGCACGAGGTCGTCCACGTCGAGCCGTACCGCCGGTGCCAGTCGGACCGTGTCGCCGGCCACGACCATCGGGCAGCACGGGTCCTGCCGCAGCCGCCACAGCGCGGTACGCAGCGACGACAGCGCCCGCTCCTCCGACACGTCGGGCCAGAGCAGCCCGGCGAGCTGGCTGCGGGTCGCGCCGGGACGCAGCCCGATCAGCGCGATCACCCGTTGCAGACCGCGCGGCACCACGATGTGCACGGTGGCGTGCAGGAGCCGGAAACCGCCGAGCAGGTGCAGTGCGAGGTCGGCCTCGCCGGGACCTGCGGCGGTCGGCACGGACGGCTCAGCGGCCACGGCGGCACCCCCTGCGGAACGCTCGTCTCGACTGTCTGCTGTGTTCCGGATCGGCTGCCGCCTCGCCGTCGACCCCGTCGACCGAATGCGACCACGGCTGCGAAGGCGCGGCACCGCCCGCCGGAGCCGCCGGGTCGACCATTGTGAAGATTATCAATAGTGGTCACAGTGAGTCAACGTCGATGTTGGCCTTCGCTCAGCTGTGCCCAACCGTGAGATTGGTTCTGAACTGCTAAGACATCATTCTCTCGGACCGGGGTCGCACACATGGAACGCATAGGTCATACACAGGTTGCGTCAACGCAGCGTCACCGTGCCGCGTTGCCGGTCGGGCCGCTGCGGTGACGCCTTCGTGACGACGACTGCCGCATCGTGGCGACAGTCGTCCAGCGCGTCCGGAGGTTCACCGGCCGGCCCGGACGCCGTTGGGGGGAGGCCCAGCCATGGACCGATCGCTGATCGTCGCGAAGGTCGTACCGACCGCCGAGGAACAGGTCGCCGACATCTTCGCCGAGTCGGACGCGACCGAGCTGCCGCGCCTGGTCGGCGTCCGGCACCGCTCGCTGTACCGATTGCACGACCTCTACGTGCACCTGCTCGACACCGAGCATCCGGCGCAGGAGGCAGTGGAGGCCGCCCGTGGTCACCCCGAGTTCGTCCGGGTCAGCGACCGGCTGCGGCCGTACGTCTCGCCGTACCTGCCGACCTGGCGCTCGCCGCGCGACGCGATGGCGCACTGCTTCTACCGGTTCGACGCCCCGGACGCTGGGGGGCGCTCGTGACCGCCCCCGCCGGGCACGCGGAGCAACTCTGGTCCCGCTGCGCCGGCTGTGCGAGCCTGCTCTACCGCAAGCGGCTGCGACGCAACCTGGACGTCTGCCCGGAGTGCGGTGAGCACACCCGGCTCGGCGCCCCGGAACGACTCCGGCAGCTCGTGGACCCGGGGTCCCTGCGCCTCCTGCCCGACCGGCTGCCCGAGGCGGACCCGCTCGACTTCGTCGACGTGTTGCCGTACCCGCACCGGCTCAGCGCCGCGCGGGCCAGCACCGGCCTGGCCGAGGCGGTCCTCTGCGGGACCGCCACCATCGGCGGACAGCCGGCCGCTCTGGCCGTGATGGACTTCCGCTTCCTCGGCGGCAGCCTCGGCTGCGCGGTGGGTGAGCTCATCACCCGAACCGCCGAGCGGGCGCTGGACGACCGCGTGCCGCTCATCCTGGTCACCGCGTCCGGTGGGGCACGGATGCAGGAGGGCGCCCTGTCGCTGATGCAGATGGCCACGGTCAGCCAGGCCATCGCCGCGCTGCGCGAGGCGGGTCTGCTCACCGTCAGCGTGCTCACCGACCCGACCTATGGAGGAGTGGCGGCATCGTTCGCCACCAACACCGACCTGGTGCTCGCCGAGAGTGGCGCCCGGATGGGTTTCGCCGGACCACGGGTGATCCGCCAGGTCACCGGCCGGGCGCTGCCGGAGGGGTTCCAGACCGCCGACTTCCTGCTGCGCCACGGTCAGGTGGACATGGTGGTGCAGCGCCGGTCGCTGCGGGGTCGACTGGCGGCGCTGCTGGCCGCGGCCCGCGCCGGCCGTCCGGCGCGTGCGCCCGTACCCCGTCAGGAGCCGGCGCGACACCACGAGCGCCTGGCCGGCGCGGCCCCGCCGGTCCCGCCGGCGGAGGCCGACGGCCACCGCCCGGTCGGGGAGCGGCCGGCCGACGACGGTCCGACACCTGCGGTACGCGACGCGTGGGACACCGTGCGCACGGCCCGTCACCCGGGTCGACCCACCACCCTGGACTATCTCGACTCGGTCTTCGACGGGTTCGTCGAGCTGCACGGCGACCGGCTCGGCGGGGACTGCCCCGCCATCGTCGGCGGTATCGCCCGGCTGGCCGGCCGGCACGTCATGGTCATCGGCCACCAGAAGGGGCACACCACCGCCGACCTTGTCGCCCGCAACTTCGGGATGGCCAGCCCCGCCGGGCACCGCAAGGCGCTGCGACTGATGCGTCTCGCCGCCCGCCTCGGCCTGCCGGTGGTCACTCTCGTCGACACCCCCGGCGCCGACCCGGGGATCAGCGCCGAGGAGCAGGGCCAGGCGGCCGCCATCGCGGAGAACATCCTCACCCTCACCGTCCTGCCCACCCCCGTCCTCGCGGTGATCACCGGTGAGGGCGGAAGCGGTGGCGCGCTGGCCCTCGCCGTCGCCGACCGGGTGCTGATGCTCCAACACGCCGTCTATTCGGTGATCAGCCCGGAGGGCTGCGCCGCCATCCTCTGGCCGGACCGCTCCGCCGCGCCGCAGGCCGCCCGCGCGCTCCGGCTGACCGCACCCGACCTGTGTCGCCTCGGCGTCGTCGACGAGATCGTCCCCGAACCGGCGACGGCCGCCCACGACGACCCCGCGGAGACCGCCCGACGGCTGCGGGCAGCGCTGCTGGCGAACCTGCTGCCGCTGCTGGACGTGCCGCCCGCCATGCTGGTCCGCCTGCGGCGGCAGCGGTTCCGCCGGTTCGGCGCCCCGCGCGCCGGTGCCCGGGCGGGTGCCCGATGACCGCCGCGCCCACGGTCTCCACGGTGGACGGCCCGAACGGCCGGCCGGACGCCGAGGGCCAAACCGACGCCGACGGCCGCACCGACACCGAGGGCCGCGCCGACGCCGAGAGCCCAAGCGCGGCGCAGAGCGGCCCCGAGCCGGCCGACGCCCGCGACGGTGTCCGCCCGGACGGACGTCAGCCGGCGGACGGGCAACCGAGGACCGACGCGCACGGCGAGGAGGTGCTGGTCGGGCTGCGTCGACAGGCGCAACACCTGCTCGCCGAACTCCCCGGTCCGCTGCGTCGGATCCGGTTGCGCAGCGGGACGACGGTGCTGGATGTCCAGTGGCACCCGGACGAGGCGGCCGCCCGGCCGGACGTACCCCGGGCACTGCCGCCGGCCGGCGCCACGCCGTCGGCGGGCGCGGGCGTGCCCGGCCCGCCGGCCGCGCTGATCCGGCCGCCGGTCCCCGGGCGCGCGGCGGTCCGGGCGCCGATCGTCGGCACGTTCTACCGCGCGTCGGAGCCCGGCGCGAAGCCGTTCGTCGCGGTGGGTGACCTGGTCCGCCCCGGGCAGCCGGTCGCGATCGTCGAGGCGATGAAGCTGATGAACGAGGTGACCGCCGACCGGGCCGGGCGGGTGGCCGCGATCCTCGTCGAGGACGGCCAGCCGGTGGAGTACGACCAGCCACTGCTCGAGCTGGATCCGGCCTGACGGCGGGGATGGGTGAGAAATGTTCGAGACCGTGCTGATCGCCAACCGGGGTGAGATCGCGCTGCGAGTGCTGCGGGCCTGTCGGGAGCTGGGTGTGCGCACGGCGGTGGTCTACTCCGCCGCCGACGCCGACTCGGCGGCCGTGCGCCTCGCCGACCAGGCCGTCCGCATCGGGCCGGCGTCGAGCCGACGCAGCTACCTCAACGCCGCCGCCATCGTGGAGGCGGCCCGGCAGGTGGGCGCGCAGGCCGTGCATCCCGGGTACGGCTTCCTCTCCGAGGACGCCGACTTCGCAGAGATCTGCGCGGACAACGGCCTGACGTTCATCGGCCCGCCGCCGGCGGTGATGGCGGCGCTTGCCGACAAGTCCTCGGCCCGGGCCCTCATGAGCCGGGCCGGGCTGCCGCTGCCGGCGGGCAGCGTCGCGCCGGTGGCGACCGCCGCCGCGGCGGCCGAGGTCGCCGACGCCGTCGGCTACCCAGTGATCGTGAAGGCCGCCGCCGGGGGCGGGGGCCGGGGGATGACCGTGGTGCGCCGCCCGGCCGAGCTGGCCCGGGCCTACGCGCGGACACGGGCCGCCGCGCAGGCCGCCTTCGGCGACGACCGGGTGTACGTCGAGCGGTACCTCACCGAGGCCCGGCACGTCGAGGTGCAGGTGCTCTGCGACTCCCACGGCAACGGCGTGCACCTGGGCACCCGGGACTGCTCGGTGCAGCGCCGGCACCAGAAACTCATCGAGGAGGCGCCCGCTCCGGCGCTGTCCGCCGCCGCGCTCGACGCCATCGCCGAGACCGCGCTGCGGGGTGCCCTGGAGGTCGGCTTCGTCGGCGCGGGCACGCTGGAGTTCCTGGTGGACGCCGAGGAACGCTTCCACTTCCTGGAGATCAACTGTCGGATCCAGGTGGAACATCCCGTCACCGAGATGGTCACCGGGATCGACCTGGTGCACGAGCAACTGCACATCGCGGCCGGGGTGCCGCTGCGGTGGCGGCAGGAGGAGATCCAGCTGCACGGCGTGGCCGTGGAGTGCCGCGTCAACACCGAGGACCCGGAGCGCGACTTCGCGCCCACGCCCGGTCGCCTGGAGCGGTTCACCCCGCCCGGCGGCCCGTTCACCCGCGTGGACACCCACGCCAGCGCCGGCTACCTGGTCGGCCCCTGGTACGACTCGCTGCTGGCCAAGGTGATCGTCTGGGCGCCCGACCGGGAGCTGGCGCTCAACCGGCTGGAGCGTGCCCTGGAGGAGTTCGACATCGCCGGGCCGGGCGTGCACACCACCATCGGGTTCGTCCGACGCGTGCTCGACGACGCCGCGTTCCGCAAGGGCCGCTACACCACCGGCCTGGTCGACCGCCTGCTCGCCATGCCGCCGCCGGTGCCCGCACAGCGGCCGACGGCCACCCCCACACCTCGCGCCGCGCCCGCCGCGGAGCCCGACGTATCCAACCGGAGGACCCGATGACCGTCACCCATGGTCGCCCGATGACCGCCGAGATCACCGACATCCTGGTGGCGCACTGCGGGCTGGACGCCGACGCCGCCGCGCGGGCGCCCGCCGCGTCACTGGAAGAGCTGGGCATGGACTCGCTCGCCCTGCTGGAACTCTCCGCGGTCGTCGCCGACCGATGGCAGGTGAGCATCCCCGAACAGGCCGGGCAGCTGAGCATCCCGGCGGTGGCCGACCTGGTCGCCCGGCGCACCGACCCGCCCGGGCACACCGAGAACTCCGTGGTCATCGACGCGCCGCTCGCGCTGGTCTGGGACGTCACCAACGACGTGGCGAACTGGACCGAGCTGTTCACCGAGTACGCCGTGGTGGAGATCCTGCACCGCGACGGGCACACCGTACGGTTCCGGCTCACCATGCACCCCGACGAGTCCGGGGTGGCGTGGAGCTGGGTCAGCGAACGCACCGCCGACCCGGTCAGCCGACAGGTGCGGGCGCACCGGGTGGAGACCGGGCCGTTCGAGTACATGCGGATCCACTGGCGCTACACCGAGGAGGCCGGCGGCACCCGGATGACCTGGACGCAGGACTTCGCCATGAAGCCCACCGCACCGGTCGACAACGCCGGGATGACCGAGCGGATCAACACCAACAGCGTCATCCAACTCGCGGTGATCAAGGATCGGGTGGAGCGGATCGCCCGGCAGCGCGAGGAGCAGGACAGCCCGGCGGCCGGCGCCGCGCCGGACAGCCCGGTTGCCGCCGGCGAGTCGACGGGGGCCGGCGATGAGTGACCTGGGCACCCGGCCGATCGGCGCGGCGGACGTACCGGCCGACCGGCGGCGCGGCGGCGAACTGCGGGTGCTGCTCGGGCCCCGCACCGTCGGCAGCACCTCGGGCTTCCTCGGGGTGGCCACCCTGGCGCCGGGGGAGCGGATCGCCGAGCACTACCACCCGTACAGCGAGGAGTTCCTGTACGTGGCCCGTGGCGCGATCACTGTCGACCTGGACGACCAGCCCACCGAGGTCGCCGCCGGGGAGGCGCTGTTCGTGCCGGTCAACGTGCGGCACCGGCTGCGCAACACCGGGTCCGAGCCGGCCGAGGTGGTCTTCCACCTGGGCCCGCTGGCCCCGCGTCCGGAGCTGGGACACGTCGACACGGAGCTGGTCGAGCAACGGGGCGGGTCGTGAGCGGGCGTCGCACGGTGGTGACCGGCATCGGGGTGGTCGCTCCCGGCGGCGCCAGCCGGGACCGCTTCTGGAAGACCATCACCGAGGGACGTACGGCCACCCGGCGGATCAGCTTCTTCGACCCGTCGCCGTTCCGCTCCCAGATCGCCGCCGAGTGCGACTTCAACCCGATCGCCGCGGGGCTCACCGACGCCGAACGGAGCCGCGCCGACCGGTACGTGCAGTTCGCGCTGGCCTGCTCCACCGAGGCGATCGCCGACGCCGGCCTGGTGCTCAGCGACGCCGAGCGGGACCGCGCCGGGGTGGTGCTCGGCACCGCCGTGGGCGGCACGATGGCCCTGGAACAGGAGTACGTGCGGGTCAGCGACCACGGCCGGCGTTGGCTGGTCGACGCGGCGCTCGGCGGCCCGTACCTCTACCAGGCGCTGGTGCCGAGCAGCCTGGCCGCCGACGTGGCCTGCCGGCACGGGCTGCACGGCCCGGCGCAGGTGGTATCCACCGGCTGCACGTCGGGCATCGACGCCATCGGCTACGCCCACCAGCTGATCGTGGACGGCGAGGCGGACATCGTGCTGGCCGGCGCGGCCGATTCGCCGATCTCACCGGTGACCGTCGCCTCGTTCGACGCGATCAAGGCGACCAGCCCCGACAACGACGACCCCGCGCACGCCTCCCGTCCCTTCGACGCCGACCGGCACGGGTTCGTGCTGGCCGAGGGCGCGGCGGTGCTGGTGCTGGAGGAGGCGGGGCACGCCCGCAGGCGCGGCGCCCACATCTACTGCGAGGTCGCCGGCTACGCCAGCCGCAGCAACGGCTACCACATGACCGGGCTGCGCCCGGACGGGCTGGAGATGGGCCTCGCCGTCACCGACGCGCTGCGGCAGGGCCAGATCATCCCCGAGCAGGTCTCCTACATCAGCGCCCACGGCTCGGGGACCCGGCAGAACGACCGGCACGAGACGGCCGCGTTCAAGCGGGCGCTGGGCCAGGCCGCGTACCGGGTGCCGATCAGCTCGATCAAGTCGATGGTGGGGCACTCGCTCGGCGCGATCGGGTCGATCGAGATGGCCGCCTGCGCCCTCGCGATCGAGTTCGGCGTCGTGCCGCCCACGGCCAACTGGAGCACCCGCGACCCGGAGTGCGACCTGGACTACGTACCCAACGAGGCGCGGGAGGTGCCCGTCAACGTGGCCCTGTCGGTGGGCAGCGGGTTCGGCGGCTTCCAGTCGGCGATGGTGTTCCGTCGACTGCCTCCGACGGTGGCGGCGTGAGCGCCGCCCGGGCGGTCGTCACCGGCATCGGGGTGGTCGCGCCCAGCGGCGTCGGCGTGGACGCGCACTGGCGCACCGTGCTGGCCGGCACCCGACGCACCGGGCCGATCACCCTGTTCGACCCGGCCGGCTACCCGACCCGCTTCGGCGGCGAGGTCCCCGACTTCACTGCCGACTCCTACGCCGACAGCCGGCAACTGGTGCAGACCGACCGGTGGACGCACCTCGGCTTCGCCGCCACCCGGCTGGCGCTCACCGACGCCGGCCTGCCCGAACGGGCACCCGACCCGTACGGCTACGCGGTGGCCCTGGCCAGCTCGTCCGGGGGCAACCTGTTCGGCCAGCGGGAGCTGCAACGACTGTGGGGCGGGACGTCGCGCACCGTCGGCGCGTACCAGTCGATCGCCTGGTTCTACGCGGCCAGCGTCGGGCAGCTCTCCATCCACCACCAGTTCAAGGGGCCGAGCGGGGTGCTGGTCGCGGAGACGGCCGGCGGGCTGGACAGCCTCGCGCACGCCGCCCGCGCCGTACGCCGGGGCACGCCGGTGGTGATCGCCGGGGCGACCGAGTGTCCACTGAGTCCGTACGCGCTGGCCTGCCAGCTGCGCTCCGGGCTGCTCAGCGACGTCGCCGACCCGGAGCGGGCGTACCGGCCGTTCGACGCGGCGGCCAGCGGCTACCTGCCGGCCGAGGGCGGCGCGGTGTTCGTGGTGGAGGAGCTGGGGCACGCCCTGTCGCGGGGCGCCCGGATCTACGGCGAGGTGAGCGGCTGGGGCGCCACCCACGACGCCGCGCACACCACGGCCGACAGCGCCGGCGATCCGGCCCAGTACGCCCGCGCGATGCGGCTGGCCCTGGACCGGGCGGGTGTCTCGGCGGCCGGGATCGACGTGGTGCTGCCGGACGCTCTCGGTGTGCCCCGCTACGACCGCAGCGAGGCCGAGGCGCTGCGCGCCGTGTTCGCCGACCGGTCGCCCCCGGTCACCACCCAGAAGCCGTTGACCGGCCGGGCGCACCAGGGCGGCTCGGCGCTGGACGTGGCCACCGCGCTGCTCGCGTTCGCGCACGACACGCTGCCCGCGTCCGCCGCCCCGGACGAGGTGGCCGACGGGTGCGAGCTGGACTTCCTGCGCGAGCACCGCCGGCCGCGCAGTCGGCTCGCGCTGGTCTGCGCGCGGGGCTTCGACGGGTTCAACAGCGCGCTGGTCCTGCGGGGGGCCGCGCCGGCGAGGGGAGAGACGCCATGAGCGAGCAGCGGGCCTGAGTGGTCTTCCTGGTCCGGGTGCCGGCGCCACGCACCGAGGAGTTCCTTGCCGCGTACGAGGAGGTGCGGCATCTGGTCGCCGGGGCATCTGGTCGATCAGGTCTGCCGCTCGTCGACCGACCCGGAGCAGTGGCTGATCACCAGCGAGTGGGCGAGCCTTGCCCGACTTCGAGAACTGGGAGCGCACTGAAGAGCACCGGGACCCGGTGCGCCCGATGCGGGAGTGCTTCACCGACGCCCGCATGCGGGCGGGGTTGGACGAGCACACGGATGCGTACTAGAGCCGTCGGGTTGGTGGGCGCAGCGTCCAGGACAGCAGCGCCAGCCCGGCGACCATGGCAGGTGGGATGAGAGCGGTGGCCGATTGACGCGTGGCGACGATTGAGGCGGCCGCACCGATCATGTTGATCAGGATGCCGGCGTAGGCCCATTCCTTCAGCCGTGGCAGGCGGGGCGCGAGCACCACCACCCCGGCGATGAGCTTCGCGGTTCCCAGGATGGTGGCCAGGTAGCCGGGATACCCGAGGTCGATCATCGCCGGGTAGAACGGCGGCATGTGGAGGAGGTCCATCGTGCCGCCGATGGCGCACTCAGCGACGACGGCTGCGGTGGTGCCCCAGTAGGCACCGGCCCGGACAAGACCTCGGGCGGCGGTGGTGGGTGCCGTGGTCATGACTGCTCCTCGGAGGCAGTGCCGGCGGCAGCGTCGTCGGTCCGGTGGCGGGCCACGTCTGACGGCGGGGCGGGCAGGGCGCGAACCGGCCCCTTCGTCCCCGCCCGCTGGGCCAGCTCGCAGAAGCCGTCTGATCCGATGCCCAGGCCGATGTTGGTCATGTTGTTCAGGTGCTCGCTGGCCACCAGCCAGACGATGTCGCAGACCTCGCGCTCGCTGTAGTGCCGGGTGAGCCGGGCGAACGTGGCGGGCTCGACCTTCTTGTCGCGGGTGAGCTCGGTTGCGTAGTCCAGGGCCGCGCGCTGGGCCGCGGTGAACAGCGGGCTGGTCTGGTACTCCGGCAGCGCGTCCAGGCGGGCCAGGTCGTCGGGCGTCTTCGTCATGACGTACCACCTGGCCGCGTCCATGCAGAACATGCACATGTTGGTACTGGCCACCTGCTCGCGGATGAGCAGCGCGGTCTGCGACGCAAGCCGGAGTTTTCGGTCCAGTCTCGGTAGCTTGCCGTAAAAGGACCCGAACGCGAGTGGCATGCGAGGGGGCAGCACCTTGATCGGGGTCATCACCCTGCCGAACTGGCGGCGGCTGACGACGTACACCATCTTCATGATCAGGCCCCGCGGCTTGTCGATCGGGGGCAGTAACGGTGCCATTGCTGGCCTCCTCTGTCGTCAATCCACCTCTACCGACGCGACGGCAGGCACGGCCTGAAACGGCCGGGACTGGTCCGATCGGTATTGGCCACGATGGTCCGGTGACCCGCCACTCAGCGATCCCGCCCGATCACCCGGGGCCGGCGCGACGCGGGCGAGATGAACCTGCTCGACCGGGTGCAGCGCCTGCGTCGGGCCGAGGGTCGCCGTGCTCGCCATGCGTGTCTCCTGTGGAGTAGAACTTTCATTTCGAGAGTACTACTCTTGATTCGAGAGTGATAGTCTCGATCATGTGGCGACCAGGGTCAGTGGGCAAGGGTCCCGCGACGGTCAGGCGCGGACGCGCCTGGCTCGCGCCGCGGTCGTTGCGGCCGCGCGGGACCTGTTCCTTGAGCGCGGCTACGCCGCAACGACGATCGAGACGATCAGCAAGGTGTCGGACGTCCCGCCCGCGACGGTGTACCGGTTGTTCTCTTCCAAGCTCGGGATCCTCAAGGCACTGCTCGACATCTCGATAGCCGGTGACGACCGGGCCGTAGCGTTGCCCGACCGGCCCATGGTCCGTGCGCTTCTCGCCGACCGCGACCCGAGGAGCCAGCTGTCAGGTTTGGCCGGCCTCGTCCGCGGCATCATGTCCAGGGCCGAGCCTGTGCACCGGATTCTCGTCAGTGCGGCGGGCACAGATCCCGATGCCGCCGCACTGCTCGCCGAGCTGACGCGGCAGAGGCAACACGGCCACGCGCAGTTCGCGCGGTCCCTCGCGCGCACCGACGCACTGAAGCCGACGCTGCGCGAACGCGACGCCGACGACATCATCAACGCGCTCACGTCCCCGGAGGTCTACCGCCTGCTCGTCAGCGACCGAGGTTGGTCCCCGCAGCGGTACGAGCAATGGCTGACGGAAATCCTCGTCGGTCAACTGCTTCCTCCGCCGACGGACACGTCAACCGCACCCGGCACCGACGACTGACCGCGTTCGTCCACACTCACCGCCTGCCATCCCACATCGGCTCGTGTTCCCGCAGACCGCGGTATCCCGCTCACCCGGACACCCCGGCTGCACCGAACCCGAGTCGATCATGGACGGTGGGCCGTGATGGTGGTCCGAGTGACGGTGGGCGCCGGTATGCGGCAATCGGTCCGGGCGCTCTGTTTGATCTAGCCATTTGCATCTAGCGATGCTCCGCGCGGCTGTCGTAGGGTTCCGTCAGCACCCCGAAAGTTGTTCACAAACGGTTGCTATGCCCTAATTTGTGCTGCGGGTTGAACGGCGAGGGCGATGGATCAATCGACAGGAAACCTTACGGCTGAAGACCCCGGATGGGTGGATGACATCCTGTTCTCCGGCCATCCGACCGATGTTTGTCTCCGCCTGCCGGAATCGATCGACCGGGTCACATTGCACCGGCTGGTGACCGCCGCGCAGGACCGGCTCATCGCTGCCGGCCTGCGCCCCGGTGGCGCCGCCGCGCTACGACTGCCGCCGTCGCTGGCGTACGTGGTGAACCTGCTGGCCACCTGGCGCACTGGCGCACAGGCGATCCTGCTCGACCACCGGCTGACCGACCACGAGGTGGATCGGGCCCTGGCACGGCTCACCCCGCAGGTGGTGATCGCGCCGCTGCGGACCACCGGCGGCGCGCTGAAGGTCTTCGTCGACGTCACCGAGAGCGTCACCCGCTACGCCGACCGCCCGGCGGTCAGCGGACACGCCGTCATCCAGCTCAGCTCCGGCTCCACCGGACCGTCCAAGGTGATCGGCCGTACCGCCGCCGACCTGGTCGCCGAGGTGGGCCGCTACACCCGCATCGACGGCGTGCCGCTGCCTGGCGAGCGCATCATCCTGCTGCCCTCCATGGTGCACGTGCTCGGACTCGTCGGCGGCCTGCTCTACGGCCTGCACGCAGGGGTCGAGCTGGTGCCGCCACAGCGGCTCAGCGGTGACGCCGTGCTGGCCGCGATCGCCGCCGACCCGACGCCGGCCACCGTGCTGGGTGTGCCTTTCCACATCGGTCTGCTCGCCTCCACGCGGCCGTCCGGGCCCCTGCCGCAGTTGCGGCGGATGACCACCGGCGGCGAACTCGTGCCGGCCGCCGTGGCCCAGGCGTTCACCGACCGGTACCGGGTGCCGCTGGGCAACATGTACGGGATGACCGAGGTCGGGGTGATCGGCACCGATCTGCACGGCGCACACCGGCCGTCGATCGCCCCGGCGCCCGGCATCGAGGTCCGCGAGACCGACGGCGAGCTGTGGGTGTCCTGCCCGGCGTCGCCGTACGTCGGGCTGAGCGACCCGACCCGCTGGGCCGACGGCTGGCTGCACACCCGCGACGCCGGCACCGTCGACGCCGAATCCGGCCTGGTCACCGTGCGCGGCCGGCTCGACTCGCAGGTCTCGGTGGGCGGGATGAAGGTCGACCTCACCGAGGTGGAGGCCACCGTCGCCGAGCTGCCCGGCGTGGCCGCCGCCGTGGTGGTGTGGGACGACGGCATCACCGCCTACGTCCAACCGGACGGCCCGCTGTCGGAGGAGATGCTGGACAAGCTCCTCGCCGAACGGTTGGCCGGCTACAAGCGACCCCGGGTGCTGCGCCTGCTCGACGCGTTGCCCCGCACCACCACCGGCAAGCTGGTCCGCTCGACCGGCGCGCTGCGGTCGGCGGCGACGTCGTGACCGGCCCGCTGCACCACCTCGACGTCGACGCCGTAACCGGCCGGCTCCACCACCTCGACGTCGACGTCGACGCCCGCCTCGGCGCGTACCGCGACGGCCAGGACGAGACCGCCACCCAGCTCCGGATGACCGACCCGCAGGGGTTCGCCGCCGGGCAGCGGGCGCAGCGGCAGCCCGGGCCCGACCGGTGGGGGCATCTGCCGGAGCAGTCCGCCGGCGCGCAGCCCCAGGCCGAGCGCCTTGCCGACCGCCTCCTTGGCGGTCCACAGCCGCAGGAACTCCGCGGCCCGGCCGGCCTCGGGTCGACCGGCCAGCCAGGCCAGCTCGTCCGGCGAGAACCAGCGGCGGGCCAGCGCGAGCGCGGGCAGCGGACGGATCTCCTCCACGTCCACCCCGACCGGGCCGGCTGCCCGGGCGGCGACCACCACGACCCGACCGGCCCGGCTGACGCTGACCGGCAGCTCGACGGGCCCCGGGTCCGCCGAGGCGGCGACCCGTACGACCGGGTTGCCGGCGGGACCGTGTGCCAGCACCACCTCCGCCTCGGCGCGGCCGAGCAGCGCCGCGCCCGCCCGCCGCAGCAACCGCACGGCGGGACCCGGCCGACCGCCGGTGTCCCGACCGACCCACACGTAGGCGGTGTCCCGATCGGACACCGTCAGTTGGCCCACGCAGAGAGGGTATCCATGAGAGCCGAGGTCCGTGCCTTCGTCGTCGAGCAGCTCGCCGACATGAACTACGACGTCGAGGGGCTCGACGACGACACCACGCTCGGCCCGTCCGGCGTCGACCTGGAGTCGCTGGCCCTGGCCGACCTGTCCGTCCGCGTCGAGGACCGCTACGGCGTGACGTTCGCCGACGACGAGTCGGAGAAGCTGGCCCTCATGACGGTCGGCGAGTTCACCACCATGGTCGCGGATCGTGTCGCCGAGGCGACGAGCGACAACGCCTGATGTCCGGTCAGCCCGACCTGGGGCGAGCTGACCTGCTGACCATGCTCGCCGAACTCACCGCGAAACCCGCCGCCGAGGTCCCCGACCGGATCGGCTCGATGGAACTCGCCTGGCTCGTGCACCTCATCGAGCAGCGCTACGAGCGTCGGCTCGACCTCTCCGACGACGACCTGGCCGGCATCCGTACCGTCGACGACGCCCTGGTGGTCTTCCGGGCGTCGCTGGCCGCTACCGCAGATGGCTGAGCCACCCGTCGCCCAGCTCACCGGTGTGCACGCGGTCAGCGCCCTCGGTCGGGGCGCCGACGCGCAGCTCGCCGGCGTCCTGGCCGGTGAGCCGGCGTTCGGCCCGGTACGCCGCTTCGACACCACCGCCCGCCGGGTCGCCGTGGCCGCCACCCTGCCCGACGTCGGCACCCTCGCCGACGAGTTGGCCGCCGCGATCGACGCGGCCTGCGCGGCGGCCGGCCTGACCGACGTACGGCGGGCGGGGTGCGCGTTGCTGCTCGCCGTGCACGGCGGGCCGGCGCCGGGCGCGGGGCCCACCCCGGCCGCGCTCGCCGGCCAGCTCGCGCTGCGCACCGGACTGTCCGGTCCGACCCGCGTCTACACCAGCGCCTGCGTGTCGGCGAGCACGGCGGTGGCCGACGCCGCCGCCCTGATCGCCCGGGGTGACCTGGACCGGGCGGTGGTGGCCGCAGGCTACCTCGTCGAACCGGACCAGTTCGCGCTCTTCGACGCCGGCAGGGCTCTCGCCGACGACGGGGCGGTACGCCCGTTCAGCGCCGGCCGACGGGGTTTGCTGCTCGGCGACGGGGTGGCCGCGGTGGTGCTCGAGTCCAGCGCGGTGGCCCGTCGACGCGACGGTGAGCCGGTGGCCACAGTGGTCGGTTGGGGGCGGGCCGGGGACGCGTTCCACCCCTGCCAGCCGGACCCGTCCGGCACCGGGCTGGCGCACGCGGTACGCGCGGCGCTGCGCCGGGCCGGGCTGTCACCGCAGGCCGTCGGCTACGTCAACGCCAACGCCACCGGCACCGCGCAGAGCGACGCCGCCGAGGCGGCAGCGCTGCGCCAGGCCCTCGACGGGTACGCCGGGCAGGTGCCGGTCAGCTCCACCAAGGCGCTGCACGGGCACGCGTTGGAGGCGTCCGGGCTGCTCGAACTGGTGGTCACCGCGCTGGCGCTGCGCCACGGCGACCTGCCCGTCAACGCGGGCTGGCGGGGCCCGGATGAGGCGTGCCCCCTGGATGTCATCACGGACCGCCCCCGCAGGACGACCGCGACCCACGCCCTGACCCTCAACGCCGCCTTCGGTGGCGCCAACACCGCCCTGCTGGTCGGCACCCCGTGACCGCCCCGAACCCCCCGCGATCTCTCACGTCCTGTCCCGACGAATCCGATGGACCACGCGAAACGGCGATCGAAACCGCACGAGCGCGGCAGGCGGGGGTGTGGGAGCTCGCGCGGGCTCGCTGGCCCGAGGACGGGGACGGGGACGTGCCGGGAGTTCCGGGGTTCGTGTTCTCGGGGTTCGCCCCGGTGGTGGTGGCCGTTGCCGAGCGGTGCCTGCGGCGACGGTACGGGGCGGGGCCGGTGCCCGCCGGGACGCGGACGGCGATCGTGCTGGTCACCGCCAGCGGCGACCGGGCCAGCGCCGAGCACGTGCGGGCCACGGTCGAGGCCGGTGGACGGGTCGGCCCGCTGTTCTTCTACCAGTCCGTGCCCAACAGCGTCGCCGGGCACCTCGCGGCCCGCTGGGGGCTGCGCGGCCCGGTGGTCTGCCTCAGCCCGACCGGCGACCCGTACGCCGACGGCACCGCCGAGGCGGCCCTGCTGCGCGACGACGGCGACGCCGACGAGGTGTTGCTGGTCCTGATCGAACAGGCGCCCGACACGTCCGCCGAGGCGGTCGCGGTGCTGCTGGGGGGAGGAGCACGACCATGAGGACACCGGGACTGCGCGGCGCGTTGGCCGCCGACACCGAGCTGGGCGCGGGCAACATGCTGGCCCGGGTGCTGGCGCACGGCGCCGACCCGGACGGGCCCGGCCTGACCTTCGACACCGCCGTCGACGGGCGCCCGGCGCAGGCGCCGCTCACGCTGGGCCAGCTCGACGAGCGGGTCGCCGCCCGCGCCGCCTGGCTGCACGAGCGCGGGGTACGCCCCCGCGACCCGGTCGCCGTCTGGGCCACCGCCGCCGCCGACATGGTGCTGAGCTTCCTGGCGCTGGCCCGGCTCGGGGCGATCCCGGCGCTGATGAACGGCAAGCTCCGCCCGGAGATCGCCGCCGAGTACATCCGCCGGCTGCGCGGCGTCGGTGTGCTCGCCGACGACGCGCACACCGCGCTGCTGGCCGGGCACGACCTGGGCGTACCGCTGCTGGGCACGCCCGCGCAGGCCGGCACCGGCGACCCGGCCGCGGCCCCGGCGCACTACCGGCACCACCCCGACGACCCGATCGTGATCACCCACACCTCCGGAACGACAGGGGTGCCCAAGGCGGTGCTGCACTCGCACGCCAGCCTCTTCGCCGCCACCCGGCACCTGCTCACCATGCCGCAGGCGCAGGGCACCCGCCGGATCCTCAACGCGCTGCCCGCACCGCACACCGCCACCGTGCTGATGGTCAACCAGGCGCTGGGCAACCGCGCGGAGATGTTCCTCCTGTCCGAGCAGGGCGGCGAGCGGGTGCTCGACGCCATCCAGCGCTGGCGTCCCGACGGGGTGTTCGGTTTCTCGGTCACCTGGGCCGAGCTGGCCCGCTTCGACCTGTCCGGGTACGACCTGGACTCGGTGCGGCTGTGGTTCAACACCGGCGACTGCTCCCACGAGCCGCACATCCGCCGGCTGGTCGCGACCGGCTGGCGGGACACCGTCACCCGCGACGTTGTGGCCCGGGTGCCCGGCTCGGTCTTCATCGACGGGCTGGGCTCCAGCGAGATGGGGCACTCCATGTTCCACATCACCCACCGTGCCGACACCGACCGGTACGGCCGCTGCATCGGCCGGCCGTACGCGTTCGCCCGGGTCGCGGTGCTCGACGCCGAGGGCGAGCCGGTGCCGGTCGGCGAGGTGGGTTTCCTGGGCGTCGACTCGCCGTCGTTGTTCCGGGGCTACTGGAACGACTCGGTCACCACCCACCGGTTCCGCCAGCGCGGCTGGTACCTCACGGGTGACCTGGTCCGGGCCGACGCCGACGGCCGCTACTACCACCTGGACCGGGCGGTCGACTCGGTCGACACCGGAGACGGCCGGCGGTTCTTCACCGCCCTGTCCGAGGAGAAGATCCTCGCCACCTGCCCGGACGTCACCGACTGCACGGTGGTGATCGTCGCCGAGGCCGGCGGTGTGGTCACCGACGTGCTGCTGGAGTTGGCGGCCGGCGCCGACGAGGCCGAGGACCGCACCGAACGGGTCCGCGCCGCGCTCGGCGCGGACGTCGGCGCCACGCTGCGCCGGGTGGTGCCGGTGCGCTCCGACGACATCCCGGTCACCGTCACCGGCAAGGTCCGCAAGGTGGTCCTGCGCGAGCGCTACCTGAGCGAGGCGTCGTCGTGAGCGAGCGAAGCGGAGTGGCGGCGTGAGCGCGCTGATCACCGGGATGGGCCTGTTCACCCCGGTCGGGCGGGGCGTCGAGGAGACCTTCGACGCGCTGACCACCGGCCGTTCCGGGCTGACCCGGCCGCCCGACGGTCATCCGGCGCGCGAGTCGCTGGACGTCGCCGGCCTGCTGCCGGACATCGACCCGCGCAGCGTCGTGTCCGGGCCGGAGAGCCGCGTGCTGGACCGGATCGTGGTGCTCGCGCTGCTCGCCGCCGCCGACGCGCTCGCCGACGCTGGCATCGAGGTGGGCCGCGACGTCGACGAGTCCCGGATCGGCGTGATCGTCGGCGGGGTCGGCGGGATGGCCACCCTGGAGACCCAGGTGCTCGCCCGTGCCGCCCGGGGCCGCGCGGCGGTCAGCCCGTACCTGCTCACCGGCATCCTGCCGAACATGCCGGCGGCGCGGATCGCCATCGCGCACGGCATCCGGGGCTACAGCTCGTCGGTCGGCACGGCCTGCGCGTCCGGCGCGCAGGCGGTCGCCGACGCGGTCCGGTTGATCCGGGCCGGGGAGGCCGACGTGGTGGTCTGCGGGGCCAGCGAGGCGCCGCTCTTTCCCACTTTCGCCGACACCTTCGGCAACGCGCGGGCGCTGGCCCGCGCCGGCGACGACCCGTCCCGGGCGAGCCGGCCGTTCGACACGTCCCGCTCCGGGTTCGTGCTGGCCGAGGGCGCGGCGCTGCTGGTGCTCGAACGTGCCGAGCACGCCGCCGCCCGCGGCGCCACCGGGTACGCCGAGGTGGCCGGCTACGGCGCGACCACCGACGCGTACCACCCGACCGCCCCGCGCCCCGACGGCGCCGGCGCGGCCGCGTGCATGCGCGGCGCGCTGCGCAGCTCGGGCGTGCCCGCGGCCGCGGTCGGCTACGTCAACGCGCACGGCACCGGCACGAAGCTCGGCGACATCGCCGAGACCACCGCCCTCGCGGACGTCTTCGGCGACGGCGGTGTGCCGGTCAGCTCCACCAAGGCGCTCACCGGCCACCTGCTCGGCGCCTCCGGGGTGCTGGAGGCGGCGGCGACCGCGCTGGCGCTCGGTCGGGGGCTGCTGCCACCGACGTACCACCTCGACGACCCGGACCGGGCCTGCCCGGCGGACCACATCCGTGGCACGCCCCGCAAGGCCGACCCGGAGTACGCGCTGACCAACTCGTTCGGGTTCGGCGGCCAGAACGTGAGCCTGCTGCTCGCGCGGGTCGCCGAGCCGAGGAGGTGAGCGACGCGGCATCCCGGACGGGGGGCGTCCGGACGGCAACACGGGGGAAGCATGGGGAGGGGCACTGAACATGGACATCCGTGGGATCGACCACATCGAACTCTACGTAGGTGACGCCCGACAGGCGGCCTTCTACTTCAGCACCGCCGTCGGTTTCCAGATCTGCGGCCAGGGTGGCCCGGAGACCGGCCTGACCGGGCAGCGCTCACTGCTGCTCTGCCACGGCGACATCCGCCTGCTGCTCACCTCCGGGCTGAGCGCCGAGCATCCGGCGGCCCGGTACGTGCAGCGCCACGGCGACGGCATCGCGGTCGTCGCGGTCGAGGTCGGCGACGTCACCGAGGCGTACGCCGAGCTGGTGGGCCGGGGGGCGACCGGCGTGACGCCACCGACCACGCTGACCGGCGCGGACGCCGAGGTGGTGACCGCCGAGGTGGAGGGCTTCGCCGACGTGCGGCACCGCCTGGTGCAGCGCCGGGGGAGCCGGGCCGACTTCCTGCCCGGCGTGATCACGCCGACGCCGTTCACGACGGACGAGGGGAAGCCGGTCCTCGCCGAGGTCGACCACCTGGCGGTCTGCGTGCCGTCCGGCGAGCTGGACGAGACGGTCCGGCACTTCGAGGGGCTGTTCGACTTCGCGCAGATCTTCGAGGAGCACATTGAGGTCGACGGGCAGGGGATGAACTCCAAGGTGGTGCAGAGCCCGTCCGGGCAGGTCACCGTGGTGCTGCTGGAGCCCGACCGGGCCCGCCGGCCGGGGCAGATCGACGCGTTCCTCGACCAGCACGCCGGTGGGGGAGTGCAGCACCTGGGGCTGCGTACCGACGACATCGTGACGGCCGTGGAGTCGCTGGGCCGGCGCGGGGTCCGTTTCGCCGGCACCCCGGCCAGCTACTACGACGCCCTGGAGGCGCGGGTCGGTCGGGTGGACGCCCCGCTGGAACGGCTGCGCGAGCTGGGCGTGCTGGTCGACTCCGATCACGGCGGGCAGCTGTTGCAGATCTTCGCCGAGTCGATGCACGTGCGCCGCACGCTGTTCCTGGAGCTGATCGAGCGGCGGGGCGCGAGCGGCTTCGGCAGCGGCAACATCAAGGCGCTGTACGAGGCCAAGGAGCGGGAACTGGCCGCCGCGGCGGCCACACCACAGGGGGTGGGGGCATGACCGCGACCGAGTACGAACCGACGCTGACCGCCCAGGAGCGGGCGCTGCTGCCCTCCGACGACGACGTGCGGCACTACGCCGAGCACGGCTGGTACCTGTCGAAGAAGCTGTTCACCGACGACGAGGTGGACGCGCTCGCCGCCGCCGCGCAGCGCTACTACGACGGCGAACGCGACCGCCGGCTGCCGGTGCGCCCACCGAAGCTCGCCTACTGGGAGCCCGCGAAAGGGCCGGTGCAGCGGCACAACGACTACGTCCACCACGAGCACGACGGGCTGGGCGCGATCCTGCGCAAACCGCTGATCGGCGCGGTCGCCGCCCGGCTCGCCGAGGCCGACGAGATCCGCGTCTTCCAGTCCACGCTGATCTACAAGCCGCCGATCTCCGGCGAGCCGAGCAACATCGTGCCGTGGCACTTCGACAAGCACTACTGGGCGTCGTCGTCGTCGGAGAAGATGCTCACCGCGTTCATCCCCTTTCACGACTGCGGCCAGGAGATGGGCACCATCACCATGGTCGACGGCTCGCACCGGTGGTCCGAAGTCGGCGCCGACGACACCGTCGTGCGGCACTTCGCCGACCGTGACCGCAGCCAGCTGGAGGAGATGCTGGCCGAGAACGCCGCACACAACGGCGCCGAGATCCGCAAGATCCCGATGGTGATCCCCAAGGGACACGTGAGCTTCCACCACTGCCGTACCTACCACGGCAGCGGCCCCAACGTCAGCGGTCGGCCTCGACAGGCGATCTCGCTGCACCTGCAGGACGGCGACAACGCCTGGCGGGAGTACCCGCTCTCGGACGGCTCGCTCGCCGCGTACAACCACGACGTGCTGGTCCGCCGCACCCACGACGGGCGGCCGGACTACGCGGACCCCGACTACTGCCCGGTCATCTGGCGCCACCGCGCCCAGCAGGGAGGCTGACATGTCACGCTACGACTGGGGTAGGACGCACCCGGGCATCGAGCGGCTGGAACGGGCGGTGACCGAACGGCGCGACGTCGTGGTCAAGCACCCGCTCTACGCCAACCTCGACACCCACGAGTCGCTGGTCACCTTCATGGAGCACCACGTCTTCGCGGTCTGGGACTTCATGTCGCTGCTGAAGTCGTTGCAGCGGCAGTTGACCTGCGTGAGCGTCCCCTGGATCCCGACCGGCCCGACCGGCAGCCGCCGCCTCATCAACGACATCGTCATGGTGGAGGAGAGCGACGAGCTGGGCGAGGGCTACATCAGCCACTTCGAGCTGTACGTGCGGGGCATGGCCGAGGCCGGCGCGGACACCACCGCCGTGAACGCCCTCGTCGACCTGCTGCGCGCCGGCCGGCCGGTGACCGACGCGCTCGCCGAGGCGGGGGCGCCGGCCGCGTCCGCGCGGTTCGCCGCGACCACCTGGCACATCATCGAGTCCACCCCGGTGCACTGTCAGGCCGCGGCCTTCGCGTTCGGCCGGGAGGACCTGATCCCGGACATGTTCACCCAGGTCGTCGCGGTCAACGAGCGCAGCAACCGGCTGCACACCTTCGTCGACTACCTGGAACGGCACATCGAGGTCGACGGCGAGCAGCACACCCCGATGGCCATGCAGATGCTCGCCGACCTGTGCGGCGACGACGACACGAAGTGGCAGGAGTGCGCCGACACGGTCAACACCGCCCTCGCCGCCCGCGCCCGGCTCTGGGACGACATCCTCGCTGCGGTCAAGGGGCCGGCGTGACCGACGCCGACCCGGTCCGGCTCTACCGCACGGTCCGGCTGATCCGCCGGTTCGAACAGCGTGCGGTGGAGCTGGTCCACGGCGGACAGATCGTCGGCGGCATCCACCCGTACCTCGGTCAGGAGGGGATCGCCGCCGGCGTCTGCGCCGCGCTCGGGGCCGACGACGTGCTCGCCGGCACCCACCGCGGGCACGGGCACGTACTGGCCCGCGGCGCCGACCCGGCCCGGATGCTCGCCGAGTTGTGCGGCCGGCTGACCGGCCTCAACGCCGGGCGGGGCGGCTCGATGCATGCCGCCGACCTCAGCATCGGCGTGCTCGGCGCGAACGCCATCGTCGGCGCCTCCGGGGGAATCATCACGGGCGCGGTGTGGGCCCGCCGACGGCAGGGCCACGACACCGTCGGGGTGAGCTTCTTCGGCGACGGCGCGGTCAACGAGGGGATGCTGCTGGAGGCGTTCAACCTGGCCGCGCTGTGGCGGGTGCCGGTGCTGTTCGTCTGCGAGAACAACGGCTACGCCACCACGATGCCGGTCGCCGGCGCGGTGGCCGGCAGCATCGCCGGCCGCGCCGCCGCCTTCGGCATCCCGGCCGTCGAGGTCGACGGCCAGGACCCAGAGGCGGTACGCGACGCGTCGGCCGCCGCCGTCGGCCGGATGCGCGCCGGCGGCGGCCCCGAGCTGATCGAGGCCCGGACCTACCGCTTCGACGCCCACCACACCTTCGAACACGCGGTACGCCTCGACTACCGCCCGCCCGACGAGGTGAGCCGGGGCCGGGCCCGGGACCCGGTGCGCATCCAGGGCGACCGGCTCTCCGACGCCGAGCGCGCCGCCGTGGACGCCGAGGTCGAGGCGACCCTGGACGCGGCGGTGCGCTTCGCCCTGGACAGCCCGCACCCCGACCCGGCCGACGCGCTGACCTACCTGTACGCCAGCGGCCTGACCGCCCGCACCGGAGGTGGCTGAATGACCGTGCGCACCGGAGGTGGCTGAGGTGCCCCGACTGTCGTACCGCCGGGCGTTGACCCGGGCACTTGCCGACGAGCTGGCCCGCGACGAGGCGGTGTTCCTGCTCGGCGAGGACATCCAGGTCGGCGCGTCGCTGGTGACCACCGGGCTGGCCAAACGGTTCGGCGTCGACCGGGTCCGCGACACTCCGCTGTCCGAGCAGGCGTTCACCAGCTTCGCCACCGGGGCGGCGCTGGCCGGACTCCGGCCGGTGATCGAGTTCCAGATCCCGTCGCTGCTGTTCCTGGTCTTCGAGCAGATCGTCAACCACGCGCACAAGTTCCCGCTGATGACCGGCGGGCAGTGCGCGGTGCCGGTCACCTACCTGGTGCCCGGCTCCGGGTCGCGTACCGGCTGGGCGGGGCAGCACTCCGACCACCCGTACAGCCTCTTCGCCCACGTCGGCGTGGTCACCGTCGTGCCGGCCACCCCGGCCGACGCGTACGGGCTGCTGGTCAGCGCGATCCGGCACGACGACCCGGTGGTGGTGTTCGCCCCGGCCGGCGCGATGGACATGCGCGACGACGTGTCCGATCTGGAGCCGGTGCCGCTGGGCCGCGGCCGCATCCACCGCTTCGGCGACGACGTGACAGTGGTCGCGGTCGGGCACCTGGTGCACGACGCGCTCGCGGTCGCCGAGGAGATGGCCGACCAGGTCTCGGTGGAGGTGTTCGACCCGCGCACCCTGTACCCCTTCGACATCGACGGGTTGACCGAGTCGGTGGCCCGCACCGGGCGTCTCGTGGTGCTCGACGACGCCAACCGCTCCTGCGGCATGGCCGCCGAGATCATCGCCTCGGTGGTGGAGCGGGTCCGGCTGCTCGCCCCGCCGCGCCGGGTCACCCGCCCGGACGGGGCGGTGCTGCCGTTCGCCCCCGCGCTGGACCGCGCCGTGCAGCCCTCCCGGGAGCAGCTCGCCACCGCCATCCACCTGACCATGAAGGACTCATCATGATCGACCCGAACTACCCGTGGCCGTCCGCCGACGGGGCCTGGACCGACCTGCCGGAGCCGGCCCGCCGGGCCATGGTGGCCACCGGCGCGGCCGCCTGGGAACGCGTCTTTCATGGGCGGGCCACCTACAACAAAGAGTGGCGGCTGGCCCGCCCCCCGGTCCTGACCGGCGACGCCTGGCGGGAGCTGAACGAGGTCTGCGACCGGCTGGCCCAGCTCATCCTGGACACCTGCCGGCGGCGGGTGGACACCGCCGGTGAGCTGCGCCGGCTGCTCGGCGTCCCGGCCGGGGAGACCCGCCTGCTGGACGAGTCGGAGCCGCTGACCGAGGCGCTGCTCGCCGCGTACCGGCCGGATGTGATCTTCACCGACGGCGTGCCGAAGTTCGTCGAGTACAACATCGACAGCAGCCTCGGGGGAGGATTCGACGCCGACACCGTCATCCAGCGGTTCGCGCAGCTCTACACCGAGCACGGCATCCTCGACGACCTGCCGGTACGCGCCGCGCCGTCACTGCTGGACCAGCGTTTCGTGGCGATCCGCGAGGAGCTGGGATTGCCCGACGGCGCCCTGCTGGCGCTGCTGATGGACTTCGACGCCGACTATCCGGGGCTGGACGACCCGGAGACGTTCATCCGCATCCTCAGCCCGCTCGCCGTCCGCGCCCGGGACTTCGGCATCGACCTGGTCATCGCGCCCCTGTCCACCGCCACCCTGGCCGCCGACGACCGGCTCGTGGTCGACGGCGCGCCGGTCGACGCGCTGTTCCGCCTCTTCGTGCCCAACCGGGTCACCCCGACCGCCGGCCTGGACGCGGTGGCCGGCGCGTTGGCCGCCGGCACGCTGCCGATGTTCGTGTCGGCGGCGGCCTGGCTGCTCGGCAACAAGACCACCTTCGCCTGGCTGTGGGAGGACGTGGACGCCCTGCCCGCCGACGACCAGACACTGATCCGCCGGCACGTGCCGTACACGGTGCCGTTGACCGCCGCGGTGCTCGACCGGGCGATCGCCGAGCAGGCCGAGCTGGTGGCGAAACCGGCGGACGGCTCGGCCGGGCACGGCGTGCTGATCGGCCCCGAGCTGAGCCCGTCGGACTGGGCCGACAGCCTGCGCGCGGCCGTCGACCGGGGCGGCAACATCCTGCAGCAGTATCTACCGGCCGACCGGGTGCCGATGGACTTCGTGCAGATCGAGACCGGCGAGACGGTGACGGCCGACGTCCCGTACAGCCTGGCCCCGTACCTGTTCGGCCGCCACGCCTCCGGCGGCCTGGCGAGGGTCGGTTTTCCCGGCGGCGACGGAATCCTCAACCTGGCCCACGGAGTCCTCCTAACGGGAATCCTCCTGTCCAACTGACCCCGGCCCTCACCCGTTGATCATGAAGTTATTGCCCCGACACGCCGCGTCGGACGGCAATAACTTCATGATCACCGTCGCGGCCGAAGGGCGCGGAGGGTTTCGGCTGTCGCTATCGCGTCGCTGCGGGCGCTGCCGTGGCGGCCGTCGGTGCTGTAGAGGGTGGGGTCGGCCGTCAGTGGGTGGTCCGTGAGGTGCACGTGGAACGTTCCCAGGCGTTCGGCCAGCCGCGCCGTGTGCGCCGAGAGGCGTCGCATCCGTTCCCCGAGGCCAGCCCGCACGTGCTCGGGCACGGCCGGGCTGTGCGACACGTCGAACATGCCCACCGTGATCACGTCCGCGCCGACGTCCCGTAGCGCGCTGATCATCGCGGTCAGCTCGGTGTCCACCGCGTCCGCGTCGTACGCCGGATGAAAGGCGTCGTTGCCGCCGCAGACCACCAGCGCCAGGTCCGGCTCGAAGGCCAGCGCCGGGGCGAGCTGCGCGGCCCGCACCTGGTGCGCGCGCAGCCCGCGCCGACCCAGATTTCGGTACGCCAGCTCGGGGCGGACGGCGGTCAGCTCGGCGGCGACCCGGTCGACCCACTGCACGTCCGGGTAGCCCGGGGTCGGCTCGCACATGCCCTCCACGACGCTGTCGCCGATCGCCACGAACCGCCGCCACGGGTGCCCGCGCAGCAGTTCGCCGGCCTCACCGGGGCGAAGGCAGTACGGATCGGTCGCTTCGTCGAGCGTCGATGGCATGCCGGCACGCTAACCGACCGCCGCCTCCTCGGCCAGGCTGACCTCGGCCAGGTAGACACACGTGCGCCCCTCATGGGAGGAGTAGTAGCTGACCCAGAGCAGATCGTCGTGCCAGACCAGGCCCGGGTAGCTGGTGTCGCCGCCGGAGGGCAACGCGACCAGTTCGGTCAGCGCGCCGCGCTCCGGGTCGACGGCGCAGATCGCGGTGCGGACGTCGCCGTCGAGCAGCCGTACGCCGGCCAGCAGCCGTCCGTCGGGCAGCCGGAGCAGCGCCGGCCCGCCCACCTGCACCCCCAGGTCGATCCAGGTCCACTCCCGGTACGGCGGTCGGGCCCGGCCGAGCTGCGCGGTGGCGCTGTCGCCGTCGCGGCGCAGCAGGCAGTGGGCGGTGCCGTCCGGAGCGAAGGCCAGACCCGACTCATTGGGGTAGCCGCCCTCGAACAGCGTCGGCACCCACTGCCGCAGGTCGACGCCGTCGACGCTGCGGTAGAGCCGGGCGAACCGTGGCCCCCGGGTGGCGTAGCCGACGGCGTACATCGCGTCGTCGTGCCAGGCGGCCCGCCACACCCAGACGCCCGGTTCACCGACGGGAACCGGCTCGCCCCAGCTGCGCCCGTCCCCGGAGATCCAGGTCACCGTGTCGAACATCTTGCTCGTCTCTCCGGTCGCCGCCGCCGCGAACAGTTGCAGGCGTCCGTCGGGCCGCGCGACGAACCGGGGGTCACGCAGGTCGACGCCGTCCTGCCGGATGACCGCCGCGGAGTTCCACGCCCGACCGTCCGCCGAGGTCAGCACCCGGATCACGCCGTCGTTCGAGAGGTGCGTCCGCGCCTCACGGAAGGCGCAGAACCACATCCCGGCGTACCTGACGAGGTCGGTGAACGCGCTGTGCGGCGCGCTGTCGCCGATCCGCCGCACGGCGGTGACCTCGGCGGTGCGGCGGTGGGTGGGTGACGACGACGTCATGCGCGGCGGCCTCCTGGCTGCGGAAAGAGCGGTACTCCCGGGGCCGACGCGCGGCCGGCTCGGCAGTTCTCCGGCCCGACGGGCTCCGGCGGGGCCGCGACGGGCCGACGCTAGCCGCCCCGGCCGACGCCGACGCGGCCAACAGAAGAACGGACGACGAACGACGAGGTCCGTTGCCCTGTCGGATCGCCGTCATCGGGGCGGTGGCGTCGGCGCGGTGGGGCGGTGCGCTGGCACGGGTCCGCCACGATGACGGTGGGCCAGCCGACCCGGGCTGGCATGCCGGTCGGAGGGAGGGGCCGATGCTCAGCGCCTTTCTGCAGGCCCTGGCGAGCAAGCTGGTCGAGGCGATCCTCGGCAAACTGACCGAATGGCTCGCGCCGAAGGCGCTGCGGGCCGTACCGCACCGTGCCTCGCCGAACTGTCCACGCTGCGGCGGGTACGGCGTCCGGCGGTGGGCGCCCGGTGGCATGTGGGTGGTGTTCCTGCTGTCGCTGCTGGCCTTCGCGTGGGGCTTCGGGTTCACCCTGCTCGGCGTGCCGGTGGTCGTGTTGGTCGTGGTCGGCGCGGTGGTGTCCGACGGCGTCGGCGCCCTGTGGCCCGCCCTGCTCGCGCCGCTGGGCCTGCTGGTCCCCGGCACCCTGATGGTCGGGGGAGCGTTCGGGCTGGCCTGGTATCACAGCTACCCGCCGAAGTGGTGTGCCCGCTGCCACGGCCGCTGGCCACGCCGCGACCGCGCCGAGTACCTGCGCTCGGCCCGGGAGTTCACCTGCGGCTGCGGGCAGCGGCTGCGCGTGCCGACCGTCGCCGCCGGGGCGAAGCTGCGCTGCCCGCGCTGCCGGACCGAACATTCCACCCCGGTCCGAACCGGTCGCTGACGAGTCGCCCCGGCCGGGCCCGGTGCGGCGGGAATCAGCGGGACACGGCGTGCTCGGTGAGCAGTTCGTCGAGCACCCGCCGGGCCCAGGCCGCCGTGGCCGGCTCCGGGGCGTCCAGCGTGATGAGCGCCTTCCACAGCGCCCACCCACGCCCGCGCGCCCAGGTGGCCGCGTCGACGTCGAGCGCGTCGCGGAACGCCGCCCGGGCGGCGCCGTGCAGCAGGGTCCAGGCGATCACCGTGTCGCAGGCGGGGTCGCCGACGCCGCAGCAGCCAAAGTCGATGACGGCGACGAGCCGGCCGTCGCGGACCAGCAGGTTGCCCTCCGCGACGTCGCCGTGGAACCAGACCGGCGGCCCGGACCAGGTGGCGTCGAGAGCGGCCTGCCAGATGTCGGTGACCACCTCGACGGGCAGCCAGTGGCGGTGCGCCTCGATCGTCGCCCGGGTCTCCGGGTCGTACGTGGACAGCGGACCCCCGCGCCAGGCGCTGTGCGGGCCGGCCGCCGGGGCGTCGGTGGTGTCGACGGCGCGCAGGGCGCGCAGGAAGGCGGCGAGGTCGGTGGCGAAGCGGGTCGGGTCGTCGATCCGTTCGGGGCGCGCGGTCCGGCCGTCGATCCAGCCGTAGACCGACCACGGGTACGGGTAGCCGGCGCCGGGTCGCCCGTGGGCCAGCGGAGTGGGGATCTCCAGCGGCAGCTGCCCGCCGAGTACCGGCAGCCAGCGCTGCTCCTTGGGGACCTGCAACGCGTAGCCCTCCCCGCTGGGCAGCCGCACCGTCATCTCCGTACCCAGGTGGAAGGTCCGGTTGTCCCAGCCGCCGACCTCGACCGGGCGTAACGGCAGCTCGGCCCACCGGGGGAACTGCTCGGCGACCAGTCGGCGGACCAGGCCCACGTCGATGCGCCGGGCCGTCGTCTCGTCAATGTCCGGCACGTCGGGTGCGGGCGGTGCGCTCATCCGCCCGAGCCTGCGGGCTCCGCCGGCCGCCCGCAACCGATTTGCGCCGACAGTGGAACCGGCCGGGCCAGCGCTCGGGACAGGTGACCGGGAGGTGCGGGCCTGGCCGTACCTCAACTGCCCCCTTTGCTCTGCTTCAACCGCCGCAACACCGACGCCCCGAAGTGTTGCGTGGGTGTAAGCAGAGCAAAGGGGGCGCACGAGACGGTTGCGAGCCGCTGGGCAGCAGGGCATCAGGCGGTGGCGGCAGGTGTGGGCCTCGTCGGCGCCTTCGGGTTGGACGACCTGGCCACCAGCGGGAATGCGGTGACGAGCAGGCAGGCCGCCGCCATGAGCAGCAGCGCCGGGGTGAGCCCGAACGCGTCCACCGACCAGCCGCCGAGCAACGCGCCGACCGGCAGGCCGACGAAGGCCAGCGATCCGGCGATGCCGAGCACCCGGGTCTGCAGGTCCGACGGCACCCGCTCGTAGAGCGCCACCCCGAGCAGCGGGTTGACCGCCGCGATGCCGATGCCGGACAGGAACGTCACCACGAGCACGACCGGCAACTCGTCGCTGATCGCCAGGGCGACCAGTCGGGGCGTGCCGGCGACCGTCGCCCCGAGCAGGAACGTCAGCCGGCCGGGCAGCCGCGGTCCAAGCGCGGTGAACAGCACGTTGCCCAGCAGCGCGCCCGCCGAGAACGCTGCCAGCACGAGGCCGAGCCCGCTCGGGCCGTGCAGCTCTCGGGCGACCCAGAACGGGATGTAGACGGCCACGCTGGCGTTGGCGACCATGTTCAGCGCCGAGACGACGACCAGCATGCCCAGCAGCGGCCGGTCCCGACCGAGGTAGCCGAACCCGTCGCGCAGTGCGCGCAGGTAGCCGACCGGGGCGGCGGGTTGCGCCGGGGCGGCCGGGGGCCGGACCAGGAGGCCGATCAGCATGGCGCAGATCGCGAAGCTGGCCGCGTCGATGAGGATCGCCTGGCTCACCCCGAAGGCGGCGATCAACAGACCGCCCACGGCGGCGCCGAACAGCGTCACCACCCGGCTCAACCCGTCGTACGCCGAGGTCAGGCGGATCAGCGGCACCCCGGCGGCCTCGGCCACCGGCCGGAACATGACGTGCTTGACCCGGTCCCCGATGCCGCGTAGCCCGCCGGCCACCGCGACCAGCGCCACCAGGGGGGCGAAGCCCAGCCACGGGGTCATCGCGACGACCACCATGGCCACCGCGCTACCCGCGTCGCACAGGATGGAGGTGCGGCGCAGGCCGATCCGGTCCGCCCAGGGCGTGCCCAGGGCACTGGACAGCAGGTACGGCAGTGTCTCGGCGAACGCGACCAGACCCATCTTGGTCGGGCTGCCGGTGGTGACCAGCACCAGCCAGGGGATGGTCACCACCGAGATGCGGGTGCCCAGGTTGGAGACCAGGTCCGCGCTGACCAGGACGACCAGCTGCCGGCGGGGGGTCACGTCCCGACCGCCGCCGCCCGGCGCGCGGCGTACTGCGCGCGCAGCGCCCGCTTGTCCACCTTCACCGACCGGTTCACCGGCAACCGGTCGACGAACTCCACCCCGGCCGGCGCCCACATCTCGTTGAGCTCGGCGCTCACCAGGTCGATCAGCTCCGCCCCGGTGACCGTCGCGTCCGGCGCGGTCACCACGTACGCGTACGGCACCTCGCCCACCGTCTCGTCCGGCACGCCGATCACGGCGGCGGCCCGCACCTGCGGGTGCCCGGCCAGGACGTCCTCGATGGGGCGGCAGAAGATCGCCCAGTTCCGCCGGTGCGTGACGATCATGTCGTGCGCCCGGTCGACCAGGTAGAGGAAGCCGTCGTCGTCGAGGTGGCCGATGTCGCGGGTGCGGACCCACCCGTCGACGAGGGTCTGCGCGGTCAACTCGGGCTGGCCGTGGTAGCCGGCGAAGCTCAGCTTCGTACGCACCCACACCTCGCCGTCGCGGCCCGGCGGCAGCACCGTGCCGTCGTCGTCGCGGATCTCGATGCGCACGTCGCCGTAGGGCCGCCCGCAGGAGCGCAGCCGCTCCGGGTGCTCCGGATCGTCGGTCAGTCCCGGCAGAGCGGTGATGACCACGGCCTCGCTGAGGCCGTACACGATGCGCAGTACCGGGCCGAAGCGCGCGATGGCCTGGCGCAGCCGGGCGGGCGCGGCGGGCCCGGCGCCCACGTTGAACATGAACATGGCCGAGAAGTCGGCGCCCACCAGCGCCGGATGGTCCAGCAGCTCGTAGAGCATCGGCGGGGTGACGAAGGTCGAGTTGATCCGCTCCCGCTGCACGGTGGCCACGAACGCCAGCGGGTCCCAGTCGTCGCGCAGGAACAGCACCCCGCCGGTGAACAGGTTGAACAGGGTGGTGATCTGGCCGCTGGCCAGCCACATCGGCGAGTGCGACAGGTGCCGCAGCACCGGGAACCCGGCGGCGCGGAAGTCGGCCGCGAGGGTGAGGATCTGGGCGTAGAAGCTCTCGGTGTGGTGCACCAGCTTGGGGGTGCCGGTGGTGCCGCTGGTCTGCAGGAACGACTCCGGCGCACTGACGGCCGCCGGCAGCGCCACCGCACCAGCCGGATCGGCGTCGCCCGTGAGGTCCGGGCCGGCGCCGCCGGGACCCAGGCAGCACACCGGCACACCGGGCAGCGCGGCGGCCAGCTCCGGCCCCAGGCTGGCCGGGTCGCGGGCGTCGTAGACCAGGGCGTCGGGGCGGGCCAGCCGGATGAACTCGTCGACCTCCCGGCGGGCGGTGACCGGGGCGACCCACATCGTCCGGCAGCCGATCAGGTGCAGGGCGAGCTGGAGCAACGGCCCCTCCACGGCGTTCGCCACGGTCACCAGCACGGCCGAGCCGGGCCGTACGCCGTGCCGGGTCAGGGCGGTGGCCATCGCACGCACCAGCGCGGCGGCCTCGGTGTACGTGATGCGGCGGCCACCGCCGACCAGCGCCTCCCGGTCGCCGAAGTCGGCGAAGAGATCCAGTGCCCTGTCCACATAGGTCGCGTGCCCGGGTCCGTCAGTCATCCGGCAAACCCCCATCGGAAGAAAGCGGCGGTCTCCGGGCAGCTCCCGGTGACGTCGCGGGCGGTGGGCGCGCGTTCGGCGACCGCACCGCCGCCGCCTGCGAGCCTAGGCCGGCGGGGGCGCGGCGGGACCGGGCCGAAGGGCGATCCAGCAGGCCCGGTGGACATTTGATCGCGTCGATCAGGTTGATTGACGCCCGTCATCGGCGGCGGCTAGGTTTCTGGACCATCGTCCAGGCGGGAGCCGTCAGCGGACGGCCCTGGGCTGCCACACGATGGAGGTTCAATGTCGACCCCGAAGAGATGGCATGTCATCGCCGCGGCCGCGGCGCTGCTGGTCACGGCAACGCCCGCCGTCGTCGCCAGCGCCAGCGGATCCCCGACCGCCGCGGCCCGGGCGGACCGGGGCGAGTGGGCGGGCAGTTGGGCGGCCGCGGTCACCCGGGGCAACTCGGTCGGGTTGACCAACACCGGTCTGAACAACCAGAGCGTCCGGATGGTCGTACACGTCTCCGTGGGTGGCCCGGCCCTGCGCGTACGGCTGAGCAACCTCTACGGCGAGCAGGCGGTCCGGGTGGGCCGCGCCACCGTCGCCCGGCCGAACACCGCGACCGTCGACGACGTCTCCGACATCGACCCGTCATCGCTGCGCGCGCTGACGTTCACCGGCGCCGCCTCGGCCACCATGAACCGGGGCGCCGAGCTGCTCAGCGACCCCCTGACCTTCACCGTCGCGGACGACAGCGACCTGGTGGTCACCCTGCACTTCCCGACACCGACCGGGCCGACCACCTTCCATGGGCAGTCCCAGCAGACCAACTTCATCGGCGCCGGCGACCTGACCGGGGCCGCCGACGGCAGCGGTTTCACCATCCGACCCACCTGCTGCTGGTTCTTCCTGTCCGGCGTCGACGTGCAGCGCAAGGGCAGTCCGGGGGCGCTGGTCGTGCTCAGCGACTCCATCGGCGACGGCAACGGCAGCACGGTCAACGCCAACCGGCGCTGGCCCGACCTGCTCGCCGACCGGCTGCTCGCCGACCGGCCGGACCGGCGCACCCCGGGCGTGCTCAACCTGAGCCTGGCCGGCAACCGCCTCAACCACGAGGGCACCGAGCCGGGCGCCGGCGACTACCCCGGCTACTTCCAGCTCGGCCCGAACGCGGCGGCCCGCCTCAACGAGGACGTCTTCCCCCAGACCGGGGTCCGTACGGTCGTCACGCACCTGGGCATCAACGACATCTGGATGTCCAACGACCCGCCGGAGGCGATCATCGCCACCCTCCGGCAGATCAACCAGCAGCTCCAGCAGCGCGGGCTGACCAGCCTGGTGGCCACGCTGACCCCGTACGAGGGGCACGGCGCGCCGGGTGTGTGGACGCCGGATAAGGAGGCCACCCGGCAGGCAGTGAACGCGTACCTGCGCGGCAGCCGGGAGTTCGACGGGCTGCTCGACTTCGACCGGGTGCTGCGTGACCCGGCCCGGCCCAGCCAGTTGCTGCCCGCGTACGACTCCGGGGACCACATCCACCCGAACGACGCCGGCAACCAGGCGATGGCCGACGCCGTCCCGGTGCGGCTGCTCAACCTGTGACACCGGCCCGGGGGCGGCGGCCGATCCCGCCGCCCCCGGGCACCGACATCCTGGGGAGGAGAACGTCGTGACGGTGCAGGACCTGCTCACCGGCCTCTACAGCGAAGAGGGCCGCCAGAACCCGTACCCGTGGTACGCCGAGTTGCACCGGCTCGGGCCGATCAGCGCGGTGCCGCCCCGCGCCGAGCACCGCACCGTGGCGGCGGTGGCGGTCGGGTACGACCTGATCGACGGGCTGCTGCGCGATCCGCAGTGGACCAAACAGCCGCCGCCGGGCTGGGAGGAACACGAGATCCTGCGCACCTTCCAGACCTCGATGATGTTCATCAACCCGCCCGATCACACCCGAATGCGGCACGTCTTCTCCCGTACCTTCACGCCGCGCCGCCTCGGCGCGCTGGAGCCGGTGATCCTGCGGGTCGTCGACGAGCTGCTGGACAGGATGGCCGACGCCGGTGGCGGCGTCGTCGACTTCGTGGCCGACTTCGCGTACCCGATCCCCGCCCTGGTGATGGCGGAGTTCATCGGCATCCCGGCGGGGGAGCTGCAGTGGTACCGGGACCGGGTGGAGCGCATCGACGAGTTCCTGGACGTGGCCGGGAAGACCCCGCAGCGGCTGGCCGCCGCGAACACGGCGGCGCAGGAGCTGCGGGCGTTCTACCGGGAGTTGCTGGCCCACCGCCGCCGCACGCCCGGCGAGGATCTGATCAGCGCTCTGGTCGAGGCCGTCGGCGCGGGCGAGGTGGAGCTGACCGAGGAGGAGCTGATCAGCAACCTGATCGTCCTGTTCAACGCCAGCTTCGTCACCACCGTCTACATGTTCAGCAACGGTCTGCCGCTGCTGTTGGCCCACCCGGGGGCGGTCACCGCGCTGCCCACCGACGACGACCTCGCCCGGGGCTGCGTCGACGAGGTGCTGCGCCTGCAGAGCCCGGTGCACTTCCTCGCCCGGGCCGCGCCGCAGGACACCGTGCTGGCCGGCGTGCCTGTCGCCCGCGACGACAACGTGCTCATCATCATCGGGGCCGCCAACCGGGACCCGGCGCGGTTTCCCGATCCGGACGTCTTCGACCCCACCCGCCCCGGTCCGCCGTCGCTGGCCTTCGGTGTGGGCCTGCACTTCTGCCTCGGCGCGGCGGTGTCCCGGCTGGAGGGACGCCTCGCCCTGCCCCGCCTGTTCGCCCGGTTCCCCCGGCTCGCGGTCACCGAGACCCCGACGTACAGCGGCAGCCTCTTCCTGCGCGGCATCGACAAGCTGCTGGTCAGCACCGGCGGATAGGAGACCCGCATGGCCCTGCACCCGGAGGTGGCGGCCTACCGCGCCGCCCGTGTCGCGGCCGGCACGCCGCCGCTCTACACGCAGACCCTCAGCGAGGCGCGCGCCGCGGACCTGGCCGCGATCCGCGCCGGCGGCGGCGCGGTCGAGCAGGTCGCCGAGGTACGCGACGAGCGGATCCCCGGGCCGGGCGGTGACCTGCCGATCCGGGTGTACCGGCCGGGCGGGCCGGGGCCGCTGCCCACCCTGCTGTACTTCTTCGGCGGCGGGTGGACGCTCGGCAGCGTGGACACCGCCGACGGCATCTGCCGACGACTGGCCAACGCGGCGGAATGCCAGGTGGTGACCGTCGGCTACCGACTGGCCCCGGAGCACCCCTTCCCGGCCGCGGTGCACGACTGCCACGCCGCGACCGTGTGGATCGCCGCGAACGCCGAGGAGTTCGGCGTCGACCCGACCCGGCTGGCGGTGGGCGGGGACAGCGCGGGCGGCAACCTGGCCGCGGCGGTGACGCTGCTCTGCCGCACGGACGGGCCCCCGCTCGCCGCGCAGCTGTTGGTTTATCCGAACACCGACGTCAGCGCCGAGCCGTCCGGCCCGGTCGACGACGACCCGGCGTTGTTCAACCGCCGGTCGGTGGCCTGGTACCGGACGCACTACCTGGCCGATGAGGAGCAATCCCGAAACCCGCTGGCGTCGCCGCTGCTCGCCGACGACCTGTCCGGCCTGCCTCCGGCGCTGGTGGTCACCGCCGAGCTGGACCCGCTGTGCGCCGAGGGGCAGCGCTACGCGCAGCGGCTACGCGCCTGCGGTGTGCCCACCCGCCTCGACCACTATCCGCAGATGATCCACGGGTTCTTCGCCATGCCCGGCGCCTTCACCGACGGCCAGCGGGCGCAGCACCGCGCGGCCGCGTTCCTGCGGGAACGGTTCGGGCTGCCGTCCCGGCGGGACGAACCCGCCGCGGGCCAGGCTGACGATGACCCGGCCGCCGCCGGCTCAGGTGTCGGCGCAGCCGCCGCCGGCCCGGACGCCACTCCGGGCGCCGCTGCGGCCGATGCGGGGGTGCGCGGTGGCTGAGCCGGTGCTGGCGGCCGACCTGCCGACCGGGGTGCCGGCGGCGGTGACGTTCGCCGACTACGGACCGCGGGCGCGGGCGGTGCTGGCCCCGGACGTGTGGGACTACATCGCCGGCGGCAGCGCGGCCGAGGTGACCCTGGCCGCCAACCGGGCCGCGCTGGACCGGGTGGCCGTGCTGCCCCGGGTGCTGCGCGGCAGCCACGCCGTGGACCTCGGCGCCCGGCTGCTCGGCCGGCCGTACGCGATGCCGGTCGGGGTCGCGCCGATGGCGTACCAGCGGCTCGTGCACCCGGACGGGGAACTGGGCCTCGCGGCGGCGGCCGGCGCGGCCGGCGTGCCGTATCTGGCGAGCACGTTGAGCAGCACGCCGATCGAGGAGATCACCGGAGCCGGCGCGGAGGTCTGGTTCCAGCTCTACTGGCTGCGCGACCGGGCGCTGGTCCGCGATCTTCTGGACCGGGTCGTGGCGGCGGGCTGCCACGCGCTGGTGGTCACCGTGGACGTCCCGGTGCTCGGTCGACGCCCACGTGACCTGCGCAACGCGTTCCGCCTCCCGGCCGACGTGGTCGCCGCGAACCTGCCGCACGGCCGGGACGCCCTGGCACACGCCGGCGCCCCCGGTGTGTCCGCGATCGCCGCCCACACCGACGCGTCGTTCGAGTCCGCCCTGCGCTGGGCGGATCTGGCCTGGCTGCGTGAGCACGTCGACCTGCCGCTAGTCGTCAAGGGGGTGCTGGATCCCCGCGACGCGGTCGAGGCGGTGCGGATCGGGGCGGACGCGGTGGTGGTGTCCAACCACGGCGGGCGTCAGTTGGACGGGGCGCCGGCCAGCGTCACCATGCTGGCGGAGGTCGTGGACGCCGTCGGCGACGGTGGGCAGGTGCTGCTGGACAGCGGCATCCGTGGAGGCACCGACGTGCTGCGGGCGCTGGCGTTGGGCGCGGCGGGCGTCCTGGTCGGTCGTCCGTTGCTCTGGGCGCTGGCCGTCGGGGGGCGGCGCGGCGCGCAGGACGCGTTGGCGCTGCTCGCCGCGGAGGTGCGGGACGCGTTCACCCTGGCCGGCTGCGCCGATCCGGCGGCGGTGGCCGAGCTGCGGACGCTCGTGGCGGGCTGAGCGGTGGCCCCGACGGAGTCGGCCGACCTGAGCGTCGCCGACCTGCACCCCGCGCTGGGTGATCCGGCGCTGACCTCGATGAACTTCCTCAACGAGGTGTCCGAACGCTATCCGGCGGCGGTGTCGCTCGCAGCCGGGCGCCCGTACGAGGAGTTCTTCGACGTCGCGGCGGTGCACCGGCACCTGGACACGTTCCACCGGCACCTCGTCGACGAGCTGGGTCACACGCCCGAGCAGGCCCGACGGCTGCTGCTGCAGTACGGCCGGACCAAGGGCATCGTGCACCACCTCATCGCCCGCAACCTCGCGGTCGACGAGGGGATCACTGTCGACCCGGAGGCCGTCGTGGTGACCGTCGGCTGCCAGGAGGCGATGTTCCTGGTGTTGCGGGCGTTGCGAGCCGACCCGGCGGACGTGCTGCTGGCGGTCGCTCCGACCTACGTCGGGCTGACCGGGGCGGCGCGGCTGGTGGACCTGCCGGTGTGGCCGGTCGCCGGTGGACCGTCCGGGGTGGACCTGGCCGACCTGCGGGCACAGGCGCGTCGGGCCCGGGCGTCGGGACGTCGGCCGCGCGCCTGCTACGTGCTGCCGGACTTCGCCAACCCGTCCGGGGTCAGCATGAACGTCCCGGACCGGCAGCGGCTGTTGGCGCTGGCCGCCGAGGAGGACCTGCTCCTGCTGGAGGACAACCCGTACGGGCTGTTCCCCGTCGACGACGGGCCGCGCCCGCCCACCCTGAAGGCGTTGGACACCGACCGGCGAGTGGTCTACCTCGGCTCCTTCGCCAAGACCGTGCTGCCCGGGGCGCGGGTCGGCTACGTGGTCGCCGACCAGCGGGTGGCCGGATCGGACGGCCGGGTCGGCCCGCTCGCCGACCAGCTCGCGATGATCAAGAGCATGGTCACGGTGAACACCTCACCGATCGCGCAGGCGGTGATCGGTGGGCGGCTGCTGGAGCACGGGTGCAGCCTGGTGCCCGCGAACATCCGGGAGCGGGCGGCGTACGCCCGCAATCTGCGTCACCTGGTCGCCGGGCTCGCCCGGCGTTTTCCGAACCGGCCGGACCGGCCGGCGGTGGTGCGGTGGACGGTGCCGGCCGGCGGGTTCTTCGTGGTGGTGACCGTGCCGTTCGCGGTCGACGACGCGCTGCTGGACACCTCGGCGCGTGACTACGGGGTGCTCTGGACGCCGATGGCGCACTTCTACGACGACACGGCGCCGGTGTGCGCGCTGCGGTTGTCGGTCAGCGCGGTGACGCCCGAGCAGATCGACCTGGGGTTGGACCGGCTCGCCGCCCTCATCACCGACGAGCTCCTGCGTGGACGGTCATAATGGGCCGCATGGTTGCCTGGGAGTACGCCTTGCTCGTCCGCCGCTATCAGGGACAGGGCCGCAATTTCACCGTCTCGTTCGTCTGGTACGGCCCGGACGGGTCGCGCAAGGACATCACCCCCTATGGCGACACGGCCATCGCGCACCTCAACCGCGCCGGCCGGGAGGGCTGGGAGCTGGTCTCGGCCGCCGAGGACGTCAACAACGTCCAGGGCAGCACCGAGGTCCACCGCTACCACCTCAAGCGTCCCCTGAACTGACTGCCGGCCGCCCGCCGGGGCGGTCACACCGTTGAGCGGTATACCGCAGAGTCATATCTATGACTCTGCGGTATACCGCTCGTTGCGGTGACCGCCACCGACAGCCCGGCCCGGGTGCCGTCGGACCCGGTTGACGACCGTCAGCCCAGGTCGATGGCCGGGTAGAGCGGGTGGGGGGCCAGCAGGTCGGTGGCCTGGCGGGCGATCTTGTCGGCCAGGTCGGCGTCGAGCGTGTACTTCGCCTTGGACGGGGTGCCGTCGGCGTTCGCGCCGGCGGTGGTCTGGGTCAGCACGGTGTGGATCAGCTCGGCGGTCTGGTCCATCTCGGCGGTGCCCAGCCCGCGGGTGGTCAGCGCCGGGGTGCCGATCCGGATGCCGGACGTGTACCAGGCGCCGTTCGGGTCCTGCGGGACCGAGTTGCGGTTGGTGACGATGCCCGAGTCGAGCAGGGCCTGCTCGGCCTGCCGGCCGGTGAGCCCGTAGCCGGACACGTCGATCAGCACCAGGTGGTTGTCGGTGCCGCCGGTGACCAGCGTCGCGCCCCGGCGCAGCAGCCCGTCGGCGAGCGCCTGCGCGTTGTCCACGATCCGCTGGGCGTAGTCGGCGAAGTCGGGGCGGCGGGCCTCCGCGAGGGCGACGGCCTTGGCGGCCATCACGTGCGGCAGCGGACCGCCGAGCACCATCGGGCAACCCCGGTCCACCTGGTCGGCCAGCTCGGGCTGGCAGAGCACCATGCCGCCGCGCGGGCCGCGCAGCGACTTGTGGGTGGTGGTGGTGACGATGTGCGCGTGCGGCACCGGGTCGAAGTCGCCGGTGAAGACCTTGCCGGCCACCAGGCCCGCGAAGTGCGCCATGTCGACCATGAAGGTGGCGCCGACCGAGTCGGCGATCTCCCGCAGGATCCGGAAGTTCACCTTGCGGGGGTACGCCGAGTAGCCGCCGACCAGGATCAGCGGCTTGAACTCGCGGGCCGCCTCGGCGACCCGGTCGTAGTCGATCAGGCCGGTCGCCGGGTCGGTGCCGTAGCTGCGCTGGTCGAACATCTTGCCGGAGATGTTCGGCCGGAAACCGTGGGTGAGGTGACCGCCGGCGTCCAGCGACATGCCGAGCATCCGCTGGTTGCCCAGCTCGCGGCGCAGCGCGAACCAGTCCGCCTCGGTGAGGTCGTTGACCTGGCGGACCTGGGCCTTCTTCAGGGCGGGGGACTCCACCCGATCGGCCAGCACCGCCCAGAACGCGACCAGGTTGGCGTCGATGCCCGAGTGCGGCTGCACGTACGCGTGCGCGGCGCCGAACAGCTCCCGGGCGTGCTCGGCGGCGAGCGCCTCGACGGTGTCGACGTTCTGGCAGCCGGCGTAGAAGCGACGCCCGACGGTGCCCTCGGCGTACTTGTCGCTGAACCAGTTGCCCATGGCCAGCAGGGTCGCCGGGGAGGCGTAGTTCTCGCTGGCGATGAGCTTGAGGGACTCGCGCTGGTCGGTCAGCTCGGCGCCGATGGCGTCGGCCACCCGCGGCTCGACAGCCCGGATCACCTCAAGGGCGCTCCGGAATGCGGTGGACTCGGCGTTGTGCGACATGCGACCTCCAACAGACGTGCGGGAAGGCCCAGGCGCTCGGCAGACGTCCTCATGACGGGGCCGCTCCCCGATGGTTCTCCATCCCCACGCGCCAGTAACGGCCCGCGCCGATCCTACCGGGCCGGCCCCGGGCGACCCGGCCGACCTCCCGGCACGGCACCCCGCCGTACGCCGAAGGGCCCGGCGCGATGCCGGGCCCTTCGCGATGTACGGGGGTGAGTCAGGCCGTCACCGCGTCGCGGGCCTTCTTGATCGCCTTCGGCTGGGTGGGGGTACGCGGCGCGTCCGCGCGCAGCGCGATCATCTTCTCGCCGATCTCCTGGAGCTGCTTACGGCCCAACGCCTCGCGGACCTTGGGGAACCACTCCTCCTCTTCCTCCTCGACGTGGTGGGTGACGTTCTCGATCAGCACTGTCGTCTTGGCGGTGAAGCGCTCGTCGTCGGCGTTCATGCTGGCCAGTTCGAGGCAGAGCACGTCGGCCACGTGGTGCTCCTCGTACGACTCGAGGATGTCGTCCTCCAGGTCGGGCAGGAGCCGGCGGACCTCCGGGTACATCACCTCGTTCTCCAGGTAGGTGTGCACCGTCAGGGCCTCGAGGATCTGGTTCACCAGCTTCTGCCGCTGGCTCGCCGGCCCCTCCTCGGCGTCCTGGAAGGCCTTGAACAGGCGACGCATCTCCTTGTGGTCCTCTTTGAGCAGGACGATGGCATCGGTCGACACCGGCATGACCCCCTTGGTAGCTCGTCTGGTGTGGGTTCGGTACCCAGAGGGCGAGCTGGCGAAACGGGCGAATGCGGCCGAAGTCGCCCGATCAGACGGTGGCCAGGGTGCGCGGGATCTCGTCGAGCAGTTCCCGCGCCAGGAAACCGATCCGGCCGTACCGGGGGATCAACCGTTGACCGCTCACGGCGTGCGCGAACGCTCCCCAGCAGGCGGCCTGCGCCGGGTCGGCGCCCCGGGAGAGCAGCCCGGCGAGCAGGCCGGCGAGCACGTCTCCGCTGCCGGACGTGCCGAGGCCCGCGTCGCCGCTCTCCTCCCGCCACCCGCGCCCGTCCGGGGCGGCCACGTGGCCGTAGAGCGAGACGACGGCCTCGTACCGTTGCGCCAGCTCGGCGGCCTCGGCGTCCAGGTCGTCGCCCGGCTCCCGGCCGAGCAGGTGCCCGGCCTCGGTCACGTTGGGGGTGAGCACCACCGGGCGGCCCGAGCCGACAAGCAGCTTCGGCTCGTGGCTGAGCGCCCCCAGGGCGTACGCGTCGAGGACCAGCGGGGTGCGCGGCCCCGCCGCCTCCAGGACGAGACTCAGCAGCTCGGCGGTCTCGTCGATGCCCTTCAACCCCGGGCCGAGGGCGACCACGTCGGCCACGCCGACCAGTTCACCGAGCTGGCCGGCCCGGTCGGCGGCGACCGCGCCGTCGGGGGTCTCCGGCAGCCCGACCACGAGCGCCTCGGGCACCTGGATGCTCAGCGTGGCCGCGGTGGACTCGGCGGCGGCGAGCTGGAGCACCCCGGCGCCGGCGCGCAGCGCGGCCACCCCGGCGAGCAGGACCGCCCCGGGCGTGAAGCGGGAGCCGCCGATCACCAGGACGGTGCCCCGGCTCTCCTTGCCGCCCGCCGGCACCGGCAGCGCCCAGTCGCGCAGCAGCCCCGGCGTGATCACCTGCACCTCAGACCGGTTCGGCATGGATCTCGTCCTCCCTGGTCGACTCGGCGCCCTGCCGATGCAGGTGGCCGACCTCGTTGAAACCGCCAAGCGTCAGCCTGCCCTGGTCGTCGGCCGACCAGTCGGTGATCGAGCAATTGGCGATGACGTGTTCGCGGGTCAACGCCATCAGCTCCGGCTCGGTCAGGCCCTCCACCAGGTACCGCAGGAGGAAGACCAGCGCGTCGTGGCCGAACAGCAGCACCCGCTGGCCCTCGTGGTCGCGGCGCAGGTCGCCCAGGAGCGTCCGCAGGCGCAGCGCCACGTCGGTCCAGGCCTCACCGCCGGGCGGCCGGTAGTAGAACTTGCCCAGCCGGGCGCGGCGCTCGGCCTCGTCGGGAAACCGGCGGCGTACCCCGTGCCCGGTCAGGCCGTCGAGGATGCCCAGCTCCCGGTCGCGCAGCCGCTCGTCCCGGCTCACCGGCACCCCGGTGCCGTGCAGCGCCAGCTCGGCCGTGGACACCGCCCGCAGGTACGGCGAGACCACCGCCACGTCGGGGCGCCGGTCCTCGGGCAGCCCGGCGAGCCAGCGGCCGGTCGCCCGCGCCTGCTCCTCGCCGGTGCCCGAGAGCGGCACGTCGGCGTCGCGATGGCTGAGCCCGATCACGTCCGCGCCGTTCTCCTCGGCCCGGGTGGCCGCCACGTTCGCGGTGCTCTCCCCGTGTCGGATGATCCAGAGCGTCGACAGTTCCGCCATGCCGACCCCCTACCCGGGCGCCGCGCGCGGTAACCGCGCCCGGGTCGCCACCGGGTGGCCGGTGCGTCGGCTCAGCCGCGCCGTTGCAGCAGGGCCACGGTTAATCCGGTCACGTGCGTGACGCGGACCACGTCGTAGCGCTGGGCGAGCACGGCGGACTGCTTCTTCGGCAGGCCGGTCAGCGGCGCGTCGGTGACCGTCGGCAGCAGCACCCACAGCCGGGGCTCGTCGCGCAGGCAGCGGGCCGGGTCGGCGCAGTCCGCGCCGAACAGCTCGTTGCGCTGGGCCGCCGACCGCTGTTGGAACACGTTGCGCGGCGACACGTCCGCCGGAAGGTAGTAGCGCACCCCCGGCTCGTGCATCCACCACCAGGGGCCGCCCGCGACGAGGCCGTCACCGGGCTGGTAGCCGGCCTCGATCACCCGTGCCGCCTCCGAATACGACAGCGGCTTGAACGCCCGCTCCTGCGGATACGTGTACCAGCCGTGCGAGTACTCCCCGCGCAGCGCGAGCTGACCGGGCACGCTCAGGGCGGCGAGCACCACCAGCCCCACCGCGACCAGCGGGGCGCGGCGCAGCGCGGCGACGCCCGCGCCGGCGAGCACCGCCCAGGCCGGCACGAGGAACAGCAGGTACTTGGAGAAGAAGTAGTTGATGTCGCCGGTGGAGGCCAGCAGGATCACCGGCAGCGGCAGGGCGGCGATCACCGCCGCCGCGGCGGTCCGCGCGAGGGCGTCGCGGCGCAGGTGGGTCAGCACGCCCACCACGGCCAGCGCGGTGATCGCGGCGGCGAGCAGCACCGAGCCGAAGGCCTGCTCCCAGACCGTCCAGGGCGCGCTGTCCGGGATCCAGCTGATCTGCCGTCCCGCCTGCTTCATACCGCGCAGGATCACCGGCGCGGCGATCCCCACCCCGCCGGCGGCGGCGAGCACGAACCAGGCCAGCGACCACCACCGGCGCTCCCGCCAGCAGTGGATCAACACGGCCACGCCGTGCCCGAGCAGCAGTGTGAGCGCCACCACGTTCACCAGGCCGATGCCGGCGACGGCGAGCACGTACGCGATCCAGCGCAACCACCCCGGCCGCTGCAACGCACGCAGCAGGAACAGGGTGGCGGCGGCCGCGGCGAGGACGACGAAGGCGTACGACCGGGTCTCCTGCCCGAAGCGGGTGACCGTGGGCACGAGGGCGAAGACGAACCCGGCGGCGATCCCCGCCGTCTGGTCGAAGACCCGTCGCCCGACCAGCGCCACGCACGCGGTGGCCAGGACCATGGCCAGGGCCGACGGCAGCCGCACGACGGCCGGGCCGGTGCCGAACAGGGTCGTCCAGCCGTGCATGAAGAGGTAGTACGTCCCGTGCACGGCGTCGACGTTCGCCAGCATGCCCAGAATCTGCCCGGTGGAGCGGGTCGCCACGTCGACGGTCACCAGCTCGTCGTGCCACATCTCCGGGCTGCCGAGACGCCAGCCGACCGCGAGCGCGGCGAAGGCCGTGGGCCAGAACCAGACGCTGAGCGCGAGGCGGCGGACGAGGGGGAGTTGCCGTCGGGCCGGCTCGGTGGCTGGCGGGGGCGGCCCCGCGTCGGTCTGCGCGGGAGGCGCGTCCGTGGTGACGGCGCGGTCTGGCATCGGCGTCCGATCGGGGGGGCGTGCGGTGCGGGCGCGACGATGATAGCCCCCGGCGCGGTCGCCGTCGGCCCCGTCGTCCGGTCACTGGCGGTGGCGTCGCGACGGCGGTCAGGCCGGCTCGCCGGTACTGGATCCGGACGGGATGCCTGATAATGTGGCCGCGCCCGTCGAGCACTTCCACCACGCACAGTAAGGCCCGCGGAACTGATGATTGTCGACATCATGCTGCCGTACTACGGGAGCGTGCCCCTCATGCAGGCGGCCGTCCGCAGCGTGATGGCGCAGAGTGACCCGGGTTGGCGCCTGACCGTGGTCGACGACGGCACCGAGCCGGGCGTGCCGGAGTGGTTCGCTCAGATCACCGACGAGCGGGTCCGCTACCAGCGCAACGAGCGCAACCTCGGGGTCACCGGCAACTACCGCAAGTGCGTCGGCCTCGCCGAGCACGAGTACCTGGTGATGATGGGCACGGACGACATCATGCACCCCAACTACGTCGCCACCGTGCGATCGGTGATCGAGCAGTACCCGGGCGTCGGCATGGTCCAGCCGGGGGTCGAGATCATCGACGCCACCGGCGCGGTGGTCAACACCATGGTCGACGAGGCCAAGCGGCGGCTCTACGCCCCGCGGGTCGAGTCCCGGGAGCTGATGGGCGGCGAGGATCTGGCGGCCAGCCTGCTGCGCGGCTGCTGGTTCTACTTCCCGTCGATCTGCTGGCGGACGGACGCGCTCAAGGCCGTGGACTTCCGCGACGAGTTCCAGGTCATCCAGGACCTTGCCCTGGTGATCGACCTGATCCAGCGCGGCGAGCAGATGGCCGTCGACACCACCCTGTGCTTCCAGTACCGGCGGCACGCGGTCAGCAAGTCCGCCGCCGACGCGGTCACCGGCACCCGGTTCACCGAGGCGCGGGCGTTCTTCGTCGACGTCGCCCGGCGGATGGACGAGCAGGGCTGGCCCCGGGCCGCGCGGGCCGCCCGCCGCTACATGTCGTCCCGGCTGCACGCCATCACGCTGCTGCCGACGGCGGTCCTCGCCGGCCGGATGACCGGCGTCAAGAGCCTGTCGCGGCACGCGTTCGGGCCGGGCCGATGACCGACCGCAGCCAGGGAGACGCCAACGCCATGATCGTCGAACCACGGCAATCGGCGGAGTCCGCCGGACAGCGGCGGAGGGTGGCCGTGCTCGGTGGCACCGGCTTCCTCGGCCGCCCCATCTGCCGGGCGCTGGCCGACCAGGGGCACACCGTGGTCGCCGTCGCCCGCACCGCGCGCGACGTCGGGCCGGGTGTCGAGGTCCGCGCGCTGGACCTGGCCGCCGCCGACGTCGACGAGATCACCGCGGTGCTGCGCGAGCTCGACCCGGACGTGGTGATCAACGCCGCGGGCGGCATGTGGGGGCTCACCGACGCGCAGATGCTCGCGGTCAACGTCACGCTTGTCGAGCGGCTGATCGAGGCCGCCGGCCGGTTGCCCGGGCGGGTCCGGGTGATCCAGCTGGGCAGCGTGCACGAGTACGGGCTGGTCCCGGTGGACACCTCGATGCCCGAGGGGCTGCCGCCCGCGCCGGTGATGCCGTACGGCGAGTTCAAGCTGCGCTGCACCACGGCGGTCGCCGAGGCCGACCGGCAGGGCCTGATCGAGGGCGTCACGCTGCGGGTCGGCAACGTCATCGGCGCCAGCCAGCCCGGGCACAGCCTGCTCGGGGTGGTCGCGGGTCGGCTGCGCGACGCCCAGCGCGCCGGTGAGCGGGCCCGTCTGGAGCTGGCCCCGCTGGGTTCGCGGCGTGACTTCGTCGGCCTCAGCGACGTCGTCGCCGCCGTGCTGCTGGCCGCGACCCGCCCCGGGGCGGCCGGCCACGTGATCAACATCGGTCGGGGGGTGGCCGCCAGCGCGCGTGATATGGTCCAGCTCCTCATCGACGTGAGTGAGGTGCCGACCGACCTGGTCGAGGCGGAACGCACCGGCCCGGCCGAGACGAACTGGCAGCGGCTGGACGTCGGGCTGGCCGCCGAGGTGCTCGGCTGGTCGCCGAGCGAAGATCTGCACACCGAGATGAAGCAGTTGTGGGAGCACGCCGGCGCCGAGGTGCCCGCCTGATGGTCGAGAGGTCCTGACCGCATGACTACCCCCGCCCTCGTCCGCTCCCGTGGCACGCTCGCTGATCTGCTCTCCGGCCGCAGCAACGGCATCGGGCTGATCCGGCTCTGCCTCGCCGTGGGCGTCGTGTTGTCGCACTCCAAGCCGCTCGGCTTCGGGGCCAACGACCTCGGCTACCACCTGACCGGTCGGCAGACCAACGTCGGCACCATGGCCGTGTACGGCTTCTTCGTGCTCTCCGGCCTGCTCATCACCCGCAGCGCCCGGCGTACCGGCATCATCCGCTACGCCTGGCACCGAGCCCTGCGCATCTTCCCCGGGCTCTGGGTCTGCCTGCTGATCACCGCGCTCGTGGTGGCCCCGCTGGTGGCGCTGCGCGAGCACGGCACCACCGCCGGCCTCTTCGACAACCCCTGGGACCGCGGCGGACCGTTGGCCTACCTGCAGGCCAACTGGTGGACCGGTGTCCGTCAGTACGGCATTCAGGACCTGCTCAAGCCGACCACCCCGTGGGGTGAGAAGAGCGGCTCCAGCGTCTTCAACGGCGCCCTGTGGTCGCTCAAGTACGAGATGTTCTGCTACGTCGTGGTGGGCGTCCTGGCGATCACCGCGGTGCTGCGCAACGCCCGCCGATTCGTGCTGTTCCTGACCGTCGCGCTCTACCTGAGCATCCTGCAGGACTGGGTGAGCTCCGGGCAGTTCAGCGGGCCGGCGTCCACGGCGAGCTGGTCGTTCAATTCGCCCCTGGTGGGCGGGATGAGCTTCCACTACATCGTCTACCTGGGCTTCCTGTTCGCGTTCGGCGCGACGCTGGATCTCTACCGGGAGCGGGTGCCGATCAACGACGCGCTGGGCATCGGCTCGGCCGTGGCGCTGGGGCTGTCCCTGCTCTTCGGCGGCTTCTTCGTCATCGGGCTGCCGGCGTTCGCGTACCTGCTGGTGTGGCTGTCGGTGCGGATGCCGCGCCAGCTGCACTGGGTGGGCCGCAAGAACGACTACTCGTACGGCATCTACATCTACGGGTTCGTCTTCCAGCAGGTGATGGCGAGCCTGGGCTGGAGCCGCTGGGGGTACGTGCCGTTCGCGGCGATGTCGGTCGCGGTCGCCTTCGCCGCCGCGTTCGTGTCGTGGAAGCTCGTCGAGCGGCCGGCTCTGCGGTTGAAGGACTGGACGCCGGGCTTCGTGGCCCGCCGTACGGCGCGGACGGTGCCGGTCGAGCAGCAGACCGCGGTGGCCGAGGAGCCACCGGGGACGCAGCCGGTGTCGGTCGGCGGCCCGACGGAGGAGTTGCCGCAGCAGCCCGCCACGCTGGTCCCCGGCCGGTAGCCCACCGGGCCCGCCTGGACGTCGTACCCTCTGGGGCGTGGCCACGGCGGCGGAGGAGATCTGGGTGGGGGAGCGGCTGGTCCGCGTCTCCAGCCCCGACAAGCCGTACTTCCCAGAACGCGGACTGACCAAGCTGGACGTGGTCCGCTACTTCCTGGCGGTCGGCGACGGCATCCTGCGGGCGCTGCGCGACCGGCCGACCATGCTGGAACGCTGGCCGCGCGGCGTCTTCGAGGGCGCGACGATCGCCACCCGGCAGACCAACCGCGGTGACGCGTTCTACCAGAAGCGGCTGCCGGCGGGCGCACCCGCGTGGGTGCGCACGGCGCACATCACCTTTCCCAGCGGCCGGACCGCCGACGAGGTCGCGCCGAGCGAGCTGGCCGTGGTGATCTGGGCGGCCAACCTGGGCACCCTGCGCTTCCACCCGTGGCCGGTCACCGCCGCCGACGTGGAGCGCCCCGACCAGCTGCGCATCGACCTGGACCCGATGCCCGGCGTCGGCTTCGAGCAGGTGGTGCCAGTGGCGCACGAGGTGCGGGCGTTCCTCGCCGAGCTGGGCATGACCGGCTATCCGAAGACCACCGGCGGGCGGGGCCTGCACGTCTACCTGTCGATCGAGCCGAGGTGGAGTTTCGGCGAGTGCCGACGGGCGGTGCTCGCGCTGGGGAGGGAGATGCAGCGCCGGCTGCCGGAGCTGGTCACCACCACCTGGTGGCGGGAGCAGCGGGACCGGCCGGTCTTCGTCGACTACAACCAGATGGCCCGCGACCACACGGTGACGTCGGCGTACTCGATCCGGCCGACACCGCAGGCCCTGGTGTCGGCGCCCCTGGACTGGACGGAGCTGGACGACGCCCGTCCGGAGGACTTCGACGTGCTCAGCATGCCGGCCCGCTTCGCCGAGCGCGGCGACCCGCACGCCGGCCTCGACGGGGACCGGCACTCGCTGGAGCCCCTGCTGGAGCTGGCCGACTCCGAGGGTCTGGAGGCGCCGCCGGAGCGGTGAACGGGCCAGGGCGGCCCGGCGGTCACAGCGCGGCGATCACGGGCTTGAGTGCGGCGGTCACCCGAGGTGCGAGGGTCGCCGAGTACGTGGCGGTCAGGTGGTGCGCGTCGCGCCAGACGAGGACGCCTCCGATGACCGGCGCGCAGCGGTCCGCAGGGCAGATCCAGTCGTTGAGGTCGATCAGGCGAACGCCGGTGAGGCCGTCGGCTGCCTCCTCCTGGGCGGGACCGCCACCACGGCCGAGGGCCACGGCCCGGGGCGTGGCGCACTTCGTCAGGTGGTTCGGATTCTTGGACACACACTCGGCGATGTCGGTGAGGTGCAGCGGCGTGTCCCGCAGCACCACCACCGGAATCTTCTCCTCGATCATGGCGCTCCACGTGTTCCTCATCTCGCGGGCCATCGCGGACCGCCCCGGCTTGCCGCGGACCGGGTACTCGGCGTTGGTCACGATCAGGAGATCGGGGCGGTCCCCGCCGAGCAGACCCTCCCGGACCTTCCGGTTCCATTCCGTGCAGGAGGTGTAGGGCCGGTCGTTCTGGAGGATCTCGGCCGTCAGGAACGGGCAGCCGCCCTTGGTGTAGGTGGCGAGGCGCCAGCCGTTCGCCTCCGCCGCTCGCGACATGGCGGGGACCCAGTGGTCGGCATGGGAGTCGCCAACGAGCGCGATCCTGGTCGGCCCGTCCTTCCTGCCGTAGACGCAGATCTCCGGGGTCGAGGATTCCAGCGACACATGGCAACTCTTCGTCGCCTGCAACAGCGGCGCGTCGCGAGCCGCCGTCGCGGGGTTGGGGGTGATCGAGTCGACGTGGTCGACGGGCACCCCGGCGCGGCTGGTGCGGGGAGAGGAGCCGAGAGCCGCGGCGCCCGGTGCGGACGGTGGTGCCGCCGGCGTGCTGGCACCGGGCGCCTGGCCCATGATGACCGACGAGGCGGGCGTCGGGCCGGCCGCCGACGGGAGGGCCAGTTGGAACGTCAGGCCGGCCAGCGCGGCGGCGCCGGTGCACACCGCGCCGACGCGCAGGGCGGCGGCTGGCCGGTCGGCGAGGGTCGGTGACCGGCGCACCGGATTCTCGACGAGGTGGTACGTCAGGACGGCGGGGATCGCCGAGGCGGCGACGACGACGAGCGAGGCGCCAACCCCGAGGTCGCCGAACTGTGCCTGCGCGGCGATCAGCACCGGCCAGTGCCACAGGTACAGCGAGTAGGAGATCCCACCGACGTAGCGCAGGGGTTGCCGGCCGAGCAGGAGGGCGGGCCCGGCGCGGCCGGCCGCCGGGCCGAACGCGATCACGGCGGCGGTGCCGAGGGTGGGGCCGAGCGCGGCGTACCCGGGGAAGCCGGCCGTCGAGGCGATCAGCACGGCCGACGCTCCCACGGCGATCAGCCCGGCCCAGGCCAGGGGCACGGCCAGCAGGCGCGGAGACCGGCTCAACCGGGCCGCCGTGACGGCGATGGCACCGCCGAGAGCCAGCTCCCACATGCGGGTCGTGGTGACGTAGTACGCCGACGGGTCGGTCGGCGAGGCGTGCAGCGCCCAGGCGAACGACGGGACCGCGATCAGCGCGAGCCCGAGCAGGTAGAGGCCCCGGTGCCCCCGTCCCCGACGCCGGGCGAGCCATCCGAGGGCGAGCAGCAGCAGTGGCCAGACCAGGTAGAACTGCTCCTCGACGGCGAGCGACCAGAAGTGCTGGGCGATGCTCGGGGCGTCGTTGGCGGCGACGTAGTCGAGGGACTGCCCGGCCATGCGCCAGTTCATGGCGTAGCAGGCGCTGGCGATGACGTCCCAGGCCGTCGTGGACCAGCGCCCGCGAGGCAGGAAGAAGTAGGTCAGCACCAGGGTGGCGACGAGCACGGTCGCGGCGGCGGGAAGGAGGCGCTTGGCCCGTCGGGCGTAGAAGGTGGCGAGCGAGAGCCGTCCACGCTGGTCGAGCTCTTCGAGCAGCAGGCCGGTGATGAGAAAGCCGGAGATCACGAAGAACACGTCCACACCGACGAAGCCGGCGGGCAGGTGCGGCACTCCGGCGTGGCCGAGGAGCACCAGCAGCACGGCGACGGCCCGCATGCCTTCGATGTCCCCGCGGAATGAGCGCGGGCTGACCGACGTCGACCTCGGCGCGGGCGGCGGGGTGGCGGCGACCCTGGCCTGTGTCCACAACTCGTTTGCGATAGCCACGCCGCGGATCGTACGGGTGATTTGTTACCCGAAGCGTTACATCGGGGTATTTGTCATCTGGTTCGTGTTATACCGCTACTGCCACGGGTTCTGCGTGCCGTCGAACTCCTCGAAGACCAGCCACGACCGCGTCGACAGCACCCCGGCGATGCGCTGCACCCGATCGAGCACCACGTCGCGCAGGGCGGCGTTGTCCGGAGCCCGAACGAGGGCCAGCACGTCGTGCTCGCCGCTGAGGAGCGCGACGTGCTCGACGTAGCGCACCTGGGCCAGCTCGGCCGACACCTCCCGCCAGGTGTTCTGCTCGATCGTCAACGCCATGTACGCCGATGTGCCCAACCCGGCGGCCTCGGGCGCCACCTGCGCCCGGAAGCCCGTGATCACTCCTTCGCGCAGCAGGCGCTCCACCCGGGCGTACGCGTTGGTGCGCGAGATGTGGATCCGCTCGGCCAGGGTGCGCACCGACGTGCGGCCGTCGCGGACCAGCTCGTCCAGGATCCGCCGGTCGACCTCGTCCATGGCTCGGGCCGATCGTCCCGATCCGGTTCCCCGGCTCGCTCCGTCCCCGTTCTCCTGGCTCACCGACGTGCCTCCCACATGCCAGATGTCCCGCCTTCTGCGTGGATCTTGAGTCAATCATCCGTCAGCGGAAGCATAGGCTCACCACACGTCCCAGGAGGTCCCGCCGTGACGACCACACCCCAGGCGGTCCGCAGGGCATCCCCGCGCGCCCGTCGGACGGTCACCCCGCCCGACCCGGCGCGCCCGCTGCTGCCGGACGCCGAACCGGTCCGCCTGCTCGATCCGAGCGGTACGCCGCTGCCGGCCCGTACCGACTACCCGGAGCCGCCCGTCGAGGCGCTGCGCGAGTTGTACCGCCGGATGGTGCTCGGCCGCCGGTTCGACACCCAGGCGACCGCGCTGACCAAGCAGGGCCGCCTCGCCGTCTACCCGTCGTCGCGCGGCCAGGAGGCGTGCCAGGTCGCCGCAGTGCTCGCCGTCCGCGACACCGACTGGGTCTTCCCCACCTACCGTGAATCGATGGCGCTGGTTGCCCGGGGCATCGACCCGGTCGAGGTGCTCACCCTGCTGCGCGGCGACTGGCACTGCGGTTACGACCCCACCGAGGTACGCACCGCGCCGCAGTGCACCCCGCTGGCCACCCAGTGTGTGCACGCCGCAGGTCTCGCGTACGGCGAGGCGTACCAGGGGCGCGACACCGTGGCGCTGGCGTTCATCGGCGACGGCGCGACAAGCGAGGGCGACTTCCACGAGGGCATCAACTTCGCCGCCGTGTTCAAAGCGCCGGTCGTCTACTTCGTGCAGAACAACCGGTACGCGATCAGCGTCCCGCTGTCGCGGCAGACCGCCGCGCCGTCGCTGGCGTACAAGGGCGTCGGCTACGGGGTGCCCAGCGAGCAGGTCGACGGCAACGACCCGGTCGCGGTGCTGGCCGTGCTGACCCGCGCGGTCGCGCACGCCCGCGCCGGCAACGGGCCGTTCCTGGTGGAGGCGCACACCTACCGGATGGAGCCGCACACCAACGCCGACGACGCCAGCCGCTACCGCGACGGCGCCGAGGTCGACGCCTGGCGCGACCGCGACCCGCTCGCCCGCCTGGAGACATACCTGCGCGCCCGTGGCGTGCTCGACGACGCGGCGGTCGCCGAGGTCGCCGAGCAGGCCGAGGCGTACGCGGCCGACCTGCGCACCCGGATGAACACCCAGCCCACTGTCGACCCGCTGAGCCTGTTCGACCACGTCTACGCCGAGCCGACCCCGCAGCTCGTCGAGCAGCGCGAGCAGGTCCGCGCCGAGCTGGCCGCCGCGCACGACGAGGAAAGTGACGACTGATGGCCACCACCATGGCGAAGGCGCTCAACACCGCGCTGGCCGACGCCCTCGCCGCCGACGATCGGGTCGTCGTCTTCGGCGAGGACGTCGGCCAGCTCGGCGGCGTCTTCCGGATCACCGATGGCCTGCAGGCCCGCTTCGGCGAGAAGCGCTGCTTCGACACGCCGCTTGCGGAGGCCGGCATCGTCGGCTTCGCCGTCGGCCTGGCCATGTCCGGGCTGCGGCCGGTGGTCGAGATGCAGTTCGACGCGTTCGCGTACCCGGCGTTCGAGCAGATCGCCTCGCACGTGGCGAAGCTGCGCAACCGCACCCGGGGCAAGCTCAGCGTGCCGATCGTCATCCGGGTGCCGTACGCCGGCGGCATCGGCGGGGTGGAGCACCACTGCGACTCGTCCGAGGCGTACTACGCGCACACCCCCGGCCTGAAGGTCGTCACCCCGGCGACGGTCGAGGACGCGTACTCGCTGCTGCGGGAGGCGATCGACGACCCCGACCCGGTGGTCTTCATGGAGCCCAAGAAGCTCTACTTCGGCAGCGCCGACGCCGAGCTGCCGGCACGGACCGAGCCGTTCGGCCGGGCCGTCGTGCGCCGGCCCGGCCGCGACGCCACCCTGGTGGCGTACGGGCCGGCGGTGCCGGTCGCGCTCGAGGCCGCCGAGGCCGCCCGCGAGGAGGGCTGGGACCTGGAGGTGGTCGACGTGCGGACCATCGTGCCGTTCGACGACGCCACCATCACCGCGTCGGTCCGGCGTACCGGCCGGTGCGTGGTGATCCAGGAGGCGCCCGGGTTCGCGGGTGTCGGCGCGGAGATCGCCGCCCGGGTGCAGGAGCGGTGCTTCCACGCGCTGCACGCCCCGGTGCTGCGCGTCGCCGGGCTGGACATCCCGTACCCGGCGCCGATGCTGGAGCACACCCACCTGCCCGGCGTGGACCGGGTGCTCGACGCGGTGGCCCGATTGCAGTGGGACGACCAGCCGGACCCGCGCTGGGCGGCGCAGGGCAGCGCGGCATGACCACCGTCGAGCGGACGCAGGTCTTCCTCCTGCCCGACCTGGGCGAGGGGCTGAGCGAGGCCGAGATCGTGGAATGGCGGGTCGCCGTGGGTGACATCGTCACGGTGGACCAGAGCGTGGTCGAGGTGGAGACCGCCAAGGCGGTCGTGGACGTGCCCTGCCCGTACGCCGGACGGGTCGTGACCCTGCACGGCGCGGCGGGTGAGGTCCGCCCGGTCGGCCAGCCGTTGATCACCATCGCCCCGCTGGACGGCGGCGACGAGCCCGCCGGGCACGCCACCTACCGCGAGGAGGAGCGTGCCGGCTCCGGCAACGTGCTGATCGGGTACGGCACCGGGCACGGCGGCGCGACCCGTCGTCGGCGTCGGCCCCGACTGGCGCTGGCGCCCGAACCGGCGGAAGCCGCCCCGGCGGGTGACACCGGCCCGGCAGTCGGCGTCGGCCCGGCGGCGGACGAAGCGGCCCCGGTCGCTGGCGGCGCCCCCGTCGAAACGCGGTCGGCGAGCGCCCTGGTCATCTCGCCGATCGTCCGTCGGTTGGCCCGGGAGCGCGGCGTCGACCTGGGTACGGTCCGTGGCAGCGGGCCCGGCGGGGTGATCCGCCGCGCCGACGTCGAGGCGGCGCTGGCCGTCCCCGTCGCCCGGCTCGCCGCCGTGCCGGACCCGCACGTCGCGCCGACCCCGCAGGGCGACGGCGACCTGATCGTCCCGCTCACCGGCGTGCGCAAGGTGATCGCCGACAAGCTCTCCCGCAGCCGGCGGGAGATCCCCGAGGTGACCATCTGGGTCGACGTCGACGCCACCGCGCTGCTGGAGACCCGCGCGGCGATCAACGCGGCGACGCCCGACGCGCCGGTGAGCATCCTGGCCCTGCTGGCCCGGATCTGCCTCAGCGGTCTACGCCGGTTCCCGCAGCTCAACTCCCGTGTCGACACCGAGGGCCAGCGGATCGTCCAGTCCGCCGGGGTGCACCTGGGCATCGCCGCGCAGACCGACCGGGGCCTGCTGGTGCCGGTGCTGCGCGACGCCCAGCGCCTCACCACGGCCGAGCTGGCCGCCGAGCTGTCGGCGACCACCGCCGCGGCGCGGGCCGGGACGCTCGCGCCGGCCCGGCTCACCGGCGGCACCTTCACGCTGAACAACTACGGGGTGTTCGGCGTGGACGGCTCCACGCCGATCATCAACCACCCCGAGGCGGCCCTGCTCGGCGTGGGCCGGATCGTGGACAAGCCGTGGGTGGTCGACGGGCAGTTGGCCGTCCGCAAGGTGACCCAGCTGAGCCTCACGTTCGACCACCGGGTCTGCGACGGTGGGGTGGCCGGTGGCTTCCTGCGGCACGTCGCCGACTGCGTGGAGCGCCCGGCGCTGCTGATCGCCGCCGTCTGACGCGTACCCCCGGCCCTGGCACCGCCCGCGCGGCGCCGGGGCCGGCGTGCGTGCGTGGTTTCGCGGTCGCGTCATCGGGAAGTCGGCCCCGCCGGTACGCACCGGAGGCGTCGAAGGGAGCCGACCCGTGGTCGTGGCGAACGAGCTGCTACTGAATTCGGTACGGGTGCGGCGGCCCGCCGCGGCCGGCGCACCGCTCTACTGCGACGCGCTGGAGTACGGGCTGACCGGCGACGGCGCGACCAACGACCAGCCGGCGTTGGCCGCCCTCGTGGACCGCCTCGGCGCCGGGTACGCCTCGGACGGGCGGGCCCGCGTCATCTACTGCCCGCCGGGCATCTACTCGATCCGCGATGCCGGCACGGTGTGGCGCAGTGGGGTCTCCCTGATCGGCGCCGGCCCGGCGGCGACCCGGTTCATGCTGAGCAACGAGGGCAACCGGGCCGACCCGACCCCGCTGGCCTTCTGGACCACCGTGCAGCACGGGGCCGACCGGGACCGGCACATCGCCGACTGCACCTTCGCCGACTTCCAGATCGACGGCTCCGGCGTGGCGATGGCCGAGTACAACTACCTCGCCAAGGGCCTGGGCCTGCAATACGTCGTGCGCGGCGTGTTCCGCAACCTCTACATCCACCACACCGCAGCCACCGGGCTGGGCTGCGACTTCCTCCAGGACTCGCTGATCGACGGCGTGGTGGTCGTCGGCTGCGGGCGACTGGACAACGGCGAGCAGATCGGCGGCGCCGGCATCGGCGTGGGCATCGGCGGTTGGGGCACGGTGGAGCGGTTGACCATCGCCAACTGCACCACGCTCGCCAACGGCACCAACGGCATCTTCCTGGAGCTGCAGAAGGACTACTGGCCCCCGCCCCGCGGCTACCGCATCATCGGCTGTCACAGCCAGGGCAACCGGTTCGGCATCTCCGACTGGGGCGCCGACGGTCTCATCGTCTCCGCCTGCACGATGACCGGCAACCTGGAGGCCGGGTTCGACATCTCCGCCCAGGGCACCGCGGCGGTGGCCGGACGGGGTGGGCTGCTCACCGACTGCGTCATCGACGGCAACATCCGCGACGGGGTCAGTGTCGGCAACAGCCCGGGCCCGTACACCATCCGGGGCAACCGGATCAGCGGGAACGGTCAGCACGGCTACCACGGGCACGACCTCGGGCGGGGCTACCAGGGCCCGGTACGGGACGTGGTGATCGAGAGCAACGAGTTCTGGGGCAACGGGCTGGACGCCGTCCGGATCGACCACCAGATGACCGACGCGGTGCTGCTCAACAACCGGATCCGCAACAACGGGCGACAGTACGCGCAGGCCGCCAGCGGCGGTGGCGAGACCGTCCGCTACGCCGAGCGGTCCGTGGTGGACCGGCACGCGAACTGGCCGCACGACGGGCACCGGGGCAAGGTCCTGCGGGTGGGGCGGGCCGTGGCCATGGTCGCCTCGAACACCGACGACGAACTCACCCTCGCCCCGGTCCGGCCCGACGGCATCAGCGCGTGGAGTGGGGACGTACCGCCCCCGGGCTGTGGGTACGAGCTGTCCGCGGCACCCGAGCGGCGGGCCGGCATCACCATCGACGCGGCGTTCGACTCGGCCACCATCCGCGGCAACCGGGTCTGGGACAACCACGAGAACAGCACCCAGACCCACGGTCTGTGGATCACCGAGCGGGGCAGCTGCGTGGACTGCCGGGTCGAGGACAACGACCTCGCCGGCAACGCCGACGGCGGGATGCGCCTGGACACCCCGCCGGTGGGCGGACGGTGGCGCGACAACCACGTCGACAGCGACTGGAGCTGACCAGCGGGGCGGGAACGCGAAGCGGGGGGGGGGGGGGGGGGGGGGGGGGGCGCCCCCCGCCGCGGGGGGGGGGGGGGGGGGGGGGGGGCGGGGGGGGGGGGGGCGCGGCCGCCCCCCCCCCGCCCCCCCCCCCCCGCCGCGGGCGCGCCGCGGGGGGGGGGGGGGCGCGCCCCCCCGCCCGGGGCGGGCCCCCCCCCCCCCCCCCCCCCCCCCGCCGCTCGTGGTGCGTGGTCAGCCGGCCAGGCCGGCCACCGGGGTGGGATCCAGCACGACCGTCGCCGTGGCGGTCTGCGGCGGCACACCGGGCTCCGTCGGCGCGTCGGTGTACTCGGCGACGAAGACCGCGGTGAGGTTGTCCGCGCCGCTGTGCCCACCGTCCACGAAGGTGGGAATCGTCCCGGAGCACCCCGTCGCCGTGGAGAGCGGGTGCCCGTGCTGGTCGTGCCCGAGCACGTAGGTGACCTTCACCCGGGAGCAGTCCACCGGCAGGTCGTCGGTGACCTTCACCTCGTACGCGACGGTCTGCCCGAACTCGAACGGCTGATCGGCCACCGGGGCGACGAACTCGATGATCGGCGCGGTCGGTCCGACCACCAGCGGCAGGGTCGCCGAGGCGGACCGCCCGGTGCGGTCGGTCACCTTCAGCGTCGGCGTGTACGAGCCGTTCTCCTGGAACGTCCAGGTCGGGTTGGGGTCGGTGCTGTCCACCGAGCCGTCCGCGTTGAAGTCCCACGCGTAGCTCAGCTTGTCACCGTCCGGGTCGGTGGTGCCGGCGCTGGAGAACGCGACGGTCAGCGGGGCCTGCCCGACGGTCGGCGTACCGCTGATCTTCGGGATCGGCGTCCGGTTGCCGCGGACGAAGTCGATCCGGGACAGCTGGGCGTCCGGGTTCTCGGCGAAGTAGCCGTCCCCGTACTCCAGCACGTAGAGCGCGCCGTCCGGACCGAACTCCATGTCCATCGGGTTGTCCACCACCAGCGACGGCGCCACCGGCCGGATGTCCTGCACGTCCCCGTCGGAGTCGAGGCGGAACTCCTTGATGTAGTCCCGGGTCCACTCGTAGAACAGCGGCACCCCGTCGTAGTAGGCCGGCCACCGGGTACGCGACGTGCTGGTCCCGTCGTAGTCGTACGCCGGGCCGCCCATCGGGGCGATGCCGCCGGTGCCCAGCTGCGGGAACTCGGCCGAGGCGGCCGCCGCGTACCAGACCTGCGGGGCCTCGACCGGCGGCAGTTGCCGCTTGCCGGTGTTGTGCGGTGAGTCGTTGACCGGTCGCTTGCAGTTGAACTTCGCACCGGACTCGCCGGTGGCGAAGTCGTAGTCGCGGTAGGCGATCGTCGGCGTCACGCAGTACGGCCAGCCGTAGTTCGCCGGCTTGTCGATCAGCATCCACCGGCCGTGTCCGGCCGGCCCGCGCTCCGGGTTCGCGGTGGAGGCGTCGGGGGAGTAGTCGCCCAGGTACACGTTGTCGGTACGCCGGTCGACGGCGAACCGGAACGCGTTGCGCAGCCCCATCGCGTAGATCTCCGGGCGGGTCTTCGCCGTGCCCGGCTTGAACAGGTTGCCAGCCGGCACCGTGTAACCGCCACCGGCCTTCACCTTGATGCGCAGCAGCTTGCCGCGCAGGTCGTTGGTGTTGGCCGCGGTGCGCTGGGCGTCGTACGCCGGGTTGCGGTCGGCCCGCTCGTCGATCGGGACGTAGCCGTCCGAGGAGAACGGGTTGGTGTCGTCACCGGTCGACAGGTACAGGTTGCCCTTGCTGTCGAAGTCGATCTGGCCGCCGACGTGGCAGCAGATGCCCCGGTCGGTCGGCACGTCGATGATCTGCTGCTCGCTGGCGAGGTTCAGCTTCATCCCGTCCAGCTTGAACCGGGACAGCCGCAGCGCGCCCCGGAACCGCTGCCAGTCGGCCTCGGTGCCGACCGCCGGCGCGTCCCCCTCGTTGACGTCGGGGGTCGCCGGGTCGTCCACCGGCGTGTCCAGTGGCGGCGAGTAGTAGAGGTACACCCACTTGTTCTGGGCGAAGTTCGGGTCGATGGCGATGCCCTGCAACCCCTCCTCGTCGTGCTCGTACACGTCGATGTCGGCGGCGAGGGTGTTCAGCCCGGTGCGCGGGTCGTGGATGCGGACCTCGCCGGTGCGGGAGGTGTGCAGCACCCGCAGGTCGGGCAGGACGGCGAGGCTCATCGGCTCGCCGGGGAAGTCGTTGAGCGTCACCTTCTGGAAGCTGCTGTCCGGCGGCGGGGCCGCCGGTGCGGCGGCTGCCGCCGTCGTCGGCGCGACCAGGCCGGCCGACACCAGGAGCAGGGCGGACAGGAAAGCGGTCCGGTTCATCATCAGGTAGTCCCCCGAGGTGGTCAGTACCGAAGTGCGGCGAGGTAGTCGAAGCCGATCCGGGCGGTGTCGAGGGCGTCGGCGGGGGCGCGCGGCGGGGTGCCCGCGTCGTCGCGCTCCACGATGTACTCCTCGATGCCCGCCTCCCGCTCGTGGTCGAAGATCCGGCCGAAGTCGATGACGCCGTCGCCCAGATCCGCGAAGCCGCCCTCGACGTCCAGGTCCTTGACGTGCACCTGGCGGATCCGGCCGCGGTTGGCCCGGATTACGTCGACCGGGTCGTGTGCGCCCCGCCAGGTCCAGTACAGGTCCAGTTCGAAGTGGACCAGCCGGGGATCGGTCTGCCCGGTGAGGATCTCGAAGCCGGTCGAGCCGTCGGTCAGCGGCACGAACTCCAACTGGTGGTTGTGGTAGCCGAAATCGAGCCCGGCGCGCTCGGCCAGCCGGCCCGCCTGGTTGAGATCCCGGGCCAGGGCACGGTAGACCGCGGGGTCCCGGTACGGACGCCCCTGGGCGTCCCGACCGAAGTACGGGTGGACGATCTTCTTGCAGCCCACCGTGTTGGCGTCCGCGAGGGCACGTTCCCAGGTGGCGGCGTCGAACGGCTGCGGGATGCCGGTGTGCCCGGAGGTGGCGCGCAGTCCGGCCGCGTCGAGCGCGGCCCGGAACTGGGCCGCCGTACGCCCCACGAAGCCGGCGTGCTCCACCCGCCGGTAACCGATGCGCCGCAGGGCGGTCAGGGTGCCCGGCAGGTCGGCGGCGAGCTGGTCGCGCACGGTGTAGAGCTGGATGCTGATGCGGTCCACCGGCACCCGACGTCGGCCGTGGGACTGGCCTCGGGCGGCGGTGTCGCCGGCGGGTGCGGCGTTCGCCGGGCCGGCGAGGAGCCCGGCGGCGCCGACGGCGGCGGCGGAGACGGTCGCGGCGCGGAGAAGTCCGCGCCGACTGACCGACTCGGAGGTCGCTGTCGGCTCCGAGCGGTTGGTCTGGTGATCCATGGTGGTGGTCCCTTCCTGACGGCTGGTGTGCCGTCGGCAACTTCGACCGGCTGCCGTTGCCGGGGCGCGCCGAACCGGCCGGAGGCGCGCTCCGGCTGGACGGTGAGAACGACGCGTCGGCGCGGTCGGCGCCCCGGAGGGGGACCGCGGCCGACCCGGCAAGGGAGGCAGGCAGGCTGATTGATGAATGGGCAACCTTCTATCTGAAAGCCGACCCTACCCTTGCCTCCGGACAATGGCAAAGCTCCGTCTCGATGAGCGGAAGTTTCGCTTCACATGACAAAAGTCCTCCCAGCAGGTGCGGCAGCCGCCCCGACCCGTCATGAGTGCCCGCCTCGCACGCCTTCCGAGCCGAGCGCGACCCGAGGGGCGCACCTGTCGAAGCCCTCGCCGATCGGCCGGTCCGTCGCGGAGATCCACACGACATCGGCGATGTGGCTGCCTCCCGCGCGTCGGAAACCGCACCATCCCCGATGTGGCGATGATCTTGGCGCGAGGGCGCGAGTGGTGCAACGGCGGCGATAGGTGCGGGCGTGGTGGGGTCGGGGTGGGACCGGACGTTGCGGGTCGGGTGACGTGGCGGAGTGCGGACGTGCCTCAAGGCGGCACTCGTGCGTTTTTCTCGCCAACCGGCGCAGGGGTCGGAAAATGCGCCGATAAATGCGCCGCCGCCGATTATTTCCGAATGCCCTGGATACTCCTGTCGGGGCCGACAGAATGTGGCGGAGGGCAGTCGAAAACGGGGGGACTCAACATGACACCTAGGCGGCGATTGACGCTGTTGGCGGTAACTATCGCGGCCGCACCGCTCGTGCTGGCCGGATGTACCGCCGACCGGGACGGGCCGGCCAAGGGACACGTCGCGGCGCCGGAGCTCACCGTGACCCCGGGGGACAAGACCCGGGACGTTCCGATCAGCGCCGAGGTCGGCGCGGTGGTCAAGGGTGGACGGGTCACCGGCGTCCGGCTCACCGACGACAAAGGCGCGCAGGTCAAGGCGGAACCGCGGGAGGACGGTTCCGGTTGGGTCCCGAGCGCGCCGCTGGCACCGAAGCGTACGTACACCGCGGAGGTGACCGCGACCGGTGACTCGGGTGCGACCACGACGCGGACCACCACGTTCACCACGATGGCCAAGTCCACGAAGCCGCAGATCACCAGCACTCTCTATTTCGTCGGCAACCGGACGTACGGCACGGCAATGCCGGTAACCGTGGCGTTCGACCCGGGCATTCCGAAAGAGGCCAGGGCGGATGTGCAGCGCCGGTTGTTCGTAAAGACGAATCCGCCGCAGCCGGGTACCTGGTCGTGGCTGGACGACGGAAGTCAGGTCTATTACCGGGCGCCCGATTTCTGGCGGCCGGGCACGACGATCAGTGTCCGGGCGGGGCTGGAGGGCTTGCCGATCGGCAAGAACCTCGTCGGGGACGCCGAGCGGACCGCGACCTCGAAGATTGGCAAACAGGTCTCGCTGGAGATCGACAACGCCACGAAGCAGATGACGGTGCTGCGCGACGGCAAGCTGGTGCGCCGCATTCCGGTGAGCCTGGGTAAGCCGAGTACGCCCAGTTCCAGCGGCAAGATGGTGATCATGGAGAAGCACGAGCGGACCACCTTCGACACCCGGGGTGAGCCGAACGGCGGCTACGTGGTCGACGTCGACGACGCCCAGCGGCTCACCTGGGGTGGTGAGTTCATCCACTCGGCCCCCTGGTCGGAGGGCGAGCAGGGCTACACCAACACCTCGCACGGCTGCGCGAACGTCTCCGCCACGGCCGCCGACTGGCTGATGGGGGTGACCCAGGTCGGCGACCTGGTCACCGTCAAGGGCACCGAGGTCGACCTGCAACCCGGCAACGGCTGGACGGCGTGGAACGTGAGTTGGGACGAGTTCGTCAAGGGCAGCGCCCTGCCGGTGCCGTCCGGGCTCAAGCCCGCGCCGGTCGCCCCGGCGCACCCGGGCGCGGTGGCCGGCGGGTCACCCGCGCCGGCGCCCTCGGTCAGCGGGCGCTGAGGCACCGGGCCGACCCACCGTCGCGGTGGGTCGGCCCGTTCGCCGTGCAGGCACCCCGGCCGCGCGCGGGTCGGCCACCGCCCGACACGCCGGGCGCGAGCCAGGTGGTCATCCCAGGGGTACGCGGGCCACGCCGGGCCCGATGAGGCTGCCCAGCCAGAGCTGGTCACCGTGCTGTCGTACCCCGGTGATCATCCAGTAGTTGCCGGCCGGGCCGTGCAGCGTACGACGGACCGTGCCCTCGCCGTCGACAAGCGCGACCAGCCCGTAGCGGCGCGGCTGCGGCTGCATCGCGTCGGGCAGCAGCGCGGCGAGCTGGCGCAGCCGCGGGTGCGGCAGCAGCCGTTCGGCGATGGGCACCCGGGGGCTGGGCAAGGCGATCCAGTACGTCCCGTCGCCCACCGCGGAGAGGTTGTCCGGGTACGCGGGCAGGTCGGCGAGCACCCGCACCCCGCCGCGCAACTCCACGCGGAGCAGCCGGTGGGTGGTGGTCTCGACCAGCATCAGCGCCGACTCGTCGGGGGTCAGCGCGATCCCGTTGGGGAAGTACAGCCCGTCGGCCACCACCTCGGTGCGTCCACTGCCCGGGTGGTGGGCCAGCACGCGGCCGTTGGGGCGGTGCTCCAGCAGGTCCCGCTTCCAGTGCGAGACCGGGAACCGGTCCGACGAGTCGGTGAAGTAGACGGTGCCGTCGCGGGCCACCGTCGCGTTGTTGGCCAGGTGCACCGGCGGCGCCGTGCCGGTCAGCTCGCGGACCGCCCCGTCCGGCGTGACCCGCAGCAACCCGCGGTACGCGTCGCAGACGATGAGCGACTCCCCGGACGGATCCGTCTCGATGCCGAGCGGCCGGCCGCCGGTCTCGGCCAGCAGCCGGGGTCGGGTGCCGGCCGGCGCGTCGGCCGGCCACCACCAGATGTTGCCGTCCTCGTCGCCGCTGATGACCCGGCCGCTCGCGTCGACCAGCACGTCCTCCGGCCCGACGGCCCCCGGGGGGAGGGGCAGGAGGTCGACCTGGTCGAGCCGGCGGTCCGTGGCCGCCCAGACGCCGTTGAGCGGAGGCGGGACGGTGGCCAATTCGCGGACGGGACGGATCAGCCGTGGCGGCCGGGGCCGGGGGATCACCATCGGGTCATTCTCCACTGCCGATGCCCCGTCGACCTGAAGCGCCGTGCACGCGGCGCGGCACCGGGCCGTTCGGTCGACCGCGAGGCCCTTGGCCTCCACCCCTAGGGGGACGAGGGGCACCTCCGGGGATGACCCTGGGCGTACCCGGAATCACTCCGCCGAGGGGCGAAACTGTCGGTGGTGGGGGCTAGATTTCACGTCATGGGAGAGCGCAGCGACCGGATCGACGTGCAGGTCAGCGTCGGTGACCAGGTGGTCCAGGTGCGGGTGGCCGGCGAGGTCGACATCGCCACCGTTGCCGCGTTCCGGTCCGCTCTGTGGTCCGCGCCGGCACGGCCGGTCGTGCAGCTGGAGATGTCCGGGCTGCGCCTGCTCTCCGCCGCTGGGGTGCGCGCGTTGCTCGCCGCGCACCTGCGCGTCCGGGCCCGGGGCGGCGAGCTGGTCCTGGTCGATCCCACCCCGGTGGTGGCCCGGGTGCTGCGCGCCACCGGCCTGCACCGGGTGATGCCGATCCTCGAGCCCGCCCGGGTGGTCGAGGCGGCCCGTCGTCCGGTGCCCGCCGATCTGGTCGAGGCGGCCCGTCGTCCGCCGGCCGCGGCCGGCGGCCTGGTGCTGGCCGCCTGACGCTGACCGCGGTGTGAGCAGGGGCCCGTCCGAAACGCGGACGAGCGCACGCCGATCAGCGGTCTGACGCCGGCAACGGGTGCGCTCAGGGGCCGCCCGGCATCGAGCCGAGCGACCCCTGCCACGTTCGATCAGCGCACGCCGAGCAGGTCGACGACGAAGATCAGCGTCTCGCCCGGCTTGATGACGCCGGCAGCGCCGCGGTCGCCGTACCCCAGGTGCGGCGGGATCGTGAGGCGGCGACGGCCGCCGACGCGCATCCCCGCCACGCCCTGGTCCCAGCCGGCGATGACCTGACCGCCGCCGAGCGGGAACTCGAACGCCTCGCCCCGGTTCCAGGACGAGTCGAACTCGCCGCCGGTGGAGTGGGACACGCCGACGTAGTGAACGCTTACCAACTGACCCGGCTCGGCCTGCGGGCCGTCGCCCACGACGATGTCCTCGATCACGAGGTCGGCCGGCGGCGCACCCTCGATCGGACCCACCTCGGGCTTGCCCGATCGGGCGCCTGCTGCCTGGTTCATGCGGGGATCTCCTAGCCGTGTTGGGTGTTGTGTCCGGTCACCGTCGATCCTGCCGGATAGCGCGTCACCGATGTGCGGCGGACCCGCCACCTGCCCCGACGCGTCCGGACCCGACCCCGGATCACCGAACTGGGGTACGCGTCTCGGCGGGCGTCACCGGTGGTGACGCCCGCCGTGCGACGGTGCGGTGGTACTCACCGCAGCCAGGGCATCCGCGCGACGATCGGCAGCTTCGCCCAAGGCTTCCCGAGGCCCCAGGTGTCGCCGGCGTTGACCAGCGCCAGGACCGCGAGCACCGCGGCGTAGATCAGGTGGTCGTCCATGAAGAGGTTGTTCTCCGGAGGCAGGACGGCGGTCCACATGAGGACCAGCAGCAGCCCACCGGCCACGGCCGCGACCCGCATGCCGACGCCGAGCAGGAGCGCGATGCCGATCCCGGCGAGGCCGGCCATGAACAGCCAGTCGGCCCAGGCGGCGCCGGCGATGCCGGTGTAGACGTCCTTGAACGGGCCGGCGACCCCGAAGGTGAGGAAGCCCTTCGTGGGGCTGCCCCCGTTGATCCAGGCGTTCTTCGACTCGGTCTCGTGGCCGAGGCCGAACAGCTTGTCGAGGAAGGCCCAGAGGAAGATCCAGCCGAGCGCCATCCGGGTGCCGGCCAGGACGTACCGGGTGGCCTTCTCCCGGGTGGTGCCGGTCGCCGGAGCGGTGGTCTCGGCGGTGGTCCGCTCGATCGTCGCGGTCATGGTGTCCACGTCCCTTCTCTGCCTCGCACCGCACTTCCCGGTGGCACCTCCATCAGACGCTCGCGGCGGCGCCCTCGGCAGGGCCGACCGGACCGCACCGACCCGGGACCTTGGACCCCCAACGGCCCTGCTGTTCGGGGTGGTCGTCTGGTGGGGCCCTCGGCGGCGACCGGCTCAGGGTCGGGCCGGCGCGATCCGGGCCGTCACGTCGAGGTGTGCGGGTTGGCAGCCGGCCGTCGTGGCGAACCGGCGGACCGCGTCGTGGACGTGCTCGCGGACTCCGGCGGCGCGGGCGTCGCTGGTCAGGTCCACCCGCACCCACACGTCGGGGCGTGGTGGCGTGCCGGTGAGCACCACCCGGGCCCGGTGCACCCCGGGCGTGCGCAGCAGGTCCCGTTCCAGCGCGCGTACGAGCACCTGACTGGCCAGCCGGGTGCGACCGGGCAGGCTTCCGGGTCGGCTCAGTGTGCCCCGCAGGGCCCGGTCGGGTCGGCGTAGCGCCCGGTGCAGCAGGCGCTGGCCGGCGACGGCGGTCAGCAGCCCGGCGACCGCCGCGGCCAGGGTGCTCCAGGGCGTCGCGAGCCGCCACGCGTCCGCGAGGCCGCCGCCGAGCAGGACCGCGTCGGGGTCGCCGAACGGCAGCGTGCCGGAACCGGCTGCCAGCGCGGTCGCCCCGCCGGCCACCAGCAGCAGCGCGACGATCGTCCACAGCAGGCGGTGCGCGGCATCGGTCATGCCGGCCGCCGGCGGGGCAGCAGCCGGACGTCGACGCGGTCGGCGCGTGGCGAGGCGAGCTGACGCAGCTCCTGGCGCACGGCGAACTCGACCTCGGCACGGGCCGCCGGGTCGCCGGTGGCGCGCAACCGGGGTCGCCACCGGTCGCCGTGACGCCGGACCCGCACCCGGGTTCCGCGTACGCCCGGCACGGTGTCCGCGGCGTCGGTCAGCCGGCGTTCCACGCACCGTCGGTGCAGGTGCCAACCGTCGCGCGGGTCGACCCGCAGTCGGACCGGCGTCCACCGGCGTAGCTGGGCGACCAGGACGAGCAGACCCAGCAGTACGGCGGCCACGGCCGCTGCCCGTACGCCGGGATCGTGCCACCGGGTGGTGGTCAGCGCGTCGTACCAGCCGGGGCGGATGAGCAGCGGCGCCGGGCGACCCAGCGTGGCCAGCAGCGCCTGCGCGGCCAGCAGGACGCCGCCAGCGAGCAGGGCGACGGCCAGCAGCGCGGACGCCGCCCGGTTGGCGGTCGCCGTGGTCAGCTCGGGGCGTGCGACCGGTGGGCGCGGCTCGGCGTCGTCGTCCGAGCCGGTCACCACCAGGTCCCGCACCGTGATCGTCACCGCGGCCACCGCGCGGCCGGTGCCGGTGAGCACCTGTTCGGCGACCGCCCGGCGGACCGCGTCGGCGACGGCGGGCACGCTGTGGCCGTACTCGATGGTGAGGTTCAGGTCGAGGCCCACGGACCGGTCGCCTCCGCGGACGGTGGCCGGGCGGACGTCGGACACGCCCGGCACCCGTCCGGCCGCGTCGGCCGCGATCCGCCCGACCGCCGCCGCGCCGGTCTCGCCGGCGGGGCGCGGGTCGGCGCTCGGGGCGAAACGGGTGGGGGTGGGGCGCGGGGGAAGTCGGTGGTGTCGTCCCGCCCGATCGACGTTCGGTCGGCGGCGGATGGTCGGATCACTCGCGGGGCGGGGTTGGCGAGGCCGACGCGGGCGCTCCCCGCGGGGTCGGCGAGGCCCCGGCCCGCGCGCGGCGAGGGTGCCGAACTGCTGACGCGACATGCTCTGACCTCCCAGCCGGTCCGCTGCGGGCGACCTCGCTGGATACACCCCGCCGGGTGTCCTGGAACGCGACGGTCATGTGATCCAGGTCACAGGTGTCGGTCGAGCGCTGGCGTCGCCCGCCGACCCTTGACAGGCTTCTACAACGTTGTAAGACATGCGTCGTCCGCCCGAGGAGGCCCCCGATGCGCGTACCCCCGGCTCAGTCAGCGGCACCCGCCACCCACCCCGCGGCCGACGACGACGTCCCGGTCGAGGCGCTCGGCGACCTCTACCGCGACGGCATCACGGCCTGCCGGGGCGCCTTCGACCCGGCCTGGGTGGAGCAGGTCGGCAGGGACGTCGCCGCCGCGTTCGAGGAGGCGCGGTCGCGTCCCGACGGTGCTGTCGGACGCGGCCCGCAGCGGTGGTACGTGGAGATCCATCCGGAGCAGCTGAGCGGTTTCGTGGAGCTGGTCACCCATCCGTGGGTGATGTCGGTCTGCCGGGCGGTCCTCGGCGACGAGTACGAGATCGTCGAGTTGGGCTTCGACATCCCCTTCCCCGGGGCGGCGATGCAGCCCTGGCACCGGGACTTCCCGATGCCCGCCGAGACCCGGCGGCAGCGGCGGCTCACCTCGCTGGCGTTCAACCTGACCACCGTCGACACGGTGGAGGAGATGGGGCCGTTCGAGATCGCCCCGGGCACCCAGTGGGACGACGGGGCCGACTTCGACCACGAGATGTTCCCCCCGAGGGAGCGCTACGCCCGCTACCAGCAGCGGGCGGTGCGCAAGTACCCGCAGCGCGGTGACATCTCGGCCCGGTCGGCACTGACCATCCACCGCGGCACCCCGAACGTCTCGGACTCGGCCCGCCCGGTCCTGGTGCTCGGCGTCGACGCCCCCGGCGCGGGCAACGCCGCCCACCATGACATGGCCGTCACCCGGGGGTACTGGGAGCAGCTGCCCCCGGCGGTTCGGGAGCATCTGCCCTGCCCGGTGGTCGAACGGCTGGAGCCGATCCGGCAGAAGCACACCATCGAGGGCCTGGTCATGGGCGCCGCGGAGTAGCTCCACGGGGAACGCCCGCCCGGCCCGGCCGTCCGGGCCGCACCGCCGAGGCGCACACCATGATCGACCGCCTAGACTCGGCGCGGTTCGACCGACCGGCGGATGGATCAGGCAGATGACGAGCAGCGAGGATCGCGGCTGGCTGCGGGCGATGCCCGCCGATGGTGGACGTGACGCGCTGTTCGACCGCGCCGGCCACCGGGTGTACGGGACGTGCCGGCTCAGCGAGCTGGTGCAGGGGCGTCCGCCCGGCGTCACCGGCAGCCAGTGGGGTTCGGCCAGCCGGGTGGCGTTCGACCTCGTGGTCAGCGCCGCCGACACCGGGCGGCCGGTCGTCGCCGTGACGATCGGTCCGGTCCCGCCTGCCGGGTCGGCCGAGCAGCGCGTCGAGCGCCTCACCGACGCCGTGAGCGCGGCCGTCGGACTGCCCGTGCTGCGCATCGGGTCACCGACGCTGCGGGCCGCCGAGCACGGCCGCCGCCTCGTCGAGTACGTGGTCGACGCGCGCGCGTACGCGGCGGGCACCGCCGGGGCTGGCGCCGAGGACGAGCCCGCTCCGGTGGGCTTCCGTGACATCCTCGGGCGGCTTCCGGATGGCCGGACCGGCCCGGTGAACGACCTCGGCGCGTTGACCCGCGCGGCGGCGGTCGAGGCGTACGTGGCCGGGCGCCTGGCCGACCCGATCGTGCGCGGGCTGCACGTGCACTGGGCCGACGGCCCGGCGCAGGGCTGGAGCTGGGTCCAGGTGCGCCCGGACGCGTGCCTGGTCGAGCGGGTCTCGGTGACCGCACAGCGCTTCTCGTGTGGCGTCGACGCGGCCCGGCTGGCCGAGGACCTGGCGACCGTCGCGGTCGGCGAACGGCTGCGCGCCGCGCGGCCGGACGGCCCGGACCTGCTGGCGCGCGCGGACCTCACCACGGAGATCGTCGCGCTGAGCCGGCGGCGGGACGAGCTGGTGGGCGGTTTCGCGTTCGACCACCTCTGCGCGGACTGACCGGCCACTTTCCCTGCTGAAACCCTGCTCCGCGGCCGATCCGCTCGGCGGCGGAGCAATTTTTCTGTGCGCCGGTTGAACCTTCCCCGTCGCCGTCCCGTACTCCTGCGCGAATGAAGAGGATCTCCCGAACCGCGTCGACCGGACGCGGGAGACGGTGCGGAAAGGGCATCGTCGGCCATCGACACGTTACCGGGTAGGTCGCGGTGGTCGCCGCCGTGGCGTGCCATCTCACATCCGTCGGTCCGCCGAGGGCAGGAATCCACTACCGGATCGAGAAGGAGAGCAATTCGATGCGCAGGTCCACTCGGGCGCGCCGGTCACCCGGCATCGCGCGGAGCAAGCGTCTGCTGGCCGTTGTCGGCACGCTCGTGGTCTTCGGCGGAGTAGTCGCCGTCACCCAGATCTCGTCGGCCCAGGACCGGCGGACGAACAAGCCCCGGCCAGCCGCCGGGCAGTGCGTGGAGCCGAGCCCGGGCTCGACCGCGCCGAGCGGCGCCTCGACCAGCCGCACTTGGCAGAACGGTCGGTGGGTGCGTAACCACTGGGGTGACGGTCAGGAGTCGGTGGCGGAGTGCGAGGACGGCAAGGACGGCACGGTGGGCACCGGCTCGGCCGTCGCCTGTCCCGATGTGGCGGCCAAGCTGCCGCAGGTGCCGGATCGGGCGCGAGCCGAGGTCGACCGTAATCTCGCACAGTTGCAGACCCAGATCGCCGAGGCCGATCGCCGGCTGGCCGCCGAGGGCAACAAGGGCGCCGATTTCATCCGCACTGCGATCCTGCAGCCGCTGGCCGGAAAGCGTAAGGCGGTGCTGGACCGGATCACGACCGCCATCGACCGGGTCGGACCGCGTCCGCAGGGTTTGGCGCAGCTCGCCGAGTGCCAGGTGCAGCCGACCGGTAACAACAACGGCGGCAGCACCGGGGGCGGCAACAACAACGGTGGGAACACCGGCGGTGGCAACAACAACGGCGGAAACACCGGCGGCGGAAACACCGGCGGCGGCAACACCGGCGGCGGCAACACCGGCGGCGGCAACACCGGCGGTGGCAACAACAACGGCGGGAACAATGGCGGCAACGCCCCCGGCGCGGGGCTCGGCGTGCTGGCCAACAACTGCGACGAGAGCCAGTTGCAGCCGCACAACGGTTTCCAGAACGGCAACCGGTGCGTGAGCACCGAGTTCGGTGAGGTCGGCGCCGCCGCCAACAACCCGTCGCTGCTGATCACCCAGTTCCCGCAGCAGGTCGGCCGCAACCAGCCCTTCACCCTGCGGGTCAGCACCAAGAACCTGGTCCGTGACCGCTTCCTCGCGGCCGGTCAGGGTGGGTACTACGTGGAGAGCTCGCTGCTCAACGCCCAGGGCCTGGTCCGGGGTCACTTCCACACCGCCTGCCGGATGCTGGACAGCCTGACCGCGCCGCCGGAGCCGCAGGAGGTGCCGGCGTTCTTCGTCGCCACCGAGGACGGTCGCGGTGGCGCCCAGCCGGACGACGTGACCATCCAGATTCCGGGCCTGCCCGAGTCGGGTACGGCGCAGTGCTCGGTCTGGGCCGGTGACGGTTCGCACCGTCTGCCGATGATGGAGCGGGCGAACCAGACCCCCGCCTTCGATTCGATCCGCATCAACGTGAACTGATTCGACAGTCGGCCGGCCAGTCAGGGCGAGAGCCCTGGGTGGCCGGCCGCGCACGCAGCGAAGGGGTCCCACCGTTTCCGGCGGGACCCCTTCGCTGTGTGCGTCTGTCAGCGGCTCTTGTACGCCTCGACGACCTCGACCGGGATCCGGCCCCGCTCGGAAATCTTGTAGCCGTTCTTGACGGCCCATTCCCGGATCGCCCGGTTCTGCTCGCGGTCCATTCCGGCGCCGCTGGGTCGCCCCGGCCGCCGAACTGTCCGCGCGTTCTCCGCCGGGCCCCGACCGATCCGCCGACCCGCATTGATGTACGGGTCCAGCGCCTTACGCAGGACGCCGGCATTCTCGTCCGAGACATCGATCGTGTAGGCCACGCCGTCGAGACTGAACTCGACCGTCCGGTCGGCCTTCCCGCCGTCGAGGTCGTCGGTCAGGACCGTGATTACTTTTCTCGCCATTGCCGATTACTCCCTGTGTGTGGCGGGATGTGTCCAAAGTCTGACCTATCACCCGGGGAATCCGCAACAATATGCGTCCCATTCATTTCGGCGCGTCGCGATTGAGTGGCGCACAAAACCGCGAACCGACGCGGAATCGCCGGCGTTGCCGCCGCGTCAATCGGTAAGCAGACCGGCGTGGCCGGCGATGGCCGCCGCCTCCGCGCGGTTGGAGACCCGCAGCTTGCGCAGCAGCGCGGCGGTCATCCGTTTCACCGTCCGTTCCGAGACGTGCAGTTCCTCGGCGACATCCACGGTGCTGCGGCCGGCGGCGATCGCCCGCAGCAGGCGGCGCTCCTCGGCATCCAGGTCGACCGACGCGCTTCGGGAGGGCCCGAGCAGTGCGCGCAGCAGCTCGGCCGGCAGCACCGCCCAGCCGTCGAGGATGGCCAGCAACGGGGGCAGCAGCTCCTCCGGTTCGCTGGTCTTGGGCAGGAACCCGTCGGCACCGGCCCGCAACGCCTCCAGCGCGGGTGTCGGATCAGCGGAACCGGACATGGCCACCACCCGTACCCGTGGCGTGGTCCGCCGGATGGCGGCCACCGCCCGGACGCCGCCGGGCGGTGGCATGTGCAGGTCGACCAGCGCCAGGTCGGGGTGGCAGCGGCTGACCAGGGTGGCCGCCGCGGCGGCGTCGCCGGTCGAGCCGACCACCTCGGCGCGTCCGTTGGTGGTCGCCGGAAGCAGCAGCTCAAGCCCGCGGACGAAGAGGGGGTGGTCGTCCACCACAGCGAGTCTGAGGGCGGGGGCGTCCGGCATGTCTGCGCCGTTCCCCAGCGGGTACCGATCATGCGGGTACGCACCGAACGGGGGGAGTCGGATGCATGCGGGCACGTCATGGCTGGCAGGGGTTGTTGCGAGGGTTGCGTCGGACCGGGCCGGGATCGGGCGCCGAGCTGGCAGCGGGTGTCGACGCGGACCTGCTGCTGCGCGTGTTGTGCCACGAGTTCCGTACCCCGGTCAGCGCGCTGACCTCGTTGACCCGGGCGTTGGCCGATGAGCGCCGGACGCTGACCGGCGCGGACCAGCGGGCGATCATCGAGCTGGCTCGTGATCAGGCCGTCCACCTGCAGGGCCTGCTGCGGGACGCGACGGCCGGCGCCGGAGCGTTGACGCCGTCGGCCCCACCGGAGGCCACCGTGCCGCTGGCGGGGATCCTGCGGGAGGCCGCCGCGCTGGTGCCGGCGGGCCGGCGACGGGCCCGCGTCACCCGGCGGGCGGGTTCCTGGCCGGTCCCGGCGGGCCGGACCCGGCAGGTGCTGGTGAACCTCGTGCAGAACGCGCTGCGCCACGGGCCGGCCGGGGGGCACGTCGGGATCTACGCGGCGCTGCGCGGGCCCGGCCTGAGCATCGTGGTCACCGACGAGGGGCGGGTGGACGAGTCGCTGCTGGTCGCGCTGCGTCGCCCGGCGCCGGTGGCCGGGATGTCCGGGCTGGGGCTGTGGATCGTGCGACACGTGGTGGCCGTCGATGGGGGAGTGCTGCGAGCGCACCGGCTGCGGCCCCGGGGCGTGGCGCTGGAGGTCCTGCTGCCGGTGGTCCGTCCGCTGCGCTGACCCCGGCGGGACACGGGTTGGCCCGGTCGGGTCAGCGGGACGGGAATCGTCCTTGGTGCCAGCAATCCGGCACCGAGGAGGGTCGAATGTTCAGCCACGTCAAGGACCTGCAGTTCGAGGCCAGGCCGGACGCCCCGGACGCCGCGTTCGCCCGCCGCCTGCAGGAGGTGCTGGGCGGCAAGTGGGGCGAGATGACCGTCGCCAACCAGTACCTGTTCCAGGGGTGGAACTGCCGGCTGCCCGGCAAGTACAAGGACCTGCTGCTCGACGTCGGCACCGAGGAGGTCGGCCACGTCGAGATGATCGTCACGATGATCACCCGGTTGCTGGACAACGCCCCGCTGTCGCTGTCGGAGGCTATCGCGGACAACCCGGGAGGTGCAGCGGTCTACGCCGGGTCGAACCCGGCGCATCTCATCCACAGCGGCGGCGGTGCGCTGCCCGCCGACAGCAATGGGGTGCCCTGGAACGGGGCGTTCATCACCGCCAGCGGCAACCTGCTGGCCGACTTCCAGCTCAACGTCACCGCCGAGGCGCAGGGCCGCCTGCAGGTCTCCCGGCTGTTCAACATGACCGACGACCCCGGCGTCAAGCAGATGCTGCGCTTCCTGCTGGCCCGCGACACCATGCACCAGAACATGTGGCTGGCCGCCATCGAGCAGCTCAGGGAGGACGGCCTGGAGGACATGCCGGTGCCGGACGCCTTCCCGGATACCGGGGAGTTCACCGACGAGTTCGGCTACACCTACCTGGGCTTCTCCTCGGGCACCGACGCCGCCCAGGGGCGCTGGGCGTCCGGGCCCGCGCCGGACGGCAGGGGCGAGTTCCGCTACGACGACAATCCGCGCGCGAACGCCCCCGAGCCGGTGCTGCCGCCGGGTGACCCGCGGCTGTACGGCACGAACCCGGGCGTGGCCGGCAGCGTCGTGGACACCGGTACGAGCACGCTCACCTGAGGTCGTCTCGTCGGGCCGCCCGTCCCGCACGGAACGGGACCGGCCCACCCAGGAAACGAGGAGGAGAAGCCCATGGCCGTCGTCGCGCCCGTCCGGGACACCGCCGTCGTTCCGCTGTCGCGTACCCGGGTGAAGCTGGTGGTCTGCACGGTGTTGACCGCGCTCGCCGTCGGCGTCGGGCTGCCCGCCCGAGTGGTGCTCGCCCTGTCGTTGACCAGCCTGGCCATTCCCGTCGCCGTGGCGCTGGCCGGCGGCGTCCGGGCGGTGCGCGAGCTGCTGCTGCCGGTGCGCCCGCCGGCGCCCGGCAGTGGTCTGGGTCACACCCCGGAACAAGGGGAACGCTTTGTTACTTGAGTGAGACACGCTCAACTCAACGCGATAGCAGGTGTTCGATGGCAACTCTTCCGGTACTTCCCCTGACCGACGCCGTGCTGCTGCCCGGCATGGTCATCCCGGTGACCCTCGACCCGACCACCCAGGCCGCCATCGACGCGGCCCGGACGACCGGCGACCGCAAGCTGCTGGCCGTGCCGCGTATCGACGGCGAGTACGGCCCGGTCGGCGTGGTCGCCACCATCGAGAAGGTCGGCCGCCTGCCCGACGGGGAGCCCGCCGCCGTGGTCCGTGGCCTGTCCCGGGCCCGGATCGGCTCCGGCGTGCCCGGCCCCGGCGCGGCCCTCTGGGTCGAGGCGACCGAACTCGACGAACCCGCTCCCGCCGGCCGTGCCCGGGAACTCGCCCGCGAGTACCGCGCCCTGGTGACCTCCGTGCTCCAGCAGCGAGGCGCCTGGCAGGTCATCGACGCGGTGGAGCGGATGACCGACCTGTCCGAGCTGGCCGACTCGGCCGGCTACGCGCCCTGGTTGACCCTGGACCAGAAGACCGAGCTGCTCGCCGCGCCGGACGTCACCGCCCGGCTGGAGCTGCTGGTCGGCTGGGTCAAGGCGTACCTGGCCGAGCAGGAGGTCACCGAGCAGATCAACAGCGACGTCCGCGAGGGCCTGGAGAAGTCGCAGCGGGAGTTCCTGCTGCGCCAGCAGCTCGCCGCGATCCGCAAGGAGCTGGGCGAGGACGAGCCGGACGGCTCAGCCGACTACCGCTCCCGGGTGGAGAGCGCCGACCTGCCGGACAAGGTCCGCGAGGCGGCGATGCGCGAGGTCGGCAAGCTGGAGCGGGCCAGTGACGCCTCCCCGGAGGCCGGCTGGATCCGTACCTGGCTGGACACCGTGCTGGAAATGCCGTGGGGTACGCGTACCCAGGACAACACCGACCTGGGCGCGGCCCGGGCGGTGCTCGACGCCGACCACGCCGGCCTGGCCGACGTCAAGGACCGCATCCTGGAGTACCTCGCGGTGCGTAACCGCCGGGCCGAGCGCAACCTCGGCGTGGTCGGCGGTCGCGGCTCCGGTGCGGTGCTCGCCCTCGCCGGCCCTCCCGGGGTCGGCAAGACCAGCCTCGGCGAGTCCGTGGCCCGGGCGCTCGGGCGCAACTTCGTCCGGGTGTCGCTCGGCGGCGTCCGCGACGAGGCGGAGATCCGCGGTCACCGGCGCACCTACGTGGGGGCGCTGCCCGGCCGGATCGTGCGCGCGCTGCGCGAGGCCGGCTCGATGAACCCGGTCGTGCTCCTCGACGAGGTGGACAAGCTGGCCGCCGGCTACGCCGGTGACCCGGCCGCCGCCCTGCTGGAGGTGCTCGACCCGGCGCAGAACCACACCTTCCGGGATCACTACCTGGAGGTCGACCTGGACCTGTCCGACGTGCTGTTCCTGGCCACCGCCAACGTGGTGGAGTCCATCCCCGGTCCGCTGCTGGACCGGATGGAGCTGGTCACCCTGGACGGCTACACCGAGGACGAGAAGGTCGCCATCGCCCGCGACCACCTGCTGCCCCGGCAGCGGGAGCGGGCCGGTCTGACCGTCGACGAGGTAAGCGTCGCCGACGAGGCGTTGGCGCTGATCGCGGGGGAGTACACCCGGGAGGCGGGCGTCCGGCAGCTCGAACGGGCGCTGGCCAAGATCCTGCGCAAGGTGGCGGTGACGCTGGCGACCGACCCGTCGCCGGTACGCGTCGACACCGACAACCTCACCGGCTACCTGGGGCGGCCGAAGTTCACCCCGGAGTCGGCCGAGCGCACCGCGGTGCCCGGCGTGGCCACCGGCCTCGCCGTCACGGGCGCCGGCGGGGACGTGCTCTTCATCGAGGCGACGAGCATGGAGGGCGAGCCGGGGCTGACCCTGACCGGCCAGCTCGGCGACGTCATGAAGGAGTCGGCGCACATCGCGCTGTCGTACCTGCGCTCCAACGGGCGTCGGCTCGGCATCGACCCGAACGCCCTGGCGGGACGCCGGATCCACGTCCACTTCCCGGCGGGCGCGGTGCCCAAGGACGGTCCGAGCGCCGGCATCACCATGGTCACGGCCCTGGCGTCGTTGGTCACCGGTCGCCCGGTCCGCCCCGAGTTCGGGATGACCGGCGAGGTGACGCTCTCCGGTCGGGTGCTGCCGATCGGCGGGGTGAAGCAGAAGCTGCTCGCCGCGCACCGGGCCGGCCTCACCGAGGTGATCATCCCGGCCCGCAACGAGCCGGACCTGGACGACCTGCCGACCGAGGTGCGCGAGGCGCTGACCGTGCACACCCTGGCCGACGTGGCCGACGTGCTCGCCCTGGCGCTGCGTCCGGCCGACGTCGAGGCGTTGGACGGTCCGGCGCTCTTCAAGGTCTGACGCTCCGAACCAATGGCCCCCGCCGTCTTCTGACGGCGGGGGCCATTGATGTACGCGCATAGGGGTCTACTGTCTCGCCTGAACGCTCAACTACCTCTCCGCCGCGAGGCGGTGCCCCCGGAGGAAACCCCGTGAACCTGGTGCTCTGGATCATCCAGATCCTGCTCGCCGTCGTCTTCGCCGGCGCCGGCCTGGCCAAGCTGACCCAACCCAAGGACAAGCTGCGCGACGTGATGCGGTGGGTGGACCCGGTCCCGCCGACGCAGGTGAAGGCCCTCGGCGCGGTCGAGGTGCTGGCCGCCGTCGGGCTGGTGCTGCCCGCCCTCACCGGCATCGCCACCGTACTCACCCCGCTGGCCGCCGTCGGGCTGGTCATCGTCATGGTCGGCGCCATCCTGGTACACCTGCGCGACCGGAAGAAGCGCGACACGGCGGCCGAGCGTCGCACGGAGATCCAGGGCGCGATCACCTGCGCGGTGCTGCTCGTCCTCGCCGCCGTGGTCGCCTGGGGCCGCTTCGGGCCGTACTCCTTCTGAGCCTGGCACGCCGGCGACCGTCGAATTCCGGCGGTCGCCGGCGGCTCGCTCAGCGCCCCTCGCCGCCGCGGTCGCGACGAACCGTGGCCTTGCGGCCCTTGATGGTGCTGGAGCGCAACCCGGAGATCACCTCGTCGGCCACGCCCTGCGGCACCTCCACCAGGGAAAAACGGTCGGCGATCTCGATCGAGCCGATGTCCCGGCCACGGATTCCGGTCTCGCCGGTGATCGCGCCAACCAGATCCTGCGGGCGCACCCCCGCGCGTCGGCCCAGCCCGACGAAGACCTGGACGGTGTTGCCGCCGCCCGCGCGCGGCCGCCCGCCGCCGCGCCGGTCGCCGCCCCGGCCACCGGCCTCCGGCCGACCCTCGCGCGGGCCGCGCACCGCCGCCTGCGGGATCTCCTCCTCGTCGTCCGAGCCCGGCGACGTCACCTCGTGCGCCAGCTTCACCGCGGCCAGGGCGACCTCCATCAGGTCGAACTCGTCGGTAAGCGTCTCCACGATCACCCGGAACGGGTCCAGGTCGTCCTCCAGCAGGCTCTCCCGCAGCGCCGCCTGGGTCAGCTCCAACCGGCGGGTCCGCATGTCGGCCACGGTGGGGATCTTGTCGATGGTGATCCGCTGGCCGGTCACCCGCTCGATCGTCTTGAGCATCCGATGCTCGCGCGGCTCGGCGAGGGTGATCGCCACACCCTCCCGACCGGCTCGGCCCACCCGACCGATCCGGTGCACGTACGACTCCGGCGCCGACGGCACGTCGTAGTTGACCACGTGGGTGAGCTGCTCGACGTCCAGCCCACGGGCAGCCACGTCGGTGGCGACCAGCAGGTCGGCGGTGCCGGCCCGCAGCCGGCCCATCACCCGGTCGCGCTGCTCCTGACTCATCCCGCCGTGCAGCGCCTCGGAGCGGTAACCCCGGCCGTTCATCGTCTCGGTCAGCCGGTCCACCTCCTCGCGGCTGCGGCAGAACACGATCGCCGCCGTGGGCGACTCCACGTCCAGGACCCGGCCCAGCGCGGCCGGCTTGTGCGCGCGCGTCACGATGTACGCGCTCTGCCGCACCCGGGGCGCCTCGCCGGCGACCGTCGGCTCCCGGCCGATCTCGATGCGGACCGGCTCGCGCAGGTGCTGGCGGGCCATCCCGTCGATCCGGGACGGCATGGTGGCCGAGAAGAGCACCGTCTGGCGCTGCGCGGGGGCGTGCTCCAGGATCGCCTCGATGTCCTCGGCGAAGCCCATGTCGAGCATCTCGTCGGCCTCGTCGAGCACCACCGTGGCCAGGCCACCGAGGCGCAGGGTGCCCCGCGCGATGTGGTCGAGGGCCCGACCCGGGGTGGCCACCACCACGTCCACGCCGCTGTCGAGTGCCCGCAACTGCCGCCCGATCGGCTGCCCGCCGTAGATCGGCAGCACCCGCGCGCCCAGGTCCTTGCCGTAGCGGTGGAACGCCTCGGACACCTGCACGGCCAGCTCCCGCGTCGGCACCAGCACCAGCGCCACCGGGTCCCCGCCGTCGCGGTGCGCCGGCATCCGGTGCAGCAGCGGCAGCGCGAACGCCGCCGTCTTGCCGGTGCCGGTGGCGGCCTGACCCAGCAGATCCCGACCGTCGAGCAGCGGCGGGATGGCCTCCCGCTGGATCGGGGTCGGCTCCTCGTAGCCGAGGGCGGACAGCGCGCCCAGCAGTTCGGCGCGGAGCCCCAACTCCGTGAAGGCGTTCACCTCGTCGGCGTCGTCCGGGGTGGTGTCGTTCGGTGCGTCGTGCTGTGCAGGTGCGGAACTCATGGGTCAAGCTTTTCATCACGACCCAGCGGGCGCTGAGCCGACCGGCACAAGAGCGCGTGCGCCCCTCAAGATCCGCGCAACTTCGGGGAAATTGCTGCCTCCGCGACGCCCGAAGCAGCACTTTCCCCGAACCTGTGTGGATCACGAGCGGCGTGGGCGTGTCAGGCATCGGTGGTGAGGATCGCGAGGATCATGATGCCGGCCAGTGCCGTGTCCAGGACCCCTCAGAACTCCGCGTAGCCGCGGGGCACCACCCGGCCGCTGCGGTGGTGCACCACGTCCCAGCCGGCGTGCGCCAGCCAACCGAACGCCACCAGCCACGCGGCCGTCCGCCCACCGGCCAAGATCGCGATCACCGTCAGGGCGACCCAGACGGCCAGACCGGCCAGCTGGCTGGCGAGCACGCCCGGCCCGCGCAGCGTGCGCCGCACCACACCGATCAGCAGGTATCCGCCGGGCAGCACCAGCAACGTCCACGGGCTGAGCATCGTCGGGTCGACCCACATGTCCACGGTCACCAGCAGCGCCAGCCCGCTCGGCCAGCGGCGGGCCAGCGCCAGCGCCGCCGGGTGTCGGCGTACCGCCGCCGGTGTCTCGTGCCGGTGTCGCACCGCTACCAGCACCATGGCCGGCACCATCAGCAGGTGCCCGCCGACCATCAGCGCGTCGCCGTCCAGCAGGCCGGCCCAGAACGGCAGGAGCAGCAGCAGGAACGGGACGTACATCGCGGCGGCCATCTCGACGACCCCGCCCCAGCGGTGTGCCCGGTAACGCATCCACGCCGTCATGCCGAGGGTCATGTTGGTGGCCATCACCAGCGCCGCCACCTCGGGGCGGCCCAGCGCCCGGCCGGCCCCGAACAGGGTGCCGGCCGTGTGCCACAGCGGGCCGAGCAGCACCATCCCGGCGAGCATCGCGAGCGCCATCTCGCCCAGATGCCACAGCAGCCGTCGTGTGCCGCCGACCCGCGCCGCGTCCGAGGGCGTCGCGCCGGCGGGTGCCGGGCAGTCGCCCGGCAGCGACCCGGGCTGCGGTACGGAGGGAGCGTGGTCCGGGTACATCCGTGTCTTCTCCATGCCGTTGACCCTGCCGGCGCTCCGGCGCGGTGGGCAGGTTCGTCCATCACGGGAAATCCGTGCGAAGCGCGCGGTCCGACCGTGACATCTCGCAGGGGTGGAGCGTGCGTGCGGCGGTCCTAGGATCGACGCGTGGCGAGCGAGGCGGTGACTCCCCGGGCGGACCGCCGGCTGCGCCGGGCCCGGCAGGCGACGCTGCTGTCGCTCGCCACCGGTGTGTGGGCGAGCGTGCTGCTGCCGGCGGTCGGGCTGACCCGCGAGCCCGATCCGGGCCGGGTGGCGCTCGGCGCGGTCGGCATCCTCGCCTTCGTGATCGCCCAGACCGCCGTGCTGTACGCGGCCGTGACGCCGTGGCTCGACCCGCGCTGGCGTCGCCGCGCCCACCTGGGTCTGGCCGGGGCGGCGGTGCTGACCGTTCCGCTGGTGGGGCCGGTGGCGGCCGGCGCCTGGCCGACCTGGGCCTGGCTCGGGGCGGCGCTGATCGGCATGGCGCCGCTGCTCGTCCGGCCACCGGCCGCGCTCGCGGTGGCGGCCGCGGTCCTGCTGGTGTCGGTGGCGGTCGCCGGGTGGACCGGTGGTTCGGTCGCCCGCTATCTGGCGGTGACCGGTGGGATCGGGGTGGCCGTTGCGGCCGTCAACGGCTTGCAGGTCTGGTTCTGGGACCTCCTGGTGGACGCCCGGCAGGGCCAGGCGGCGCAGGCCCGGCTGGCCGCCGCCGAGGAGCGGCTGCGCTTCGCCCGCGACGTGCACGACGTGCTGGGTCACCGTCTCACGGTGATCGCCCTGAAGGCCGAACTCGCCGCCCGGCTCGCCCCGGTCGACCCACAGCGGGCCGGTCGGGAGGCCGCCGAGGTGCAGCGACTCGCCGCGTCCGCGCTGAACGAGGTACGCGAGACCGTGCACGGCTACCGCGTTGTCGACCTCGACGAACAGCTCACCGCGATCGTGGGGGTGCTGCGGTCCTGCGGCGTACGGTGCACGGTCGGTCCGCCGCCGGCGGACCTGCCGCAGTCCGCCGCCACCGAACTGGCGGCGGTGTTGCGTGAGGCCGGCACGAACGTGTTGCGGCACAGCCGGGCCGACTGGTGCCGGATCCACATCGACCGGGAGGACGACGTGGCCAGGATGACGGTGGCCAACGACGGAGCCGACGACCGGGGCCCGGACGCGCACAGCCACGGCCTGCGCGGCCTGGCCGACCGGCTCGCCGCCGCCGGCGGTGAGCTGCGGGTACGCCGGGAGGACGCCGTGTTCACGCTCGTCGCCACCGTGCCGGTGGCGACGTGATCCGCGTCCTGCTCGCCGACGACGAGGACCTGATCCGCGTCGCCGTCGGCGCGCTGCTCGGTCTGGAGCCGGACATCGAGGTGGTGGCACACGCCGCCGACGGGCCGACGGCGGTCACGGCGACGCTCGCGCACCGCCCGGACGTGGCCGTCGTGGACCTGGAGATGCCCGGCCTGGACGGCATCGCGGTCGCCGCCGAACTGGCCCGAGCGCGGCCCGAGTGTGCGGTGGTGGTCCTCACCGGACACGGCCGGCCGGGTCACCTGCGCCAGGCACTGACCGCCGGCGCCCGAGGCTTCCTGCCCAAGGGCTCGCCCGGTGGCGCGCTGGCCGACGTGATCCGCCGGGTCCATGCCGGCGGCCGGTACGTCGACCCGTCCCTGGCCGCCGACGCGTTGACGCTGCCGGCGTGCCCGCTGACACCCCGCGAACTGGAGACGCTGCGGCTGGCCGAGTTCGGCGCACCGGTCGCCGTGATCGCCCGCCGGGTGCACCTGTCCACCGGCACCGTACGCAACCATCTCTCCGCCGCCGTGCAGAAGCTCGGCGCGACCGACCGTGCCGAGGCGGTACGGACCGCCCGGGACAACGGCTGGCTCTGACCTGTCGTCACCCCTTTGCTCTGCTTCACCCCACGCAACACCGGGCCTTCGAAAGGCTCGGCTACCGGCAACGCGCCCAGGCGACGAACCGATCGTCGAGGTCTGGCGTGGACATGCCGGAATGATGCTCGGCGGCCTCGTCCCTCAGGGCTGTCAGGTGGACCAGCAGGGCCGCTCGGTTCTCGCGGTACTCGCCGAGGAGACTCAGCTTCGCCGCCGAGCAGGGCCAGGCGATCCCGCACGACTGGCACCGCCAGGTGGGACGGGTCGGCAGGTGGGGAAGGCCGCGCCGCCTCACCCGGACGCTCCCGTCCGCGCCGGCCCCCGAGCCGGGCGGCGCTCGGGCCCCACGGACAGCCACCGCAGCCCGTCGCGGAGGACGAACACCTCCCGCTTCGCCACGGCCAGGCCGCCGCGACCCAGCTCGTACCCCTCGACCCACGTCCACCCGTGATAGGTGTGGCGGTCGGTCAACTCGCGTACGACCCGCAGGGTCAGCGGGCGGACGAACTGCGGACTGGCGGCACGGGTCAGGTACAGAACGTCCCCGACCCTGATCGTGCGGGCACTCGCCGCGACATCCTCCGACACGTCGCGCTCCTTCCGAGGTGGAGGGAGCCGCCCCTGAGCGTCATCCCCAGGGACGGCTCCGTTGCGAACGCGTCCGCCAGGTCTCGGGTCCCTGCCGGCCGCGCCGTTCACCCAACACCCTGCCGACTGTTGCGGCTCAACTACACTGCGTTGCACTATGGCGGTAGGACGTTCGGGATATCCTGGGAGGACAGCGGATGAACCACGCGGTCGTGGAGGCCATGACCCAGTGCGGTGAGACGGCCGACTCCCTCGCCGCTCAGACTGGCGTCGACCCGAAGACTGCCGCCCGCTGGGCAAACCCCGGACGGATCCCGCAGACCCGACACCGCGCCCAGGTCGCGGCGATCCTCGGCCGAGAGGTAACAGAATTGTGGCCGGACGTCCTGAAGCGCCGCGAACCAGCCTGGTTCCGGCCATGGGCCGACATTGAACGTGAGGCCGTCGCTCTGCGCTGGTACGAGCTGGCCTGGGTGCCCGGCCTCTTGCAGACGGAGGCATACGCACGGGCGACTCTGGCCGGGGAATCGTTGTCCAACGAGGACGTCGATCATCTTGTGCAGGCCCGTCTCGGACGGCAGGGCATCCTCCACCGCGACCGGCCACCCCTGCTGATCGCGGTGCTGGACGAGGCCATTGTGCGGCGGTCGGCGTACGGTGACCGGGATCTGATGCGCGACCAGTGCGAGCATCTCGTGGCGTGCGCTCAGCTCCCGTCGGTGCAGGTCTATGTGGTGCCGACCGTGGTCGGCATGTACCCGGGCCTGGGTGGTCCGTTCATCCTCGCCGAATTGGAAGGCGGCGGACGCGTCGCCCACATCGACGGACAGGCGCAGGCGCAAATATCTGAGCAGCAGGCAGAAATTGCTACCCTTGACCGACGATGGGAACGCATTCGCGGGGAGGCTCTCTCGCGCGGACAGTCCCTAGACCTGCTCAGGGAAGCGGCATCCTCATGGACCTGATCGGTGCGCAGTGGCGTAAGAGCACCAAGAGCGGCAACAACGGCGGGGCCTGTGTGGAGGTCGCCGACAATCTGCCGGGGGTCGTTCTGGTTCGGGATACGAAGGACCGTGACGGTGGGACGTTGACCTTCGAGCCCCAGGCGTGGCAGGGCTTCATCGCCTTCGCGCGGGCCCAGCGCTGACCGATGGGACAAGTCAGGCTTTTGTGTCCGAATTGGATGCAATGATGGCTTGATGCGCAGGAAGGTGGCGGCGGGTCCGGTCAACCCGGTGCGCGCGAGCGCCGTCGAACTGTTCTTCGACCTCGTCTTCATCTTCACCCTCGGCCGCCTGTCGGCGACCCTGGCCGAGGAGCCGAGCTGGATTGCCGGCGCGCAGGCCGTGATCTTCCTGCTCGCCTTCTGGTGGATCTGGTACAACACCAACCTCGCCACCGACAGCCTCGACTGCGAACGCCCCACGGTGCAGGTCCTGATCATCTGCGTGATGCTCGGCAGCCTGCTGATGTCCATCAACGTCCCGGACGCGTTCGGCAAACAGGGCTTCGTCTTCGCGGCCGCGTACCTCGGGATCCACCTGGGCCGTACCCTGGTCATGGCCTTCTACCTGCGCGGCACCCCTGCCTGGCGCCGGCCGGTCCGGGGGGTGATCTGGTATCTGATCTCCGGGACGATCTGGTTCGTCGGGGCCGCGTCCAGCGGCCACACGCGCACGCTGTGGTGGGCATGCGCCCTGGCGATCGACTACTCGGCGCCGGCGTTGCGGTGGCGTCTCCCGCGGCTCGGCCGGGCCAGGGCTGCGGAGTGGCGCCTGTCGGGCGAACATCTGGCCGAGCGGTACCGCCAGTTCATCATCCTGGCTCTCGGCGAGACGATCCTGGCCACCGGCAACTTCTACCGGGAGTCGTCGCGGGACGTGGCGGACACCGCTGCCTTCCTGATCACCTTCTGGACTGTCGTCTTCCTCTGGTGGACCTACTTCTATCGAACGACGAGCAACCTCGCCGTGAAGATCAACGAGTCCACCGACCCGTACCGGGTCAACCTGCGGGCCGGTTACACCCACCTGCTGATGGTGGCGGGAATCCTGCTCACCGGCATCGGCGGGGAGCTGATGCTGAGGGCGCCCGGCGGGCAGAGGTCGGCCGGTGACGTGGTCGCGATCCTGGTCGGTCCGCTGCTCTTCCTCGTCGGGCGGCTGATCTTCGAGGCATGGGTATTCGGCCAGTTGACCAAGTACTGCCTCACGGCTGTGGTGGGCTGCCTGATCGTGAGCCCGGTGGCGGCACAACTCCCGCCACTGGCGGTGGGTCTGCTGGGCGCGGCGACCATCACCGCCGTCGCCGCGTTCGACCTGACGATCCGGGCGCGGGTCACGGGCGCGGTCAACGCGACGGCCGCCGGCGGGGCCAGTCACCTGTACGGCCGGGACCGGTGACGCGTTCGGGCTAGCGTGTCTGCGTGCGTACGGTGGAATTGGTCTGCTCGCCCGGGTTGGACGCCGCGATCCGGACGGCCTGGGGTCGGTTGGCGGCCGCCGGGCTGCCCAGCCTGGCCCGCAACATCCACCCGACGAATCGGCCGCATCTGACCATGGCGGCCGTGGACGATTTCCCGTCCGGTGTCGAGCACCGCCTGGCCGAGTTGTTCGACGCCGCGCTGCCGGTGCCGGTGACGCTCGACCGGGTCGTCGTCCTCGACGGCAGCGCCCCGCTGGTCTGGCTCGTACGGCCCACGCCGGCGTTGACTGCGCTGCACGCCGCCGTCTGGGACGTCCTCGACCAGGCCGACGGGCACCGTCCCTGGCACGCCCCGGGAGCGTGGGTGCCGCACCTCAGCCTGGCGCTGCGGTTCCGCGACGCGGACCTGCGGATGGCCCGCGCCGTGACCGGTGGGCAGCGCCCGACGGGCTCGTTCGTCGCCGCCCGCAGCTACGACGGTACGGACCGGACGGTGACATCGCTCGGATGAGCGCGATCGGTGGCAGCTGAGCAGTCCGACACGCCGAGGGTCGCACTGCTGAGCCGCCACCGATCGCCGCGGCTATGCCGCGTGCGGCCGACCAGGCCGTTGCGTCAGCGGTAGAAGCGCAGGTAGTCGAATTCGGCGGTGACCGCCGGCTCGGCGCCGCCGTGCGCGACCAGCCCGATCCGGGGGGTGGTGTCGGCCGGGAACGTCCACACCGCACCCCACGTCCAGGTACGCCCGTCCCGGCTGGAGCCGGCCCGGAACTCGTGCTCCCCGGTGGCCCGGTCGACGTGGTGCGCCAAACGTAGCCAGGTGGTGGTGGCCGGCGTGCCGACGATGCTGCCGCCGTACACCGGCTGGCCGGCGAAGGGCAGCTCGTAGCCGTACTCGACCTGCCGGGTGTTCCAGATCGCCACCTGGGTCAGCCGGGCGAACCGGTCGTCGTCGACGTAGGCGACCAGGCCGGCCTGCTGGTAGTTGCGGACCGTCTCCTCGCCCAGGTCCAATGTCACCTTCGTCTCGACGACGTAGTCACCCCTCGGAGCGCCGCGCAGCAGCACGCCGGCCGTGTTGCCGGTGCCGGTCAGGTCGGCGGACTGCACGGGCCAGCGCAGCGCCCCGTCGGCGACGGTGGCCGCCGGGTCCGCGCGTACCCACTGCCAGTCGCCGTCGAGCCCGCCGTCGAACTCGTCGGAGTACGCCGGCAGCGGCGCACCGACCCGGGGCTCGGGCACGGCCCGCCTGGCCGGCTGGTACAGCCGCGCCACGCTGACGTTGTCGAACTCGGCCGTGCCGCCGGCGGCCGTCAGCCCGGGGCGGCCGGTGACCGGGCGGTCCAGCCGCAGGGACACCACGGCGAGCTGGTCACCGAGGCGGGCGGGGCTCAGCTCGGCGACGAGCTGCTGTCCGCGTACCTCGATGGCCAGGTTGTGTCGATCGCCCAGGTCGAGCCCGGCGGGCAGCGGCGCGCTGGCCTGGCGGCGGCCGTCGCGGGCGACCAGCCGGCCGGCGGCGGCGTCCACCCGGACCTCGACCTGATCGCCGAGGGTGACCCCGGCGCTGGTCGCGCCGGTGAGCCGCAGGTCGGCCTCCGCGCGCACGTCCCCGCCGACGGTGGTACGGCTGGTGAGCGCGCCGCTGCCGCTGAGCCGGCCGTCGGTGACCTGCCACTGGCCGGCGCGCTGCCAGCCGGCGAGGCTCGCGGTGTCGAAGCGTTCGTCGACACGGCCGGTGGTGATCGGTGCGGGTCGGGTGCCCTCGGACGGGCCCGCGCCGGCGTTGACCGTCGGCCAGCCGTCGATCCAGTCCAGCCGGTCGAGCAGCATCGGGCGCTCGTTGATGCCGAAGGGCTCGTCGAGGTACGGGTCGGCCCGGTCGATCGCGTGGTAGACGATCCAGTCCTGGCCGGACAGGTCGGTGAGGAACCCGTTGTGCCCGGTGCCGATCCAGCGGTTGCCGTTCTGGGTGAGCACCGGCGTGCCCCCGGCCCGGGACGCGGTCAGGGCGACGCCGTCGCGGTCGGTGAACGGGCCGCGTGGGCTGCGCGCGCGTCCGACCTGGACGGAGTAGCCGGTGGCCGGGCCGGCGCAGCAGTTCGCGGTGGAGGCGAACAGGTAGTACCAGCCGTCGTGGCGCAGCACGTAGCTGCCCTCGAACTTGTTGTCGATCGCCACCAGCGTCGGGGCGCCGACCGCGCGCAGGCCGTCCGGGCTGAGTTCGGTGACCGAGATGCCGCCGTAGTAGCTGCCGTAGTAGAGGTAGCTGCGGCCGTCGACGTCGGTGAACTGGCTCGGGTCGATGGTCCACAGCCAGCCGCCACCGCCGCCGGGGCGCGGGGCGACGACCGGCTCGTCGGCGAACGTCCACGGCCCGGCGGGGGTGGGGGCGGTGGCCGCCCCGATCGCGTAGTCGCTGCCCTCGGTGGAGACGGTGGTGTCGGTGACCGTCACGTACATGACCCAGCGGTCGCCCAGGCGACGGACGTCCGGCGCCCAGTACGCCGCGCCGGGCGCCGCGTAGGACGGGCGCTGGTCGGGGCCGAACGCGTCGCCGACGTACGTCCAGTCGACCAGGTCGGCCGAGCGGGCGGTGGGCACCCGGTGGAACACGCCCTCGCCCTCGCGCAGCGGGTCGGTGGTGCCGTAGGCGTACCAGAAGCCGTCGTCGCCGCGGACGATGACGGGGTCGGCGAAGGTGTCGCCCACGTCGGCGGAGATCGGATTGCGGTAGCGGGACGGGCCGTCGGATCCGGCGGCCGACGCGGACGGGGGCACGGCTAGGAGCAGACCGAGCACGGCGGCGAACGCGCCGCCGCGGCGGAGATGTCGCATGTGGACCTGCCTCGGGGGAGTGGGCGGTGTGCCCTCCGTTCTTACAACGTTGGATACAACGTTGTAAAGAGTTTGGGATGACACCTCCCTAGACTGGGTCGATGAGTGCTGGTACCGACGGCCGGGGCATGGCCGAGTTGGCCGCCCTGCTGGCCGACGGCACCCGCGCGGGCATCTGCGTGGCGCTGCTCGACGGCCGGGCCTGGACGGCCGGCGAGCTGGCCCGACGTGCCGGCGTCGCCCCGTCGACAGCCAGCGACCACCTCACCCGCCTGGTCCGGGGTGGGCTGCTCGTCGAGGAACGGCAGGGCCGGCACCGCTACCTGCGCCTGGCCGGACCGTCGGTGGCCCAGCTGATCGAGGACCTGGCCGGGCACGCGCCGACCCCGCCCGCGCCGACCACGTCACTGCGCGCGGCGCGTGCCACCGCCGCCCTGGCGTACGCCCGGACCTGCTACGACCACCTCGCCGGTCGGCTGGGCGTGCTGATGTACGACGCACTGCTGGCCGCCGGCCGGCTGGACCGATCCAGTGGGTTGGCGCTGACGCGTGACGGGTGGGCCTGGGTGACCGAGTTGGGCGTACCGGTGGACGTGCTGCGCGCCGCCCGCCGACCGGTGGTCCGCGACTGCCTGGACTGGACCGAACGCCGCTCGCACCTCGCCGGAGCGCTCGGCGCGGCACTCCGTCACCAGTTCTCCGAGCTGGGCTGGATCACCCCGGGCGCCGGCCGGGCGGTACGCCTCACCCCGATGGGCCGCGCAGCCCTCGCCGAGAGCCTGGGCGTGCCCGTCAGCACCCTCATTCCCGGCACGCCCTCGCCGCCGTCCAGCGGCCGAGCCTGACCCGCCGGCCGCCGCGCTCCGGCACGGCAGCACATCCCGGATCGCGCACGATGCTGTCCGGTGCGGGCGCATGCTGTCCGGTGCGACGCGGTGCGGGACTGTTCGGTGGGGAGCGAACGGTTCGGGTTCTACGGTCGGGCGATGATCGACAGCTGGCCTGACATCGCGCCCGTTGCGGGAACGCCGGCGTGCGGCCCGCCCACCTTCGACCCGGGCAGCGGGTGGTGGGTGACCCGGCACGCCGACGTCCGGGCGGCGCTGACCGACCCGGCGTTCCGGGTGCCGGCCGTCGACAGCGGTCCGCCCGGCACGCTCGCCTGGCTGCGCGCCTCGGTGAGCAGGTTCAGCCCGCCCCAGCGGCACGCCGAGCGCCGCGCGATCGGGGTGACCGCGCTGGCCGGGCTGGACCCGGACGAGCTGCGGCACGAGGCGGCCCGGCTGACCGTCGCCCTCCTCGACCGAGCCGGTGACCACCTTGACGTGATGCGTGAACTGGCCCGGCCGGTGCCGCTGCGGGTGCTGGCCGGCCAGCTCGGTCTCGTCGATCCGGCAGCCGCTGGGACGGCGGTCGCGGTCGTCGCCGCGGCGTACCACCCGGGGGTTGATCCGGCGCTGGCCGAGCGGGCCGACCGGGCGGTGGCGGCGCTGCTGGCGCTCTGCCCGCCGACCCCGCTGGAGGTACGGGCGAACCTCATCGGTCTGCTGGTCCAGGCGTGCGACGCGACCGCCGGCCTGATCGGCGCCGCCGCCCACCACCTGCTGAGCCCGGCGGTCCCGATCACGGCGGCGACCGCCGACCTGCTGACCGAGGTGCTGCGCCTCGACCCCCCGGTCCGGGCCACCCGACGGGTCACCGTCGACGCGGTACGACTGGGCGGACGCGACCTGCCGGCCGGCAGCCCGTTGCTGCTGCGCTTCGACGCGGCCAACCGTGACCCGCGGGCGTTCGCCGAGCCGGAGACGTTCCAACCCGGCCGGCCGGGCGCCGGTCTGCTCACCTTCGGCGCGGGGGAGCGCGGCTGCCCCGGTGACCGGCATGCCCTCGCGCTGGCCAGCGGGGTGCTCGACGTCCTGCGGAAACGCTGTCGGCGCACCCCGACTCCGCTGCGCCACGAGCCGCACCCGACCCTGCGCGTCCCGACCACCGTGGAGGTGAGCGTCCGATGAACGAGCGCCGTGCCGCGTTCCATGCCCTGCACCACACCGGCCGTCCCCTGCTGTTGCCCAACGCCTGGGACCACGCCTCGGCGGCGGCGCTCGCCGCGCGTGGCCATCCGGCGGTCGGCACCACCAGCCTCGGGGTCGCCGCGACCGCGGGCCTGCCCGACGGCGTGGCGGCCACCGCCGAGGAGACCCTGGCCCTGGCCCGCCGGCTGGCCCGGTTGCCGGTGCTGCTCAGCGTCGACGTGGAGGCCGGTTTCAGCGACGACCCGGCCCAGGTCGCCGGGTACGTGGCGGAGTTGGCCGGCCTCGGTGTGGTCGGGATCAACCTGGAGGACGGGCGCTCCGACGGCACGCTTGCCGATCCCGAGTGCGTCGCGCGGAAGATCGCGTCGGTGAAGGCGTTGGTGCCGGACCTGTTCGTGAACGCGCGTACCGACCCGTGGTGGCTGGACCTGGCTGACCCGATGCCGCAGGCCCTCGCCCGCGCCCGCGCCTACCGGGCGGCCGGCGCGGACGGCATCTTCGTGCCGGGCGTCGTCGACGAGGCGACGCTGCGCCTGCTCACCGAGCGACTCGACGCACCGGTCAACGCGCTGTACCAGCCGGGCGGGCCCGGGCTGACCGAGCTTGGCCGGGCCGGTGTGGCCCGGGTCAGCACCGGCTCCCTGCTGTTCCGAGCCGCGCTCGGTGCCGCGATCGACGCCGCCGACGCCGTCCGGGCGGGAGGGCTCACCCCATCGCCGGGACTGCCGTCGTACGCCGAGGTGCAGGACCTGGTGCCGGGCGACTGACGGGTCCCGCCGGCCCTGCGGTGGTGGTCGCGTCCATTCGGTGGTAAATCGGAGGATTGTTCGGTCCCTGCCGGTCCCGATGATTACGGTGTGTTTCAGGGTGATTTACCCAGCGCCGTGGCCGGAGAAGGGACCCCCGTCATGCGAGTGCCCAGCCGTAGTCCGGGGCAGCAGCCCGGACCGCCCGCGTCGCCCTCCGCCCCCGCCCGCCGCCGGCCACCCAGCGCCGCCGCCCGCCGGCTGCCCGCCGCCGCGCCCGACCTCGCCGCCTACCGGGCGGCCGTGGCCGACCTGCTGGTCGAGGTGGGCGCCCTGGCCGACGCCACCAGCACCCGGGCCCGCCAGGTGCTCATCGACGAGCGGCTGCGCGAGCCGGCCCTGGCAGCCGTGCTCGACGCCACCCCGCAGGGTCTGCTCGGCGCGCGCGAGACGTTGCTGCTGGAGATGGCCCGCTACCAGCCGAACGAACGCACCTCGGCGCGGGACCTCACCGCGCTGGTCCGGATCTACCTGCTCTCCCGCATCGACGTGCTGTGGTGGCAGGACGCCCCGATCTTCGTCACCGACGAACAGGTCAATGGCAGCGCCGACCTCGTCGACCTGGAGTGGCTGCGCCGCCGGGACCTGCTGCGCTTCCGGTACCAGGAGCAACCCTCCACCGTCCTGGGCCGCGCCGCGCGCGGACTGCGTCGGCGACTGCTACCCCACGCGAGCCCGCGCACCGCCGGGCTGCTGTTCCGTCGGGCCCGCCGGGAGGTGGTGGCCCTGCTCAACGAACTCGGCCGGGAGTTCGCCGCCGCCACGCCACCGGCCACCCCGCCGCTGTGGGTGACCAGCCTCGTGCGCAGCACCGAGCACCAGTACCGGCTGCGTCGCCTGGGCTACGCCGCCATGCTGCCCAGCGGGCACTGCCTCGGCTACTCGGCCGACGTCGAGCTGGCCTGGTTCGAACGGTTCGGCGCACGCGACACCCTCGCGGAGCTGCTGTTGGCCCGCCAGGATGCCGGCGAGCTGAACGTGATCGACGAGGGACAGGCCTGGCACCTGTGTCTCGCACCCTCCGCCCGGCGTCGTCTGCGCCGGGCCTACGAGGCCGAGATGGGGGTCTGAGACCGTGTGTGGCATCGCGTTGAGCCTCGGCCCCGAGGCCGACCCGGCGACCTTCCGGCGGATGCTCGCCGTCCTCGCCCCGCGCGGCGAGGTCACCGAGACCCGCTTGGAACAAGGGCTGCTCGCCGGCACCCGCCGACTGCGCGTCGTCGACCGCGACCGGGCCGTGCAGCCCTGGACGTCGACCGACGAGCGCTGGCTGCTCTGCTTCAACGGCGAGATCTTCAACCACCGGGAGTTGCGCGCGCAGCTCACCCGGCTCGGGCAGGTGTTCCGCACCGACAGCGACACCGAGGTGCTGCTGGCCGCGTTCCAACAGTGGGGCGAGTCGGCGGTGACGCGGCTGCGCGGCGAGTACGCCTTCGCGGTCGTCGAACGCGCCAGCGGCCGGGCGTACCTGGCCCGCGACCCGCTCGGGGTGAAACCGCTGTACTGGTCCCGGCGACCCGGCTGCCTGCACCTCGCCTCCGAGGTGAAGGCGCTCGTCGGGCACCACGCCCCGGTCGCCGAGGTGCCGCCCGGACACCACGGCTGGGCCGAGCCGGACGGGCCCGTGCGACTGCGCCCGTACGTCGACCTGCTCACCATCGGCGCGGGTCTGCCGGTCATCGACGACCCGGACGAGGCCACCCTGCTCGTCCGGGCTGCCCTGACCGACGCCATCCGGATGCGGGTGGAGACCGATCTGACCGTCGGGGTGGTGCTCTCCGGCGGGCTGGACAGCTCGTTGACGCTGCGGCAGGTACGGGACATCCACCCGGACTGCGTGGCGGTGACGGTCGGCGTGCCGGACAGCCCCGACGTGGCGTACGCCCGGCGGCTCGCCGCCGACCTCGACGTGCCGCACGTGGTGGTCGAGCTGCGCCCACGCGACATCCGGCTGGCCGACGTCCGCGAGGCCATCCGGATCTCCGAGCTGACCGAGTACGGCGACATCATCAACGCCGTCGTCTCGGTGCCGATCTTCCGGCGGCTGCGCGAGCTCGGCGTGAAGGTGGTGCTCACCGGCGACGGCTCCGACGAGCTGTTCGGCGGGTACCCGATGTACCGCCAGGTCGACCCGATCGCGTCGCGTCGGCTCTTCCTGCACCGCATCCGCAACCTGTGCCGTACCGAGTTGCAGCGGGTCGACCGGACCGCCATGGGGCACGCGGTGGAGGCGCGGGTGCCGTTCCTCGACCTCAGCGTGGTGGAGTTGGCGATGCGTCTGCCCCTGGACCTGAAGGTGCGCGACGGCCAGGAGAAGTGGATCGTGCGGCGGGCGTTCGCCGACGTGCTGCCCGACTACGTCCTGCGGCGGCCGAAGAACCCCATGTCGTACTCCTCCGGGCTGCACGAGCGGGTCCGGCTCTACAAGCCGCTGTTCGCCCGGATGCACCGGTCGTTCGGCTACGACCTGCTGGAACCGGTCCGCCGTGACTTCGACACCGTGCTCAGCCGCTGCGGCAACGACCTGGACCGGGCCATCGCCGACGGGATGAACCGGCCCGACTACACCGTCCTGGAACACGCCCGCGACCTGGTCGGGGCGGCGAGGTGGAACGCCGCGCCGATGGTCCGCCGACTGGTCGGGCCCCGCCCGCCCCGCCGCTCACCCGTCGGCTGAGCACCCACCCGACGCTTGACTCTGACACCGTGTCAGGGACGAGCGTGAGGGGACCATGTTCACCATCGGAGACTTCGCCCGACTGGGCCGCGTGTCGGTGCGGATGCTGCGCCACTACGACAGCATCGGCCTGCTCCGCCCGGCCAGCGTCGACGCGCACAGCGGCTACCGCTTCTACCGGGCGGACCAGATGCGTCGGCTCAACCGGGTGCTCGCCCTCAAGGACCTGGGTCTCACCCTGGAGCAGGTGCGGGCGATCCTGGACGACGCCGTCGACACCGCCGAACTGCGCGGCATGCTGCGGTTGCGTCGCAGCCAGCTGACGGCGCAGCTGGCCGCCGACACCGCCCGGCTCGCGGCCGTCGAGGCGAGGCTCCGGATGATCGAATCGGAGGGTCGGATGACCGCCCAGGATGTCGTACTCAAGGAAATCGCCCCGGTTCGCCTCGCGGAGCTGACCGCCGTCGCGCCCAGCTATGAGAGCCAGGACATCGGTCCGGTGATCCAGCCGCTCTACCCGGAGCTGTTCCGCCGGCTGGCCGAGGCCGGGATCACGCCGACGGGCCCGGCCATCGCCTGGTACGAACCCGCCCGCGACGACGACGGCGACGCGGTCGTCGTGCACGCCGGGATTACCATCGGCGCCGGCGTGTCGGCAGGTCCTGACCTGGCGGTACGTGATCTGCCCGCGGTGGGCACGGCCGCGACGATCGTCCACCACGGCGCCATGGACGACGTCGAGCAGAGCGTCCAGGTGCTTGCCCGGTGGATCGACGACAACGGCTACCGCACCGACGGATTCGCCCGTGAGGTGTACCTGGACTATTGCCAGGACTCCCCGGAGCAGGGCGTCACCGAGCTTCAGCTCGCCGTCTACCGCGCCTGACGGTCGCGCTGCCGTCCCGACGGCGGCGCGCCGGCGGCCGGAGCCCGGACCGTCCCAGCGCCAGGTCCGATCGCCGCCAGCACCCGCGCCGCCGCCGGGCCAGGCTGGACGCATGACCACCACCACCACCTTCCGCGTCCAGGCCGTGCCGGCCGCGGCGCTCGACCTCGTCCGTCGGACCGGCCGCGACGCCGCCGGCCATCTCGTCGAAGGGTGCCTGGCCGGCGGCGGGGAGCCGCTGCGCTGTTGCCTGCGCGACGCCGAGGCGGGGGAGGCGCTGCTGCTCTTCGGCTACGCCCCACCGATCGCCGCCGTCGCATACCGGGAGATCGGGCCGGTCTTCGCGCACACCGCCGCCTGCCCCGGCCCGGATCACGGCGGCGGCCATCCGCCGGCCTGGCGGGGACGTCCCCAGGTCCTGCGGGCGTACGACCGGCAGGGACGGATCTGCGGCGGCCGGCTGCACGACGGCACGGACCCGGAGGCGGTGATCGCGGAGCTGTTCGCCGACCCGCAGGTGCACCAGCTGCACAGCCGCAACGTGGTCTACGGCTGCTTCATGTTCGTGGTGGAGCGGGCCGCCGGGTGACGGCCCTCAGCTGACCAGCAGCAGCGCGCCGACCGCCGCGAGCGTGCCCACGACGGCGAGCAGGGTGCTGGTCAGCACGAACCGCTTCACCGGCACCGCCACCCCGGCCGCCCGACACCGTTCGAACCACAGCAGGGTGGCCAGCGATGCCCACGGCGCGGCCAGCGGGCCGACGTTCGTGCCGATCAGCAGGGCCAGCAGGCGGGTGTGGTCGGCGGTCGGCAGCACCGACTCGCCGGCCAGGTACGCCGGCAGGTTGTTCACCGCGTTGGCCAGCAGCGCCCCGGTGCCGCCGGCACGCAGCGCGCCGGCCGCCCCACCGTCGGCCCCGACCAGCCCGGCCACCAGGTCGTCCAGCCCGTGCCGGCCGAGGGTCTGCACCACCAGGAACAGGCCGACGACAAAGAGCAGCAGCCGTACGGGCACCAGCCCGGGGCGCAGCGTCGCCGGGGAGCGGACCACGAAGCCCACCAGCACCAGCGCGAGCGCGACGCTGGAGGCGAGCCCGATCTCCACCCCGGCGAGGATGCCGGCGACGAAGAGCAGGCAACCGGCGAGCGCGGTGCGGTGCAGCACCGGGTCGGGCGGCACGTGCCGCTGCGGCGGGACGAAGCGTCCGCCGGCCGGCCGTTCGCGCCGCCACCAGCCGTACCAGAGCAGCACCATCGTGACCGCCACGGCGGCGAGCTGTGGCAGCGCCATCCGCTCGGCGTACGCCAGTGGCGTGAGGCCGACCCGGTCGGCGGCCAGCAGGTTCGTCAGGTTGGACACCGGCAGCAGCAGGCTGGCGGTGTTCGCCAGCCAGACCGTGGTGACCGCGAGCGGCCCGGCCGGGACCCGCAGGGTGCGCGCCAGCGCCAGCAGCACCGGAGTGAGCAGCACGGCGGTGGTGTCGAGGTTGAGCACGAGCGTGGTCACCGTGGCGAGGCCACCGCAGAGCAGGAACAGCGCCGCCCAGCGGCCGCGGGCGGCGATGGCCAACCGGCTGGCCAGCACGTCGAAGACGCCGGCCACGGCGGTCAGCTCGGCCAGCACGATCACGGTGCCGAGGAAGAGCAGCAGCGGCAGGATGCGGTGCAGGGTCGCCGTGGTCTCGGCGCGGGGCAGCAGCCCGCTCAGCGCGCAGGCCGCACCGGCCACCGCGAGGACGACCGCCACCAGGTCCAGCGGGTGGGGGCGCCAGCGCGCGGTCGGCTCGGGCGGGGCCGGCGGGGCGCCAGCGGCAGACTTCACAGCTGACCACGTTGGCACATCACCCGCCGGCCCGGCCGGCCGCCCCCGCCCAGGTGACGGGCCCCACCGGGCTGCCCCCGATCGGGGCGCCGGCCCGCCGGGCAGGGCCTGATCCACGCGGCTGACGTGACCGGGCCCGGCCCCTGGAAAAGAGGCCGGGCCCGGGTCGCGCGGTTGGTGCTACCAGCTCAGGTAACCGGGCTGGGTCTGCACGTTCAGCTCCTGGAACCGGGTCAGGTTGGCCGTCCAGGTCCGCCAGTCGTTCAGCTCCAGGACGTCCAGGCCCTTCTGGATGTCGTTGGAGTAGATGTTGCCGTTGTAGTAGTACGTCGACCAGGCGCCGCCGGTGACGGCCTGGGTGGCGGACAGCGGGCCCCGCTCCCAGTACGCGATCTCCTTGGGGTGGCGCGAGTCGGTGAAGTCCCAGACGGAGATGCCGCCCTGGTACCACGCCTGCACCATGATGTCCCGCCCGAGCACCGGGATCAGCGAGCCGTTGTGCGCCACGCAGTTCTCGGTCTCGGCGTTCGTCCGGGGGATCTTGTAGTAGCTGCGGAACGCCAGCGTCCGAGCGTCACCGCGGCCGGTGATGTCGTAGATGGCGTCCGCTCCCCGGTTGGGGCCGACGGTCTCGTTGCAGGTGGCCGCCCCGCCGCCGCCCAGCTCGTCGGTGAAGACGACCTTGGTGCCGGCGTTGTTGAAGGTGGCCGAGTGCCAGAACGCGAAGTTGACCGTGTCGCGGACCTGGGTGATCACCCGAGGCGCTTCGCGGTTCTTGATGTCGAGCAGGACGCCGTCACCCATGCAGGCGCCGGCGGCGATGTCCTTCGACGGGTACGCGGTGATGTCGTGGCAGCCGGAGGTCGCCGAGCCGGTCTCGCTGCCCGGGAAACCGCCGTCCGGGAAGAGGTTCGGCGTCGAGATGACGGCCGCCTGGGTCGGCTTCTTCACCGGCACCTTGACGATGGAGATGGAGTCGTGCGGCGGCTGGCAGTCGGGGAATTCGGCCCGCGGGCTGTACGACGACACGTACAGGTAGACGTTCTTGCGGTCCTTGCCCGGCACCAGCGTGTGGGTGTGCGACCCGCAGGCGGTCTCCACGGACTTGATGTAGCGCGGGTTGGCCTTGTCGCTGATGTCGAAGACCTTGATGCCCTCCCACGACTCCTTCACGGAGGCGGGCTGGGCGACGCTCGCGCACGAGTCGTCGCTGCGCGACGAGTCGGTGGAGACGAAGAGCAGGTCACCGTAGACGGAGATGTCGTTCTGCGAGCCCGGGCAGGACACCTGCGCGGTGATCTTGGGCGCGCTGGGCCGGGAGATGTCGTAGACGACGAACCCGTTGTAGTTGCCGGCGAAGGCGTACTTGCCCTGGAACGCCATGTCGCTGTTGAGCGCGGCCGTCGTGTCGAACGGCGCCTGCTTGGGGATGTTGGCGATCTGCCGCAGGTTGGGGCTGCTGCGGATCTCGTCCACGCCGGGGATGTCGCTGGCGGCGGCCTGTGGTGCCGCCGCTGGCGCGGCCTCCTGGGCGCTGCTCGGCGTCGCCACGGCGACGCTGGTCAGCAGCAGGCCTGTTGCGGCCAGGCTGACGATGCGGAGTTGTCGGAGCCGTGCGGTGGCCAACTTGATCATCGGCGGCGCCCTTCGAAAGGGGGGATGACGTTGTCGGTACCTTACCGAGCCACAGAGATCATCGATGTGACCTGGGTCACATCTGCGTCGACTCGTCAATGGATAGGATCGCTGCGACCTCGACCTGTGGGGGTGTGGCATGACCGTCCGACGTGCTCGGTTACTGGCCGTCGTCATATCGGCGGCCATCATTGTGGTGCTGGCGGTGCTGGCCGTCCGCGCCACCGGCGACCCCCGCCGTCCGGCCGCGGCCGGTGCGACCTCACCCGCTGCCACGGCGGCCAGCCCGACCGGCCCGCCGCCCCCGCCGGTGCTCGTGCCGGGCCGCCCCGGCGAGCCGGCGGTCGCCCGGTCCGCCCAGGAACTGCGCGACGACAGCCCGCCCCGCTACAACGGCCTGGACACCGTCTTCGTCCAGATGATGATCCCGCACCACGAGCAGGCGCTGGAGATGAGCACGCTGGCCCAGGAGCGGGCGGGCGATCCCCGGATCCGCGCCTACGCCGACCGGATCCGCGCCGGCCAGGGCCCGGAGATCAAGGTCCTGCGCGGCTGGCTCGCCACCCGCGGGCTGCCCGAGACGGCGCCCGGCCACGACCACGCCGGCATGCGGGGGATGCAGTCACCCGAGGCGATGAAGCGGCTGACCGCCGCCCGGGGCGTCGAGTTCGACCGGCTCTTCATCGCGATGATGACCGACCACCACCAGGGCGCCGTCACCATGGCCACCGACCTGCTGTCGGTCGGCGTCGATGCGACCCTCAATGAGCTAGCCACCTCACTCGCCACCGAGCAGGCCATCGAGATCGCCCGCCTGCGCGAGCTGACCCCGCCCTGACCGGCTGCCGGCCGGCCGCCACCAGGCACGACACGTACGCTGGGTGACCGTGAGACGCACGCTGTTCGGCCGCCCCCTGCGCGGCGTCGCCTTCGACGTGGCCGTCTCCGCCGTGGTGGCGTTCGTCGGCCTCGCCTCGGCGGTGGCCCAGCCCGGCGGTTGGGCCGCCACCGGCGTCGGCGTGGGCATGGCGGTGGCGCTGCTGTTCCGCCGCACCCACCCGAGCGCGGTGACCGTCGTCGTGGCGGCGCTCGCCCTGGTCCAGGTGATCGCCCGGTGGGGTCCGCTCGCCTTCGACGTCGCCGTCCTCATCGCGCTCTACAGCGTCGTGAAGTACGGCAAGCGCCTGCGCGACGGCGTGCTGGCCGGCGCGGTCGCCGCCGTGGGCGTGCTGCTCGCCGCCGCGCAGACCCCCGGCGTCATCGACTGGTGGGTGACCGCGCTGTGGTACGCGCTGGTCACCGGCGCGGTCTGGCTCGTCGCGCTGAACGTGCGGACCCGCCGCCTCTACGTGCTCAGCCTCGAGGAACGGGCCGCCACCCTGGAACGCGAGCGGGAGGCCGAGTCCCGCGTGGCGGTCGCCGAGGAGCGCACCCGGATCGCCCGCGAGTTGCACGACGTGGTGGCGCACAGCATGGCGGTGATGATCGTTCAGGCGGACGGGGCCCGGTTCATGCTCGACCGTGACCCCGAGCAGGCCCGCACGGCCGTGAAGGTGGTCGCCGACACCGGCCGGTCGGCGCTGGAGGAGATGCGCCGGCTGGTCGGGGTTCTGCGCGACGCGGGCCCGTCCGGAGCGGGCGGGTCGGTGGTGGCCGCCGACCCGGAGCACCGCCGGCTGGCCCTGGCCGAGCTGCCCGACCTGCTGGCCCGCTTCCGCGACGCCGGGCTGCGCGTCCACGACGCTGCCACCGGTCAGCCGCCGGCCCTGCCTCCGGGCCTGGAACTGACCGTCTACCGCGTGGTGCAGGAGGCGCTGACCAATGCGCTCAAACACGCCGGCGTCGGGGCCGCCGTCGACGTCACCCTGACGTACACCGCCGACGCCGTCGTGGTCCGGGTCGTCGACGACGGCCGGGGCCGCCCGGCGGTCAGCCCGGCGCCGTCCGGCGGTCACGGTCTGCTCGGCATGCGCGAGCGGGTGGCGGTGTACGACGGCAGCCTCACCGCCGGCGCCCAGCCGACCGGGGGTTGGCAGGTCCAGGTCCGGCTACCGCTACCGTCGGAACCCTCAGCGGAGGTGATCGCGGCATGACGGTCCGGGTGGTGATCGTGGACGACCAGGCGTTGGTGCGCGCCGGTTTCCGGATGGTGCTGAGCTCCCAGCCCGACCTGGAGGTGGTCGGGGAGGCCATCGACGGCGCGGACGCCCTGCGGGTGCTGGCCCGCACCGAGGCCGACGTGGTGGTGATGGACATCCGGATGCCCACCATGGACGGGGTGGAGGCGACCCGCCGGCTCTGCGCCGACCGGCCGTCGGGCCCGCCCCGGGTGCTGGTGCTGACCACCTTCGACACCGAGGCGGACGCGTTCGCCGCGCTGCAGGCCGGCGCGAGCGGCTTCCTGCTCAAGAACGTCCCGCCGGAGGAACTGCTGGACGCGATCCGGGTGGTGGCGCGGGGCGACTCGGTGGTCGCCCCGTCGATCACGCGGCGGCTGCTGGACCGCTTCGCCGGCCAGCTCGGCGCCGGCCCGACCGCCGACCCCCGGCTGGCCCAGCTCACCGAGCGGGAGCGGGAGGTGCTGCTGCTGGTCGCGCAGGGCCTGTCCAACGCCGAGATCGCCGCCAAGGTGCACGTGGCCGAGGCCACGGTGAAGACCCACGTCGGGCGGATCCTGGCGAAGCTGCACCTGCGCGACCGGGTCCAGGCGGTCGTGCTGGCGTACGAGAGCGGCCTGGTCACGCCCGGGCGGTGACCCGCCGTACGACCCGGGTCGTACGGCCGGCGGGCCGAGCGCTACCTCGGGCGTACGCGGGTCGAGCGCGCAGGTGGAGATCGATCGGATCGGACCGGCCATAGCGTCGGAGGGGTCCGATCCGCGCCTGCACCGGGAGCCCGCACATGATCCGATTGACCCTGCGCTCGCTGCGCGCCGAGGCGCTGCGCATGCTGCTCTCCGCGCTGGCCGTCGTGCTCGGCGTCGCGTTCATCGCCGGCACGCTGATCTTCGTCGACGGGATGCGCGCCGGCGCGTACGAGCGGGCCGGGACCTTCGACCGGCACACCGACCTCGGCGTCTACCCGAGCGGCGACAAGGCGCTGCCGGCGAGCCTGGTCGACCGGGTCCGCGCCGTCGACGGCGTGGCCGCCGCGGCCGGGGAGCTGACCGGGGCCGGAGGACTTCTCGGCGCCGACGGCCGGCCGGTGCTGGGCTACGCCGTGCTCGCCGCCATCCCCACCGAGGCCGCCCTGCGCTCGTACGACGTGGTGTCCGGCCGCCTGCCCGACCGCGCGGGCGAGGTGGTGCTCGACGCGCCCACCGTGGCCGAGGAGGGCTTCACCCTCGGCGCACCGGTCCAGATCGGCGGCACCGGCGGCGCGGCCCGCCCGTACACCCTGGTCGGCACGGTCGACGTGGCGGGCAGCGTGCGTGACGTCGGCGGGCCGTTCATCGGCCTGGTCGGCCCGGACGCGCTCGCGGTCAGCGGTGCGCGCGGCTACGGCCGGATCATGGTGGCGGCGCGGCCGGGAACGTCCGAGACGGTGTTGGCCGACCGGCTGCGCGCGGTCGTCGCGGGCGCCGACGCCAGCGTGAAGGGCCGTCAGCAGATCCTCGACGAGGCCGTCGACGACGCGGTTCGGGACCTGAACCAGTTCATGATGCTGCTGCTCATCTTCGTCGGGGTCGCGGTGGTGGTGGCCGGCTTCGTGATCGCCAACACCTTCGCGATCGTGCTGGCGCAGCGCACCCGGCGGACCGCGCTGCTGCGCCTGGTGGGCGCGACCCGGGGGCAGGTCTTCCGGGCCGCCCTGCTGGAGTCGGCACTGGTCGGCTTCGTCGCGTCCGTGCTCGGGGTGCTGCTCGGGGTGGCTCTCGCCGGCGGTATGCGGCTGCTGTTGACCCGGCTGGACGTGCCGTTCTCCGGTGGGCTGACCGTCGCCGGCTCGACCGTGCTGACCAGCCTGCTGCTCGGCACCGCGCTCACCGTGGCGTCCGCCCTGCTGCCCGCCTGGCGGGGGACCACTGTCGCACCGGTGGCCGCGCTCACCGACGCCGCGGTGCAGCCGAGTCGGGGCGCGGGTCGGCTGCGCCTGATCTTCGGCGCGGTGGTGCTCGGTGCCGGCGTCGCGGCGCTGGCCGGCGCCGCCAGCGCCGGTCAGGTGCTGCTCGTGGCCGTCGGCGGCGTGTTGGCGTTCTTCGGGATCGTCCTGTTCGGGCCGGTGCTCGTGCCGGCGCTGGTCCGGGTGATCGGCTGGCCGGCCCGGCGGCTGTTCGGAATGACCGTGGGCCTCGCGGTGGCCAACGCCGTGCGCAATCCGCGCCGGATCGCCGCCACGGCGACCGCCCTGGTGATCGGGATCGGACTGGTGTCGGCGTTCGTGGTCGGTGCGCGCAGCACCAAGGACGGCATCGAACGCAGCGTCGACGCCGAGATCGGAACGGACTTCGTGGTCAGCGGCATCGGCCAGAACCTGCCCGCCGCGCTCGCCGGTGAGCTGGCCGCGCGCCCCGAGCTGGGCGTGGTGCACGAGCAGCGCAGCACCGTCACCGGTGACATCGAGGTCCGCGCCGCCCACCCGGCGCTGGTGGGCCGCACGCTGACCGCAGTGCTGGCCGGCGACGTCGGGCGGCTCGGGCCGGGTCAGGTCCTGGTGCACCGGGAGTTGGCGCAGGCGCGCGGCTGGCAGGTCGGCTCCCCGGTCACGATCGCGGGACGGCCGTTCCGGGTGGCGGCGGTGGTCGCCGACGACGCGTCGGCCATGGTCGCCAGCGCGGCGCCCGCGGGGCACGTCATCGAGGTGGACGACGCGGACTTCGCCGCGCTCTTTCCCCGCGAGCGGGGCTTCCTGGCCGAGATCGACCCCGCCAGCGGCGTGAGCGCCGCCGAGGCCCGCGGCGCGATCGAGGCGGTGCTGGCCCGCTATCCGACGGTGAACCTGATGGACCAGGGCGCGTACAAGAAGATGCTCACCGGCACGGTGGACATGCTGTTGGCCTTCGTCACCGCGCTGCTCGGCCTGGCCGTGGTGATCGCGCTGGTCGGTGTGGCGAACACGCTGAGCCTGTCGGTGGTCGAGCGCACCCGGGAGAACGGGGTGCTGCGGGCGGTCGGGCTGACCCGGGCCCGGATGCGGGCGATGCTCGCGGCGGAGGCGGTCCTGATGGCGCTGGTCGGCGCGGTGCTCGGCATCGGCCTGGGCACCGGCGTCAGCGCCGCCGCGATGGCGCTGCTGGCCCGTCTCGGCGGCGACTTCCACGTGGTGCTGCCGCTCGGTCAGCTCGGGCTGATCCTCGGCGTGGCCGTGCTGGCCGCCCTGCTCGCGTCGGTGCTGCCGGCCCGTCGGGCGCTGTCGCGGCCCGTCGTCGAGGCGCTCGCCGACCAGTGATCTCGGCCGTCTCCGTCTCGCGGCCCTCGGGCGGACATCCGCCGGCCGGCCCCGCCGTCTTCCCCGGCGGCGGGACCGGCCAGCGGTGCCGGGTCTAAAGGCGCTCGACCATCTCGCCGACGCACCGGTTGCGGGTGTCGAAGACGTAGCGGGCGTGCCGGACCACCAGGTCGTAGTCGAAGCTGTCGTGGTCGGTGACCACCACCACCGCGTCCGCGGCCCGCACCTCCCGCTCGGTGAGGTCGACGATGGTGACCCCGGCGGGAATGTGGTGGGTCTCCGCGTACGGCTCGACCGCGTGGACCTCGGCGCCGAGGGCCTGCAACCGGCGGGCCACGTCGACGGCGGGGGAGTCCCGCATGTCGCCGGTGTTCTTCTTGTACGCGAGCCCGAGCAGCAACAGTCGGGCGCCGCTCACCGCCCGGCCAGCCCGGTTCAGTCCCCCCATGATCCGCTGCGCGACGTGCTCGGGCATCTCGTGGTTGACGTCGTTGGCCAGCTCGATGAACCGGAACTGCCGGCCGAGGCGCCGTTTGACCTGCCAGGACAGGTAGCACGGGTCGATCGGCAGGCAGTGCCCGCCGACTCCGGGGCCGGGCCGGAACGGCAGGAACCCGAACGGCTTGGTCTCGGCGGCGTCGATCGCCTGCCAGACGTCGATGTCCAGGTGGTGCGAGAGCATGGTCAGCTCGTTGATCAGCGCGATGTTGACCTGGCGGAACGTGTTCTCGATCAGCTTGGTCAGCTCGGCGACCCTCGTGGAGTCCACCGCGACGGTGCGCTCCACGAGGCGCTGGTAGAACCCCTGCACCCGGGCCAGCGACACCGCGTCGACACCGGAGACCACCTTCGGGGTGTTCTCCAGTCGCCAGGTCGGGTTGCCCGGGTCGATCCGCTCGGGGCTGTAGCCGAGGTGGAAGTCGCCGGGGCTGGTCAGCCCGCTGGCCGACTCCAGCAGCGGTCGGAGCAGCTCCTCGGTGGTGCCCGGATAGGTGGTGGACTCCAGGATCACCGTGCAGCCCGGCCGCACGTACGGGCCGATGCCGACGCCGGCCTGCTCGACGAAGCTCAGGTCCGGGGTGCCGTCGCGCAGCGGGGTGGGCACGGTGATCACGCAGATGTCGAAGCCCTCGGCGTCGGTGTACTCCGTGCTGGGGCGGTACCGGCCACTGCCCAGCGCGCGGCCCAGCCGGTCGGTGGGGATGTCCTCGACGAAGGATTCACCGGACGCGAGTCGCTTCACCCGGTCGGCGTCGACGTCGAGGCCGACGACGTCCAGGCCCGCCTCGACGGCGCGCATGGCCAGCGGCAGTCCGACGTACCCCTGGCCGATCACGACCAGCTTCTCAGCGCTCACCCGGGCTCCCGCGGCAGATGGTGGAAATGGCCTGCGGAGAGCCTAGAGTGGTTTTCGGCGCTGTAAGTCCGTTTTGGGGATATCGGTGCTGGTGGGACGGCTGGTCAGTTGCCCATCGGGTCGTCCGGACCGGTCGGCGCGTCCGTGGTGGGGACCGGCTCGCTCGGGGGCGGGTTGCTCGGCGGCGGGTCGGACTTCGGCGGATCGCTGGGCGGCGGCGCGGTGGTCGCGCTCGGCGTCGCCGACGGCGGGTTGGACGACTGCGAGGGCCGCACGCTCGGCGTCGCGGTGACCGACGCCGACGTGGTGGCGTCCGGGACGGTCGGCCGGTTCGGGCGCTCCGGGTCGTCGGTGCTCTGCTCGTTCGCCGCAGGCAGCTCCGCCTGCTGGGTCGCCCCCGGCGTCACGGAGGTCGTCGGCAGGTTGACGGCCGGCTCGTCATCGCCGGTGTTGCGCGCCGCACCCAGTGCCGCCCCGAGGCCGATCAGGGCGACCAGCATCGCGGCTGCGGCGCCGACCAGTGGCCCACGACGTCGCTGACGCCCGGCATCCGCCGTGCCCGCCACCGCCGCGCCGACCGGCACGTCGGTGCGGGTGCCCGGTCCCGCGTCGCGCAGCGGGACCGACGCCGCCATCGCCGTCGGCGGCTCGCCGCCGGTGACCGCGGTGCGGGCGGCCTCGGCCATGGCCGAGCCGCTGGTGAAGCGGTCGAGCGGATCCTTGGCGAGGGCCCGCGACACCAGGGCGCGGACCGCCTCCGGGATGTCGTGCGGAAGCTCCGGCGGCTCGTCGTCCAGGTGCCGGACGGCGACCTGGAGGGGGTTGTCCCCGGTGAACGGTGGACCCCCGGTGAGGCAGCAGTAGGCGACCGCGCCGAGCGCGTAGATGTCGGTGGCGCCGCTGACCGGACGACCGGCGGCCTGCTCGGGCGCCATGTAGAGAGCGGTGCCGGGCACCGCGTTGGTGCTGGTGATGCTGGTCACGTTTGTGGAACGGGCGACGCCGAAGTCGACGAGGACGACCGTGCCGTCCTCCTGGACCAGCAGGTTGCTGGGCTTGACGTCGCGGTGCACGATGCCGCCCCGGTGCGCCGCGCTCAGCGCGTGCGCCGCCTGGGCCACGATCGACATCGTCTCGGCCACGTCGAGCCGGCCGGCCGCCTCGATCCGCTTGGACAGCGGCTCACCCTCGACGAACTCCATGACCAGGTAGTCCGCCCGACCGCCGTCGGGCAGGTCGTCCTCGCCGCAGTCGTACACCTGCACGATGCCGGGGTGCCGCAGAGCCGCCATGATCCGTGCCTCGGCCCGGAAACGGGCGATGAAGTCCGGATCGGAGACCAGCGCCGGCAGCAGGACCTTGACCGCGACCTGTCGGCCGAGGACCAGGTCCGAGGCACGCCAGACGTCGCCCATGCCGCCGGTGGCGACACGTTCGTCCAGGCGGTACCGCCCGCTGAGCACGACCTCCGATGACAACACAGCATTACCGTACCCAGAGTGGCGGGCAACGGCGCGCTGCGGTTGATCGGCCACGTGGTCGTACCCGCCGGTCCGTCCGGCCTGACCTCCGTGGACGTGGCCGAATCTGTGACGGCTTGACAACGCCGTGTGACAAAACTTGACACATTCCGGCGTACGCTTGCCGGATCACCGCCACGGGCCGCCTCCCGGCCCGTGGAGCGTCCTGCGGTTCCCCGTTGTTACGGCGGCACGCCGGTTGGGCGGCTTGATAATTGTCACTCTTCCGTGACGCGATCCCGACTTGTCGCTTGGATGGTCCCCTCCTACCGTTAGCCCGGCTCGGGGCCGCCCGCCGGCCGTGCGTCGAAAGCCGAGAGCCATCGCGCCGGTGCGGACGCCCCGGCCGGCCCGGACGCGGGCACGAAGCGGATTCGGGGGAGGGCGGTGCGCGTGCGGAAGCCGGTGGGGTCGACGGTTCGCGCGCGGACGCAGGCGTGGGGCGTCGGGCCGTGCCGCCGTCTCGAGCGACCCGTGAGCCGAGGATGACCGGCGAGCTGTCCGAGGCGGTCACCGCCGCGCAGGCCGGGGACGAGGACGCCTTCCGCTTCCTGTACCGCAGCCTGCAGCCGGGTCTGTTGCGCTACCTGACCGCCCTGGTCGGCGCGGACGCCGAGGACGTGGCGTCGGAGACGTGGTTGCAGATCTCCCGTGACCTGCCCAACTTCACCGGCGGCGAGTTCCGCGCCTGGACGGTCACCATCGCCCGCAACCGAGCCATGGACCATCTGCGCCGGCTGCGTCGACGACCGTCGCTGCCGGTCCCGGTGCAGGCGCTCACCGAGTTGGCCGGCGACGGCGACACCGCCGAGCGGGCCGGCGAGACGATCAGCACCGAGGCCGCCCTGGCGCTGATCGCCACGCTGCCGCCCCGGGAGGCCGAGGCGGTGCTGTTACGGGCCGTGATCGGGTTGGACGCGGAGTCGGCCGGTCGGGTGCTGGGACGTCGGGCCGGGGCCGTCCGGACCGCCGCCCACCGTGGGCTGCGGCGGCTGGCCACCCTGCTGGACCGGCAGACGGTGACCGCACCGCCACCCGACGGTGCCGTCACGACCGGGGCCTCCGGCGCGCCGGGCCGGGTGCCCGCGCCGGACGCTCCGACCACGCGGCCTGCGCCTGCCGTGCCGCGCGGGGTGTCCGCGCCGAACTCGTCGGACCCGGTGTCCGCGCCGAACGCGCCGGGCGGGGTGTCCGCCCCGAACGCGCAGAGCGCGACTGCGGCGCCGGCCATGGACGCCGACGGCGTCGCACCGTCGGTCGGCGCCGAGGTGGTCCCGCCGCCGCGCGGACGGACCGGCCGATCCCGGCGGGCGTCACACGCCGAGCAGGCGGACGGCTGACGTGAGGGGATTCCGGATGAACCCGTACCGGCCGGACCGGCACGCCGGCCGTGCCGAGACCGAACGGCTACTCGACGCCACCCGCATCGACGCGGCCGTCTACCCCGAGGCGTCCCGCCGCCCTGACACGTCTCCGGACGTCGACACGGCCGTCGGCTCCGACATGGCCCTCCACGTCGACTCCGCCACGGCCGTCGACCCTGACGTGGCCCTCGACCGCGACGTGCCGGGGCGGTCCCACGCGTCCGCGCCCTCGCACGCGGCGGCCGACCCGCTGGCGCGGCTGCTCGCCGCTGCCGCCGGCCCGGCCCGGCCGGGGGAGCTGGCGGGCGAGGAGGCCGCGCTGGCCGCGTTCCGGGCCGCCCGGGCCGCCGCCCCGGAGCCCGCCGCGGCCCGACGACCACGCAGCCGTCGGCTCACCACCGGCGCGTTGGCCTGGATCGGGGCGCTGGCCGCCACCGCCACCGCGGGCGCCGCGTTCGCCGCGGCCGGCCTGGACCGGGCACCCGACCCGGTGCCACCCGCGCCGAGCAGCGCGCCACCGACCGCCAGCGATCCCGCGACGACCACGTCGACCGCGCCGAGCCGATCGGCGTCACCTCGCCCGCCGTCCCCGGCCGGCACTCCGTCAGTCGGCTCGACGCCCAACGGTCAGCTGCACGGGCTGTGCCGCGCGTGGCGGGCCAAGAAACCCAAGCAGCGGGAGAAGGCGCTGCGCACGCCTGCCTTCCAACGGCTGGTCGCGGCCGCCGGTGGCGTCGCCGCGGTCGAGGAGTACTGCCAGCGACTGGTGCCCGAGGCGAAGCCGTCGGCTCCGGGAGGGCCGTCTGCCCCCGCCGAACCGTCCGCCGCGGCGACGCCTCCCGGATCGGCGAAGGTCAAGCCCTCCCACCCGGCCGGGCCGGCCGCGAACTGAGCGTCCGGCCGGCGCGTTCGTTCTGCCGTGCACGGGGAAATTCGTCTGTTAGACAGGGATTGGTGGCACCGGCGACGCCGGCGACAGTGTCGGTGGCCTGGTTTACGGTGGCACAGTGTTCCGGAGTTGGCGCACGACGAAGGAGGCTGCACCGATGGTGACGTCGCCCGAGCTGGATCGCAGCGCGATCTTGCGTGAGTCCGCGGCGGCAGGCCGACATCTCGCGGGCATCTGCTTCAAGACCGGCCCCCCGACATACACCGGCGTCGAACTGGAATGGACCGTGCACGACGCCGCCGACCCTGCCCGACCGGTCGACCCGGTGCGGCTGCGGGCGGCGCTGGGGCGCCACAGCCCCGTCACGCTGGACCCGACGAGCCCCGCCGAGCCGCTGCGACACGGCGGCACGGTGACCCTCGAACCGGGCGGCCAGCTGGAGATATCCACCCCGCCGCGCTCTTCGACAGGCGCGCTGATCCAGGCCACCGAGGCCGACATCGCCCAGGTCACCGGCCTGCTGGCCGCCGCCGGGCTGACTCTCGGCCGCAGCGGAATCGACCCGCACCGTCGGCCCCGCCCAGTGGTGGACACTCCCCGCTACCGCGCCATGCGTCGCGCCTTCGACCGGCGGGGTCCGGCCGGCCGGACGATGATGTACAGCACCGCCGGTCTGCAGGTCTGCCTCGACATCGGCGAGCCGGACCAGGTCGCGGCGCGCTGGGCGGCGGCCCACGCGGTCGGGCCGCCGTTGCTCGCGGCGTTCGCCTCGGCCAGCCGGCACGCCGGGCGGCGCACCGGTTGGGCGTCCGCGCGCATGGCCGCCTGGCTCGCCATCGACCCGGCCCGCACCCGCCCGGTGTGGGTGCCCGGCAATGCCGACGAGGATCCGACGACCACCTGGATCCGGTACGTGCTTGCCGCGCCGCTGCTCTGCCTGCGCCGACGCGGCCCGGACTGGGCCCCGCCGCCGGGTGTCACCTTCGCCGACTGGCTCGACGGCGCGCTGCCCCGTCCGCCCACCACCGACGATCTTGATTACCACGTCAGCACCCTTTTTCCACCCGTGCGCCCGCGCGGCTATCTGGAACTGCGCTATCTGGACGCCCAGCCCGACCGGGACTGGCGTCTCCCGCTGGCGGTGCTGAGCGCGCTGTTCACCGACGCGGGCACCGTGCGCGCGGCGTACACGATCGGCGCGCCGGTGGCGCACCGCTGGTCGGCGGCCGCGCGGCACGGCCTGTCCGACCCGACGCTGGCCGCCGCCGCGGCCGCGCTGCTCGACCTGGCCCTGGCCGCCCTGCCCCGGCTGGAGCTGCCGGCCGGCATCCACGACGAGGTCCAACGAGGCGTACGACGGCGGCTGGCCGCCGCGCAGAGGGGAGACCGGTGAGCGCGAGGAGTGAGCCGGGGTTGCGAGCCCCGCAGTCGCGAACGGAGGGGAGACCGGTGAGCGCGAGGAGTGAGCCGGGGTTGCGAGCCCCGCAGTCGCGAACGGAGGGGAGACCGGTGAACGGCGAGACGGTGAGTGTGGGCACGACGGACCATCCCGAGGGGGAGCGGTTGCGGGGGCGGATCGCGGCGGAGTTGGCGCGCGCCCGGTCCCGCACCGCCCTGCTGACCGAGGCGGTCGACGACGCCGACCTGATGCGCCAGCACTCTCCGTTGATGTCGCCGTTGGTCTGGGATCTGGCGCACGTCGGCAACCAGGAGGAACTCTGGCTGGTCCGTGATGTGGGTGGCCGCGAGCCGGTCCGCTGCGACATCGACGAGCTGTACGACGCGTTCAAGCAGCCCCGCCGCGACCGGCCCGCGCTGCCGCTGCTGCCACCGGCGGAGGCGCGGGCCTACCTGGGCACGGTCCGGGACAAGGTGCACGACCTGCTCGACGCCGTGAGCTTCACCGACCGGCCGCTGGTCGCCGACGGGTTCGCCTTCGGCATGATCGTCCAGCACGAGCAGCAGCACGACGAGACGATGCTCGCGACCCACCAGCTGCGCGCGGGCGCGGCGGTTCTGCACGCCCCGCCACCACCCGAGCCGACCGCCCGCGTCGGCGGTGAGGTGCTGGTGCCGGCCGGGGAGTTCACGATGGGCACCGACACCGACCCCTGGGCCCTGGACAACGAACGTCCCGCGCACCGCGTCGACCTGCCCGCGTACGTCATCGACGCCGCGCCGGTCACCAACGGCGAGTACGAGGCGTTCATCGCCGACGGCGGCTACGACGACCCCCGCTGGTGGAGCGCGGCGGGTTGGGAGCACCGGGTTTCCGAGCAGCTCGTCGCGCCGATGCACTGGCGCCGCGACGGCGACGGCTGGGCGTACCGGCGTTTCGGCCGGTGGGATCCGGTGCGCGCCGACGAGCCGGTGGTGCACGCGTGCTTCTACGAGGCGCAGGCGTACGCCGCGTGGGCCGGTAAGCGTCTGCCGACCGAGGCGGAGTGGGAGAAGGCCGCCCGGTGGGACCCGGCGACCGGGCGGTCGCGCCGCTACCCGTGGGGCGACGGGGACCCGACCGAGGCGCACGCGAACCTCGACCAACGTCACCTGCGGCCGGCGCCGGTGGGCGCGTACCCGGCCGGCGCGTCGCCGCTGGGCGTGCACCAGCTCATCGGGGACGTCTGGGAGTGGACGTCGACCACCTTCCGCGGGCATCCCGGGTTCACCGCGTTCCCCTACCGCGAATACTCGGAGGTCTTCTTCGGCGACGACTACCGGGTGCTGCGCGGCGGCTCGTTCGGCACGGACCGGTCGGCCTGCCGGGGGACGTTCCGCAACTGGGACTATCCGATCCGGCGGCAGATCTTCAGCGGCTTCCGCTGCGCCCGGGACGCCGCACCGGACGAGTCGCACCGGTGACGCCGCACCGGGCCGGCGCGGCGGCGGCCGGATCGCGCTGATGTGCCGTCACCTGGCCTATCTGGGGCCGCCGGTCACGCTTGCCGAGTTGCTCTTCGAGCCGGCGCACGCGCTCGTACGCCAGTCCTGGGCGCCTCGCGACATGCGCGGCGGCGGCACGATCAACGCCGACGGGTTCGGCGTCGGCTGGTATCCGAGCGACGGCGAGCCGGTGCGGTACCGGCGTGCCCAGCCGATCTGGAGCGACCCGACGATCGCCGAGCTGGCGGCGGTGACCCGCGCCGGCGCGGTGCTGGCCGCGGTTCGCTCGGCCACCGTCGGGATGGCGGTGCTCGACGGCGCCGCCGCGCCGTTCGCCGAGGGCCGGTGGCTGTTCAGCCACAACGGTGTGGTCCGGGGCTGGCCGGACGCGGTGGTGCCGCTCGCCGCCGGCCTGCCGGTGCGTGACCTGCTGACCCTGGACGCGGCCACCGACTCGGCGCTGCTGTGGGCGCTGGTGCGGCACCGGCTGCGCGCCGGTGACGACGCGGCGGAGGCGGTGGCCCGGACGGTGGCCGAGGTCGCCGTGGCCGCCCCGGGGTCGCGGCTGAACGTGCTGCTCACCGACGGGCGGCGGGTGGTGGCCACCACGTTCGGCCACGCGCTGTCGGTGCGTGCGGCGGCGGGCTCGGTGCTGCTGGCCTCCGAGCCACACGACGACGACCCGCGGTGGCGGCCGGTGCCGGAGGGGCACCTGGTCACCGCCACCGTGGACGAGGTGCGGATGTGCCCACTGCCGACCGGTGAGCCGCACCGGTCGGGCAACGCGAGGTGTGTGACTGAGCAGAGAGGCAGGACCGATGACCGCGGAACCGTTGGAGATCTACCTTGAGCCGCAGGAGCTGGAGCGTGGTCTACGTCAGGACGTCCGGGCCGGGTTGACCGCCGAGCCGAAGTGGCTGCCGCCGAAGTGGTTCTACGACTCGCGGGGCAGCGAGCTGTTCGAGGAGATCACCCGGCTGCCCGAGTACTACCCGACCCGGGCGGAGCGGGCGGTGCTGGCCGAGCACGCACCGGACGTGGCGGCGCTGACCGGCGCCAAGACCCTGATCGAGCTGGGCTCCGGCTCATCGGAGAAGACTCTGCTGCTGCTGGACGCGTTCACCCGTCAGGGCGGCCTGGGCACGTTCGTCCCGCTGGACGTGTCGGTCAGCGCCCTGATGGGGTCGACCGCGCAGATCGCCGCCGACTATCCGGGGCTGCGGGTCCGGGGCATCGTGGGGGACTTCACCCGTCAGCTCGACCGGCTGCCCACCGGCGGTCGGCGGTTGGTGGTGTTCCTGGGCGGCACGATCGGCAACCTGCTGCCGGCCGAGCGGGCCGACTTCCTGGCCGCGATGCGCGCCGCGCTGGAGGTCGGCGACTGGCTGCTGCTCGGCACCGACCTCGTGAAGGACCCGTCGGTGATCGTGCCCGCGTACGACGACGCGGCCGGGGTCACGGCCGAGTTCAACCGCAACGTGCTGTACGTGATCAACCGGGAGCTGGGCGCCGACTTCGACCCGGAGGCGTTCGAGCACGTCGCCCGCTGGGATGCCGACCACGAGTGGATCGAGATGCGGCTGCGGGCGACGCGCCCGATGCAGGTCCGCGTGCTGGACCTGACGGTCCAGTTCGCCGCGGGGGAGGAGCTGCGGACGGAGGTATCGGCGAAGTTCCGCCCGGAGGGGGTGGCCGCCGAGCTGCGCGACGCGGGCTTCGCGGCGACGAACTTCTGGACCGACCCGGACGGGCTCTTCGGGGTGACGTTGGCCCGGGCGCGATGAGGCTGTTCACCCACGACGTCCGGGCCGCTCGGTGATCGGTTAGGCTGGTCGCGCGAAGGGGAGTAGCCCTCAATGTCGTGGTCGACATACTGGTGCGTTCCGCACCCGGCCACGCGGCCCCGGTCTCCGGGGCGGGCGAGACCTTCGACTCAGGCTGTTGCAGCCGGGTCGAGGGCGCCCCCGTACCTCCTCCCGGCGTGAACGGGAAGGATGTCATGGAGGGATTCCTCGCCGCGCTGGTCATCAGCTTCGGTGTCATTTTCGTGGCCGAGCTGGGAGACAAGTCCCAGCTGATGGCGCTGACGTTCGCCACGCGGTTCAAACCGATTCCGGTGCTGATCGGCATCACCGTCGCCACGGCCGTGGTGCACCTGGCGTCGGTCGCCATCGGTTCGGGCCTCGGCGCCGTGCTACCCACCGAGTGGATCTCCCTGGTGGCCGGTGTGGCGTTCCTCGGCTTCGGCGCGTGGACCCTGCGCGGTGACACGCTCACCGAGGAGGAGAAGCGCAAGGCCGAGAAGACCAGCAAGACCGCGATCGTGGCGGTGTCGGTGGCGTTCTTCCTGGCCGAGCTGGGCGACAAGACGATGCTCGCGACGATCACCCTGGCCACCAAGTACGGCTGGTTCGGCACCTGGCTCGGCTCCACGATCGGCATGGTCGCCGCGGACGCGCTGGCCATCCTGGTTGGTCGGATGCTCGGTCGTCGCCTGCCGGAGAAGACCATCAAGTACGGCGCCGCGGTGCTCTTCGCCATCAGTGGCCTCTGGCTGATCCTGGAGGCCGTCAACGAGCTGACCTGAGCTTCGACTAGCCGCCCCGCTGGCGGGTAACGGCTCCGGGTGGAGCCGGCGGAGCTGCTGCGCCACGGCGACGAGGTGCTGGTCGCCGTGGTGGAGGTGGCCGGAGCCCTGGTGATCTTCGTGGGTGCCGTGTGGGCGGCGGTGCGGTTCGCTGTCGAAGGGCTGCGACACCGCACCGCCGCCGTCTTCACTCCGATCCGACTGTCCCTGGGCCGGTTTCTGACCCTCGGTCTGGAGTTCCAGCTGGCCGCCGACGTCCTGCGCACCGCGGTGTCACCGTCGTTCACCCAGATCGGCCAGCTGGCGGCGATCGCCACGATCCGGACGGCGCTGAACTACTTCCTGGGCCGGGAGATCCGGCAGGAGCAGCGGCAGGTCACCGACGGGCAGCGGCGGCCGTGATCGATGCGCTGGTCGAGGTGGTGACCGCCCTGGCCCTGGTCGCCGGTGTGGTCACGGCTCTGTGCACCGGTGCCGTCCGGGTCGCGGTCCGGGTGCTGCTGGACCTGCTCACGGCGGCCGGCCTGCTCCGCCTGGCCGGTGATCCGCAGTGGGGTGGCCTGGCCGCCGCGGCGGCGATCGTCGCGCTGCGCCAACTGCTCGCGGCGGCGTTGAGTCTCGCGCCGCCGTGGTCGCGCCGACAATCCCCGCCGCGCTGCGCCGAGGACGATCACCACTTACCGTGGGCAGTAGCAGCGAAACAGGGAAAAGCGGGAGGATAACCACATGAGCCGGCACGACGAACCGAACGAGTACGGCTACGCCGGCGGCGCCACCGCTCCCGAGCCCCAGCCCGGCGGCAAGCCTGACGAGCAGGACCTCGCGGAGGAGGTGGCGGTGCCCGGCGACGATCTCACCGCGCCGGAGACCGACGCGCTGGCCGACGAGACCGAGAAGCGTCGTCCCAGCGAGCGCCGCCGCTGACGCGTCACGCACAACGGCGGTCGCCCGCACGGGGCGACCGCCGGCGCCGTTCCGGTCACGACCGACCTGAGTGAAGGCAGCTCGTCCGTGACCACCCCCGCCGGCCGCTGCCAGGTGTGAGTTGACCACCGTGCGCGCGGCCAGCATGCGGGCAATGTCGGTGGCAATCGGGATAGCCCGACCGCGCAACCCCTCCCCGCCCGCTGTCCGGACCACCGCCGCGTAGATCGGCGCGGGCAGCGCCATCCCGCCGAGGGCGACCACCACCGCAAGCGCCGCGCGGCTCCCGCGAGTCCCGCCGACGACGAACTCGCGCTTGAGTTCCAGGCTCGCCACGAGAACGAAGACGGCCAGCAGCCCGATTGGCGCGGCCCAGGTCGAGGCACCAGCGCTCGCCGTCGGGCCAGGGCGCCCCGGGTGTACGACTCGACCCCCACGGCGCCCTCGCCCAGATCAGCGCGAGGGGCAGCAGTGCGCCTCCGAAGGTGGCATGCGGGCGATCACGCGGCGGCCGGGAGGGGCGGCCAGAGATCGGCCGTGGACTTTTCCCGGATGTCGCCGCTGCCGAATGACCCTTTGTCGGGTTGGTCATGCGGGCGCACTTGTTCGCCTCGAAAATGCATAACTCCGGACATAAGCCCTATGAGGGGCTTTAATGGTTTCACGAGTTGGCAGACGACCTTGGGGGTTTTCGTGAAGTTCTTTGGCGTAACCGGACCCGCACGGAGGCACTCCTGATGGACCTGCTCCGCCAATTGCGCCACGTGCGTCGGCACTGGTGGGTCGTGCTGGTCACCGTCATGGTGGCCCTGGGCGTCTCGGCGTTTCTGACCGTACGGGCCCAGCCCCGGTACGTCGCTTCGGTGACCTTCTTCGTCACCACCCCCAACCAGGGCGTCACCGACGCCTACCAGGGTGGTCTGTTCCTTCAGCAGCGGGTCAAGTCGTACGCCGACCTGCTCAGCAGCGACCGCCTGGCGCAGAGCGTGGTGGCCGAGACCCCGGTCGGGCTCACCGCGGACGAGGTGCAGCGCCGGGTGACCACCTCCACGGAGACGGGCACCGTGCTGCTGCGCGCCTCCGTCACCGACACCGACCAGGCGCGGGCGCTGCGGGTGACCGAAACCCTCGCCGCGAAGTTCGTCGAGCTCGTGCAGAAGGTCGAGACGCCGCCCGAGGGCAAGGCGCCGATCAAGATCGAGGTGGTCAGCGGCCCACGGGTCAGCGCCAGCCCTGTCTCGCCACAGCCCGTCCGCAACCTCACGCTCGGCGGTCTGCTCGGTCTGGCGCTCGGTGTCGGCCTCGCGATCCTGCGCGGCGTCGCCGACGTCCGCCTGCGCGACGCCGCGGGCCTGCAACGCGCCACCGGAAGCCCACTGCTCGGTGAGATCCCGTTCGAGAACGCCGCCCGCAGCGCTCCGCTGATCGTCGGCGAAGCCGCGACGTCGGCCCGCGCGGAGGCGGTCCGCAAGCTGCGGACCAACCTGCGCTTCGTGGACGTGCACGAGCCGGCCCGGGTCATCGCCGTGACCAGCGCCCTGCAGGGCGAGGGCAAGACGACCCTCTCCTGCAACCTGGCCATCGCCCTGGCCGAGGCGGGCTGGCGGGTGCTGCTGGTCGATGCGGACCTGCGCCGCCCGAAGGTCGACGAGTACCTGGGCCTGGACGCGGGCGTCGGTCTCACCGACGTGCTGGTCGGCGACGTCCAGGTCGGTGACGTGGTGCAGCGCTGGGGCGACAAGTCCCTGCTGGTGCTGCCCAGCGGCTCCGCGCCGCCGAACCCGAGCGAGCTGCTCGGCTCCAAGGCGATGGCGGACCTGCTGCTCGCGCTGCGCGAGAGCGCGGACATCGTGATCATCGACACCGCGCCGCTGCTCGCAGTGACCGACGGTGTCGTGGTGGCCGTGCAGGCCGACGGCGCGCTGCTGGTGAGTCAGCAGGGCCGTACGTCGCGAACCCAGGTGGCCGCGGCGGCCCGCTCGCTGCACTCGGTCTCGGTGCGGTTGCTCGGCTGCGTGCTGAACATGGCCAAGGTGGCCAAGGCCGAGGCGTACCAGTACGAGGCCTACCGGGTGGTCACCTCGACGGCCACGCCGTCGGTGCCGACCGACCGGGCCACCGCCGCCCGGCACAGCGAGGGCGCCGGCGTCAACGGCGTCAGCGACCGCACCCAGGAACTCACCCGGTTGCCCCGATGAGCGCGGCGAGGGGTCGTAGCGAGCGTTCGATCTCCTCAGCGCAGCGACGGAAGTCGGCGGGGGTCCCGCCGATCGGGTCCCGCAGGTCGTCCGCGTCCGGGGCGGCGGGTTGCAACCGCCCCCGGGCGTGGGCGGCGGCGGCGATGGCGGCCCGCAGCGGGTCGTCGCGCGACTCGGCGGGCGGCTCGGCCGCCGCCGCCAGTCGGCCGAACTGGCGCAGGGTGAACGTCCGGTGCAGCGCGCCGGGCGCCAGCGACGTGCAGATCGACCGCTGCCGCCGCGTCGCGGTCAGCACGAGTGTCGCCTCGGCGAGGTGTTCGGGACGCAGCGTCCGGCTGGCGAAGGCCGCCGGGTCGCCGCTGCCCTCGGCCGCGACCTGGGCCGCGTACGGGTGCATCGCCATCCCGTCCATCGCGTCGGTGCCGGCACTGGACACCAGCACGGGCCGGTCGGCCAGCAACCGGCGGGCCAGGAACTCTGCCATCGGCGAGCGGCACAGGTTGGCGTGGCAGACGAACAACACGCGATCGGCCATCGGGAGCCCTCTCGTGGGTGCGGACGCGGGTCGCCACACCCCGAGGGTGGTGCGTCGACGCCGCTGGCCGCGCGGGGAGGGGTTGTCGGCATCGTACGCGGGCCAACCACCCGCCGGACGTGCTGCCGCGCCGGCCGAGGCCGATCCGTGGTCCTCGGCGGTGCCCCGGTGAAGATCGGCATCCTGTCGTACCACTTTCCACCCGAGCCCGCCTTCATCCCCGGCAGTCTCGCGGAGGAGCTGGCCGCGCGCGGGCACGAGGTCCGTGTGCTCACCGGCTTCCCGGACTACCCCGGCGGCCACGTCTATCCAGGGTGGCGGCAGCGCTGGCACCACGAGACGCACAGTCAACGGCTGGCGGTCCGGCGGGTGCCGCGCTACTCCGGCGGGGCCACCTCCACGGGCGGGCGGATGGTCAGCTACCTGTCGTTCGCGGGCAGCGCGTCGCTGGCGGCGCGTCGGTTCCTCGGCGACGTGGACGCGCTCTACGTCTTTCAGCTGCCGGCCACCACGTTCGCCACCGCCGCTCTGTTCCGGCTGCTTCCGAAGGTGCCGGCCGTGCTGCACGTACAGGATGTCTGGGCACGCGACGGCGCGGACGCGGACGGCGACGGCCGCTGGTCGGCGCGGATGGGCGCCGCGATGACCCGCATCTACCGGACGGCCGCGCGGGTCGCGGTGGCCGCACCGTCGATGCGGGACCTGGTGGTCGCCGCCGGGGCCGACCCGGCCCGGGTCCAGCTGGTGCTGAACTGGACCGACGAGCGCATCTTCTACCCGGCGACACCCGGCGCGGCGGCCCGGCAGATGGTCCGCCGGGATCGCCGGTGCGTGGTCATGCACGCCGGGACCATCGGCGCCCGCCAGGGGCTGGAGACGGCGGTACGGGCCGCCGCGGCGTTGGACCGCACCATGGATCTGGTCCTGGTCGGTTCGGGTGCGGATGAGCAGCGGGTGCGAGGGCTCGCCGCCGAGTTGCAGGCGGAGAACGTCCGCTTCCTTCAGCGGCGGTCACCGGTCGACATGCCCGAGCTGTACGCCGCCGCCGACTACCAGCTGATCATGCTGCGCGATCTGCCGGAGCTTCGGGGCATGGTGCCCGGCAAGCTGCAGGCCGCGCTCTCCTGCGCCGCGCCGGTGGTGGCGTCGGCCGGCGGGGACACCGCCGAGCTGGTCGAGCGCGCCCGGGCCGGGCTGTCCTGCCCTCCCGAGGACTGGGCCGCGCTGGCCGACCGGTTCTGGTTGGCCGCCACCATCCCGCCGCCGGCGCGCACCGAGATGGGCCGTCGGGGCCGACAGACGTACCTGCGGGAGATGTCGTTGCCGGCCGGGGTGGATCGCATCGAGCGGTTGCTGCACGAGGCCGCCGGCCGGGTTCCGCAGGGTGCAGGAGAGCCGCGAGGAAACCTCGCGTAAAGGACGAGAAGTCCCATAACCGTACGAGATTCCTCGCAACGTGCTAAGAACGTCAGGGAATCAGGCGGACTGTCCGATTCTGGCAAACGGGAGTGTGGTGTGACGGAGAGCGAACGGCCGCGTCGACGGCGAAGCCGAGCCCGGCGTCGCCGGCGCGCGCGGCTGCGACGGGCCCTGCTCGGCGCCCTAGTGGTCGGATCGCTGCTGCTGGCCAGTGGCGGGTGGATCGGCTTCCGGGGCTGGCAGGCGCGCGCGCACCTGCTCAACGCCGCCGGCCTGGCCCGGGAGTTGAGCGCACAGGTGGTCGGCGGGGACACCGACCGTGCTCTGCGGACTCTCTCCGCCCTGCAGGAGCAGTCCAGCGCGGCCCGAGCCGCCACGTCCGACCCGAGCTGGAAGGTCGGTCGGCGTACCCCGATCGCCGGCGACGACCTCGACGCGGTCCGGCTGATCGCCATCGCCATCGACGACCTGGCCCGGCGGGCGTTCCCGACCCTGCTGCGGACGGACCTGACCAGCCTGGTGCCGACCGGGGGTCGGTTGGACCTGGCCCGGCTCAGCTCCGTCTCCGCGGAGCTGAACCGAGCGAACGACGCGGTGCAGGGCACCCGCCGTGACCTGAGCGCGGTGCCCGCCGACCGGCTGGTCAACCAGGTGCGCCAGGCGCTGACCGATCTACGTGGCGAGATCGACCGGTTGGCCAGTCTCACCGCTGCGGCCGACCAGGGCGCACGGCTGCTGCCGCCGCTGCTCGGTGCGAGTGGCTCGCGGCGCTACCTGCTCGTCTCGCAGAACCTGGCCGAGCTGCGCGCCACCGGCGGCATGTTCGGCGCGTACGCGATGATCGAGGCCGAGAACGGTCGGGTCCGGATGGGCCAGCAGGGCAGCAGCGCTTCCCTCGGCCAGTTCACCCCGGCACTGAAGCTGCCCGCCGAGACCCGGGCGGTCTGGACCGACCTGCCGGGCATCTATCCCGCCGACGTGAACCTCACGCCGCACTTCCCGACCGCCGCCGCCCTGTACCGGGAGATGTTCCGGCGCAAGACCGGAATCACTGTCGACGGCGTGCTCGCCGTCGACCCGGTGGTCCTGTCCTATCTGCTCAAGGCGACCGGCCCGGTGCTGGTGCCCGGTGGTGTGCCGCTGGCCAGCGAGAAGGTCGTGCAGACCCTGCTCAACGAGACCTACCAGCGGCTGGACACCAGGCAGCAGGACCAGTACTTCGCGTCCTCGGCGGCTGCGGTGTTTGATGCCTTCTTCAAGAAGAATGTCAACCCTAGGGTGTTGTTGTCCGCATTCGACCGTGCTATCACGGAACGCCGGATATTGTTCTGGAGTGCTCACCCGGAAGAACAGCGGTCCTTCGGCGACAGCCGGATGGCCGGGACGCTCCCGGAACAGGACACCGTGCCGACGGTCGGCGTGTTTCTCAACGACGGCAGCGGCGCGAAACTCGGCTACTACCTGCGGCCGACGGCGAGCCTCACGGTCGGCGAATGCCGGCCCGACGGCCGCCGCGAGCTCCGGCTGCGGGTGACCCTGCGCTCGACGGCGCCGAAGTCGGGGCTCAGCAAGTCGATCCTCGGCCTCGGTATGGCTGGCGATCCGTACACCGCTCGCACGTTGGTGTCGATCTTCAGTCCGGCTGGCGGATCCGTGCTCGACGCCCGGCTCGACGGGACCGAAACGGCAGTGGGCAGTGGCATCGAACGCCGCCGCCAGGTCGCGACGGCCAACGTCGACATCGGCCCCGGCGCCGAGAGGGCGCTGGAGGTCACCGTCCTGACGGCCAAGACCGGCGCCGGGCAGGCCGAGCTGTGGCTGACCCCCACCGCCAGCCCATGGACCACCCAAGTTCATTCCGCACCAAGCTGTGACCAGTAGGAGGGAACCAATCATGCGGCTATCCCGCATCATCATGGCGCTCACGGTCGGCCTGGCCGTGGTGGCCGTGCCGACGGCAGCGGGGGCGGCACAGCCGCAGCCGCAGCCGCAGCCCACCGCGACCACCGATCCGCCCCAGCCGCCGCCATACGCGCCGCAACCGCCCGCCCTGACCGTCAACCGGCCGACGATCTTCCTCGGCGAGACGGTCATCCTGACCGGGACGGGCTTCGGCCCCAACGAGACCGTCGACCACACGGTGACCGTGACCCCGTTCGCGGCCCCGGCCGCCGGCAAGGCGCCGGTCCGCCGCAGCGACGGCACCACAGTGGCCATGGCGCCGGTGGCGTACCAGGCGAGCGCGCCGCTGCAGTTCACGGCGTTCACCGACGCCCAGGGCCACTTCACCAAGAGCTACAAGCCGTCGGTGACCGGTCTGCTGACCTTCACCGCCACGGGCCGGGAGTCCGGCCGGACCGCCACGGCCCAGCTGCGGGTGCTGGACAAGAAGCAGCCGCTGCCCGTCACCGGTGACAGCATCGGTACGCCCATGAAGCTCGGCGGCGGCCTCGTCGGCGCCGGCGCGATCATGCTGCTGCTGACAATGGCCTGGCGTCGCCGCCAGCGCTTCGGCGGGGCCGCGCACTGATCGCCTTGACACCAACCGGGCAGTGCCCGGAGCGCACCTCAGGCTGGCGCCCGTCGGATCTTCCGACGGGCGCCAGCCCTGTGTCATCCCTCTCAAGGGCCCCCGGTAGCGACTCGTCACGCGGCCCCCGTCGGGGGGTTGATCGACTCGGGTTGTCGGAAACCGGGTTATCCGGACGGCCGGGACACCCTTCACGATCCCGAGTCGATCACACCCGCACCCTCCGCCCAGGTCGCGGTGCCCGGGGACGTCGGGCGGGCCTGGTCCCGGGTTGGGTGTGTTCGGGCGGGCCTGGTCGACGTGACCGGCGCTGTCGGGTTGCCCTGATCGGCACGGTGTCGGCGATGTGGGGGTGTCCGGCTGGCCGGATGCCGCGGTATCGCCGATCTGGAGTCGATCAGCCGGCGTGTTCGGTGTGACCGGTCGGGGTGGGGTCCGTTTGGGTGGGGTGTCCGTTTCTGAGGGCTGTTGGGCTGTGACCGGTCGCATCGGCGCCGCGGAATGGTGGCGGGCCGGGGGTCGTTACATACCCTGACGATCGCAGGACCACGGCCACCCCCGCCCGCTCGACCGGGGCGGGAATGGCTGGCCGGGCCGGGTCGTTGCAGACCCCCCGAACGACCGTGGGCTCGCCCCCCGGGTCCGCTATCTGGCCCCGGTGAGGGCCTCGGGAATGACCCCGGTTCGGTGGTCGTTACACACGGTCCCGGCGCCACGAGCCCCCCGCTCGCAGGCCGCCCCCGGCGCCACGAGCGATCAGCCGTAGGCCGCCCCCCACACTTTCCCCCCTTTGATAGTGCAGCGCCCGACGAGGTGCTCACACCCGCGTCACCGCTGCCCCCGGAACGGTGTCGCTGGTGTTCCTACCCCCGAAGGAGCTACCCCCATGAACACGATCTTGCGTAAGAGCATGCTGTCCGTTGCTGGTCTCG